>JAXMBV010000074.1:0-1564 GCA_046349695.1 Planctomycetaceae bacterium | reverse complement strand
ACGACAGGCCCGTTTCCACACCTCAAGATTCTCAAACGACTGAAACGCCATCTTGAAAGTCCGTGATGTTGTTCTCGCTGATGAACCCTGAAGACTACTCACTGAACACTGAAAACTGAACACTGAAAACTAGTCAGATAATCCTCAAATCCTCCACCATGACGCATCGTCGCTGGCGGGTGAAGGTCATGGGGCTTGTGACTCCTTCTCCGGTGGGAGTTGCGATGCTGAATGACAGATAACCTTCGCCGCCCAGTCCGAGGCCGGCCATGCAGGGGCCGTTTTTGACGAACAGCGTTGTGTTCATGACGCGAGCCATCTTTGTGATCGTGTGGACGTCGCGGGAATGAATGATGGCAGTGTGTCCGAAGCCGTGTTCAAACTTCTTCGCCAGAGCAATCGCGTGATCACTGCAGTTGGCTCGAACGAATGGAACGAAAGGCATCATCTGCTCTTCAGGAACGAACGGATTATTCTCATCCGTTTCACCGTAAAGAATCTGCGTCTCAGCCGGGATCGACAGGCCAATCTGGGCTGCCAGCCAGGCTGCGTCTTTCCCAATGAAGTCACGGTTCAGGATGTAATGTCCGCCCGCTTCCTTTGGAGGAGCAAACGCTTTGGCAGTGAAGGCTGCGACCTGAGTCGCGTTCAGGCGATAACCGCCATGATTTCCCACTGCGTTCATCAGCTGGTCGAAGATCTCCTTAACAGCGAAGACTTCTTTTTCTCCTATGCAGAGCAGATTGTTGTCGAACGCCGCACCCGCCACGATGGACTTTGCTGCGTTGTCGATGTCTGCGGTCGCGTCGACGACAACAGGGGGATTCCCCGGGCCCGCAACGATGGCTCGCTTAGGACTTTTCAAAGCGGCTCGAGCGACCGCCGGTCCGCCTGTGACGACCAGCAGCTTGACCCCTCGATGATCGAAGACCTGCTGAGCCGATTCAATCGTCGGAGTTCCGATGATCGTGACGAGATTCTCGAGGCCGGTTGCGGCGTAGATCGCTTTGTTGAAGCGTCGCACGCCTTCAGAGGCAATCTTTGCACCGCTTGGGTGAGGATTGCAGACGATCGTATTTCCGGCAGCCACCATGTTGACAAAATTCCCCGCCAGTGTTGGCAGTGAATGTGTCACTGGAGTAATCGCGCCGATCACTCCGAAAGGAGCGTATTCGGTGACAGTCAGGCCGTTGCTTCCGCTGACAGCGTCCGTTCGCAGAAACTCGATGCCTGGGACCGTCTTGATTGCCTTCAGCTTGGCAATCTTATGCTCAAGCCGTCCAATCTTCGTTTCTTCGAACTCAAGCTTGCCGAGTTCTTCGGCCTGCTCATCGCAGATCCTCTTGACGATGTCGATGGCCGTGCGGCGCTGATCCAGCGACGCGCGAGTCAGCTTCTCAAAACCCTTCTGAGCAGCGCTGACAGCCTCGTCGACTGTATTGAACACGCCCCAGTTATTGGTCGCTGAACTTGTCCCGTGAGCTCCGTTTCTTCCTGCCAGCTGGGTCAGCACTTCCTGTACGACCTGACGAATTGTCTGCTCTGTCGCCTGCACGATAGTTCT
>JAXMBV010000073.1:0-1668 GCA_046349695.1 Planctomycetaceae bacterium | reverse complement strand
ATGAATGTCGCTGTCTTGAGGTTATTGGATGGGAACTCTGGCGAGTTCCGGTGCGGTTTGGGGCAGGAACTCTGGCGAGTTCCACTACGGTTTGGTCGGTATGTTGGGTTTGTGTCAGCGAATCAACAGAAATTCGGGAGACATCATGACGGCCCAAAGGACATCTTCAATCTGCTCCGCAGTTGGCGATGCACTTAGTGCTTCAAGAATGGCTGCTTTCTCTTCTGCTGTTGGCTGGCGAGTGAACGCAAACTGGAACATGGACGTGACAAGTCCCTCGCGATCATCTTTCCAGCGTTCGTTCAGCAACCTGCCACCGGTGGCAAGATACCCAGCCAGGACGGAGCCGTTTGAAAGGTCAATTGCCTCGAGGGTCGTGAGTTCATCCGGCCTCATGGAAACGATCTGTTCCCGATGTGGCCGCCCCAGTGATCGCATCAGAAAATCATTCTTCATCAAGGAAGCTCGCACCATCCGGAGTTCGCCGTTCGCGAGCTGTGACAGCAGATTTCTTCCTGTCGCCTGCATCGTCTGATTCCAGACGTCAAGAGCCGGCACGACTGTGACCTTCTGCCATGGTCCACCGGGTGCTCCGGACCGGCCTTCCTTGGATGCCGCCACCTTCGGAGACCATTCCCATGAAGAATCGGAAGCCCACGTAACATGGCTGCCATCCGCCAGCTTCAGCTCCGCCTGCAGGATAAAGCCCGCAGGGTTTGGTGAGCCTCCTGCATTGCTTGCGACGACAAGAATGGTGTTGTCGCCTTTTCGAAGATGAGGCCGAAGTGAAACGGCTTTGGGTTGAGTCCAGTCGTCGCTGCGTTCGACTTCCCGGCCATTCACGTACAGCACGAAGCCGTTATCGCAGGTCATCACTGCACCGCCGCTCTGCACATCTTCATTCAGAGTGAATGTCTTTCGCAGAGTGATCTTCTCACCGTCTGGAGGTGCCTTCCCATCCTTCGCGCTGTCGCCCCAGATCCATGAGGCTGTCAGTTCAAGAGGCGGTTGCCCGTCTTTGGCCGGACGAGCCCGCAGGACCGGAGCGTCCATGGCAGAAGGAGCGGCATCCGTCAATTGCCACACCGCGTCGATAAACTGCTCCGCGGTCATTCTGCGAGCCACTGGCCCGGTCCACGCGGACGCATCGGATCCCCCATCCTTTGCCCGAACCACTGTGGGAGCCTGGTAAGCATGCGACGTCGCGATGAGATACAAAACTTCCTTCAGATCGTATTTTCGATCAGACAATTCGATTGCAAGCTGATCGAGCAAGTCGGCATTGGACGGAGGAGACTGCATCGCGTCCAATGGATGCACGATTCCTCGTCCCATCAGCTTGTACCACAGTCGATTCACGATGTTGCGAGTAAACCGTCCGTTCTCCGAATGTGTCATCAGGTCGGCCAGTTGTCGCAGTCGCTCTTCACGCGGTGCGGCGGGATCAATCTGGCCAATTTCCGGGAACATCCATGCTGCAACCGCCTGACGCCCGATCGGCTTGTCACATCGATGGATGTCCAGAGGACGCGTCGAGTAAATGGCGGCGAGTCCATAGGCTTCGTCGAGCTTCCACCTGTCAATAAAACTGTCATGGCAGGAAGCACACTTCATGTTGATGCCCAGGAAGGACTGAGGAACGCTCTGGGCAAACTGAATCTCAACGGT
>JAXMBV010000072.1:0-3635 GCA_046349695.1 Planctomycetaceae bacterium | reverse complement strand
CCTGAGTGCTCGCAGCTTTCCTGCCAGTTCAATGAAGTACACCGTCCCATCCGGCGCAACGCACAGCTCCATCGGCTGCACGAGTCCTCGCGAAAGTTCTGTAAGTTCAAAGCGGGACGGATCTGTCGTTTCCTGAAACGCAAAGAGCTCAGTCGACAGCGCAAGAAGGACAATGCACGCAGCGAAAGGTCGCAACATGAAACACCGGAGGAAGGAAGGCGGGAGGAACGTGGGCAGGAAGAACGGCGAGTAGCGTAGCAATGAAAAAACTCGCCAGCGAGCCTCCGGCGAGTTTGCAGAAACGACACCAATTGGAGCATGCCACAAATAGCGGAAGGGCGCGAGCCCTCCGGTCTGACAGCACTGGACACAGGAATTCCGTGGGACGCCTATCGCTTGTCACCAAGCTGTCGATATTTCTCGGTGTACTTTTCATTCAGCTGAGTATGGCGGCTGGTCAGGTCGACTCGGCGGCCCTGGATCCAGGCGTGAGTGATCTGTGTGGGGGTTTCGAGTGGATCGCCGGTTGCAACGAACAGAGTCGCGTCTTTGCCTTTTTCGATCGTGCCAAGTCGGTCCGCGATTCCCAGGATCTGAGCAGGATAGAGTGTGACGGACTTCAGTCCTTCTTCCGGTGGCAGACCATAAGCAACCGCCGTTGCGGCCTGATACGGAAGGTTACGAGTGTTGTAGGTTTCTGCGCGGCCTGAACCGGAGATGCAGAAGCGAACACCGGCACGCCGCAGACGTTCAGGCAGTGTGAAAGCCGCATCATAGTTTTCGTGATCGCGCTGAGGATCGCGGTGAATCGAATCGATGATCACCGGAACATCGTAGCGCTTCAGCAGCTCTGCACAGGCCGGTGCATCGTAGCCGCCGAAGATGATGATCTTCACGTTTTGCTCAACACCGAAGGCAACTGCCGACTGAATCTGGGATGCTCGATCGGCCGCCACCATCAGTGGCATCTTGCCCGTCACGACGGGTTCCATCGCCTGCAGTTTCAGATCGAATCGCTGTCCTTCCGGATTCGCCGCGCGGGCTTTTACATAGGCACGTGCCTGATCGAACAGTTCGCGCAGTTCTTTCACGCCGGAGTCACCTTCACCCTGAGCCGGAGCTGCTGCAGGTCCCGGCCCAGGCGCTGGAGTTGGCATTGGTGATGGACCTGGAAAGAAGCCGCCTCGGAATGAGGAACCGCTTCGAGGCCAGTTGATCCACAGTCCGGCATCGGCCTTCAGCGTCATTTGTTCGAACGTCCAGCCGTCCAGCATCATCACGGACGCTTTGCCACTGACCGTTCCGCCTGTGGGTGCACTCAATGCAACGAGGACACCGTTGGCTCGCGTCACCGGAATCAGTTCACTGTCGGGATTCACGGCTACATGAGCGCTGACGTTGGGATTGATGTTGCCCGTTTCGGCGGTATCGATGGTTGCTCGTGTTGACGACAGTTCCTGCAGGCCAAGATGTGAATGAGCTTCGATGAAGCTTGGGTAAACGTGTTGTCCCTTCAGGTCGATCACTTCCGCACCGGCGGGTGGCTGAAGTTTGTGACCGACTTCTGACACTTTGCCTTCGTACAGAATGACGGTGCCTTCCTGAATCGGCTGACCGGTCAGCGTGTGAACAACTCCGTTCACCAGAGCAATCGGCTTCTTCTGCGGTGCTCCGGGAATCTGATCCGAACCCGCCGCAGGCGTTACGCTCACGCCTCCCAGCAGTGCTGCGGAAAGGACATACTGGACGATCCGTCGGAAGTGATATCGAGGCATGGCACAAACCTGATCTGCAAGAGTTTTTCGCGGAAGTTTCAGAAAACAACAGTCAGACAAACAGAGTGATGGTCAGCGTCGTGACTCGTCATTCTTTCTGTTCAGCCTGTTGCCGCTGAAGCTGCAGCTGCTGAGCCGCCTGGTGTTTGAAGTGAGCACAGTATTCATCGAACCGAGGCCACAGTTCCGAAGGATTGCGGTCGCGTTCGCCCGGCTGACGCATTTCTTCGCCGGAGTTCAGGATCTTCTGGATCAGCGTGTTGCGCTTTTCCTGAGCCAGCTTTCGGAGCTGTTCATCTTCGTCACGCTGGAAGTAGCGACGGCCATCGATCCATGTCTGTTCGCAGCGTGAGAAGTTTGAAAGAGGATCGCCGCTCCAGACAACGAAGTCGGCATGCTTGCCGGCTTCCAGACTGCCAGTCACGTCATCGATTCGAAGCTGCTTTGCCGGATTCAGTGTGACGAACTTTAGCGCTTCTTCCGGTGGAACGCCGCCGTACTTGATCGCCTTGGCGGCTTCCTGATTCAGGTGTCGAGCCAGTTCGCCGTCGTCGGAATTGAAGGAGACAACAACGCCCTGCTTGTGCATGATCGCACCGGCGTAGGGAATCGCGTCATACACTTCGAACTTGTAAGCCCACCAGTCGGAGAATGCGGACGCCATGGCTCCGTGCTTCGCCAGCTCGTCAGCCACTTTGTAACCCTCAAGGATGTGCTGGAGCGTTCCGACTTTCACACCATACTCTTCGAGAACTCGCAGGAACGCCAGAATTTCATCCTGACGATAGCTGTGACAGTGGATCCATCGCTGACCCTGAAGGATTTCCCAAAGAGCTTCCAGTTCCAGATCGCGACGCGGCGGCAGGCCACGGTGACTGGTCTTCCATGCGTCCATGCGCCGACCGTAATCTCGAGCCGCTTCGAAGGCGTCACGGTAAACCTGCTCGACGCCCATGCGCGTCGTTGGATAACGACCGCCGCCGTCCGTTCGGTTGCTCTGCTTGACGTTTTCGCCCAGTGCGAATTTGACGCCCGCCGGAGCTTCGCGGAACTTCATTTCTTCGCCCGTCTGACCCCAGCGAAGTTTGATCACCTGATTCTGGCCGCCGATCGGATTCGCGGAGCCATGAAGGATGTTGGCGGCTGTCACGCCACCGGCCAGTTGTCGATAGATTGTGATGTCGTTGGCGTCGATGAAGTCGGAGATACGAACTTCGCAGGTAATGGACTGTGAACCTTCATTGACACCTCCATCGGTCGCCATGTGAGAATGGCAGTCGATGATGCCAGGCGTGATGTGCGTTCCTCGAACATCGACCACATGAGCACCGTCCGGAATCTTCACGTCTTTGCCGACGGCAACAATCTTGCCGTTGTCGATCAGAAGCGTGGCATCCTGAAGTACTCCTTCGGGTCCGCAGGTCCAGATGGTCGCATGAACGAACGCGGTCATCTTCGCTGCTTCAGGAATTGAAGAACGGCCAAACGCGCCCAGAGGATAGTTCACGTCATAGCTGGCCTTCGCTGACTTCTTCTGCTCCTCCGGCTTCTTGTCGGAATTTGCTGTGTCGGTATTCGCCTTGTCGGCGTTGGCCGTGGTCGCCGGAGTCGTGGATGCGGCCTGAGCCGTCTGAGGTTCTGTGGAATTGGGTGCTGGCGGAACCGGAGTCGCGGGAGCCGGTGTTGCTGGAGCGGCCCCGTCGGCTGGCGGAGTCGTTGTGTTCGCAGCGGCTTCACCGTTTTCCGGTTTTGGAGGCTCGGGCTTTGGAGGTTCCGGCTGAGGCACCTGCTGAGCCACCGCGGAGGATGAAGTACCATCGGTCCAGACAATCGTGCCGATGCCGGCCGGACGATCCTTCA
>JAXMBV010000071.1:0-4220 GCA_046349695.1 Planctomycetaceae bacterium | reverse complement strand
CGACACAGCGGTCTAGCAAAGTCAGTCTGACGTCCTCACTGCAGTGCAGCAGTTTCGGGGTCTGAGCCGTCGCGAAGTGCGGGTTTCGCGACGGCTCTTCTCTTGCGCTGATGGAAAATTCGACGTATCATGCGGGACCACGACAAATCAGTCTGTGGCCGCTTCCTGAAACTCCGAATGGCCTCATGGCTGCCATTTCTTTTTGCGGTTCCGGCTGATTGATTCCCATTGCTTCCCGGGAAGCTGCCATCATGCCGCCACGTTCCGATCTCTCTGCCTCGCTTCTGCGATGGTTCGTCATTGCTGTCCTCCTGCCGTGTGGATTCACGCGGGCCGATGACACGAAACTCGACGCCAGGAAGCTCGCATTCTTTGAAAGCCAGATCCGGCCAGTTCTCATCAGGCACTGCTACGAATGCCATTCTGCAGACTCCAAAGAACTGCGCGGCGGCCTGCTGGTGGATTCACGCGAGGGGCTGGTCATCGGTGGCGATTCCGGTCCGGCGCTTCAAACGGACAAGCCTGCGGAGAGTCTTCTGCTGAAGGCTCTGAACTACAAAGACGGGCTCGAGATGCCTCCGGACCGGAAACTTCCCGAGACCGTTATTGCAGACTTTGAAACCTGGATCCGTGACGGGGCTGTTGATCCCCGGTCCGGCAAAGCTCCTGTGCGAAAGGCCGCCATCGATCTCGAGAAGGGACGCACGTTCTGGAGCTTCCGTCCAGTTGCTGCGCCACTGTTGCCGGAAGGACGGCGTGACTGGGTTCGCAACGAAGTCGATCAGTTCATCTCCGCGGACTGGCCGGCAGAGTTGCCGTCTCCGCAGGATGCTGCTCCGGATGTTGTCCTTCGGCGACTGTACGTCGTTCTTACAGGCCTGCTTCCCGAGCCGGAAGAACAGGAGGCGTTCATCGCGGCATGGAATCAGAATGCCGATGAAGCGATAGCCGGGGTGGTGGATCGCCTGCTCCAGTCACCTCGTTATGCAGAACGCTGGGGGCGACACTGGCTGGATGTCGTGCGCTATGCGGAATCTACCGGTGGCGGACGCAGCATGATGCTCCCGGATGCCTGGCGATTTCGTGACTATGTGATCGATTCCTTTCGACGTGACAAACCTTTCCCGCAACTCGTGCGTGAGCACATTGCCGGAGACCTGCTGCCGTCGTCTTCGGACTCGCGACATGATGAACAGGTCATTGGTTCCGGTTACCTGATGCTGGGAGCCATTAACTACGAGGAGCAGGATAAAGAACAGCTGCGAATGGATGTCGTGGATGAACAGATTGATTCCATGGGACGAACGTTTCTGGGAATGACGCTCGGATGTGCTCGCTGTCATGATCATAAGTTTGATCCTGTTCCGACCACTGACTACTACGCACTGGCGGGCATCTTCCGAAGTACAAAGGCCCTGGTCCCAGGCAACGTGTCCGGCTGGGTCACTCGTCCCCTGAAGCTTGGTGTGGACCAGGCGGCGGTCGATGCCTGGAAGAAGAAAGACAGCGATCTGGAACAGCAAATCGCCTCGCTGAAACAACTGGTTCGCAATCCCGGGTCAAGAATCTCGGCTCCCGGCCTGAAGGATCTGGCAGGTGTCATCGTCGATGATTCTGACGCGGTACTCGAAGGCGTCTGGACAGACTCGAAATTCCAGCAACCCTTCATCGGCGAAGGCTATCATCACAGCGGACAGCCTCGAAAGGGCATCAAAGCAACCTATTCGGCAACGCTGCCCGGAGATGATGAATACGTTGTTCGCATGGTGATCAATCACGCCGACAGTCGGTCTGACCGAATCCCTGTCATGATCTCGCATGTCGATGGTGAAACGCAGGTCGAAGTCAGTCAGAAGTCGGCGCCGCCGGGCGATGGTGTGTTCGCCGAACTCGGGCGCTTTCGTTTCAGTGCGGGCACTCCGGCCAAAGTGGTGGTGCTGGCCGAACAGGCTTCTCCGGGTTACGTCATTGTGGATGCCATTCAATTCGTTTCCACGTCTCTGATGCCTGTCAGTGAGATGCCGGCCGAACTCGCCGGGCAATCACGTGAACAACTGGAAGCCCGCCTGAAGTCACTCGAAGACGAGCGAAAGAAACACACGGCTGTGAAGCCCAATGCTCCGGTTGCCATGTGCGTCGAGGACGAGAAACAGCCAGGCGACTGGCACCTGCACGTTCGGGGAGAAATTCGAAATCTGGGCCCCGTCGTGCCGCGTGGCTTTCTTTCTGTCACGGAACAGGCATCGCTGTCATCACGTCCAGCACATGAACTGACGGGATCCAGCGGGCGACTCGAACTGGCGGAATGGATTGCCTCGGATTCCAATCCATTGACGGCACGTGTCTGGGCCAATCGAATTTGGCTGAATGTGATGGGCGAAGGCCTTTGTCAGAACTCCGGACAATTTCGGAACGACCGGAGAACTGCCGACACATCCGCAACTCCTGGATTTTCTCGCGTCAACGCTGGTTCACAAGGATGCCTGGTCGACCCGGCACAATGATCCGAAGGCTTTGTCTCTCCCGGACATTTCGAATGTCGTCTGTTCCCGATTCCAGCGTCGCTTCGTCGGATCCGGGCAACCGACTCTGGACACACGCGTTCGAACGCCGTCTGGATGCAGAAACCGTGCGTGACTGCCTCTTACAAATCTCCGGGCAACTGGATCTGAAGATTGTCGGCGGTTCCACGATCGAGCGCATTTCTCAGTACGACAATGAATACCAGCATGCCGATCACCCGATGTTCTGCCGCAGTGTTTTTGTTCCGACGTTTCGAAACTCCGTCCTTGATGCGTTTGAGATCTTCGATGCGGCGAACCCGAACAGTGTTGTCGGCCGACGCAATGAAAGTACTCGCCCGGCTCAGGCTCTGTACCTGATGAACAGTCCGTTTGTCGCCGCTCAGGCAAAGGATGCTGCTCAGCGAGTCCTGAAGAGTGAGGACTTTCAGAATTCTGACGCCGATTCCCGCGTCAATTTCGTCTTCCGGCGATGTCTCGGGCGGTTGCCAGCGCCTGACGAAAGAGGCATCGTAATGGAGATTGTGGGCGAAGATCCGGGTTCGGAAAACGCGTGGTCCGAGGTCTTTCATTCGCTGTTTGCGAGTTTCTCATTCCGTCATCTTCAGTAATCAGGCAGGTTGTCGCCGTGCAGAAGTTCCGGACAATTTGCTCAACGCTGATTCTGACGATGACGGTGACTGTGTTCTTGCTGTGGTGCATCGGTCAGATCACACGAGACAGCAGCTGGCTCTTCGGGCTGATGTTCTATATCCCATCGCCCGTTCTGCTATTGTGGCTGGCGGGATTTGCGTGGCAGGCTCGACGGCGTTCTTCTCGGCGCTGCCTGCTGTTGGCATTGATGGCCCTGCCGCCGTTGTACTTTGTGGTGATGCTGGAGAACCATTTTGACAGTCGCGCACGTTCTTCTGTGGATACGCCGGTTCGGCTGATTCACTGGAACATCTGCTGGTGCAAGATGGGGTGGGATCGACAGAAGGCTCTGATCAGGACACTGGATGCCGATATCATCGTGCTTTCGGAACCGAGTGAACAGATCACCGCGTCAGACTTTCCCGGCTATGTCGTCGAGCGAACGAAAGACATGCTCATCGCCGGCCGAGGTCCCATTCGTCTGGGCAAATCTCTAGTCCCGGGCGGAGCGCTGGAGGCTTTGCCGGTGGAGTGCGACCTGGTGACAGGCACCGTGAAGCTGATCATGGCCGATATGACGTCCAACATTCGACTCTGGCGAGATCCCTATCTGCGACCGTTCCTGAAGGTGATTGAAGAGCGTCAGCCCGATTTGATCGTTGGTGATTTCAATGCCCCCCGACGTTCACTGGCGTTTTCAGAACTGCCGGAAGGCTATCAGCACGCTTACGATTCCTGTGGCAGCGGCGTCTCGTACACGTGGCCGGTTCCTGTTCCGTTTCTTGCCATTGACCAGTGCATCCACGGTCCGCAGGTGGACGCGCTGCGCTATGAGCTTCATTCCAGTGTGCTGAGCGATCATCGGCTTCAGTTGCTGGAGTTCATGCGGCGTTGAACCGGCGAGTGAACATAGCAAGGTTCCAGTCACACGTAGCCATGCAGAGGCCCGCCCGGCGCACCAAGCTGGTCGACACGACGAACAACCGCCGGATCCGGAATGAGCGGCGGAGCCATATGAGGCTTCACGCGTGCGTCGATCACCAGCGGTCCGCGACAACCCCAGTG
>JAXMBV010000070.1:0-4404 GCA_046349695.1 Planctomycetaceae bacterium | reverse complement strand
CCAATGTACCGAATAACGTTTTGCAGGTGAGCAGTGTCACGAATGATCCGGTCGTAACTCTCCTGTTCCCAGATTGGTCCACTCTTTCCAAAAGCCAGATTGATCTGCCTTGCCACATATCCCTTGATGAGTTTCAGCGTGTCTTCGAGCTCGAAGTCCAGAAGCGGCTTCATGATCACATGCACGTGGTTTGGCATCACGGTCAGACAAGGAACAAAGCAACGAACGTTCTGGTAGTGAAGCAACGCGTTCGCCATCTTCTCGGCCCATTCGGGGTCGCGGAAATAGCATGCTCCGTACCCTTTGTCGAGACATTGCTCTTCGCGCTGCAGCGAGATTCTGGCGAACTCCTCGAGGTCTTTTTCACTCCGAGCATGCGGGTGTCTGGATTTCCATCGCTGGCGTTCATCCTGGAGTATTTTCAGCTCATCCGGAGGTAGTGCGTCTCCAAGGCGAAACGTCACGAAATAGGTGGCTCCTTTCTGACGCCAGTGTGGCAGATGCCGTTCGTAGCAGCTGATGGGCAAATCTCGCTGTAGACCTCGAAAGCCCGGTGGTGGTTCAGGCTCGAAAGCGTCTCTGATTTCTGCCATCGAGACGATCCCTTCAGGTGGGTCCGTTCCTATGTCTCAAGTCGGGCAAGTTCGAGAAGGGTCTCGGGCTGGAATGCCCTAGCTACTACCAATATTTCTTATCGCTTCGCTTCCGGCTTGCCCATCGATTCCACCATGAAATTGTACATCAGCGTGCTGTAGTGCTGGCCGAAGATGCCGTGGCGGGCAGTTGGGTAGAACATGACTTCAAACTGACGACCCGCGTTCTGAAGAGCATGCATCAGCTGAATCGTGTTCTCCGGATGAACGTTGTCGTCCTTCAATCCATGCAGGATCAGCAGTCGTCCCTTCAGATTGGCCGCCGCCGCGACAACCGATGACGCCTTGTAGCCTTCCGGGTTGTCCTGAGGCGTCGACATGAATCGCTCGGTGTAAATCGAATCGTAGTGAGCCCAGTCGGTGACCGGGGCTCCGGAAATCCCGGCGCTGATCCGATCGGTATGAGTCATCACGTAAGCCGTGAAATACCCGCCGTAGCTGTGCCCGTTCAAACCAATCTTTGTTGTGTCAGCCCAGCTCTGCGCTTTCAGCCAGTCACACACAGACACGAGGTCCTTCGTCTCTTCCACGCACAGCTTGCGATAACACAGCCACGCACTCTTCGCGCTGTAGCCGCTGGCACTGCGAGGGTCAAAGGTGATCACCACGATGCCCAGATTGGCGAGCATGTGATCGGCCAGCCGTGGATTCCAGCTGTCACGGACCTGCGGCGCATGAGGACCTGCGTAGGTCTTCAGCCAGACAGGATATTTCTTCGACGGATCAAAGCCCGGTGGAAGCACGAGAATGCCCTTCGTCGTACTTCCATCGGACATCGGAAGGTCACGCATTTCCACCGTGCCGAACTGATACTTGTCGACGGGCAAACCCGGCGCCTCGGAGAGCACTCGCACTTCCTTCCCATTACCATCGCGCATCGTCACCTTCACCGGCTTCGTCAGACTGCTGGCAGAATCCGCAAACCATGAGCCATGAAGACTGACAGATGCCGAATGCTGGCCAGGCTCCGGAGTCAACACCTGCACGTCACTGCCGGGCTTTGACAGCCACACTCGGCAGATCGTTTCGGCAATCGGCGAATTCTTCGTGCCGGCCACGAGCACGCTGGTTTCATCTTCGCTGACGGCCAGCAGGTCGCGCGCTTCCCATTCTCCGCTCGTCAGAGCCGTCAACTGTCCGTCTTTGGCGACGTGGTAGAGATGCTTCCAGCCGGTGCGTTCACTGAAGAGCAGGAAGCTGCCGTCTTTCAGAAACGTGATGTCTCCCGGATTATCCACCCACGCTTCTGTCTGATCCCGCAGGACCTTGCGACTTTCTCCGGTGCTCAGATCGGCGACCAAAACATCAAGCCACGTCTGAATACGATTCTGGGCAAACCAGTAGACCGTTGAACCATCCGGCAGCCAGTTGAAGTGCGCTAGGATGAAGTCCTGAGGCTCGTAGGAGGCGGTGCTGATCCAGCGAGTCGGTCCGCCATTGGCAGAGACAACGCCCAGCCGAACGATCGGATTCGTTTCACCGGCCTTCGGATAGTGTTCAATCTCAATGGACTGCTGGACCGTCGTATGATCGCTGATCTGAAACTTCGGGACGGCCGTGTCGTTGAACTGCTGATACGCAATCTGTTGCCCGTCGGGGCTCCATCGCCAGGCCAGCCAGCTGCGGTTGTAAACTTCTTCAAAGTAGACCCAGTCGGCTTTTCCATTGCGAATGCTCGGCCCGGCATCATGAGTCAGTTGCCGAAGCTCCGACTTCGCAAAGTCGGCGACCCACAGTTCATCCGATTTCACAAAGCCCAGAGCATGTCCGCTGGGACTGAAGGCCGTCAGTTCAATGTTCTCGGGAACACCCGTAACGATGGCACAGTCGGTGCCATCAAGCGTCATGCGGATCAGGCGATCCTTCGACCGAAACACGGCCAGACGCTTCTTCGCAGAGAACTCCAGCCAACCTCCTGCGGCGAGCTTCTTTGCTTCTTCGGCTTCAATGTTCGCCTGTGCCTTCAAAGCGTCGGCCAGCTTTCCGGCATCGTACCACGCAGACTTTTCGCCGTTCTTCGCTGAAACCGTCACCCAGCCATCGCCATCACGCTGGACGTATGATTCATCGTCGATCCATGTCAGTCGCTGAGGAGGTCCGCCGCCCAGTGAAAGTCGCTTCTCGCCGTACACATGATCAAACGTGATCGGCTCTTTGGCTGCGACGTCTTTGGCAGCCGACTGAGCATGCACGGTCGAAGACAGGACCTGGCTGATCACAACGGCCAGAAAAACACCCAAGCCCAGCGCTCGCGAAGACTTCGGAAGCAGCGCCATTTCGATACCCTCAACAGGAATAAGAACCCTCTGCGATTTCATCCGGTGCACCCCGATGAATATGAAGTGCAGCAGTGTGCCACACGTCCGCAGAATATGACAGCGCAGAGGGCCAAACGACAACCGACGCGGTCCGGAAGGTACCGCGTCGGTCGTGATTGGAATTCTATCTGGAACTGCTCGGCTCGAAGGGAGCCCACCAGCAACAGGCGATTATCGCTGCATGGCCTTCTTCATGGCGTCACGCATGCCGGCAGGGCTGTCAGAAACGACAACACCAGCAGCTCGCAGTGCGGCCATCTTTTCCGCGGCTCCACCGCCACCGCCGGAGATGATCGCTCCTGCATGACCCATGCGCTTGCCCGGAGGGGCCGTCTGGCCGGCGATGAATCCAGCCACCGGCTTGGTCACATGACTCTTGATGTATTCCGCCGCCTGCTGTTCGGCACTGCCACCGATTTCACCAATCATCAGGATACCTTCGGTGCCAGGATCGTCCTGGAACATCTTCAGCAGCTCGATGTAGTTCGTGCCGTTGATCGGGTCACCGCCGATACCGACTGCGGTGCTCTGTCCAAGACCGACTCGACCCAGCTGCCATGCAGCTTCGTAAGTCAGAGTCCCGCTCTTGCTGATGATGCCGATCGTTCCCGGCTTGTGAATGTATCCCGGCATGATGCCGATCTTGGCCACACCCGGAGTAATCACGCCTGGGCAGTTCGGACCAATCAGACGCGAGCGAGATTTCTCCAGCCCTCGTTTGACGCGAATCATGTCCATCACCGGAATACCTTCCGTGATCGCCACAATGAGGTCCATGCCCGCATCAGCGGCTTCCAGAATCGCGTCCGCACAGAAAGGTGGCGGAACGAAAATCATGGAGGTATTCGCGCCGGTCTTCTCGCGTGCTTCAATCACAGAATTGAACACCGGAAAACCGTCAACGGTGGTTCCGCCCTTGCCGGGAGTCACGCCGCCAACAAACACATCAACGCCCGGCTGACATTCAGCCGCGTAGGCTCGGCACTGCTGGCTGTGGAACAAACCGGCATTACCGGTAATGCCCTGAGTAATCACTCGTGTTGCTTTGGAAACTAGAATGCTCATCGGTCGCCGCTTCAATCAAAAAGAGATGTCTGAGAAATTCGAAGGACACAGGAATGTGGCTGGCTCGCTGAGTCAGCCGGTCAGGGCGACTTAGGCACCCAGAGACTTCACGACCTTCTGAGCCGCATCGGTCAGATCGGTGGCCGTGATAATGGCTCGACCGCTGGCATTCAGCATCTCCCGAGCCTTCTCGACATTCGTTCCTTCGAGCCGCACGACGAGTGGAACATTGAATCCCACTTTCTCATAAGCGTTCAGCAGTGCAGACACGATGATGTCACACCGCATGATTCCTCCGAAAATATTCACCAGCACTGCCTTCACGTTCTTGTCCGCCAGAATGATGCGGAAGGCTTCCGTGACCTGAT
>JAXMBV010000069.1:0-5180 GCA_046349695.1 Planctomycetaceae bacterium | reverse complement strand
GAGCTTCGAAAGAAGAATCCGACGCAGCGATTGGATGATGCGTTTTGAGAGCGCCGAGCGGTGGTCCGGTCTGAAGTCGTTCGGGCTCGTGGTCTATCGCTGGACAGAAAACGATGTGGAGAAGTCCGAGATTCGCTGCTACTTGAGCAGCCTTGAACTGGTATTCAATAAGTTAGTATGCGCTGGCCGTTCCCCGGGACGTTCCATTACCAGGTAGCCGCTGTCGACGAATCCCAGACTCCGATAGCAGCTCTTTGCCGCTTCGTTGTGATGTTCCACGTAAAGACGAACGCAGGCAGGGGAATCCGATTCGTCGACCGTCTGCAACGCTGACTGCAGCAGAGTCCGAAAGACACCTCGTCCTCGAAAGTCGGCATGCACATACACGCTCTGCAGCCAGATCATCCAGCCGTTGCGCCAGTCGCTCCATTCTCGAGTCAGCATCAGTTGCCCAATCACCTGCCCACGATGCTCCGCCACGAAGTAACGGACCTCGGGGGCCAGCTGAAGTCCTCGAAGGACGCCCCTTCGCACAGTCTCAGGATCCAGCGGCTTTCCTTCTGTCTCCATCGCAAGTCGAGCGTTGAAGTCGGCCAGAACTTCAGCATCCGACATTCGAGCCATGCGAAAGGACACTGCTGAGACTTCAGCAGAATGTGAAGAGCGTTTGTTGTCGTCGTTTGTCATAGGTGGTTCTTCGAACCGTCTGAGATTGTTTGCTTACAAATTCGAAAACGCGGCGTCTGAAGCCAGAGAGCAAACACACTCGCGCCGCGCCGTATGAAATCAGGCGACATCCGATTTTGCATCGTCCGCGATCGCGCCTGCGAAAACTTCCTTCAATGATTGTTCCGTAGCCGGCAGGATCAGCAGTCGACTCGTAAGCTGGATTTCATTTTTCAAATTGTCGCGAGCGATCGCCTCGGACAACAGTCGAGCGGCCTCTGGGCGCGGAGTGATCAGAACGAAGCGCTGACTTGCAGCGATGGGGCCCTGACAAATGCTGAGCAGCAGTGATGACAGTTCCGCCCGAGCATAGGCTTCACACACAGCCAGTGCTTTCAATGCCTCTTCGCGAAAACGAGTACTGCCGGACACTTCCAGGCATTCCATTTTTCGTCCAGCCACTCCCAGACGGTACATTCCGCTCGCTGTATGCCGTGTTTGCCGAACACACAGTGTTGCCGCCAGGCTAATCGCCATTTCCTGCAGAGCTTCAGTGAACTCCGGAGTCTTGAAGAGGTCAAGCAGCACTGTCAGGTCTGACTGACGATGCTGTTGATGTTCTTTCACCATCAGTTGTCCATGGCGAGCTGAACTTCGCCAGTGGATTGCTCGCGGATTATCCCCGGAACGATACTCACGAATGCCATGGAACTCGTCATCGAAGATTCCAAGCTTCGCATTTGTCTCCTGGACGGCTTCCGCCAGTTCTCGCTCACGTCGACTCCATCCCGGCAGCAGTCGGCCAATCGCCGGATGAATGATGATTTCGTTTTCCAGCGGCAGTGTGTGCCCTCGCTCGCCGATCCCGAGCGGGAATTGAGAACTGATACGGATCGGCCCAAACGTGTAACGGCCTCGGCGAGCAATCCTGAGCTGATACTCGGAGGTGCGAGCATCTTCGGGGCCAACGCGAACAAACGTCACGATGGCTTCCTGAGTCCCTGAGTGGCCATGGATTTGGTCGCGGACCTCAACAAGACGGGAGGAAAGAAATCGCTTGTCGTTCTTCAGCGTGATCTCAACACTGAAAAAGGTGCCGGCAGAGGCGGCTGAAGGGACGGAGCGTTCGACAGAGACGCGAGCCAGCATGGCGACGACGACCCACCCGTTGAGAACAAAAGGTCCCGCCATCATTCCAAAGATCAGAAGAAGCATGTTGCCGGTATCCGGGTTCCCACCGGTCAATGCCGCAATTGCGATGATCAGCATGATCCCAAGGTAAACCAGGCCTTCGCGGGGAACCATCACTCGCGACCGTATGCCAATCTTCTGTGCGATGCGCGAGAAGAACTGTCGAAACACGACGGAGATAAAGGCGACAAAGAAGCAAAAGCCGCCAAGTCCCATCAGGATGTTCTGGCCGAGTCCCTCTATTTCCGGGATCTGGACTGGTAATGCAAAGGCTGCCAGAAAGCATGCGATCCCGGCGAGCAACTGAATGATCGTGCCGGCACCAATCGAAAATGGGATCACGGGCTTACTGTTCGGCCCCGACATGAAGCTCTCCTGCCAAAGTCGCAACCCTCTGAGAACCATGGAGAACGTACATTTTCGTCCGCGATATCCACGATGAACTCATCAGGGAGCCGACGGGAATCTGACGCAGCCATCGCTGAAACGCAAGTAACCTCACGCCCCGGAACCGTTGTGCCAGGGGGCAAATCCACACTCTTCCAGATCGTCAGTGCATCCCTGTGCAGGCGAACAGACCGACTGGGCAATGATCCCCGCAATGGATCCCGGTGGTGATGTCGAGGTTATCGAATCTCACCGACTTTTTGAAAATCCTCCCCCAACAGGAGCAGAAAAAGCGTTTCCCTTGTGCAGACTTCTGTTCCACAATTGGGGACAAAACAAGAACATCACGATTGCGACTTCTTCGCGACCGTGTAACTTCCCTCTCCAGCCGGAAAGTTACCCTTGGTACGTGAATCACATGTTGTCCAGGGTGGCCTGCTGAGGAATGGTCAGGTCCGACTCGAACGACAGAATGCTGGCACGGCAGAACGGAAGACGTCAACGGAGTAGAAAAAGAATGCTAGGGCAGTTGATACCCTGTGGTGGCGGCGATTCGATTCCATTGCTTTCACCCAAATTGCTCGTCGGTCGGCGCTCTTCGTGCGACATCAAACTCGACTTTCCCAATGTTTCGTCGCACCACTGTGAACTGGAACTGCGGAAGGGGTACTGGCACATTCGAGACTTGAACTCCAGCAACGGAGTCAAGGTGAACGGCGAACGCTGCGAAACTCATGTGCTGATGCCCGGCGATGAAATTTCCATCGCAAAACACTCGTTCCGTGTCGAGTATGTCGTCGCAGCCGATTCAGAAGCGCCGGAAGAAGAAAATACGTTCTCACGCAGTCTGATGGAAAAGGCCGGCCTCGAAGTCCAGCGCCCTAATCGAAACCGGATGCCAGAAGCCGCCGGGGAAAAGAAAACGCCCCCGGTTCAGAAACAAAGTCGCCGAGTGGCCAGTGAAGACGATTTCATCATGGACTGGCTGGCGGAAGACTAGCTGGCCTTGGTAGCAGGTTTGCATCGAATTCGCACGAGCCTTTGGAAAAAGGCTGTGTCATTCATCACAGGAAACCCCAGAAAATTCCCCAAATATTGCATTTTCGAGCATCCTCAAGTGCCGACATTGAGACAACTTGCGAACGAACGATCCGTCGTTAGAATTCGCAACCCGCACCAGACAGCATCCGGTGCGACAATGATCCAAAAGCACTCGTAGCTCAATTGGATAGAGCATCGGTCTACGGAACCGAAGGTTAATGGTTCGAGCCCATTCGAGTGCAAATCAAGAGCCCGCAAGACTTTAAGAGGTTTTGCGGGCTTTTTTTGTCCGATTGTTCGCCTGTGAGTGTAAAACGACTGTCCTCAGTCGTTGACCGCCTGGTCAGGCCACTGTGGACCACTTCGCCAGGTTCGACAAAGCGAACCGCAACATTGGGTAGCGCAGGCGCAGCCTGTGCCGCCAAGCGGTCGGAAGCCGAAGGGCAAGCGTGGTTACTCCAGTCCACCGTGTCCCAACGTCAACTTACTGAAAACTGAACACTGAAAACTGAAAACTGAAAACTCCCTTTCGTCGAGCGGGATGCGTCAGCTTCCCGGTATGCGTTTCGGTCGTGTGAAACGCATTTGGAACCGCGAATGAACGCGAATTCACGCGAATAAAGCAACGGAACGGTCGCACATCTTTTTGCTCGCACCTGAACTCTGATCATTGTTGCGGATGTCGGACAAAAAATGTGTGACAGAAAATGATCGCTGGCAGTGCCTCCGACGGACAATCCGCTTTTCGCCTTCTTCCGTTTCTTTCGGCTCCAAACAAGCTCACTCGGCGAGCGGAGTGTGTCAACGCTCCGGTCTCACGATCATTGATCACGATGTGGTGCAGGGCAGAAGAATGGTGGCAAGAGAATAGTCGCAGGCGCATTCTGGAGTCTTGCCTTTCTGCGTTTATTCTTCTGCCCCAATTCTTTTTCCACCCCCTCTCGAGCAAGAGCCGGGTAGCACAGGTGCAGCCTGTGCCGCGAAGCGGTCGGAAGCCTAAGGGATAGCGTGGTTACGCCAATGCACCGTGTCTCGGCACTAATGTAGGTGCCGCTTGCCGAGCGGCACTTCGCGGCTTGCCGCGACCAGCGACCTGACGAGTGTCCGCGTGAATGCAGGTGACCGTGGAAACCCAGCACCGCCGAGTGTGTTCTTTTGTTGCGAAAGGCTTTGGCATCAAGCGCATGCGAGACAAGGTTCGCCTGACGGCGAAAGTGCTTTCCGGCAGAAAGCACCTACAACCGAAAAACACCGCGAATCCACTACCATTCCCATCAACTCGGGATTGACGACCACTCCCCCTGGAAGTTCAATTCCTGGGAGATCAGCATCCTCTTCACTGGCCGTCCTCATGCCTCTCTACCGAACACTGAAAGCCGAACACCGAAAACTCCGCGAATGCGGTAACCTGAGCCCCGTGCATGACTGGAACACGACGACCATCAAAGGGGCTGTGCAGTCAAGAACGCATGGCCCCGCGCATGAACTGCTGACGATGGCGGGAGCCCAGGTGACGAACAGTCCGCGGACCCTCACCTAAGCGAAAAGAAATGCGGCCCAGCAGTCAAAAAACTGCCTCCAATCCTGAAAGGCAAACCCGATGGGCGACCGAATGTCGAACTGGAGTAACCTACGGTGGGCAAGAATTCGCGAAATTTGCATATCCGTGTGTCTGTTAGCTGTTTTTTTTGTGACTCTCGCCTTATTTCTCGTAGGCGTGACCGCTCCACCGCGATTCGATTGCAGTCTGGTGAATACGCGTTGGGAAATCGATGAGAATTCAGCGATGACGATGATTGTTTCTGTGCGTTGGGAGAACCAAGGCGAATCGCCGTACTAGAGGTCCTTTCAAAACTGCCTTAAGCATATTTTCAGGCAGGCCAGATGTACAAATC
>JAXMBV010000068.1:0-6769 GCA_046349695.1 Planctomycetaceae bacterium | reverse complement strand
AATCCGATCGGCAATTCGAGCCCCAAACAACTGCCATGGCGCAGTCACAAGTCCAATGAGTGGCCTTACCACCACCGTCAGTGAATAGCCCAGGACAACAAAGAGCCTGCGCCGTCCCGCGCGATCCGAGGTCGCGCCGGCCCAGAGCTTCAACAGGCTTGCGACAGAATCCGCAAACCCTTCGATCAGTCCCAGGTGAAATCGATTTCCTCCCAGAACCGTGATCAGAAACTGAGGCAGCAAAGGAAAGATCGCTTCACTCGCAACATCATTCAGAAGACTCACCGCGCCGAGCAGTCTGACATTCGGCGGCAACGACGGCTCTGTGTCGGTTCCATTTGTGCTCATAATTGCGGTCTGTGAATCCGACATCTGGTCTCAACAACTGCGGGACCATTGCGCGGGCATCGTCAAATACCGCTTTTCATAGAGTGTAACGATTCTGACAGATATGACACATATGGCAGTTGGTGTGAAGTTTCTCATGAAAGCGACCTCCATCCTCCGATGCTGAGCCGGAGGAACACGCCTCGCGATTCAGGGCGTTCCACCGGCGACCATGGAGGTGTTGCGTGTGTCGGTTCAAGCAGGAAGCGATAGCGTGGATAGCATTCATCCACGTCCTTTTGCAGAGCACTGTCTCCACCTCCGCAATTGGCCAGGAGTCCGTCGAGCCTGCACACGCTTCCGATCCTGCTTTGACACTCTCCGACCTGGAGTCCTTTGCGGTACAGTCAAACCCAACGCTGCAGCAGGCGTTGGCCGCGGTTGATCAAACCAGGGGGAATCTGATCCAGTCAGGTCTCTACCCTAATCCCCAGATTGGCTATCTTCGAACCGACGCTGACAAGGCAGGAAAGGCTCAGTCGCAGGGTCTCTTTGTCGGACAGGAGTTTGTGACTTCCGGCAAACGCCAGAAAGCACAGGCCGTTCACGCCGCCGATGTCCAGCAACTGACATGGCAGTATCAGGCTCAGGTAAAGCGAGTCCTGAATGATGTGCGGATTCGTTACTATGAAGTTCTCGGCTCGGAAGAGTCCGTGAAAATGGCAACGAAACTGGTCACGGTCGCGGAAGAAGGACTGAACACAACTGAGAAACTGTTTGAAGTTCGACAGGCGTCCCGAGCGGATGTCCTTCAGGCTCGCATTCAACTGAAGACAGTTCGCCTGACACAGCGTGAAGCAGACATTCGACATCAAACCGCATGGAAACAACTCACGCACGTCATCGGCCGGCCGGAACTACCGCCAACATCCCTGGCCGGAGAAATTGACGGCGAAGTCCCAGAGCGAGACTTTGATACAGCCTATGCCGGGCTGCTGTCCGAAAGCCCTCAGGTTCGTGCTGCGGAAACCAGAGTCCGGCATGCTCGGGCAGAGCTGATGAGCGAACAGGCTCAGGTTGTTCCGAATGTCACGATGCAGGTAGTGGCTGAACGAGATCAGATCAATGAATTTAACAGTGTGAACACCTTTCTCTCAGTTCCCGTTCCAGTCTTCAATCGGAACCAGGGAAACATCTTTCACGCTCAGGCCGATCTGCGAGAAGCCTGTCGGGAAGTGGAACGAACAAAGCTCGCACTTCGCGATTCATTAGCCGAAGCATTTCAGCGGTATGAAACTGCAAGAGCGGACGTGGAATCGCTCCGGGATGAAATCCTGCCGGACGCAAAGGAAAACCTGGAAGTCACCATCGCCGGTTACAAAAGCGGTGAGATCAGCATTCTGCAGGTCCTGGCAGCGCGACAAACCTGGTTCGAAAATAGTCTGGCATATATTCAGGCATGGACCGAGGTAAGAAAAGTTGTCACAGAAATCGACGGCTTGCTCCTGACTGGCGCTTTGAATCCAGCTGAGCTGGGAACCGCACTTCAGGGAAGTGGCCTTCGACCGCAGGGGTTGTTAAATCAGTTACAGGACAGGTCTACACAGTCAATTCTACCGCCCGCTGTTCAGGCAGGCGCTGGGGGACCGTAGGCGATTGTGGTTGACCAAATTTTAGATAGGCCGCTGGCAATACAAACAGAGTCAGGAAGGTGGAGGATAGAAGTCCTCCCATAATTACGACAGCCATAGGATGTTCAATCTCGTGCCCAGGCAGATTTCCTGCGGCAACCAAAGGAATGATGGCCAGCGCGGTTGTGGCGGCTGTCATCAGAATCGGAGCGAGTCGCTCGACAGAACCTTTGACGATCAAGTTCATCACATCCGTTCCGCCTGGCGGGCTCTGCTGTCGCAAGTGCTCATAGTTTCCGATCAGCAGGATTCCGTTTCTGACCGCGATCCCGAACACGGTGACGAATCCGACTAATGAGCCCAGCGACAGATCCCCGTCTGAAAGATACACGGACAGGATGCCGCCAATACAGGCCAACGGTACACTGAACATCACCAGAAGGCAAAGCCGCAGCCTGCGAAAGTCGAGGTAGAGCAATACCAGGATACCCAGGAGTGAAGCGGCACTCAGCCAGGCCATTCGCTGCTGAGCCTCCGCCTTCGCTGCGAACTCCCCCGCGAATTCATAATGATACTCGGACGGAAGAGGTAGTTCTGACAGCAGCCGATGTCGAATCTCATTCATCACAGATTCCACATCACGATCTTCGGCGTTACAGGTAACCAGCATGCGCCGCCGTCCCTGTTCACGATTAATCATGTTGGGAGCGGCAATGAGACGAATTTCAGCGAGAGTCGCAAGAGGCACCGGATGCCCGAAAGGACAGTCAATTGGAATGTCCTTCAGGGCGAGTGGATCACGCCGCAGTTCCGGAGTTCCTCGCACGACAACATCGACCACCGTATCAGCTTCATACACCTGCCCCACCGATCTCCCTTGAAGCCAGGTCTGGATGGACTGATTGACGGCACCGACAGACAACCCATATTCCTGAGTCCTTTGTGGCTTCAACAGAACCTCAACCTGTGGAACGTTGGACATCTGCTCGACTCGCAGATCTTCAATACCCTGAACTTCATTCATCAGTACAGCCGCACGTTCTGCATGATCACGCAGCTCGTCGAAATCCGGGCCCACGATTCGTACCAGCAGATCTGACGTACTGCCGGTAAGCACTTCGTCGATTCTCTCACGCAGAAACTGTTTGGCCTGAAACGCATAGCCAGGCGTCCTGTCCAGAACGTCGCGAACTTCGGCAAGGACAGAATCGTAACTGGCATCCTCTGCAAGACTGATCCACACTTCGCTGATGTTGGGCCCCCACGTATCTTCTGACAAATCCGCTCGTCCAATCTGCTGAGCCACAGAGGCCACACCCGGAATGCTCAGCAGCTGCTTGGCCAGCTGCCTGCCAACTCGTTCCGATTCCGCGAGCGAACTGTCAGACTTGCCCGCCATAAAGACAACGAAATTGGATTCGCGAAAATCCGGCAGAAATTCCCCGCCCAGGAAAGGAGTGGCCATCAGCGAGACACACAGCAGACACATGGCCATTGCCAGCACAAGGCGAGGAGACCGCAGAAACGGCGGTAACACGCGGCGATAAACGGAATTGCAGAATCGAACCAGCCATGG
This sequence comes from Planctomycetaceae bacterium, assembly GCA_046349695.1. Lineage (GTDB taxonomy): Bacteria > Planctomycetota > Planctomycetia > Planctomycetales > Planctomycetaceae > SXXK01. The sequence continues at coordinate 3,235 of JAXMBV010000068.1, read as the reverse complement.
TTCACGTTCTGTCAGAGATCGATTCGAACCGAGCATCAGCAAGCACATGGCCGGCGTCACCGTCAGCGCGATTCCAAGTGACACCAGGATTGCGACAACATATGCAAGCCCCAGCGGACCGAAGAGCTTCCCGGCCAGCCCGTCCAGGAAAAACACGGGCAGAAAAACCAGAATCACGATGAAGCTGGCGAAGACCACAGCGCTGCGAACTTCGAGCGACGCTTCCAGCACAACATCGAACGTCGGTTTCGGATGTTCAAGAAGCCTGTTTTCCTGAAGCCTTCGAAGCACGTTTTCGACATCGACAATGGCATCGTCAACGACTTCCCCAAGTGCAATCGCAAGCCCTCCGAGTGTCATCGCATTCAGCGTGACACCGCCCATGAGCAACGCAACCACTGCCCCCATCAGGGACAGCGGCATCGCCGTCAGACTGATCAGCAGGACGCGAGCATTCATCATGAACAGAACAAGCACGATGGCCACCAGACAACATCCCAGTAACAGGGAATGAGTCAGATTTGAGATCGCTCGCTCAATGAATGTCGCCTGGCGAAAGAGTAACGGATGAAGAACGATATCGGCGTCCAGCGAGGCCTGCATTTCCTCCAGCGCTACGGTTACGGCAGCGGCGACGTCGAGCGTATTGAAATCAGCCTGCTTGTGAACGACCAGCAGGACGCCAGGCTCACCGTTGATAGTAGAACTTCCGGGTCGGTCTGCCGCAGCTTCCTGCACACTGGCCACATGACCAAGAGTCAGACTTCGTCCTTCACGCACTGCCACAGGTGCGGCTGCGAGGTCGGCGATTCCTTCAATACGAGTTCTCTGCCGGACCGGCAATCGCTGGTTTGCCGTTTCGACAAAACCCGCCCCACCAAAGCCCGTCGCCTCGCGCCCGGCCACAACGACTTCGTCCAAAGTCACTCCAGACTCATGCAGGACCAGCGGACTGACTTGAATCTGATACTGTTTTGTTTCGCCTCCAAATACTTCAACGTGAGCAACTCCGGGAACGGATTGCAGACGCCGACGGAGCGTCCAGTCAGCGTAGGTTCGCAGTGACTGCAGTGTCACCTTGCCCTTCGACGTCAGTCCCACCATCACCAGTCGACTTGTCGAAGATGTCAGCGGCATCATTCGCGGATTCTCGGCAGAGTCCGGCAGCAAAGTGCGCACCTCCGTCAGGCGTTCGCTCACCAGCTGTCGTGCCGTCAGGATTTCCGTGCCTTCTTCAAACACGGCTGTGACGACACACAATCCCGGCACTGAAGACGAGCGAAGAGTTTTCAGACGATTGACGCCTCCAAGGACTGACTCGATCGGTGTGGCAATCAGTTGTTCCACTTCTTCCGTGGAGAGTCCCGGGGCTTCCGTCTGAACGACAATTTGTGGCGGCGCAAATTCCGGGAACACGTCCCAGGCAGCATGCTGCAGACACACCGCGCCAGCCCCGAGCAGTCCGAGTGCAAGTCCCAGCACAACCCAGGGGAACCGCAACGAAAAATGGATCAGCGATCGAATCAGCATTAGTCGTCATCCTCCACCGCAAGTTCGGATTTCGACTCTTCCGCGGACAGCTGCTCCGCGCCCCGTGAGATAACTATGTCGTCATCGTCAATACCTCGCACAACAATGACGCTGGAACCTGCACCGCTGGAACCTGCCGACCCGTTCAATTCCAGTCGACGACGCTCAAAGATGTCTGACCCCGATTCGGCAGCGTAACAAAACACATTTCCAAAGCTGTCGTACAACAAGGCGGACGAGGGAACGACAAGGACATCAGCTTCCTCAGCCAGCGACAGGCTCACGCTGGCCGACTGACCGACTCGTAGTTTCCAATCGGGATTGGCCACCGAGAAAATCAGATCCACAGTTCGCGTCTTCGGATCTGCCGGGCTGGGAACATCCACACGGCTCACAGGAACAGGCATGGAGGCTTCAGGAATTTCCACCGTGGCAGCCATGGCAGTTTCGGCTTCATGCAGCTCCCCGGAGAACACCGGGACCCTCACCCAAAGCGTTGTCCAGTCACCCACCGTCCAAAGGGGATCCCCTGCCTGAACGAACTGACCCGGCGTAACGTGCAGTTGAATTATCCTGCCAGCCGGGGAGGCCGGGACAGGAATCGGCTTCAGGACAACACCATTGTCGTAGGGTTCCTGAATCAGAAATGGAAGCTTCTCCTGTGCCTCTTTGTAGGCCGCTTTCGAGCGTTCATAAGCTTCCCTGATCTGATCAATCCGAACGCCCGTGACTGCATCGCGTGCGGATGTCGCCAGCTTGAGTTGTGCCTCGGACAACTCCATCGTGACCAGTGCCTGCTGCATTTGAATGTCGTTGTCTTCCTTTGCGAGCACCAGTTGCGAGATTTCCTGCGGAGTCAGGAAGACATTGATCTGACCGAGAGTGGTGAGGGCTTCCACGGTCTGTCCAGGCTGCAGCCACGGTTGTTGTGACTGTGGAACAACAAATCCGGCGACCGGAGACCGAACGACCGTCTCGGACGCAGGGGGAGCGATGTACCAGCCGATTCTTCGAACCGTCTTTGCGATACGCTGCCGGGAAACGGGTGTCGTTTCAATTCCATTCTCTCGACGGCGATCCGCGTCAAAGACCATCCCCTGATTTGACGATTTGACCTCGTCTTCGTCCGCTTTGGTCGCTTCGCTATCGACGGATTCGTCGGCAGCTTCAGCCGTTTCGCCAGCTTCGTCTGTGTCGTGAGTAAGATGCGATTTTCCGCACCCCGCGCATATGGCAGCGCTCAACAGCGCTGGCACAAGAGTTTTGAAGCCTGACATGGATCGTCTCCTGATTGTCGCAAATGCGGAGTATGGGCGAGCTGACTGACGGGAGAAGAATGTCCCGCCATGAGTTGCATCACATGGTTCGCTTGCAGCTGCCAGCGTGACTTTGAAGCAGTTTTCACGCACGCCAGATCAGCACAAAACGTCCTGCAGAGATTTGTTGCAGGCGTCTTTTGGAAACCGAGTGTCATCTAAAGAAGGACGTCACCTAAAGACAGGCTAAACCTGCAGCACGCAGCTTCGCGGTGGCGTCACCGTCAGAGGCTTTTGCGGTGACCCACGACCATGCGAAGTGCGAAGGGCAGTGCCGACTTCCGTGTTCCACTGTCTTGACGGGAAAGCCAGCAAGATGCTGACCGCGTCTGTCAAATCAGACGCATGACTGTGCGAGGCAGCGATCATCGCAGGGTCACCAAATGGCG
>JAXMBV010000067.1:0-8043 GCA_046349695.1 Planctomycetaceae bacterium | reverse complement strand
CCGTTAGCCTTGCCAGCGCAATGAGCCACTGGCCATTCCTGCCAGCCCGCCATTCAACTCCTTCAGCGCGAAGCACGATGACACTCCTTCGACTTTTCTCATTCCAGCCGCGCCTGATAGTGCTCAGTCTTTTCGCTACGTTTTGCCCCGTACTCTGGTCATCAGCAACAGCGGACGACGAAACGACATGGCCGGGAATTCGAGGACCCGAGTGGGACGGGATTTCGCGTGAAACGGGGATCGCAGAGACGTGGCCAGACCATGGACCGCCAGTGCTATGGACTCGGCAACTGGGGCAGGGATACTCATCATTCGTCGCATGGGACAACAGGATTGCCACTCAGTACCAGAGCCTCAGCGGACAGTATGTCATTTGCATGGATGCTGACTCGGGTGAGACTGTCTGGGAGCACCGTTACGACTGGCCGTATGATCCGGCAGGTGTTTATCCGGGCCCAAGAGCGACACCCACGTACCTCGAGGGGAAGCTCTATTTTGCGAGTCCCGCCGGAGTGATCGGGTGCCTCGATGCCAGTTCGGGGAAGCTGCTCTGGTCCGTTTCGCTGGCCGAGCGATTCAAGTGTGAAGTCACCGGCTTCGGATATTCGTGCACGCCGACTCTGGTCGATGGACTGGTCATTCTGCCGGTCGGAGCCAAAGGCGCCAGCATGGTTGCTCTGGATGCCAATACTGGCACTGTCAAATGGCAGTCAGGAGATGATGCCGGCAGCTACGCGCCAGCGTTTCCCATTTCGCTGAATGGACGACCGCTCGTTCTGGGATTTCTGGAGAACTATCTTGTGTGCCATGACCGGCTCACAGGCGAAGTGCTTTGGAGGTATGGACTTTCACAGGGCTATGACGAGCATTCTTCATGGCCGCTTTATCGCGAACCGCATCTCTGGATTTCCAGCCCGTTCCGTCAGGGATCAGAATTGCTGGAGCTGTCGAGCGACCCTGAGGAACCAGTCCAGTCCCTCAGCAAACGTCCGATGATGTCGAACGATATCTTTTCCAGCATACTGATTGACGGCGCGATCTACGGTTTTGATGTCAGAGATCCGCAGGCGAAAACTCACCGGACAACTCGCGGAATCTTTCGCTGCGTCGACTTTGCCACCGGACAGGATTACTGGTCGATTGGTGACGGGCAAATCGTTCGTGAAAAGTCGAGCGTTGGAAGTACGAAAACAGCGACTGGTGAGGTCAGGAATATCGGTCATGCGACGGTCATCGGCGCCGATGGCAAACTGATACTGTTCAACGACCTCGGAGAACTGATCCTCGCCCGTGCTACGAAAGAACGGTATGAGGAGCTTGGTCGCGTTTCGGTGCTTGGAGGGGAAATCTGCTGGACTCAGCCGGCGTTATGTCGCGGTCGGCTGTTTGTTCGGAACCAAAGTCGAGCAGCCTGCATCTACCTGGGAGCTCCTGAAACTCTGGAAGCCTCCGTCAGAACACGAGCGGTCACAGTCGAAGAGATACCACAAAAGGCGTATTTCGACTGGGCCAGCGTGATTCTTGGGGTGGAACCTGAATATGCCTTTGACCTTCCTTCTCCGACATGGCTGCGCCGCTGGTACTTTCTCTGCTTAACGGCCATGGGCGGCAGCTTGCTGATCCTCCTGGCAGCATTCGCACTGCCCGCGTTCCGAAGATTGTCCTTCAACGTTCAGGAAACGATTTACTGGGCCATCGTCTTCGTCGCTGGCGCTCTGGGAACGACGTTTTTGAGTCTCCTTTTGAACGACTTTACTTTTACCTGGCCGGTCTGTCTTTTTGCCGCGTTCCAGATGTTTGTCAATCGCATCACCATCAGACACAAGCAGCAGCCGAAATCCAATTGGAAGATTTCCGGAGCAGCCTGCCTGGTGTTCGTTGCCGTTTGCCTGTGCTATTTCCTGATCTGCCGCCGGTTGAGCCTGGTCTTCGAATGGGTCTTCCTTGTCGGCTTCCTCGGCGCCGTCCCGTTCTCCCTTGCTGCGTCGCATCTGTTCACGACACGGCGTCTGTTTCGCCTCTGGAAACTGTTTGCAGCGTCACTCGCCTTCACAGCCTTCTATTGGTCGTCCGTGGCATTCATGTACGCATGGGTCCGATAGCCCTGTAGTGGAATTCGCCAGAATTCCTCTCTGAAACCGCAGCTGTCTCCAGTCCACAACATCAATGTGTTTGAAGTGATATGAAGACAGGACTTCTGGCGAAGTCCACCACGACTTAAACGAGCACCAGGTGTGCCACTTCACATTCTGGGTAGCGGTCGCAGGCAGGCTCGAGTCGTACGGCATCGATTTGAAATCCGCATTTTTGCAGGACTCGCAGCGACGCTTTGTTGCTCGTGGCTGCCTGAGCATACAGTGGTCGAACGGTGACTTCCTGCAATAGTAGCCGCAGTGCCTGACTCGCAATTCCCCGGCCCCAAAAGTCGCGGTGGATCCAGTAGCCGATTGAATTACGTTGTTCTGCGTAAAAACTGGAGACGAGCCCCACGATCTGTTCCGACGACAGAATCACCATCGGCATCGTGGACGAATCCTGCAGCACCTTATCCCAATGGGTCGCAAAAGCTTCAGCGGATCGAGGATTCGTGACGGCCATGGCGTTGGATTCAGGATCAAGCTGCATCTCATACAACGTGGCCAGATCGTCCTTCGTTGTCCTTCGCAGGCGGATCGGAGGAGACGGGAATGGATCCGGATTGTGCACAGAGGTACCAGCCACAAGATTCTCCGGGCGAAGATTCATCCTGCGATTCCGCAAACGGGCGATGCTGCCAACCCCTGACGAGGCTCACGTCCCGAAATGCAAACAGGGAATTCGGCATGAACCAAATTCCCTGTTTTTGATCGAAACAAGCCGCCGACTGGAGTCGAACCAGCGACCTACGCTTTACGAAAGCGTCGCTCTGCCAACTGAGCTACGGCGGCGGACAATCGGGAGACACGGACCTGAACGGTTCGGTTCGATTGGCTGGGGCGAAATGTAGCGTGGGCTGCGGATCGGAGCAAGATCTGGAAAGTTCAGGATTTCGGTTCCTCAGCTTTGCTCATTCCCGGCACCGGTTTCATGCTTCCGCTTGGGTCCCATTCGTCCCTGAGGTCGCTTGAGTTTCTTCAGTCCCCGGGCTGCAAGCGACTGAGGACAGTCGCTCTACCATTAGATGAGGTCATGACCGTGAGTTTTCGACAGCAGATTTTGGCGTCGCTTCGTGCCAAGGTGGCTCAGGGTTTGCCCATTATTGGCGGCGGGGCAGGGACCGGGATCAGTGCGAAGTGCGAAGAAGCCGGCGGGATCGATCTGATCGTGATCTACAACTCCGGTCGTTATCGGATGGCGGGACGCGGTTCGCTCGCGGGGCTGATGCCCTATGGAAACGCCCACCAGATCGTCCGCGAAATGGCGTTCGAAGTTCTGACGGCTGTTGAAAAGACCCCGGTGCTTGCCGGAGTTTGCGGGACAGACCCGTTCATGATTCGACGCCACTTCCTGAACGAGCTGAAGGAACTTGGGTTCGCGGGAATTCAGAACTTCCCCACCGTCGGGCTGATTGACGGGGTCTTTCGAGCAAACCTGGAAGAAACCGGCATGGGCTTCGGGCTCGAAATCGATCTCGTTGCCGAAGCACATGAGCTCGATCTATTGACGACGCCTTATGCGTTCGACTGTGAGCAGGCAGAAAAGCTGACTCGGGCCGGAGCTGACATCATCGTGGCTCACATGGGTCTGACAACGTCCGGAACCATTGGTGCTCAAACGGCACTGACGCTGGACGAATGTGTGACTCGCATCGCCGAAATGACCGCGGCTGCTCGTTCCGTTCGCTCTGACGTCCTTGTTCTGTGCCACGGCAGCCCGATCGCAATGCCGTCCGATGCGGACTATGTGCTACGAAAACTGCCGCAGATCGACGGCTTCTACGGCTAAGTTCCGTAGGAGCATTGCCAACGGAGATTGCTCTCACCGAACAGGTTCGCAAGTTCGCCGCAATTCGCCGATCATGGCAAGCCGTCACTCTCCGAGTGACGAACCTGCGATTCGCTTCACCGCTTTCAACAACCATCCGATCTTCGTCCGACAGCTCTCAAAGTGCGAGGGTTTTCTGAACGTCAAAAGCTGCAGAATCACCCGAAGCAATGAAAGATTCCCGAGTTGTATCCGCTGATCATTTGCCCCAACCAGCCGCTACGGATCCAGCTTCTTTGCAACGAGGTTCAAGTCCTTCACAAGAATTGCTCCATTCGACATGACTTGTGAGCCAAAAACAGCGGCATCCTCGGCGTCGACGCGCCAGATCGACCAGTCTGACAGCAATACCAGCAATTCATGATCTTGATGGCATATGACCGTTAATGGCACGTTTATCGCGGCTGCCGAGTCCTGCGGGTTTCCTGAGATCACGATATCGGCTGGTTGAAGCCAGTGAATCCCTTGCGGTTTCGTTTCAATCACCATCACACCCAACCTTTGATAATCACCAATCTGGCGCGTGGCAAACGGCTGACAATCACTTTCATCGCTTACAACAGCAAAAACACATGTATCTGTCGACGCCTCCCCCACACAACAGTACGTTCGCCCCAAGCCCGTCTTCGCCAGCGCACTTGAGATGTTTCGCGGGACATCCCATGGTCGATTTGTGTCAAACAATTCGGTGACGCTTTGATGAACAGCGTCGCCACCGTATCCCAGATAGGGCAACAGTTTCAACCTCCAACTAATGGTTGGCGCGTCCCCTGACCCTTGCACCATGGAATCATGAAAGTAGTTGTCGGCTTCACCTTGCTCGTCGAGGCAGGCCTTCAGGGCCTCACGCACACGCCACATACGGTCGATGCTGCGTTCTCGTCCATCGTGTACGAACTGAGACAACAGCAAAGCCACACCGCCGACACAGGACGACAAACAAAGAACTACCCAGATGGTCCGACGCGTTCCTGAGGTGATTCTTTTGCTGGAAAATGACATCGCAGATCTTTGCCACAAGGTCAGAGGAATATGAATACAGATCACGCTGAACGTTTTTCCAATACTCGCACTTGCGACAACCGTGCCGCCAGTCTGCGGCTTTGCAGCATAAGAAATAATAACCAATATTTCTTACAGAATCAGGAGATTTCTCCCAGCCGCACTACCCTTCGGAAGATGGCACGCCACAAGAAAGGCCAGCAAATCTGCAGGTCTGGCAAAGTAGCCGTCACTCTCCGAGTGACGAACCTGCGATTCTTCACTCGCTTTCAACAACCACACGATCTTCGTTCGGACAGCTCTCAAATATGTGAGTGTTTTCTGAATTTCAAAAGCTGAAAATCACAAGAAACAATGACAGATTCCCGAGTTGTATCCGCTGATCATGTGCCCCAACCAACAATATCTGGATAGTCTCCCTTGAGAAGTTGTGCGAAGTATTCTTTGTCACGCAAGACTTCTTCTAGAATCCTAAAGATGTAAAGCAGGTCCATGTTTCCATTTACTTGATGCGTGGACATTAACATTCGCTGGTAAATATACCCAACCAGTCCGGCGACAATTGGATCCTCAATTGTCTTCAGAAAGTCGGACGCCTCTTGCTCGTTGATGAATTTGCCCACGGTTTAACTTTCCGGTAACACAAGTTGTTCGGCACTTTCAAGAATCACAGAGAAAGTCCAAAACATCGGGCCATCCTTCTGTCAGTTGAAGCAGTCTGTCAGTTCTGCGACTCTCCGCCAAGCGATTTTGCGTGTTTCAGGTTCAGGGTTGGTGGCGGTGGTGCCAGCCGCTTCAATGGCTCCGCTGTCTTCCTCCCGTACCCGATTCAGACATTCGTAGAGTGTCGGGCAAAGTAGCCGTCACTCTCCGAGTGACGAACCTGCGATTCTTCACCCTCTTTCAACAACCACAGGATGTTCGTTTGGGGCGGAGTGTGTCCGGGGAATCGCAGAGCATCACTCGGAGAGTGATGACTACGTTGGTCCGGTGTGACGGCGGACAGGTTAGAACATTCTTACCGAGCGAGTCGTGGTGCCAGCCACTTCAATGGCTCCGCGGTCCTCCTCCCGTACCCGAGTCAGACAGTCGTAGAGTGTTTAGATCTCCACAAGGCCCTTGTCCTGCGGTCCGATCCTGTTGATTCTCCCTTCGAGCATGGCCAACGCCGCCAGGATGTCGTCGAAATTGGCGGGCTCCGAGAGATACATGTCGCGCATCGCCTGGTAGTCCTGCTTCAGCGAAGAAAGCCTTTCTGGCGGCGGCACGAGGCGGAATGATCCTGGTACCGCCTCGTCATACCTGGCCCATGAACTGCCGAAAAATCGGCTCTTCCAATGTACGACCCGGGCGCGCAGTTCGTGGTCCCCTGTTGCTTTACTCGCATCGTGGTGTGTTGCCAGCGCCGCAGTATCGGCGTAATGGCGCGAGAAGCGGTCTGGGGAGGGCTTGTCAGCAGGACGATGGAATTCCGTGTGGAGTATGGTGGCTTTTTCCCAGAAGGTCCGCTGTACGTCCTATGCGACTACTTCGCACTTCCAGTCAGAAAATGCTTCGGGAAGGACGTCTGCGATCCAGGGAGTTACCGGATGACGACCGGTCGGTTGCTGGTCAGTCAGCGATCCGAATTCCAGTTTGACGGAGCGTTTGAGATACGCGAATCCATCTGGCTGCGTTGTGGGATAATGGAAGAGCAGCACCGGCGAATGGGTGGCAGGATCGATGAGGAATTCAAACCATGCCTCGCCGTGATCGCCGCGGGCGTCATGGACGGCGGACTCCAGCAGGGGCGCGATGAGGTTTTGTACGGCCTGGCCGCAGGCTGCCTCTGCCTTTTCAAGCCATTTATTGGCTTGGGTGCGGCTCGTGCCGGCTTCTGGCAGATTCAGGAATTGCGGCGAAAGCGAAAGGTCGATGTCTTCGGAAAAACGGTCGATGACGCCAAAGACCTTCGATAGCGATGTTCCGCCTTTGAAGACGAGGTCGTCCGCGAATGTTGATTCGAAGAGGATGCCCAGCAACCAGCAGACCCAGAAATCCTTTTCCATGATCACCGGGGAGAGGTTTCTTCTGATCGCTGCCTGTTCGATATAGAGGCGGCGTTCGCCATCAGGCAGTGCCAGGAATTCGAGCTTCATGCATTTTCCCCAGCAAGTTCCCGGAAGATCGGATGCATCCATGCTGGAGCGAGCCGAATGTCGTTGAGCAACTCTAGTCGCTTACCCGCCGGGATGGTGCGCTTGAGATGGGCGATACGGGCAGGCGTCACGTGATCCTGACCAAGTTCGCGGAGGGCCTGAATCAAAAGACCGCTCAGACGCCCGGCCGTTTCCATATTCTTTGGCGTCGTCCGCCGTAGCTGGATGGTGGTCGGGCCGACTTTGACCGTCCTGGCTGGGCCGTCGGTCAGGAATACGATTCTGGCTGGTACCTGCTCGGACAATCCAAGGGCGTTCGCCGCATACGCCCCTGCGGGCTGGAGCCTTGTGCGGTCACGTCCGGCCAGTGCGCCGGCGATCGCCTCGGCGGACGGTTCCAATGGACCGAGGACCGGGTGTTCCTTCGGGAAATCGTAGAGACCACGTGCCAATCGCCGGATAACGCCTTGGCGGACGAGGCGATGAAGGGCGATGTCGACCGCCTCGCGGCTGCCGATCCCGAGGAAATCCGCTGGAACAAAGACCGCCCCGCCTCCTTGCTTTCGGATGGCTGCAAGGATTTTGGAGTGAATGGCTTGCGGTGACTTCTTTCTGACTTTCATGTAAGAAATAGTAGCCATTATTTCTTACAGAATCAAGCGGTTTCTCGGGGCTGTTCTGCTCTTCGGGTGATGGCACGCCACAAGCAAGATCAGCAAATCTGCAGGTCTGGCAAAGTAGCCGTCACTCTCCGAGTGACGAACCTGCGATTCTTCACCCCCTTTCAGCAACCACAGGATGTTCGTTTGGGGCGGAGTGTGTCCGGGGAATCGCAGAGCATCACTCGGAGAGTGATGACTACATTGGTCCGGTGTGACGGCGGACAGGTTAGAACATTCTTACCGAGCGGGTCGTGGTGTCATCCGTGCCGCTGTCTTCT
>JAXMBV010000066.1:0-11127 GCA_046349695.1 Planctomycetaceae bacterium | reverse complement strand
AGAGTCTGAAGATCATTGATGATGCCATCCAAACGCGAGACCAGCAGCTGGCCGAAGTTGGTGGCGCGGCGAAGCCGCGCGTTTGATCAACTTTGCAATCAAGTCGATGCCGGAGGTTCTTTTCTGGCCAACATCACCTCTTCCCACCCCACTTTGCCATCACCCAATCGATCAAGACAACTGTTGGGGAGCGCAACAGCAGAGATTTCTTTGAACAGGCTTCCACATGGAAACCACTGTCACCCAGATGTTGGAGCAACAAACCATAAATGTTGCTGATCGACAAATCGTATTCTATCTGACTGGCATCGACTCGACGTTCTCCCGAACGGATCTGAATGACCCATGCGATGCCACCTCGCCCGGCAAAACCTGAATCGACCAGCTGATAAGACGGTATTGAGGAGCCTTCATTGAACAAGACGACGCCGCCAACCAGAGGCCTGAAGTAACGGCCACCACCGGCCGTGATGGCAATCCGCCGCAGCTCTTTCCGAAGATCTCCCGCGAGGAGCGATGGTTCGGTCACGTTCAGGCTGCAGACCGCAGCGTTCACAACAGCATTTCGTGCGTGCAGAATCCAGTTCGCCTGAACAAGCCTCGACTGAACCAACGACTGTCCTTCATCGAAAGCAAGTGTTTCATCAGAGCAGATAACCGTGACCAATGGGTCATTGCTCATGATGTTCACGGACAGTAATTCCCTGCCATCTTTAACTTGCTTCTCTGCTCGCTGATCTCGAACCGTAAGAAACCAGACCGCAGCCGCACACATGCAATACAGAGCCAGGAAGGTCTCCCAACTGAGCGGGAGGTCCGTCTTGATCATGGCTACCACGAAGAGAATTGGCGTAATGACAGCCGCGCCTATAAGCGATTGAAAAAGACTCTTCATGGCCTCGCGTCCGTCTTCGTCGGCGTCAGCTGATTCTTCGCCAATGGCAGGCAGCCGGCGAACAAGCCCTGGATAATGCGAGTCATGTGCTTCACGTTCAGCTTCGAAAACTCATCGCTGGGCTGGTGGTAGTCGTTGTGGAGTGACCCTGCGGAAAAGCTGTGAGCGATCACACCTTTCTGCACGAACGAATAATTGTCGCTCCGGGCATAAAGCATTTCGCTGACGTCTTCGCGGTGGAACACTTCAACGCCTGCTCGCTTCGCCCCGACGGCCAGTTGAGGACCCAGGGTGGATCGAGTCCATCCAGTGCCCCACATCTTTTCGTCGGCTCCGACTTCCGGACGACCGATCATTTCAATGTTGACGTTGGCGACAATATTCTCGAGCGGCCACAGCGGCTTTTCGGCAAAGTACTTTGATCCGAGCAGGCCCTTTTCTTCGCCCCAGAACGTCATAAAGATCACCGAACGCGCTGGCTTTGTTTCCAGGGCCGCAAACGCGTCGGCCAGCGTGATCACGGCCGTCGACCCCGTCGCATTGTCATCAGCGCCGTTGTTGATCTTGTCTCCCTGACGATCTCCCTGCAGCGTCCCGATGTGGTCCAGGTGCGCGGTGATCAGGATCGCCTGTCTGGACAGCTCCGGATCAGAACCTCGCAGGACGGCGACGACGTTATGAACCTGCGCTGCATTGCTCACTCGCGCTGGCGCTTTCAGTTCTGCTTCGCCTTCGAGCTTTGCCGATGCAGGAATCAGCACCACCGGCAGGGCATACTGAAACTGTGCCGGCATCGAGACGGCTTTGCCCTGATTCGCAGCAACGGAATCCGGCAGCGAACTTCCTTCAGCAACTCGAATCAGAATGCCCGCGGGTTTCTTTGCCACAATCGGTGCGATTCGGCGAGCCACTGCTACGGTGGCGACCAGAGGATTGGGAACGGTCTGTGGTGGAAGAGCAGGCTCGTCCATCACAACGAGCTTTCCTGACACGTCGTCCTTATCACTCACAACGGCAGATCGAACTTCTGACGCTGCATCGGGACCGAAGACGGTTCCAAGGACCTGAATCTCGCTGGCCCCAACTTTCAATGTCGCATTGGTCGCCGGCGCTCCATACTGTTGCAGCTCGTTCGTCTGGTAGAACGAACCGTTTGGCCCCAATCCTTCCAGTCCCGCTCCTCGAAATCGAGCCGCCACATAAGCAGACGCGATGTTGAGTTCTTTGGATGGAGTATCGCGGCCAGCCATTTCATCCGACGACAGGAAGGAAATCGTTGACGTGACCATTCCCTGCTGGATGACGGCCATCGCCTTCTGTTCATCCGGTGTCAGCTCCGGCACTTTGAATTCCTGAGACCATGCAGAGGACGCCTGCAGCACCAGTCCCAGCACAGCGCCGCCACCTACTCGCCAAAGAACTCCACGCATTACGATCTCCCTTGAAGGGCCTTGTCGCTTCTCTCGTTGTTCGCTCGCCTCGAACACGCGCACCCTGCGCGCAAACACATGGGTTCATTCTATGAACCGATTGAGCAGGACGCGAACCAGCCAGGATCGTATCACCGGTTGCGCAACGCATCTGCGGCAGAGCAGGCTCACAGACGTGAGAACGCCAACGGCTCTGGGATCAAATCGCCTCGGGCATTGGGAACTCGAGCACAAGCAGCGTCAGTTCGTCCGCCACTTCAGTCGCCTCCCGCGCCGCCTCGGCGCTCTTCTGTTGCTTTGCGTCCGCCTGCAATAACGCCTCTGCGGCAGCGACCAGATTACTACGGTCCGGCGCGGCGAAGTAAAGATCGCCCTGAAACAGTTCTGCCTGAGTCGGTGATTCCAGTGACCGGCGAACGGCCCTGGTAATCTCTTCCTTGCTCATCTGAGACGGACTGCTCAATCGATCGGCATCCGGTTGAACTCCAAGGGCCTTTTCCAGCTCCGCCACAATCTCGTTCTGATCGGCCGCTTCTGAAGACGTCAGCACAAATCCCATTCGTTCCACGGACTCATTGCCAGGCATCGGACGAGCCGTCAGAGCAAGCCCGTGCTTCTGACAAACACTGGTCACTTCCTGAACAGCGGTCTCATGCTGAGCTTCCGGAACCCGCATGACCACCACCTTCCACGTTCCTCCATCCAGCAGCTGACGTAAGCGCTGAAGACTGTCTGACTGTCCCGATCCTGATACAACGCCCTGAGCCACTTTGGCCATTGAGGCGACAGGAGCTTCTGCGCCCGCAACCGCACCTGTATCTGCTCCGGTATTGGTGTCGGCATTGGCAACCGCACCTGCGGCGGCTTTTGCCTGCATCGCCCGATGAGTGGGTCCGTTCTCTCTGACATTCGAAACCACAAGTTCATCAGCGGACGTCACGTCCTTCGATTCAGCCACCATTGGAGCAGCCACCATTGGAGCGGCGGCTTCCGTCTGAAGCGCTCCGTCGGCAACTGCCGTCATTCCCTCTGACATCCCTGCCGAGCCCTCTTCGGGTGCACCTGGCAACCGGATCATCACCATCAGCCCCAGCACCATCGCTGTGATGACGGACGCGACCGCAACCTGGCCACTTCGCCCAACGGGCTTCGGAGCCACAGCCGTCGGAGCCGGAGCTGCGACAACTGCAGCCGGCGCCGAAAACAGCAACCCAGTCACCGGGGCGATCGGTAACGACTTCAAGCGTGCCTGGCCGACGAGAATCGCTGCCGAATCGCGCTGGCGGTTTCCGGACTCGCCGCTTCCAACGTCTGCAATTCCTGTTTTTCAGCAGCCGACAGCTCCCCATCCATGTCTGCAGAAATCAGCTGCAGCAGGGTTTCGGAAAGACCATCGGACGGTGAATGCGACGAAGACATAACAGTGTCAATTGGCGGGAAACCGGAGTAAAACCGAGGATAACCGGAGTAAACCGAGGAGATTCTGAATGAATCCTGTCAAAGCGCCTTTGACAGCGCAGGACGGCTGCCGGGACGTTAGCCTGATTGACGTCCATGATTCCTCGGGAGTTCCGAAAAACCGAGCCATTTCGGGAATTTTCTTTCCTGGGCCCAACGGGTTCTCTGAAAACTGCGGCAGATTCATGCTTTCCGCTCCCCGTTGAATTTCAGCGTTTTCCGGGTTACCCTCCGTAAATGAAATGGCCACATTGGCTTTCGTGCCAAACGTGGCAGATCGACTCGAAGTGAAAGACGGTTACAGATGACCAGTTCCGGTGACGACGCTCGGAAAAAATCCGACGAAGCGGCTCGATATTTGGCGGAGTCCTTTTTCGGCCTGAACCTCACCCCTGCCGACGTGGGTGGTGAAGTGCTTTTTGACGATTATGACGACGTTCGTGCAGCCCAGGCTCCTGCGGAACCAGCTCCAGCCAGCCCATCGGCTGATGCCAATGCAGTAGGTTCACAAGTTGGAGGCGGGGCCGAATACGAAGATGACCTCGACGACCTGATCGTGTTCTCAGATGACGACGACGAGGATGAGATCGACGACGTCGAAGCCAGCGATGACGAAGAGGATGACGAAAACTTCGACTTCGGCGACGAAGAGGATGACGAACTGGAAGACGAAGACGACGAGTTCGAAGAAGACGCCGTCGAAGCGCCAGCGGCTGAAATCACAGACGACGATCTGGATTTTGGTGGCGATGTCGACCCCGCACCAACTCGCCGAGCTCCCGCTGTCGAACCTCGCGCAGAACGTGCTCCCAGGGAAGACCGCGGAGGCCGGGGTGGTCGGCGACCGGAACGCGACGATCGCGACTCCGAAGAACCTCGCGGACGCCGTGGTCGTCAGGATCGCCGGCCGAGCGACACGCGTGCTGAACGCGACGATGCACCGGAAGCTCGCCGTGACACCGCACGAGATTCGTCGGAACGAGTGGCTCCGAAGGGTGACGAAGAAGTCTGGGACGAACTGGATCGCTGGGTTTGGGATGAAGCTGGCGGATCCCGGTCCGGTCGCAAGACGGACGAAGCTGCGGAGCTCGATGAAATTGAACCGGAATCAGCCGCTGTGGAACCGGAAGCGGCCGGTGATGACGATGAAGAGAGTGATGGTCGGTCCAAAGGACGACGGCGGGGCCGTCGTCGCGGAGGACGCGGACGTGGTCGTCGTCGCTTCGAAGAATCCACAGAGGCCGTCGATGCTGATTCCGCAGATGCCTCTGCTGGCAACGATGTCGACGAAGACCTGAGCGAGATTCTGTTCGAAGAAGATCAGGAAGACATCGTCAGCGTTTCCGCCGGGAGTGTGAAAGCTCAGCGACGAGTACGCGAAGAACCGCCGGCTCCAGTCAGCCGTGTTGACGAAGAACCTGCAGCGGCCGATGACGACGATGAGGATTCAGATCGGGGCGGACGACGTCGAGGACGTCGAGGACGGGGCCGTGGTCGAGGCCGTGGTGGCGAACCTCGCAGCGAAGCTCCGCGTGAACCACGCAGCGAGCGTCCGGAACCTGCTTCACGTCGGCCAGCTCGAGATTTCGACGACGAACAGGACGATGAGTTTCTGGAAGACGATGCGGACCTTGAGAACTTCTCTCACGAACCCGAAGAAGCAGAACGTCCCCGCCGCTCACGAGGACGCGGTCCTGATCGGGGCGAACGTGGTGAGCGGGGCGATCGTTTCGAGCGACCTGCTCGCGGTGAGCGCGACCGGGCTGAGAGACCAGAACGACCTGAACGTGCAGAACGGGGAGAACGACCGGAACGGCCAGAACGTGGCGAACGCCCGGAACGGGGAGAACGTCCAGAACGTCCTGTTCGAGGCGAGCGACCAGAGAGAAGTGATCGGGGCGACCGAGGCGACCGAGGCGAACGGCCAGAACGATCCGAGCGACCTGAACGTGCGGAACGGCATCGAGGACGCGAAGCTGGTCCGGAACGCGAGCCGCGTGAACCACGTGAAGGACGTGAACCTCGCGAAGGTCGTCGTCCTGTCCGCGAGCGAGCGGAAGCGCGTGATGTGGAGGTGGCGATCGTCGACCAGTGGAACCTCGCGTTGCTCCGGAGTTTCAGGACATTCCAACCTGGGAAGAGGCAATCGGCTGTCTGTCGCTGCGAACTCCAACGGAAGACCATGCTCGACGCACGGAGAACCGTTACAAAACACGCGACAACCGTCCTCCTCGTCGACGCAACTAAAGACTCACTCAACCTCGCCGGTGGCTCGACCATCGGCTGAGGAAGAGGATCCTTCAAGGCCTGAATGGTTGACCCTTCGCTGAGGTTGTCGACCCTCCAGGCCTTGGTCATTTCTGGCTCATCGAATTTGTTCGACTGCTACGCGCAGAAACAAGCAACCCTTCACGGCGAACGGACATGCCAGCCATCTTTGAACACACTCAGCCCGTGCTTCCTTCGGATATCGACGGAATCGGCCATGTGAACAATCTCGTCTTCGTGCGATGGCTCCAGGACGCTGCTGTTGCTCATTCGGCCGCTCAGGGCTGGCCCGGTTCTGCCTATCATCAACTCGGCAAAGGCTGGGTCGTTCGCTCTCACTTCATTGAATACCTTGGGCCGGCATTTGAAAACGACCTGATCACCGTCCGCACCTGGGTTTCAGAAATGAAGCGAGCCACCTCCGCCCGACGCTACGAAATCCTCCGCGGACCCGAGCGAATCCTGATCGGCAAAGCAGAAACTCAATGGGCGTTCGTGTCGTTCTCCAACCTCATGCCGTGCCGCGTTCCCGAGGAAGTCTCGCGCGCCTTCGAACTCGTCGAGTAGGTCTCACTGGCCACCGGGCCACCGGGCCACCGGGCCGGACAGCGCTGTGAAGGATTTCGCAGCGGATCGGCGCAAGCTGTCCGGTCAAGCGCCGGCTCGCATCTCATTCAGAATCCGCACCGCGTCATTCGCCGCCAGTTCCGGCAGGAGTGCTGTGGAAGCAATGCCGGAGACCACCTTCGTGATGTTGTGGTCGACCTGATCCGTTTTGCCCCACACAGTTCCATGGGCCACCGTCATATAGATGGACAGCGTATGGTGTCCGCTCCCGGGCCTTTCACCGATCACGTGCAGCAGAGAACATTGACTTTCGCGGCCTCCAAAGAGCTGTTCACCAATTCGATACCCGGCTCGCACGCGACCGCCGTGCACCATCAGCACCTTCGGGTTGACTCGACATCCTGCAGCATCCAGCTTCGCACGCAGTGCCGTCAACAGTGATCCAAGCTGATCCCCTTCGGTGACCGCTGTTGCATTCAGCCCATCAGAAATCACAATCTGAGTATCGAACTGATCCTGCAACTGAGCCCGCAATGCTCGAACGTCGCGTTCTGAATCAGCAGAAAGATGTTCTCCACTGACCGGATGCAGGATGTAATCCGCTCGATCTGCGGAGCGTGACTTCAACAACAGGCTATCCGGAATCGCGGCAGCAAACTCGGGCGTCAGTTCCTTCCAGATACACTCCCGGGCATCTTCGTAAATGCGATGAATCTCCTGAGACAGTTTCGGATTCAGGTCCGATGGCTTCTGCCCATAACTTTCGGCAATGAAAACTCCCCGCCCGCGAACCTCTTCCAGTCGTTGTCGTCCATACTCGCGGATCTGCTCGTCGGTACGCGTATCGCCTTTGCGGCGACAGTACTGCTGGTAGACCCAGAGTGGATCGCCAAATCGAGATGTCGGCTTTCCATTCGGGTCAATCACACCCAGCGTTTGAAAAAACTGCCACATCCGATCGCTGACACGATATCCAAACTTCTCACGAATATGCACGTGATCCTGATAGCCGGTCGTCAGGTAACCCAGCATGGGATCAATTCGAGTCGGCAGGGCCATCAGGTAAGCCGGATTTGCCGGCATGATCTGATCGATACACCAGCCGAGATCATCCAGCGACACATCCATGTGCAGCGTGGAACAAACATCCAGACCCAGGGTCAGGCCGTGCAGCTTGCCCATCGCAATGTCTTCCTGACAACATCGAACGAGCTGCTCCTTTGTTCGAAACACTTCCGGACCAATAAACCCCGCCACATCATTCAGATGCACCCACGGGTTCCAGGGCTTTCCCGCCTTTTGAAGTGATTCCGCAACGACGCGCGTCAGTGCCCTGGCGAATCCGTACTTCCGGGACTCAAACACCACCATGTCCGTGCCATATCCATGTCCGTTGGTGAAGTCGGCTCCCTGTCCGGTTTCGAAGTACAAACCATACTTGCCTGTACGAGAGACCGCGTGATCCTTCATCTTCTGAATCGAGATATCAAAGGTGCGATTGGCTCCGTCGTTCCCGGCGATACTCTGAAACCAGAACGCCGTTGATCCCGGATAAAGCTCCTCTACTTCCGCCTGGACATCGACATGAGCCAGGACGCAATGAGGCATGATGTCGGTCAGATCAAATGTCTGAAGCACATCCT
This sequence comes from Planctomycetaceae bacterium, assembly GCA_046349695.1. GTDB lineage: Bacteria > Planctomycetota > Planctomycetia > Planctomycetales > Planctomycetaceae > SXXK01. Next base: position 2,866 of record JAXMBV010000066.1, on the reverse strand, counting down.
GCAGGGTCTTCTCAACCGAAGCGACCGACTCGGGATCGCTTGAAACCGGATTTGTGCCCAGCAGAACATCTCCAACGGCATAGGAGAATGCATCGAAAACCTGCCATCGAATATCGTCGGCGTTGTCCGTTGGGGAATTCGGCTGAACGCGTGCTCCCAGGTATCCCTTCGCGCCGATCTGACTGTCAGGCAGCGCATTGAAAAGCCGGGACCCAAGAAGAATCAAATCGTCATTCGTCATCAGGCGAACAACGCAGGCAATCACATCACTGCTGAGCCCTCGTCGGATTCTGTGCAGCTCGTCTTCAGGCCTCGTCAGTAACTGAGTCCGAAGTTCTGCCAGCGTGAGGTGAGCCAGCGACTTTTGAATCTCGGAATCTACGCCTGACTTCAGAAACTCCCAGAGTTTATCCTGATACGGCGGGTGCTGATCAATGGCGGCGAGTGTCGTGCGTGAGAGTAACTCTCTGGCCAGACGTCGCTGAGCATCATCCTGAGCCGCGACACCAACGATGGCGTCACCTTCTTTGAATTCGTTCGCGGCTCCGAGCATTCTGCAATAAAGCGACTGATCCCACTGACCAGCCGTTTTTTGAACCCATGCAACAAGATCCAGCCCATCCGCAGCGGATGCCGGCTGTGCGTGAAGTCTTCCTGCTGCAGCAAGCAGACTGGCAGAACATCCTGCAACCAGAAACTGTCGTCGACGAACAGAATTCATGTGACGCGGCACCATGCAGATTCCTCCTTCGGGCGGGAAGAGGCATCGTAACCGACCCGGGACGGCTTTCGATAGTGTCATCTGAAGTGACACGCAGGTTCTCCGCCGGATCAGACGCTGAGCAGCTACGGTGCTGCGTGAACGGACATGCCGTCAATACGTCGAACAATCAGAGGCAGCGGTGATGCCTGACTGCCAATGATGATCGATGAGAGAATCATCGACTTCACACTGGCAGCATCCTTCGAGAAGACTCGCACCAGCGGCTGACCTTTTTCCACTCGGTCGCCGATTCGAACGAGCATCTCCAGGCCGACGCTGTGATCGATCGGGTCTCCCATCTTCTTCCGACCGCCGCCAAGACTGATGATGGCCAGTCCAAGGGCTTCCGTATCCATCTCACGAACCCAGCCGCTCTCAGGAGCCGTGATCTCACTGGCTGGTGCGACCAACAACTGTGCATGGGGATCGCCGCCTTGTGCTCTGACCATGTGACAGAATCGATCCCACGCTTTGCCACTGTCGATCATCTCAGCACAGACGGAACGTGCCTGTTCGATTGTGGAGGCTCGATGCGTCATCACGAGCAGCTCGGAACAAAGTTCAATCGTCAGGTCTCGAACGTCCGCTGGCCCGTCCCCTTTGAGCACATCCATCGATTCAATGACCTCGACCGCGTTGCCGCACATGCGACCTAGAGGCTGATTCATGTCGGTCAGCAGGGCCACCGTGCGAACGCCCATTCGTTCGCCTGTTCGAACGAGGGATTCCGCAAGCGCGGTCGCCTTTTCGAACGTCTTCATGAACGCACCGGAGCCGAATTTCACGTCCAGCACCAGGGCGTTCAGCGATTCGGCCAGCTTCTTGCTCATGATGCTGCCGGTGATCAGCGGGATCGATGGAACCGTGGCTGTGACGTCTCGCAGAGCATACAGCTTGCGGTCCGCCGGCGCGAGTTCAACCGAGGCGCCGGTGATGACGCAGCCAACGGACTGAGTCAGCCGAGTCATCTCGTCGAGCGAGAGATTCGTGCGGAATCCCGGAATGGCTTCCAGCTTATCCAGCGTACCGCCCGTTGCACCCAGGCCTCGCCCGGAGAGCATCGGGTTCTGAAGTCCACACTCCGCAAGGATCGGTGCGAGAATCAGGGATGTTTTGTCTCCGAGCCCGCCCGTGGAATGTTTGTCGACTCGGGGAATACCATCATTCGGCCACTTGAGCACCGTTCCTGAAGCCAGCATCTCCGACGTCAGACACGCGATCTCCTGAGTCGACATGCCATTCAGATAGATGGCCATCGCCAGAGCCGACATCTGATAATCAGGGATGTCGCCGGACGCGTATCGCTGAATGAAGAACGCAATTTCTTCAGGCGCGAGTTCGCGGTGATCTCGCTTGGCGGCAATGATGGACGCAGGCAGCACGATGATGTTCCGTGGAGTTACTTCGAACTGTCAGCGGGCTTGTTGTCCGGCGTCTTCTTTTCCGTCAGCACTTCGTAAGGAGCCCGGGGATTGGTGCGACGCGGCGGGTCCAGATAATGATAGCCCGTGTTCGGATTCGTCTTGTCGAACGCGAACGCATCTCGGTTGCGAAGGAAGTGTTTCAGGTACGCAATCGGAATGGCGAATCCAAGGCCTTCGCCAAACGTCAGCTTCATATTAATCACGCCAACAACCTGTCCTCGATTGTTGAAGAGCGGTCCGCCGCTGTTACCGGGATTGATCTGAGCCGTCGTCTGAATGTAGACGATGCCATCCATGTTGCGATTGCGAGTACTGACGATTCCCTCGGAGACCGATCGCTCCAGTCCCAGCGGGCTACCGATGGCGAACACGCTGTCGCCTTCACGATGAGTATCATCATCCGCGATGTAAACAGGCTGGAAAGGAAGATCCTTCTGGGCTGGAATCTCCAGCAGTGCGAGGTCGAAGTAGGGGTTGAGTGCCAGAATCTTCACGTCACGGATGGCGCGACGTTCGAAGTCGCCATTCTCACCTTTGTGGAAGATCGTCACAGCGACTCGTGTCTGCCCTTCGACGACATGATAGTTCGTCACGCAGTAGCCGCGGTCGTTGATGATGAAGCCGGATCCGAGTCCTCCTGGTGTTTCGATCAGGACGACGCCTTCGCCGAACTTCGAGA
>JAXMBV010000065.1:0-11766 GCA_046349695.1 Planctomycetaceae bacterium | reverse complement strand
GTCCAGTCGACGGGATCTGTGTCAACGGCTCGACCGCGAGGATACCAGTGAGGCGCGCTCCACGATCGGCCATCTTCGTAGCCGCCATGATAGATCTTGCTCAGCGCTTCGCATCGATATCCGTTCGCTCTGAAGTGCTGTGGCAGAGTAATGCAGTCCGGCTGAGCGGCTCGAAAATGAGTTTCCAGGTCCCAGACCTTTGTCGTATCCGGTCGAAGCCCCGTCATGATTGCCGTGCGTGATGGACTGCAGACGGCCTGCTGACAGTAGGCTCGCTGGAAAACAATGCCTCTCGCGGCCAGTCGATCGATGTTGGGAGTTTTGACGATCGTGTTACCGTAACAACCCATCTCCGGCCGCAGGTCATCGACGGCAATAAACAGAACATTGGGACGCTGATCATTCGCCAGAAGACCGGCGTTGAACATGGTCAGACCGCAGGCAAGCAGCGTCAGGAAACGGATCATCAGACAACTCCCGAAGACAGGATAGCTCGGTGAACGATCGTGGACCGAGGAGGACCAGATTGTGTCGTTCACCAGCACACCGTGCAAATGCTGGAGACTCAGTCAATTCCCTGACCAAAATAGCGGAAGGGCGCGAGCCCTCCGGTTTCATCAATACTGGACGGCAACACCGGACGGCTCGCGCCGTGCCGCTATGTTTAAGAAGCTACGCCAGACGCTTCGCCCCATGCCACTAACTTGAGCATTCGTCGAGAAACCGACAGACTCCGTGATCTGTCCCCTGCCCTGCACTTTCCATGCATCGTTACTCGCCATGCCGTCTTCCGATTCAACCGATCCTTCCAGTTCTCCCGCTGCCGCGGAACGGCTTTCCTGCGTCGAATGGGTTTTGATCGCTGTCGCTACGGCCATCATTACGGCCGCGGTGCTGCATTCGGAACCACTACAGAGTGCGAATGATCGCTCGCGATGGTCGACGGTCTGGTCGCTGGTGGAACGACGAACCTATCAGATCGATGAGATTGATCAGTATGCAAAGTGGTCGACGATCGACAAGGTTCGCTTCCGAAAGAGCGACCAGGAGCCATGGCACTTCTATTCTTCCAAGCCTCCTTTTCTTTCGACCATCGTGGCCGCACTGTATGCCGTGGAACGGAATACTCTGGGCTACGGACTCTTCAATGACACGACGATCGTCAGCCGCATTTTGCTGCTGATCGTTAACGTCATTCCGTTTCTTCTGGCGCTTCGATCACTGGGAAAGACTCTGCTGCTGTTGTCCGTGTCACTTCCCGCACGATGCTTCATTCTGGCAGTCGCCGGGTTTGCATCGATCCTGAATCCGTATCTGACCACGCTGAATAATCACACGCCTGGCGTGGCCTGTGCGATGTTCACAATTTCCGCCGCCGTTCGAATGCTGCTGAATCCCACTCGGCGCGACTTCGCGCTGCTCGGCTTCTTCGCGGCGATGACCAGCTGCTTTGAATTGCCAGCCGCTCAACTGGGAGTCGCGGCGTTTGTTCTTGCTGTGTTCATCGATCGAAAGCGAACGGTCGCAGCCTTTGTGCCGGCCGCCGTTCTTCCCCTGGCGTTTTTCTTCCTGACAAACTGGCTGGCAACTGGCGGAGTCAAGCCGTTCTACGCCACGTATGGCTCTGAAACCTATCGCTATGTTCATAACGGAATCCCCAGCTACTGGATGAATCCAAGAGATCTCGACGCGAACCAGGAACATCCTCTGCGGTATCTCTTTCACTGCATCCTTGGACATCACGGCCTGCTGTCTCTGACGCCGGCTCTGTGCCTGACGCTGCTGGGATGGTTTCTGAAACCGCGTCTGACGAATGGAACACCTCGTCACGTCGTGGCCCTGCGAATCATCATTGCATCGGGTGCCGTGATGACTCTGGTGACGCTCGGCTTCTACTTGACTCGCACGGAGAACTACAACTACGGAGGAAACTCGGTTGGCCTGCGATGGATGCTGTGGCTGTTTCCGTTCTGGTGGCTCGCCATGGTGGAACCTCTGCAGCGAGCCCGATTCAAGGGCACCATGATCTCGCTGTTGCTGCTGGCTCTTTCGGCGGGGACAACGTTCTGGTCGCTCTCGCGTCCGTGGAAACCATCGTGGATCTACGAACAGATGGAAGACGCGGGCTGGATCAGATATCGCACGCCAACACCTGCTTTCCAGCCAGAACGAACCACGCTGTTTCCTCGCCCCCTGACCGCTGGACTTCGCGATCAATTCGTCAGTTCCAGCGGCAGCCGAGTCACGCTGGAAACTCAGGCGGCGGCAGATGGGACGATTGAAGTGTGGGTCACGGAAGCCGTCATCAATTCTCGTCCGGTACTCCCCAGCTCCGAACTTCCCAGGATGCGACTCCCCAGCCCCGGTCGCGCACTGTCGGAAGGTGCAACGACGGAAGAACACGGCGACACGGTCAGACAGATCACTCGGATGTTCGGCCGAGTCCCCTTTGGGCGGCCGTTCATTGCGACAGGAACCGGCTGGATCCCATCAAGGTCGAATCCGTCGAGTGCCTGGAAGATCGACAAGGGACTGGATCGTGTTTACTTCAGCGACCCGTTCTACGGTAAATGCATCCAGCGCTGCGATGTGCAGTACTGCGACGACCTCCCCTTCGGCGTGCTCCGCTGGAAGCTGAGCTACCTCACCGAATTCGGAGAAGAGCTTTCATCGGAAACATGGACGTCAACCGGGCTGTGACATCATGGCAACGACCTTCGAAATAACTAGACTCTGACAACACCGATGAAATCTCTCAGGCCTTGTTAGAAGTGGAGAGTCGATGATGCACATGAACAACTGGATGAGAATGGTCTTTGCCACCGTGTGCACGTTGTCGATGACATTGAACCAATTCGGGCAAATAGTCCGGGCAGAGGACCTCAAGGCACTGGATGGCGAGTGGATCTTTTTCGAAGACCGGACTGAAGGTCGGGCACTCGAACAACTCGGGCCACCAATGTCGGCGAAGTTTACGATGAAGGTTGAGGATGGTGCGGTGATCCTGAACGGACATGGCTCCGGACATCAGAATGTCCGTATTGCACTCGACGGGGCAATCACGGAAATCAAGGAGCCGAAGATCATCTCGCGTTATCAGGGCACATGGAAGGACGGCACATTCTCGTATGATGTCACCTTTGAGCGTCTCGGAAGCAGTACCCCGCAAAGCATTCGACAGATCACACGCTCATTTCGCATGTCACCAGACGGCATGGTGGTGAAGGTTGTCGTTGATCCGCCCGTCGTCAAGGACGCTGTTGGCATCTACCGTCATGCCGAGGACATTCCGATGCCCGCAGCAGCCTCGGCGTCAATCGCCGACATGGCCTGGCTGTCCGGAGACTGGATTGGAACCAGAAGCACGGGGTCGACGAACGAGGAACGATGGAGTCCGCCGCGCGGTGGGGCGATGCTGGCAGTGTCACGTTCCGTAAACACCAGTGGCAAGATGTTTGCATTCGAATATCTTCGAATCGTGGAACGTGATGGTGGGCTGATCTATGTGGCTCAGCCTGGCGGCAAAACACCGACCGAGTTCGTGCTGACGGAAGTTAGCGCGAACCGGGCAGTCTTTGAGAATCCTCGTCACGACTACCCGAAACGAATCGTCTACGAATTATCGGCCGACGGAAGCCTCAGCGCGACAATTGGCCAAACCAAAGGCGGCACTCCCGGACGATTTGATTTCAAGCGAGAAGCCGGGAACTGACTTCGGCGAACACCAAACCACCAAATCACAAATCGCACACCGGGAAGCTGACGCATCCCGCTCGCCGATAGAGTGCGCGGGGCCGAAAGAAACGGAAGAATCGAAAAGAGAACACGACAACCTCGACACCACTGGCTGCGATTATTTTCGGTCTCACATCTTTTGTCGGACAAACACGAACGCAAACCGGTACACGTCCCTTCTTTCGTCCCCTTTCGCTTCTTTCGGCTAACACCAAATCACCGTTCACAAATCGCACACCGGGAAGCTGACGCATCCCGCTCGCCAGGACGGCTTGGGTACCGCAGGCGGAAGAAGTACTTTGCGCAACTTCAAAATCCACCCCTATTCCATCGGGGGCTTTGTGCCTGAAACGATCGGAGCCAACCAATCTGGCAGGGGTGGGACTTCGGGTGAATCCAGCAGCTCGCGCCATTGTTCGTCGGTAAGATTTGTATCACTGCTGAATTCTCGATAGGTCTGCACAGCTCCCTTTGTCAGTATGGTGTCGCCATGCCATGGATAGAGCACAAAAATGGCCTGAGGACGTGACACTGCCGCCTGCAGCCGTCGGTCGTTCACATTGTTGGTGTAGACCGTTGCAATGCATGGCATGTCGTCGGGATGTCCAAAGTTGCCTTTCACATTCAGGTCGGCAAGGACATCTCCAAACGACCTCATGTACCATCTCTCGTCCCTGGTAAGCGGTGCACCGCGGAGTTGTTTGTGAGCCAGTGCTTCCAGTCGTCGACTGGTTTCGACGAACAAGTTCCACCGCTCCCTGTGATCATCAAAACCTGGATTCATGGAAGCGACGAGTGCCGGGTGCTTTTCACTCTGATCTTTCTCACACTGCTCGATCAGTGTTCGCACTGTACGTTGCCATTGTTCGCCAAAGTTCGCGTCGTTGCCTTGCGTCGATTTGCTGACCTCGAATATGAGTCGAATTGCATCGCGCTCGGAAATGATGTCGTGATATGGATAAATTTTCTGAATGTTCTTCTGAATGTCCGCGGCATTCAGGGCTCCCTCAGAAAGTTGCAGAAGGCGTTTCTGAACTTTTGGCAAGGCCCGATTGGTCACCTGGCCCCAGCGATCCCGCCATGAAAGCGAGTCATCTGGATATTTGCCCGTCAACGCCGCCAATTTGAACAGGATCTCCCAAGACATTTCATCGCGGACTTCCTCCAGCTTCCGATCGCATTCTTTTGAGGATTTCACATCGTCAGCAAAGCTCCGAATTGACACGAGGAATTCTTCGGAGAATTCTCTCTCCACGGCTCGCTTCCATTGTTCCTCCATCGTGCCGCGAGGTTGCTCTTCCGCGGAAACAAGTTCCAAAATCGTCAAGGCGCGGTTGTGACAATAATTCTCCAGGTCCTCATGCTCCAGAATTTTGTATGCCATCCATTTTCGATCCGCAGTATCAGCAGCAAACGCTTCGAGTGATCGGAGGATGGGGATCAATGGTCGATAGTCCGGAGCGGCGGGGTCCAGATTGCCGGACGAATAAATCACGCTTCGAGTCGAGTCGCCCAGAGTGGCAAGCCTTGAGAAGAATTCAGGGTCTGGCTCCACAAATGCAGGTGGTGGTTCTGGCCCGCCGCCAAAACCTCCCGCGACTTTTGCGTGCAGAGTTACCGCGTGGTTCAGCTGAGTCCAGCTTGTCAGGACCGTGTTGCAGCTCTTACGTTTCCACGACACTTTCTTCATGAAGGCCGGGGCGTCAGAATCTGGTTCATCGATCAGCGAATCGAGTGCGTGCAGCCAATGTCCAACTAGATTGTACGAGACAAAGTTCTCTGAGGCCGCGTCGACGACCCCAAGCACCCGGTCCTTTTCCGGTGTGCTGAGAAACTGTCGGGCTCCGGACACATCTGTCGGGGTCATCCTGACTGGTGGCATGTCCGCGTCAGCGGCTGCGTCACCCAGTTTCTCCAATTCCTTCTCCCTGTCCTCCATCGCACGAAGCCAGTTCCTGTGAGATTCGAGTGCTATGACGACTTCAAGTCCGTGGGGTAAATCACGCTTTTCTGCAGTGGCATCCATCGTCTTCTGAAAGAGGATAGCAGTTGGCGTTTGACTTGCGGCGACAATTCGTAATTCAGCCTGAGAGTCGGCCATCAAACGGTCGTGATCGTTGATGACAAAGGAAGCCCTCGAAATCAAAGATTGCCGTTGCTCGCTCAACTGTGTCGAAGTGATCGAGTAAGTCCGCGAGGTTTCCGACGGCGCTGTTGGTCTGGCCAGGTCGCGCAGCCTTCGGTCACCATCCACGATGAACTCCCAGGCTTCTGCGGCATCAACGATGTCCAGAGTGTCTGGTTTTCCAACCAGTTCATGTGCGTATCGAAAAATCGATTCTCGTCGGTCCTGTTCCTGCCGTTCTTCCCAGCTCAGGTGCGGGAATTCAGACTCCGATTCCATTCCGTCCGGATCACCCGCGGCTTCCACACTCATCGCATGCCCGAGCATAATCGCTGACAACAGTTCTTCATTGTTGTCCATTCGAAACGGAATAGCCTGAAGCCATGAGATGGCTCTGAAATAGCGTTCCAGAAGAGGATTGCGGGTATAAAAACTTCGAGGCTTGAATCGGTCGTAGTGAATGGTCAACAGATGCGCCGACGGCGGTCCAAGCCAATCGGGCAGGTAGCTTCCTTCCGCGGATTCGATTCGAGTGCATTCCTCCCCGATTAGTAAATCGAGTTTCGGATCATCAGTCCGAATCTCTGGCCGCAGTAGCCGCTCGGCAATTCCGATGACAAGCCGAGCACGAGTATTTGCGGCATTGGTCAGAAACTCTTCGTCTTTCACGATCACCTGGTGTTTTTCGAGTCGCTCACGGATGGTTGCGAGTATCTCTGAAAGGTGACCTGCCTGACGGGCTTCAACTTGAATCAGCGTTTCCTGCAACAGCGAGTGATACGCGGCCAGCATCGAGTCGGACGTAATGAACATCGGAATGCCTTGAAACTGATAGGCATCGCTGTACTGGTGAAACGACTCCTGAGTCACCAGCAGATCGTCTTTGTGCAGGGCTTCAATGTCGGCGTCATTCAGACCCATCAGCTTTGCATGCTGTCGCCATGTTTCTGGCTGATCGGACGCGGGCTCTTCCTGGAAGATCAGACTGGAGCAGGCAGCGATCACACATAATCCGGAACGCAATAGCCATATTGAGAGCATGAGGAGACCCTTTCGCAACAAGCCGGACCTCCGGAGCATGCCGCTCGTTGAGGTCTTTGCACTGCCGGTACCTTCAATAACATACCCCATAGCCAGATTCGAATGAGCTTTCCCACCATTCTATGCAAAGCGGATGAAATCCTCCCCTGCCCTTACCCAAATGTCGGACAGAAACCGAATCGCATACCGGGAAGCAGACGCATCCCGCTCGCCGATGGAGTGCGCGTGAGGTGGAAAGAATCGCTTCACGCCTTCGGAGCTGTGTTGGTCCAATTGCTCTGTCGTCGTCGTACTTCCGATGCAAACGCGGAACAGACTCGGCGAATGCAGATCTGTCCTTCTTTGGACTTGCCATCCGAGTTCTGCTCACAATGTACGACATTCCATGACATGTAGATGACCGGTGTGATATATGCAACCAGGCCGACAATACCCATCGGCACCGCCGTCGCGATAATGTGATCTTCAGACGTGTCCCAGCGAAGATGCCCCATGAAGGCACCAAGTCCGCCAAGAACAGGAATCAGCACCCATCCGATACTTGCATAGACATTTCGACTATGCCGGTCACCGGTGTGCTTCTCACAGATCGGACACGGAACATGCACTTTGTGAGATGTCATCATGTGAATAATCACACCGGGAATACCGCCCAGCGTATAACCTCCGAGACTTGCAGCTTCTGCCCACTTCGGCTGGTACTGGATGCTGTGCGTCTGACGGTTTGTGGTCGGCTCACCACAGATCGCGCAGATATCCGGAAGAATCCCCTGATCCAGTTGCTCGCGAGTCATCACGACGGAGTCTGTTCTGGCAACAGGACGTGACTGTGCATCTCCGGGAAACATCGATCTTTGCAATCCCACCAGACTCACGACCACAATCACCACTGCACAGACAATCGAAATGGCGTAAACAGGAAGCAGCATCGAAGGAATGACGCCGGTGACCAGCATCAACGAAACAACAACCAATCCGGAAAGCAGCAGCAAGCCCCCAAATGTCCAGCCTGTAGACCGACTTGACGAGGGAACAATATGCAGAATCGCTCCGCAGAAACTGAATAGCACGATGCTCAGAATCAGCAGTGGCGAATGTCGTGAAATGGCAGCAGGATCGGAGAATCTCGAGATCAGACCAAACATCGGGAACAGACTGCCGGCACCGATCACGGCAAGAATCGTAACAATCAGCACAGGAGCGAACGGTTTCCGCGCAGCGACCGCTGGCTCTCGGCCGTTCATCATTCGCCAGGCGCCCGCAACACCTCGATCAATGATCGTCGAGAACCCAGGCATGGCGGCCATGGACGGATGTGGTTCACCAGCAACGCCTGACGCGATGTGATCAAGCCCCGCACGCAGATCTCGAACCGACTGAAAGCGCAGATCCGGTTCCGTGGCCATCGCTTTCAGGATCACTTCATCGAAGCGAACATCGACAGCGGCTTTCTTCGACGGCGGTGCAAAGTGACCCATCGGAATCGTGCCGGTCAGCATCTCGTAGAACACAACAGCCAGCGAATAGATGTCGGCACGATGATCGACGTCGCGCGACCCGGCCATCTGCTCAGGAGCCATGTATCGAGGAGTCCCCATCACCTGATGAGTCCCCGTCAGCGTCCAGTCATTGCCGGATCCTTCCGCCAGCTTGGCCAGTCCAAAGTCGGCAATCTTTACTCGGCCTTTGGTGTCGAGCATGATGTTTTCCGGCTTGATGTCACGATGCACGACGCCTTCACCATGAGCATACTGCAGCGCGTCGCAGACCTGCTGAACCACACCCAGCGCCATGTCGGGAGAAATCTGTCCGGACTGCATGAGCTGCCGCAGATTGGCGCCGTCGACGTATTCCATAATGAAATAGAACAACGTGCCTCGAACAGGATTGCCGGAATTCGCCGATGCCGCTGTAAGATCAATTTCCCCAAAGTCATGAACCCCGACGATGCTCGGATGATTCAATCTGGCCAGAGTCTTCGCTTCTCGCATAAAGCGCTCGGCAAACGCAGGGTCGTTGGCCGTTTCAGGGCGAATGATCTTCACCGCAACCAGACGATCCAGCTTTGTCTGTTTCGCCTTGAAGACCGTGCCCATTCCGCCCTGCCCCAGCACTTCGACAATCTCCATTTGCGGAAAATACTGAGCCACAAAGTCGGTGCTCAGAGGAACCGCGCGGCCTCCCTGAGGCGTCGTCGCCGCAAACGCCGCACTGGCAAAACCAGCCCGTTCAAGCCCTCGCTTCAGCAGACAGTCCGGACATTGGCCAGCTGGCGCAGAGGCTGGAATCGGCTTACGGCATTCGGGGCAAACGGCAGCAGACATTGGGCAATTTCCGGTAGTTTGAAGCGATTTTCAGCACGACTACCAGAAGATTCCGGTTTCACAAACGGGTGTTACAAGGTTTTTGGAAATTTTCTTTTCCGGTCACCACCATCTCTCATTCCGGTCGAGGGAGCGACCGGCCGGCGGTACTCCCGCTGCTCTTATGCCTTGGCTTCTTGGGCAACTTTCTGGGCAAGTGGCACTTCTGCCCAAAAACACCGAGATCGGGAAGTGCGAGCGAACCGTCCAAAATCGTGGGTATCATACTGCTTTAGAACACTCGCTGAAAGGAGACACCCATGATGCTATTTTGGAAGATTCGATACTTGGACCGATCCGACAAGCAGTTCAAGGACCGCTACCTGTACCTCAACACGAAGTCCCTCGACCCGACCACTCGGGCCGCTGTCGAGCTTGTCGCCGAGAACAAGTCGTCCAAGAAGGAACGGGAGATCTTGAAGTACAAGAACCTCTTTACCGAGGGCACACTCGAAGGCCCCGGCGACCTCGACAACTGGGACGGGTTCAGCAGCGTCGGGCCGTCAGAGTATTTCGAGGACGATACAGGCAAGGAGATCAGCGACAACGAGATGGCCCAGATCTTGACCGGCAGCCCTACGGCCCGAGTCATCCCGAGGGGCGCAAAGCAGCACGACATCGACTTCATGCTCGCTGAGCCGAAGCCGATTCCGCTGGCCGAGATCTCGCTGACACCAGAAGAGGTTCGGCTGTTGGGCTACTTCGTGCGAGACCTGCGGGAGATGCAGAACTCCGCTTTCATGAAGGACGGCCCCGGTTCACTGAAGTCGTCCGGCAGTCCCATGCTGTCCACGGCTGGTAATCACACCCTCGAAACGGCCGTCTCCGACGAGGAAATCCGCTCATTCGTCACGATCTTTCGCCGACTCTATATGACCGGAGCGCACGACCCGGCTAGCCTCGTAAAGATCGTTCCAATTTTTGTAAAGGCCCTCGGGGACCATCCCTACAGCAAGTGGGTCGAGGGGACGGCCAAAGAGTACCAGCGGCATCTGGACTCGGCTCCCGACACACTACCGTTCTTGCCTTCGGGCACCTGCACGTTCACCACGAAGCGGCTGATCGACGTGTTCCTCTACACTCAGTACGCTCACCAGCCGAACGCTGCCCGGCAGCGGCAGTTCGGGGAGTGCCTTGCCCAACTCCACGGCAAACTTGCAGTCCTTACGTGGATGTTCTTCACCGAAATGTGGAAGCTCAGTCTGGAGATCGGGAATGTTGGGAAAGTCATCTCGTGGTGGTTCAAGCACTACTGCGATTACCACAACATCTCGCCCGATGTCCTGAACTCGCTGCGTGACCATCACGCAGGGCTGGGTGCCGCTGAGAAGGAAGAAGACCGGCGAACACGCCTGTTCCAACAGAAGGTGGAGCAACTTGCAACTGCCCTGTGGGAAGAGGCTGGTCAGCCCGCCGGGGGAAGCACTCAGTTCCTTGTCGTCGCCCGTGACCAACTGTCTCGAAGAATGAATGGTTAAGAAGTAGGTTGTTGGGCAAGTGCTGGAGTTTTTGGGCAGATCGAGGTTTCTGGGCAAAGCCTTATGCCTTCATTTCAAATCTCAAATCTGAAATCTGAAAACTCAGGTCGCTTCACCCCTGACCGGCAATCGCTTTTCGCAGGGCGATTAGTTCGTCATCCACATCCTGCTCGCTTGCAACGGTCCCGGCGACTTCCTGACGAAGCAGGTCACGGAATCGTTCACGAAGCCGATGGACGGCAACTCGCAGCGCACCTTCGGACATCTGCAGCCGACGCGCGACGTCTGCGTAAACGGCTTCACCGGAGCCACCGGTCAAAAATGATCGGCACTCATCGAAGAACGACTGCTTCCCTTTCTCAGCGAATTCTTCACGAAGCCGATCGACAGATCGATGTAACACCGTCAGCGCCCATTGCTGCTCAAAGACCCGGTCCGGAGTTCTCTCATCGGCCAGTTCCGCCGAGTACCGTTCTTCGCCTTCGCTGGGATCAATCGAAAACAGAGTCACACGACCACCCCGCTTAATGGCTTCGCCTTTTTCAAACTCCTTCGCGAGAAATCGCTGGAACAACGTCAGCAGGAATGTTCGAAAGCGTCCACGATGCGGGTCGGCCGATTCCAGGAGCGAGCGTTCAATGACTCGCGAAAAGAACTCCTGAGTCTGATCGGCGGCATCGTTCCGAGAATACCCTTTCCGCCTCGCGAACGCATACAAAGGCAACCAATACGCGCTGCATAACTCGGACAGCGCCTGATCCGCTTCCGGCGCAGAGCGATCACCGGCCTCAAGAACGAGGCTCCATTGAGTAGTTGCGAAAAAGCGTTGCCTGGAGGAATCCACGGAGAAACTCGACGATGCGACAGTCGTTTTTTGAACATCACTTTGACACGAACATCGTCCGGTGACAAGAACACGTCCCTTCTTTCGTCCTCTTTCGTTTCTTTCGGCGAACACCAAACCACCAGTCCACAAATCGCGTAACGGAAAGCTACGCATCCCGCTCGCCGATGGAGGGCGCGG
>JAXMBV010000064.1:0-15828 GCA_046349695.1 Planctomycetaceae bacterium | reverse complement strand
GGTGAAGTCCGGTGTTGCCGGCAGGATCGTCAGGGTCGAAGTATTGACCAGCGCTGCTACGCCTCGGTCCACACCCTTTGAAAGTGCATAGTCGGAAATCGCAACCATGTTGGCAGCGTATCCACTTGGCGTTGTTGTGGCGTCCGGGTCGCCATCCAGCTTTGGAGTTGCTGAAGACGAAGGACAGTTGAAAGCTGGCACCTGAGTACTGACGGCCAGTCGCTGATTGGCATTCGGATCGCTCCACTGCAGTGTCTGGTCATAGAGACTGTAGACGTTCGCCAGTTCGATCTGTGGCAGAATTCGTGTGATGCCCGCAATACGCTTCGTTCCAGTGCCTGGAGGACGATTGCTGGTAGGCAGGTGCTTGTAGGTGTCTTCGAAGTTGTGAATCGCCAGACCAATCTGCTTCAGGTTGTTCTTGCACTGAGTTCGGCGAGCGGCTTCTCGAGCCTGCTGCACAGCTGGCAGCAGCAGTGCCACCAGAATCGCGATGATCGCGATCACAACAAGCAGCTCAATCAGAGTAAAGCCGGATCGACGAGCGGCTCTCGAAGTAAGACGCGAAGACAAGGATACAGACAAACGTTTCATGGGACACCTTTCATAAGAGTGACGGCTGCAAATCCGTCAGCCGGCAAAGAACAGAAAATGGATTTTCAGGAGAAGCCTCAACCGCACTTCGGAAGGGCGTTACAGGCTGATGTTGGGAATCGTGGTTTCCGATTCCGCGATGACGATCTTGAGATCCGATGTCTCGGGGTTTGCCAGCTTCTGCGGCAGAGCGTTGTCGCCTCGAACCGGCCCGCCACCGTTGTTCACGAGCGGATGCCAGACAACGGCAACCTTATATTCACCAGCAGGAGCACCATCGGTCGCGCTGTGAGTACCAATCTGAAACTCACCGTTCTGCGATGTCGTGGCCGTTGGACGCACGCTTGCGGGAAATTCGGGGTTCACCGGAAACAGTGTCAGCTGAGCCCCGGCAATCGGTTTGCCTTTGTAGGTCACTGTTCCTTTGGCAGGCACAACCTGTTCCCATGGCTGTGTCTTTCCACAGCCCGTCACCGAAAGACAGAGACCACAGACCAACAGCAGTATTTGCCCTCGCATTTTCATTTCTTCTACCTTTCTTCTGCCCTGGGCTCAGCCCGCAAATTCAAAACCCCAACCAGATGGGTGATAGTTTGTTCCAAAAAAATGTGAGCTATTTCGAACTCAGCTGGAAAGGAATCGCGTTGGAACCGGACTTCACATCAGCACTCAATTCGCTTCCATTCCGATACTTCGCTGGCAGGACCGCCGGCTTCTCGCCGACTAGTTTGCCTTCCTGATCGTATTCCGGTTCAAGCATTTCGATTTCAACGCGATGCCGGCCGATCATCGCGCCGGATTTGTCGGCCGAAAACAACAACTGGTATTCACCATCTTTGTTCGTTGCACCGTAGGACGGAGAACCGCCAGAAGCTTCCGGAACAAATCGGATGCTTGCCCGCGACAGTGGCTTTCCATCCAGAGTGACGGTGCCTGTGACATCCGCCAGTTCTGGACCATCACTTCCGCCGCACCCGACCACAAAGCTGCACAGCAGCATCAGCAGAATACGACGCATGACTAAAACTCCCCGATGACCTGGCCGTCGTCAATGCCGGCCAGTCGCTGATAGGTTCCGTACGGTCCACTCAGGTTCGAAGGTGAAGCCACATAGTTGGTATTCGTGTGATCGATATTCTCGCTGATGAACCGAACGGAACCATCACCCAGCAGGAACTGTGCTCCGCCCGTGTGACGACTATGAAATGCCCGATGCAGTGTTGAACCGCTCAGCATCGGCCCGTTCAGCTTGTGACGAGTCGCACGCAGGTGATTATGAGCACCGTTGTTGTTGTAGGCGTTGTTGGAACACTGCGGCCCGCCGCCTGTGGTGACATGGCCGTAGATGAACTGACGCTCTGAGCCAATTGCATTACCCGCAATGTCTGTGGTGTTCGGAATGAAGCGCACTTCACCGACGACGATCACGTTGGATGTTCCGTCCGTCACGTCACGAAAACGTCGTGAGCCGTTGACGATCAGGAGACCGTTGTTGCGAGGATCCACAACGACGGAAGTGCCGCTCAGTGCACACGGTGCACCATCGAACGCCCCCAGCACTCCCTGATAGCTGGCTGTTGCGACCAGAGCGGCTCCAGCACCATTGGCGGCACTGCCCGCATTGTTCGCAATTGCATTCGGTTTCGTGTCGCTGGGACAGCTATAGGTCGCCAGCGGAGTCGCGCTCAGTGCCTGATTCGATACAGCCTGTCCGCCTGGCGTCACCAGTGCGTAGGGCGTAGTCGCGGTGTTGAACTGATTGAAAAGAGCAGACTGTTCGACATAAGGCAGAAGGTAGAACGACCACGCCCAGCCGCCAGATGTTCGCTCCCCGGTGCCAGCCACCGCGTCCAGAAAACCAATCGGAAAGGTATTGTTCACATCGTGGTAATTGTGCAAAGCAATCCCGATCTGCTTGAGATTATTTTTGCACTGAGTACGACGTGCGGCCTCGCGTGCCTGCTGAACCGCTGGAAGGAGCAGGGCAACCAGAATCGCAATGATCGCGATAACGACCAGCAGCTCGATGAGCGTAAAGCCTTTTCTCTTTGGGATTTGTGACATTCTAAGAGTTCCTGAAGACAACATCGGCAATGAATCACCAACAAAGGCGTGTTTATTATCAGCACAGACAACTGCGGAGCAATACCGTTCGGATAAATATCACCAAAATGGTCGTGGTTCTTATTTGCGGTACTGGGCGTGGGTCCGCAAATTCGGCTGCTCGGCCAGTCCATTCGGCAGATTCTGCCGATGCGCGACGACCGTATTCATGGATGGCAACGGACGCCCCTGAGGCACCGCTACTAGATCCCTGATCCCTCCGTGTAGTCTTCCGACCGAACCTTGGCCTGACTGATTTGACTGCTCGGCGGCACGCTGCGAGTCAGCCAGACGTTACCACCAATGACCGATCCTTTGCCGATGGTGATCCGCCCCAGAATTGTTGCTCCCGCATAGATCACGACGTCATCTTCCACCAGCGGATGGCGAGGATGGCCCTTCAGCAGATTCCCCTGCTCATCCGTTGGGAAGTTCTTCGCCCCGAGCGTAACGGCCTGGTAAAGCCTCACTCGATCACCAATCACGGCCGTTTCGCCAATCACAACGCCGGTTCCATGATCAATGAAGAAGCTGCGTCCAATTTTCGCTCCTGGGTGGATATCAATGCCGGTCAGCGAATGAGCAATCTCCGCGATCATTCGTGAGATCATGGGCAGCCCAAGGCGATACAGCTCATGGGCAATCCTGTGATGAATCATCGCGAAGATCCCTGGGTAACACGCCAGAATCTCATCCACACTTCGCGCTGCGGGATCTCCCCGAAACGCGGCTTCCATGTCACTGTCCAGCAGGCTTCGGATCATTGGCAACGTGCGAGCAAACTCGCCCACAATCTGCATCGCACGGCGATAGGCATCTTCTTCGGCGAGGCTTGTTTCTGTTTCGAAGTTCAGCTCATGAACAATCTGCTCGGCAAGCTGACGCAGCGAAGTCTCCAGCGTGTGCCCGACAAAGTAGTTAATACTGTCGGACGCAAATTCGCGGCCGGAAAGTCGATTCGGATACAGTGCCGCGCTCAGCCCTTCGATGACGGTCGTCAGGATCTTTCGCGACGGCAGACGAACGTGAATGCCCTTTTGTCGTCGCACCTGAAGCGATTCATTGCGCAGCTGCTCCAGCTCTGACACTATGCCTTCCAGCTTCAGGTCATGAATCGTCTGTTCGGATGGCAATCTCAGCAGGCGAGCATTCATCGTGGCAGTCCTTCCGCGGTGAATACTCCTTCAAACAGAATCGAACTCAGGTAACGTTCGCCTGAATCCGGCAGCACGACGACGATCGTCTTTCCCTTGTTCTCCGGTCGTTTGGCAACTCGCACAGCCGCCGCAGTTGCAGCTCCACACGAGATACCGGCCAGGATGCCTTCTTCGCGAGTGAGCCGTCGCGCGTACTCAACGGCTTCTTCATTCGTCACCTGTTCGACATCATCAATCAGGGACAGGTCGAGCACTTCCGGAATGAAGCCGGCTCCAATTCCCTGAATCTTATGTGGCCCGGGCTTCAGAGGTTCACCGGCGCGCTTCTGAGTGATCACGGGGCTGGCGGCGGGTTCCACTGCGATGGATTTGATGGCCTTGTTGCGAGTCTTCTTGAGATACCGAGTGACACCGGTGATTGTTCCGCCCGTGCCGACACCTCCGACGAAGATATCAATGGCTCCATCGGTGTCGTCCCAGATCTCCGGCCCAGTGGTCTGTTCGTGAATTGCGGCATTGGCCGGGTTACGAAACTGCTGCAGCAGCACATACTTCCCTGGATCGGACGCTGCGATCTCTTCTGCTTTGGCCACAGCGCCGCTCATGCCTTTCGGACCTTCGGTCAGCACCAGATTGCAGCCAAACGCCAGCAAAAGCTTTCGCCGCTCGATGCTCATGGTTTCCGGCATCGTCAGTGTCAGCTTCAGCTTTCTGGCCGCTGCGACAAACGCGAGAGCAATGCCCGTGTTGCCGCTGGTGGGTTCAACAAGTTCTTTGCCCGGCCCCAGAAGTCCCTTCTTTTCCGCGTCCCAGATCATGGCCGCGCCGAGTCGACATTTGACCGAGTACGCCGGATTGCGGCCTTCGATTTTGGCCAGGACGGTCGCTTCCGCACCATCAGTCACGTGATTCAGTCGAACGAGCGGCGTTCGGCCGATCGACAGAGAATTGTCAGTAAACCAGCGAGGCATTGTGGGAGTCCCCAAACGAAAAAAGGCCGGAAGATTCCCACGGGAACATTCCGGCCTCCGAAATTCGGTCAGCTTGGCTGGGGACTGTATGAAGCACCCCGACTGCGGTCAAGACGAAGTCCATCCCGAACGAGCCTCGCTCTTGCGGTCAGGTGGCTCGGCAGGAGCCTCGCCCTCCGTTTTCGCCGCCTCCCATTTTCACCGACTACTGCACTTCCTACTGCACTTCGCGAGCAACCTTCAGGATCTGCAGAAGGTTCAATGCCTTGTCGAGCCCTCCGACGGAATTCACGAACGCGACGGCCTTGCGAATGTCGCCAATTCCAACGGTGCTTCCCGCGCTGGTGTCTTCTGCAACGCGAGCCTTCGCCTTCGCCGGTGCTGGCTCTTCCGTCATCGTGACGGTTTCTTCAATAACTTCAGATGTCGTCGCTGGTGCAGAAGTTTCAGCCAGTTCGTCGGAGGATTTTCGAGTCGTCTTTTTTGCCATCGCGGAGCGCCTGTTCCTGGTTTGGTGGTCTTTGATCTAAGTGGGGGAGAATTGGCAACGAGAAGCATCGTAGGAGATCATCGACTGCATGCAAGAAGTGGTTTCTGATTCCTGGCAGGTATCACAACGGCACAACCAAACCGCTTCAGCCGCACGACGCTCAAACTTCTGATCGGCGTCGATTTCCCGGAGGCTCGGTCTATGATGACCGGACAATCCGTGTCCGCATGGAAAGACGAATCTGGAACACCCGTTTCATGAAAAGCAAAATGTCCTCGCTTCTGAATTTCACACACGATCGAAGCACCGCGGAAAAGAGACGCTCGCCGCGTTGGTGGCTCCTGCTGTTCGCGGTCCTTGCCGGATCGAGCAGCGCCTGCATCTTTGCGGAGGATCTGGAACCTGCTCCCAGTCCGGTCGACAATCCTCTGAAGGGACTTGTGCCTTATGCCGATCCGCCGGCAGATCGATTTCCGCACAGCATGGAGTTCAGCTATCTGCCGCTCAGTGATC
Organism: Planctomycetaceae bacterium; assembly: GCA_046349695.1. Lineage (GTDB taxonomy): Bacteria > Planctomycetota > Planctomycetia > Planctomycetales > Planctomycetaceae > SXXK01. Next base: position 10,000 of record JAXMBV010000064.1, on the reverse strand, counting down.
TGATGGTCGGGAAGAATGACTTCCGCTGGGAACCGCTGGAGAAGCTTCTGGATGATATCGCTTCCCGTGGCAATCACGCTGTCTTCCGAATCTATCTTGAGTATCCCGGAAAGACGGATGGCATCCCGAAGTTTCTTGAAGAGCAGGGCCTGAAGGTTCACGAATATCAGAACACGAACACCGCGCCGTTTCCTCCGACAAAGGTTCGCACGCCGGACTACAGCTCGCCGCTGCTACGAGAGTCGCTCACAATGTTCATTGCCGCTCTGGGCAGGCGTTACGACAACGATCCTCGCATTGGCTATATCCACGCGGGCCTGCTTGGAACCTGGGGCGAATGGCACACGTATCCGCGAGACGATTTGTGGGCGTCGAAGGAGACTCAGGCCGAAGTGCTTGATGCGTATGCCAGTGCCTTTCAGAAGACGCCCGTTCTGCTTCGTTACCCGGCCGGACCGGATCACTGGGATCAGGCGGCCAACGCAGATCGTCCCTTCGGTTACCATGATGATTCGTTCGCCTGGGCGACACTCGACACCGGCAAAAAGGATGACAGCTGGTTCTTTGTTCCCGCTCTGAGATCCGCAGGATCGAAAGCGGTCGACAAGTGGAAGATTCATCCGATCGGCGGAGAAATTCGTCCCGAAGTCTGGGGAAAAATCTTCGATCGCAAGATCACCATCAAACAGGCGCAGAACTTCGAACAATGTGTTCGCGAAACTCATGTGACGTGGCTGATGGACAGCGGCATGTTCGAAAAGAAGGCATCGGCAGATCGCTATGAGCGCGCGATCTCGCAGGTTCGCCGCATGGGCTATGACTTCTTCGTCAAGTCCGCGGACCTGTCATTGCAGAACGGCCGGCTGGTCGTGCGATGCGACGTCCTCAATCAGGGCATCGCGCCGTTCTATCGGGACTGGTCTCTGGAGCTTGCCTTGCTGGATGACAGCGGCCGAATCCTTCACCAGCAGCCTGTGGACTGGAAGCTGACGGGGTTGCTTCCGGGCGAAACACGAACCTGGGCAGCGGAAATCGACGCTCAGACCAAGACAGCTGCCGTAGAGTCGTTCGTGGCGGTGCGAGTCATCAATCCGCTGCCGAACGGAAAGCCTCTGCGATTTGCGAACAAGAACCAGGACCAGCATGCGGTCGGATGGCTGACACTGGGAAAGGTAACGAACTAGACAACTCAGAAGATCATTCGCCCCTGCGCGTCAGTCGGAACGATGCCGGATCGAACTCATAGAACGTTCGATCAGAGAACTTCGCTTTGAGTTCCCCAAGAGCCGCTTCCGATTCCGGGCGACGGCATACAAGCACCTCCCCGGAATAGTCGGGCGGATTCACGATGTAGCTCAACTGAGGATCCGAGTGGCGTTCATCCACAAGGACCAGGCAGGGATGCTGCACAGCGGAGGAATGCACGAGACGACGAAACTGTTCGTAGCGCACTCGGGAAAAGCTCTGCTCATTCACAACCAGCGTGACTTGTCCTGTCTCCCAGAGCAGCTCGCAGTCGAACCAGATCGGAATCAGCGCCGCACCGGCAAGGCTCGTCAGCCACAAGCGTGACGTATTCGCCCCAAGCACTGCGGACAGACTTTGATGGGCGACTCCCCAACCGGCGGCGGCCAGGATCAGCAGCAGCGGAGCAGTTTCAAACACGTAATGCCAGTGCAGAATTCCATCGAACCAATACGGCACGTGCACCAGGTGCAGTGAGACGATCGATGCCGCGATCAGTCGGAGATTCGACGCTTGCTTCTCCGGCCAGATAAGTGCCGGAACCGACAGCGTCAGGAAGAAGAGCAGGGCCGTCATGCCCATCGTCCACTGGACACTTGCCAGCATCCGATAGCCCACATTGGAGACAGCTCGTGCGGGCGTCAGGTTGGTCGCCCAGCGATCGTACTTGTCCAGCACATTTGGTTCAGCCAGCGCCTGGAGATCTTCCGCTGCATTCTGAAACCCATAACGATGCCGAGGCGTCCAGGTGTCGGTGTAAAGCTGATAAGGCGACTGATTCCAGTGACCCGTGATGCTGTGATTCATCCACGCCAGAACCAGAAAGCCTAAGAGTAACGGACCAGCGAAACCGGCCACGATTCCGACAGCCTGTTTCCATTGGTTGCCGCGAAACAGCGTCACCAGTGCGACAAGCAGCCACAATCCAAACGGCAAGGCGAATCCCGCCGCCGTCATGGGCCGCCCCAGCATTGCCAGAGTCAGCCCGATTCCAGCGGGCAGCGATCGGCGAAGCCATGGCCAGCAGCAGGCGGCAACGGGATTCGCCTGTCCGACAGGCACGGACTGAAGATCGTCTTTGAGTCGCAGGAAGGTCCACAAGAAAATCGACAGGGCCAGCAGACACGGATGATGAGCCAGCAGCAGATTGCTGAACACCGCCAGCCCGGGACTCAGCGCCATCAGCCCCGCGCCGATCAGAGCGACTCGGGCCGACAATATTCTCAGCATGGCGCGATGGAAGAATGCGGTTGCCAGAGCACCTGCGATCCAGTGGCCCAGCCATGGCTGGCCCCAGGCAACAAACGGCATCATCCAGACGCCCGTCCATGGGAAGTAGCGACTGGCAGTCACTGGTCGATTCAGGACATGCACCTGATGAAAGACATCGCCGCCTGTTGTCATGGCCGGATACGACCATCGGCCGGACAGGAACGTCTTCGCCTGCAGCAGATAACTGAACTCATCGTGATACGGTGGCGGAAGCTCACAAAACCTCACAACAGATGGATCACCTCGCCCGGTACCAGGCACTTCTATCTCGCGATACCCGATCGTCGCGCTGCAGAGAAGCGACAGCAGCGCCGCGCCGATGGACGTGAGAAGATGTTTCGATGCCGAAGACTCATGTCCGCTCGCAGGTGCAGGTCGACGAACCTTCCCGAACATCCAGATCAGCACTGGCAGAGACAGAAGCACGAACAGCGGAAACGTGGTTTCCAGATTCCATGTCGTCAGCCACGCGAGCCCACCGGCGGGCGTCTTCATCAGCGTCATCAGTCGACCCTGTTCGGCCCAGACACAAAGGCCCGTTGCCAGGCACCATGCCGCTATCAGGAAGGCTCGCCCGGCGCGGCGGTGCAGGGCATCAGATGATTGTCGGGGCGATTGGGACATGCAAAAAGACGCATTCAGAAATCTGCAACAGCGGTCGTTCGGCTGTCAGCAAAGTCTCCAAAGCGTATCAGCCCACAGGACTCTACGCTTTCCTCGCATCTGCCGTCAGACAGAAACAGACAGGTTTCGAACTCGACTCAACCCAATGCCCGGAACAGAGCGCATGTTCAGTATTTCTGGCCGAGACAATCCGCACAGGCTGGACGAATCGTGGGTCATCGTGGAGCATTTTCTGCAGAAAAAAACCATCATTCCGCTGCACTCTTGCCAGAACCGCCCAGAAAACGTTCAAATCGTGCTTTCCGCTTTTGAAAGGTTTCGGGCACTGTCTAGAACCCGGAATGCACTCGGACGCTTGTGTTCACCGGGTTGGAGTTTCCCTGCGAAAATCCTTGTGAGTTTCTGCCGTGACCCAGTTCTTTTCACCTCGAGAAGTTGCCGTTGCCATCGGTGTCAGTGAATCGTCACTGAAGCGATGGGTGGATAAGGGACTGATCCAGGCCGCGAAGACCGGCGGTGGCCATCGACGGCTTCAGCTGGATTCTGTTCTGCGCTACATTCGCGAAGAAGGCATGGCGCTGTCCAATCCGGAAGCCATTGGCCTGCCGGCGGGAACCGGCCAGAACCCTCCTTCTGAAGAGGGTGCTTCCGTGGAATTCATGCGCGCTATGTCGCAGGGCGACGAACTGGCAGCGCGGCGCGTTATTCTCGACCTGTTCATCTCCGGAATGAGTGTTGCGAAGCTTTGCGATCAGGTGATTGCCCCAACCTTCCATCGCATCGGTGATCTCTGGCGCTGCGGCGACATTGAGGTGTATCAGGAGCGTCGTGCCTGCGAGACATGTTCACGCGTTATCCACGAGCTGCGACGTGCGGTCGGGATGGGACCTGATTCCGGCCCCTTAGCTCTCGGCGCGACGCTTGACGGCGATCCGTATACTCTGGCGGTGAACATGGCCGAGCTGGTGCTGCGTGATACGGGCTGGCGAGCCGCATCACTCGGCCACATGCTGCCCTTCGAAACACTTCACCGCGCGATTGAGAATGACAGACCCGCGCTGATGTGGATCAGTGCTACTTCCGTTCGTGATCCGGAACGATTTATCGCCAGCTTTAATACACTCTTCGACACGGCAACAACCTTTGGATGTGCCCTGGTTGCGGGAGGCCAGGCGCTGACGGCTGATATTCGTCGTCATCTGCGTTATACAACTTATTGCGACAACTTCCGCCACCTGGAAGCTTTTGCTCGCACCATTCGTCCCCGCCACGCTTCGGAACAGTCGACTCCATGAGCACAGACTCACGCTATGATGCCATCCTGATTTTGTCCTTTGGCGGTCCGGAGAAGCGTGAGGACGTCATACCGTTTCTGGAGAATGTGCTGCGAGGCAAGCCGGTTCCGCGAGAACGCCTGCTGGAAGTGGCGGAGCACTACTATCACTTTGACGGAATCAGTCCGATCAATCAGCAGTGCCGCGAACTGATCGCCGCGCTGAAGCAGGAACTGACGGGTCACGGAATTACGCTGCCGGTTTACTGGGGCAATCGCAACTGGCATCCTCTGCTTCCGGACACTCTGAAGCAGATGAAGGCGGATGGAGTCCAGAAAGTGCTGACGTGGGTGACTTCCGGCTTCAGCTGCTATTCCGGCTGTCGGCAGTATCGCGAGAACATCATCGCGGCTCTTCAGGATCCCGAACTGGCTGGGCTGGAAGTCGACAAGATTCGAGTCTTCTACAACCATCCGGACTTTGTGCAGGTCATTGCAGAAAACGTTGCCGCCTCGATTGCTCAGCATCAGCCGGGTTCGAATCCGCCGGTCATCTTCACCGCGCACAGCATTCCGATGGGCATGGCGAATACATCGGACTATGTGAAGCAGCTGCGCGAAACCTGCCGACTGGTGGCCGAGAGGCTGGGACTTCCGGATTCTCAATGGGAGCTGGTTTATCAGAGCCGCAGTGGTCGCCCCGAAGATCCGTGGCTCGAACCCGATATTCTGGACTACCTGAAGGAGCGCAAAGAGCAGGGCACTTCGTCGGCCGTCATCTGTCCGGTCGGTTTCCTGTCGGATCATATGGAAGTGCTGTACGACCTGGATGATGCTGCGAAGCATCTGTGTGATGAACTTGGCATTTCGATGAGTCGCGCGAGGACTCCTGGGAATCATCCGACGTTCATCGCCATGATTCGCAAGCTGATTCAGGAACGACTGTACCAGGCACCTCGGGAATGCGTTGGTCTGTTCGGGCCCAATCATGATGTGTGCCCCGTCGATTGCTGCCCGGCTCCCCAGCGCCCCGCCGGGCGTCCCGCGGCAAAATAGTGTTGCAGTATCGCGGTGGATTCGGCCAACGACGACTGCTTGGCGAGCGGAGTGTGTCAACGCTCCGGTACACGGTTTCGTGTTTCGGATGTTGAGATTTGCAACCGCAGATGAACGCAGATCGACACAGAGGAAATCACAGGTCGCGTTTCATCTTTTGCCCAGCCACTTTTGCCGCACGAAGTACCGGGAAGCGGACGCATCCCGCTCGCCGTGGGTCGCTGCGGGTTCGGGTATGCGGTGATGATTTGAGTCATTGGGCTGACGTCGGGTCTTTCCTTCTTTGTTAAGATTCGAAGATCTCTCACGACCCGCGCGTTTGTCGGCAACTTTGCGAGTCGTGAGTTCTGCTGGCTGTGTTGCACCCCATCTTGTCTGAACCCCATTTGCCTGACTGAGGATTGTCGATGTTTCGCGGCGTGATGCGTCTGATGGTTTGCCTGGGTGTTTGCTGGAATCCGGGATCTTCGCTGTCTGCTCAGGAACCTGAAGCGCCGACGATCAACGCGGCTACGAAATCGGAGAACCGACTGCCGGACGCCTGGTTTGGAACATGGCGCGGTGACGTCGAAGCCACCAGTCTCAAGGGACAGACCTCTTCATTTCAGATGGAACTGACGGTGCGACCGCTTTCGGAACCTGGTCGCTGGCAATGGCAGATCGTTTACAACGGGCCACTGGGTGAAAGCAAACGCCCCTATGAACTTGTGGCCAGCCAGCAGCAACCCGGGCAGTTTGTGATCGACGAAAAGAACGGCATCCTGATCGACACTACGTTGCTGGGCAATACGATCGTGAGCCAGTTCTCCGTGCAGGGTCAGAGCCTCATCAGCCGGTATTGCCTTCGAAACACCGGACCGGACGCGTCAGCCCCGTCCATTGAGTTTGAGATCCTCGCCGGGCCTTCAAAGGTGGCAAGCACAAGTGGTGGACAGAACGATGTGCCCGCTGTGGATTCGTGGCTGTTGACCAGCCGACAGTCCGCCGTTCTGAAACGAGTCGACGAGACACCAGCGACTGAGTCCTCGACGAACGCATGGAAGAAGCTGCCTACGGAAGCGTATCGAGGCAAGCAGGATGACATCTTCTTTCTGAACCCGACGCTGGGCTGGTACGTCAACGGAGCAGGCAAGATCTTTAAGACAACAGACGGCGGTGAATCCTGGACGCAGATGATTCATCAGCCCGGAACCTACTTTCGGTGCATCGCGTTTGTCGATAAGAGCCTTGGGTTCGCAGGGAACATCGGGCCTGGTTACTTCCCGGGAGTCACCGACACGAATCCTCTGTACCAGACAACTGATGGTGGCACCACGTGGACTCCGGTTGCTTCCGTCACTGCCGACCAGGTCGTTGGGCTTTGCGCGCTTCAGGTGGTGCGAGAAGACTTTATCAACGCGGGCAAGCTCGACCAGCACATTCGCGTTGTGGGTGTTGGTCGCGTTGGCGGGCCGGTCGCCATGATTGTCTCAGATGATCTTGGAAAATCGTTTCAGCCGATCGACATGCCCAAAGAAGCCGCGATGGCTTTTGACGTGCATTTCTGGAACCGACGCGAAGGATTTGTCGCCGCCGCGAGCCATGCAGATGTCTCCCAGTCCAACGCGATGATTCTTCGAACCGAAGATGGCGGCAAGACGTGGGCCGCCGTGTATCAGTCAGCGCGACCATTTGAACTGACGTGGAAGATGTCGTTTCCGAGCCGGGAAACCGGTTATGTCACGATCCAGTCGTATAACCCGGACATGGCCGTCACCGATCGCTTTGTGGCGAAGACGACGGACGGAGGAAAGACGTGGTCAGAGCTGCCACTGGTCCAGGATTTTCGAGTGCGCGAGTTTGGTGTTGCGTTCCTGGATGACAACACCGGCTGGGTCGGAGCCGTACCGGGCGGATTTGAAACTCGAGATGGCGGCAAGTCGTGGCAGAAGGTGTCGATGGGCAATGCGGTGAACAAGATCCGCATTCTGCAGACCGACGAGGAACACATTATCTGGGGCATCGGAACTGAAGTGCACCGACTGAATCTCCGGAAGCAAAAGCCGACCAGTCCGCAGTAGTGTGTGGCAAATAAAAAAGCCCGAGCAATCCTGCTCGGGCTTTTGTTTTGATGTGCGCTTCGGTGAGTTTACTTGTTCTCAGCCGGTGGGGCTTCGCCACCATCAGCTGGCTTTGGCTCTTCTGCCGGCTTGTCTTCCGGCTTTGGCTCTTCAGCCGCCTTCTTTTCTTCTTCGACCTGAGCCTTCTTGGACTCAGCGGCCTCCTGCTTCAGTTTGGTCACTTCGTCCTGAGAATTCTTCAGGGCTGAACTTGCGTCAGCCAGCTTCTTTTCGAGTTCATCTTTCTCGGCCTTCAGCGTATCGCGTTCTGAAGTCATCGTCTTCAGTTCACCGCGAACACCGGCCAGTGTCTCTTCATTCTTCTTGGCATCTTCGCGAAGTGTTGCCACCTGTTCGATGCAAAGCTTGTGAGCCGCTTCGGCTTTGTCAGCGCGGTCCTTCTGGCTTGCAACAGCCTGCTTCTCGGCATCCAGCTGCTTGCGAAGTTCCGCGATCTGAGCTTCCATGTCGGCCTTCACTTTTGCAAGTTCCGCCTGCACGCTGGCTGTTGCTGCATTGGCGGCTTCCGTGGCGGCCTTTGAAGCAGTCAGTTCTTCCTGAGTCTTCTTCAGGACGGGCTCCATGTCGTCCGCATCTTCAGCGCGGCTGAGAGCCTTCCAGTACGGCATCATTTCTCGATAGGTGCCATCCTTCGCCTTGTACCATCGAGCCGATGCACAAGGATTGCAATTCGCAGGCTGTGGAGCACAGCTGTTCTTGTCGCCAGCTTCAGCCGCCGCTCCCAGCGCCAAAGCAACAGTCAACGTGATGAGCAGGTTTTTCATTGGAAGTGTCTTCCTGGAGGGAGGGTATCCGTGCCGCTCGGCGGAACGATGCCGCAGCTTGACGCAAAGTTTGCTCAGATGTCGAATTTCGACAACAAGTTTCCAAGTGGCCGGATCGAACTTGGCGGGAAATGTGACGAATACAGGGATTCTGCACGGTCTGCAGGGACTTTTCCAAAGAGAACTACGGAATTGGTCAGTCTGAGTAAAGCGGTTCTCAATCTCCCGAATGCAGCAAACCCACTGTTTCTACACACCAAAATGGCAAGACAGGAAATTTAACAAAGGCCACTACTCCGTCGTCTCGACATCAAAGACGGGGTGGCCAGTGGCCTTTTGAGACCTTCCGATCCGAATTGAATCTGGTTTTCCGCGGAAATCGATCGCGCCAAGATCGGGTGAAAGCCGTAGACTGCGGACCCATACTGCTGCCAAGCCCAATAAACATTTGTATACAGAGACTTGACGTGACTGAAGGTGCCTTTTCCTCGACAGCGCCGAGCTCGGACGTTGCGGAACTACAGAGCACCTATGCCGCGCTGTTGCAGCGCCCGGGGATTAAGTGGACCTCGGAGCGTTCCTTTCTGAAGCGGCTGGGGACAGGCGGGCAGGGCAGTGTGATGCTGGCGGAGCGTCGTGGCGCTGCGGCGTTCAGCATTCCAGTCGCGCTGAAGTTCTTTTCACCAGGCTCATTTGACTCACGAGCCCGCTACGATCGCGAGATGCATCGAGTCGCAGAAGTCTCGGCCGTCGTGGCGCGCATTCAGGTAGACCACCTGGTGTCGGTCCATTCTTTTCAGCTCGACAACGGCATTTACGTGCTGGAGATGGAGTGGATCGACGGATTTGACCTTCTGCACATTCTTCGTCGCGATGTTTTGGCAATTGTTCAGGATGCGGTCACGGAACGTCGCTGGGCCAGCATTAATGAGCGAGTCATTACGACAGGCGAAGTCGACTGTCGTCTGAAGCCAGGCATGGCTGTTGCCATTCTTCGCGAGTGTCTTGAAGGAATCGCGGCGCTGCATCGAGGCGGAGTGATTCACTGCGATCTGAAGCCATCGAACGTGATGGTGAAGCGAACCGGGCAGGTGAAGATTATTGATATTGGATCCGCCTATTGGATCGGGCGACCACCGGAAGGCCAGCCGTGTACTCTGGAATACGCCGCGCCGGAAATCCTGACGGGCCAGCGAGCCACAGCGCAGTCGGACCTTGCGAGTCTGGGCTACATGCTGATCGAAATGCTGTCGGGATCACGCCCGTTTGCCGGCATGAACTTCGATCAGCTTGTGCAGGCCAAGATGGGAATTCTGGAACGGCTGCCCGGATTGCTTCCGATGGAAGAGTTTCAGTTTAGCGAGTCATTGATCCGGCTTCTGCGGGGGCTCGTTCATCCGGATCCACGCAAACGATTCAGCACGGCGGAGGACGCGGAGCTTTCGGATGAAGGAGCAGCCGGGTTCCTGCGAGATCTCGTGAAAAGCGACATGGCCGACGAATATGGGCTGGAACTGCGTCGATGGATCGCGGAACTGGAGTCGAATATCAGCCGCAGTTCGAATGAAGACAGCCCGGTCGTGCCCGACGGGACGACTCGAATTGTGATGCGTCCCGGTTAAACACGGCTCACAACGCAACATGAC
>JAXMBV010000063.1:0-16480 GCA_046349695.1 Planctomycetaceae bacterium | reverse complement strand
GGGAACTGATTTTTCCACGGCGAATTTCAAGAGTTCCAAGCCGTAGTGGAACTCGCCAGAGTTCCCATCTTCAACGAAAGTTGTGGGATGCTGGGCGAGGAATGTCGTGGGATCTCTGGCGAACGGGATGCTGGATCTCTGGCGAACGGTGATGCAGGATCTCTGGCGAGATCCACTACAGTTCCTGATTCACTGCCTGCTCTGGAAAACGCTGGCTCAAACAAAGCCCAGACCTCCGTTGTTTGGATCTGAAATCAGGCGTTCAGCTGTTCGCCATTTGCAATTGGCGTGTTTTTGCCGTTAGCATGCTCGTCCCTTGCCAGTACGGGGCCTGCCAGAATGACGCGGGGCCGATGTGTACTGAGGACGATGGTTGTCGTCCGGGATGCAGATGTCACTTTTCCCACCCACTTGACCTTCAGAGGTACTCAACCGATGTCAGACACGAACGCACCGAGCGCACCGAACGCTCAGCGTCTCCTTTGGGCCGGCTTTATGGCCATTTTGGCCGCCGGTGTTGGCTTTTCCATTCGAGGCGGGATTCTTGGTCAGTGGGCCGAACAGTACGGTTTCACTATGACCGAACTTGGCGGTATCACCGGCGGTGGCCTGACTGGTTTCGGACTGATCATTCTGCTGAGCTCATTTCTGGCAGACACAGTTGGATACGGCAAGCTGATGGCTGCCGCCTTCCTGACACATCTTGTTTCAGCAATCCTGACTCTGGCGGCAGGATGGGCTTTTACAGCTGGCGGAAAAGATGCAGCCTATCAGTGCCTCTTCTGGGGCATGTTCCTGTTTGCTATTGGAAACGGCATAGCAGAAGCGGTTGTGAACCCGCTGGTTGCCACACTGTTCCCTGAGAACAAGACTCATTACCTGAATATTCTGCATGCCGGATGGCCAGGTGGACTGATCGTCGGCGGTCTTGCGTCTTACTTCATGAATCCGGACGGCGCAAAGGCTGTCGCATGGCAAATCCAGATCTCTCTGTTCATGGTTCCAGTCGTTCTGTACGGAATGATGCTGATTGGTCAGAAATTTCCAAAATCAGAAGCCAGCCAGGCGGGTGTCGACATGGGCGCCATGGTTTCTCAGCTGTTCGCACCTTTGATGATCGTGCTGCTGATCATTCATGCAATGGTCGGCTATGTTGAACTCGGAACCGACTCCTGGATTTCCAAGATCACCGGATCCATCATGGCGTCGCCGCAGAAGGGTCTGCTTCTGTTCGTTTACACATCGGCCCTGATGTTTGCTCTGCGATTCTTTGCCGGTCCGATCGTGCATCGCATTTCTCCGCTCGGACTCCTGTGCGTCAGCGGTATCCTCGGCTTCGTCGGTCTGAACCTGCTGGGAACTGCAACGTCTGCCATGCTGTGTATTGTTGCTGCCACCGTTTACGCTGCCGGCAAGACCTTCCTTTGGCCAACCATGCTGGCTGTCGTTTCAGAACAGTTCCCAAAGGGTGGTGCTATCACGATCGGTGCCATTGGTGGCGTCGGAATGCTGTCTGCGGGGCTTCTGGGTGGTCCCGGCATTGGCTTCAAGCAGGACTACAATGCGTCTCACAAACTGCAGGCCGACAACGTTGAAGTGTATGATCGATACAAGGCTCCTAAAGACAGCTCCTTCATGGGCTTCAAAGTCGTGGGACTCGACGGCGCCAAGGTTGGCGTTCTTGACGACAATGGCAAGGAACTGGCTCGCGCAGGTGAACTGCTGAAAAAGGAGAACAAGACGGACGACAACCAGGCCGCTCTCTCAAACTGGTGGGCGGAAGCCTCCAAGACTGCTGACGCTGACAAAAAGCTGGTCACAGAAGCTAACCTGCATGGTGGTCGGACGGCTCTGAAACTGACCTCCTTCGTTCCTCTGACGATGGCTGTTCTGTACCTGCTGCTGATTCTGTACTTCAAGGCGAAGGGCGGCTACAAAGCCGTGCATGTCGAAGGTGCAGCTCCCTCAGGCCACTGACAGTCGATGCTTCAGCCGTGAGGCTTGAAGTCTCCTTCAAAAACAAAGCCCGGTCGCATGCGACCGGGCTTTTTGCTTTGACACACAGGACTTACGCAGAAACCTCGCAAAGACTCGCAGCCATCGCATAAAGAAGAGCCTGCTGGCAAGACTTTCCAGCCGGTTTGCAAGTTTGAAGTGAGCATCAACAGCAGCTGCGTCAGCATCGAAGTTATTGAAGCCGCATGCGACACAAAATCGCTGGTTTGCGTCCAGAGGCTTTCCACAGCCACCGCACTTGGTGGCGCCGACCTTCTCTGACTTTTCCCCTGCCGCAAGCCGTTCCGGCCGAGCCGGCTTCTTCGGCTTTCGGACGGGTGCTGGCGGAAGCTCGCCGATCGCTTCCTCCCGCACAAAGTCCTGGAGATCCGGAAAGTCGTCGAACGTCTCTGAACCGGAGGTCTCCGGCTCGTCCAGTGTCTCAACCTGCGGCTCCGATCCAGGTTCCCCTGGCACGGTCACAGCCTGCCCACATTGTGGACATGGAAACGATCGACCGATGTGGCCTGGCTTCGCGTTCAGTCTGGCCGAGCACCCCGGACAGCGAAATCGGATCATGTAGGATTCCTCGACAGCGGCGTTCCGCGATGGTAACTGAGGTTCAATGTCTTTGCGTATCAGTCAGAAACGCTGCAGAATTCCAGTCGGCGCAAAAAAAGAGCCCCTTTCAAAAGGGGCTCTTCACTATTCTTGATCCACCAGACCGATTCAATCAGGTGGCTGGCTTTTCAACAACCTGCAGGCCCGGGACCGTGATTGAAGTCACCTTCACGCGAGTATGCTTCTGGCGGTGGCCAGTATGACGACGTGAATTCTTGCGGCGGCGAAGCTTCTGAATTTCGAGCTTTGGCCCCTTCTCTTCCGCGATCAGGACTTCCGCCGTCACTGTCGCACCAGAAATGACCGGAGTGCCAATCACGCTGGCTCCACCGCCATTTGCCAGCAGAACGCGATCAAACGTAATCGTTGCTCCGGCCTGGACTTCGTTTTCGTAGTCAACTGACAACACGGAGCCCGTCTGGACTCGATGCTGTCGGTTTCCATTTTCAATTACCGCGAACATTTCAGTTTCCACCTTCAACCAATGTCGTTGAGACAAACCGCCTGGGTACTGAATTTTTGTTCAGATTTATAACCCGGCCGCAAAGAGAATCGCGAAGTGTAGCGTTAGGATTCGGTCTATTCGAGTCGGAAACACAGGAAGTTTCGCGGTTGGGGACAGGATTTCCATGAACTGCCGCACTATGGATCCGCGGTGAGCATCAAACGGAGCCGGTTCAAAGCCGTTCGGGCGGCCCGCTGGCGGAAGATGGCCAGATTGCCCGTCATGCTGACGTCGAATGTCTCAAATGCCGACCTGCTGGCGACGGCCACAAGGCCTCGGCGAATTGTGACTCCACTCTCGGCCTTTTCATCTTCGAATGGCGAAGAGAGCAAAACGAAATCCACGTTGTGGGCTCTCAGAAACCCCGTAACGGAATCCTGAGCCACCTGCGACCAGGATTCCAGTGACTTCTGCACGGCGGCCGCAGACCCCGTTGCCGGCAACTTCAACCCGCTCCATGCACCTGGCATCACCATGGCCTGGTCAACGACCGAACTGAGCGACTCCGATTCCGTCATCCACATGGCCAGCAAGCCGCCGGTCGTGGAGCCTTCGATCAAAGCCATCTTCTGATGACGAATCTGCAGCAGTCCGCCGACCACATCGTGAAGCTCAGCATCGCCTTCGCCATAGACGGCTTCGCCAAGCTTTTCCCGAATCACTGCATCCGTCTCCTCACACATCTGATGAGCCTGCTCGGCGGACTCCGAACGCGCTGTGATCCAGAGTGAGATGACGGCTTCGCTGGCGGTGATGCCGACTTCCGGGTTTCGTCCGCGAGCCGTCAAATCTCCCAGCATGCGTTCCGCATCAGATTCGCCGTAGCCAAACGTGCGAATGACCTTTCGGCACATCTGCATGCCGCTGCTGAGCAGATGCGGGCGAACGTTCTTTTCGAACATCGGCTTCATTTCGGCCGGCACACCCGGCATCGCGGCAAGGAAGCACACATGGTTTTCCTTCACCGTGCGAACTCGCATCAGCACACCCGGCGCTGTGCCGCAGCTGTTGGGAATCGACTCTGCATGCTCCGGCCGATCCGCCTGACGCTGATTGCGCTCCGGCATCGTTCGGCCTCGCGCGGTGAAGATCGCTTCGATCTGCCTCAGTGAATCCGGATCGCGCACGAGCTGCTGGTCGAAGGCTTCCGCCATGGCTTCTCGAGTCAGATCGTCCAGCGTTGGGCCAAGTCCGCCAGTGATCAGAACAACTTCCGCTCGCTGTGCCGCCGCGCGAAGTTCTTCAACGATTGAAGGCATCTCGTCGGCCAGTGTTGTGTGTCGAGTCACCGTCCAGCCGAGCGATTCCAGTTCGCGGCTGAGCCACTGGCTGTTGGTATCCAGCTTGGAACCACAGGTCAGTTCCGTTCCAATGGCGATGATCTCGGCACGCATTCGCTATTCCCATTCGATAGTCGCGGGTGGCTTCGAGCTGACGTCGTAAACGACTCGATTGATACCGCGAACGGAGTTAATAATCCGAGTGGAGATCTTGCCAAGGATGTCCCACGGGAACTGGTACCAGTCCGCCGTCATGAAGTCTTCCGTCTGCACTGCCCGGATCGCCGCTACGTTCTCATACGTTCTGTCGTCACCCATGACTCCGACGGTCTGAACCGGCAGCAGCACGACGAATGCCTGCTGAATCTCACGATACAGCCCAGCGGCGTAAAGCTCCTCGATCAGGATCGCATCGGCTTCCCGAAGGACTCGCAGGCGTTCTTCCGTCACTTCACCCAGACATCGAACGGACAAGCCAGGTCCTGGGAACGGATGACGCCAGACCATCGTTTCCGGCAGCCCCAGTTCCAGTCCCATGCGGCGCACTTCGTCCTTGAAGAGATCTCGCAGAGGTTCAATCAGCTCAAAGCCAAGCTCTTCCGGCAGACCACCAACATTATGATGAGACTTGATCGTGGCAGCAGGACCATCGGGGTTGGCTCCGGATTCAATCACGTCAGGATACAACGTTCCCTGAGCCAGAAACTTTGCGTTCTCAATCGACTTTGCTTCGTCCCGAAAGACATCGATGAAGACCTTGCCGATGATCTTGCGCTTCTTCTGAGGATCTGAGACTCCGGCGAGTTCACCGAGGAATCTTGCGGAGGCATCAACGACATGCAGGTCGGTCTTGAAGTGACCGGTGAACTGTTCTTCGACCTGACGACGCTCGTCCTTTCGCAACAGCCCGTTGTCGACAAAAATGCAGGACAGCTGATCGCCGATGGCTTCTGAAATCAATGCGGCAACGACGGACGAATCCACGCCGCCGGACAGACCGCAGATCACTCGATCCGTTCCGACTCGTTCGCGAATCTTCTGCTTCTGCTGTTCAATCAGCGAGCTGATGCGCCATGTGCCTTTGCAGCCGCAGATGTTCTTCACGAAGTTGGCAAGCAGCTGGCCGCCGAATTCCGTGTGAGTCACTTCCGGGTGAAACTGAATGCCGTAAATTGGCAGCGTGCGATGTCGCATCGCCGCGTTCGGGCAGGTCGCCGTGGAAGCGATCGATTCGTAGTCGCCCGTCAGCAGCTCGACCTGATCGCCATGACTCATCCACGCGGTGAACGTGGAAGGAATGCCCTGGAAGAGCGGATTGCCCGCAGCGGTTTCTCGCAGCGAACACGGTGATCGCCCGAACTCACGCGAATGAGCCGGCAGAATTCGGCCGCCCAGGGAATAGCACGTGATCTGCATGCCGTAGCAGATCCCCAGAACAGGGATCCCCAGCTCGAAGATCTTTGGGTCAACCTTTGGAGACCCTTCGCCGTAAACACTGGCCGGACCGCCGGACAGAATCAGGCCCTTCGGTTTCAGTTCACGAATGCGGTCCGCCGTCAGATCATGGCGCACAATCTGGCAGAACACGTTTTGGTCGCGAACGCGTCGTGCAATCAGCTGTGCTGTCTGGGAACCGAAGTCCAGGACGAGCACTTTTTCTTCGGACGAGGATGCTGACGTTGATGCTTGGGCGGCGCTGGCCGCTGTTCCGGTCGCAGACATGTGCAGTGATTCAGAGTCAAAACCAGATGTCTTCCTGCTACTCCATACTCGTTTTCAGCAGGGAAACGGAACAGGCTATCAGACGGGAATCCGTTCGAACAGGGTCCACCTTGCGGAGCGATCCCGTGGTGCGATTTTCTCGCTTTTCAACGATCTACTCTTCGCGAAGCAACGCAAAGCCGCGAATCGTGTAGATCAATCCGCTCCAGACCGTCACCGCAACGGCCACGTACAACAGCAGATCTCGAACGGTCGGAAGCCATGACCACGCAAGGTCCGGCGACATCGACAGCAGGCTTCCCGTCACGGCGACACACTGCAGTGCCATTTTGAGTTTGCCGGACAGGCTGGCCGAGAAATCCTTGCCCTCTTTCTCCAGAATGCCACGGAGGCTGGAGACGAACATTTCTCGCCCGATGATGATGATCACCATCCATGCTCGCACGCCGGAATCGGTTGCACCCTGCTTTTCCAGCAGAAACACGAATGTGCCGCATACGATAACCTTGTCCACAAACGGGTCAAGGATGCGGCCAAGCACTGTGATTTGCTTGTTCCGCCGAGCCAGATAACCGTCCAGCGCATCCGTGGAGGCGGCGAACACAAACAGAGCGGCTGCGGTAATCCACTGGCCGCCCACCGCAATCATGGCAAACAGAACAAAGGACAGCAGCAGTCGAACCGACGTAATCAGGTTCGGCAGATTCAATGCATGACGACCCAGCACCGGCTGTTTTCGAGCAGCCGTGAGGGGCTTGGTAGCAATGGAATCCGGAGTCGACATGCCACAAGTCTACTCCGCGGCCTGGCGACTTGACAGAGCCCTGCCCTGCCCCCGCACGAGATTCCGGATTTCTTCACAATCCGCCGGTAGGTCTCGCCTGCCGGGCGAGACTTTCGCCGTCAGGCGAACCTCGATCTCGCATGTACGCTATGCCAAAGCCACCAGGCCATACGAACACGCACGGCCGAGACTGCGTTTCCACGGCCACCAGCAATCCCATGGCACATCCTCAGGGCGCTGGTCGCGGCGAGGCCGCGAAGTGCCGCTCGGCAAACGGCACCTACATGGATCGCGGCAGATCGGTGGATGGTTTGACGATGTTGCTGAACGGGAAGTTCGGCGGCGGAACAAGATTCGATGGGGCGGTCGTCCCGTTGTTCGACGTACTCGACATCGGATCCCGGTGACTCATCAGCGATGCCTTCGAAACCAGCCGAAACAGTTCGGCCGTGCAGTTCAGATTCAACTTCTGCATAATCCGAGCACGGTGTTTCTCAACCGTCTTCTCGCTGATGCTGGTGGCAATCGAAATTGCCTTATTCGTTCGCCCTTCAAAAACAAGGTCCAGTATTTCCTTCTCTCGGGAGGACAGCACGTCCAGACGTCGCTTTGCGAACGCGATCTCTCTGAGGATCGTTTCGATGACATTCGCGTCCACGGCTTCGCGAAATCGCACGAGGTGACCAACAAGCACCGGACCACTCGCAACCGGTGTAATTGTGGCGTTGATGCGTTTCGAGTCGCTGCGAACGAGATGAAGACTCCGGATTGAACTGCCGGATTCCGCCACGAAACGGAAGAACTGCTCGGCATCAATGCCCTGCCCGGAAAAACTCTGAGCCAGGGTGGACCGATTCAACAGATTTAATCCCGCCGACCCGGACTCCAGGTTCCACTGAGCCACAAACTCGTGCGACGCTGCCAGCGGGGACTGAGGATCTGTGGCAAGAAAACACCATGCCGCCGGATCGGAAGCCGCGAGCGCTGTGAGCAGCGATTCGTGAGCCGAGCTGAGGGTCGATATGTTCATGGAGGGTTTCTTGAAGGTCGCGGGATTCTGCGAATCGTTTTGAGAAACCCTCAATCGTGTTTTGACAGAATTCCTGCAACCTGAGCTTACGAGTTTGAGACTTTTCCTGAGGGTTATTCCCCATCAAACCCCCAGAGATTTCCTCGATTTCCGCGCCAGTCCGGATTCTCCGGGCGTCCGCACGCTCGAGCAGAATGCGCCGGAGGGTTGAACGCCGGAGCGGGATCTGACAAAGTCCCGATCCATTTGTTCTTCACGGTCACAGAGTCATATTGTTCCGGAGTCCTGCACTTGCACGTCGACATACCCAACTCCAACGATGATTCTTCTTCCTCAGCCAGCGGTCCGTGGTACCGCGAATTGAATCGGTATCACTGGTTTGTTCTGGTGGTCGCGGCACTGGGATGGCTTTTTGACTGTCTGGATCAGCAGTTGTTCATTCTCGCCAGACCCGCCGCAATGAACGATCTTTTGAAACATATTACGGACGCCAAAGAACTCGCGCTGCAGTCTCAGAAATTTGGAGACATCGCGACATCAGTGTTCATCGCTGGCTGGGCAACAGGTGGCTTGATTTTCGGAATGCTGGGGGACCGAATCGGCCGTGCGAAAACGATGTTGATCACCATCCTGATGTATTCTGCGTTTACAGGCCTAAGCGCTCTGTCAGTCAGTGTTTACGACTTTTCCTTCTATCGGTTCCTGACAGGTCTTGGCGTCGGAGGGGAATTTG
This sequence comes from Planctomycetaceae bacterium, assembly GCA_046349695.1. Lineage (GTDB taxonomy): Bacteria > Planctomycetota > Planctomycetia > Planctomycetales > Planctomycetaceae > SXXK01. The sequence goes on along the minus strand of JAXMBV010000063.1, from coordinate 7,810 downwards.
CCGTCGGAGTTTCTCTGGTGGCGGAAGTCATGCCATCGAAGGCCCGTCCGTTTGCCCTGTCGCTGCTTCAGGCGCTCTCGGCATTTGGAAACATTAGTGCCGCCCTGATCAACCTTGGTCTGGGAGTCGCGGAAGGCGAGGGCTTCGTCACAAGTCCTTGGCGCATCATGTTCTGCATCGGTGCCCTGCCCGCTCTGCTGACGATCGTGATTCGGCGGAAACTGAAAGAACCTGAGGCCTGGCAGCAAAGCGTAAATGCTGGTGTGAAGACGTCGACACTTGGCACTTACCGGGAACTCTTCAGCCATCCGGTCTGGAGAAAACATGCTCTCCTTGGGCTCGCCCTTGCCTGTTCCGGAGTCATCGGGCTTTGGGCGGTTGGTTTCTACGTGCCAGACCTGACACGCATGGTTCAGACAAAGCCCGTCACTGATGCCGTCTATGCAGAACAAATTGCAGCGGCTGAGGCGGCAGGAGACTCTGCTCGAGCCATCGCATTGCGTTCCGTCAAAGAGGCAGTCGACACGAATTCAATTGAGACGCTGGCGGAAGACCTTCGGGCTGTCAAAAAGACCGTGGACCCCAAAATCAAGGGTCAGCTGACTTACTACCAAAGCTACAGCTCGATTGCGATTAATATCGGAGCGTTCTGCGGTATGTTCGGATTCGGTGCGCTCTCTCAAAAGATTGGACGAAAGCCAACTTTTGCAATCGCACTTCTTGCGGCGTTTGTTTCCACTGTCACGGTGTTCTGGACTTTGCAGGACCTATGGCAGATCTTCGTCCTGGTTCCGATTATGGGATTCTGTCAGCTGTCACTGTTTGGCGGATATGCAGTTTACTTCCCGGAACTCTTCCCGACTCGACTGCGTTCAACCGGTGTCAGCTTTTGCTACAACGTCGGGCGATTTGTGGCCGCCGTCGGCCCACTCGTGAAAATCTGGCTCAATCACCTCTTCAGCGAAACCGCGGAGCCTCTCCGATATGCCGGTGTCACAATGTGCCTTGTGTTTCTTGTAGGACTCTTCGTGCTTCCTTTCCTGCCAGAAACACAGGGTAAGCCACTTCCAGAATAGGCAGAACCGGCCGTGTATCCGTCGAGCCGAAGCCATTGCAGGTCCAGGGCAACATTCTCAGGCGATTGTCTTCGTCTGTTGCCTGTACTGCTTTTCATAAGCGCCGCGCTCCGGCCGGCCGATGCGTTCGGCCAGGAATTGCTGTCCGGTTTGGAAACCGGTTTTCGTCTTCCCGACGACCGCAAGCCCCTGACCAAAGCCGACTTTTCAGCGATGGGTCTGACGGTTGTGGAGTCTCAACACTTGAGACTCGTGACGGATCTGCCGGCCGAAAGCGTAAAGGACCTGCCAGCTCTGGCGGACCAGCTCTTCGCTTCGCTGGAGAAGAATCTCGGGCGTCTCAAACCGGCGGCGGACCAAAGTCCGTTTCAGGCCACGGGCTATCTGATGGAGGCTCGCGAGCGATTTGAAAACAACGGACTGTTGCCGGGCGGTGACTTTGTCATTCGGCACGGTCGCCATCTGGGCTACCAGTTCTGGATGAATAATCAGACGTCGGACTATTATCGCCGTCATCTGATGCTGCATGAGTTCATCCATTGTTATCTGATGTGCGAGTTTGGAATGCAGAACATTCCACCGCTGTGGTACACGGAAGGTATTGCCGAATACTTCGCAACTCATGATGCTGCCAAAGGGGAATTCGGAGTCCTTCCTGGCAGGGTCGAAGGCTTTGAAGGCTGGGGCCGAATTGCCGAGCTGCAGTTGCGAAGGAAAGATCCGAGCACGCTTTCCGAATGCCCTTTGTCGTCGATTCTGCAGCCTTCCGATTCATCGTTCACCTCTGAACTTCGATATGCTCAGGGCTGGGCCATGGTGTGGATGATCCGCAATCATCCCGAGCTGCGGACATCATTCGCTCCCTTTGCCACGATCAGAACTCGCGACGATTATCTGAACGCGAAGAAGACAATCGACAAGGAAGTTTGGGATCGACTTCCAGTTCTCTGGCTGCTGACTCTGGACAGTCTCGTTGAGGGCTTTGATGTTGAACGGTCGTTTGCCGAAGTTCGCCCAAAGTTTCGCGATTGGACGGCAGTCAGCTCAGCGGTGAAGCTCGACGTTCGCTCGGATCGCGACTGGCAGCCGTCCGGACTGCAATTTGACTCGACCGCAAAGATCACGCTGACAGCCGAAGGTCGCTACGCTGTTCACGATCAGCCGAAGCCCTGGATCTCAGAACCACAGGGCATCACCATTCGATACTGGCAGGGTCGTCCACTGGGCGAAGTCACTGCCCTCTTCGTTTCCCGCGACGGCTCCTCTGTTCCAGTTCGCATCCCGATCGGCCGAGCCACCACGATCGAAGCCCCCGCCGACACTGAACTCTGGCTCCAGATCAACGACTCCGCCGCCTCCCGCTCCGACAACTCCGGAACCGCGCAGGTCACCGTGAAGAACACCGAGCCATTGTAGAACGACTGTCCTCAGTCGTTCACGACGCGGTCACTCCACACTGGGTAGCACAGGTGAAGCCTGTGACGCGAAGCGGTCGGAAGCTGAAGGGAACGCACGGTAGTTCGAGCGCACCTGATCTCGGCAATACCACATGCACTCATCAGCTTCCGGCGCCTGCGGCACACACCCTGCAGGTGTGCTACCCAGTGTAGAACGACTGTCCTCAGTCGTTCACACTCCGGCACTCAAACCACGGCCTAAGCAATTGAGGACAATTGCTCTACACTGGTTGGTCGGACAAAAAATTGGTGACAGAAAAAATTAATCGCAGTCTCGGCGAGAGCGGCTGACGGCGGTGACAGTCGAGTGAGTTTGGCCGAAAGAAACGGAAGAAGCGAAAAAAGAACACCGGCATTCGCGGCGCTCATTGCCGCTATTTTCTGTCACACATCTTCTGTCCGACCCAACGCACACACCCAGTGTAAAACGACTGTCCTCAGTCGTTCCATCACAGGCACTCAAATCACGGCCTAAGCAATTGAGGACAATTGCTTTACACTGGGTCAGCCCTGAGTTCCCATCAGGCGATTCGCAAAGTCGGTTTCATCGGCAACGTAGGTTCGAAACTGGATGTTGCGACCGACGGCGTTGCCGATAGTGGCGGGAAGGTGTTCCTGAAAGTGTGATGTCCTGAAGAACGTGGCGAGCTGCTCGATGCCGGCGACTTGGGGTGCGTGGTCCGAGGCTGATAGCAGGATGCTGCCATGCTGCAGAATCACGCCCTTCCGACGTCGCTGAGCACTTCCGACGATCTTGATGCCGCTGGCATGGACAATGTCGTTGGGGTTCTGGCGCAGAAAGCACAGGAACGGTTCTGACGCGGACCCTTTGATCTGTGCCTGAGCATCATACTCACTGCGGAGCATGCTGGCGGCTCCGCTTTGGTGCAACAGCCGAATCAGTGACTGGTGCACGATGACATACAGCTCAGACGGATCATGTCGCACCGGATGAATCGCCGGCAGTACGCACGAATACGTCAGCTCCCGATCATGCAGGATCGCTCCGCCGCCGGATAACCGTCGAACCGATGGCAGTCCAGGAAAGGGATTGTCGGTCGTAGCCTTCTGCTCCGAAGCCTGAAAATATCCCAGCGTCACGGTCGGTTCCGACCATCGATAGATGCGAACCACCGAACGATTTCGTTCCGCAGCCAGCTCCAGAAGAGCTTCATCCATCGCCATGTTGAACGCGCCGGAATACGGCTCGGAGTCCACAATGACATCAACTTCCGGGACCAGCTGTTCTGGCTTGGATTCAGCAGATTCAGGTTGAGATGTCGGAAACTCCATACCGGAGTCATTCCCAGGGGGAAGTGATAACAGGCCTTCACGCGGGCCTCAAAACGGACGGGCCTTTACACACATTAGCGAATGTTGACCAGCAGGAACGATCACTTCTGACTGCTTCCGAAAAAATCCCGACTCTTGCGATTCGAAGCATCGCAAACGGTCCGCAGCCCCGACACAATTCTGATGCTTTGAACCCGTCGTTCTCCCTGTTTGCCACTTTTGGTGCCTGTGAAGTTTGGCGCCTGTGAAAGTCCCCATGACCATCGTTCCTGAGTCCCGAGATCTCGGAGTCCAGCCGCTCGCTGAACTGATGGAGAAGTTCGAACTGAAGCCTCATCATCTGGTGGAAGCGTCTCAGCGACAGATTACTCACAAGATGGTGTCACGAGCGATGAAGGGACGATGGCTGACCCGGAATACTCGCCAGATCGTGCTTCACGCATTCTGCTGTGCGACGGGCAAAACATGGCAGCTTCAGGATCTGTTCAACTATGACCTGAAATCCGCACGATCTTCGGAACCATGCTGAACTGCCAACACTTCACGTCTGCTCGATGCCGCTCCTGTTCGCTGTTGTCGTTGTCACACGACGAAGTCGTGAGTCAGAAGCAGCGATGGCTGAGTGAACTGTTTCCCGAGGCGGAGCACTTACCGCTTGTGGAATGTCAGCAGCCGAACGGCAGTCGAATACGTGCCAAGCTGGCGATCACAGGCACGGCGACGGAACCGGTGATTGGATTCTTCGATCAGGCACGGACTCTGGTTCCTGTCGACGACTGCCCGCTTCATCATCCGCTCATTACGAACTGGATGACGTCGCTTCGACAATTCATCACGGATGCTCACCTTGTTCCCTACGATCCGGAAACCGATCGAGGCGAATTGAAGTTCGTGGTCCTGACAGCATCACCGTCACACAACACACTGATGGTGCAATGGGTGCTGCGTTCAAAAGAGTCTGTCGATCGCATCCGTCGAGAATGGAAACGTCTCGGCGCTGATCGTGAGTGCCCGGTGTCGGTGATGAGCATCAACATTCAGCCGCTGCGTTCATCGCAGATCCAGGGCGACATTGAGCTGCCAGTTTCAGACAGGACAACTCTTCCCGTGACCTACGGCGCTGTGACTCTGCATTATGAATCCGGCGGGTTCATTCAGACAAATCACGAAATCGCAAAGCGACTCTACGCAACAGCCGCGGAGTGGTTGCAGGCGTCCGACTCAGGCGGCAACGCTGTGAAGGATTCTGTAGTGGATCTCGCCAGAGATCCCACAACTGTCGTTGATGAAAGGAACTCTGGCGAGTTCCACTACAGTTCGGAGCCCCGGAAATTCGCTGCAGAAAATGCTCCGCAGCGCCGCTCAGGCGGCATCCTGGATCTCTACTGCGGCTCCGGCGCATTCGCGCTGACGGTGGCCATGCAGGGAGTTACGTCGCTCAAGGCAGGCGAACAACGTGAACGGCAACCTGGCAACGAGCCGGCCGGCTCCGTCGGGTCGAGGGATCTTCATCCCCTGTTGGGCAACGCTGTGAAGGATTTTGTAGTGGATCTCGCCAGAGATCCCAGAACATTCGTTGATGACGGGAACTCTGGCGAGTTTCACTACAGCTCGGAGCCCCCGAAATTCGCTGCACAAAATCCTTCACAGCGTTGCCTGATGGGGATTGATGTTTCGCCGAGTTCCATTCGGTGTGCGAATCTGGCGGCGGCCGAAAGCCGTGCGCAGGCAGAATTTCAGTGTGTGTCGCTGCAGACGATTTCACCACAATTCTGTGCCGACCTGAAAGCCCAATGGCCGTTTGATACCGTTATCTGCAATCCTCCGCGGCGAGGACTCGATGGGCCGGGGCTGGAATTGATCCGCAGCCTGGACGTGCCGCAGATTCTGTATTCCAGCTGCGACCCGAAGACTCTGCATCGCGATTGCCAACTGCTGAGCAATCGGTGGAAGGTTGTCCGAGTCCAGGGGTTTGACATGTTCCCGTTCACGCCGCATATGGAAGTTCTCTGCCTGCTTCGCCAACGCTGAGAAGAATCTTTTAGCGGAACGGCGCAAGCCGTCCGGTGAATTCAAGACGCACATTCACCGGAGGTCTCGCGCCCTGCCGCTAATAACACTCCGTCCATTGCACATTGGCCGACAAAGTTCCAAAATCTGGCTGAACCGGCCAGTTCTGTTTCGTGACTCCGCAACCAAACTCGTAACCCATGTAGCCATCACTCTCTGAGTGATGAACTGCGGTTTGCGACTGAATAGTCGCACAAAGGGGCACCGAGAATCGCAGTGCGTCACTCGGAGAGTGACGTCTACTTTAGTGACGGCTACTTAACGACATTCAGACCATCGAGCGAGTTTTCTCCATGCATCATCATGCTTACGTCGAACGATTTGTCAGTCTGCTGAAGCCAGAGCTGAACACGATTTTCAACATGTCGGTCGAAGAAGCGACGGAGCGAGTGGGATCGGGCGACCCGGAGAAAGTTCGAGAGATCGATGGCCAGTTTGCTCTGGTGCATCGGAACGGCAACGTTGTGCGCCTGGCGCGTTCGATCGGCCGCCCGCTGCGGTACTTTCTGGCGAAGCAGGTTGCTGGCCCGTGCCTGATTGTGGCCGAGCGAATTGATGAGATCGCGGAATGGCTGAAGAAGGAGAAACTCGCCGAGCAGTTCCATCCGTCTTACACGCGCATGGTGCCGGCTCATTACATTCAGGAGCTACGACTGATTGGCTGTCCGGACCCAAGTCCCACAAGCATTCGCTTCTTTACTCCGCAGCGAAACAAACTCGGAACGAATCTGGACGACATTGGGCGAGCCTACATCGGGGCCACCCAACAGGAAATTTTCCGCTGGCTCGATTCCATCCCCGCCGACGCGCCGATTGGAGTTTTGTTCAGCGGCGGCATCGACAGTGGTGCCATTTTCCTGACGATCTACGATGCTCTTCTGAAGCGAGGCCAGTCACCCGCTCGGCTGAAGGCCTTCACACTGTCACTGGATGGTTCCGGACAGGATGCGTCTCAAGCTCGCGACTTTCTGGACAGCCTGGATCTTGGTTTCTTCCTGGAAGTCATCGATGTGCCGAAGTCAGCCATCGATTTCAAGGAAGCCGTGCGAGTCATTGAAGACTACAAGCCGCTGGATGTTCAATCTGCTGCAATGGCTTTGGCTCTGTGCAAGGAAATTCGACGACGTTATCCCGAGTGGATCTACCTTGCGGACGGCGATGGCGGCGATGAAAACATGAAGGACTATCCGATCGAGGAGAACAGCGAACTCACGATTCGCAGCGTGCTGAACAATCCCATGCTCTATCATGAAGGCTGGGGCATCCAGGCCGTGAAGCACTCTCTGACGTACAGCGGCGGCCAGAGCCGTGGCCATGTTCGTTCATGGGCGCCGGCCGCTTCACTTGGCTTCCGAGGATTCAGCCCGTTCGCTCTTCCCAACGTGATTGAAGTGTCCGAAGGCATTCCGTTCATCGAACTGACAGACTGGGATCATGGCAAACTGTATGCACTCAAAGGCGAAGTCGTCCGTCGCGGCGTTGAACAGATCACAGGCCTGACGATGCCTGTCTTCGAAAAGCGCCGGTTCCAGCGAGGAGCCACACAGGATTCAACCTTTGAGGCTCTGTTCCCGGCGAATGAACTGCCGTATCGCCGAGCCTTCGCGGAGCTCTACGCCCCGTAACAAGGGCTGAAAAGCCGTCGACCCGAAGGAGCCGGCCGGCTCGTTGCCAGATCCTTGCTTACGTTGTTCGCTTGCCTGCATCCCGCACCTAAAAACCTCCTCTCCCAAACGAAGTTAGGGAGAGGTCGAGCGAGCGCCAGCAAGCTCGGGTGAGGGCGCCGCTTTTGGGCACCGGACGGATGGCTTCGTGCCGGGAACTCGTCAACGATCGACCATTTTTCGGTACACGTCCAAAGTCTTCTCAAGCATCGTCGACTTTTCAAAGACATTTGGGCCGGGGATTGGTCGA
>JAXMBV010000062.1:0-16492 GCA_046349695.1 Planctomycetaceae bacterium | reverse complement strand
AACGTAGCCTCGGAACCACGGCCAACCTCCGATTCGGAAGGTTGCCTGGGGATCAGCGTCTCGGACAAACCTGGATCGAGTTTCGATTTCGGGTCTTTCGAATCGTTCGAATCTTCAGGAACATACGTGTCGTCAGACGGCGAAGAACCACTAGACATCCAGACGCTCCAGGCAGGCAACGGTCGTCAGGAAAAGACTCAAAGGGGATTCACGCGTCCATCGCGTTCCGAGTTCGTTCCTGTAGAGTCTCAGGCGGCTCTGCCAAAGTCAATCATGGCCGAGTTGTCGAACAAAAGGCTCGCCACTTACAGGCTCGATACTAAAACCAAACGCGTCGGGCACCACATTGCTCAAGTCCACGATCGGTCTGCCATGGAATCATATCAACACACAGTTGCGATCATCGGTGCCGGAATCACTGGCCTGGCGTGTGCTCGTGAGCTGACAGCTAGTGGCTTCAATGTCACTGTGTTCGACAAAGGCCGCTCACCGGGTGGTCGCACGGCGACTCGACGCACGGCGCCGGATTTTGAATTCGACCACGGGGCTCAGTATGACACGGCACGTGATCCGCTCTTTCAGAAAGTCACGGCTGACTGGGTCCAGCGAGGAATCGTGGCGGAGTGGCAGGGACGAATCGTTCGACTCGAAGCTGGTGTCGCCACGGAGACAACTCCCCTGCCCCGCTATGTCGGGACGCCTGGAATGTCGGCCATGGCGGCAGATCTCGCTTCTGGTCTTCATGTCCATTCCGGCATTCAGGTCGTACGAATCCATCGAGACTCAGCGGGATGGAATCTGACCACGGCATCACAGGACGTTCACGGACCGTTCCAATCGCTCGTCGTCAGTTTGCCATCTCCGCAAGCCGCGGCGCTGTTGAATGATCATCCGTTTGGCGCATTGGCCGCTGCCATCTCGATGACGCCATGCTGGGCCGTGATGGTCGCGTTTGATTCGAAGCTGGAAGTGCCATGGGACGCTGCGTTCGTGCATGGTTCACCGTTGTCCTGGGTCGCACGCGACAGCTCCAAGCCCGGACGAAGTCAGCAGCATGACGCCTGGGTTCTGCATGCCACACCAGAATGGTCGGCGAAGAATCTGGAGCAGTCTCCGGAAACATCCGCGTCGGAACTGCTCGCGGCATTCTCTGCACTCACGGACGCACCGTTACCGACGCATTGTTTCCTCCAGGCCCATCGCTGGAGATACAGCCTGGGCTCGGATCCTGCCGAGAAAAGCTCTGGCAGATCACGACGGCCGCCTCGTCGTCTGCGGCGACTGGCTCTCGGGCGGACGTGTCGAAGCGCGTTCCTCTCAGGTATCGAGGCGGCGCAGGATCAGCGAAATGTAGGCCCTCACACTCCTGGTTTGCACAAACATGCCACACCACGAAGACCATAACGACCAGCTCTATCACACTCCGCTGACAGATTCGGACATCGACAGAATCATCCAGATGGCCTGGGAAGACCGAACATCCTTCGAAGCCATTCACCGCCAGTTCGGACTGACCCCCGGCGACGTCATCAAACTCATGCGCGCTCAACTCACAGCGCGCTCGTTCAAGCTCTGGCGAGAACGCACGGCCGGCCGAAAGACCAAACACGAAGCTCTCCGTTCCTTCCGGTTCGGGCGTTTCCGCGCTCCCGGCCAGAAGGACTGATGCAAGTCTTTATGGTTGCCGCCTGGCCATATGAAACTCGGTGACAGATGCGGCCACTGTGGCACCGCGTCCAACACGAACAACTACGCGTGAGCCCCGTGTGACTCTGCGTGACCGGCGGAATAATGTGCTTCGAAGGATTCGCTGACCGGATCGTCATGCTCGTCCTGAATCAGCTTCTTCCCGTCAACCATCTTTGCAAACAGGTAATACAAACCGGGGATCACAAAGATACCAATCAGTGTCCCCATCAGCATCCCGCCAACCGCTGTGGTTCCGATGGTGCGATTGCCAATGGCTCCTGGCCCGGTGGCCCTGACCAGCGGCACCAGACCGGCAATGAATGCGAACGAGGTCATCACGATCGGACGGAATCGCAGTTTGCCTCCGTCAATGGCAGCCTCCAGAAGCGTGGCTCCTTCGTGTCGTCGCTGCACAGCAAACTCCACGATCAAAATCGCATTCTTCCCCAGCAGACCGACCAGCATCACGAGACCGATCTGGCAATACACGTCATTCGCAAGCCCCATCGCTTTCAGCAGGAAGAAGGAACCAAAAATACCAACCGGCAGCGACACGATGACAGCCAGTGGCAGCACAAAGCTCTCATACTGCCCCGCAAGTACCAGATAGACGAACACAACCACGATAAAAAAGATGTACATCGTCGTGTTGCCCTTGCTCGCTTCGTCATACGACAATCCCTGCCAGCCAATCCCGTACCCATAAGGCAGAATCTCTTTGGCCACATCCTGAATCGCAGCGATGGCCTGACCGCTGCTGTATCCCGCGGCCGGTGCTCCCTGAATGATGGCAGCCGTATAGAGATTGTATCGATTGATTTCGTTCAGACCCTGGCGCTTTTCAATCTTCATGAAAGCCGAATACGGAACGAACTCACCCTTATCATTCTTCACGAACATGTTTTCAAGGTCTTCAGGGTACCGCCGAAACTGAGCGCGGACTGAACGTAGACCTTGTAGAACTGTCCGAAGCGAACAAACCCCTGCTCCCACGTGCTTCCGACCACAATCGACAGGTTATCCAGAGCGTCTGAAATCGTGACGCCCTTCTGCATCGCCACGTCATTGTCGATCACGATCTCGTACTGAGGATAGTTGCTGGCGAAAAACGTGAAGATGCCTTTCAGCTCTTTCCGCTTCTCCAGAGCCTGCAGAAACTCCTCCGTCACTTTGCCAAACGTGTCGTAGTCACCTGTGTTCGTCTTATCCAGAAGACACAGGGAAAATCCGCCAGCGGCTCCAAACCCGGGCACAGCGGGCGGCTCAAAGAACTCGAGCTTCACGTTGGCGATCTCGCGGCCCTTCTCTTCCAGCTCTTCAATGATCTGCTTCGATGTGAGCTTTCTCTCTGCCCACGGCTTCAGGTTGATCAGACAAGTCCCCGCATTCGACCCTCGGCCTTCGGTCAGGATTTCGTAACCGGCCAGAGCCGTCACCGAAGTGATGTCTTCAATCTTACGGCAGACCGCCTGAAGCTCATGAGCCTTCTCGTTGGTGTATTCCAGCGTCGATCCCGGCGGCGTCTGGATGATCCCGTAGATCACGCCCTGGTCTTCGAGAGGAATAAAGCCGTCGGGAAGAACCCGATTCTCAAGCAGGATTCCGTAACCAAAGGCTCCAATGATCAGCATCGTCAGAATGCGACGACTGACAATCAGACGAACGATGGCTTCATAGGCATTCGTCACACGATCAATCAGCCAGTTGAACCCCAGCAGAAAGATTCCCATCGGGCCTCGAACGGTACGACCACCGGGAAGTCCCTGCGACAGAATGGCTCGAAAAGAAAACAGCAGCAGCACGGAAACCACACATCCAATGATGATCGTCTTTGATTCCGTCAGCAGGATTTGTTCTGACACCAGCTCGTGCACCAGTTCCACATGCAGAACTCGGTACAACAGGTATCCGGCTGCACCGGCAAGGCTCGCGGACAGCAGCATTCGAAACACAAATGCAAAGCGCCCGCCGACGCCCTGAAGCACACGATTCGTGATCCGCACGATCCATGGAGAATCTCCAGGGGCGGCATGAGGTTTCAGAATCATCGCACAAAGAACCGGCGTCAGAGTCAGAGCCACCACACCGGAGAGCACGATGGAGATGGCCATCGTCACTCCGAATTCCCGATAGAAGACTCCCACAGGCCCCGGGACAAAAGTCACTGGAATGAACACGGCGGTCATCACCAGCGTGATCGCGATGATGGCACCGCTAATTTCGCTGACGACCTCCTTCGTCGCAAGATACGGGGACAGATGCTTCTCATGCATCTTCGCATGGACGGCCTCAACAACCACGATCGCATCGTCCACCACCACGCCGATCGCAAGTACCAGCGCGAACAGGGTGATCAGATTGATGGACATTCCAAACATCTTCAGAAAGAAGAATGTCCCAATCAGCGAAACGGGAACCGCCAGAGTCGGAATCAGCGTACTGCGAACGTCGCCAAGGAACAGAAACACGACCAGAGAAACCAGTACGAACGCTTCGAACAGCGTGTGAACCACCTTCTCAATGGACGCATCCAGAAAGTTGGACACGTCGTAACTGACCGCATAGTCCATGCCGGGAGGAAACGTGTCCGCCTTCAGTTCCTTCAGCTTCGCTTTCACCTGATTGATGACTTCAGCCGCGTTGGAACCCGGGATCTGCTTCAGAACAATGGAAGCCGAAGGAAATCCGTCGATGTCGGAGTAAAGACTGTAGAACGAGGACCCGAGCTTGACCGAGGCCACATCCTTCAGTCGCAGAATCTCGCCCTTCTCATTTTCACGCAGAATGATCTCCTGATACTGCTCCGGCTTGTTGTATCGACCCACGTACGTCAACACGTACTCGATGGTCTGTGAGGTACTTCCTGTCGCCTGACCAAGACGCCCGGGCGATCCAATCAGGCTCTGATTCTTGATCGCGTCCATGACATCCGCAGCAGAAACGTTGTAGGCACGCATGCGATCGAGATCGAGTTCCACGCGCATTGCGTACGCTCTGTTGCCCAGAATCTGCGCTCGACCAACCCCGCGAGTTCGCTGGATTTCCGGAAGCATGCTGGCACTGACGAAGTTGTACAGAAAGTTTTGATCAACGTTCGGGTCTTTGCTGAACACATTCACGTACATCAGCATGCTGGTCATGTTCTGCATCACGATCACGCCTTCGCGTTCCACGATCGGAGGCAACTGGTTCTTCACCATCTGAATACGATTGTTGACGTTCAGAACGGCAACGTTGGGATCCGTGCCTGGTTCGAACGTGATCACAATGGTCGCTTCCCCGGCACTCGTCGCGGCCGATGTCATATAGCGCATGTCCGGAACACCATTCAGCGCGCGTTCCAGAATGACCAGAACCGAATCCACAAGAATGTTGGCGCTGGCTCCCGGAAATGACAGCGACACAACAACACTTGGAGGTGCAACGTCCGGAAACTGTGAAATGGGAAGAGAAAAGATGGAGAGACTGCCCATCAGAAGAATGAGCAGTGAGATCACCATCGCCAGTGCAGGCCGGTGCAGGAATTTGGAAAACATGGCGTTGCCTATTCAGCGTGGAATTTCAGATTCGACATCACTTCGTCAGGAGTGCGGAACTCGAACTCGATCGAATCTCCGTCGCGAACCTGTCGAATCCCTTCCAGCACAATCTTCTCCCCTTCATTCAGGCCTTCGGACACGACGAAGATGTCGTCCTGCTCAGTCTCCACTTTGATCTCCCGCTGATGGACGACATGATCTTCACCAACGATGTAGACATATCGCTTATCCAGGATCTCAAAGGTGGCTCGCTGAGGAATCACAACGACGTTGCTGAGCGTACGATGGATCAGAACCGTTCCGGTCTGGCCGTTTCGCAGCAGCCCGCCAGGATTCGGGAAGTCCGCTCGGAAAGCGATGTTGCCTGTCGTGTTATTGAAGTCTGCTTCGATCGCTCCAATCTTCCCTTCCTGAGGAAAGATCTCTCCGTTGGCAAGTCGCAGATCAATCTTCAGATGATCCGCATGGCTGGCGTCCTTCTCCACGTCGGCCCGATACTCCAGGTAACGAGCTTCCGGCACGTTAAAGTAGACCCACATCACGCTGTTGTCTGACAGCATGGTCAGCACTTCACTCTCTTCAATCAGGCTCCCCAGCTGGTGAAGCTGACGGTCGACAATTCCGTCAAACGGTGCCCGGACACTGGCAAAGTTCAGCTCCGCTTTGGCCAGATCAACCTGAGCCTCTGCCCGCGCCAGTTCAGCCTTCTTGAGAGCAATTTCCTGAGGGGAAACGTAGCCCTTGGTATTCAGGCTTTGAGCATTCTCCAGCTCAATCCGAATTCGCTGTGCCTCCGCCACTTCCGTGTCCAGCTTTGCCTGATACAGGGTCGGAACAATCTGAAACATCAGATCGCCCTTCCTGACGGTCTGACCTTCATTCACGCGAATGTCCTGAAGATAGCCACCCTCCAGCGCGCGAACTTCAATATGGCGACAGGCGTGAATCTGACAGACATACGGGACCGTGGACACCACGTCCTTTCGCAATGGACTGGTGACAACAATTTTCTCGCCGCACGCTCAGTCTCAGTATGGCTTTCATGCGGAGCATTTTCCTGAGAGTTTGCTTCAGGAAGACAACCCGAAAGTCCGGCAGTCAGCAGAAAACCTGACAGAGCCAGGCAAGATCTTTTCCAGACAACATTCATCTCTTGGTTCCTCTGTGGAAAAGCGGATGTCATCTTCCGCAATCATGAAACACATCCCACGACATATACTTCGTGGTTCCCATTTCGTCTTTCATATTTCGTAAAGCAAATGCCGTGCCAGCTGCCGATTGCGGGAACCAGTGGGGTTTCCGGTTCCTCAAGTCACTTGCTGGCCAGTCGCCTGACCAGCGTGGCTTCTTTTTGTCCACAGCGACAAAAGCCATGTGACAAACGAGCGGTGAACCACCTGTTCTTTTTGACACCTGCGGGTGCGTAGCTTCAGCGCGAGGTGCGGTTGTGCGGGCTGGCAAACCGTCTGCCGATTCCAATCGCGCTGCGAGTTTCAATTTTCATGGGAACGCCATTCGCGGCTGCCGATGAGACATGCGTCGAGCGCAACCTGCCTGCGTAAAAGACGACACTCATTTCCGACCCCAGGATCGGAATATCCGCATTGGCGGGTGAGGCACTCAGCGGTGTGCCCGGACGATCCCGCATTTCAATTCATTTCCGTCGCATGATGCGACGTCGTTCGACTCAAGGAGGAGTATCGTGCGAATTCAGCCTCATTCCGCCCAGCGCTGTGCAAACACGACTGGCTCGGGATTCAAGATCGCACTGTTTGCGGCGACAGTCCTGATGATGGTTCCCGGCTGCCGGATTCCCGCCTTGTGCTGCGCGACCAAAGGTCCGGCTCTGCCAGCGGATTACAATGGAGCGAAGAGCGACCAAAACTCGTCGATCGTCGGGATTGAGGAGTTCTTCAACGAGCCGCTTCTGACTCAGCTGATTTCCGGCGGCCTGTCACAGAACCAGGAACTGAAGATCCAGAATCAGGAGATTCAGATCGCTGGCAATCAGATCATGGCTCGCCGCGGTGCGTATTTGCCGTTCGTCAACGTTGGGGCGGGTGGCGGATTCTTCAGAAACAGCCGCTTTACTCCGGCAGGAGCTGCGGAAGACCAACTGACTTATCCGGGTGGGGGAACTTTTCCGGATCCAACTCCCAGCGTTGGCTTGTCGGCCAATCTCTTCTGGCAGATCGACTATCTCCGACAGTTACGCAACGCCCGGGATGCGGCCATCCACCGCTACTGGGAGGCCATCGAGACTCGGGATTTTCTCGTCACGCGAATTGTCGCGGAAACGGCCGAAAGCTACTACGAACTCGCCTCCCTCGATCGTCGCCTTGATTATCTGAATCAGACGATTGAACTGCAGCAGAAAAGTCTGGAAGTGGCTCGCGCTCAGAAGGAAGCCGCCCGAGGGACCGAACTGGGCGTTCAGCGATTCCTGGCCGAAGTTCGCAAGAACGAAAGTCAGCGCCTTGTGATCCAGCAGCGAATCATCGAAGTGGAAAACAAAATCAACTTCCTCGTCGGTCGTTATCCCCAGGCCGTCGATCGACAGGACTGGGACTTCATCCGACTTGATTCCCGCGTCCTTGAAGTTGGCATGCCATCGGAGATTCTGCGAAACCGCCGTGACATCCGCGCAGCGGAACGCGAAGTGGCAGCGTCCGGTCTGGACATCAAAGTGGCACGAGCCAACTTCTATCCGAAACTGGCCATCACTGCCGGTGTCGGTTACGAGGCCTTCAATCCTCGCTACCTCTTTGATCCAGGTGCGTTTGTCGCCAATGCGGCCGGTAACCTTGTGGCTCCGCTCATCAACCGAAAAGCGATTCGCGCAGAATATCAGAATGCGAATGCTCGCCAGATCCAGGCGATCTATGAATATCAGAGAACCGTGCTGAACGCGTTCACCGAAGTTGTGAACAGTATCGCCAAGGTCGAAAACTACCGTCAGAGCGTGGCGATCAAAGAAGAGCAGGTGAAGGCTCTCGAGTCATCCGTGGATGTCGCGTCCGGTCTGTTCCAGGCGGCTCGGCCTGAAGTGGAATACAAGGATGTACTGTTCGCTCAGCGAGACCTGCTGGATGCCAGAACGGTTCTGATTGAAACCAAGCAGCAGCAGTTATCAGCGATCGTCAGCGCCTACCGAGCACTCGGGGGAGGCACTTTGATGAGGAATCCGGATAAACAGGAAGTGGTCGTCACCGAACTGATTGACGAAGTGCCTCCCGTACCGGAAAACGGCACGGAGCCCGCTCCGATGCCGCCCGCTCAGCCGGAAGATGCCGCGCAGAAGCAGGTGCAGGAAAAGCAGCCGGAGGAGAAAAAGTAAGCAGGCATCGTCCCAGTGTGGCTCGTTATTCCGTAACGGGGGCTTCTCGCGTCGGAGACACGAGCCACGGTGATGTGTGCAACATAGTGCGACAGAAGCCGCTGCAGGTCTCGATCGCCCCGATTCACGATAGAGTCAGTTGTCTGACGTGCAAGTACCGGGTAGTTGCCATAAAGTAGCACGCAGATGGTGACACGTTTGCTCACGGAAGTCCCCCTTTCCCATGAGCACCATGGACACATTCGTGAATGGACACAAGGGCGAGGAATTCTGTCGCTATGACTGACAGAGGGTTACATTCAGACGACGATCAGCAGAAGTTGGACACCGTATGTCAGGAATTCCGCAGCCAACTTCTGAAAACGGGACGATTGCCCGATACCGCGAGCTTCCTGAATCGCGTTCCTGAATCACTCAAAGAACAAGTGTTGAAGCAATTGGATCTGATGGCCGCAGAACACCGTGCCAGCTCCGATGCATGCACTCGCAATGACGGTGGCAGGGAAGCCCCGCGACTGGACGCGAAGCCTGAACTTCCCCGGATCACGCCTCCGGAATCCTCGAAGCCCATGTCCGCCGTATCAGCGTCCGGCTCCAATTCTGATTCGCCCGAAACTGTCATCATTTCCCAGACACCGGGCAAGAATGATCCGAAAGCCATCGGCTCAAAACCCGGCATCTTCAGCGTGGCGAAGCCTAATTCAGAATCCACGATTCTGGAAATCGTTCCTTCAACGGATGAACATCACAAGTACGTCGTTGAAGACGAGATCGATCGCGGCGGCATGGGGGTCGTGCTGCGTGTTCGCGATCAAAGACTCCAGCGGACCATCGCTCTCAAGGTCATTCGAGGACAGGAAGGTGCAGGCTCCTCAACCCGCAGAACGATCGACGCAGGAACTCTGCAGCGATTCATTCGCGAAGCACAGATCACCGGCCGACTGGACCATCCAGGCGTCGTTCCAATTCACGAACTGGCGAGAGACGAAAACGATCGACTCTACTTCACCATGAAGTATGTGGAAGGACACACGCTGAAGGATGTGCTTCAGCAGCACAAAAATGGTTCCGAAGAATGGACTCAGTCTCGCATCATTGACGCGATGATTCGTGTTTGCGAGACGCTCGCCTTTGCTCATTCCAGGGAAGTCATCCATCGCGACCTGAAGCCGTCCAACGTGATGGTCGGGAAGTTCGGTGAAGTTTATGTGATGGACTGGGGACTCGCGAAAGTCCTTGGTGAAGCAGAATCGGAATTTGAACCCCGCCCGGATCAGGAGGATGACTCTTCCAGCTACAAAACAATGTACGGAGCCGCCATCGGCACTCCGTTCTACATGCCCCCGGAACAGGCGGAAGGAAAACTTGATCAGCTTGACTGTCGAACGGATGTCTACGCCGCCGGAGCGATCCTCTATGAACTTCTGACCGGTCAAAGACCCTACTGGAGCGATCCCTCTCCGAATGGTCTGGCCGTCATCAAACAGGTGATCGATGGCCCTCCAAACGACATTCGCGAACTCAACCGAAAAGCATCGCCCGAACTGGTTGCAATCGCACAGAAGGCCATGAAAAGAAACATGGCCGACCGCTATCAGTCGGCCGCAGACCTGGCGGAAGATTTGAGAGCCTTTCTGTCACAACGAATTGTGTCGGCTCATAAGACGGGAATCGTGACGCGTCTGAAAAAGTGGGTCAGTCGAAATCAGGGCCTGACCATTGCCGGCATGCTGGCACTTCTGACAACGATCGTTGCGATGTGCATTATCATCGTGCTAGAGCAATCCAATCGAACTGCGATGGAGAAGAAGAACTCCGAACTGACGACGTCGATTCAGCAAACCGAAAAGGCCAACAGACAGTCAGCCGGGGTTTCCCTTGTCAGCCATGCCAAAAGCGTCACAACAACCGGCAACCCGGAACTGGCTTCCCTTCTGGCCATCGAAGCCATCAAAAGATATCCGTTCTCTCAGGCAAAAGAAGCTCTCTATGCTGCGGCAGCCAGAGTCCTGCCGTCGACAGATCTGCACGTTCCGAACGGCCTGATTGGATCGGACCTCATATGGCTTCCTGGTCGTCGCGGGCTGGTCGTCGTCGAACACAGTCGCGGCTATATCCGAAACCCTGAGGATCCTCGCCCAACCGCGCAACTGATCAATCGCGAGCAGCGCCCGTTTAGGTCGGTATGCTGTTCAGCCGACGGCAAACAGATTCTGACTGCCGGAGACGATGGAACACTCGCACTGTGGGACTCGGGTTCCGGACTGCGCACGCTGGAAATGGACATCGGGTATCCACCAGTGCTCCATTCCGATGATACTCGGCGCCCGGACCTTCTGGATACAGCGTTCTGCCTGAACGAACAGTGCGCAGTAACGGTGTCGTTGAACCATAAAATTCATGTGATCGACCTGAAGGCCGCCCGACAAATCGCAGCGATGGATATTCCTGCGTCAGGAAATCCTGATGCCGCACGAGCAGAACTGACAGCCATGCAGGTCAGTCCGGATGGTCGGAGTCTGGTGATTGGTGATAACGACGGTTTTCTGCAGTTATGGAATCTTGAAGAACGGCGCCTGATCAAGTCCGTTCGGGCATTCGAACAAGCAGTCAAAAGCATATCGTTTTCTTCTGACAGCCGTCGCTTTGTCGCCAGTGCTGACGAGACCAGCGACGGACTTGAATCCCCTTTGACCATAACACGGATCTGGTCAGGAGAATCGGGTGAACAGCTAACGACCTTTGAATCAAGAGGACTTAGTGTCACTTGTGCAGCGTGGCATCCGACGCAACCAATCCTTGCATTCGGACTCTCAGACTCAACGGTATGCCTTTGGAATGCGGAAACGTCTTCACTGTTGAACCGATCCGAACCCCAGCCACGCGCAGTTCTGAAAATCCGCTTTGCCCCGAACGGCCGACAACTTGCCACTCAGTCCGGTGCGACGGGAATCGTCCTCTGGCAACTGGTACAGCAGGATGGAAAACCTCGATTGCTGCTGGATGAAATGCTGACCGGACACACTTCGGACATCAAACTGATCGAGTTTGATGAATCCAGCCAGTACCTTGCCTCACTATCCCGAACCCTCGTTCGGACATGGCAAACGTCAACGAAACGGCCGGTGCCTTCGTTCGGCAGCCTCGTCAATCCCCTGCGCCTTCAGATCAGTCCAAAAGGTGATCGAGTCTTCGCGGCTGACTCCGATGAACAGCGAGGCTCTCTTTGGGCAATTCCCGATCTGCAGGACCAGGCCGTCATCGAATTCGGCGCTCCTCTCAACATCGCCGAATTTTCACGCGATGGCGCTCACCTGGTCACCATGTTAACAGACGGCACATGCAAAGTGTGGAACGCCAAAACCGGAGCACTGGAATACAGCATTCGGAATTCCGCCCCCGCATGGCGTAGTTCTCTGTCCGGCCAAATGCTCGCACTGACCGGAGCCAATGGAACGACGCTGTGGGATCTGACCACAGCGCAGGCCATCCGTCACATCCCGATGGACGAATCCACCATGCACATGGTCGGCGAAAATGCGACGATACTGATGTCGGCCACATTCACGGCCGGCCGTCGAATCCTGACTCGAACCGATCTGGTGTCCGGATCCAGTCGGCCTGTTGAGGATGCCGAAGTCGGCGGGTTGTCAGATTTCTCTGCAAGCGGACGTCTGATGTGGGCCACAGAACAGACCGAAAGCGATCCAGGCGGGTTTTCGTCAGGTCTCTTTGTGGTCGATGTAAAGGCGGGCCATGTCCTGTTCACAACACACGCCGACGATGCTCAGATCCGGTTTGCTTCATTCAATTCTGATGAATCCCGTTTGCTGATTAGCTACCAAAGACACTCTTCCTGTGCCGCCGAAATCTATTCGATTCCGTCAGGCAAACGACTGCTAAGACTGGGTGACCCCGAAGAAGAAGTCCCTGGCTGGGACTCAACGCTCAATCGTATTGTGACTCGATCAACAGAACACGGAACTCGATTGTGGGACGGACAAACCGGTGATGCCATCAGCCGGCTGGATCCCACAGCTTCTGTCGGTCTGGTGGATTTCTCACGCGACGGAGCTGTTTGTGCAGTTCAGTATCAGCCGCAGCCGGATATCGGCGGACTCGGCTTCGGTCCGGTTTCACTCTGGAATGCCGAAAACGGTACTCTGATCAGCGCCTTGCCGGGGCAGAACACATTTCGATTTGGATCCTCGTTCGTTCCCGGAGGAAAACACTTCCTGACTCTGAGTGGCGCTGGTTGCCTGCGTCTTTGGCCCATCGATATCGAACATACAGGCACGGAACTCTTCGGACGGCAACTGACTGTCGAAGAACGCAAGATGTATGGCATCGCGGAACAAGAGGAGCCAGCCGAATCACGAACTCTTCGCGAGCGTGAATGGGCAAGCTTCGACGAGCAGATTCGCCTCCTGATTCCTGTCACAACCGAACGAAGAATGGCAGCCTGGAGATTACTCGATGAGATCCATGGCTGGCTGGGAGAGACGCCGACTGCTTCGGAAAAAGCAGATGCTCTCAAGTCCATTGACCGACTGATCACCGGCACGTTCGATACAGATCCGGAGGTGCTCTCCAAAATCGCTCGCATCCACGCGGCACATGGAAAAGTCCACGATGCCGCACGATTGATGGAGAATGCCGAACGTCACCCACGTGCAGCATCGCTGACCAGATCCTTGAATGAACTCCGCAGAGAGATTGCTCCGGAGGTCGTTTCAGAGCGAGCCGTGGATGAACTCTTCGAAGCAGCGAAGATCGGCGGGATGAATTCCACGCGGCTCGACGATGCAAAGTCCTGGTCCAGTGCGAAGTCTCCGCATTTTGCAGCGTACATCAAAGCGCGCGAATTGCAGCTGGCGGGCCAGTTTGCCAACGCGGTCACGCTCTTTGAAACCATCAGAGATGACAGCGAGACAGGTCCAGAGACCATTCTGCACGGTGCCGAGTGCCGATTAGAACTGGGTGACGCGAAACAGGCCCATGAGAGTCTGCATGCCAGCCTCACTCGAGAATCTGTGGCTTCCCCGGACGTCTGGAACATGTGGCTCAGGATCGGGTTCCATCACCTCAAACAGTCGCCTCAGCAGCTTCTTGACAGCATGCCGCCCGACCAGCCTCGAACCTCCGGAGACTCTCCACACAGACAACACGTCGCTCAACTGCTGACGACTCTGGCTGCCTCAAAACCCGTGCGTATCAACTGCGGCGGTGATCGCTATGTTGCCGAAAACGGAGATGTCTGGATGGCGGATGCGTTCTACAACAGCGGCTTCGAATTCTTCGGTACGCTCGGAGACGCTGCGCTGTTCTCAAATCCCGTTGGCAATACTCCTGACGAAGTCCTCTACCAGTCGGAGAGGTACTTCGATCACAATCGTACGAATCTCACGCCGGGCTATCACATACCGGTCCCTGATGGCACATATTCTGTAATTCTGGGATTCGCGGAGATTTATGAGGCGGATCGTTCTTTTGACGTGAGGATTGAAAATACTGATTTCTTAGGTAATTATGATCCCCCACGTACAGAGGAAGGCAGGGTCACCGCCCATATGAAGAACGAAACCGTCATCATCAAAGATGGCCAGTTGGATTTGTTCTTTCAACAGCACAATGGCACTGACCCCAAGATCTCCTGTATTCAAATCGTTCCGAAACCTGGTGGCTCGGAAAGCCCGTAGTTGGCTCGACCGAACCCCGAAAAACCTCCGTCCTTAGAAAGCAGCATCATGGCCAGCTCCAGCCCGGGAAGTGCACCAAGCCCAAACACCTGTACCTTCACATGGACGGGCGCTCAATGGGTCCTGGCCAACAACTCCTGCAGTACCGGATTGATCCCGACACCGCCATCAATCCCAACTCCTGTGGCCGGTCAAACATATCCGGGAACATGTCGGTAACAGACTCCCGGGAGTGTTATCTCTGTTCTATTTTGGGTGGCCTTCGGAGTACGGTGGAGCCGAAACCAAGGCCGCTCATCTCCTGAAACTGCTCGCTGGCTTTGCGGAGATCACCGTCATCCCCAACGATCCAGCGCAGCTTCAGGAAACCGCCTGGACGTCGCGCCTCGATACATGGGGCATCAAATATACGACGCTGGCTTCTCTTCCGTCGCGTCTGGAAGGTGTCGCTCTGGCGTTGTGCAACGGGAACTTCTTCGCCGACGGACTCTACTCGGAAGCCCTTCAGCGAGGACTGCGAATCGTCTGGTCCTCGGAGATGATGTGGCACCATCCCTGGGAACGCGAACTGATCCAGGCCGGCGTTGTGGATCGACTGCTCTATGTTTCCGACGTCCAGCGTAAGGCTCTGAACTATGAATCGTTCTGCAACGTGCCTACGCGGATGACCGGCAACTACATCGACGCTGAGGCATTCTCATTCGTCGATCGACCAGTGACCGATCGCCTGACCATCGGCCGCCTCTCGCGAGCTGACACGCTGAAGTATCCGGAGGACTTTCCAGTCTTCTACGAAGCCCTGGAAATTCCAAACGCGCGCTTTCGAGTCATGGCGTGGAGCGACGAGCTGTCCGCAAAGTACCGATGGCATCGCTTCGATGATCGATGGGACCTTCTGCCAAAGGAAACGGAACCAGCAGACAAGTTCCTTCAGAGCCTTGACCTGTTCGTCTACCGCTGGGTCATCAGTTTACCGAATCGTGGGGACGCAGCACGGTCGAAGCCATGCTGACGGGTGCCATCCCGATCGTGCCAGCAGGACATCACTTCGCATCGCTGATCGTACACGGACAATCCGGATTCCTCTGCGATGATTTTCGTGACTATCAGTCGTGCATTCTGGAACTCGCCAAAGATCCTCACGCTCGTCGCCAGTTGTCTTCAGCGTGTCGTCAGCGCGCCGAACAATTGAATGATCCTGACGAACATCGTGCCATCTGGCTGGATGCACTCAATGTCTGACCCAACATTTTGCTTCTGGTCCGTCGCTGACGGCGCTTATGCCAGCATGATGGCCGCCTGCATACATTCAGCAAGGCAAGTCGGAGTAACGACCGACTTTCATATCTGGACGGACCGACCCATCGCCGGAGCAATCTGTCATCCTTCCGGTCAGTATCCGCACCGCAACTACTTCTTCAAGTTCGATTTCCTGCTGAAGACGGTCTCGCTCCCGTACGACTATTTCATCTTTCTGGACGCGGACAATTACTTTGTGCGTCACCCGGGAAATCTGCTGCGATGCCTGCGAGGAGCCCCGGTCCATGTGTGCCTCGAAAGTGACTGCACCCGCCCCGACAACATTCGCCCGGACTGGTGGGGCTGCCTGCTTCCGGACTATGTGCAGCTGATGCGAGATTGCGGCGTCCGAAGCCGCTCGATCTACAATACGAACGCCGGATTCTGGATCGTCCATCGCGATGTCGCTCAGCGTGTAGTGGAACTCGCGACCGAATTCCAGAACATCAGTGCTCAGCGAGGATACTCATTCACCGAAGAAGCTCCACTGGCTTATGTCGGACACATGCTGATGGGCAATCCGTACGTTCACACACTCGCCGAAACCACGGACATCTGGGCCAGTGACTGGACCGGAGTTTTCGCAGACCGGCTCCCCGACGACCAGCCCTGGCACTTCATCGACTACATGAACGACTCCCCGATCCTCGTCAACCCCGCGATCGTCCACTGCATGCGCAGCAAAACCGCCCTCATCACCGCCAGTGCCCCTTTGAAACATCCAATCCCCACGCCCGCCTCATAAGCGAGTTCGGGCCTCAGCAGCCACGCGAAACCTGGACCTACCCACATTCACCATTTTTCAATCTCCAATAATACCTAACCATTGTCCTCCTCCGTTGCCAACGCTTCCCAACCCCACCTTCGCATTCCCCAAACTCCTCGCCCCGACTATCTTTCCCGTCAAACGAAAATCAACCACCAGCCCA
>JAXMBV010000061.1:0-16558 GCA_046349695.1 Planctomycetaceae bacterium | reverse complement strand
GCAGGCTGACCGCTGACGAAAAGTACAAGCCACTGATCGATCGCTGGGAAGGCATGGAGAAGCAGTTCGCCGAAATGTCCGACAGGACGGATCTCAACGACGACCAGAAAAAGCAGCTCGAAAACCTGAAGCGACAGATGGGCGGCAACGCTCGACCTTCAAACATCTACAACGGTGTTCTGAAATCACATCTCGGATTTACCATTCGAGGCGCGATCTGGTATCAGGGTGAAAGCAATGCAGGCCGAGCATATCAGTATCGTGATCTCTTCCCGCTGATGATTTCAAACTGGCGTGAAGAATGGGGCCAGGGCGACTTCCCGTTTTACTGGGTTCAGCTCGCAGACTTCCAGACGGAAGCCGTCGAACCTGGTGAAAGTGACTGGGCGGAACTTCGCGAAGCTCAGACCATGACGATGTCCAAACTGGCTCACACGGGTGAAGCCGTCATCATCGACATTGGCGAAGGCAAGGATATTCATCCAAAGAACAAGGTCGATGTCGGCCGCCGTCTTGCCCGCTGGGCGCTGGCGAATGAGTACGGCGTGAAGGTGCCCTTCCACAGTCCTCAGTACAAGAGCATGGAAAAGCAGGGGAACAAGATCGTCCTGACGTTTGATCATGTCGATGGCGGATGGCGTCCATTCGACGTTGCTGCCCCCGTTGGCTTCTCGATCGCCGGTGAAGACAAGAAGTTCGTCTGGGCTGATGCAAAGATCCTGCCCGACGGCCGCATTGAAGTCTCCAGCGCCAAGGTCGCGGAACCGGTTTCCGTTCGATACGCGTGGGCCAACAACCCTGTGTGCAACATGTTCTCAGTGGCCGGTCTGCCGCTGACACCATTCCGAACGGACGACTGGCCGGGTGTGACGATTAACAACAAGTAGTTCACCCGTCTTTGAGCGGTCATTGGCTAATCGAACGACATTCGTCTCAGGCGGATGTCGTTTTTTTGCGCTCGGCCGACTATTGGTTTCGCGGAGCAAACGAACCAATTGCTTTGATCCCGTGATCACCGACTTCCAGGACTTCGGCAGTAATGGGGTGTCCGGATTCCTTGAATTCTCGGAGGACGACTTTGCCCAGGCGGCCAAGAAATCCCCGGTCTTCCAGGGAGAGTACGAAAACAAAGTCCCGGGCAGGTGCGACTGCCAGAACGGGCCAGCCAAGAACGGGTTTCACGATCGAGCGAAATTTTTTTGTCAGGATCAGTGAAGCTTTGAACGGAGTGTCCGTCGTTGACAGCATCCCAAGCTTAACGCCATCGACATCGTCAATTTCCAGGACTGTTTCAGAGGCAAGCTTGTCCATGTTTTTCGCTGCCTCACGTCTCACGGCGTCAGGCGTAGTCCCCCATTTGGACACCATGGAATTTGAGATCCAGGAAATCCGGCTGCCATCCGGCGGAGTGACCACAAAGACTTTCACCAGGTTATCTGTCAGCACATCATGCAGAGTGTCCTGGAATCCGGATGCATAGTCCGACGGCTCAAGCGAAAATCGAACGCCAGGTTTGGCCGCCTTCCAGTCCGGGATCTCGCCAAAGAAATCAGCCTTCAGTTGCTCGGCGAACCGAGCAATCGCCTCCGGATCCTTGTCCCGCACGTAGTTTCGTCGGATATTGTCCAGACTGACGGAGGCCGTGACGGTACCGATTTCGATTCGGTAAATGCCGGACTCTTCAATCGCGAACGAAAGACCACGCTCAGTCAGTTCCCTTTGAAACAGTTCATCCGCTGTTGGTCGAGAAGGTCTGGGCACAGGCGTGACTTTCGTAAACCGTGATCAGCAGCATATCGTGCTATGTTCGTCAGGCCAGCACTTCTTCGATCTTCGTGAATCGGGCAAAGTCGGAATCATTGAAGTCGGATTTGGCCGTGACACTAGTGACAGCAAACGTTGGGGCGGAAGCCAGTGTGAGCTGAGTATCGCTGTCGACTTGTGCCACGAAGAATGACTGGCCGTTGATCTGAATTCGGGAACGCAGTCCGCTGAGAGCCCCCTTGAGTTCCGTCAGGAACTTGGTTCCAACGCCCGTGACAGTCGTACTGTTTGCGGTGGTCGAAACCGTTCCGGTCAGAGTTCGAGAAAACTCTGTAAAGGTGTTTCTCAGTGGAACATCGGTCAATGCCGATGAACCGGATTCCTGGGACAGGTCTTCCTGATTCAGTGCACCAATTGCATCAACGACGGTCTGACCACTTCCGACGACGCGACCGAAGACGGTATGACGCTTGCCGGTGAAATCGTCGAGGTCGGAGTTCGTTTTGAGATTGATGAACCATTGGCTTGTGCCGGAATTTGGATCGCCGGTGTGAGCCATGGAGATCGTGCCCTTGATGTTGCCTCGGGCTGCGTTGAACTCGCCCGTGATGGCAGCATCCGTTGAAACACTGTTGAGCACTCCGTTATTGACGGTGAATCCACCCCCCTGAATCACAAAGTTGTCAATCGATCGATGTATGATCGAATTCGTGTAGCGACCGGATGTCATATAGGTTTCAAAGTTCTGAACCGTGAGCGGTGCCTCACTGTCGAACATTTCCACTTCGAATGTGCCAAGTGCTGACGTGAACTGAACTACGGTATTTTTCACGTAGTCGACCGTCACACTGGAGTCTGAGGTGCCAACTCCGGTCAGAGTTGATCGAACCTTGATGGTCTGAAGCCCCGTCAATTCGTCGTTGGCTGTCGAATCAGATGTGTAGAGGTCCTTTCGAGTCACCACGACGACTGTCGAGTAGTTTCCGGAACTGTCTGCGGTAAGGGTCAAGTCATCAAACAGACCGTCGTTATTTGTATCCAGAGTTACTGTCGCGCCTGGCAGGGTCGTTCCGCTCACAGTCACATTCGCGCCTTTCGTCACCAGAACACTGCCGGTGGACTGAAGCGACTTCGACGACGAAGCGGTAGCTGACAATGTCATCCCGGCCAGTGTCGTTGCCGCAGTGTCTGCCGCGGCAGCGCGGGCAATCAGGCCAGTCGTCGCCTGGTCAAATCGATTGTTGACCGCAGTCGGGATTGTCGAGCCTTCTTCACTGCGAATGCGTTTGCCGGCATTGAAAACGTTCTGCGTGGCGATGTTGACCTGGTCACCGCTGGTAATATCACCAGATTCATTGCGCCGGCTGTCGCCCATCAGGACATGCAGCGGTTTGTTGAACGTGTTCTTGTCGCGCAGGTCGAGCGCATCGTTGCTTCGGCCGGTGTTGATGGAAACGATTCCGTTGAACGTATTCTCATCCATCATCACCGCGTCCTGACCCTGGCGAGTCTTGACGACGAGTGTTCCGTTCAATGTGGAATTTCGGACCGTCACATCATCCTCACCCTGTCCGGTTTCAATTCCAATGGATCCTGTTCCCGTGACGTTGTTCAGCGACACGCCGTCATCACCCGCATGTCCCTTGATAATCACGGGACCATTGACCGTCATGTCGGTCAGACTGATGAGGTCGTTACCGGCGTCACCGTAGATCAGAATGGCTGCGTTGGTGGTGCTGTCCTGCAGGCTGAAAGTGTCGTTCCCCGGGCCTCCGAGGAATGCGACATTGCGATTGAACGTGGCTCCAGTGGATGAAAGCGCATCGTTGCCGTTGCCGCCCAGAATCGACACCAAACCATTCAGCTTGACGTTGCGAGCAAACACGGCGGAATCGTTGCCGTCGCCCAGATTCATCAGAATATTGCCCGTCATTGTGTCCGTGTTGGCTGCCGCGACGAAGACGGCGGTTCCACCGTTGATCGTTGTGCTGTTCAGCCCTCGAACCTGAACCTCGTTCCCGTTGACAGCAATCTCCACCGCGTTGTCTGCCGTGTCGCCGGTGAGTGTCAGATGGGTTCCGTTCAAACTGGCAACGACATTTCCGGCCAGAAGCGAACGGTTCTCCAGATGCTCAACACGAGCTTCCATCTGCACGTTCTTAGGGCGTCGGCTGCGGTCTTTCTTCAGTCGCCAGTTCCACATCGTTCGGTCCTTTGTCGGATGCTGTTCACAGTGCGCAAGGAAACCTCACGCGGAGCACAATCCTGCCGTCTTAATCGGTAAAAGTTCCCTGAACGGAAAAGCTTTACACGCGAGGGTTTGTGCGATTTCGTCGGCCTGATGAAACTGCTGATGGTTCCTGCCGAACGCAGTGAAAAGACGCAGAAAGTGCCACTTTCCAACGTCACCTTTCCAGCATGAGAATTTGCCGGACCCACGTTCTATGCAGAGGGGGACAGCGCGGCCCGGAAATTCCAGTGTAGAGCGATTGTCCTCAATCGCTTTCACCCAGGAACGAATCGCAAACGGCTGAGGACAGCCGTTCTACACTGGGGTTTTCAGTTACGGGTAGCACGCCTGAAGGGCGTGTGCCGCAGGCGCCGGAAGCCGTTGAGTGCACGCGGCAATACCGAAGCCCGGCGGCAATGAATAGCGACGATCGCGAGGCAAAAGAATGGGGGCAAGAGAATAATCGCAGAAACACACTCGCCTTCAGCGACTATTCTTCTGCCACCATTCTTCTGCCATTCAATAACCGCTGGCGAATCGCAGTGCGTCACTCAGAGAGTGACGGCTACAATTGTAGAGCGATTGTCCTCAATCGCTTTTCACCAGGCACGAATCGCAAACGGCTGAGGACAGCCGTTCTACGCTGGGCATTCACCAGCCATCGAGGAATCGCAATGCGTCACTCAGAGAGTGACGGCGACCTTGGGAGTCAAGCTGTTCTGCACTCAGAGCAATTCTCTCATCACAACGCCGTGCACATCCGTCAGGCGGCGCTGGATGCCGTTGTGATAGTAGGTCAGCTGAGTATGATCGAGGCCCAGAAGATGCAGCGCGGTGGCGTGGAGGTCCCACGACATCGTCGGATTCTCGGCCGCTTTGAATCCGACCGGGTCACTGCTGCCATACGATGTGCCTCCGCGAATTCCTCCGCCGGCCATCCAGACGGTGAAGACACCCGGATTGTGGTCTCGCCCCTTCTGCTTTCCCTGCATGAAAGGCTGGCGGCCAAATTCCGTGGTGCAGAACACGAGCGTTGTCTCGAGAAGTCCTCGCTGTTTGAGATCCGTCAGCAACGCATGAACGCCGCGGTCCAGAATTCGTCCCCAGTAGCCATGGTCTCGCACGATGTCTTCGTGAGAATCCCAGTTGGGACGGATCTTCTTCGAACTCGTGTTCTCCGCGCCGCAATAGATCTGAACAAAACGCACGCCGCGTTCGACCAGACGTCGAGCCAGCAGGCACTGTCTCCCAAACGGCCCGATATCCTCGTCGTTTAACGCAAACATCTCCTGGGTCGATTGACTTTCACGACTCAGGCCAACCGCCTCCGGTGCACTCAGCTGCAGTCGCGCGGCGAGTTCATAACTCCGGATGCGAGCTTCCAGAAGATTGTCGTTCGGATGCTCCTCCGCGTGCATTCGATTCAGCGTCTGCAGGAAGGCGCGTTCCGGAGTTTCGTCGACCAGTTCTTTGCCCGCATCAGTGCCAGGAGGAAACAGGTCTGCGATCGCGGGACGTTCGGTGCTTGTTTCCATCACCGTCCCCTGATGCATCGCCGGCAGAAATCCCGCGCTCCAGTTGATCACACCTCCCGGAGGCAATCCTCGAGTATCCGGGAGAACAACAAACGCAGGCAGGTTTTCTGTCTCACAGCCCAGTCCGTAAGTCACCCATGAACCCATGCACGGAAAGCCAGGCCGAATGAAGCCGCTGTTCTGCATGAACATCGCCGGTCCATGCAGAGCCGACTTGTTCTGCATCGAATAAATGAACGCCATGTCATCGACATGCAGCGCCATGTGAGGAAACAGATCGCTGAGCCATCGCCCGCTTTCGCCGTGCTGACGAAACTTCCAGAAGCTCCGAGCATACTCACCGGCAATCCCGGCAAACGTCTGTTTCCCCAGTTCCGCGTCGAAGGCCGTGCCGTGCAGTCGTTCCAGCTCCGGACGATAATCCCATGTGTCAACATGGCTCATCCCGCCCGGGCAGAAGATCTGAATGACAGATGTCGCCGTCGCAGGATGCTGAGTCTTCGCCGGGCTGACCGCCTGATCCGCTCGCCCTTCCTCCGCCATCATTCCCGCCAGCGCAGCGAGTCCGAAGCCGTCTCCAAGACGACCAAGAAACTCCCGCCGATGGGTGGCTTGATGGTTCATGATTTTGGCCTGTTACCTCAGTGTAAAGCGATTGTCCTCAATCGCTCCATCAACACAGCGGCAGTTGGGTAAACGGCTGAGGACAGCCGTTCTACACTGCATGATAGTAGCCGACTCAACAGGCCATGGTCTACTTCGTAATGGAGAACGGAAGTTCCGATTCGGAAATGTCTCGCACGCTCAAATCTCCAAACACGGCGCGGAGTTCCTTGCCATGCTTCAGACGATACCAGCAGATGATCTGGTCAGCCTTGCCCGCAGTGGCTCCGGAGGCGGCGAACTGGAAACTGTCAGGGACAGTGTTGTCCGTCACAAATCGCTGCACCGGTGACTGGTAGATCTCGCGCAGTCGAAACTTGTCGACTTGCGAGATCAAGTCGCTGGCGGCTGCGGATCGCTCCGTCTCTTTTTCGCCCATTCCGTGTTCAGCTTGTCCGAGTCGAATGCATTGGAAGGGAATCTGAAACGTGTTGTTGTTGAAAGCCACTGCCGCCTTGAAGATACTCCAGCATCTCGTCTTCAGTCACAGTCGGCGGTGCAATTGTCTCCAGGGCATAGCCCTTAGGAGCA
Source organism: Planctomycetaceae bacterium (assembly GCA_046349695.1). Classification (GTDB taxonomy): domain Bacteria; phylum Planctomycetota; class Planctomycetia; order Planctomycetales; family Planctomycetaceae; genus SXXK01. The sequence goes on along the minus strand of JAXMBV010000061.1, from coordinate 9,835 downwards.
TCGAGGCTGAACTCGCTGGCCTCAATCATCGGCTTCAGCTGAATGTTGTGTATCAACGCCGCAAGCGGTTCCATTGAACCCCAGTCTTGCTGCGGAGGACGTACCTGCTTCTCCAGTTCTTCAAGTTCATCCGTTTCGGAGTTCGGCGACCAGATGGCTGCAAGCTGCTTTGACTTTGAATCAAAGTACATATCCAGCCGAGTTCGCTTACCGACTTCAGAATCTACAATGATCACCCGGGCCACGTTGGCATCGGAGTCGTCCACCGTGGCCTGCCCCTGCATCGAAACGGATTTGACTTGCTGTGAGCCCGGCAGATCGCGGCCTCGCAGAGCATCGCCATACCAGGCAAACGGCCCACGAGGATCCGCTTTGTGTTCAGGAGTCTTTAATGCCGCTTTCTTATCCTTCAACAGCAGCTCGATCATCCGGCCCGCGTTATGGTCCGAGATCACGACCTTGCAGACTTCGCCACCGCGGATGATTCGAGTTTCGCGATACTGCCCGGGATGGCGATAAGCGAACAGACGATCTTCCTTTTCTACCCAGCTCGTCTTTCCATCACGACTGGTGACTCGAATATAAAACGTCATCGTCCACGTCATCTGTCGAACCTGGTCGATCCCTGGAATCTCATCGGCGAACGCCTTCGGATCGAGCGACACTCCTCCAAAGTTCAGCCATGAAAAGCCGGTAATCAGTACAAGGATTGCCGCTGTCAGCCATTTCATTCTGGACATAAGTTTCTTCCGTTCTGCTGTGACCTCTTTGCTTCCCTGAAGATCACGAGCATGCTCGGCGGTCAACGGTGTCTGTTGGGAGCTTTCCTGCAGACCTGCAACCGCATCAGGAAACTTCCGGCACCATTCAGAAAAATCAGGAGCCGGGACCGATCCCAGTTCGACCTGTAAACGCTTGTCCGTTTCTGAATTGTGTGTCATGGTTTCTTTCCCTGTTGGGCAGCAGGAGTCTGTAACGACGCTTCCGCGGGTTCCAGAAACTCCGCCATCTTCGCGCGAGCTCGCTGCAGTCGACCGTGAACAGCCTGTGGTGACAGTTGCACCACGTCAGCGATCTCGTCATAGGTGAGTCGACTGAAGTAATGCAGCATCACAATTTCACGTGCGGTTGCGTCCAGCGATGAGAGAGCGTCGTGGACGTCACGTCTCAGCGCCGGCAGCACGGTATCACTCGCCTGCTCGTGAACTTCAGTCAACGGCTCATATTTCGACTGACCCTTTGCCAGCCGTGTCGCCGTGCGACGACAGATTGTCCCAAGCCATTCTGGAAACCGAGCCGCGTTCTGCAGAGTGCTCAGCATCTGACACGCCGTGGCAAACGCTTCCTGCGCAGCATCCTCCGCCAGGTGCAGATCCCAGAGCTGGCAGCGCGCGATCCCGACCGCCATTCGATAATGGCGTTCGTAAAGCAGGCCGAAGCTCGCCAGGTCTCCCCGACAAGCGGCATTCACCAGCTCTTCATCACTTTTTGGCAAGGATGGCTCCCGGTCTTCGGACGGTTGTGACAGTCGTCGCAAAGTTAGTGCATCCTGGCCACTGAAAATGAGCGCCAGTGTAAAGCGATTGTCCTCAATCGCTCCATCAACACAGCAGCAGTTGGGCAAACGGCTGAGGACAGCCGTTCTACACTATTTCACAACCGTCAGCTTCCGTTGATACACGGCCGTTCCGTTGGCCACGAAGAGGGTCGAATGGTCCTTGCCCGCGAGCACTGCGGTCACAAGCGGCTGGGTTGCATCGGGACGCGGCAGAACTCCGCAGGGGCGACCGGTGGGATCGAAGATCTGAACGCCGAGATCGCTGGTGACGTAATATCGACCGGCTTTGTCGACGGCCATGCCATCGCCCTTTGACGAAGCCACATACGGCGGTGCATCGTTGAACTTGAATTCCCCTTTGGGATCAATCGCCAGACGCATGGGCATCGTTGGCATCTTCGCATCCAGCAGGCCTCCCGCGCTGACTCGGAATGTCCAGGTCGTGTCACCGCCGTAGTCGGAAACCGCCAGAGTTCCTCCGTCGTTCGACAGCGCGATTCCGTTGGGCTTTGAGATTCCTGTATCGGCGACGGAAACTTCACCGGTCTTCGGATCGACTCGCTTCACCTGCGATGCTCCTGTATCCGTGAACAGAATGAAGCCATCTCTGGTCACGGCGAGATCGTTCGGTTTGACACCTTCCGCAACGACTTTGACTTCGCCGGACGCAGGATTGATGGAGACCAGTCGATTCTTTGAACCCTGGCAGGCATACATCACCGAGCCATCGGGACTGAACTCCAGGCCGCTGACGGATTCTTTGCAGAGTTCCGTCTTCGAACCATCCGCTGCATTGATGCGAACGACGGACGGAGCCTTCATATCGCAGAAGTAGACATTGCCCTCTTTGTCAGTGCACAACGCATCGGCGAATCCAAGACCATCCGCTGCAACACTCCAGCCTTCGCCGGGCACAAGCAGATTCAACAGCGTCAGGTCACCGCCGAGATCGCCTTTCGTGTCGTACGTCGGCACATGAGTCTCCTTGCGCCAGAGCCACTTCAGAGCATCCGGGAACAGGGCTCCGCCATGATCGGCGTTGTGAGCATATCCTTCGGCCTGATCGAATCGAACATCGTAACCCATGTACGTCAGAGCTGATGCCATCTGCTGATTGGCCCACCACCAGCTGCCGAACGGATTGTCAACATCGCCGCTGGTGTCCGCCATGAAGATGCGAATCGGTTTCTGCTCGGTCTTGCGAATCAGTGAAGGATAAACATTGCCGCCTCGCAGATTGGTGAAGCTGCCAATCGTTGACAGCACCTTGCGAAACGCATCCGGACGTTCCCACGCGACCGTCCATGAACAGATCCCCCCGGAGCTTGCACCGCAGATGGCTCGCATGTTGGGATCACTCGAAATGTTGTACGACTTCTGAACTTCCGGCACGATTTCTTCCAGCAGGAAGCGGGCGTAGCGATCACCCAGACTGTCATATTCGAAGCTGCGATTGGAACTCTTCCACGGGCTGTCCGGTTTGCCTTTGGATTTGTCATGGCCCGGGTTGATAAAGATGGCAATCGTCACCGGCATGTCGCCGCGAGCAATCAGATTGTCGAAGACCACGGGAACTCGAAACCGTCCCTTCACATCGCGGTAACTGTGACCATCCTGAAAGACCATCAGAGCGGCGGGTTCGTCCTTCTTGTACTGAGCCGGCACATAGATCGACCAGTCGCGTGTTGTGTTTTCGAAGATCTTCGATTCGAAGGCCGGCATGTCGGTGACGGTACCGTGAGGAACATCATTCTTTGCGACAGCGTCCGGATGCGGTTTCCATTCCGGCTTGGTTTCCACCACGGGACGATTGTCTGAAGGGGCATTTTCATCCCACAGCCATTTCAGTGCGTCCGGGAAAACTTCACCGGCCCATTTGCCGCTGTGCCCGCCGTCGGTCATCACGAACTTGTACTTGTAACCGGCGAACTGCAGAGCCGCGGCCAGGTCCTGATTGCCAAGTGGCCAGCTGCCGTGCAGATTGCTGAGGTCATCTCTGCCTTCCTGCAGATACACCTTGAGGGGCTTCGGACTCTTGTGAGTCTTTCGCACGAGTCCGGGATATGCCCAGCCTCCTCGAATGTTCGTGTAGCTTCCGATGTGGCTGAGCACTTTTCCAAACTGGTCCGGACGTTCCCAGGCGACGGTGAATGCACAGATGGCTCCGGAAGAAATGCCGCAGACGGCTCGCTGAGCCGGATCGTTCGTAACGTTCAGCCCTTTCAGTGCGACGGGAAGGAACTCATCGATCAGGAACTTCGAATAGCGGTCTCCCATCGAGTCATACTCGAACGAGCGATTGCTGCGATCCGCGGCGCCGGGAGCTGTCGCCGGGATGGTGCCTGGATTCACAAAGACGGCGATCGTGACTGGCATCGCCTTCTGATGAATCAGGTTGTCGAACACGATCGGCGTTCGAAACGCGCCGTCGGCTTTTACGTAACCGGTTCCGTCCATGAAGACCATCAGGCTCGCCGGTTCGGACTCCTTGTATTGAGCCGGCACATAGACGCTGTACTCTCGCTTCGTACCCGGAAAAATCTGGCTGTCCGTGAAGACTCCGGAAGTAACCTTTCCCTGCGGCACACCGGCCTGGACGACTCGGTCGGGATGATCCTGAGCACTCAGCGGCGCGATCGAGACAGCGGAATACAGAAACAGCGTCAGAACCACGAAGGCAACTCGCATGGCGGGAACTCTCAGACAGAACGCGGGAGAAGGTCGTTGTCGAGAGAATAACCGGGCGAAGTGTCACCTTCAAATCACGCGACTTGAGGAGGGGTTTTCGGTGTTCGGCGGTGAGTGTTCAGTTTTCAGTGTTCAGTTTTCAGTTATGTGGTATTGCCAATGGCAGGTGCGCTGGAACAAGCAGGCTTTTCAGTGTAGAGCGATTGTCCTCAATCGCTTTCACCGGGCACGAATCGCAAACGGCTGAGGACAGCCGTTCTACACTGGGCATTCACCAACCATTGACGAATCGCAATGCATCACTCAGAGAGTGATGGCTACTTTTGGCGAATCGCAAGGCGTCACTCAGAGAGTGACGGCTACTTTGGGAGTCACGCGGCCTGGCGTGACTCGGATGCCCTGTGCGGCTCGATGGTTCCGGCCACGGCGGAAGAATCTGATCCGGCGGCCAGTGCCTTTCGTTCTCGCACGATCAACTGCAGGTTTCGTGCATAGATGAAGAGACCGGTTGACTGGCCAAAAATGATGACCACCTCATTCCGGTGGATCCCATAGACCATCAGCATGATGGCGCCGCCGATGCTGAAGTACCAGAACATGGGAGGCGTGACGCTCTTCTTTGCTCGTTCGCTGCTAAGCCACTGAACGACGAACCTCGCGCTGAACACCAGCTGGCCCAGTAAACCGAAGGCTATCCAGATTTGTTCGCTCGTCATGGGCCTGATCCATCAGCTCAAGAACCGGAAGGTGGGTACGATGCATCAGCCATGCAACACCGGCAAGGTCGATGATGCCATTGAAGAGACGTCGCAGTGTGTCGTAATGCGAACGGCCGTGAATGCGAGGACGATGTTTCACCGGCACCGAGATCACTCGACCGCCGCTTCGAACCACAAGGGCCGGAAGAAAGCGGTGCATGTGAGTAAAGCGTGGCAGCTTCAGAAACGTATCCCGGTAGAACACCTTGATCCCGCAACCGGAATCCGGCGTCTGATCGCGCAGGATACGGCCTCGCACGAAATTCGCGATGCGGGAGCTGACCAGTCGCCAAGCGGAGTCTTTGCGACGAGTTCGCTGACCCGCCACCAGCTGAACTCGATGAGCGAGTTCCGGCTGCAGAAGAGCATCCAGCATGGCAGGCAGGTCGGAAGGATCGTTCTGTCCGTCGCCATCCAGAGTTGCGATGATGGGAGCAACCGCAGCGTCGACACCGGTGATCAGGGCAGCACTTTGACCGCATTGATTTCCGTGGCGGACAACTCGAAGTTCCGGAACGGACCGCTTCAGGCCCTGCAGAACAGCGGGCATTGAGTCCGTACTGCAATCGTCCACCACAACAATCTCGAAGCGAAACAAACCGCTGAGCGCGGCGCAGACTTCATGGATCAGTGACGTGATATTGTCAGCCTCATTGTGGGCTGGAATGACAACGGAAACCTGCATGAGCTCCTCCCTGACGCTCATTCGTCTTCGCGCAATGGAGGCTCGGCCATCTACGACAGACGTAACAGAAGTGTGAGAATCCAGCGGAATCCTGTCAACGGGAGTTCCTTCCAGTCCCACAGATGCCTTGGCGCAGAAAAAAGCCCCGGAAACGTTCATTTCCCGGGGCAATCGTGCATTCCTGCGGTTTTCAGTGCGCTGCAGAGTTCATCAGCCTGCAGATGACGCTTTGACGCGTTCCTGATGTTCGCGATCCATCTCGCCGCTCTTCAGCTTCGCCCAGTACTCGTCCAGGTCCTTCTTGACCTTGTTGGAGAGCAGGAACAGACCAATCATGTTCGGAATCATCATTCCGAAGATCATCAGGTCGCCAAAGTCCATCATGTTTTTGGCCGACACGACGGAGCCAAGGAAAGTGAAGACGAGGAAGATGCCTCGGTAGACCATCGACGTCCCGTCTCCAAACAGATAAGCCCAGCAGCGTTCGCCGTAATACGACCAGGAAATCATCGTGCTGTAGGCAAACATGAAGGTTGCAAACGCGAGCACATACTTGAATCCACTGATCTGACTGTCCATCGCAGCCGAAGTCAGCGCGGCACCCTTGATGCTGGTCGCGATGCCTTCTTCGTTGAATTCATACTGGGCCTTGAAGGCAGGATTGAAGTCCGGGTTCTTGTAGTCATGAGCGCCTGTGACGACGATCACAAGAGCCGTCATTGTGCACACGCAAATCGTGTCAACGAAAGGTTCCAGAAGTGAAACAATCCCTTCGCGAATCGGGTACGGAGTCTTCGCTGCAGAATGGGCGATGGCGGCAGAACCGACACCCGCTTCATTCGAGAATGCTGCTCGCTTGAATCCCCAGACCAACACGCCAACCAAACCGCCTCGGAATGCTTCCGGGCTGAATGCAGATGTGATGATCGAAGCAAATGCCGCAGGGACGATGGGAGCATTCTTCAGCAGAATGATCATTCCCGCAAGGACGTACACGCCGCACATGATCGGAACAATCTTGTCGGCCGTCGACGCGATTCGCTTGATGCCCCCGATGATCACGATTGCTGTCAGAACCAGCATGATCAAACCGTAGACCCATGGCCATGTTTTGAAGAACGGAATCGTTTCTGCAACAGCAGCAAGACTTCCGTTCACCTGGTACGAATTGCCGCCGGCGAAGGAGCCGCCAATGCACAGCACAGCAAAGGCAACGGCGAAGATCTTTCCGAGCGGAGCCAGACCGATCTCGGAGAGTCCTCGAGACAGATAATACATGGCACCACCCATGATCGTTCCATCCGAACGAACCTGTCGGTACTTCTGCCCGAGGGTACATTCGACGAACTTGGAGGTCATTCCGAGGAAGCCTGCAAGAACCATCCAGAAGGCAGCTCCCGGTCCACCAATCGCGATCGCAGTGGTGACACCTGCGATGTTGCCCAGACCAACGGTTGCCGAAAGAGCCGTCGTTAACGCCTGGAAGTGGCTAACGTCACCCGTCGCGTTCTTGTCATCGTACTTGCCAGCGATGACCGAGATGGAATGCCCAAAACCTCTGAGGCTGATAAAGCCCATGCGGACTGTGAAGAAGGCTGCACCGCAGACGAGCAGCAGTACCGCGAACTCGATCTTGTTGTTGCCGCCCAGCGGGATCGGGAAGAAAATGACCCTGGCAACCCAACCATTCACTGTGCCGAATTTTTCGTCAATCGGCTTGAGTGTTTCGTTGACCTTGTCGAACACACCGGCCTCTTTCGGAGGTGGTGCCATTTCTGTCGTCTGGTCGGTCGCCGCCTCTTCAATTTTCTTGTGGTCTGATGCTGCCGCTGGAGGCGCTGTGGGGTCGTCTGCCGGCTTTGCGGAATCCTGAGCAGTGAGTTGACCGGCACTCAGGAAAAATCCCGCAAGGGTCAGCAGGACGACGCACAATCTGCGAACTGTGGTTGTCATTCTCTATCCGTTCGTTTCTGTGCCGAACTGGCGGCGTAGTCATCGATGAAGTCGGTGTCCGACGAAGGCGAACAGAATAGCCTCGAATTGCGATCCGCCAAACCATTCGGCAGATTCTTCCAGCGAAACCGGGCTATTTTTCTGCTCAATGCCTACTGACCAGGCGTCTTTGCCTGCGGATTCGGCGGCCGAATGGTCTGAGCCGCTTCAACCGGCGGCGCATTCAGCTTTTCGACCTGAGTTTTCAGAGCATAGCCGGCAACCAGGGTGATCGAGATAGCGGCGATCCACATGAGCACGTCAGTGATTTTCCGAGGCTCCATGCGGCGGTCCATCTTGCGGTAACGGAAGTAGATCGTCGCGAAGGAAATGATTGGCAGCATCAGAGCCTGGCCGAATCCGCCAACCACCACCATCCATTTGGGTTCCTTGAATGCCAGGAAGAGAACCAGAGCCAGGACGGGGATGGAAATCGATAGCCAGTGGATCATCCGTCCTCGATGTTCCGGCGTCCGATACTTCACGACTCCCGCGAGGCTGATGAAGTCGGCCAGAAGGCGAGCATTCCCGGCACTGCTCAGGTAAAGAGTCTTGAAGAGCACCGCCGCTGCGCCAATCAGGAAGACGATCTGAGTCCAGCCGCCAAAACTGTCGACAAACATGCGCGACAGTGTCAGGATCATCTTCTGGCCTTCCGGGTGCAGTCCCTGCGGATGCAACACGGCTGCTCCCATGAAGTAAAAGGCCAGAGTCGATATCGTGAAGACGACCATGCTGACCCACGCGTCCAGATGCATGACTCGAATCCACCCCTTCGCGCGTGCTTCCCATTCCGGACTGGAATCTGCCGGCCCGGCGTATCGAGCGTATCCCTTCTCCAGACACCAATAGGGATAGAAGAACAATTCTGTGGCGCCGACGCCCGTGATGCCAAAGACACCAAAGGCCACCGCAATGCCTTCGGCAGGCAATTGAAACTTCAGACCATCCAAAACGTCATTCCATGAAATCGGGAACGATGTAAAGGGCAATGCAACCGTGGCAACGACGGTCAGCAGCGTGACACTCACGACGAGAAACGTCGTGACGACTTCAATGCGACGGTATGTGCCGCTCCACAGCAGGCCTATCGCGGCAACACAGACGAAAACAGCCCATGGTACTTCGGGGCGCTGCGAGGGAGGTGCACTGGCTGATTCTTTGGATGCCACGCTGTCTTTTGCTGCGTCGGCTGTCCTGTCGTTCGTTGCGTCGGCTGTCGGCTTCGGCTGGCTGAGGTCTGTCTTCGAATCCGCCGCTTCCACCTTCGCGGCGTCAGTGGCTTCAGCAATCTGTGCTGGAGCTTCCGGGGGAACACCTGTGATCGCCAGATGCAGCGCCTGACCGACAGTCCCCGTCATCGCTCCCAGCTGAAAGACGGTCGACAACATCATGAACAGCCAGCACCATGCGATCCAGTGGTTGCCCAGCCGAGGACCGCTCAGTTCATTGATTGCACCGAGTGTCGGTTTGCCCGACGAGATCGCGTAGCGGCCCAGTTCAATCTGCACAAAGACCTTGATGACGCAGCTGTACAGAATCAGCCACAGGAAAACAAAGCCCTGCTTTGCTCCCAGCGCGGTGGTCAGCAACAGTTCTCCTGACCCAACAATGGTCCCGGCCAGAATGATGCCAGGGCCGATCTGTCGCAGAGCTTCCCACAGTGACCTGGGAGGTTCCCGAATGGCATCCGGAGGCAGCAGATAGGGATCAAAGTCCATCGCTTCGGAGTGTTCCGGCGTTGCACCGGGTGTCTGATTCTGAGCGTTCGGCATGCGTGGAGCCTTAACGGAAGTCGTCTTTGAGCCATGGCGGGGCCGGCAGTGTACAGCCACAGTCTCCCCGTCAACAGCCTCGCGACCATCAAAGTGTGATTCGGGGTTTTCGGTGTTCGGTTTTCAGTGTAGAGCGATTGTCCTCAATCGCTTTTTATCAGGGACGAGTCGCAAACGGCTGGGGACAGCCGTTCTACACTGGGGTTTTCAGTGTTCAGTTACGGGTAGCACGCCTGCAGGGCGTGTGCCGGAGGCGCCGGAAGCCGTTGAGTGCACGTGGTAATACCGAAGCCCGGCGGCAATGAATAGCGACGATCGCGAGGCAAAAGAATGGGGGCAAGAGAATAATCGCAGAACCACTATCGCCTTCAGCGACTAT
>JAXMBV010000060.1:0-17168 GCA_046349695.1 Planctomycetaceae bacterium | reverse complement strand
TGCTTCATCCGGCTGGCTGTTCTTTTCGTAATACCGCGCTAGCAGTGTCCAGTCATTTGCTGTTGCATCCGGCCGAGAAGTGATAGCAGCGGCCATTCGCTCAATTTCAGCCGCCAGAGTGCCGGATTCAGAAAGGACATCCAGGCGATTTCGAACCACGACGTCACGTTCTTCATCGGTCTCCGCAAGTCGCTCAGCCTGCAGAAGTGCTTCGAGCGATTTCGCAAACTGTCCCGCCCTGCGACGGTACTCAGCCGTTGTCAGCCAGATTGCGATGTCATCCGGTGCAATCGAAGAGGCATCGTTGATCAAGTCCAGTGCCTCGTTTGTGTATCCGAACTTCATGCAGATCTCGGCAGTCCGTGAGAGATTCTCCGCCGTCCGAAGCGGTCCTGCCGTATTCTCGCGCCAGACACGAACAGCATCCTCCGGCCGCTTCTGCTGGTGAAGGAACTCCCCAAGGTATTCACGGTACTGCGGGTCGTTCGGCGCGAGGGAGACCGCCCTTTCGTACAGCGACAAAGCCTGTTCGAACAGCCGAGCCTTCTGGAACAGCTCCGCCGTCTGCGCCATCGTCAGCGCGTCGTCTGGCTTTGATTCGATGATCAGATGCCAGATTCTTGTCGCTTCCTTCTGGCGTTCTTCAATGCCTTTCGACGGATCCTTCAGAGCGAGTTGTCCCCAGTCGCGCAGTGATTCGACATCCTGCGGCGCAATCGCGAAGAGCTGCCTGTACTGCTCCAGCGCCGAGCCGATTTGTCCCTGCGTCAGATAGAGATCAATGAGCTGCCTGCGGAAATCTGCTCTGGATGGTGCGAGCTTCAGCGCCTTTTCCTGCCAGACCACTGCTTCCGCTGTGCGAGCCGATGCATTCAGAAACTGAGCAAGGCGGGAGATCGCCTGCAGGTCATCCGGATGCTGCTGAATCCGGCTTTCGTAGTATTTGACCAGGCCGTCCTGATCGCCTGAATTCAAATACGCACTTTCAATTTGGTTGCGAACTTCCGCGTAGAGCCAGCCGTCCGGATCGAGCTGGCTGAGAAGCTGTTCGAAGCCCGCAATCCCTTTCTCCTTCTGCCCTGTCTGAATCTGCAGTGCTGCCACCTGCATCAGGCTGTTGGTTTTCTGATAGTCATCGGCCGTCAGTTCAGCGACCCTCAGGAAACGCTCAATGGCCTGAGCGGGATCGCCTTCTTCTGCCAGGGACACAGCGATCTGCTCGAGGACTCGGACATCATTTGGGTAAAGGTCCTCCAGCTTCTTCCACGTTCGAATCGCCAGGTCATTCTTCTGAGCCCGCTGGTACAACCGTCCCAGCTGCTGGAAGATCTCTAGCGAGTCTGCACGCTGCGGACGACGTTCGATGGCTCTCTCCAGGGCCAGCGTCGCTTCCGGATTCATTCCGACTCGAATGAGTGACTGCCCCAGGTAGAACGACGCAAGCGGATCGTCCGTGCGCAAAGATTCTGCTTTTGCAAATGCCTCCGCGGCTGCGGCATCCTGACCTCGCTGCGATTCAATCAGACCAAGCAGCATCCACGAAGCGCCATCGTCGGGATGTTCCTGACACTTCTTTTTCAGGTCTGCCAGGAACGTCGCAAGCGTCCCGTTCTCCACATGATGACCGTAAACACGATCCAGCGCTGTGCCTCGACGCGGGGACTTTTCGAGCAGCGACAGGAAGCGAGCAACGGCTTTCTCCTGCGCCGCTTGTTCTTCGTCTGTCTCGTCTACCAGCGGGAAGACGGCTCCTGCGAATGTCGCTCCGCCCACACTCAATGTGGCCACGATGGCCACAGCAAAGAGAGCTCGTTTCAGAGATTGAAGCCAACGAGGATCGTTCTTCATGACTCAGTTCCACGCAGCGTGAGAATGTCCGTCCGCCCTTCGCTTCCAAACCCCAGGCCGGCGCCTCGACGCCGCGTAGGGGCTAAGAGCAGACAACACTATTCTGCCTGAACACGCAACGTTCGCCAACGGACCCAACGCCCCCATTGCCGACTTCAACCAAATACCCGTAGGATGGCCGCCCTCGGCCGTCTGCAGGCCTCGAGTTCCATCGTAGACGTTTTTGTCGACGTCTAAAGACTTGATGTCCCAGTATCTCTTAAGTAGAACATAGATTAATTCCCGCTCAACTGACGGCATTCAGTGGTTCCATGCGGGAGAATTCAACCTGAGTCAGCACCTGAGGGGATTTGGCGAGTGTCGAGGTTCCAGACTTTGCTGGACGAATTGCGAACTGGCGCCGATGCGGCCTTGGCATGGGGCGATGGGACAACGCTGACGTTTGCTCAGCGATGGCCGTGGCAGGCGGCTTCATGTGAGAAAGCAGACGAACTGTTTCAGTATCAACGGCAGAGTCCCCGCCGGATGCTGTGCCTTCCGGACATAACAACCACTCCACCTGAACTCTGGTGCCGACGGCTTGCGATCGTGTCTTCGCGCCTGTCTCGGCGGCTGGATCTTGAGCAACGCTGGTTTGATCTGTTCCGAACCAGCATTCTGCATGCTGTTGAAGAGAAGCACAGCGTTGTTGTCGTGCGAGGAACTGCCAGTGCGGAAGTGACCTTCAGAGCCGCCGTCCTGTTCGGTCTGCCAATTGTCGCATGCGAATTCTGGCCGGATGCGGATTCGGGCAAAGTCCCGTCCCCTGACGAATGGCTGGAATCCTGTCATGAAAGGATTCGGAAAGAGCCGAGGTCAGAACAATTCGGCGTTCCCGTCTTTCGCATCTGGATTTCCCCGGAGCTTCCATCGACAGATTTTGGGGAGCAAACAGCCAACGAGGAATGTTCCCCGTTTGAACCGGATCGCATCGCCTTTCAACTGGCGACTCGCGTCGTTGTGCTCAGCTGTCGCAAGGGCGGAAACATTCAAAGGGCCATACGACAGCACCTGGAATCTCAGCATCATCGGATCGTTCCGATCATTGTCGCAGCGGAGGCTTCGAACGCGTTGCTTCCGGAGTTCGGCATTCCTGACGGCTGGGTCCCCTGGATCGTGGAACAGGGGATCACTTCGGGATTGCCGAATCGAGTGGCATTGAAGCGGAAGCATCGGATGCCGGAGGAACAAGAGCAGGAAGAAGAGCAGCATCGGGAAGAGGAAGGACGCACGAGCAACGATCCTCTTTCGCATCCCGATGAATGGCTCTGCCACTGGACTCGAGCTGCACAGGGACCGTGGCCGGACGAAACTCGAGACGACTTTCTGGACCAGCTGATTCTTGGTTGTGCGAGTGCCGATCGTTCCGCGCTCGCCGCGATTCTGAACATCATTGCGACGAAGAAACTGCGAGCGTCATCGCTGGGCATCCGAGGAAGCTATTCCGTCGTGTCGCTGACAGAAGTCCCGCTGCATGAGTTTCGGCAGCGGCGAGTCTTTCGAAAGCACCGACACCGTTTTGACTTTGAACCATTTGGCATCGCAATTCGAAAAGAACGGCTGAAGTTGCTGAGGGCACGGCCGGTGGTCTACGGGAACGATCAGGACTGGGCAGCGCTGGATGATGAAGCACGTCCTTATTATCAGAAGGCGACTCGAGATTCTTCCACTTCAAATCTGGACGAACAGGAATGGCGAGTCCACGGGGATGTTCCACTGGAAGACCTTGCACCAGACGACGTCGTGGTCTTTACCGACTTGCCGGAACAGCAGGCTCTGCTGAGGCAATGTACGACGTGGAAGGTTATCCTTGTGCCGACACATCCGGACGAATCACAACACGAGTCCAGGGAAAACGGCAGACAGTGCTGATCACTGATTCTCATTCAGCACGTGAAGAGAAGTTCGTTCCTCATGCATGAAGAATCCGTCGCACGAGCCATCCTGAATCTGGCCCGCGAAAAGATCACGGAATCATCGCGCGGTTCGGAACAGGCCTGCACAGGTGAACTGACTGTTTCGGGGCTGACTGTCGCGTGTGGTGAACTGAGTGGTGTGGACCCCACTCTGCTGTCACTGGCTCTGGAGCGACTTTGTGCGTCAAGCATTGCATTCGTCCACTGCGAATGCTCCGTGCAACAAACACCGCTGGAGGCACACTGCAGCGATTGCCAGAGAGACTTCGCGCTTCAGGATTTTGTTTTCCGTTGCCCGTGTGGAAGCCAGAAACTGACGATCACTCGCGGCGAAACTGTCGTGCTCGAGTCTTTGACATTCACGGACAGGCAGTGAAGGTCCTCCTGAGCCGTGTGCATCCCGGGCTTAAACACTTCAATGGCTCAGCAGGAGTCTCGCCGTCCCTTTTCAACACGCCGTTAGAACAGTCCTGGCCGATTTCCAAAATCTGAACCAGAATCTCCCTGTCGATCCGAAGGCCCTTTGCTGAGTTCATGCAGTCCCCAAACAAGCAGAACGAGTCCTCCGATTCGGACAATCTGCACCCCGATACCGGCCAACAGCGGCAAAGCGGGTGAGATTGAGTAGAGGCCAGCGCCAATCAAGCCAGCCACCAATCCGTACCCAGCCAGCAGAACCTGAACAATAAGGAAGCCGATGACACCCGTTCTTCCAGGGTTCTCGATTCGCACTGCGAGGACAATACAGGTTCCCAGCAAAGGAAGGCTGAGGAGTGAAATGGCATTCATGAGAAACGACAACATGGGACCGCCCTTTCGGCAACGGACTGTGCTCCGGATGCTCCTGTTGCTGAGCACCCTGCAACATTGAGCCACGCTCACCAGTATGGCCGATTCAAACTACTCCGTCGACTGGCTTAGCTTCAGTCCATATGCTTCGATGCTGGCTGGCCTCTGAGTGTTTACCACGGTCCAGGCAGAACTGTCACAGCACTCGACGACAACTTCCAGAGCCTGATCGCCGGTCCGAAGCACAGTGAATGCGGTCCCGAGGATTTCGCGGGTCACGGAGTTGGCCGGAAGAAGTTGACCAATCGATGCCGGATTTTGCCTGTCAATTTCGATCGCCTCACTCAAAGCCCAGTCCGGCAAAAGCACATTCATGTCGTCTCGCAGGCAGCTCGCCAGCAGAGAATCCGTATCGTCCGCCTCGCGCAGCCACCGTCCCCAGCTCTGGTCCTGCCGAAGGGCAAACTGCAGGAACCGAGTCACTGCGACTCGCGAACCGCCACGCCGTTCATCGCGGCTGGACACTGTTGGGTTGGGGCAGACCGGACACCGATGCGGCGCGTTATGGTACTGCACTTGCCGTTCGAGAAAGACCGAGGTCTCATTGGCAAGCAGCGACTCCTGGTGATGCGCAATCCCTTCGTGCAGCCATTCGGGAAGTTCAAGCGGAACCTGTTTGTTTACGCGGCGATCATAGAGTCGACAGTAAACCGCGGCGTGAGCCAGTTCATGTGCCAGCAGTGCTGTTTGGGATCACTTTTCGGACGGAAGGCTCTCGTCGCAGGTACACAATATCCGACAATTTGCTGGCTCACTCGATGACTGGTCGGACTGCCCGAGAAAATCGGACGGCCGAACACATCCAAGAACCGGCACAGCACGATCGTCCTGGCAGTCCAGTTCAGTGATGAGGATCGACAGGCGACCATCGTGATCCAGATCATGAATTGCCCCAAGGCGGGTTGTGATCAGGAACGTCAGCAGATCAATCCTGAGCGCAGTCAGTCGCCCGAGATTTGCGAGCACGTTCGCTTCCTGATTCTCCGAGAGGGTCGTGTCGAGGTAAATGGCGACGTTGCCGGTGAAGAAATACACCGCATCGACAAGGGTCTCAGAAACACTTGCGTTGCCGTACCGCGGTGCCAGAAAACGCCGCGTGCCCCCCGAGTTTCCTTGAAGGCTACCCTGGCGGATCGGAGCGCCCATGTTGTCGCCGCCGCTCCGTGCTGCATCCATCTGCCCGGCGTCGCTGTGATTGCCGGGAATTGCGGGAACAGGCAACGTTCGATGGAGCTCCACAGGGTTAGCCTGCTCGAACAACCCACCGCTGGCGGTCGTCGTGGCAACCAGGCCAATCTCAGAAAGTTTGCCAACCGTGGAAGCTGTCTCGGTTCCGCGGATGCTGAACGAATGGCGAGCACCGGTCCGGTCCAGTGACGTCACGACAATCAGAGAATTCGCAGGGGCGACGAATGTGCGAATCCGTGAGTTAGAAGGAGGCGACTCAATGCCGCACGAAACCGCGTCTGGCTGCGAAATCGTGTCGGAGGTCGATTGAGCACGGAGGTCCAGCCCTTTGGCGACCAGGCCTGCAACAAGGGCCGTGACGATAGACAGCCCGAAAAAAAAGCCGGAGTGCCGCCCCATTTGAGTCCCCACCCTGACGGCACCCGGCTTTGAAATCCTCTCGTTCGTCGGCTGCGATGCCGCTCCGATACCTACTATCGGCCTCAAATTCGGCAAAGTTGATGCAATTTGTCCGAGGAGGTTGGGTAATAACACGGAGGCTTTTGAAAGATTCCGTTTCTCCAAAAGGGCTTGTAGATTGCCTCAAGGGCGCCCTTATTGCCAAAAATGGGTGAGTTTGAGGGGTTGACCGGCTCCAACGGTTCAGGACAGGGAGTTTTCCCCGGCCTGTTTCTTCTGCCTGTTTTTACCGGGAATTTCTTTCCAGGGAATCCGAACACGATTGTAGACTAATCCGCGCTGTGCGCCCGGCATCAGTGCGGCGGGCCAATTGGCGGTCTGCAACGGCAGTACCACGGGGGATTTCAAATGCGGCATTTGGCTGGTTCGTTGTGTTCATTGGGTTTTGGTTTGACTGCCTTCTGTCACGCAGTGACTGCGGACGGAACTACGGAATCGCAGGTTCCGGATGCGATTGTTCTCCGGTCCTCCGGAGCAGATCAGCATTTCGCGGTTGCTCTGCGAGCCTCCTTCCGACCTGCTGAAGTGCGACGACACATTATTCTGGTTGATACCTCTGCCAGCCAGCAGGGCGTGTATCGCGACCAGTCCATCAACATTCTCACGAAGCTGATTGAGCGCATTCCGGTTGGCCACGAAGTTCTTGTGGCGGCAGTGGATTCCGGAATGGAGCTGATGACGGAAGGCTTTGTAACTTCCGGAAGTGCGGAACTGAAGAATTCTGTCACGAACCTCAGCCGTCGCACTCCGATGGGAGCCACGGACCTGGCTCTGGCCATCCGTGAATCACTCGGCAAGACGACAGCCAGCGAAATCTCCGTTGCCTATATCGGCGACGGCCTCAGTGCTGGTGATCTGATGTCGGTCAACGATCTCGACACACTGGTTGACCAGCTGCAGTCACGTCAGGTCACATTCCATTCAATGCTGCTGGGCCCAAAGGTTGACCGACAGCTCGCTGGCATCCTTGCAAATCAGACCGGTGGGACTCTGCAAACGTTCAGCGAAGAATCCCTGAATCAGTCTGTAGGCCAGCTGGCTCAGGACATTCAGGAATCTGTCGCTCTGGTTCGCGACCTGAAGACGGCTGACTCTGGTGTCGAGCTGGCACTGCCGGAAGTTGTCGCTCTGCGAGCTGATCGCCACACCGTGGTGTTCGGACATGGCAAGCCAGGCAATGACCTGACAGTTTCTGGCACCGTCGCTGGTCAGAAGGCAAGCTGGACGGTTGACAGCACTGAAATGCAGGACGGCGGGGCTGAGATTCGATCCCTGTATGAGCAGGCGAAAAGCACTCAGGGGCTGAATTCACCGTACGTCGGCCTGGACGGAATGAAGACGGCTTCAGCGGACCTGAAAGCGATTGTTGAACAGTCGATTTCAACGGCTCAGGCGATGGCGAATGCCGGTCAGAAGAAGGCAGCACTGAATCTGGTTCAGCGTGCTCTTCTGCTCGATTCCGCCAACCCAACTCTGACTGCAATGGCCACCTCACTGCAGGACGAACAGCCGATCGACAAGCTGGGTCCTCCAAGTGCAGATGATGGCGACGCGATCAATAAGCGTGGTGCCAAGAACGAAATCCTGACTCAGCAGCTTGTGCAGTCAGTGAATGCGGCGATTGGCGAAGCAAAGCGAACGGCCTCAGATCAGCCTGAATATGCTCTGACCCTTCTGAAGGACGTGCTGGAAGCAGTTCGATCTTCGAAGGAAGTAGCACCTGAAAAGCAGGCCGAACTGGATCGACGACTTGTCGACGCGATCAGCAAGGTCGACATCGCGCGTCAGACCAACGAAATTCGTGAGAAGCAGCTTCAGGAAGCTCGAGCAAACCTGGAAGCTCGCGACGAACTGCAGCAGGAAATGTTGCAGGAAGAACAGCGACTCGAAACCCTGATCAGCCAGGTCCGAGGCCTGATGGACCGTGCTCGCCACGGTGACTCTCCAGCCTACGAAGAAGCAGAAATCGCTGCTCGTACGGCCATTGAGATGAAGCCAGGAAATGGAACAGCATCAGCAGCTTTGGTCATGTCAGAATCATCAGGGCAGTTGAGCAAAGCCTACGAGCTGATCAACCTGCGTCATGACCGGTTCCTCGAAACTCTGTACCAGGTCGAGCTGTCACACGTTCCATTCCCGGATGAACCACCGATTCTGTACCCGCCAGCGGACGTTTGGCGTGCTCTGTCGATTGCTCGTAAGGAAAAGTACAAGTCGGTTTCTCTCCGTTCACAGAAGGAAATCGAACGATGGCTTGAGAAGATGCTGGATGAGCCTCTTCCACGACGACTGGATTATCCAGGCGACGAAAGCCTTGGCACGATTCTTGGCGAAATCGCGGATTCGTATACGGACGAAGGTCCTTACGTCATGCGAATTCTGCTCGACGAAACCGATGAGGAAATTGGCCAGGACCCAGCGTTCCTCGAAACGACTCAGGTTTCCAACGTCGACCTGTCCGGTATCACTCTGCGAAACGCTCTGAAGCTGATCTTCGCGAAGGTGAAGGACGCAGAACTGACCATCATGATTAAGAACGAAGTCATGCTGGTTACGACCGTTGCGACGTCAGAGCTGCCGGAGAATATCGAGACTCGCGTTTACGACGTGGCTGACCTCGTTGTTCCTACCCAGTCCTTCGCTCAGTTTGGTGGCGGTGGTCAGGGTGGATTCGGTGGCGGTGGCCAGGGCGGATTTGGTGGTGGCGGTCAGGGCGGTGGTGGCTTTGGCGGCGGCGGATTTGGTGGTGGCGGTCAGGGCGGATTTGGTGGTGGCGGCTTCGGTGCTGTCGCTCCGGAATCGAACCCAGGCAACGGCATCAACCTCAAAAAAAAACCGGGACAGTAACACCTACTGAACCAGCAGAGTCTATTGATTCGACATCAACGGATGAACCTGTGCAAACTCGCATGGGTTCGTCCGTTTTTCGTTACATTCGCCAAAGCTCCGCTGCAGTGCTTTGCTCGGTTTCGCAGGATGAAACAAAGGGCTCTTCAAAGGCAGGACAGAAGGCACCCAGGGGAGAGAAGTCCAAAGATCCGGATCGCGCGCGCAGATTGTCGGGACGCCAGATCATTGCTCAGGTTGAAGGCAAGTCAGACCTTGTTGCCGCATGGGACAGCGTACTCCGTGACTTCATCATTTCTGATACACAGTTCGCTGAGGCCATCAGCCAGCTGCACGAAGCGAAGAAATACACAGTGGCCATCGAAGGTGTTCAGGCCGCCATTCGTGCCGGCCGTGCTCTGCCATGGATGTACGACATCCTCGCGCTGGAAATGAAGCTTGATAACCGCCCGGAGAAGGAAATCGGACGAGTCCTGAAGTCGCGCATCGACTTCGCGACGGCCAATGTGCCTCAGATGCTGATCACGGCCGCCATGCTGTCTCGTTTCGAGGCATGGAAAGAATCACTGACGATTCTTAAGGATGCATCAGAGATCAATCCCACTGTCGAAGAGATCTGGCTGCTGGCTCGCAGTGTCGCAGACAAGTCCGGCGATCCGGATCAGATCGTCTGGTCTCGATCTGGAGTCGTGAAGAACGTCTGGTCGAGTGGCTATCAACAGCATCATGATGAAGCAAGAAAAGCTGTCGCGTCACTGCTTGAAAAAATGGACCGCGAAGGAAACTCCGGCAAAGCGCAGGCGCTGAAGGAGCAGTTTTCCGAAGCAGACAGCCTGGATCTGGAGATCACGGTGCGATGGGTCGGCAAGGCTGATGTGGATCTTTCCGTCAAGACGCCGTCCGGAGAGACCTGCAATTATGCTCAGCCTGCCACAGCCTCTGGCGGACGTTTACTGCGAGACCCTGCAACGTCTGACGCCGAGAAGAAAGTGGCATCCGAAACTCATTTTGAGAAGTTCGTGCAGCACTCCGCAGAAAGCGGCTCCTATCAGATCGAGCTTCGCTTCATCTCGGGTACGATCCCTTCTGGAACGCTTCTGGTGGATATCGTGCAGCACAAAGGGATGGCCATCGAGAAGAAAGAGACCAAAAGCGTTTCATTGAAGAAGGAGGCCATGTTGCTGAACGTCGAACTTCGGGACGGACGGGCGAAGGCATCCGAAAAGTAGTCTTCGCCCTACGGCAGCAGCATCCTCTCGTGGTTTCCGAAATCAAATGGCGAATGCAAACAGGAAAGGTGAATCATGCCACTTCAGCGCCAGGTCTTGATCATCGTCGGCGACGCGACGGAGACCCTCGACACGATGTATCCGTACTATCGCCTGATTGAAGCCGGATTCCGCCCCGTGGTGGCCGCGCCGGAGAAGCGGCGGTACCAGATGGTCCTTCATGAGGTAAAGCCCGGCTGGACAATCACGAAGGAGTGGGAAGGCTATACGATCGAAGCGGACATCGCCTTTCGCGATGTCCGTGAAGAAGACTATGCGGGCATCTTGTTTTCCGGAGGCCGCGCACCGGAATACATCCGGTACGACGAAGACCTTGTCCGGATGACTCGTCATTTCTTCGCCACCGGCAAACCAGTGGCAAGCGTCTGCCACGGTGTGGAAATACCAGCCTACGCCGATTGCGTCCGCGGTCGAAAAATGGCAACGGTGGCCAAGTGCCGCTTCGACCTGGAAGTCTGCGGTGGCATCTTTGTCAACGAGCCCTGCGTGATCGATGGAAATCTTGTGAGCGGTCGAACCTTTCATGACAACGGACACTACGTCGCACCATGGATTCGCCTGCTGGAAGACTTTGCTGCCAAAGCCGGAATCTGACAGGTCACCCTTCCGTTTCTCTCCTTCTTCTGCGTGATTCAATGAAGCCCGGACTGACATCTGGTCAAAGAGCACACCTGAACTGGATCGTCGATGCCACCATGGTCATCACGCTTGGTGGTGATTCAAGAGCAACAGTGTTCTCCACACCCAACATGATCCTGTTGATGGAACGAGCTGCCAGGGAGGCGTTGAGACCATGGCTTGAAGACGGTGAGGAATCTGTTGGCATCGACGTCAACATTCAGCATTTGTCCGGAGCCGGAATGGGTTCCAGTGTGACCGGTGTGGCGGTCGTCACCGGCATCGATGGACGCAACATTCAGTTTGACGTGGAAGCCTGGACGAGCGATCGACTGCTTGGCAGGGGGACTCATCGTCGAGCGGTTGTGCCGGTGTCTCGTCTGATCGAGAACCTGGAGAAATTCTCCGGGCAGAAATCACTCAGCAACATGAAAACGAATATCGGATCGCTGCCTTCGTTTCAGACACTCCGCGTTGAAATTCAAGATCGCATTGGCACCGTCACTCTCAATCGTCCGGCGTCACTCAATGCCGTGAATATGGCGATGACCTCAGATATTGAACAGCTTGTTGGCTGGCTCCTGGGGCATCCGGAAGACGTACGGGTTGTCCTGCTCACCGGAGCGGGCCGCGCTTTCTGTGCGGGTGACGATGTTAAGGAACTACGGTCACTGGATGAACCCACAGCGCGTGACCTCAGCCTCCGGCAGGCTGCGATGTACCTTGCCTTCGAACAGCTCCCACAGCCGGTGATTGCGGTCATCAACGGCGACACGTTCGGCGGAGGATGCATTGCCGCCCTTGCTGCCGATCTGCGAATTGCCTGCCACTCTGCTCGCTTCGGAATGCCCGAAATTCACCTGGGGTGGCCGCCCGGATACGGGATTGCTCAGCTGAGTGCCCTGATTGGCAAGTCCCGCGCACTCGAAATGTGTCTGATGGGTGATCCAATCTCGGCTGATACAGCATTGCAATGGGGCCTGATTAACGAGCTTGTTCCGGAGGGAATGCTGATTCGCAGAGCACGGCAACTTGCCTCCAGGATGCTGCAAATGCCGGCCGAGGCACTTCGACTGACGAAGCGACTGGTTCATCTGGATGAAGGCATTCAGCCAAAAGTGGCCCATCGAGCCGACACGGAAGCCTACATTCGCTGCCTGTTGATGCCGGATGCAAGAGAGGGGCTTGCTGCGTTCGCTGAGAAACGAAGTCCGAAATTCTCAGGTCGGTGAACGGATGGAAATTCGTTCCCCTTTCAGCGACTGGGGACGGCCTCGATTTGCAATACAGAAGGAGCATTCTACGATGCTCCTGAGGCGTTGGGGACTTCGGAAAACGTGTCTGCAAACAGGACTTCCGGCCTCCTTGTCCGGCACCGCCGGAACCGCCTTTTGGTGCTCTTTGACTGCTGCACAGTTCACAGTGGCGAGGAGCTGGATTCGGCCGAAATGAGTATTGTCCTCCAGCGCTGGTTGATTTCTCGCTGGCATTAGATTTTCTGAGACACCGTTCTCTGGTTTTTCTGTGAGGTAACGTCGTGGCGACTCTGGAAGAAAAGCAAAAGGCTCAGAGGGAACTTCTTGATCAGCACACCCGTGAAATGGTGCAGTGGCACTTCAGTGATGATACGGGCTGCGAATTCTGGCTGGAAAAAAAGAAGACGTTCAACTTTGACCCGCTGAAAGATGTGAACTGCTTCGACGACCTGAAGAAGTTTCCATTGTTCGAAGACGAATGGCTCCGTGGCGGCCCAATGCGACGCTGGGTGCCAAAGCCATATCAGAATAAGCCCATCTATGTCTTCGAAACCGGTGGCACAACGGGTATTCCCAAGTCCCGTGTTGTCGTAGAAGACCACTGGATCGACTACGAACTGTTCAGCGCAACGCTTCCGGATGAGAGTTTTCCGAAGGGATCCAACTGGCTGATGCTGGGACCTTCCGGCCCTCGCCGTCTGCGACTTGCCATTGAACATCTCGCACAGTTCCGAGGAGGTATTTGCTTCTGCGTCGACCTGGATCCTCGCTGGGTCGTGAAGCTCCTGAAGAAGGGCAAAGTGGAAGATGCCAAGGAATACAGTGCTCACTGTATCGACCAGGCGATCACTATCCTGTCGGCCAACAATGACATCCAGTGCATGTTCACGACGCCAAAGCTCCTGGAAGCGCTGGCTCTGCGACTGATGGATCAGGGCAGCAGCATCGAAGAAGCCGGCATCAAGGGCATCTTCTGCGGCGGCACTGAGTTCACTCAGCAGTGGTACCGTTTTGCCCGCGAAGAACTGCTCGGGCCAAACGTCTACATCACGCCAACCTACGGCAATACTTTGATGGGACTGGCCTGCGGCAAGCCGCATGACCCGGCCGACAACTACAAGATCACCTACTACGCTCCGCAGCCGCGTGCCATCATCGAAGTCGTCGACTTCGATGACCACATGAAGCTGGTGGACTACGGCAAGACGGGCCGCGTCAAACTGTACACAATGACGAAGGAACTGTTCGTGCCTGGATTCCTGGAACGCGATGAAGGCGAACGAGAATTGCCGCACGAAAAATACCCATGGGACGGCGTCAGTTCTGTTCGCCCTTACCATGTCTTCGCAAAGACAACGACGGTCGGCGTGTACTAACGGCCCCGGTTTGTCATATGCTGCAAATCTCCCCTCCCAAAGCAATTTGGGAGGGGGCGATTCAGCGACAGGAGATTCTGGACAACTTCCGGTAGAGTGATTCCAGCACGATGCGATACGAACATGTCTGTATTGAGGCGGCAGTCCATGTACTGCCGCCTCATGTCATTACCTCGGAACAGATTGAACAGCAGCTCGCACCGGTGTACGAGCGTCTGGCTCTTCCCGCTGGTCGACTGGAACTGATGACGGGCATTCGAGAGCGCCGCTGGTTTGATCCGGGCGTGCTGCCGGGCACCGTCAGTATTCAGACAACTCGGCTGGCTGTGGAAGCCTCGGGGCTGGATCCCAGCCTTATCGGCGCACTCGTGCATGGGTCTGTTTGTCGCGATCGAATGGAACCCGCAACAGCGGCCGGCGTTCATGCCGGCTCAGCACTGCCGGATGACTGCCTGATCCTGGATGTCAGCAACGCGTGCCTTGGACTTCTGAACGGGATGCTGCTGATTGCCGACCAGATTGAACTGGGACGCATTCGCGCGGGGATTGTTGTGGGGACCGAAAGCGGTCGTGATCTCGTCGAAGGCACGATCGACAGTCTCCTGCATGACCAGAGCCTGACTCGTCAGAGCATTAAACCTGCCTTTGCGTCACTGACGATCGGCTCCGGCTCGGCGGCTATCGTGCTGTGCGACAGAAAACTCAGCCGCACCGGACATCGGTTGATGGGCGGTGCCTGGCTGTCTGATTCTACCGCACACAAGCTCTGCGCGGGAGGTGTTGAACACGGCGGAGGCGATGGACGCCCTCGCATGGAAACAGACTCCGAGGCACTTCTTCACGCCGGAATTGCCCTCGCAGAACGAACATGGGAACGTGCGAAGTCGGTCCTGAGCTGGCAGAATGATGATGTCACTCGGGTCTTCACACATCAGGTTGGCCGACAGCATCGCACCGCTTTGATGCAGCGACTGAAGCTGGATCCCGCAATGGATTTTCCCACCGTGGAAATCCTCGGAAACACCGGCGCCGCAGCATTGCCGATGGCTCTTTCGATGGGACTGTCCGCGAAGCCCGCGGAGTCCGGCGAACGCATGGCAATGCTGGGTATCGGAAGCGGCCTGAATTCCATCATGCTGGGAACTCAGGTCCGATAATCTCAGCTCCGAATGCCGAACGCCCATATGACATTCATGATCATCGGCAAGCACTTCATTCGGGTGTCGCCAGAGATTTGATGAGTTCAGGGTTCAGGGCCTGATCAAAGATCTGTACATTCTGAATGTCGCCATCGAAGTAATCCTGAGCACCGAAGCCGATCTTCAGTTCAGACAGTCTCAGTGGGAACATTGCCTCGCTGGACACCAGGGACTCCGCGACGTTTTGGCCCTCCACGAACAGCCGAAGTCGGTCCTTCGCCCGAACGGCCGCAAGATGATGCCAGCCATCAGGAAATGGCTGATCCCACGTCACGTTCTCGCCCGCTGACATCGATTGCACATGTCCGGATGGCAGCGTCCCCACAAACAGTCGGCCGCCGTAAACCGCCATCGACCATGCGCGCCGATACTTCACATCCGGTGTGTGATCGACCTGCCCCATGCGCTTCCAGCCGCCTTGATGTTGCATGCGATAGACTTCGGCGGTCGGGAGACTTCCGCAGTACAGAGATCCGTTGTAAGTCAGCAACGGCATCGCCTCAAGCTCTTCACCAAGCTTCCCCGTGTCCGTCCACTCGCCGGAATCCGGCCGATCCATCCGATACACGTGAGCCTGAGGCCACTCGCTGACGAACAGCTTTCCTTTGTGGATCCCAAAACCGTAAGTCTGAGTTGCATTCGGGATTCGAGTCACCAGTTCCCAGCGCTCTCCGTCGAACCGGAACACGGATCCTTCATCGTAGGATGTTGCATAAAGCCGATCATTGAAGACCGTCATTGCTTCGACTCGCTTGCCATCCGGTGTCGGCAGCGACTCCCAGTTGTCACCACTGTCGTAACGGAAAAAGCCGGCTGGTTTGTAAAGAGACGATGCATACAGCTTTCCCCGAAAGTCGATGAGCGACGCGACCGCTTCTGTGTCTTTGCTCAGGCGACCACACGGTTCCCATGTATCGTTCTTGCCGAGCCGGAAGATGCGGCCACCAAAACTGGCGTTCGTTGATTCCGGCAGCGATGAACCACCCAGCCGATACTTTGATGATGCGACATACAACTCGTTGTTGAAGACCGCCATCGCCGAAATCGCGTTTGCGACGTCCGGACTGCCCAAATCATTCCACTGATCGCCTTCAAGCCGATAAACATGTCCTCGCTCCGCCGCTCCCGCTTCGCACGTGGCTGCGTAAAGGCGACCGTCGTGGACACACAATGAAAACACATAGACCGCGTTACCGAGTCGTCCGTGATCTACAAACGAGGAGGCATCATTTGGCGTCTGAAGTCCAAAGTGCAGCTGTCGCAGGTTGGACTGTGCATTCGTCACACCGGCATGCGTATCGATGCCGATCCTGAATCCTGTCTTCGATTCAGGATCGTACAGGCTCAGAAGATCGCCTGGTGTCTCATGCCCCTTCACCTGCGTTCGCGCCCAGAGGCTGATGGTGAACTCATCCTTCAGCTGCGGCCAGTCTGCGTTTCGATCGGGTTCAACGACCGACGAACGTCCATTGAATCGTCCCGCGGACTTTCCTCCGGGGCCATCCACAGCCAGAACATCCGTTGACCTGAATCGAGTTCCCTCGAGATCAACGGCCCAGCGAAAGACGGGCGTCGCCGCCTGCCCCGCCGCAGGAGTCATCTTCAAAAGACAGGCAGCACTGAAAAACAACAGCCAGACGCACGTGATTCGCATTCGGGCGACTTTCTTTCAGATGCCGGTCGACTCCGGCTGACTTATCAGCAGTTCATTCACCATTTCTCTTGTCGGCATCGCCGGCTGAGCACCCGGACGAGTCGTCGCAAGTGCCCCCGTCGCGCTGGCGAACCGAAGGGCTTCACGATCCGCAAGGCCTTCACCCAACGCCACGCCGAGCGCTCCGGCGAATGCGTCTCCAGCCGCGGTCGTATCAACGGCCGAAACCACAAACGGACTCATGATCCGGCACGTGCCAGTCTCATCACGCCACGCAATTCCCTGCGATCCCAGAGTAACGACCGGATTCCGAACACCGACGTTTCGAAGCCAGAGAACCGCGTCCTTGGCTTCTTCAGGAGTGTGAACCGTACGGCGACACAATGCCTCCGCCTCAGTTTCGTTGGGACACATCCAGTCAGCCTGATAGATCTCAGCCGGCAATTCTCCGGAAGACGCAGGTGCAGGATCGACGATGATCCGAGCATTCCCGGTCGATCGAACAATCCGAATCGTCTCCAGGATCACGGGCATCGGCACTTCGAACTGCAGCAGAACCACATCCGCGCTGCGAATGATGTCGGCGGCGGCCTGAACATCGCCTGTCGTCAGTTGCCCATTTGCTCCGGG
>JAXMBV010000059.1:0-17659 GCA_046349695.1 Planctomycetaceae bacterium | reverse complement strand
TCCAGGAAAGGCAACCCCGACTTGCCCTGGATTACTCCCGAAATTGAAACCACAGATCGGGTGGTGATCAAAAGTCGGCTGTTTCCTGCCGAATGGTCCCGGCACTGTCGGCCTGCTGAAAAGCACGATTCGAGCGGCAAAGTTCCTCATGAGCCTCGGCCGGCCCCCTTTTCAGGAGGCTCCCGGCTTGTCATCTCGATCGTGATCCCAGCCCAGCGACTGAGCCCCGGCGACCGCTTGCAGCAATGACGTATCATCAGCCGCTGGCTGCGGCCACCAGTGTATTCGACTTCTCTTTGACGGCCGACTGGAGCCTGCGGAACAGAATCCAGTACAGAAGGGAAGTCACAATCAAAGTACTTCCGCAGGCAGGCCACAGAACCCTGGGTCCGAAGCGAGCCAGAATTTCTCCTCCCAACGGGGCTCCAATCGCGATCGATGCGGCATGGGAAATATTAAAGATCCCCATGTAGCGTGCTCGAAGGGCCACAGGAGCAAGTTCGGCAACGATCGTAGGTTTGTAAGGAGCCTGGAGAATCTCACCCAGCGTCCAGAGCATGATCGAGGCGATGATCGTTGCCGCCGAGGTCACGAACCCGGTTACTCCGAATCCGACAGCAAGCAAAAGCTCCCCGGCAAGCAGCACGTAGATTCGATTGAAGCGACTCAGCCAGTGAGTCATCGGCAGCTGAAGCAGCACAATCATCGCCCCGTTGACGCAGATCATGAATCCAAACTGCTGCTCATCAAATCCCATGCTCCGCACATACAAAGGGAGTGTCACAAACGCCTGCATGAAGACGATGCTCGTGATCAGACTGCAGAAACAAAACAACAGGAAGTTGATGTCCCGGACAATGTGGCCGAATGCCTCCAGAACGGAATACTCTTTCGCTGCGATCGTGGAATCAGCAGGCTGCGTCAGCTTCTGCAGACTTTCCGAAGACGCGAGGGCTTCTGCTGATGCTTCCGGGGTATCTCCGGAATGTTTTGCTTCCGCAGCGATCGCAGACATGGCAGCCTGAGCCTGTCGGCGAGGATGAGTTTCCTTCAGAAGCAGCAGCACGACCAGCCCATACATGGCGGACGTGAATGCGTCGCCCCAGAACAGCCATTGAAATGACTTGCTGGCCAGCCACCCACCGACCGGCGGAGCGATGGCGAACCCAAGATTGAATGAAATGTACATCAGGCTGTAGGCATGCGGCCGCTGTGCAGAACTTGCCACATCGCCGATCATTGCCGAAGCGGCCGGGCGGTACATTTCCATGATGAGTGCAAAAACAAACAGAGAAGCCATGAAGACATAGCCGTTCTGGATGAAACTGATCGATGCCAGAATCGACGCTCCGCCAAGCAGAGCGATCAGCATCGTTGCCCGCCGTCCAATCTGGTCAGCCAGTTGTCCACCCAGCAGAGCCGACAGGATGGATCCGACACCGAAGGCGCCAATGCAATAACTGGCAAACGCTTTCCCCATTTTCAGCTCTTCGCTGACGTAAATCGTCAGGAACAGCATCACAAATGATCCAACACGATTGATGAAGGAACCAAGACACAGAATGTGAACAGTCGAGGGAAGTGTGACGTAGTTCTGAAGAATCTGTCGAAGCGGGGAACTGTTGGACTGCATTTTTCACCAGGGATGACCACCGGGTTCCGGTCCCGGTCGTCCAGTCTGTCTGGCCGTCAAAGCACGAGGCCAGAGATGTCAGTTGAGAATCAGTACACGTGAGGAAGGAATCATGACAGGCGGAGTGCTTCAGGGGAACCGGAGTTCCCTGCCTCCTCGGCCCGACGAACGCTAGACACCGCGTCTTGTTTCCGGTGCGCCAATTTTTGCCGGGAGAGAATGGCCGGATCGATTTTCCATGCCAGGCGGTTCGCTAAAGTACGTGACACATTTTTCACCCGCTGTTCGAGACAGGTCGTGCCTCATGAGCCCGTATTTTGCTGAATTCCTTGGGACCACTGTTCTACTGCTGCTGGGAGACGGGGTTGTTGCCAACGTTGTTCTTTCGAAAACGAAGGGCCACGGCGCGGGCTGGATTGTGATCACCTTTGGCTGGGCCATGGCAGTGTTTGTCGGCGTTGCTCTTGTGGGCGACATTTCCGGCGCACATCTGAATCCCGCTGTGACGGTGGGAATGGCTGTCGCCGGAAAACTGCCTGCCACCGACGTCGCAGGATACGTGATTGCTCAGATGCTGGGAGCGATGACGGGAGCTACGCTTGTGTGGGCCATGTATCGCCATCACTTCGCAGTCACCGCGGACCCCGACGCCAAACTGGGGGTCTTTTGCAATGCCCCTGCGATTCGAACCATGCCCGAGAATATTCTCAGCGAAGTCCTGGGGACCGGAGTCCTGGTGCTGGCAGCTCTGATGATGGTGGCGGGCGAAAAAGGTCTGGGGGCAGTCAACGCCCTTCCGATTGCGTTCGTGGTTTTTGCCGTCGGCCTGTGTCTTGGTGGAACGACCGGCTATGCAATCAACCCGGCAAGAGATCTGGGACCCCGCATCATGCATTTCCTCCTGCCCATTCCCGGCAAGCGAGACAGCGACTGGGGATATTCCTGGATTCCCGTCATCGGACCAGTGCTCGGCGGTGTCCTGGCCGCTCTCCTGTTCAAAGCACTCTCAGTCGGGAAACTCTGAAATTGATCGACCATGCGCTGCCTGCCGCCGCCCAGTGCGAGCGGTTTGGCGTCAGCCCCACGCTATCAAGAGCATCGGCTTCCGTGATTCCGCGCATTCGGGTAACCGCAGGTGTCCGACATTCTCGGCCGCAGTGGACAGCGTTTAGCGGTTCATGGGCCGGTTGCGGATGGACGTCCTTTCAAATTGTGTTTGGCGTGACACGGACGGCTTGACGCCCAGCCGCTCGCCGGTGAGTGGTTACGGTGTGTCGGGCCTGGCCAGGACCTGTTCTGTGATGCCGGGCAGAGTCTTTGGCCATTCGCCTCGGTACTTCAGGTTGCGAACTCGGCAGCCGGTTTTGTTGGCGAATCGGAAGAGGCCGAAGAATCGTTCGGTTGGCGGTTCACTGATGGTGACCGTGGCGACATCCTTGCCATTGACGCTGACAGTCAGCTGATCCCCTTTCAGTGACAATCGAACTTTGTTCCAGTCTTTTGTCTTCAACTCCGGTGCCGTGGCTCCTGCGATCGGGCTTTGGTTGTCGACTGGCAGGCTTCGCTGTTCGAACTGGGCCTCGGTCAGTTGATGGAGCTTCGGTGCATCTGCCGCAAGAACGATTACGCTTCGACCGACGCAGGGATGGACTTCATTCACGCCAGGTTCCCAGTACGCTTCAAATTCAATGACGCCGTCTTCCAGCATTGGTCGCTGGTAGTGCAACAGACTTTCCTTTGTGGTGATGCTGTTCGGCATGACCGTCCCTATGATCTCTCCGGACGATCTTCGCCACGATGTGTTTTCATCGCCCGCGTAGGAATGGGATTCCGCATAGATGTCGGCTCGCCAGCAGTTCCAGTCTGCCATATCAATGAGATCAATCTCATCCGGAATCTCCGGAGTGCCGGTAATTCTGAGGTTCGTGATTCGGCACTCATTCCCAGGCTGATCCGCCTGCAGGACAATCCAGGGACTCGGAGGAGCATTGAAGGACATGTCGTGGATCTGCACGCCATTTGTAAATGTGGTCAGTCTTCGACCATCAACGACAATCCGAAACGCTGCCATGTTTTTCCATTCCGGCAGTTTTGGATCTGTTTCAATGTCCGAGCTCGCATGCATCAAACGAATTGTCCGAATGGCCTTCGCATCATGTCGTGGCTCCGCACTGAACATGCCGTAGGAAATCACGCATTCGCCCCAGCCGAAGGTCGAACGATCCGCAGTGATCTCAAACTTGCCTCGCAGAGGTGACTGGAACCAGAGTTGTGACCAGGTCTCGGCAGGCAAATGTGTCGCAGTTGCGTTCTCGATCTTCCACTCCGACGCGCGATAACCATGATAGCGCTGGTCGGGTTTCAGATAGGGCACGTGAGCCCATTGCGATGGTGCCGGTGTCTGTGTCGCCGAAGTGGTCAGTGTTGCGATTCGCCCCGGAAGGCTGTGAGCAATCTTCGAGAACAGCTCACTGTTGGAACGCTCGTCAGTGCGCTCAACATCTCTGATTCGTTTTGCAAGGTCGTTCACGGCAGGAAGCAGGGAAGGTACTTCCATCCCCTTCCAGACGGTCAGCAATTCAGCTGCACGGTTTTGTGAAGCCACGGTTTTGGGAAGACCCTTGCCGAAGCCTTCTGAGATTGTCTTCAGCAGTGCCTCCGCCGCAGCGCTATCTCCTTTTTCAACGGCCACGAGAAACCGGAGTGCCGCCAGATCTCGCTGACTCTGCGGATCGGAAGCCGTCCGCTGCTCAAGTTCCTGATGCAGCGCGTCCAGCTGACTGGCCTGTTTTGCAATCCTGACAAGTTCCAGCGCCGGGCTCTGCAGATCGGCCTGAGTCTTTGGGGCCAGATCATTTTCCGGCGAGTACGATGCGAGGCGAAACCCGAGTCGATAATCGTCGTGCTCGTCGTTGGGCAGCACCCAGTGGTGGAGACGCTCGTAGGCTTCCTGCGGCTCAATAGTACGACAAGATTCGATCAGGCCTGCCATCTGTTCCCTGAAGTAGACCTCTGGAAGCATTTGGTTGATGACCCTGCGATCCTGTGCAGTCATTGGCGACTTCAGCCTGAAAAGCGACGCCTTCATCTCTTCCGTGATCTCCGCAGGCCATGGTCCGCTCAACGTGATGTTGCGAATCCTGACCGACTGACCAGCAAAGCGGCAGATTCCTGGATGGAAATTGGTCAACTTTGGCACCTCGCCGTCGTAGACCGCGACGTCATTCAGCGTGACGATCATTCTTCCATTGCGTCGCGCAAAGGAGATCCGGTTCCAGTCGGCATTCCGGAACGGCATCTCGGTTGAACTACTGACTGATCCATTCTCCGTTGGAATTTCGGGCGCGGTCACGCCCGATGACAGGCCAAGGATGACAGAATCGAACGTCGCGGAGGATCGCCACACTGGTTTCACTCCGTCCTTTGACATCACCAGAGTCAGCTCACCCAATGCTGGTGATCCCCCGAACTGATCCCCCTCAATCCACTCCTCCCATGAGATCGTTTCCCCTTCCAGAAGAGGCCGTCCATAGGTCAAAGCGCCGAGTGTTTGATTGCCTTTACTTCCCGGCAACGACGTTGCCTTCGATTCAAGCACACCATTCTGAACATTCCACGTCGCGGGCTGACGAGCCTGCTGCTGGTAATAGCTCAGCGAACTGTCAGGGTCAGTGATTTTCTGCGAGAGTATTCGCGGTTTTGGAGTGGTGCCGGATCCACTGGCAGTCCAGCCGATCAGACTGTCGCCTGCAATCAGGTTGACTTCTTTCGGAATGCGTGGTGAACCCGTAAGAGCAGCATTGCGGTACACCGCCAGTTTGCTTCCTTCGGCGTAGAGAGCCAGCCAGGGTGCGGCACCGGTCAGCTTCTCTTCATACACGAGATTCTGGTTGCTCAGGAATCGGACGATTCCGTCTTTGGATTGAATCGTCACACGATTGAATGACGGAACTCCTCGACGAGCGACTTGAGGCCGTGAGACATCGTCGTCTCCCGTGAAGTTGCTGATTCTGGTGTCGCTCCAGCCATTGGCTGTGACAAACAGTCCGCCGTACCCAGTGTCACATTCTCCCCAGTAATTCTCGAAACAATCGACACTGAATTCGAATTCACCTTCGATCGGCCAGTTGAGCCACAATGCGTCCTGATACGCACCGCCCATATGAAAGATCGCATCCCCATCGGAGAACCACTGGGGAGTGCTTTCGGCAGTGTCCAGGGACTGAACATGGTGTGGAGACGCCTGGGCGAAGGACGGCGAATCACTGAACAGTGTGCTTCCGGTCTTCCTCGCGAATCGTTCACCGAACACACGATGAAGATGAGACTGTATCTCGGAGCCGTTATTGTCCTGAAACAGCTTTCGTGTCTCATGAAACCCGTACTTCAATGCGATGGAATTCAGGGTGTCTGATCGAAGGCACCGGTGCACAACGAGAAAGTCACAGATTGGTTCGCCATTGGTGCCTTTCCTTCGTTCAGGAAGGGTCTTCAGAAATTCTGGGTAGGCAGTTGTCAGATACTCTTCGTTCCCTTTCTCCAGTTGCAGGAGCATCCAGAGATACTCTGCGTTCGGCAGTTTCTCTTCGTGGGCCTTCCTGGCGAGTGTTTCCAGTTCGGAGAGACTGTTGGCTTCCTTTGCGCATTGAATCAACTCCGTCAGATTGCACAGAATTGAAGAACCATCCAATGGCTGAACCACTTTTGACGAGTCCAGGTCAGGAGCTGGCGGCACAGACGGAATCCAGTGGCTAACCAGTCGAACGGTCTGACGTCCTTCGCCTGGCATCGTCCACGTGCGCCATGCTTCATAACGACTCTGAGGGTCCATTGTGCGATAATGACGAGTGATCATTGCCAGCGGGGTCGTCAGGCCTGGCCTGCCGTAATCATTGGAAGGCTGGTCAACCGCACGACCCATATAGTCTGCCGCGATGTCGAACGCTTTCACTTGCGCTGACAGTGCAGCAATGTTCGCAGTGGATTCCGTCTGCTGGTAGATACCGTAGTCGCCACTGTATCGAGAATAGTAGGCCTGATTAGCAGCCATGACGGAATCAAAATGCTGTCGCATCGCAGCCGTGTCATTTGCTTCCGCCAGCCATTCGATAACGAGACGATCGAGTTCCCTGATTTCTGCTTCGCTTGAATCCGGGTCCGCCGAAGGTGTCACCATTGCCTGCTTCAGAATTGGCATCGCCGCGGCCTTGAGCTGAGGATCTGACGCTGCCGGAATCGCAGCGAGACATGCCAGCTGAATCGACTCGCGATCGGGGGACTCGCTCAGTGCAGCCTGAATAGCTTTCAATCGATCCGAAATGCCCGTCGTTTGCTTCAGTTCCAAATCCAGCAGCGCATGAACGACTGCGGCCTCGATCGCAGAACCGGCTTTCGATCGGGCGTCCAGCAACTTCCTAAGGTCATCCTGTCGACCTGAACGAATCGCCCAGGTGATCAGTGTTGGAGCAATGCTCTCCGGGGCAGCATCCCGAAGTCCGGAGAAATCAGGAAACAGCATGATGTCGGCCGGACGCGACGCCGGAAACACCAGGCGAGTCAACAATTCATAAACCTCAGAGGCGGGGTACTGATCACCATTCCATTTCGAAATGACACTCTTGAGTGTCGAAGCAACCTGTCCGTCAAACTGAGACAGTTCCTCTCCAGACGGACTGCTGCTCATTCGACCGGACATCCCGTTTTCATTGGCGACCACGGGATCGGGCAGGGGGCTGCCTCCTGCCAGGGCTTCACGAACGGCCGTGATTGACAGATCCGTCATCCCGTTTTCTGCGGCGGTCAGAGCCACCTGCATGGCGATTCGAAACTGGGAGATCGTGAGCGGCGGAATAATCTCCGCTTTCTTCTCTAAGGTATCCGGGTCTTCACCTGGAGCCGACTGAGGCGCGATCAGTCCATCCTGAGTCACCATCGCTGAAACAGGACAGGCGGGAATCGCGCCAATTGCCGGCTCCGCGGAGATCAAACCAACGCAACCGATCATCGCGATGAACGTTTTCAGACGCTGCGGCCCCGAACCTTCACGGCGTTCCGCATTCGGCACGAAACTCGCGCTGCCGCGCCGTGCGGGTACCGCCCGGGGAACTGGTTCGGCCTCTGGCTGGACCGTGGATTTTCGTTTTGGACGGACCGTCGAGATCTCAAGTAGCCGGCGGAGCTGAGTTTCCGCGTCCTTGTTCATTCCCGCCTTCAGCAGAAGCTGTGACCATTCCATGAGAATCTGAGAGGCCGAGGCGAGGGAATCCTGCCGTTCTGCCGCCTGCAGAGCACGCGAGGCGAGGGCAGTTCCGGAAGCTGATGCCGGGTCAGAAGTTAAAACCGGCTGGGCAATGATCCAAAGCAGGATGTCCGGCGCTGCTTCCCTTCTTTGTCGCGAATTCGGTCGGCGACCTTTCGGTATTTCTTCCAGTGGGCGTGCTGCAAGCAACTTCACAAGATTGTCAACAGCCGCAGCAGCATCGGCTTCCCCGGATCGAACCAGCATGCCGGCTCGAACGAAAGCAATCGAAACATCTGTGGGATGTTTGTTGGCCAATTCCTGAAGGCGATTGCGAATCGCAGCCTGTATCGCTGGATCTTCCGAGAGTTTGGTCAGGAGGGAAACCAGGCCGCTGTTGATGTTGGCGCGCTGTGCTTCCTCTTCCCCATCATAGGCTGGCTGCGACATATCAATCGACATCGGTAACATCGTCGGAAGATATGGCATCAGGTCCAGCACCGGTTGATCGCTGCTGCCATTGTGCTCTGGGCCGGAATTTCCCTCCGTTCCTCGATCCGCGAGCAGTTCAACAATCGCCTCTTTGGCTTCCTCTCCCTGAAGCAGCTTGAGGTTCTGTGCCAGTCCATTCTGGACGATGTTCACGTAATAGTCAGGACGTCCATTCCATGAACCTGCAAGCCGCAGCGTTGCTTCATCACTGACCAGCTTCGAATAGACCTTCAGCGAATCAACACGAAGTTCAAGCCGATTCATCTGCTCCGCAACCTGAACTGCCGTATTCACCTTCTTATAAGCCTCATAGTCCGGCTGACGTCCCTCGCGTCGGGATGTGAGTGCCTTCTGCAGCAGTTTGCGAGCTTCGTCTTTTCGACCGAGTTTTGTGTAGGCCTCGATCAGCAGGAAACCAGGCGTGTACTCAAACTCATTCAGAGACTGCCCGGCTTCATAAGAGTGCTTCAGCATCTCGAGCGCTGCTTCCAGCGTTTTCACATCTCCATTGCCCGAGATCCCTTCGGACTTATCACCAGCCGCCGCAGCCAGCAGTTCCTGCCCAATCAAGCGTTCCGCGTCGGCCGTCATGGACTTCCTTACGATCGGATCGCTGGCAAGTTCCATGAACTGTCGCATGCCCTCGTCGCGCTTATCGTTGTGATAGTCAAGCGAGGCAAGAATTGCTCGACCACCATACCAGCCAGGAGCTTTCCGGACGCGATCGTCGATGGCCTTTCTCACCTCACTGAACCGCGGGGATTCTTTCAGGCTGTCCAGAAGGCTTTGGATTCGAGAACTCACCCGTCCGTTCTGACCGTAGGAATACACTTCAAACCCATACCAGGGCGTCGATTTGATGTCTGCGTCTGCCGGAATCAGCATTTGAAGACCCAGTCGGAAGAATCGATCAGACTTCCAAATCTCCGCAGAGCGCACCGAAGACAGCATGTTGGATCGGTAATTCGGCAACGCCTCAAAGATCTTCTCAGCGAGTCCAATGGTGACGTCGTCCACGTTGGGTTCGTTCAACATGTCACTGACAAGGTCGACAACATAGTACGGCTGGGAAATGCTCTTCAGATCAACTTTCTGAAGCACTTTCATGATGTCTGAATTTCTGTTGGCCGACCGGAACAAATTCCGAATCTCATAGAAGTCGCTAAAGATCGCATTCGGTGATCGTTCCATCACGACCAGATAATGATCACAGGCTTCTTTCAACTTGCTGGCCTGCTGATACTCCTTTGCAAGCTGCAAATGCAGACCAACAGAGTCCGGATGCTGACGAAGAGCCTCCTGCAAAAGTGGAATTACTTTGTCACGCTGAGTGCTGCTGCCGTAATATTCAATCAACTGCTCAACAATCCGACTGTTATCCGGATTGCGTTCACGCTGCGCTTCAAGTTTTTCAATCAGCGTTTTCAGCTCCCCGGTCTGCCGCAGAAGCTGTATGGCCTGAGTACGGTTCGCATCGCCCGATGATCGAAACTGATTTCGACTCACGACGGGAGTGGTGAGTGAAACCGGCGATTTCGTGCGCTGCAGCAGCATTCTGGCCAACTGCGACGCCTGCTCTGTTCGTCCCTGACCCTGGTAAAGCAGCATTAGTGAAACCAGAGCTTCCGGCTGGTTACCAACCTGTCGTTCTGACCGCCGCAACACGGCATCCGCCAGTTCGTTCATGCCGAGGCGGCGCAGAGACACCGAGAGACCGGTTTGCGTTTGTGCGTCGAGGCGAAGCCCAAAGAGTCGTTCCGCAGCCGTCTTGGCCCGATCATAATCCGCCACACGTTCCGCCAGGTTCAACGCCTGCAGTTCACGGCTGACGAGAGTCTTCTGGTCGCGGGCCGCGATGGAATCCAGCAGAGTCAGTGCTTCATCGAAGTCACCTTGTTGCTGCCGTAATGACACCAGCTCAAACTGCGACTCAATGTCCGATTTGTCCTGGGAAAGTACAGTGGCGATCAGTTCCACAGCTTCTTCCTGTTCCCCTGACCACCAAAGGGCCGCCGCAAGATTCATCTGTTCGAATGGAAGCAGCTCCGACGACGATTTCTCAACACGCTTCCGCAGCAGCGTGATGAGATCCGGACCCACCTCGTTGCGCTGGAACACTTCATAGGTCTGCCTCAGCATCTGCAGCGAAGAATAGCTTTGCCACCGCCCCGGCAATGGAAACTCAATCTCTGCGTACTGAGTCTCCTTTCCATAATACCACGACAAACCGATCGTTCCGTATGACTGTCGTGCCTGCTGACGCTGTTGCTGTGGTGACTGATTCAGCTGGTCGAGGTGACGCTTGTTCTCTCGCGACAGCAGATCAAGGGACCGGTCCGCAAAATCGAGAATCTTTGCGTTCTCTTCAGCCTCGCCAAGTCGACCAATCCACTGCATGCCAACGGTGACAAGGCCTGATGTTGCACCTCCGGCACCCGCAGGTGGTCCCTTCTTCCCATCGGTGGGTGCATCGAGGGCCGTGGAGATCATGCTGCACAGTCTGTCGAACATGGCAGGAAGCTCTTCCAGTTTGTCTTCCCGAAGCTTCTGGGTAATCAAATATGATTGCTCTGACGGTGTCTTAATTGCTGCCACAAACGCAGCGAACAGCCGATCTGCTTCTTCATTGCGACCGGCAAGTCGCAACTCCTTGATGACGGTCATCAGAGAGCCTCGTCCCCCGAGTACCCCGTCGAATCGAACATAACGTCCTCCGATGTTGATGTAGGCCGTGCCGTCGCTCGAATAGGCGATGTCGTCCGTGGGCGCTATTTCGCCGCCCTTGTCGTCCTTCTGGAGTTCGGTATAGCACTGCATCATCAGTGTCAGATCTTCCTCGCTCAGCGGAGTCTCCTCCGACTTGCCGTCCTCGCTGCTTTGCTGTCGGGTCTGGGCGTTGACATTCCGGGTCGTGAGCGATGAAAGAAAATACTGCTGATACTCCCGAGTTCCCCTTCGTGCCAGTTGTTTTGTGGCCGAGAAGATCGAAGCATAATCCTGCTTGAGTGATGACGCGAAAATCCAGTCGAAGATGCGTTCATCGGACGCATTCGGGGCCTGACCGGCAACTGCGAATCGCTCCTGAACTCCCTGCTTCGGTTTGTCTTCGCCTGTGGATGCCAATGCCTCTGACGGTTTCTCATTCGTCCCGGTGGTCGCCCCAGCTGCCTGTGGCGATTCCGTTGCTGCTGCCTCTTTGGTCGCCGATTCGAACTTTAACAGCCAGCCGATACAAGCCATTCGTGCCGTGCCAAACTCTGCCGGTGTCCAGACCTGAATCGCCTGTGATGATGAATAATAATCTTCAGCGCGAAGCCCTGTGGCTCTCATGACCTGACTGCTGTTACGAGCCATTTGAATCGGAGTTGTCTTTGTTGGAGTCAAAGTCTGATTCCCTTTGAGATTTTCAGACTTCGCCTTCGCCAGGTCTCGCTTGAATCGATCTTCGGCGTAGATGCCAAGCGTGTCAAAAGGCAGCGACAGGTCCAGAATTCGATTGAAGCGAAGCGTGGCCTCATCCGTCTTGTTCAATTTTGCCCACGCCACGCCTTCGCGATACAACAGTTCCCAGTCTTCACGCTGCTGAGAAAGCAGCGGTTCCGTGATACGAATGACGGCCTCATAAGCTCCCTGGTTCAACAGCGAATCGATGTTCCGAAGGAGCCTCGCCGGATCCTGCTCGCGTGCTGTCAGTCTGATCAGGATCTCCATGGCTTCGTCGGAACTGCCACGAGTCTGCAGCAGTTTGACCAGCGGAAACTCACTCTCATGCCCCGGAGCAATCGCGACGAGCTGCCGCTGATAGTTAATGGCTGCATCCACATCGCCAGACGCTTCACACAGTTTCGACAACTGCTGCAGAAGGTTCGTATCACGAGTGCTTGTACTCAGAAGCTGCTCCAGTTCCTGTCGCGCTGTCGTGAGGTCGCCGGCGGACTGATGCGCTTGTGCGAGACAGATCGTCATCTCCCGCCGCTTGTCGTCTTCGCGCCGTTCCCGCTCAAAGCGTTCCAGCAGCTGTTCGAACTGATTCAACTGCAGATAGAGCGGGGTCAACTTCTCCGTCAGCGTCGTTTGGTCTTCAATTCCTTCCGACTTCTCAAACGCTCGCCAGTAAACCTCAATCGCCTCCGCCGTTCGCATCTGAGTGGCAAGTGCTGATGCCAGAGCCATCATGAGCTGCGGTTCATTGGGATTAATTCGCGCCGCCTTGCGCAGGGCTTCCAGGCCTTCGTCGGATTTGCCCAGACGGAAACACAGCTGAGCATAGAACTCATAGTTGTCAGTGTTCCCGGGAGCAGACACGATCAAATCATTGGCTGCCTTGAGGGCCTCATCGGACTTGCCCATCTGAGACATCAGGCGAGCCACGTTCATCAGATGATCGCCGCGAGAACGTCGGTCGATATCCGCTAGCTGCTGACTGAACCCCGCTGCTCGCCCGTAGTCCCCGGATGATTCACCGATACGGGCAGCGGCCGTCAGCGCGGCGATCGATTTTGCATCAACGGCCAGTGCGGAGTCGATGGCCTGCTGAGCCTGAACCCAGCGTCGTCCGGCTTCGTAATATCGAGCCAGCATTGTCCAGTCCGCGGCCGTCTTCTCTGGTGCTGCTTCAATACGCTTTTCGATGGCGGCGATTTCTTCATCCAGCTTCTCACTGCTCTGAAGAATCTCAATCCGCTGGCGAATGAGTTCGTCACGGTCTTCTTCTGTTTCCGCCAGTGGCTGCGCAACGTCGACATAGCGAAGAGCATCGTCGTACTTCGCGGCTCGCATGTGATATTCCGCCGCCCGCATTTGAAGTGCGAACTCCTTCGGTTCAAGCACACAGGCTTCCGCAATCGTTGTCAGAGCCTGATCCTGAAACCCAAAGCTGTTGTAGACTTCCGCGAGTCGAACGAGGTTCTCCACGGTTTTGTTGGGACCTTCCGCAATCGAAGCCCATGTCGTCAGAGCATCCTCTGTGCGTTTCAGGATGTGATAGAACTCGCCGAGATACTCACGGTATTGTGGATCGCCCGGAGCCAGCTTCACCGCTTTTTCATACAGCGCGAGTGCCTGATCGCTGAGGTCGGACTGACGAAACAGGTCGGCCACCTGAGAGACCGTCAGAGGATCGTCGGCCTTTGATGCGAGCATCAGATTCCAGATGCGAGTCGCTTCCTTCCTGCGGGCTTCGATGTCCTGAGTCTTGTCTTTCAGAACCAGCTTGCCCCAGTCACGAAGGTAGTCCGTATTGGTCGGAGCATTTTCGACCAGCAGCGAGTACTGCTGGATGGCTTCCGGAATTCTCTGATCATCCACAAGCTGATCGATGAACGCCTTGCGAAGATCCGCACGGGATGGTGCAAGCTTCAGAGCTTTCTCCATCCACTTTGCCGCTTCAGGGACCCGTGCAGACTGAGCAAGAAACTTGGCCAGTCGGGACATGCCTTCCACGTCATCCGGATGCTTTGCCAGCCACGATTCATAATAGGCCACCAGTCCATCCTGATCGCCGATCTTCAGAAACACATCGTCCACGCGCCGTCGCACATCACGATAGAGCCAGCCTTCCGGATCCAGTTCGCCCAGGACCGCTTCAAGATCTCTGAGGCCATCTTCCTTCCGCCCGCTGCGCACTTTGAGTTCAGCGACGGAGACAAGGCTCATCGTTTTTCGGTAATCGTCCTTTTCAATCGTCGCGAGCCGTTCGTAGCGAATCAGTGCCTGTGCCAGGTCACCTTCTTCAGCCAGTGTGACGGCGATCTGTTCCAGAACGCGAGGATCGTCGGGGAACATGGCTTCGAGGCGAGTCCACACCTTGATCGCCTCTTCGTTACGTTGAGCACGCTGGTGAATTCGGCCCAGCTGCTGGAAGATCTCCAGCACATCCATTCGCTGCGGCTTCCGCTCGATCGCCCGTTCCAGTGCGGCGACGGCTTCTGCATTCTGTCCAATGCGAATCAGTGACTGTCCCAGATAATAGGAAGCCAGTGCGTCGGTGGGACGAAGTGCATCCGCTTTGGCAAACGCGTCTGCCGCCGCACCGTCCTGACCTCGCTGCGATTCAAAAAGGCCAAGCAGCATCCACGAGGTGCCGTCATCGGGAGATGTCGTCGTCTTCTCTCGTAGTTTGCCGAGGAACTGATCAAGTGTTCCGAATTCCACATGATGGCCGTACACACGATCCAGCGCGGTGCCACGCCGCGGCGTCTTTTCCAGAACGGTCAGGAACCGTTCAGCAGCCTTGATCTGAGCAGCCTCGGCTTCGCTTTGTTCACTGCCTTCGTCCGCAGTTTCATCAGGAACAGCAGAGGCCCGGAAAGCGTTTGCGATCGTGGCAGAACCGATGGCGAAGGCGAAACATGCGACGAAAAAGAACAGACGGGCCGACGAAAACCATCGGCGCACATTGCGCGTCGTCAGAACCATAGAGCTTGCTCCGGTCGAGGCATTGCAGTCAATGTTGTTCAGTGCGATAGCGGCATCGCGTCACCAATTGATATGGGGACTCGCACTGCGGGTGTAGGGCAAAAGTACCAAAACGTATTTTTGGTTGCTAGACACTCGAAGAGTTCATGTGGATACTTCGATCACGGTTTTGGATCCTCTGGCGGCGGAGATCAACGGTCTGTTGACGTTGATTTTGGATGGCACATGAGCCTGCCTGACGCGAGTGAAACATTTAAGACAAGCGGATGACCGGAATGAGTGTTGACGAACAGCTGAAACAGCAACTGGATGATTTTCGTAAGGACTTTCAGCGACTGAAAAATGAAATCTCCAAGGTCATCGTGGGCCAGCAGGAGATTCTGGATGACACATTGATTTCACTTGTCGCAGGCGGACATGTTCTTCTGGAAGGCGTACCGGGGCTCGGCAAGACCCTGACGGTTCGTACACTGGCAGACGCCCTGCACCTGGACTTCCACCGCATCCAGTTTACTCCTGACCTGATGCCCGCGGACCTCGTGGGAACTCAGGTGATTGCGGAGTCAAATGACGGTCGCAAGTACTTTGAATTCCAGAAAGGGCCATTGTTTGCCAACGTGCTGCTGGCGGACGAAATCAATCGCGCGACTCCGAAGACTCAGTCGGCTCTGCTGGAAGCCATGCAGGAACACAGCGTGACGGTCGCCGGTGTGACGCACAAGCTGTCCGAACCGTTCTTCGTGATGGCGACTCAGAACCCGCTGGAAATGGAAGGAACGTACCCGCTTCCCGAAGCTCAGCTGGACCGTTTCTTCGTCAAACTGCTGGTAAAGTATCC
Source organism: Planctomycetaceae bacterium (assembly GCA_046349695.1). Classification (GTDB taxonomy): domain Bacteria; phylum Planctomycetota; class Planctomycetia; order Planctomycetales; family Planctomycetaceae; genus SXXK01. Next base: position 2,041 of record JAXMBV010000059.1, on the reverse strand, counting down.
AAAGGTTACGGACCTGGAGACGATTCTGGACCGCACGACGGAGAACCTGAAGCCGAAGGCGGAAGCCGTCCTGAGCGGCGAGCGAATTCTGCAGATGTCGCAGCTGGCTCGCATGATCCCGATCGCAAATGATGTGCGACGCTACGGGATTGCTCTGGTTGTGGCGACTCATCCGGAACATGAACTCGCCTCAGCCGCAGCGAAGAAGTACGTTCGATACGGCTCAAGCCCTCGAGGACTTCAGGCCTTGATTCTTGGGGCCAAGATCCGTGCGATTCTGGATCACCGTTACCACGTGGCTCGCGATGACCTGAAGGCGATGGCCTTGCCAGTTCTGCGTCATCGAATGATCCTGAATTTCGAAGGTCAGGCCGAAGGCATCAGCGCGGACGAAGTGATTCAGAAGATGCTGACAGATATCAAGGAGGACGCGCTGGCCGCCGCGTGATCTGTTGCCGCGTCCAGGTCTTCACTTTCGACTTTTCCTACTGCCAGTTGTAGTCTTCATCATGCTGTTCCCGCCGGATTTTCTGACTCGCGTCGAATACCTTTCGATCATTTCGAAACGTGTATTCCGAGGTCAGTTGCTGGCTCAGCGCCGCACGATGCAGATGGGCTCGGGCATCGAGTTTTCCGACCACCGTGAATACAACAACGGCGACGACCTGCGCTACCTGGACTGGAACATCTACGCCCGGCATGGCGACCTGCTGCTGAAGCGGTTTCAGGAAGAGCAGGACCTGCACGTTTACCTGCTGCTGGACTGTTCACGCAGCATGGGATTCGGCAACCCTGCCAAGTTCGATCTGGCTCGACATCTGGTCGCCGCTCTTGCGTACATCGCACTGGCGGATCTGGACCGGATCGGCATTGTGGCATACGCCGACGGCATCATCGCGGAACTCCCGGTGACTCGCGGCAAGGCTCGCATTCTTCCAATCATGAAGTTTCTCGAAGAACTGCCAACGACCGGACAGGACACGAACCTGGAAAAGGCCGTTCAGGGGCTGCTGCATCGAGGTGCTCGGACCGGGCTGGCAGTTGTTGTGTCAGACCTGTTCGATGAGCACGGATTTCAGCGAGGACTCGATCAGCTTCGCTACCGTCGGTTCGATGCGCACGTCATTCAGCTGCATGATCCGAAAGAAGCGGATCCGGCTTTGCTGGGTGATGCGGAACTGGTGGACATGGAATCCGAGTCAGTGCGGAAGGTCACTGTGACGGAACGCAATTTGAAGATGTACAAGGAACTGTTTCAGCAGCATCAGTCCGCAGTGCGTGAGTACTGCAATACGTATTCGCTGGGCTGCACTCAGTCTCCGTCAGTCGTTCGTTTTGATGATCTCATCATGCGAATGATGAGAGAGACCGGGGCTGGCCGGTGAACACCGGATTGGTCCGATTGATTGTTGTGGTTGTCTGATTCTCTGTGATTGTCAGTTGAGACTATGTCACTCGCCTACCCATTTGCATTGATCCTGTCAGTCATCGCACTGCCGATCATTGCGCTGTACATTTTGAAGGTACGGCTGCGGCGAGTCCCCGTATCGACAAATTTGTTCTGGAAACAGATTTACGAAGAGAAGCCGCCGCGGTCGATCTGGCAGCACTTTCGCCATCTGCTGTCATTGCTTCTTCAGTTGCTGATGCTGTTGCTGCTGATGTTTGCTGTAGCGGATCCATACTTTTCATGGCAGCTGTTGCAGGCTCGCAGAATTGTGCTTGTGATCGACAATTCCGCCAGCATGCGGGCGAACGATGTCTCGCCGAGTCGATTGGAAGCGGCGAAGCGTGAAGCCCTTTCCGTCGTTGAAGGTCTGCGTTTTCGCGACCAGGCGGCGATTGTTCTTGCGGGAACAACTCCGGAAGTGCTGATCGGGATGACGGGCCATGTGCCAACGTTGAAGGAGATCATTTCCAGCGTCGGGCCGTCCGATCTTCCGACCGAACTGGATTCGGCAATTGAACTCGGAAAACAGCTGGCCGGTGATCACGCTCACGGTCAGGTCATTGTGCTTTCTGATGTCTGCGTGAACGTGGC
>JAXMBV010000058.1:0-19493 GCA_046349695.1 Planctomycetaceae bacterium | reverse complement strand
CTGGTCTTTCTGGCTGTCATCGGTATTGCATGCGGGACGCATCGCCCGGCATTCGCTCAGACGGCATTGCCGGATTATCGAACGGTCAGCGCGGATCTTACAGTTCCCAATGCGGTGGATGGACCCGCCGTGCCCGGTCGACGGTGCCTGGTCAGCATCCCGGACTCTCGATGGCAGATTCCTTATGTCCTGTATCTGCCGGACGGCTGGAGTCCTGCTCAGGCCTGGCCCGTGTTTGTGGAACTGCCTGGCAACGGCGGATACCGCGATGCTCTGGGCGATGAATGCACCGGGCTGCCGCAGGACTGCCACATGGGTTACGGGCTGACGGAAGGGAAGCACTGGATCTGGGTCTGTCTTCCGTTCCTGAACGGCGATGGCTCAAAAGTTTCAGTGCAGTGGTGGGGTGACGCACCGCAGCATGACCCGTCGGAGACTCTTCGTTACTGGCAGGCCGTGCTTGGCGACGTGACGACTCGTTTTGCGGGAAAGCAGGACTGCGTCGTTCTGGCTGGGTTCTCTCGCGGCGCGATTGCCTGCAATGCTCTGGGACTGCATGACGACACGACGGCGTCGCTGTGGACGGCATTTCTTCCCTGCAGTCATTACGATGGTGTGCGATCATGGCCATTCTCCGGAAGTGATCGCGAGAACGCTGTGAAGAGACTTCACCGACTCAATCGTCGCTCGCAGTTCATCTGTGGAGAAGGAACGCAGACGGATGAGACTCGCAGGTATCTTGGCTCGACGGGAGTTCCCCTGGAGTCACTCACGATCAGCCCGACTGGATTCCGGAATCACAGCGACCAGTGGACTCTTCGTCCGTGCGAGGCTCGCACCAAAGCGCGAACATGGCTTGAGACGGTCAGAACTTCTCGGTGAGTTCAGGCTTTAGGGCTGGAGCACAGTTCCACAACGTGGTGGTCGGGATCTGTCAGAAAGACCTGAATGGCACCATCAGGCCGCCTTTTGGCATCGTCCAGCAGCGGGATGCCGAGTTCTTTCAACCGGTGAGCAGCCACGTAAGCATCGTCCACTTCAAAGGCGAAGTGGTGATTTCGGCTGGACCGCACCAGAACTTCCACGGGATAACCTGCCGGCCCGCTGAGTTCGTGCTGTTCGATCAGATGAATGAGTGTTGAGCCGGCCTGGAACCATGCTCCGCCAAACGTGAACGCGGGTCTGGGAACTTCTTCCATTCCCAGCAGCCCGACGTAGAACTTTCGGCTGGCTTCGACATCGCGGACGACCAGAGTCACGTGATCAATGTGTCGAACTTTGACGGGACTGTTCATGGCACTCGACTTCTGAATTCTGAATGCAGGACGGAATCGATCTGATCAGTCTTCCATCGGTGGATCAGGAACATAATCCTCCGCATCCAGAGCATACTCGAGGAGAACTTCCATCGGGATGTGTTCGATCGCGGAAATATGAGTGGCCTTGAGCAGCAGTCTGGGGGCAACGCCGGCTTCAAGAGCTTCCAGCCAGCGAGGAAGGCACAGGCACCAGCGATCACCGGGCTGCAGGCCGGGGAATCGATAGGCCGGGACCGGAGTCGACAGGTCATTCCCCGCCTGTTTTGAAAACACCAGGAACTGTGCCGTCATTTCAGCGCAGACGGTGTGCATTCCGGTATCTTCGCCGCAAGTCTCACAGCGACCTGTCCGGAAGAAGCCTGTCAACGGATCTGCAGAACACACCAGCAGATCACCACCAAACACGTTCTTCGCCATGGAGACGTTCCTGTTATGCATTCGGACAGTACAGCAGTTGGTTATGGCTGACTGCCGGGAGCAATCTTCTGAGCACTATGAATTGCACGGTTGAGCTGTTGAAGGTCAAACGGTTTCGTAAGGATAGTCACTGCCTGTTTTTCGGCCATTCCTCGGACGACATTTTCTGAACCATACCCTGACATGAAAACGAATCGAATGTTCGGCAGATGACTGCAGATCTCATGTGCCAGCTCGATTCCATTCATTCCCGGCATCACCAGGTCAGAAATCACGATGTCGATGGTTCTGCCATACTCCTGCAGAACGTGCATGGCATCGTGAGCATTCCTGGCCGTCAGAACTCGATGCCCCAGCTGTTCAAGGGACAGCTTGCCTGTCTTCAGCAGCGCCGGTTCATCTTCGACAAGCAGGATGCAGAGCTTGCGAATTGACGGGAGCGGTTCTTCCTGAACTTCATCCAGAGGGTTTCGCCCGTGAGTCGCGCGGGGAAAATAGACGTGGAATGTTGTGCCAACATCCGGACGGCTTTCCACTTCAATTGCACCGGCATTCTGCTGAACAATTCCGTAGACCGTCGCGAGTCCAAGTCCGGTGCCCTGACCAACCGGTTTCGTGGTATTGAATGGTTCGAACAGATGCTGCAGAGCTTTCTCGCTGATGCCTGTCCCGTTATCCGAGACGGTCAGGACGACATAGTCTCCGGCAGGCAGAATCGATGATCGCATCTGTGTCGTACGAGTCAGCGATTCGTTGTGAGTGGAAATCACGATGCGCCCGTCGTCCGTCAGAGCATCGCGTGCATTCAGGCAGAGGTTTGTCAGAACCTGATCCAGTTGCAGAGGGTCGATGCTGACGGTCCAGAGATCTTTGCCCGGCCTCCAGTCGACAGTTATGGCTTCACTGATGGACCGACGCAGCAGCTGCAGCATTCGTTGTGCGGTGCGATTCAGATCCACTTTTTGCGGGATCGCGTGCTGTCGGCGGGCGAACGCAAGAAGCTGGTGAGTCAGATCGGCGGAACGCTGCCCGGCCGTCTGAATGGCACGAAGATGCGCGGACATCTGCTCGGACAGCCCATTGCTCATCAGAGCCATTTCCGAATGGCCAAGAATCACAGCAAGCATGTTGTTGAAGTCGTGAGCAATGCCGCCGGCGAGTCTTCCGATCGACTCCAGCTTCTGGGCCTGAAGAAACTGGCGGTGCAGCTTTTCCCGTTCGAGTTCTGCGTTGTGCCGGTCGGTGACATCCTGAAAGGCACCGTAGAGTGCGATCACTTCGTTGCCCTGCCGCTCCACTCGTCCAAGCGCGCGAACCCAGCGCGCGCGTCCCTTCGCTGTGACAAAGGGAAGTTCCAGGTCCCATGATTTGCCTGTTTCGAGCCCTTCCCTGACGGCATGTTCGATCTGGTGTCGCGCTTCGGGGGCGTAAAATTGAATGGCCTCCGACAGAAGCGGCTTGTAGTCTTCAGGCACTTCATGGATTCGCTTGGTTTGTGCGGACCACCGAAGCTGATTGTTTTTCACGTCCAGTCGCCACGCACCGACTTCGGCAACCTTTCCGGTTTCTTCCAGCCAGTCTTCAGTCTCTCGCAGAGTCTTTTCGGTTGTCTGGCGGCTGACGTCTTTTTCCTGAGCATCCATGAGAAGGCCGATCGCCGTCAGCACAGGATCCAGGAACTCAATCGTCTCTTCGCAATAATCGGCAGGTGCATTGGCCAGGCCTACGGCTCCGATCAGCTTTCCTGTATGAATGATCGGGATCCCAAGGAAGCGATGGAGAGGCGGATGGCCCTGGGGCGTACCACCGCGGCGAATATCAGACTGAGGTGAATTCGAGATCACCGGGCTGGCGGTTGTCAGAATCTTCCCAAACAGAGTGTTCAGGTTATTGAAGACAAATCCATTCCTTGAGGCTTCGTCGTACAACTTCTGCGTTTCAGCGTTCCATGAAATATTGGTGATTGCAGACGCACGGAGATACGGTGTCCCGTCTGCCTCGTAGCGGCACTCCCCAAGAAAACCGTATTCACTGTTTGTCAGGCCCAGCAGTTCAGCCAGCAGAAACCGATACATCTCATCCGGGTTTTGCCCTGCAATGAAACGTGACTGAGCCAGTGTGATTGTCTTAAGCAGATGATGTTCACGTCGGAGCTGATCTTCAATCCTCTTGCGGTCTGTGATGTCGCTCTGGACCGAAAAATATCCTGTCACCGTTCCATCGGGGTCAATGAGAGGCTGTGCGTCGAGGGAGACCCAGAAGAGACTTCCGTCCTTTCGGTAGTTTTGAATCTCCGCCTGGAATGGCTGCCCTGCCGCGGTCAGCCTTGCAACCTCGCGAGCCATGTCTGCGTCAGTGGCCGGACCATGCAGAAACTGGTCTGGCCGTTTTCCGGCAATTTCCGGAAGCGTCCAGCCGCTCACTCGAGTAAATGCATCATTCACCCAGAACGTGCTGCCGTCCCTCCCCGAGATCATAACCGGGTGCGACGTCATCCTTGCCACAAGCGGCATCACAGATTGCGCACTGAATGCAGACATGACTTCCGATGCGTTTGGTCCGGAAGCAAGGTCTGAGGAGGTGGGTACTTGCGGTTGAGTCACGAAGGGCTCCGTAGGCAGGCAGGGTGAAGTCGGAGTTTGGAATCTTGCTCGTTTCCTGTCCAGCACCCGACAGGTCTTCCTGCTCCATAGTGCCTGGACGTTTCGAACCGTCACCCGGAGATCAGGAACGACACGTCTGCTTCACATATTTTTGACAACCCACGATGGCCAGTGAAAATACTGGGAAACACGCTGAATCTGTGCTCTGGTGCTCTTCGATACGCAAAATACCCGGAACACTGCCCGCCGTTGTTTCGTCGCAGAATCTCAGGGACCACAGTGCATCAAATCACAACACGCCGGGAGCTGGATTCTGCATGTTGTGTGACAGAAGGACTCAGAAAGTTCGTCTGTTCGATTGTGTGGTTTTTGGTTACTTTTCGACTTCCGGATTCGCTGCGAAGGACGCGTTTCGCAAGGGGGATGTCAGGGGCGGCTGGCAAAGGGCCAACAAACAGGCCAGGCGGCTCGCTGCAGAATTTTCACTGGCATTTGTCCCTCTCGAAATAAGGCATTGAATCCACGTTTCCGTTTTCAGGGTTGCACTCTATGCGCACTGCACTTTGGTGTCTTGCGGCTGTTGTACTGGCAGGATCCACGGGATTAATGGCAACAACAATGAACAAGCCTCCGGCTGATCAGCGAGAAGACGCGGGTCGGTTGTTCAGTCAGAACAACTTCAACGATGCTTTGAAGATCTACCGGGAACTGTTGCTGAATGCCGATGTCGCAGACCACGCATTGTCTGACGACCTGGGCAAAGCGATCAGCTGCATGCAGAAGTTGGGAACGATCCACGAGGCGGATGCACTGATTGAACAGGCTTTGGAAACACATCCCAGGCATTTCGGCCTGACTCGCCAGGCCGCTCAGCTTTATGCAGGCGGTATGGAGAATGGCGGCTTCGTGATTGGTGGCAAATTTGAGCGTGGTGGCCATCGAGGTGGCGGCCAGTGGGCTTCCGTCGAACAGCGAGACCGTGTGCGTTCGCTTCAGCTTCTGCTCAAGACGCTGGAGATCGCGGCGGAAACACCATCGGTCAGGAAAACAGAAAAGGCCGATGTCTGGGCTATGATCGCCAGCCAGATCAGCTCTGCCCGACATGGTGAAGCATGGCGACTTCAGGAACTGACCGATCTGAGTGTTCTTCCGGAGTTCGAAATTCAGGGGCAGTTCGGTCGGGGCCGATTTGGCTGGGTTCCTTTTGAAGACAAAGGTGCTCCGGTCGACGCCGAAGGCAATCCTGTCTTTCACAAAATGCCGGAATCATGGGACGCTTCAAAGTCTGATGGCGAACGCTGGCGCTGGGCGATGGCTCAGGTCGTGGCTCTCAACGAGAAACGTCAGAGCGAGATCGATCTGGAGTGGGCTGGGTTTCTTCAGTCGCAGTTCGGTGTCTCCGGCCGATCCATCGGTGGTCCTCCAGTCATTCGTCCGGAAGCTCGTGATGGAGCGGCTGCCGACGAAGAAACTCCAAAAGACTCCGGCGTCTGGGCTGCTCACAAGCTGAGCGACAAGGAAACGATTGCGAAGCTGACGACCGGCGTGAAGCGATTCTCTTTGCCGGATGAATTCAACCCGATTGTTATTCTGCAGGCTGTGATTGCTCGCAAAGACAATTCAAGACGCAATGCGCTTGAGATGCTGGTGAACGAACGCATGAATCGTCACCAGTATCCGATGGCCGTCGAACTGGTCAAAGAGATCATATCGATGACCAGCGGTGATGACAAAAAGGCGCAGCAGGATCGTCTGAAACAGATCACCGGAAACTGGATCCAGTTTGAAGGTGCAAGTGTCTTTCCGGCGGGTAACGGAGCTCAGGTCAATATTCGTTATCGCAATGGCAAGAAGGCCTCATTTGAAGCTCGACCAGTGCGTGTCGAACAGTTGCTGCTGGATGTTCGGAAGTACCTGGAATCGGACCCGGAAGAGGTGAACTGGCAGAAGACTCAGATTGAAAACATCGGCTGGACGCTGATCAACGGTGACCTCAACAAGTACCTGGATGCTCCCGTCGCAAAATGGGACGTGGATCTGACACCGCCGGCAGACCATTTTGATGCAGGTTTGACGGTGACGACTCCTGTTCAGAAAGCTGGTGCTTACTGGATTACAGCCAAAATGCAGGATGGCAATGATGCTCGAATGGTCATCTGGATTGCCGATACCGCCATCACTCGCAAGCGAGTCGAAGAAGGAACGCTCTTTTACGTGGCCGACGCGGTCTCCGGGGCTCCTGTCGCCAATGCTGATCTGGAGTTCTTCGGCTGGCGAATGGAATATGGTCAGCAGCGCCGTCCTCGCAATCATCAGGTGCTGACGAATCGTTTTGCAGATCGCTCTGATAAAGACGGGCTTTGCGTCCCGCGTCCGAATGATCTGATTCCACAGAATCAATGGCTGACCATTGCTCGAACAAAAGACGGGAGGTTTGCCTTTGACGGATTCACGGGCATCTGGAATCCGGACAAGCTCCAGCCCCTGGAATACAGCCCGGTCAGGATTTATTCCGTGACCGATCGTCCGGTCTACCGTCCCGGGCATGAAGTGAAGTATCGCCTGTGGACTCGCAAGCCGCGTTTTGATGCAGACGACAACAGCTTTGCGAACCGTGATACCTGGGTTCAAATTCGAAATCCCAAGGGCGACGTCGTTCTGGACCTGGCGGCGAAGAATGACCGATGGGCGGGTGTCGACGGCGTCTGGTCCATTCCTGCTGATGCAACTCTGGGCACCTACCAGATTGGAATTGCCGAGGAGGTTGAGGTCTCTCGAACTGTCGAAGAGAACGGTCAGGTCCGAGTGGTCACGGAAAAGCAGCGAATGCTGATTGGCTCCGGTTCCTTCGTTGTCGAAGAATACCGCAAGCCGGAATTTGAAGTGAAGGTGGATGCTCCCGAGAAACCCGTCAAGCTGGGCGAGAAGATTCAGGCCCGCATCAAGGCTCGATACTACTTCGGTGCGCCTGTCACGGAGGCCAAAGTCCACTACAAAGTTGAACGTACCAAGAAGGACAGTCGATGGTATCCCGTTGCTCAGTGGGACTGGCTGTACTCTCCCGGTTATTGGTGGTTCGCTCCGGAATATCACTGGTACCCGCGCTTCAGCCACTGGGGTTGTTTTGGTCCGATTCGTCCATGGTGGAACTGGAGCCCCGATCCTCCGGAAGTGGTTGTTGAAGGTGACGCCGAAATCGGTCCCGATGGTGCGTATCTGATTGATATTGATACGGCAAATGCTCTCGCCAATCACAGCGACAGCGATCATAGCTACTCGATCACGGCCGAAGTTGTCGACAAGTCCCGCCGAACCATCATCGGTACCGGCAGCGTGCTCGTTGCTCGCGATCCGTTCAAGGTCTTCACGTGGACTGATCGAGGCCACTATCAGACGGGTGATGAAGTTCAGCTTGGCTACCAGGCACGAACACCCGATGGCAAACCAGTTCAGGGCACAGGCAAAGTGACTCTGTATTCCGTGTCATACCCAGGCGGCGACAAACCGAAAGAAACGGAAGTCCAGTCGTGGGATGCCGCGACAAACGCTGAAGGTTCCGGTTCTCTTCGATTCAAAGTTCCTGAGGCCGGACAGTTCCGAGTCAGCGTGACGATCAAAGACGCCGAAGGCCATGAAATGGAAGGCGGCTACGTCCTCTTCGTTCGAGGTCAGGATCAGAATGGAGGAGGGTATCGCTTCAATGATCTCGAACTGATCACGGAGAAACGGGAATATCAGCCCGGCGAAACCGTCCGTCTGCAGATCAACACGAACAAAGCCAACAGCACGGTTCTGCTGTTCGTCCGAGCCATGAATGGGCTGTGTCCAAAGCCGGAAGTCATCCGTCTTGATGGCAAGAGCACCGTTTATGAACTGAAGATTGCTCGTGAAGATATGCCGAATATCTTTGTGGAAGCAGTGACGATAGCGAATGGTCGAATTTACAACGAAGTGCGGGAGATCGTGGTTCCGCCGGAACAGCGAGTTGCCAATGTCGAAGTTCTTCCGTCGGCAAAGAAGTTCCGTCCCGGAGAAGAAGCGACGGTCAAAGTCAAGCTGACCGATCTGCAGGGCAAACCGTTCGTCGGTAACACTGTGCTGTCGGTTTATGATGCGAGCCTCGAATACGTTGCAGCCAGCAGCATCCCGGAGATTCGAAAGTTCTTCTGGGAAGTTCGACGCTCACATCATATGTCGGTGATGTCGACGCTGCAGCGTTACGGCCAGCCCGTGTACTTCAATGACGAAACACCCATGCAGCAGCTCGACGGGAATGATCCAGTGTTCCTGGGATCAGGTGGAGGTCCGGGCGGTGCCATGATGTTCGGCGGATTGCGTGGAGGCGGCGGTGGCGGCTTTGGCGGCGGCATGATGATGAAAGGCCGCGCAATGATGGCAGAAGGTGCTGTTGCAGGAATGGCAGCACCCGCCGCAGCCAACGAAATGATGGCCGACGCCATGGCACCGGGTGCTCCTTCCGGAGGTGGTGGCGGTGGTCAGACAGCCGAACCTGCGATGCGTTCCAACTTTGCAGACACTGCGTGGTGGGTTGCTTCTGCAGATGCGGACGACAATGGCATCGTTGAAGTGAAATTCAAAGTGCCTGACAACCTGACGACGTGGAAGATCAAAGTCTGGTCGATGGGCAATGGCACTCGAGTCGGTTCGGGCGATGCGGAGATCATCTCTTCGAAGAACCTGATCATTCGGCCTCAGACGCCTCGCTTCTTCACAGAACGCGACCAGATGGTTGTTTCTGCTGTCGTTCACAATTACCTCACGTCCGATAAGGCCGTGCAGGTCATGATCGAGAACGAAGGTGGCCATCTGAAACTGCTGGATGAAGCGTCTCAGAAAGTGACGATTGCCGCTGGTGGTGAAGTGCGAGTTAACTGGCTGGTTGATGTCGTGGCTTCCGGTCAGACGATAATTCGCATGAAGGCACTGGCGGATGAAGAATCCGATGCGGTAGAAATTCGTGTGCCCGTTCAGGTTCACGGAATGCTGAAGACGGAAAGCTTCACCGGTGTGATTCGTCCCAACGGTGACAAAGCGACTGTCGAAGTACGAGTCCCCGAAGACCGAATTCCGTCTCAGTCCAGACTCGAAATTCGATACAGCCCGTCACTCGCCGGAGCGATGGTCGATTCACTGCCCTACCTGATTCAGTATCCCTACGGTTGTACCGAACAGACGCTCAACCGCTTCCTGCCGGCAGTTCTGACACAGCGAACGCTGCAGAAGATGGGTGTGAATCTGGCAGACGTTGCAAGGCAGCGAACGAACCTGGATGCTCAGCGAACGTACCTCGGCAAGTATCCGGCGCACTGGGGCGAGCCGCCTCAGCGGCAGACTCGGGACCTGCGTGAGCTTCCAGCGGGCTTTGGCCAGGGAAGCAGCACACTGGCGAAGTGGATTCAGGAACACATCGACGCTGACGCGAAGTCGATGCATGGCCGGGGCAAAGACTTCAATCCTGTCTTTGATGACGCCGAAATGAACCTGATCGTTCGCGATGGTGTAAAAGCTCTGACCGAAATGCAGCTCACTGATGGCGGCTGGGGATGGTTCTCTGGTTACGGCGAACACTCGTCCGCACATCTTACGGCCCAGGTTGTTCATGGTCTGACGATTGCTCAGCAGAATGATGTTCCGGTGCTGCCGGATGTGATTCAGCGAGGCGTTGAATGGCTAAAGACATACCAGGCCGGCGAACTGGCAAAGCTCCGTGAAGGTGACAAGCACCGTGACGATGACAAGTACAAGGGCAAAGCAGAGTACAAACTCAGCGCTGACAACCTTGATGCTTTTGTGGCTTCGGTGCTCTCAGAACACGATGGCCATGATCCGGCGATGACGGATTATCTGTATCGTGATCGAGGATCTCTGACCGCGTATGGCCTGGCTCTGACCGGTCTCGTTCTGCACCATCAGCAGGATGCGGAACGTCGAGATATGGTGATTCAGAATCTCGAACAGTTCCTCGTGCAGGACGACGAAAATCAGACAGCATGGCTGCGTCTGCCGGAAGGGTACTGGTGGTACTGGTACGGAAATGATAACGAAGCCATGGCCACCTATCTGCGACTGCTGGTCGCCGTTCGGCCGGAAGATGAAAAAGCTCCTCGTCTGGTCAAGTACCTCCTGAACAACAGGAAGCACGCCACCTACTGGAACAGTACTCGTGACACCGCGATGATCGTGGAAGCCATGGCCGAATACATCAAAGCTACGGGCGAAGATCAGCCGGACATGACTGTTGAAGTGGTGGTGGACGGACAGGTTCAGAAGACCGTAAAGATCTCCGGGGAGAACCTCTTCAGCTTCGATAACTCACTGGTCATCGAAGGTGATGCAGTCACTTCAGGTGCTCACAGCATCGAAGTGCGACGTACCGGAAAAGGCCCTGTTTACTTCAGTGCGTACCTGACCAACTTCACCAAAGAAGATGCGATCAGGGCTGCCGGACTGGAAGTGAAGGTGACCCGAAAGTTCTACCGACTTGAACGGGATGACAAACAGGTCAACGTTCAGGGAGATCGCGGACAACTGGTCAACCAGAAGGTCGCGAAGTACAAACGCATCCCTCTCGAAGACCTTCAGTCCGTCACCAGTGGCGACCTCGTCGAAGTCGAACTGCTGATCGACAGCAAGAACGACTACGAATACCTGCTGCTCGAAGACCACAAGCCAGGCGGCTTCGAACCTGATGATCAGCGAAGCGGCTATGTCTGGGAGGGCCTGCACGCCTATCGCGAATTCCGCGATGAACGAGTCAGCTTCTTCCTGAACACGCTGGCTCGCGGTCAGCACAGCATCAGCTATCGCCTGCGAGCCGAAACGCCAGGCCGGATGAATGCACTGCCCGCAACCATCGAAGGCATGTATTCACCGGAACTCGTCGGCAACAGCGATGAGTTCTCCCTGCGAGTCAACGATCGGGATGACATCAAGTAGGCATTCCTGATCAGACGATTCACTTCAACAATTCGAAGACCGGCAGAGCGATCCTCTGCCGGTCTTTTTGTTTGCTCGCACCTGAGGTTTGTCCGGAGTCGTGAATCAATGAGTGCATTTGATCACTCATCAGTGGCGTCAAAGTTTCACGATCGTGAACAGGATCTGTACGGAAGTGAAAGCAAACGTGAATGAATGGCCAGGTTCTTTCCACCCGTCGCACTGTGCGGGTTCCAACAATTGATGAAATGCCGCCTGCGGTAAAACAGCAATTTCCTGAGCGCCGTGAAAGCCTAACATCTGCCTCGCGTGAGACCGCCTGCAGTCTGAATATCCGGTTCATGTTGCAGTCTTGCCATCGCTCGCTGAGAGATTCGTCCGGCATCAAATGCTGAGCGACGAATAGTGTGGCAGAAGAAGGTTACACGTGTCCCTTACCCTCATTGAGTGTTCGGCACGATCACAGTCTGACGCTGTTTCGTCGCCTCGATTGATCACGATCACAGTCCTGGGATTACTGCTTCTGGTCGCCGGGTGTGGCGGGAGCCACTCCGAAGACACGGCCAGCATCGCTCCAGTCGAAACGAACAGAATCGAACACCAGTCACGCGACGTTGCTCCTTCGAAAAAGTGGAAGCCTCGAACTGATTTCGACACCAGCGGATTCAGTCTGGTCGGAACGGGCATCACTCGCTGGGACGGCCAGACATCGCTGGCTCAGCTGAAGGAGATCTGGACAACACCCGGCCTGCGAGCAGCGGCACAGATTCAGTCGTCACTTCCAAATCGTGTTGTGCCTGCCGATGTTGTGCGACCGGTCATGGCGATGGCCATGTTCCTTTCGTACGAAGGTCAGACGAAGGAAGCTTACCAGGCACTTGTCCGTCTGCGAAAAGTGATTGAGCAGGATTCGGCCGTTGCTCGGGAGTGGTTGTATTCCGTCATCTATTTTCAGGGTGTGATTGCCCTGAGGCAGGGGGAAAATGACAACTGCATCGCATGCCGCGGTGAGAGTTCCTGCATTCTTCCGCTCGTGCCTGCAGCATTGCATACGAACGACTGGGGATCGCGAACTGCGATGGGACATTTTCGCGAATACCTGAGTCAGTTTCCGGACGACCGTCAGGTTCAGTGGCTTCTGAATCTCGCGGCCATGACGCTGGGCGAACATCCGGCCGGGGTTGAGGCGGAGTATTTGATTTCGCTGGATCACTGGGGAAGTCCATGTCCGGTCGGCGCGTTTCGGGAGATCAGCGCAGACACACGGCTTGACCGGTTCAATCAGTCGGGTGGCGGGATTGTTGATGATTTCGACAACGATGGATTGTTCGATGTCGTTGTGTCGTCGATCAGCCCGTGCGCCGAAATGGCGTTCTCGCGAAATCTGGGAGATGGCCGGTTTGCCGAACTGATCGACGTTGCAGGACTCAGTGGGCAACTGGGCGGTCTTTATTGCGTTCAGGCGGATTTTGACAACGATGGATTCATCGACATCTTCATTCCGCGCGGAGCCTGGTTCCTTTCGCCTATCCGTCCGACTCTGCTCCGAAATCTTGGTGACGGAACCTTCATCGATGTGACCGAGGAATCCGGCTGTGCAAACGCAGTCAATTCCAACTCTGCAGCCTGGGCGGACTTCGATCAGGATGGTGACCTGGATCTCTTTGTCTGCTGTGAACAGCAGCCCAATCAGCTCTACAGAAACCAGGGAGATGGTCGTTTCAGCATCGATTCAGCACTGCCATCCGCTGAGACACTTCGATACTGCAAAGGGGCGACGTGGGGTGACTTCAACAATGATGGATGGCCTGACCTGTTCCTCAACAACCTTCAGGGGAAGTCACAGCTGCTTCAAAATCAAGTGGGCCACTCTTTTCTGGACGTGACTGACGCTGTTGGGATTACCGGACCTGAACATGGTTTCTCCTGCTGGAGCTGGGACTACAACAATGACGGATGGCTCGACATCCTTGCGACGTCCTATGAACGAGAGATCCCACAGGTTCTGAACGGGCTGAAGGAGCCGCCGCAGCAGCCGGTTTCGACTCGGCTGTGGCAGAATTCCGGCAGCGGGAAGTTTCAGGACAGGTCAGTCGAGGCGGGTGTGTCGGCGATGTATGAAACGATGGGCTCGAACTTCGGAGACATCGACAACGATGGCTGGAAGGATTTCTACCTGGGGACCGGTGATCCGGAAATCGCCACACTGATTCCAAACCGCCTGTTTCATAATGAACAGGGACAGCGATTTGCGGATATCACTGCAGGCTCCAGAACGGGCAGTTTGCAGAAGGGCCATTCCGTCTGCTTCGCCGACTGGGATCGAAACGGCTCTCAGGATATTTTCATTCAAATGGGCGGAGCCATTCCTGGCGACAGGTACCACAACCTTTTGTTTCAGAATCCTGGTACGGCAAACCATTACCTCAGTCTCACGCTGAGGGGGCTGACTGCAGCACGATCCGCGCTTGGGGCTCGAGTTCGCGTGAAGACAAAAGGACCACAGCCCCGCACAATCTATGAAACTCTGTCGAGCGGCAGCAGTTTCGGTGCGAATCCGCTGGAGCTTCATATCGGTCTCGGCCCGTCAGTCGAGATCGAGGAACTGGAGATCCAGTGGCCAGGCTCAGGCCTGGTGCAATCCTTCAGAGACCTTCGGGGCGATGTGAGGCTGACGGCGATTGAAGGACGGGACGAACTTGTTCCTGTTCTGATTCCACCGATTGATACAAGCCTCAGGTGATTACGACACACGACGACACAGCACCGGACTTTGCAGCGAGTCCAGTGCTGCTCGGATGTCATGACTATCGCTTATTCGTATGCTTCAACATCCACTCATACAGTTCCGGAGTGGCATAGGCTGCGGACCAGCTGTTGTGACCGATGTGTTCCAGAGTCGTGAACCGGATTTTGTCGCTTCCGGCGGCTTTGATGGCATCGACCATTTCAATGGACCTCTTGATGGGCACCGCGCCGTCCTGATCACCGTGGAACACCCAGATCGGAAGAGCCTTCAGTTTCTCTGCATCTTCGGGTTTACCGCCGCCACAGACAGGGACGACTGCCGCAAAGCGTTCCGGATAGTCGGCTGCCAGTCGCCATGAGCCGTAGCCACCCATGCTGAGTCCGGTGAGGTACACGCGAGTCGTATCCACTTTGTACGAAGAGGTCACATGGTCCAGAAGTTCGACGAGACGCTTTTCCTGAACGGGGCTCGACCAGAAATCTTCGCGAGGACATTGCGGTGACACCAGAATGAACGGAAGCTCTTCCCCTTTGGCCGCCATCATTGGCGGACCCCATTTGGCCACGATCGACAGCGGTCCATTAGACTCACCCCGACCATGAAGGAACAGTATGAGCGGCATCGCGTCCTTAGCCGGGTCATAGTTCTTTGGCAGGTACAGGAGATAGCTGATGTTACCGCCGTCGGAAGTCGCCAGCGACAACTCCACCTGCCTGCCCGGGGCTGCATCATCCGCCGCCAGACTGGGAACCGACAACGCCGCAAGGCCCATCAACAGAATCGTTCGCATCTCGCCCCTCCAAAATGATTGTAAAGCGATTGTCCTCAATCGCTCATGTAAACCGTAAAGCGATTGTTCTCAATCGCTCATGTCAAACCGCAAAGCGATTGTCCCCAATCGCTCATCCTTAAAACCTCACTCCTCAACCACCTCAAATCTACTCGGAAACCCAATCCGATGAAGTCAGCCGCGACCCTGCTCGGCAAAAAATCTCCGTGAGCCGCCTCGAACTGGCCAATATGGAGCCAGGATGAGTGCCTCTGGGAAGCCCCTGGAAGGCAGTTATTGCCGGAAAAACACTGGGGAAAAACAAAAATTCTCCCGTCCTTGAAACAGTGCGGCTCAAACGCCCTTTCAACTCTGGCAATGAATCCCCAGCCCCGCTAGACTCCCGCCTCGCCGAATCGGACCGAACCGGGCACCCGCCCAGCGTGTCCCATTCGGCACAATCAAAACCGGGGCGTAGCTCAGCTTGGCTAGAGCGCCTGCTTTGGGAGCAGGAGGTCGCACGTTCAAATCGTGTCGCCCCGACTTGGAAGAAGACTGGGTTTTCGACCCAGTCTTTTTTTATTGATTCCACAATAGCCGTAGCATGGCCGCCCTCGGCCGTCTTTTCTCCTGCACGCCCTACTTTCGAACTCCCGCCGCTTTGAGTCGCCAACATCCTCTGGACTCATCCGGTGGCGTGCTTGCACACCTTTCCCACTACGGTCCCGCTCCACGATAGTTCGCCCTTACAGACTCAGGCCCAGTTGCAGACAGATCGACGCAAGTTGCAGTGACCAAGGCCATTGTGTCTCCGGCTCAAGGTGGCTGGCACCGTTCCTCGGCACCGTTCCTCGTACCGGTGTTCTTGGGCACTCGGAAGTGTGATCGGCTACGCCTTTGAGAGGATTTCAGGGGGCGAGTTCGAGGCCACCTCGCTTGATGCGTGGGAGGACGCCGGTCTACCGTGGATAGTGTTTTGGATGAAGGAGCTGCTTGCCTGGGGAACGCTCGAACCGGTTGCCGCGTTTCTACTCGGTAGAGCAGCATTTCTAACCCGACGAGAAGCCGAGGAGGCGGCACAACCGTATTATGCAAGTGAAATTGCAATGAGTCGAACTGATCCGCTTGATGCGAGGTCGATTCGAGACTGGTGCGAATCTGTGTTCCAATTGGAGAGAAAAGAAAAGAAGCGGGCCGTAGTGATCACATTCCCTGCCCGAATCACCGACGAGGTGATCGCAAAAAGTAATGACGTGTATCGCGTTGTACCGCTATTCACGGGGAAATCTGTCAAATGGGCCGACGTCGCGGGCTACGTCTTGGCAACATCTCCTTCCCAGCAAGCCTCAGCAATTCGTGACTGCAATCCAATTTCAAACGATTTCGTCTTGAAGCCATCAGAGCGAGTGGTAACCGTGAGAGAATATATATGATCGAGTTACGCAGTCGTCGCCAGTCGGAATGTCAGGCTCTGTGCGACTACGGTGTGAGTAATTCTGAAAAGCTCCCAAAGGGCAGCCTGAACCGATGGTTTTGCTCCCATTCTGCCTTGATTGCGTCCGCATCCGTTACTGTGAGCAGATTGGATTTGATTAGTTCCACGACGAGGGATTCTGTCGTTAGGACTGTAATCGCCGGATAAAGCGCCGCAACCCGCTTCCGAGCAGTCTTGTCGTCGATTGCCAACGCATGGCCCCGGTGCTGTGCGACTGCGATGGCGGAACACTCTCCGATGCCCAAGCCCGTCTTCGTCAACGTCGCAAAAACGCTGACTTCGACTGGATCGACGACCGATATCTCCAAAAGTTGCTGATTGCTCAAGCAACATTCAAGCCGTTGTAACTGCTGGGAATAGTGGGCAGTCACTTCGCTTTTCACATGGTCGGTGATGACGAACTGAGTTCCCGGCAACGACGCAAGCAGTACCACCTTGTCGATTACAAGGAAGTTGATGAGGACACTTGTGTCCGTGATGACCGTAACTTGGCCCGCCATGACCCGTCCTGTATTCGCAAGTTAAGCTGCCTCTGCCAACTCCAGAAGGACATCAGCCGGAACGGCCAGCAACGAACTCAAATCACGCAGCTTTCCCTTAGAGATTTCTTCCCTGCGGTACGCTTCGAGCGCCAGGTGCAGTACCTGGCTGACGATTTCGCGATCAGGCTTACGCTGCTGCTGTCCTTGATCATCGACGAACGTTTCGAGCAGGTCGAGGTAGCTTTTCCCGAAATGCTCCTTGTCCCGCAACTCCGTGAACTCCGTTGCATTGACGATCGAGAGGCTCTTCAGCCGGAACAGCATCGCCAAGTAACTTACCCCGAAGTGATGCGCCAGTGCGGCCACATCCTCGTAAGTCAAATCCTGGGATCGCGGTGAAGCCCGGCGCTGCGCACGGACTTCCGCACCGTCGGATTCCGCCGTTGGATCGTATACCGTCTGCTCGATTACGCTAGGCCCCGCTTTGTAGCGGGCATTGAGAAACGCCCAAACGCCCGTACGCGGCATAAGGAATGCTGCGGCAAAAGCATTGGCTCGAACCTCCGCCATATCCGAGCGGTTCTGCTCCAGAGAAACCGTCGCAGTCTTGTCGCGGTCAAGCAACGCATGTGCGTATTCGTGAGCATACGAAAAACGCTTCCGGGCACGAGCGTGATGGTAGTTCACCAGGATGCAATGCCCGACTGATGAATGCCGCAGGAATAATCCCGACATCTGATCAGGCAGCTCTGCCCCTGATGCCCATATATTCTGGCTGTTGATCAGGTCCGACATGTCAGGGATCGGATTGTGCCCCAACCCGAGGCGACGTCGCTCCTGTTCAGCCACCATTGCCCCTTGTTCGACAGCCTCCATCGTTCGCTGCGGGACGGGCATCTGATAGGTCGGCGGGCCGACATGCGCTGGCAATTCGAGGCAATGCTCCAAGAGCACCCCTTCCCGGCAAATCGATAGATACCTAGTTACCGCAGTCTGCCATTCGGGATGGTCAGTAACGCTTTCAGCGGCACGAAACAGAGCAACGAGAACGTCCTCCTCTTGCACTGGCACGGGAGCATCATCAAAGAAACTCGCAATCGGCCGGTTGTAAATCGCCGACAGCTTTGCCAGTTCCAAGGTGCTGACGGAACGATTTCCAGCTTCCAGCTGCACGATCGCAGTTCGCGGCAATCCAAGTGAATCTGAAACCTGTTCCTGCGTAAATCCAGACGCCAGCCGTGCCGCTTTCAGGCGCGCGGCCAAAACGTCTTGCTGAATAGTCATGATTTCCTCCCTCGCTTCCCAAACTGCGAATTCGACAGCCGGGGTCTCACCCGAGATTCGCGTTACGTTTTGCTCCGAATTGAATAGTTACATAATCGGACAAATAAATCAAGGGTGTTGACTTTAAGGTTCGATTATCGAACAATTCAGGCAGGGCTGATTAAATGGGTTGTGCCCTGAGAGGCGATTTGGAAACGAAACCCATTTCAGGGCAGAGGGTTGCGTCGATTCGGCGCTGCGGAGACTTGAATTTTGACTGACAGCATGCATCAACGGTTTCAGATTCTTTCCCTCGACGGGGGCGGGATTAAGGGGCTTTATTCCGCCGCGATTCTCGCCAGGCTCGAAGAAGACCTGCAACTCCCGGACATCACCGATTGTTTTGACCTGATCGTCGGGACGTCTACGCCACCCTATTCATGATGTTCACGGCCCAACAGCACACCCTTTGGGAACTCCTGGAGAAACCAGGAATGATCGACAATCGGATTCTGATTGGGGACACCATCCTACGCGAGATCGCAGAAGAGCTGGATATCCCGCCAACAAAGTATAAAGAGGCCGTTGATCGCTATACGGCAGTTGGAAGATGGCTTGAGGCTGGCACATACCCGGGTGTCCAGGGAATTCCGCATATCTATCCGCAAGGCTCATTCCGGCTTGGCACGGTGGTCCGGCCTATCCGGCACGGGCTGGAGTGCGAGTACGACATCGATTTGGTCTGCCAGTTGAACGCAGTCGCTGGAACCACATCAGCGGCGATCAAGCACATGGTCGGACAACGCCTCCGGGACCACGAGACATATAAGAACATGCTGGATGACGAAGGCCGCCGATGCTGGACTCTGAACTACGCCGAACAGGATGGGATCGGATTTCACCTCGATACCCTGCCTTGTATTCCCAAACCGATAGCGCATCCAGAAGTCCATTCGGAGTATGCCGCAAAGGCAATCGACCTGACGAATCGCAGCGACGACAAAAAGACGTATTCTTGGGGCAAGAGCAACCCGGCAGGTTACGCTGACTGGTTTGCGGACACACAGCGAGAATCATTCACTCGCATCGCCAGTCTGCGCAAGCGAGACATCCAAGCGAAGTATTCGAGAGTATTCGCACGTGTGGACGATGTGCCGGACCAGCTCGTCCGCACGCCACTTCAACGCGCAATCCAGATCCTGAAACGCCACCGCGATGTTCGATTTGCCGGTCACCCGGATGAGGCCGACAAGCCGATCTCGATGATAATCACGACGCTCGCTGCCGTCGCCTATCGGCAGGAGTCGGATGTATATAGCACACTGGCCAATTTTCTCGACAGCGTCATTCGTTATCAGGACACCGGCATCATCCGCTGCGTCCATGATCGGTGGGTCATCCCCAACCCCGTAAATCCAGCTGAGAACTTTGCCGACCGC
>JAXMBV010000057.1:0-21792 GCA_046349695.1 Planctomycetaceae bacterium | reverse complement strand
GCGAATCTCGCGGCAACAACGCTGCTGCTGCTCGTGACGCTCAGTGCAAAGAGGGCACTGGAACTGACCGTCTTCCCGTCGCTTCTTCTGCTGCTGACGCTGTACCGACTGTCGCTCAACGTCGCGACAACTCGCCTGATCCTGCTTGACGGAGATGCGGGGCATATCGTCACAGCCTTTGGCAACTACGTCGTGGGCGGACAACTGGTTGTGGGACTCGTGATCTTCCTGATCCTTGTCACCATCCAGTTCATGGTCATCACCAAAGGTGCCGGGCGAATTGCCGAAGTCGCTGCTCGATTCACACTGGACGCGATGCCCGGCAAACAGATGGCAATCGATGCCGAACTGAATGCCGGTTCCATCAACGACAAGGAAGCGCGACGCCGTCGCGAAGAGCTTTCCAGAGAGACCGAGTTTTACGGGGCCATGGACGGTGCCAGCAAGTTCGTCCGCGGTGACGCGATTGCCGGACTGATCATCACCGGCGTCAACCTCGTTGGCGGCGTGATCATGGGTGTTGTCAATGGAAAGACACTCCTCGAGTCCATCCGAACGTACTCGATCCTTTCCGTCGGCGATGGTCTGGTCACCCAGATCCCGGCACTTGTCATCGCCACGACGGCCGGTGTTCTCGTCACGAAAACAACATCTGACGACAGTCTGGGTGATGAAATTCAGGGGCAGCTGTTCAAGTCTGATCGACCGATCTGGATCGGTGCGGCCATCCTTGCGCTAATCGCCATGATGCCGGGACTTCCAAAGCTGCCGTTTCTGGGTGTTGCGGCTGGACTGCTGCTGCTCGCCAATCGAAAGAAGCCAGTTCCTGTCGCGGCTCAGCCGACTCCGGAAGGCACGGATCCCCACGGTGGTCCGGGACAGCCGGATGATGAACGTCATCTGGATGAATTCCTCATCACAGATCGAGCAGTTGTGGAAGTGGGTGCCCGGCTGGTTCCGTTCATTCAGAGCAAGAAGGTGAAAGGACTGTCGGAACGCATTACAGCGCTGCGGCGTGAGTTTTCGCGATCACAGGGTATCTGGGTTCCTCCAATCCGTGTGAACAGCAACCTGCTGCTTCAGCCGGAAGAGTATCGAATCCTGGTCGCCGGTCGCAAAGTGGCCGGAGGCGAACTGCGTACCGAACAGCTGATGGCCATTCTGCCGGAAGGTCGACCCGTCGCGCTGGCAGGTGAGGCCACGATTGAGCCGGCCTTTGGGCTGACGGCCCGCTGGATTACGCTCGAGAATCGCCGACTGGCGGAAGTTCACGGATGCACGGTTGTGGATCCGCTGAGTGTCATGATCACTCATCTTGGCGAAATTCTGAAGCGATTCGCACACGAGCTTCTGACTCGCGAAGCACTGAAGCAAATGCTGGATCGGGCAAAGGAATTCGCCCCGACCATTGTGGATGAAATCAAACCGGAGGTGATTCGTATGGGCACGCTGCATCAGGTGCTTGTTCAGCTGGCGGAAGATCGCATTCCTCTGGCAGACATTACGCTGATTCTGGAATCGATTGTGAATCATGCACCGTCGTCGAAGTCCACAGAAGAACTCACAGACCATGTCCGCATCGATCTGGGACGCCTGGTGTGTGAGCGGTTCCGCGGCACCGACGGACGTCTTCGAGTCCTCTCGATGGAACCCAAACTGGATACTCGCCTGCGACAGTCTCTTCATCAGGACCAGCTGGCTCTGGGCGCGGGTCCGCTGACACGACTGATCGAGGCCGTCGGCAAGGCGTGGAAAGATTCAGAACGACGCCAGCAGCCAATTGCGGTACTTGTGGATCAGCGAGTCCGGCGACCGATGAAACGTCTGCTTGCCAGAACGGCACCGGACGTGGGAGTCATCGCCTATCAGGAGATTCCGAATGACCTTGTCATTGATGCTGCCGTGATGCTGCAGTTTGATGAGATCATTGGAACAGAAGCACCAGCAGACAATCCGGCGTTACGAGGCTCCGCGCAGGCAGCATGATGCTGTGTGCACAGAACCAGGATGACACCTGAAGTCACTTTGTGAATTGAAACAAGAACTCAATGAATCTGAATGAGATTATTCTGGATCAGCGGCCGTGGGGACGAGCATTCGGATTGCTCGTTGCCTGCACCGTCATCCTTGTCGGGATCTTCCGAAGTGTTGGTCCCGCGGAAATCGTATTGCGTGCTGTCACGGCTGCCATCATTTCCGGACTCTTCGTCAGGTTCTTTGTGTGGACGCTGCAGCGAATGAGCGAACCGGGTCCTGACCAGGATCCGGGGTGATCTGAGCGGAGTCTTCACACCGGGCCTCTACCACTGTTGAAAACGAAGTCGCAGACATGAGTACACGGATGCACTCAGCTGTCACAGCTTACAAAAAAGTATGCAAAGCAGATCTTCGGGATCGTCTGATCCTCGAACATCTGTATTACGTGAAACACATTCTTGGCAAGATGCTTGGCACTCTGCCCGAGTATGTGGATCAGGAAAACCTGGAGTCTGCCGGCATTCTGGGGCTGGTCGAAGCCGCCGGGCAGTTTGACCCGGCGCGGGAGACGGCATTCACCACGTTTGCCTACCAGCGAATCCGCGGCGCGATCCTTGATGAACTCCGTCGTAACTGCCCGGTTCCTCAGGCCATCCTTCAGCACTGGGCTCAGATTCGAACGGCATCCGTTCACATGACGCCGCCGTTGACAGCCGAAAAACTGTCGACCGCCACAGGACTGTCCGTCAAAGACGTCGAAGAATGCCTCGCAGCCATGCGTCTGACCCGGCCGGAGAGCTGGGCCGAAGAACTGGGAGAACTTCCGGTTCCTCCCGATCGAGCGACTCGAGTCGATGCGGATTCTCACCGCGACGATGAGAAGCGACTGCTGGCGGACGCGATCGAACAGCTTCCCGACAGAATGAGACTCGCGATCACGATGTACTACAAGGAAGACATGACCATGAAAGAAATCGGAGCCGTCATGGGCCTTTCAGAATCTCGCGTCTCCCGACTTCTGGCAGCTGCCGAACTGCAGCTGAAGTCCATTGTTCGAAGACGCTCCAGCTGACATTACCACTCGGAGTCAGTGCGACACAGTGTGAGATCGCGTGACCTTCACCATCAGAAATTTTCCTGAAGACAACTTCTCTCCGAAGACAACCATGACAGCAGCCGTTTCAAACCGAGGCCGAGTGCTCTCCCGACAGCAGGTTCGCTTCAGCGAAGCGCCCGTCAGGCTTGCGACAAACGTCGGAGCATCCTGCTGCCAGCCTCAGCCATCCAACGTCTCGATCACAACGGACCCCGTCACCGGGGATGTCGTTTCCATTCAGCTTCGCTGCAGCTGCGGCGAAGTCACAGTCGTGGAACTGGATTATCAAAACAACGATGCTTCAAAGTGACTCAGTCAGAATCTCTGAACTGCATCCGGAAATAGAACCATGTTGAACAAGACTTCTGCAAATCCCAACAGGCCAGAACAAACTGTGTTCCGATTTCCCCGCACCGGATTGCTGGCTGCCTGCCTGCTGAGCTGCTCGCTGACCGGCTGCGTGGCCAACTGGTCCGTTCTCGGTGACCGCATTTCCGGCGGAACTCACCCCGGAGAAATTGCCTGTCCCACCTGCGCCGCGCCGCAGACGGTTGTGGCGATCCCGGCAACGACACCTGCGCCAAGTCCGGCCAACGTTCAGCTCCCGGCTCCACCCGCCCCGAACAATGGCATGACAGCCCAAAATGGCACAATGACTCAGAATGGGACACAGCCGCCATTGCCCGTTCCCCCAGTCCCCGATGGCGAACTGGCTGCCTGTCGGGACGAGGTGGAGGATCTAAAGCTGGAAATGGCGCACACCCGACAGCAGCATCAGGAACAGGTCGCGAACCTGCTGAACAGAATGGAACAGTTGAATCTTGAATCACAGAAACGTGATCGTGACGACGCGCAACAGTTTCAGGAAATGACCAGGGCTCTTGAACAGCTGACTCAACAGTTTGCGAACCAGGCACCGCCGGCACTGTCACCCGCTCCGAACGTGCCCCAGTCGGTGAATGAAGTTAAGGCACTGCCTCCGGTCAATGGATCGCTCTGATGTCTTCCCTGCGCAAGGAAAGTGTGCCTGTGTGTTCGCACTCGCCGATCTTCGCAGTCGTCATCGCCTGCATCCTGGCCGGATGTCGCGGACCGGAGATGATGGAGTCCGCGCGAGTGCCGGCGGTCATGACTCGCTATCCGGCTCAGACTGTGATCGAAGACAAACACGGGGACCGGACAATCATTCCATCGCTCGGCGATCCGGCCATGCGTCTGGGCCTGGCCATGCAGTCCGGTGATCTGCCCGTCCATGTGAAGTTCGCCTCGGAACTGGGTGTTGCAATCCATCGCGAACTTCAACTCAGCGGCGCCTCATTGTCGGTCGTGCCTCTGACCAGCTTGACGCCCACACATCTCGCAACGGCGACTCCGCTCTCGCCAGTACCAACAGGTGAGATCCTGACGATCAACTTTCAGGATCCTCAAAATGCCAATCCGCCGTCAACATCTCTTAACCCTCTGCTGATGGCACCGACGCCGCCAGTCGTGGACCAGATCCTGGTCGTGCGCGTTGTCGAATACCATCCGTACTTTCCCTTTCGAGCAACCCTGGAGATTCGGCTTCTGAACGGCGAAAGTCAGACGTGTCTCCAGCACACGACGACAACATGGTCCGCGGAAGAATTCGGGCTCATGGAGCCTGAGCCAAAAAGGAAGATACGCCATCGCATCTTCGGAGAAGGACGTCCGGCAGATCCCGATCCCGGACACAACAGCCCTCGCGCATTCATGAATGAAATCTCACTGGATATTGCCGAGTGGTATTATCTGACGACCCATCCGCCGGCTCCGAAGGAGCTCAGCTTCTGGACAAAATGCAACTACTGGCTGTTCTCGCCGCCTCCGAAATTTGGACCGCCGGAACCTGAATCGCCGATCATCATGTGCCCTCCGACCGTCGTGACAACAACACCCGTGCCGATCGAAAGCAGCGAACCTCTGCCGGCTCCGCCCGCTCAGTAGGTCTTCCCACCGTGCTTCTGCAGCACGGCTCGAAACACGACGTAGTCCATGACGCCGCTGCGAAAGGATCGTTCACTTTCCAAATGGAACCATGGGGCTAACAGCTCGCGGTACCGGGACGGTGTTCGAATCCATTTTCCCTGATCAAGTCGATGGATCAGGGAGCCCACGATGTTCCATGCGCTTCGGCACGGAATATCTTCCCAGATCACAGCGACACCACCATTGCTAAGCATTCGTGCTGCTTCTGACAACACCGCGGTGGCGTCTTCATCATTCAGATGATGCAGGACCCCGGAGATCAGTACTGTCTGGAAGCTCCCATCCTCAAACTTCAGCGTTCGTGCGTCCGCCAGATCAAACTGGTAACCAGCAAACTTCCTGCGAGCTGCCTGGATGTACGAGGCCGACACGTCCACTCCCTGATAACGGCCCGGACTGAAGTGTGGTGCATGGATTCCGGTTCCACAGCCCAGATCGAGGACTCGGTTCTGCGTGCTCGCCGACAAAGTGTCTCGAAGCTCACCCTTAAGCACAGATTTGTGCCCGCGGTAGCCGCCTTCAAGAATCCAGCGAAGACCATCAAACACTGTCGGCATTGATGCAAGCCAGCCGACAAAGGAGTTACCGGACTGGTCGTTGCTCACAGCTTTTGATTCCCAAATCGAAACTGGATCAACTTCGTCTTCGAAAACTGCAGAGTCTCGAGCGCCGTGAATCCGGCACTCTTCGCCATGTCTTCAAAGTACTGGCCTGATGACTGATTGACATCCGTGTCCGTCGCCACCGCCAGCCAGAAACTTCCTGCAGGAGATTCTGCAATTTCGCTTAGCCGGTCCCGGTACCATTGGTTCATTTTCGCATTCAGGTTCCAGACAAACGGCAAACCAATTCGAGGATGTTCGGCCTTCAGGTAAAAGCGACCCAGTCGGCAGGCCGCATAATCCTGCAACACGGAGTCATCAAAAAACTCACGGAGCAGTGCCGCTTCGCCCAGGCCACTCTGCACGAAGATCGGCTGTCCCGCTGTTCCATTCGCCTGAATATACAGAGCTACCTCCTTCCACTGAAAGCTCTGAACCGTGTTGACTCGCCTGGGCTGCCATGGCACATGGCCGCTGCATCCCCACGCTGCAACTAACCCCGCGCAGACAATGGCCAGACTGTGAACAGAACTCCTGCCGCGTGTGGCGAGAAGAACCCAGACACAGACCCCACTGGCTTCGATGCATGTTCGGTATCGAGGATTGGCGAGACTTGCAAAATCCCCACGGCAGAAGATGGCAGCACCCAGAATCGGCAACACACCACAGACAAACAGCACCACTCGCACCCGTTTTTGTCGTGTTCGTGAAACAGGATCGACTCTGTTGCCACGTGCAAACAGAAAGCTCAGCAGAAAGGCCGTCGGCAATCCGGCCCACCATAATGACGAAACGGTTTCGGTGAGTCTGGATTCCGTTTGAAAACCAAAGTACTCCCCCCAAACCGACATGCGTACAAGAGACGGCCAAAGCGGCAATGCAGTCCCCGCAACAAAAATCCACGCTCCCAGCAGGCAGTACTTTCCCCGGAACGAATCCTTGAACAGATACCAGGCCAGCAGCAGCGCTGTTGCGACGACAAGAATCGCGTTCAGATAATGAGTCCAGAGCAGCAGCGAACAGGAAATGGCCCAGAGAATTGGCAAACGAATACTCTCCGTCGATCTCAGCCACATCAGGGTCGAATGAAGAACGACAATCGACAGCAGCAGAGTCAGACCGTAACAGCGAGCAATGCGAACCTCGTCCAAAAGCACTGGATGCCAGGCCAGAACCAGTGCCAGCAAAGCACCAAATTCTGCATCCCGGATCTCGCGACCAAGTCGCCAGATGAGCACGACCGAGATGACGTAACAAAGAGCTGAAGGAAGCCGAAAGACAAACTCTGATTCACCATACACCTGAAAGAACAGCCGATTCACGGCCGGTGCAAGTGGAGGAATGTTCTCATAGTTCAGGCTGCGTTCCCACAGCGACAGCGGACCATCGCCTGCGATCCAGTACGTTCCATACTCATCAAGGACGACCGGGCCGCCAAAAACGAAAGGCAGCATCAGCCCGATACAACTGACAAGTGCCAGACCAAGCACAACCGAAACAAATCGGCCTGAACCCCTGGAGGTCTGGTCGGAACTGGCGATCACAGTCGGTGGCTGTTTCATGGTTTCCTCCCCAGCGCCACGAGAGAACTTCCGATCGGGAACGTTCTGCCGGAACGAAACCATCGTGCTTCAACGGCCATCACTCTCGTCAGCACAGAATTCACCAGAGCCGCTGGCTTCCGCATCTCCGAAGGCCGTTCCTGTTCGCGATGAACGGTTCTCTCTGTGCCCCGGAATCTCTGCCATTGAACACTCAGCATTGATGGCAGTCGCAGAAGAACGACCAGCGGAAACAGCACACTGACTCGATAAGACAGAAAAACCAGATCCAGTCCCAGTGCTTTCAGCAGAGACTTTACTTCACTCTTTCCATACCGATGCTGAGTTCCCACGGACACATCGTGTTGACTGTAGAGCCACGAGAGAGCCGGAACATGCAGGAGGAACACGCCTCCGGATCGCAGTGACGTCAGAAGCGACCGCAGGGACGCACCAACAACGGACTGGTCGAGCGAATAGATCACGTCCGAACAGAGGATCAGGTCGAAGCTGTCTGGCTGGAGCTGTGCAGACAGGCACGTGACATCATCACGCCAGACTTTCGCAGCCGGCACCTTCATCTCTGCGGCCTCGACAGCTTCCGAACTTCGATCAAAGCCCGCCAGCATCCGGGGTTCAAGAAGCGATTTCAGCCACTTCAGGTTCCCTCCCGTCCCGCAGCCGGCATCCAGAACAGAACACCGATTCAGCGTCTTCAGCAATCCTGACCGTTCGATGACACTCTGCATCGCCAGTCGCTGAGCCACGTACCACCAATGGCTGTCTTCGACATCTGCCATCACCTGGTACTCTGCAGGTCTCATGTCAGTGCTTCCTGCAGAACTTCGATGATCCGATCACATTCAGGATCGGTCAGCTCGGGAGACGAAGGCAGCGACAGAATTTCTGCGGCGGCTCGTTCAGTCACAGGAAGGGATCGGTCCTGACCCAAGAACGGGGCAAACGCAGGCATCCGGTGCAGGCAATGTTCGTAGTGGATCCCCCAGCCAATTCGATGCCTGTCGAAAGCGGACGTCACTCTGGCTCGGTCGCTGGTGCGTATCACAAACTGATGCCATGCATGTCGTCGCTCTGAATCCACTTCAGGCAATCGCAAAGCCGTATTCTTCAGACGTTGCAGGTAACGATCGGCGATCTCAGACCGCCGCTGCTGTGTTGTGGGAAAGTGCTTCAGGCGCACTCGAAGAATGCAGGCCTGAAGTTCATCCAGACGACTGTTCAGTCCGTCACTCAGAGCAATCCGTTCGCGATCGAAACCATACATCCGAAGGCGCCGCAGCTTCTCCGCAAGTTCGGCGTTTTGAGTCAGACACAGTCCCGCATCTCCCAGGGCACCGATGTTCTTTGTCGGGTAAAACGAGAAACATCCGATGTCGCCGAATGTCCCCGCATGACGCCCGTCCAGAGTCGCGCCGTGCGCGTGAGCACAGTCTTCGATGATCCGAAGAGTATGTCGTTCGGCAATCTGCAGCAGTTCACGCATCGGCGCGACGAGGCCATAAAGATGCACCGGCAGGATTGCCCGCGTTCGCTCCGTGACAAGAGATTCCACGTGGTTCGGATCGATCAGCAGCGTTCTGTCATTGACGTCAGCAAAGACCGGAATCGCGCCAATCGCTCGGATCGCAGATGCGGTGGGCACTGCGGTATTGGCGACCGTGATGACTTCATCGCCCGCCTGAATCTCACAGGCCCGAAGTGCAAGGATCAGCGCATCAGTTCCCGACGCCACGCCAATCGCAAACTTCGCGTTCGCCATCGCCGCAAACTCAGACTCAAACGCCTGCGTCTCCGGACCCAGGATGATCATGCCCGAGTCCAGAACGCGTTCGATGCCCTCAAGTATCTCGCTGCGAATGCTTCGAAGGTTTCGAACGAGATCAAACGACCGAATGGGCTGAGTCATCCGCGTCTCCCGTCGGATGCTGCCGCGGGACCGTTCCCCGGATGAGTCTCCCAGCAGTCACGGTGGCTGAGAAAGTACTCGACCGTTCGCTTCAGTCCCTCTTCGAGCGGCGTGTCAGCCTGCCAACCGGTCCGCAGATTCCATGCACTCGAATCGCCCCAGTAGTTTCCGACATCGATCGCAAGCCGTTCATCGGGGAACGGAACGGTTCGGATGGAAACGGGCAGATGCTGATTCAGAGCCATCACAAACTGTTTCAGTGAACACGGCTCCGGGCCAGACAGGTTGTAGGTTCGTCCAAAATCAGAACTCTGACCGGCCGCCAGGATCAGAGCATCAACCACATCATCAACGAACGTAAAGTCGCGCACCTGTTCCCCGGTTCCAAAAAGAGTCACGGGTTCTCCTCGCAGTGCCTGCCCAAGACACGCGTTGATGAAACCCCGTCCCGGACTCTTCAGATCCATCCGAGGGCCATAGGTATTCGTCAGCCGAAAAGTCAGAGTCCTCAAACCGTGCACTTCGCTGTAGAGGCGACTGCAGTGTTCGGCGGCCAGTTTGCTGATTCCGTTCACATCGACTGGAAACGTTGGATGAGTCTCCGACACCGGATGCTGCAATGTGCGACCATAAACCTGCCGCGTACTGGTGGAGATAATCTTTGTCTCGGGTGACTTCAGCCGGCAGACTTCCAGAAGCTGCAGCTGAGACCTCAAATTAATGTCCACGTCTTTCAGTGGATCAGTCATGCTGAGCGGATGACTGACCTGGGCTGCCAGACAGAAGACGACGTCTTTCCCGGGCAGCAGTTGATTCAGCACCGCATCGTCTCTGACATCACCATCGAAGATCGAAACATCGCGGGAGACTTCGCGCAGGTTGTCCGCGCGACCGCCAAACTCGCCAGACACTCTGTCGAGAATCGTCACCCTGGCGCCGCGTTTCACAAGCTGTATGACAAGATTGCTTCCGATGAATCCCAGTCCGCCGGTGACGAGAACATGACGCCCCGCCACGCTTTCAGACATGCATCAGCCCCTTGTCACGCGCGCGTTCCGAATCTTCGGCGCCCTCGGAATTCGCTGATCGCTGATTCGCAACCGCTTCACGAACAACGTACTGAGGCATTCCATTCTGCGTCAGAAACGATCGACCAACGTATTCGCCAACGAACCCCAGAATGGTGAGCTGAACACCACTGAAGAAGGTGACACAGGTCAGGATCGTTGGAACTCCCGGCGGGACTCCTGGACTAATCCACAACTTGTCGATCACGATCGCCAGTAGGAACAGAATGCTGAAGAATGATGTGGCCAGCCCCAGCATGGCCGCAACACGCAGCGGCGCAATGGAAAAGCCCAGGAACATGTTCAGCCAGAGACCAACCAGCTTGCGCAGCGTATATCCCGATCTCCCTGCAATCCGGGGACGATGCTGAACGTCGATCTGACCAATGTTCCGAGTCGTCCAGAAGATCAGTCCGTCCACGTACGGGAACGGGCCGCGATACCGAAGAATCTGATCCACCAGGAATCGATTCATCACCTTGAAGCTGGACAGATACAGGTCCGAAGGTTTTCGCAGCAACCATGTGGCCATCACATCGTTCAGACCGCTGCCCAGGTTCCGAAAGAGGCTGTGCTGCTTTTCAATGTATCGGCCATAGATCGCGTCACAGCCGGTTGTCTTCAGCGCTCGCCAAAGACGCAGAGCCTCTTCAGCGGGATGCTGGCCGTCGTCATCCAACACGGCGACCGCATCGCCGGACGTCGCAGCGAGCCCGGCGAGTACCGCATGATGTTCGCCAAAATTTCTGGCGAGATTCAAAAACTGAACCGTACACGGAAAATGACTGGCCAGATTTCGACACACAAGGTCACTGTGGTCGCCTGACCCGTCATTCACCAGCACTATCTCAATCGAATGTTCGTGGAACACTCTGAGAACATGACGCACCACTGTCTCGATGGTCTCAGCCCCGTTGTACACAGGGACGACCAACGACAGCTCAATGTGTCGCGCACTCATAGACCACCTCGCACTTGCAGGGATGCCAGGGCTATTCGTACCGTCCGATAGTGGGGCCAAGTCTAGGCAGAGGCGTCGGGTCCCTCAACAGGGAGTCTCCGGAACTTCAGAAAACGTCCGAGAAATCCGGCTGCGACGCCGCCCCGTGTCTCCGTGCGAGCAATGCGCTAATTCTTTCGTTGGATTCTGGCCGCTCTGGTGTCTTTACTCCTGGGTGACCCAGATGCTGTTTTCATTCAAAAACACGGTGTTTTCTGATTTGCCAAACGGAAATAGACTGCGCCACTCCGCCAAGTCTCTTCAAGCGTCAGGATTCTGACACGACAAACCGAATGATGCGGCCAAAGCGGGACGCCAAAGAAAGCCATGATTCAAACAGTTGCTCAATGGTTCGCTGTATTCAAAAGACCGTCTCGACAAAGAAGACGCAGCGCTTCCTGCATGCCCTTCGGATTCAAGCCGGCCACCCTCTGCGACACGCTCGAAGAACGAACGCTCCTGCTTCACCCGCTGACCGCCGTCCCGGTTCTGAACAGTCTGCCCGGCGCGCCTGTGACGGTGTATCTCGACTTCAACGGATACACGGAATCCGATGTGTCCTGGATTGGTTCCGGAAGCCCCATCGTCACGCCGGCTTTCGACAACGACAACGATCCAACAACGTTCAGCGATGAAGAACTTCGCAGGATCGAAGAAGTCTGGTACCGGGTTGCGGAAGACTACGCTCCCCTGAACATCAATGTCTCCACCGTCGAACCGGCAGTGATCCGGGACTTTGAATCCATCCGCGTCGTCCTCGGCGGCAATGGCGCGTGGAACGGCGAACCGTCCGGAGGCGCGTCGCTGGTGAATTCGTTTTCCAGTGACCAGTCCAATACCTGCTTTGTCTTCACGGACAACCTGGCCGATGAAACAGGCAAGGGTGCTCCGAACTTCTCGGCAATGAACGCGTCTCACGAAGCCGGACACGCATTCGGACTATTGCACCATAGCCAGTACAACAACTCCGGTCAGAAGACCAAAGAATATGATCCGGGCGATCTGAGACTGGGCCCCATCATGGGCGCTGCGTTTTACTCAGAGCGATCAACATGGAACAACGGTCTCAGCAACATCAGCTCAACAAACTATCAGGACGACCTTGCTGTGCTGACGGGGACGATCAACCAGTCGGTCCAGTACCGAACGGATGATATCGGCAGTACTCGAGCCGCCGCGACGGTGATCACCATTGGCACATCCTCGACAGCCTACACCGGGCTGATCGGCCGCATGGATGACGTCGACTTCTTTCGGTTCGAAACAACCGGAGGTCTCATTTCCCTGACTGTTGAAGGGCTCAACCTTCGTCGCATCTACAACAATCAAAATCTGAATTTCGGCACGAACCTCGATGCTGTTCTTAAATTGTATGACGCAGCCGGAACTCTGCTGAAGACAGCCAGCCCGACCGATTCCGTGTTCGCATCGCTGTCTGAACAGCTCTCTTCCGGAACCTACTACGTCTCTGTGTCCAGCACGGGTGAATATGGTTCACTCGGCCAGTTCACTTTGACGACTCAGAATACGCCCGCTCCTCCAGCTCCTGTGATGTCCAGTCCTACCGGGACACTGACCGCGGCAAGGCCCGCGTTCGAATGGTCGACCGTTTCAGGCATTGATCACTACGAACTGGTTGTTGCCAATGTGACGACCGGACAGTCAACCTATTATCAAACAACAACCACTGCGACATCGCACACGGCGGGAAGCGATTTCTCTCAGGGAAGTTATCAGGCTCGCGTGCGAGCCGTGACGAGCAACGGTCAGGTCTCGGAATGGAGCAGTGCACGTTCCTTCACGGTGGATATCCCGACTCCATCCCGTCCGGCCGTGACGAAGCCAACCGGAACTGTTGCCAGCCTGAGGCCGACTTTCGAATGGACCAGCAGCACGGATGCGGTCTCTTACACCATCTGGATCAACAACCTCGCGACCGGTCAGCGAGTGCTTTACCAGGCAGGCATCACAACAACAAACTGGACGCCCGACGCCGATGTCCCCGAAGGACGGTACCGGGTCTGGGTTCAGGCGGTCAATTCTGCAAACGAGGCGAGTGCGTGGAGTACCGCAGTTGACTTCCGAATCGACATTCCCGCACCCTCCGTGCCGGTGATCACAGCTCCCGCCGCCGTGATCAATTCCACGATTGCCCGTGTCGAATGGACAGCTTCGACGGCTGCCGCATCGTACGATCTCTGGATTCGCAATCTGACAACAGGCGAGTCGGAGTACATCCGTGAGAAGACTCTTCCCTCCAGCCGAACATGGTATGAAACCCAGTCGCTTCCTCAGGCCAGTTATCGAGTCTGGGTTCGAGCGACAGGGATCACAGGCAAGACGAGTGCCTGGAGCGCCGCGCGGGACTTTATGGTCGACATTCTGCCGCCGGCAGCGCCGTCTGTGACCGGACCTGTGGGAACCGGCACTTCAAACACCGTCACAACTCTGTCGCCAATCTTCCAGTGGACGTCCGCGCTGCGTGCTGCAAAGTACGACCTGTGGGTCAGCAACTTCACAACGGGCCAGGGACAGATCATTCGACAGCCCAGCCTGGAAACTCTCAGTTACACCGCGTCACTGTTGCCTCAGGGTGATTACAAAGCGTGGGTTCGAGGAATCAACAGTGCGAATGAAGTCGGTCCATGGAGTTCCGCGTATTCGTTCGTCATTGATGAACCAGTGCCCGGATCGACACAGCTGATCGCCCCGGTCGTTCCATCTTCCGGAGTCATTGACACAGCGATGCCGCGTCTTGCATGGAACTCTGTCTCCGGCGCTGCGACTTATCAGATGCGAATCGACAACATCACACTTTCGACATCGCAGGTCGTGCTCGTCACCGGGCTGACAGGAACCGAATACACTCTGACCCGCGACCAGCGCCTGGGTGAGTATCAGTATGCAGCAATGGTCCGCGCGGTGAATCAGTCGGGCGAAGCAAGTCCATGGAGCTCGGCACTACAGTTTCGAGTCAACGTGCCCACTCCGGTCGTGCCAGCCATCCTTGCTCCGACGGGATCAGGTTCTGATCGAACACCGCTGTTCCGCTGGACTCATCAGACGGTCGGATTCCGCTACGAGATCTTCATTCGCGATCTGACACGCAATGTGAATTCCAGTGTCAGCGTTGATACGTTCCAGGTGAACTCCGCAGGAACGGAAGCCAGCTTCTCACTGCCCGATGCCTCCGCGCTGCCGGCCGGAAATTTCCGAGTCTGGATTCGCGCGTTCAATGCAACGGGGGAAGCAGGTCTGTGGAGCAGTGCAGTGGACTTTGCTCTGACGTAGGCTCAGGCAAAAACGGAACCTTCCGGCATCGGATTCCCGTTCAGGAAGGATCGCCCATCCACGGCTTTGCGACCTTCCGGCTGCAGTTTCAGAATCTCCACAGCACCGTCACCGGTTGCGACGAACAACCGTCCGTGATCCACAGTCACCTGTCCAGGCGTTGCTGTCGCCGAGACGCTGCACGAAACCGGAACATCGATGTCCTGAATGATGCAGCGCAGGTCCGGATGTCCCGGCCGCTTCAGAGTTGTACTGGCCTTGGGCCAGGGCTGCATGGCTCGGACCTGGCAGTCGATTTCCCGACGACTCTGACGCCACTGAACGATTCCGTCTTCGCGAGTAATCTTGGGGGACAGAGTGACCTGCGTTTCGTCCTGCCGTTCAAAGTGCGCCGTTCCGTTCTCAAGCCTGTTCAGCGATTCCAGAGTCAGCGGAACACTCAGTTCGGCCAGACGCAGCATGAGTTCGCCGGAGGTTTCCTTTGCTCCAATCGGCGTCTCCGTCTTTCCAATCATTGGCCCGGAATCCAGTGCCAGTTCGATCTGAAAAATCGTGACGCCCGTGACGGCATCACCCTTCCAGATCGAATACTGCACCGGAGCCGCGCCGCGATGCCGTGGCAGCAGCGATCCGTGAAGATTGAAGGCTCCAAGTCGAGGAATCGCCAGCAACTCCGTTCGCAGAATCTGACCATAAGCGGCGACAAGAAAAACATCCGCGTTGAAGGAGCGAAGCTGTTCCAGAATCTCGGGCCGATTGACTCGCTCCGGCTGAAGCACCGGAACGCTGAAGGATTCGGCCAGCTGCTTCACAACATTCACATGCTGATGATGACCCCGACCGGTCTTGTCCGGCTGAGTCAGCGCGGCCACGACATGGTGCGATGATTCGAGCACCGCTCGAAACGGCGGAACCGCGAAATCACCGGTTCCCATCAGAACAACTCGCAGAGACATTGATCCACTCTTTGATATCGGATTCGACAAGCGCGACGATCGCGGTCACGAAGGCACGATGGCAGAACCGTCGGTGATTGACAAAAGCCAGCGCCCTATTTTCCTGACTCTGATTCCAGTCGCACAATCTGCACGGCGTCAGCATGAACAAAGCCGCCCGCATCCTTTGCAAAGATCTCCACTGTGCCCTTTGAACCGGCAGGAATCTCAATGGTGCCAATCGAGCCGAAGCCGTTCTCCAGCGGAGCCGCTTTGGTCATGTTCAGAATCGTCTCTTTGCGCACGTCGTTGACCGTGAGCACTGCCCGCACTGACTTTCCGCGGTTCTCATGAGGCGCCCAGGAAACTCGAACGTCGTAGCGGCCATCAGACTCGGCGGTGAAAGAGTATCGGATGGATGCCTTCTGATCGCCCGAGTACACGTAGCCGTAGCCAACGTATCCTTTCAGTCCCTGCCCCTCCGTCCATTCACCCGTCTTCTCAGCATCGCGATCGTCGAGAACCACGCCGTCCAGCTTCTTTGGATCAAGTCCTGTCGCCGGGCCATAAGGGCCGGCAGCATCCATGGCATCCGCCGGAATCTCGATCGGATCATAAACCGTCGGCCGTCGCGCTTTGCCGGGAAGTTTTACCAGGTCCACAAGCTCGGCCAGATAACGATCGTAAACCTCGCGAGGACTGCATTCGTGAAACACACAGATGCTGGCAGCACGACCGACGACTTCGCCCATCATGCCGCAGGTCTTCATCACGCGAGTCGTCCCAAGTGCTTCATGAGTGACGCTGATGTTGCGGCCGGCCATGAACAGGTTGGAAATGTTGCGAGAATAGAAGCAGCGATAAGGAACCGGATAGCCATAGTTGCGATCAATCCGCTGATCATGGACCGCGATACTGATAAAGGGATTGTCGGGGAACTTCTTTGAATACTGATCCTTCGGATAATGCAAATCGATCGACCAGGTACTCGGAACAAATCCGTCCGGGAAATCGCGCTTGGTCACCACGTCATCCTGAGTCAGCACAACGTCGCCCATCAGTCGCCGCGATTCACGGGGACCACCAATGTAGGCGACCCATGTGAGCACTGCGTTCATATGCTCCGCGGCACCGTCCCTGTTCTTCATCGCATTAAAAGCGCCGAAGACCGCACGCAGATTCCAGTCGCGAATTCCTTCCGCATCTGTCAGGGCATCTTTGTCAAAGCCGCTTTCCCAGAACCACTGACCATGATGATCACGAGGATAGGGGAAGTCGTCCATTGTCAGATCCAGTGCCCATGGAGTTTCCGGGAACGTGGCTGGCTCCGTTAGCTCGTCCCATGCCCACATGTTACTCATTCCCATGCGGCCTTTTTCTTCCATCTCCCAATCGGCTTCTGCGAGGAAGCCAATCGTCGCGTGGCCAGTACAGTCGCTGAACAGTTTGCCGAAGAACTCTGAATGCTGACTGGTGCGAGTATCAAACGCAGTCACGGAGACGATGCGATGATTCTCGGTCTTTACGGAATACGCATGGTGATTCAGAAACAGGTCAATGTTCTTTTCCGCCCGAACGATCTGTTCCTTCAGGTCGTCTCCGAACTCTTCAGCACGGCCGGGAGATTTTGTGGCATGGTCAGCAAACTCTTCCACGATCTCACCGATCCGCGGATACTTGCCTCGACGAATATTCCCCATCGCCCAGACTCGAACTTCACTGCTGCCGTTTCCTCCAAGCACAGGGCGGTCCTGAATCAACGCCACCTTGCAGCCCATGCGTGCCGCCGAAATGGCTGCTCCCATGCCCGCGTAGCCACCACCAATGACGACCAGGTCGTAGCCGTCGCGACGAACAGGGTCCGCGGGAAGCTTCAGCTGAGCCCTTCGCCAGTCAGAAAGCGGCTGCGACTCATTCGGAGGCGGAGTCTTATCCGTCGTGAGCAGGATCGCGTCACACCGGCCATTGAAACCTGTCAGATCATGCAGTGAAAGCGTGATCCGATCCGTCTTTGCCTCAAATTCACCACCGTCCTGCCAGTGCCACTCAGCCCCCTCGGTTCCAAAGGTCGCGGAAAGAGGCTGACCGTCTACGAGCACTTCAAATTTTCCCGGAGCCCCTTTGACGTTCCAGCGAGCCACCCAGTCCTTTGTGCGGACGAAGACACGATACTTTCCAGGAGCAGGCAGCTGGACATCGGTCGTTGCATCAGCCACCGGCTTTCCCAGGCCGTGCGCCAGCATGTACGGAGAACCCATTTCACGAATGAACTGAGTATCCAGGACCCAGCCGCCGGATTTCTGAAAACTCTCCGCTTCGATCAGGATGTTCTCGGCGTTCAGTCTTTCGCAAAGACCAGACACCATTACGAAGCAAACAACAGATTGCAGGATTTGATTGCTCTTCATGGACGACTTGCTCAACGTTTCCAGGTGGCTCGGGAGTGGAAAATGGGAAACTTCCGCTCAGATCTTCCGAACAAATGGCAGTCGAGACAAGTCCACAGCGTCCGCAGACTTCAATCAGGGCCAGTCCCGTCATCAGTAGCCGTCACTCTCTGAGTGAAAGCGATTGAGGACA
This sequence comes from Planctomycetaceae bacterium, assembly GCA_046349695.1. Classification (GTDB taxonomy): domain Bacteria; phylum Planctomycetota; class Planctomycetia; order Planctomycetales; family Planctomycetaceae; genus SXXK01. The sequence goes on along the minus strand of JAXMBV010000057.1, from coordinate 3,769 downwards.
ATCGCTCTACAAATGTAGCCGTCACTCTCTGAGTGACGCACTGCGATTCGCCAATGGTTGTTGAAGGGCAGAAGAATGGAGGCAGAAGAATAGTCGCAAAAGCCGCGTGTGTTTCTGCGTTTATTCTTCTGCCCCCATTCTCCTGCCTCGCGATCGTCGCTTTTCATTGCGGCCGGGCTTTGGCATCACCACGTGCGCTCATCAGCTTCCCGCGCCTTCGGCACACGCCCAGTGTAGAACGGCTGTCCTCAGCCGTTTGCGATCTCTGTTTGGTAGGAAGCGATTGAGGACAATCGCTCTACAATGTAGCCGTCACTCTCTGAGTGACGCTTTGCGATTCGCCGCTGGTTGTTGAAGGGCAGAAGAATGGTGGCAGAAGAATAGTCGCTGAAGGCGATAGTGTTTCTGCGCTTATTCTCTTGCCCCCATTCTCCTGCCCCGCAATCGTCGCTTTTCATTGCCGCCGGGCTTCGGTATTGCCACGTGCACTCATCAGCTTCCCGCGCCTTCGGCACACGCCCTTCAGGCGTGCTACCCGGTTTTCACACCCTCAACTGAACACTGAAAACTGAACACTGAAAACCAGTGTAGAACGGCTGTCCTCAGCCGTTTGCGACTCGTCCCTTGTGAAAGCGATTGCGGACAATCGCTCTACAATGTAGCCGTCACTCTCTGAGTGACGCATTGCGATTCATCGCTGGTTTTTGAATGGCAGAAGAATGGAGTCAAGAGAATAATCGCAGGGGCGAGTCTTGTGGTTCTGCGATTATTCTCTTCCCCCCATTCTTTTGCCTCGCGATCGTCGCTTTTCATTGCCGCCGGGCTTCGGTATTACCACGTGCACTCATCACCTCCCGGCGCCGGTGGCACACGCCCTTCAGGCGTGTGAGGTGGTGAAACGACTTCAGATGTGTCGCGGAACCAGATCTATTTTGCGGGCTGATAGTGTCGCGTGATAAAGTCGTTCTGAATCCAAAGGAACTTGCTGAAGGCTCGCACAACCTTCTTCCTGGTGAGGTCGTCCACAGGAATCTCCATCAGCGTTTCCAACAGGACGTCAGACAGATATCCCATCAGCGCATTCATCTGCACCAGTGGGACATCGATCTCGTGATTTCCCGCAGCGGGCGTGTGGATTTTTCCGACCATGTCGAGGTACGTCACGAGCTTTTCGTCGCACGTCCGCCCAAGCAGTGTGGTGAGATATCGAACGAGGTGTTCTTTGCGAAACTGGATTTGTGGATGCGTCGCCGAAAGTACGCTCAGGTCTTTCGGAGCCGGCCCGTCAAATCCTGCCTGGCGAGGCAGGAAATGGCGAGCCGTGCAATCGCGATCCAGTAATCGCTGATACGTGCGATCGACCAGTTCCGGGATCATTGGCCCCAGAAACATGCCGACAGACAGAAGCGTTGCCGCGTCCTCCGTGGTGAATCCAATGAAGTCAGCCACGTAGCGAAATCGATACGCCAGATCCGTCTCAAGTTTCGCTTCATCAATCGTCTGCATCGCCCACACCGTTGATACTCAAAACTGAAAACTGAAAACTGAAAACTCCCTCACACACTCAGCTGAACAAGTTCCGCTGGTGGTTCGGCTTCAATTAGTTTCAGGTCAAAGGTTTCCTGAAGAACTTTGAAGACGTTCGGAGTGACGAATGCGGGAGGAACCGGACCCAGCCGAATTCCCTTCACCCCGAGCGCCAGCAGGCTCAGCAGAACAGCGACGGCTTTCTGTTCGAACCATGAAAGCACAATGGACAATGGCAGGTCGTTGACTCCGCAGCCGAAGGCCTTCGCCAGGCCGAGTGCTACCTGAACGGCACCGTAGGCATCGTTGCACTGGCCCATGTCCAGAAGTCTTGGCAGTCCGGCGACTGTCCCGTATTCATGATTTCGAATCCGATACTTGCCACAGCCCAAAGTCAGAATGACGGACTCGCCAGGTGTCTGCTGCGCCAGCTTGCTGTAGTAGTTACGACCAAGCTCCGCCCCGTCGCAGCCGCCGATCAGATAAAATCGTTTGATATCGCCTGATTTGACCGCATCCACGACTTTGTCAGCCAGACCCAGAATCACACTGTGATGAAATCCAATCGTGGATTCACGAACCTTGCGTTCCGGCAATGGAGGCAGTTGCTTCGCCGCCTGAATCACAGCGCTGAAATCGTTGGTCTTCAGTCGAGTTCCGCCGGGAACGGCCGTGATGCGGGTCGTGTAGAGGCGATCCTTGTACGAATCCGGAGGAATCAGAATGCAGTTCGTCGTGGCAACGATTGGACCGCTGAACTGAGGAAACTCCCAGTACTGATTTTGCCACGGTCCGCCGAAGTGACCGGCAAGATGAGCATGCGCTTTGAGTTTGGGATAACTGTGAGCCGGCAGCATCTCACCGTGAGTATAAACGTTGACTCCCTGACCAGCAGACTGCTCCAGCAGATCCGAAAGATCGAGCAGGTCGTGACCAGTCACCAGAATTCCGGGACCGGCTTTTGTGCCTTCGTAGACTGTTGTCGGTTCCGGAGTACCGAACTTCTCCTGGTGGCCTTCATCCAGAAGCTGCATCACTCGAACATTCTGCCGTCCACATTCGAGCACCATTTCGATCAATGAAGGAATGTCAAAGTTGACATTCGTCATCGTGGCAAAGAGTGCCTCTTCGATGAAGGCGCTGACATTGTCATCGACCTTGCCCAGGCGGCGAGCATGGTTGGCATAGGCCGCCATTCCTTTGAGCCCGTAAAGAAGGATCTCCTGGAGCGACTGAACGTCTTCATCTTTGCCGCAAACACCCAGATCCGTGCACCCTCGTCCGCCTTGCGTCTGTTCACACTGGTTACAGAACATCTGAAATCTCCTTCGAGGACCCATGAAATTTCACTCGCACCTAAACTGGATAATCGCATCCAGTTTAACGGAGATCCAGCAAATGTGGATATATTTGTCCTTTTTCTATTCAGCGGGAGATTCGTAGTCAGAAGCAGAATGTAGCCGTCACTCTCTGAGTGACGCTCTGCGATTCGCCGCTGTCTGCTGAATGGCAGAAGAATGGGGGCAGAAGAATAGTCGCTGATGGCGAAAGTGGTTCTGCGATTATTCTGCTCAATCAGTGTAGAACGGCTGTCCTCAGCCGTTTGCGACTCGTCGCTGGTGAAAAGCGATTCAGGACAATCGCTCTACAATGTAGCCGTCACTCTCTGAGTGACGCTCTGCGATTCATCAATGGTTATTGAATGGCAGAAGAATGGTGGCAGAAGAATAGTCGCAGGGGACGAGTGTGTTTCTGCGATTATTCTCTTGCCCCCATTCTCCTGCCTCGCGATCGTCGCTTTTCATTGCCGCCGGGCTTTGGCATCACCACGTGCACTCAACGGCTTCCGGCGCCTCCGGCACACGCCCTTCAGGCGTGCTACCCGTAACTGAAAACTGAACGCTGAAAACCCCAGTGTAGAACGGCTGTCCTCAGCCGCTTGCGATTTGCTCCTGGGTGAAAAGCGATTGAGGACAATCGCTCTACTATGTAGCCGTCACTCTCTGAGTGACGCACTGCGATTCGTCGCTGGTTGTTGAATGGCAAAAGAATGGAGTCAGAAGAATAGTCGCAGGGGACGAGTGTGTTTCTGCGATTATTCTTTTGCCCCCATTCTCCTGCCTCGCAATCGTCGCTTTTCATTGCGGTTGCGGCCGGGCTTTGGCATCACCACGTGCACTCATCAGCTTCCGGCGCCTGCGGCACACGCCCTTCAGGCGTGATACCCGTAACTGAACACTGA
>JAXMBV010000056.1:0-24859 GCA_046349695.1 Planctomycetaceae bacterium | reverse complement strand
AACAGCTGTGGTGGAACCTGCCAGAATTCCCTTCATCAACGAATGTCATGGGATCTCTGGCGAGATCCACTACAGCGTTGTCACGGCATTGCGGGGAAGACTTCATTCCTCATGGATCGCATTGCGACTGAGTTTCTCGCCAAGCTTCTTCTGTTTCATCAGTTCACGGCCTTTGGCGTACAGCGGGTCGTGCCAGAACACGAGGCATCCGTTACAGCCTCGACCGCAGCAGCCCGGGTTGCCGGTGCGAAGTGACTTTGGCTCCGCGTTTTCGTTCTCTGCGGTTCGAGCATCGATCAGTGCAGACTGCTGCAGCTGGTAGAGCTGCTGATCTCCTGAGCTCCCGCATGCCCCACCACAGTGGTTTCCTGTCAGCTCCATACGTCTTGCGGTGGTGTCGAGCCGAACGCGCGCGGCTTCGGTTTCTGTGAGAGGCTTTTCCTTGCGGATCACGGTCAAAGGAGGCATGCGAGTCTTCAGCATAGCCGGGTCCTCCTGCTCAAACTGCGTCCAGAGGATCTTTAATGGACGAGGCTGCCCGGGATGCACAACATCCGTCGGTGACGGCTTGCCTTCCAGCTGAAACTCATAAAGGCGAAGTCGAACATCATGGTATTCCTGGCAGAGATCTTCATCCGGCAGCACAAACTCCAGGACGTCACCACTGTCCAGACGGTTGCGAACATCCACCAGGAAACCATCGTCCGTGTGAGCTGTGATGTATCCGGCAAACACGGCATCGGACACTTGCCCCGTGTGTTCGTATCCGTGAGCAAGGTTGGTCAGCTGCCCATCGTGAAATGCCAGCGTGTAGCCTCGCGACGGGACACGATCGAGTTCCTCCATGAAGGGCGTTGGATCCCAGTGTTCCGGGTCGGCAGCCCATGCATCCATCGCCCGTCGATAAGCCCGCGCAACAACGGCCACGTAGTAGAGACTCTTGCCGCGGCCTTCGATCTTGAACGAATCAATGCCCAGTTTCAGATATTGATCCAGCCTCGGCAACAGGCACAGATCCTTGCTGTTCAGAATGTAAGAGCCACGTGAATCCTCCTCGATCGGCATTAGTTCCCCGGGCCGAACTCCTTCCTCCAGCAGAAACTGAAACATGTCCCTGTTACTGTCATCGATCGTCAGTTCCTGAACAGTTCCGTCATTCAGGCGCAGATGAACCTTGTAATCCCATCGACAGCTGTTCGCACAGTTTCCCTGATTCGCTCCGCGTTCGGACATGAAATTGGACAGGAGGCATCGGCCGGAATAGGTCATGCACATGGTCCCATGTACAAACGCCTCAAGTCGGATCTCCGGGCAGTCGCTGCGGATCTGCGCCAGTTCCACGAAAGATACTTCCCGCGCGAGAACAACGAGTTTTGCGCCCTGGTTCTGCCAGAATTTTACGGAGAGCGATGAACAGACATTCGCCTGAGTCGACACGTGCAGCGGAATCTCCGGAGCACGTTCACGAACGTATTCGAACACACCAGGATCCGCGATAATCAGCCCGTCCGGATTCACTGTTCGAACAGTATCAATGAACGTGTCGAGCTTTGAAACGTCTTTGTTGTGCGCAAACAGATTCAGAGTCAGGTAGACGCGAACACCGCGTTCATGGGCGAAGCGCACGCCCTGCAGGACGTCCTCCAGAGAAAAGTCGGACTTTGTTCTGAGACTCATATCCGGAGTCCCAAGGTAAACAGCATCGGCCCCGTATAGCACTGCCACCTTGAGCTTCTCCAGCGACCCCGCCGGCATCAACAGCTCAGACTTCAACCCACCACGCATCGCTATTCTGTCTCTGTTTCGAAATCACTCAACCCTGCGTTCACGACCAATGAGTTCCGGTCCGCTTCAGTTCTCTGCAGCACGTTCCACGAATTGATCTACCGAAACTGGCATTCCGTCATTGTGTCGAATCAGGTTCCACATGGAACTCGCATCGATGTCACGTCGGAGTCGGATGACTCGACCATCGCACATCACAGTTTTGAATGCCCCTTTGCCTTTGCCGACAACAGACACCGCCGTCTTCTCTGTCACCTTCAGTCCGCCAGGTTTGGTCCAGATATCAGCTGTCTCCGGATCCGCTTCAACAGCCATGATGGTGTTTGACGTGCCGTCGGTGATACTGGCGATCGATAGCGGCTCGTCGGTCCCCAGAGGGCAGTCATCTCCGACAAAGAGGTGGATTGACGTCTTCCCCTTTTCAGTCACACCTTCCACCCGGAACGTGTCAGGCATCTCTTCGATCAGCTTCTTGTTGTGCTCACTGTCCCAGGCCTCATCAAGATGAAACTTCTGGTACAGCTCGGCATGCCCGAGGTAGGGAAGCAGATGGACGCGCCAGCTCAGATCATGATTCTCTTCATGTCCTGGCGCTGTGGAATGCGAAGGGAATCGGTTGAAGACATCATGAAAATTGTGCATCGCCAGGCCAATTTCCTTCATGGCTTTGAGTTCGCCAGCCGCTAATGCGCCTTTCAATGAATCACGAATTCCACTGGCGAAATCCTTCAACAATGGCTGCAGCAGTTTCCTGAACTCCGCGGCATCCTGAGGCTTCTCCATCTCAAACACAGCGGTCCCTTTCTGTGCTTCAATCTTCGCGCTGTCCAGCATCGTTGTGACAAACGCCTCATGATCACTTGTAATCCCTGATGTTTCTTCCTGTGCCAGCACAAACAGCTCGGAACGAACCATTCCGAGACCACTTTGAGCAAGCCCAATAAGCTGCGCGGCGGTCAGGGCGTTTGCCGTTTTCACGTGCAGTGAAATGACGTTCGGAGAAGTGCCGGTGAAGTCTAGCACCGCTTCTCCTCCCTCGATCGACTCAACCATGCCAAACATCGGAACTCCGCGGTTCTCCTCTATGAAAAATTCGACCAGCATTTTTGCATCCGCAACGGCCACTCCATCATTCGCGGGATAAAGTTCTTCAAAACGCTTCCGAATCTCACCGGTCGCAGGCTCGTGCTTCAGCATCTGTTCAATGATGGCTCGCTGTCCGAACAGGATCGTACGCTCATTCGGGAATGCAAATACGGCGGGTGAAACTTCCCTCGCCGGCACACCAGCAATCTCAATCAGGTTCGACGGCTGATGAGTCAGTTTCTCCACGAACTGTTCGTTATCAACAGGTGCGGAGAACGTCAGGACAAACCCTGGAGGCTGAGGACCGTAGTAGTTGGCACGCGATCGAAAGTCGTCCGATATGACTTCACCGCCGGCATGAGTCGCCAGCGCCTTGAGCACATCTGCATCAAGATCCATCGACAGCAACTGTGTGGAGCCATCCATCAGCAAAACGGGAAGCAACGAGCCGACCTTTCCAAAAGTCGCCTTTGGATCATCGCCGTTGAATTTCAGTTCCTCAGGCTTCGTCCATTCGCTCGCCTTGTCTGCTCCGGCTTCAACGACCATCAGAGTATTGCTGGTACCATCGGTCACATCCCGAATCCTCCGTGCTTCTTCCTGCCCGAACGGCATGTTGTCGCCGGTCAACACATGAAGACTCGTCTTCCCGGCATCTTTGACGCCTTCTGTCTTGAAGATATCCGGCATCTTTTCGATCAGCGTTTTGTTGTGCTCACTGTCCCATGGTTCGTCGAGATGGAACTGCTGATAGAGCTCTGCCTGTTCAAGGTATGGAAGCAGATGAACTCGCCAACTGAGCTTTGCATCGTTTTCGTTGTCGGAGTTGGCCCCGGGAAATCTGTTGTACGTGTCATGGTAATTGTGGAAAGCGAGACCCATCTGACGAAGTGAACTCAGCCGCCTGGCTTCATTTCGGCGATCCCTTGTTTCCTTAATCTGTGCCTCCAGATACGTCTCGGTGACAACGACACCAATTTCCTCAAGCGTGTCGTAGTTAACTCCGGTCTCCTTCGTGAAGAATTCAAAGATCTTCTTCTCGACGTCTTCTGCCTCAGCGTTCTTCATCAGTTCTCGCATGCCGGCCGAATGCAGCAAACGCCCCGGCTGACCCGCTGCGACAACCAGTGTGTCGTTGGGAACATATTGCAGAAACTCACTCTTCCTCGTCGCCGGCTGCAGCGCAAGCGCTCGAACCTGGGCCTGCTGAGCCTGAACATTGCCAGCGCACAGAGTCAGGACTGCCAAAACCAACGTGACCAGTCGAGTGCTCATTGATGATTTCCTCATTTGCGGTTCATGCACGATGAACACCGTGAGACAGCAGCAACATCTGAAACAGTCGCAGGGTCCACGGTTCCCGAAGGACAATGTAGCAGGTTGTGCGTTTTGCGATATCGAGGAAGGATCTCAACGGATGGGGCAGATCTCAGATTTGAAATCTCAGATCTCAAATCTCAAATTTCAGATCTCAAATTTGAAATCTCAAATGTCTAACTCTGCTTATCATTTCCTGTTCTTTCTGACCGCTCACGCCGTTCCTTTTCCCGTTGCTCATGAGCCTCGCTGGCAGTTTTACGAATCTGCTCGATGAACCGGTCTGCCCGCTGCTTGTTTTCGTATCCCCGTTTCGACTGATCGTTCAGATGCCGCTGGCCGGCGATATCGCAGTTCTGAAGACTATTGGCCCATCCACGAAGCTGCCGTGAAATGCTCTCAGCCAAAGATTTCAGATTTGAAATTTGAGATCTCAAATCGGCGGCAATGTCCAATCGTTCCGCGACGCACAACATCGAACGAACTTCCCCGGCAATCCCCGAGCGATATAGAGGAATTGCAGCAGCTCGTTAGTTGTACCTCGCTCAAATCGTTCTGCGATATTGTTGGAAATCGACAACGCCGCTCGTTGCAACTGGTTTCCAAGGTCACCCTTTCCTCGAAACCACGAATGAGCTGTCCAGGCAAAAATCTGCACAGCCAGATCTGCTGCGGCTTGCCAAACCGGCAGATCTTCAAATCGTTCGTACTTCATGCCTGACCTGTTGCGAAACCAAGGTGTGGATGGGCAGATCTCAGATTTGAAATCTCACATCTCAAATTTCAAATCTCAAGTAGCATTCGCGATCTAATGCTGATGCTCCTTAAACAACGCGTTGTCCTTGTCGCCTCCGCCAATGACATACGCCAGCAGGTCGAAGATTTCTTCCCGAGTCAACTTGTTCAGCACGCCTTTCGGCATGATGCTGACATCGCTGGGAGTGCGTTCGGCGATGTCGGACTTGGCGATCGTTGTGACCTTGTCAGGAGCTGACGGGTTGTCGATCAGCTTCACTTCCGTGTCGCTCTCCTCCACGATCAGTCCGGTGACAACTTTTCCGGAGGATAGTTCAATCACGTTCGACTGATACTTCTTGTCGATCTTCTTCGACGGATTCAGGATGTGTTCCAGCACGTCAACCTTCGAATACTCCGGAGGCAGCTTGGTCAGATCCGGTCCGACGTTGTTGCCCTGGCCGTTGAGCTTGTGGCATCCAACGCACGCGGCGGCTTTGAAGAGCTGCTGACCGACGGCGAAGTTGTTGGCTCGGTGAGCAAGATGCATGACATCGCCCTTCAGGTCATCCAGCTGCCAGTCGGTGTTGCGACCGAGATACTTGAGCAACTCATCCTTCATTTCCAGCTTGTTCGCAGCAAGGTACGCGGCCGAATCTGCTTCGTAGGCTTTCAGATCCGCGACCACATAGAGTGCTCCGTACATGCGCCGCCAGTGACCCGGATAGGTACAAACATACGGATAGATTCCAGGCTCCTTCGGAACTTCAAAGAAGATCGAATCTGTTTTCTCCGGCTGAACCAGTTTGCTGGCGACCAGAATCTTGTCGCTCTTCGGGATGAAGTTTCGCGCCGCCGCGTCCTGATCTCGGCCGGTCGCTTCGGCGAGCTCACCGACTTCCGCCATTGTGCCGGGAAGCACCACTGCAAAGTTATGCGGCATGTTGTCGGTGTTGGTCAGACGGAACAGGACTGGCCGACCGGCCTGCACAGCAACGGTCTCGCGATCATAGATCATGCGTTCGCGAACGGTGCCCAGCATGATCAGCGGAACAACGACTTCGTCCAGCCGCTTTTCGAAACGCGTACGACCTGCCGCATCGAGGCGATCTTTGACGAGATAAGCAAGGTCGAGGGCTCGCTGGGCCTGTTCATCGTTTCGGTCTTTTGGATCGCGGCTGGCGAGGTAAGACACGGCAGCTTCCGCGAGCGTGCCCAGTTGCTCCTTCGGCCAGAATTCCGGTTTCACCTGCAGCACCATCCACAGCGACGTTTCGACAGACGATCGCTCTTTCAGAAGTCCTGCAAGCACCGCCGTCTTTTCTGCTTCATGTCCCGGGATCTCCATCATTGCACCGACGGCCAGATCCTGCATGGTCTGTTCTGCGGTCGAGACGAGAACACCGGCAGGGATCTCCTGTTTTTTGAAGTCAGGACCAGCCCACGACATGCTCAAACCATCGCCGCCACCATTATCAAAGTAGGTGGCGACGATCTGATGCAGCCCGGCATCCAGTTTGATCCGCCCACGACGTTCGACCATACCGTGCAGTCCGTCGTTGTCGATCAGCAGTTCGCCGTCGATGTAGAATCTTGAACCATCGTCCGAACTGATGAAGAACGTGTATTGGCCAGGCTTCTCAATCACGATATGGCCGCTGAACATCAGAGCGAACGCATCACGAGTCTTCAGCACTGGCTGATCCATCACAATCGTGCTGGCAACGCCGGTCGCTGAGGGCGTCATTGCCTGCAGCGTTTCACGAGCCACGTTGCTCGGATTTGGAGAGTAGAAGTCGACACGCAGGCCAGGCTTCGTCAACTGACCTGCCCCCTTGGTGCCTTCCAGAGAAGGCACAAGCTTCGACAATCGATCGAAGAGTGCATCTTTCGCTGTCGATGACGAAACCAGAGGCACAGCTCGTAGAGTATCCTCCAGCTTGAGCTGTTCCTTTTCGACGGCTGCGAACACCGCATCGCCGTTATTGTCGGCACTGATCCATGCGGCAATGGCGACTCGACGAGTTTCCCCGGACTTCGCAGTTGTCGCGAGAGTCGCAATCCGATCGCGGACCTTTGCCAGTTGATCGGCCGGCTGACTCGCCAGCAGCTGACTGAGACTGTTAAGCACATTCACGCTGGCTTTGGCGTTGAGCTCTTCAATCAGCGTGAACAGTTCTTCAATCTCGGCAACGTTGCGTAGTTTCGCGAGACCACTCAGGGCTGTCTGAAGATTCTCGACCGGAACATTCTCTCGCGTCAGAATGGCTCGATAAACGCCCTCGGTCTTTTCCATCTTCAGCAGATCTTCAACGCTGGCATTGGACAGCGCATAAGCTTCGGCATTGCGAGACAGCTTTTCGCCGCGAGCCAGTGTTTCGCGAATGGCGGCGTCAAGATTGATGATGCCGCGCGCTTCGTTGATGACATAGCTCAACTGCGGATCCTGCTCGGTCTGCATGGCCGCAAAGATGACCTCGGCGGCGAGAGGTCCTCGTACGTGAGTCGCAGCGACGACCGCTTCAGCTCGCACCTGTGGCGATGGATCGGAGGCAGCGGCAAGCAGAGCTTTGTCGATGTTGTCGGCCGGCACCTCCGGCAGCGGACTGCTGCCTCCGGCCATGACTGTGGAACGATGGTCGCGAGCAACTTGACCCAAGTGCCGTATCGCGGCAGCTCGAGCCTCAGCAACGGAAGAAGAGGCCAGCCCCAGTGCCATAAGAGTACATTTCGCTGAACGAATTCGCTGAAACGCCCAGAGCGCTTCGGTCAGGTTTCGAGCATTCTCCGGTGAGTCCATGCTCATTGGCTTGATCCATGCATCGACAGCCGCTTCGACTTCCTCCGGATTCCGCGACGTCAGCTCCAGCCGTGCTCGGTAGCGTTCGGCAAGCGTCTCCGATCCAAGGGCCGCCACAACATCCGCCGTGCTCGCCTTGTCCAGTTTCACAACTGGCTGAGTATCCCTTCCTTCGGCCGTAACGCGATAAATGCGGCCGTGCAAGTGGTCACGGCTCGGGTCGCGAAGGTTGTGCTGCATGTGGCCGATGATCGGGTTCTGCCAGTCGAGCACATACAGGGCTCCATCGCCGCCGATCTCCATGTCACTCGGACGGAAGTTCTGATCCGATGAATAAAGGATCGGCTCAACTTCCTTCGCGAAGAAACCGGCTCCTCGCTTTTCGAACTTGTACTGAGTCACTCCCTGGAAGCCGATCACGTTCGCGATCAAAAGGTTACCGCGGTTCTCTTTGGGGAAATGCTGACTGTCCAGAATCTGAATGGCCGGTACCGGGCGAACTCGCTTTTCATACAACTGACCAGGAGCACCATGACCTGGCATCCCGATGTAGTTTCCGGTGCCGCCTGTGCCGTCGGTTGCGAACTGATTGCCCCATTGGTCGAACACATCGCCATGAGGATTCGGGCCGATCGGGAAATGGAAGTTGATATCAAACGTGACGGGATCCCATTCGTAAACTCCCGTGCCGCCCGTTCCGAATCGCTTCGTCGGGCCCCATGGCGTTTCGAAGTTCTCTGCATGGAAAATTCCGCGCGAGAAATAGAACTTCCCGCCGGGGCTCATCACGAAGCCATTTGCCGTGTGATGAGTATCCGCGGAATCGAGCCCATGGAAGATGCGTTCCCTGACGTCCGCGCGATCGTCACCATCGAGATCTTTCAGGAAGAAGATATCCGGAGCCATCGCGACCAGAACGCCGCCGTTCCAGAATTCAAAACCCGTTGGATTATGCAGCCCGTCGGCGAACGTGATGCAGCGATCCGCCACGCCGTCATTGTCGTCGTCCGGCAGGATCAGCAGCTTGTCGTTCATCGCCTCCAGAGGATTCCAGTGAGGATACGTTGGCCATGCGGCGACCCACAGACGACCATCCGCATCCACCGCGCTCTGCACAGGATTGACGAGGTCCGAGAACATTTCTTCCGACGCAAACAGGTTCACCTTCATTCCGGAATGAACCGTCATCTTCTCGATGGCTTCTTTGCCCCCGAGAAACTTGTGTCGACCATCTTCGAGAGCACCAGGCTTGTTGGTTTTGACGTCAAGAGGCTTCGGAAGATTGCTGTCATCAGGCTGAAGCAGCTTTCCCTGAGAAGCGGCCCAGATGACCGCATCACGATTGCCGGCCATCGCTTCAAGAATCTGAAGTTCTCGCTGCATGACATCGAAGTTGGTTTGACCGTCGACAAACTGCAGACCCGATCGACCTCCGAACACGCTGTAGCCATCGGTGGCTCGATAGACGTTGTGCCAGATGTGGTTCTTGGCGAGGACGGCTTTGCGAATACCGTCGAGCTTTAGCTGTTCCGGCTGGGGTGCATCGCGATCAAAAAGCTGTCGATCGACGGCGATCGACACCAGCGAGCTGCCAAATTCGGTGACATGAACGCCATTGATCGTCTGAGTGGGAATCACGATCTGACTATTCTTCAGCTGGCCTTCGTATTCGAAACCAAACCGAGCGATTTTTTGACCTTCGGTCTGCCGGAAGACATTCAGATCCATCGTAACGATCTTCGCACCCTCCTTTGACGGCTTGAACAGATCCACGAACACGACCTTCCGTTCCGCAGCGACCTTCGCCATTTCCGCCGAGTAAAGTTCGAGGTTCCTGTTCTGCTTCTCACCGGCTGGCAGATACGGCCATTTGAGATCCTCAAACGCTGTCGGGGAACAGATCACAAGTCTCGGAGCCGATTTGCCGTTGTACTTCTGGCTGAGCGTGTGATCGATGAAGTCTTCGAGCTGCTTGCGAAACTGTGGCAGGCCCGCTTCTCCGGCGTACGATTCGTTGTAGCCGAAGAACGCGAAGATCACGTCGGCCTTGACCTTTGTCAGCCATTCATCCGGCGAACCAAAATTGTCCGAACGAGGCCGCTCCGTGAGCGTGTCGCCACTGAACCCCAGGTCGCGAACGACCAGATTGTGTTCCGGAAAGCGATAGTGCAGAGTCGCTTCGAGATGCCCAAAATGCTGCAGGCGATCCGCCAGAGTATTGCCGATGATGGCAATATGGTCGCCCTTTTCCAGCTTGAGCAATTGCTGACCGTGGACGGCATGGCTACCAGTGGCCGAAACGACCGCAACGGCAAATAGCAGGCAGCGAAACAGGCGTGACATAGAACAGTCCTCGAGGAGTGCGAGTTAGGCGGGATCCGCACGCGCAAGCGCATGCAGCCTCTTAGCTTCGCAGCTTCAGCGAATCGGTCAAGCGTCTTCGAGTACAGCTCCCTCGAAAGGCCGCATCAGCGAAACGGCCGATGACGCCCCCAAAAACCACCGCCACGCGGGTTCACGCCGGTGGGAACAGGTTTCTGAACTACCAGGCTCGGCACGAACTTACAGATCGGACGACTCATCAGCGCTGATCAGTACTGATCCAATCACAGAGTGAAACCATTGCCTGCCCTCCGCAGCGAAGCGGCGACAGACAGTGTCTCGTGACGCCGACCCAGGCCCATGCGGCCGCCACGACGTTGCCTTTGAAATCAATGCCATCGTGCTTCGTCAGGACTCCGCCCTCGAATCGTACTCGTACTCAGCATCGCGGTACTCGTCCTAGTACTCGTCCTCGATCATCCAATAAACACTTCGCTGAATCAGTCAAAACCCGGTCCACACTGAGTTGTACAAGATCGAAAATCGGCTTTGCCATCACGGTTCTTTCGAGCACGAGTACGAGTACCGTTAGACTGAGTACGAGTACGAGTACGAGTACGATGAAAACACGAATGCACAGATGTCTGAGCAGTCCATGAACACTCATCAGGGCAAATCAACACGAATCAAATCACTGAGTGAAAGAATCGCCTGTCTTCTGCAGCGAAGCGGCGACAGACACCCTGCAAAACAGATGAAACAAAAAGAGCCGCGCGTTACACAAAGAACCACTCACAAGCTGGTCATGCAGGCTACGGGTCAACGCGGTACATCTGCTTGATCTCATACTCCATGCGCCCCATGAATCTCGCAATCGCATTTTCTGCTTCGTCAGTTTTGCTTCCGACTTTTCTGATGCTTTCTCGCACGGGTGATCCGCAATCGACTTCAGCTGCATAGAGATCTGAAAGTAGGCTTGCTCCTGCGAGCATCCATCCCGCCGTACCGACAGCAGCGCTGACCTTGACGGAGTTAAGGATGGTCGTCGCAAGTTTCGTCGCGGCTTCAGTTTTGGCGCTCACAGACAATCGCAATTACATCACTCTCGTCGACGAGCCATTCAACGGACATCATTCCATAGCGTTCCTGTCCCTGTATCGGCATCGCCCCCGGACACATCAGCAACACGATGGTGAGAAGACCACGGCAAAAGAGGTTGCGATACATGCCACGTTCGTACTTCTGCGTCGATCAAGGGGATTTCGTTGCGTTCACTCGATCTCGTTCAATTTGCTCAAGAGCCTCGCCTGCAGTTTTTCGGACTGTTTCCGCATCGATGGTTGTTCCTCGATCCAAATCGATGTGTGGCATGGCAGACGCTGTTTGAGTGGCTGTGCGGATTGCCTCAATTGCAACCGGGTCGTCAAACAGCACCAAACTGCGGATCGCGTCGATCTTTTCGGTAGCGGCCGGACGGCTTGACTGGTCTACGAACGAATCTCGCTGCTGATCGATCTTCTTCAGAGCGGCTGTGGCAGCCATACGAACAGAGTTCCATTCGCCGATTTCCGTCGGGGGACTTTCTCCGCTGTAACCTGACGCCACTTCCTCAGATTGTGCAGCTGCCCGAAGTGCGGCGTGTGCCTGAGGATCCATCATGCCGGCAAGTTGATGGACGGCAAAGATCTTCTCGATGACGTCACCGCTCCTGAGTTGTTCGCGATAGTAATCCCTTCGAAACGTATCACACGGCAGGACGATGCTGAAGATCTCATCGCTGTGCTCCAGCGGAAACTGGCTCGGAGTACTGCTGCAGGCGAATTTCCTGCTTTCCTTCATCCCCAGATCCCGTGAGTCCAGTTCAGACGTTGAATAGACATGGGCTCGCACCCTGATGGGGATTCGGTTCAGCTTCAAACGAGCATCAATAGCGGCGTGAAGAGACGACTCGGTCAGCAGCAAGTCACCAAACTGACTGACGCCATAGAGCGTTGAATGGATCCCCGCGAGCGGGACGCCTTCGTGATGAGTGAAGAACTCCGTCCAGCCAATTGCCGGGATGTCTCCTGGTCGCCCGAGGCTCACGGCCTGCAACAGCAGTGACGATTCGCGGATGAACAGCAGGCGAACAGACCCTGTGGACGGTGGTACGCAGTTCTTATAGTCTGGCCAGCGGGTTGTCATAGGAGTCAGCGGCCATTTGATTGACGCTGCATTTCCCTTAATGCACTTGATGACTTCCGGAAGAGCGTCTGCCTGGTTCGGTGCATCGCGAACGACCACGATCGTGTCACTCTCATCGACCAGCCATTCGATCGAGTACATGATGCGAGAATCGAGGTCAGCCATTGCGTTGTCAGAGGCCGTGGCTGCGAAGAACCACACCATCAGCGAGAACAGGGTGTTTCGCCAGCGGTGAGAAGGACTGGGGCGTGACGACACTCCGGAAAATTGCAGACGAGTCATTTGCGATTGACCTTCATGATGTAAAGCCGATGTTGCTCTTCGTTGCCACTGGCAGGCAGCGAAGCGGACTCAGTGTTTACAGTTGACCGTAGGGCTGCGTGAGCAAGTCGACATGCTGACCGAAAGGATAGTCGATGGGTTGATACGCGATGCTCAGTTCCGGCGTTTCAAGCTTCCTGCTGTCTTCAGCCAGTGAAGTGAGAGCACGGTCCAGGACACCGCCTGTGAGAACCGTCCGTTCGACCGGATAGGTTGGCCTGCCTGTGTACATCATTCGCTCAATCGCCTTCAGCAGGCAGGCGAAGTGAGGATACATCGGTTCGGTGCGTTCATCAAAAACGTTCGTATAGACCGGCTGACCTTTGATTCGCAGGGCGCAGCCGGTGCCCGCAATGCACTGAAACATGAACTGGGCTGCTTTCAGTCCATCGTGGTATTCAAACAGGAACGCCGTTGCATTCCTGTCGGCTCGCATGTCAACACCGGACGAACCGGGGATCGCTGCGAACGCGTCCTTCAGCAGATCGACTGGCACAGTTCCGTCGTCAACGGCCTTCCAGAGTCTTTCACCCTGAAGGCACTGCACATTCCTGACACCCTGCTCCGCACCGGGGCGTCGTTCGAGATGCCATTGCAGAAATTCCAGCGCATGGAAGCCGTAGACATCGAGGCCGCTGTAGCCGATGCCCACCGCGGCCTCGATCGGGCTGTTCATCGGCAGCATCACGTCTGATTTTCGATACCCAACAGGCATGGAGGAGCCCGCCATGAAGGGAATTTTCAGCTCCTTTGCGCGGTTCCACATCCACAAGCCATCTTCCCATGCCGGGCCGAGATGTTTGTCGTTGAAAACGGGGACAACTTTCCCGTGCTTCTCAAACGTTGTCGCAATCTCAGAAAAGAACCGTCGTCGTGGATAAAGCTGTTGTCCCAGCTTGCTGAAGGGATAGTCGCCGTGTTCACCGATGCTCAGCACGCCGTCGACGGCCACGGAATCGCCACCAAGAGTGATCGCCTTTTCGATCGAATCAAAGATCGGCACATTGTGCTTTGCCGACATCTTGCGCGCCATGTCGTCGGACGGAAACTGATCGACGTACATCGACACCAGCTTCAGCGCAGGTCCTCGACCACCATCCTGCTTCCAGCCTTCCAGGATCTTTCCAAGAATGACGTCCGAGTGGGAGAACGGTCGGTAGATGGTCACCACCGCCGCGATCTTCGGAATTCGATTCGCCGGCATCCCGGTCGCTGACGTCGACGTGGTCCAAAGAGTGGCTGGAAGAAATGCGGCCGATGCTGCGCCGGCGATTTGGCGCAGGTGAGTTCGACGGGAACTTCTGAGCATGGAATGACCTTTCGTTGTTCGTACCGGGTATCCGTGTCTCAATCGTTCCGGAGTCACCATGGTGGCTCACGGTGGAAGAAGCCAGGTTACTCGATGACCACAGTCGGCTCTTCTGCTTCCTGCGACCGAATTTCTCCAAGAATCACGGCGGGATATTCGGGCGTTGAAACAGCCGCCTGAACAGACTTCGCCACGGATTCGGGCACAACAAGAATCAGCCCGATACCCATATTGAAGACGCTGAACATTTCTGCTTCAGCCACATTGCCGAGTTTCTGCAGCCATTGAAAGACTGCAGGAATCTGCCACGCCGAGCGCTGGATCACAGCCTGAGTCTGCTTCGGCAGAACTCGTTCAAAGTTATCTGCGATGCCGCCGCCGGTGATGTGAGCAATCGCATGCAGATTTTCGACACCTACTGCTTTGCGGGCCGCTGCGACGGTCTCTGCGTAGATTCGAGTTGGCTTCAGAAGAGCGTCGCCGACCGAGCAGCCGAGTTCCGCGACGTTGTCGCCGACCGTCAGCTTTGCATGTTCAAAGACGACCTTGCGGACCAGACTGTAGCCGTTTGAATGGAAGCCGGACGATGGAACTCCGATCAGCACATCGCCAGGCTGAACTCGGAAGCGACCATCCACCAACTCGTCTCGTTCCGCCACGCCGACACAGAAGCCTGCCATGTCAAAGTCACCGGCCGCATACAGGTCCGGCATGATGGCCGTTTCGCCACCCAGCAGAGCCGCTCCGGCCTGACGACAGCCATCACTGACGCCGGAAACCAGCTGCTCCAGCAGAATAGGATCGTCCTTTCCCAGTGCGACATAATCCAGGAAGAACAATGGCTGAGCACCCAGGCACAGGCAGTCGTTCACACACATCGCAACGAGGTCGATCCCGATCGTGGAATACTGGCCGGCGTGAATGGCAACCTTGATCTTGGTGCCAACTCCGTCCGTTCCGGAAACGAGGACCGGGTCTTTCCACTGGCGTTCTGCGTTCAGACGAAACAATCCGGCGAAACCGCCCGGCAGTTCCATCACTCCTGGCGTAAACGTCCTCTGCATCAGTCGAGGCAGCTTCTGCATCGCCTGCTCATAGAGTTCCAGATCAACACCCGCGGATCGATACGTCAGTTCAGTCATTCGATATCTGCGACAAAGTTTCAATGAAGTGCGAACGGAGGATTTGGGCACAAGCGGAAACACAATCCGCTGCGCACGAATTGCACGTGTTGCCACTGTGACTGTCAAGCGGCCAAAGCCGCAGACTGATCAACTGACTGCATTTGCGAATTCGTACCATGTCCCGGAATGCAGTCTTTTTGCTGATGAACTTACGCGAATTCTGCCGATTGCGCCGATCAGGAAGACTCTGCGCCCAATGGAGCATTCAGGACGGCGAGTATGCCATGGCCTCGATGTTTGCGGGTTCGGGTTCTCCAGTTCAGCTGCCAATTTCCCGGATTCAATGCGGAACAGCCCATGTTTGGACAGGATTCGCCAAGCCCCTGGTTCTTTGAAAGCACGGGGCACGTTGAAGCAGTCAATCGACTCCTTTACGTCATCGAACAAAAGGAAGCGGCAGGACTGTTGACGGGTGCACAGGGGTCCGGAAAGACTCGAGTCCTGCAGAGACTCGCTTCCGAGCTGCAGACCCTGGGACTGTCGGCCGTTTCCCTGAACCTCGCAGGCGCGAACGACGATTCCGCCATGTTTCAGCTTGCAGAGCGTCTGAGCGAGCAGGCGCGCCCGGCGATGTCGCGACACGAACTGATGTCGTGCCTCCGAGCGGAGTTTCAGGGACGGTCTCAATGTGGACTCAGTACCCCAATCCTGCTCGACGATGTTCATCTGGCCGACTTTTCCAAAGAGACATTCCTGCGCTTTGTCGTGTCAATCGCACGGATGACTCGAGGTGTCACGATCATCGCGGCCGGAACA
Organism: Planctomycetaceae bacterium; assembly: GCA_046349695.1. Classification (GTDB taxonomy): domain Bacteria; phylum Planctomycetota; class Planctomycetia; order Planctomycetales; family Planctomycetaceae; genus SXXK01. The sequence goes on along the minus strand of JAXMBV010000056.1, from coordinate 9,060 downwards.
GAATCGCTTCCCGAGATTCTGACTCAAAGTGTTTCATTTCCAGTTTCGCTGGAACGGCTGGAGACCGCTGAGGCGTCAGACTTCCTTCGGCAGCTGCTTCCCCGCCTTGGCTGTGCGTATGCCGTCTGTGAAGAAGCCGGTGTTCGCGCGGCGGTCGAAATGTGTCGCGGTCGAATGCAAACACTTTGCAGAATTGCAGAGGTTATGGCGGTCTACCATCGAGCATGGCCAACGTCGCTGATCACGACAGCGACCGTTCGGCAACTGGCGAAAGAGATCCACTTGGCTCCTCAGGAAGACATCCTGAATCGACGAGTCCTGAAGCTGGCCTAGGATTATTGGCGGAGCGCCAAACAAGCGGCGGCAAATGCTCGCAACGAATGTCCTGTTCGGCATCCAAATTGCCATGTTTTGCTGCGCTGGAATTGACGCTACTCAACGACTGCTACCGTTCGCCCCTCGCTGTTATGAGGTGAATTTAGTTGTTACACTGCAGCGACTATGGATCCACTACCTACGCCGCACAACAACTTCTTTCACTTCGCGCTGTCTCACCTGCCCAACGCACGGGGGCTGATTGAAACGCAGCTGTCTCCCGCAGCGCTGGCGGAACTGAAGCTCGACACGCTGCGGTTGGAGACTGGCAGCTTTGTTGATCCCGACCTGCGTGAGAAGTTCTCGGACTTGCTCTTTTCGGTCGAACTGGCCAATGTTCCTGATGACCCTTCCAGCAGGCAGGCCTTGGTCTATTTCCTGTTTGAACACAAGAGTCAATCCGATCCGCTGACAGTGTTGCAGGTGTTGAGTTACATGGTGCGAATCTGGGAGAAGCGAATTCGCGACGGCGAGCCGCTATGTCCAATCGTGCCCATGCTGGTGTACCACGGAGAGACTGCGTGGTCTGCCGCTCGAAGTTTGGCGGGACTTGTTCCGACGCCGGCGGCATTGGCCGAGTACCAGATTCACTTCCAGCCACCACTGCTGGATTTGAGCTGCCTTAACGACGAGGAGATCCAGGGGGAATCCGTTTTGAGGAATACGCTGCGGCTGTTAAAATACAGTCGCAATCGATATCTGGCCGAGATACTTCGGGAGATTCTGGAATTGATCCGCGGGGAGTTGCCTGCTGCAAGTTTTGCAGAATGGGCTCGGGCGATTGGAGTCTATATCATGACTGTCAACAAGAATATCGACGGCGAACAATACAAGCAGACGCTCGCCAGCATCCTGCCGACTCAATTTGAAGCCGGCTCGCTCGCCGATCGACTGCTGATTCAGGGACGGGAAGAGGGACGCGAAGAGGGACGCGAAGAAGGCGAACTCATCGGCAAGATTCAGTTGCTGGAAGAGTTGCTGGGATTAACAAAAACAAGCAAATCGGACCTGCTTGCTTCGGGCCTGGAGAAGCTTCAGGACCGAGTAAATGTGTTGCAGGCTGACCTGCGACAGCGAAGCAAATAAGTGCGACTCGCCGGCAAGCCCCAAAATAAAAACGGCCGCCGCGAATTCACGCGGCGGCCGGCTTCTTTGGTCAGATCAGCAGACGGCTATTTCGCAGGTTTGCTGCTGGCGCCTTCTTTGATCGCGTAAAGGCGATTTCGGTTGGCGATGAACAGCGTGTTGTTTGCAATGACAGGTGTGGTGTAGACCGATGAGCCCATATTGTTCTCGCCGATCATTTCCATTTCCGCGGACAGCTTGAAGATGGAGATGTCACCGTCTTCGTCGCCGATATACACCTTGTCTTCGACGATCAGGGGCGAGGCCCAGCTTGCTGCGAACATGTCGTAGGTCCAGTGAGGCTTGCCGGTCTTTGCGTCAAGGCAATGCAGAAGGCCGCTGAAGTCAGCAACGTACAGCAGGTCGTTCTTAATCGCGACAGTGCCACAGGTGCGATGCATGGTCGTTTCGAAGACTTCCGGATCGGCTCCGACGTAGTGCCACACCGCAGCGGAGTTCGGATTCTCTCGCTCGAAGTCACCTTCCTTGTCAACAAGTGCCTGAAGACGCTTGTGTGGAATTGGGGTCTTCGGGTCCTTGGAGTTGTAGACCAGAGTTGGGCTCACATCGCCACGCTTTGTCGGATCGATGCACCAGAGATGCCCCTGCCCTTCGCCGTGTTCCGGGTCTTCGCCAACACCGACATAGACGAGTCCGTCGTAAACCACTGGTGTTGCAATTAGGTGATTGCGAGTGGCTCGGCCGCCGAGCAGGTAGATGGAGTCCTTTGGATTGCAGTCAAACTTCCAGAGCATTTCTGCTTTACCATTCTTGCCTTCTGCTGCGAATCCATACAGGTATCCGTCGCCACCGCCAACGATCACCTGAGCAACGCCTTTGAAGACGCCGTATGCCGGTGATGACCACTGACCATGGAGCACGTTGGCACCAGGTGAATTGTCTGTCCACAGCACTTCACCCGAGTTTCGATTCACGCAGATGAAGCTTGGAGCTCGTTCTTCCGGAATCGTAATGTGACTTTCATCAACGCCGTTGCCAGTGATCACAAACAGCAGATCGCCAACACAGGTCACCGAACAGCTGCACATGTTGTGCTGGGAAACATTCAGGTCCTTCATCATGTCCAGAACCCAAACCACGTCGGCCTCAGTCTCGTCAGTGACCTTTTCATCAACGACCGGGCTGTCGTTTTCGCCATCGCGGAATCCCTGAGTATCCAGGCAAACCACGAGGCCTCTGCTGCTGACGTACCATGCTCGATCGCCTTCCACGAACGGAGCACAGCAGATCCCCTGGTGCGGCCAGTCATGAACTCGGCCGGTAGGCAGTTTTTCCTGGCTATGCTGCCACAGGAACTTGCCGTCCTTCTCTGAGAATGAGATCAGGCAGCCAAGGTCCACGGAGCTTGGATAACGCTTGATGTAGCCATTACCGTTGTTGGTTCCGATGTAGACCTGGCCGTTCGCGACGACCGGGTTACCGTAGGTTTCCGAGCCCAGCGGCATCGACCACAGGACATTCTCCCCGGTATTCACATCCCACTTCACCGGAATGTTTTTGCCTTCGGGAGTGTTGTTGCGGGAATAACTTCCGCCCCATTGAGGCCAGTCGTTCTTTCCCACTTTCATCTTCGAAATCTGTTCCATCACCAGCTTCGTTGGATCTTCCGCCGACAGAACCGGCAGACTGAACAACGGTGCCGCGATGGCGATTGCCGTCACGAGTACTTGTCCAAACTTTTTCATAGGATATATCCTCAGAGAACACAGAATCTGATTGATGACTGTTGCCGTTATTTATTGGCAGTGACCTGCACGTTGTCGATGAAGAATTCAGCATCGGTGGCATTTCCAAACAGACCAGGACTTCCCTGGAAGTTGGGAGTTTCATCCGTTGCTTCGATCTGCCATTCCTTCGGTTCCGCTTCGCCGCGCTTCCAGACCTTTCCTCGCACGGTCACCTTGTCACCCTTGGTTTCACTCTGGAACTTGATGGAGTACCAGGTGTCCGCCTGCCACTGGAAGTCGATGGTCTTGGCAAATCGCAGCTCCAGACGTGCCGTCCACGAGCGAATCTGAAGTCTCTGCGAACCCTGAAGGTCCAGCGTGTACCGCTGATTAATCAGACCCATATCCGGGAGACGATCGCTCTTCTTTGTGGCCTTGAAGTCGGCCTGAACGGTGTAGTCATGCAGAGTCGTCCAGCCCATCCACGCCTGGCTGCGAGTACCCTTGGGAATCGTGCTGATCTTCACAAGTCCCTTTTCGCCATCCAGCGGAGCCGGCTTGTGTCGGTAGTCAGCACCGATCCAGACAGGAGGAACTTTCTCGTCAGAGAAATCGAACTTCCACGGCAGTGTCGGAACAACTCGCAGACGTGCCTTCGCAGTCATTTCGCCATACTTCGCCGTCAGCACAACGCCACCGAGTCCGGTTGCCGGAGCCACGTAGACGCCGTCTTTGCCCACCGTGCCGCCACCTTCTGCGGTGATAACGGCGTCCTTTACGACACCAACATACTGCCCTGCTTTGTTGTAGCCTTTGACCGTGAGTGGCAGTTTCTGGCCGTTCGCCAGAAGCTGTTCCGTTGGTGTCAGGATCAACTGAGCGATCGTCTTGTCGCCAGTGACGGCTTCTCGCTTCAACGCGGTTGGCGTGGCCTTTGTTGCCTTCGCATCTTTTGCTCCGATGCAATACAGAGCTTCGATGGAAGGCAGGAAGATTCGGCCATTCGAAATGGCCGGTGATCCGAAGACTTCTTCACCCTGAGCAAGTCGGGCTTCACTGACAACGTCAACGCCCTTGTCAGACGGCTTCAGAACATAGAAGCGACCTGTATTCTCAGCCACATAAATCTTGCCATCCGCAACGACCGGGCTGCCGAACATGATTCGACCCAGCTTCTTCTGCCCGACGGTCTCGCCGGTCTTTGCGTCCAGAATGACCAGCAGCGCTCCGTCTTCGATCACATAGATGCGATCGCCAAGCTTCACCGGGCAGCTTCGTCCGACAGTTCGCTTGGGCACCTTCCACAGGAGCTTGTCTTCAGTAATGTCTCCTTCGACATTTCCATCGAATGCGAATACGGCACCAAGCGTTGTCGTGTCGTTGGAATTCTGTTCGGCATGGCCGCAGTAAACGATGCCATTTTCATCCACCAGCGGGCTGGAGTTCATACCGCGCGTTGATGCCTGGTACTTCCAGATGGTCTTTCCTGTGCGAGGCTGGACCGCATACACGGCTCCGTCTGCAGCACCAAACACCATCGCCGCCTGACCTTTGAAAGTCGTAAAGACCGGCGTACTGTAGGTTGTGTCTTCCGGGCGAACTCGAGTGCTGATCAGCCACTGAGCAACGCCGGTTTTCTTGTCGAACGCCAGGAACCGATGCGCTGGGACCGCAGTTTCTCCCCAACCGGTCATTACACCGCTGATGATCACGGTGTCTTCGAAGACAACCGGGAAGTTCGTTCGACCGCCGTACGTGGACAGCATGCCAAACTCTTCGCTCATAGAATGTTCCCAGATCGTCTTTCCGGTCTTGCCATCAAGACACTGGAACACGCATCCAAGACCAAGAACGAAGACAGTGTCCGTCTCCGGGTCACAGACGACGCTCGACCAGCCAACTCGTTCTGCAGGCGCGTCGGAGAGATAAATATTGTGGACGCTTTCCCAAAGCAGGTTTCCCGTCTTTGCATCGACGCAGACCGTCTTCTCGCCTTCCTTGTTCGTCTCAGGGAACGCTCGGCACACGACATACACTCGATCGTTCATCACCACCGGTGTTGATCGCGACGCATATTCGGCCTTGTGCCAAAGGAGATTTTCTCCCTTGGGTGACCACTTGTCCGGAAGTCCGGTTTCCGATGACTGGCCGTCATTATTCGGTCCTCGCCAATGCGACCAGTCTTCCGCCTGAACTGTTCCGCACAGAAGACCGCAGCAGAACAGTGTGCTCCAAAGTCGTTTCATTTCTTCCACTCCCTCCCGAAACAGGCAACGAAGATCATGCTGCAGACAGATTCCTGCAGTTGCTTCGGCCATATCGCCCTGAGTCAACTCAACGTGATTTGAGAACTTATTCATCCAGCCAGTCGCAGCTGGCATCTTCATGCGGCTTTCGAATGCGCTTCAACAGCTCAGTCAGTTCCTGAAGCTCCGGTCGGCTCAGGTGCCCCAGCTGTTTCTCGTGCATCGCTTTCACCGCGCTGGCCATCTCTTCCAGCAGCTCTAGCCCCTGTGAAGTAATGGCAATCTCCACAACTCGCCGATTTTCCGATCGGCGAGCCCTGACAACCAGCTGCCGTTGCTCCAGCCGGTCCAGCATCCTCGTGGTGTCAGGTCCGCGAGAAATCAAACGTTTCCCAAGAGCAAGTGTCTGCATCGACCCCGGAGATACCGACCTGAGCAGGCGCAGGGCGTTGTACTGTTGAGCAGACAATTGGTATTTGGAAAACAACTCGTCTTCCAGAGCCTTCAGACAGTCGTACGTTCGCCACAGATTCAGGAACGCTTCCTGCTCCGGCGAATCAAACCGTTTTGTGCTCCGGGATCGAAGTGATGATGCCATGGCCGAAGCATGCCCGTTTCGACGACACTTGTCAAGACAATCGTTCAGGCGGCCATGTCTGTCGCTCGGCTGCAAATGGGCCGATTTGTGTGTCCCGTCACGCGAACGTCAGCGTCGAAGGGAGTTGGAAACAGATCGCAGATGCTCCAGCGTTCGAAGAAAGTCCTGCGGCAGCGGAGCTTCGAACTGCATTTCCGCCCCGGAGACTGGATGGCGAATCGTCAGTCGAAATGCATGCAGTGCCTGGCGAGCAATCAGGACATCATCAGGTGCGTTCACCGGCAGCCGAAGCTCTGGCTGAATCTCCGACTTCCGAAACTCGCTGGCACCGATGTACAGCCGGTCGGCGATGATCGGAGTTGCAATGTGCTGCATGTGGACTCGAAGCTGGTGAGTTCTTCCGGTCTTCGGATGCAGGTCCATCAGGGCATAGCGTCCGAATGATTCGGCAGTCTTGTAGAACGTGACAGCTTCACGAGCATTGCCGCCTTCCGGGCAGACCATCATCTTTTCGCGCACTCGGGGATGAGTACACATGAAGGTTCGAATGTAATCCGATGCCAGTTCAGGGACTCCGCGAACGATCGCCCTGTATTCCTTTCGAACCTCGCGGCGTTCAAACTGCGACGCGATCTTCTGATGAACCTGATTGTCTTTGGCAATCAGAATCACACCGGTCGTATCACGGTCCAGTCGATGCACAATTCCAGGGCGATGACGGCCGGCAACATCAGACAGGTTGTTGAAATGGAATTGCAGTGCCGCTGCGAGTGTTCCCCGGGAGCTGCCTCGACCAGGATGCACAACCATGTTGGCGGCTTTGTTGACGACGACAATAACATCATCTTCATAGATGATATCGATCGGCAGATTCTCGGGTTCAATTCCCGGTCGTTCGCAGTCCGTCAGCTGCACCTGCAATCGGTCATTCACTCTCAAACGACGCGAGGCTCTGGGGGCAAGGCCGTTCAGCTGGACACCGCCCGCTTCGATGATTCTCTGCAGCTGTGAGCGGCTATGATTCGGAAACAAACGACTAAGATAATGATCCAGTCGCCAGCCATGTGCCCGTGATTCCACAGTGACATCGACAGACTCCGAAACGCCAGATGCTTCGGCGGTCACCGAAGCATCTTCGTCGTCTTCAGAAATCTCAGGAGACAGATCCTCTGTCATTCTCCGGACTTTTCCGGGGTAGCAGGAGCCGGAGCAGCTGGCTCGGCGGCCGGCGCTGCACCTTCTGCTGGAGCCGGTGCTGGAGCAGGAGCAGCCCCTTCAGTGGCCGGAGCAGCAGGCGCTGCACCTTCAGTTGGCTTCGCTGGCTCGGCAGCAGGAGCAGCACCTTCCTTGGCAGGTTCTGATGTTGCTGGCTCAGCCGGAGCAGCGCCTTCGGCCGGTGCAGGAGCCGCCGGGGCGGACCCTTCAACCGGAGCGGAACCTTCTGCAGGAGCAGCGCCCTCTGGTTTCGCGCCGTCCTTCGGTGCGTCCTTTTCAGGAGTGATCGGTGTGGTGAAGTCTGGAATATTCAGGCTTGGAATGTCCGGAACTTTTCCTGGGCCGTCCTGGGGCAGAAGCAGGTCATCGCCTGGCTTGGGATCCTGCTGCTGGAACCACGCGTAAAACGATTTGGTCGTTTCTTCGTTCAGCTTCTTCTTGCGATCTTCAGCAACCTTGTTGAACATCTTCGAATCAGGGAACTCTTTCAGAATACGATCCCACGCCTCGATTGATGCTTTCACTGTTTCATCATTGCCGTTGCAGCGCGCTTCAACGACTCGCGCGAGTCCCACCAGGACACGCAGACGAGTTTCGTCGTTGAGGTCTTTGCGTTCTTCCAGCTTTCGGAAGACCTTCTCAGCAGCATCCAGTTCCTCGATGCCGACTTTGCGATTCGAATACAGATTGCCCATGGCAGAGCTGAGCTGCATTTCGCCTTCTTTCAGGCGAGCAGAGATGCCGATCGGGGAATCCGGTGTCTTGTCTGCCAGATCACGGAAGTCTTCAGCGGACTTGGCCAGGAGCAGTGCCTGAGATTCAGCTGCGTTGGCAGGAGGCTGCCGGCCAACATACACCACGACGGCGGCAACCGCCAAAATCGCCGCGAGACCATAAATGACAGTCGTGCCGTAACGCTCCAGCCATGGTTTTGATTCCTTCAGAATCTTGGCCAGTTGGACTTCATCTTCATGGTGAACGAAATGACGGTCCGACATCGTCGGGGACTTTCCAAACAAACAGAGGCATTACCAAACGCCCGAACATCCTTCACTTCGGGCCGAAACAAGCCGGGGAGTATAGAAATCCAGGAGAAACACGGTCAAGCTGTGGTACCGAGGTTCCAAAAATGTCTGGAACGCTCGAAACATGTGCAGAAAAGCCGCTGAAAAGCCCTTAACCCTGAGAAGCCTGCCCGCTCGTTGCCAATTCCCTGCTGGACAACACGTCATGAAGGTCTTTCGCGTTCATCAAAAACTGATTTCGAATCCACTTCGAGACATCCCGGCCGAAGTGGATTCTCAGCTGGAGTCTCAGATTCGGAATGTGCCAGCGGGGGATGTGGCCATCACGGTTGGCAGCCGCGGCATCAGTCACCTGGCGGAGATCATTCGTGCCTGTGGTGACTGGCTGCGAAGAAAGGGGGCTCGCCCGTTCATTGTGCCTGCCATGGGGTCCCACAATGGAGCGACCGCCGAGGGCCAGCGAGCCATGGTCGAATCGCTCGGCGTGACCGAAGAAGCGATGGGCATGCCGATTCGAAGCAGTATGGACGTCGTTGAAATTGGGCGCGTCCGCACCGGCCCTGTTTTCATGGACCGTCATTGCCACGAAGCTGCCGGTGTCCTGGTCGTCAATCGAATCAAGTTGCACACCTGTTTCGCCGGACCGATTCAGAGCGGACTGACGAAGATGATGGTGGTCGGCATGGGCAAGATTCGCTCAGCCCAGACATTTCATTCCGCTCGGCCCGCCGCAATGAAAGACATGCTTCTGGAAATGGGGCAGTTCGTTCTCGATTCCGGCAGGATCC
>JAXMBV010000055.1:0-27027 GCA_046349695.1 Planctomycetaceae bacterium | reverse complement strand
AACTGGATGGTGACAAGGATCAGGAAGATCACGAGTCCCACAACCAGCTGTCCGCCCACGACGTAGTTGCCAAAGGCTGTGACGATATGCCCGGCATCACCGTCAAGCAGGATCAGGCGAGTTGTCGCGACGTTGAGCGACAGTCGGTACAACGTCAGCAGCAGAAGAAGCGACGGGAAGACGGTCAGTTCCAGTGCCCTCTTTGCACTGAGCGTTACGAGCAGCAGCAAGGTTGTTGCCGCGAGATTCGCCGCAAGTAGAACGTCCAGAAGCCACTGCGGCAGCGGAACCAGCATGACCACAAGGCCAATGATCATCCCGAATGACAGCAGAGTTTCGCTCTGCTGCATCCAGCCGGATGGGCCTGAGGTTTTTGCGGTGACCGCCGGGGCTGACATATGGTACGTTCCAAAAAAGAGGGTGAATCAGAAAGATACTCTGGTCGTCAGTGGAAACTCTGCCCAAGGACTTTGGAGATCAGCTGCCAGCCGTCAACCAGGACGAAGAGCAGGATCTTGAACGGAGTTGAGATCACCATCGGCGGCATCATCATCATGCCCAGCGACATGAGGATGACGGACACGACGAGGTCAATCAGAATGAACGGGATGTAGAGGCAGAAGCCCATGATGAACGCGGTCTTCAGCTCACTGATGACATAAGCCGGAATCAGGACCGGAAACGGTGTGCTGTCAGGAGTCTCAATTCGTGTGACATTGGCCATCTTTGCAAACAGCGCGATGTCGGCTTTGCGAGTCTGGCGAATCATGAAATCATGAAGGGCTGAGCGGCTGATCTGCCATGCGACTTCTCCCGTGACGATGTCGTTCAGATAGGGCCGCACGGCGTCCTGTTCGATTCGCGTGACAGTCGGTCCCATGACGAAGAGCGTCAGGAACATGGACAGCCCAAGCACGACCTGAGTCGGAGGAATTTCCTGAGTCGAAAGGGCTCGACGGACGAACGACAGCACGATGACGATGCGCGTAAAGGCCGTCATCGTGACCAGAGCTGCGGACATCAGAGTCATCGCACCGAGGAACAGCGCCACTTTGATCTGCGGCGATAGGGTCTGGAATCCTTCGGATTCAAGAACCTGCTGTACTGTTTGTGCTGAGTCCATTCGTTCAACCTTTAACTGGGCCTGTTCATCAGAAGGCGAGATCACGTCCTGTGAGACCGCCTTGTTTTTCCGTTCTGTGCTGTTTGTTGCTGATTAGAACTCCGCGATTGTCTGACCATGAACGGGGGGTTCTTCCGGAATTGGTTCCTGCATTTCTTTCTGAAGTTCATCAGGGAAATTCACAGGAGCCAGCACCAGTGTTTTGATTCCGCCTGCATCTGAGGCGACCAGAGCCCGGAGTCCTGCGATCTCGATCAGCGAGACGATTCGTCCGGGTCCAACCGACAGTGTTTCAACAACACGCGACTGGCTTCCGGTAGCCGGAAGAAGTCCACGTGCCCGTTGCCATCGACGCACACCCAGTACAGCAAGAATCAAGAGACAAAATGTGATCACCAGCCACACCGCCGCGCGAACGATGACGTTGGCAGGCGATGTCGCCAGAGTGACTTCAGGAGAATGTTCCGGTGATCTTGCCGAACCGCCTGATCGCGTTTCCGGTTCAAGATCGAGGAAAGGTACGCCGGATGATTCTGTCGCTTCTGTCTCGGTCTTCGCGGGTTCCGCCAGCACTGCCTGTTCGACTGTGCCGGACACCTGCTGAATACGGGAGACTTCGCTCGCGGAACTTTGTGGAGCATCCACCTCCGGTGTTTTCTTCAGCGCAGGTGGAGCGGTTGTTCCTGAGGCCGATTTTTTCCTTGCTGCAACCTCCGCTGATTTTCGCTGAAGCCTCTGTTCGAGGGTTTCTTCGGTCGAATCTTCGTCAGTTGACGATGCAGTGCTGAGGTCTTCATTTTGTGTCCGAGCCTGCCAGTTGCCGGACGAGACGGGGTCTGTGTTTTCATCCGTCGCGGCTGTTGAAGCACCGGACGACTTGGCTCGTTGAGCTTTGATCCGATTGACGACTTCGGGTGGCAGTGTCGCACCGCCGGAGGCTCCCGAAGATCTGGAGCGAGTCGATGACTGCGCGGAGACGGAATGACAGAAGAGGCTGAGAATGAGAACAGCGGAAAACCACGACAGCAGCGAACGAAGAGCCACGCTCGGCGAGCACCGGCGACTCAGATGAGTTCGTGTTGTGTGTTCTTCCCTGATCACTTCGAGAGACCTTCCTGGTTCTCACATTTCAATTGTCGCTTCGATCCGTCGTGGAACTCACCAGAGTTCCCGTCCATTCCGTTGTAGTGGAACTCACCAGAGTTCCCGTCTATTCAGCTGTAGTGGAACTCGCCAGAGTTCCTTCGATCCTGATTGTTCTGTAGTGGAACTCGCCAGAGTTCCTTCCTTACCCGTCGTGATTGCGTTTCATGTCTGGTCTGGCTTTGGAACTCTGGCGCGTTCCACTACGTTGTCGGAGTTACGTTGTCAGCGTTTGGCGACTCCTGAGCGGGTTCCATCATCCTGACTGACGATTTCTGTGATGCGAACGGCGAAGCGATCATCGATGACCACCACTTCACCGCTGGCAATTCGAACGCCCTGAGCCATCACATCGACAGGCTCTGACACGGCACGATTCAGTTCCACCACGGCTCCTTCGCCAAGCTTCAGGAGTTCGCCGATCGACATCGTGACGCGTCCGATCTCCACCGAGATTTCAATGGAGACTTCGGCGAATCGTTCCAGAGGCATTGACGAACTGGCTCGAGTGCGACTGACCTGAGGGAACTCAACGGGGTGAGCCTCTGGGATCGCACTGTCACTGTTCGACATGATCTGTTCGATCGCCGTTTCATTGTTTTCGAGGGTGTCGGCAGACGAAGTACTCACGCCTGTCTCCTCATTCTTTCGCTGACGCAAGAATACGAAATCCCTGTCGCTGCCCCAGACGACACGGGTGTCCGATCCACTGCAGATGCCCGGCAATCTTTGCTTCGAGCGGTGCACTGGCCGACTGATCAAGTACCAGGATATCGCCTGCTGCCAGGCGGTTCAGTTCCCCCAGCGTCAGGCTCGATTTGCCGAGTCCGACGACCAGAGTGACCGGCAGACTCTCGGCCAGTGATCGCATCTGCGGAGATGCGGTCTGAACGGGAGCTGCCGGAATTGCGGATTCGTTGATTCCAATCGATGTAAGCCCGGCCTGCGGCATGAGCAGCCACGCGGTGTCGGAACCAACCGGTGTGTGAACTTCGATGCCGATACGAACCAGATTCTCCCGCGGCTGGAAGATGCGACTTCGCAGCGGTCGAGCGATCGGCTGATCCATTTCGACAGGCAGTGGCTGCACTTCGGGCCAGCCCTGACTCATCGCCCGCGAAATTTCGCCCAGCAGAAGCTCAAACAGAGACTGTTCTGCCGGCGTCAGCGGTCGATGCTCCGGCCACGTGTCACCGAGCGTCCCGAGCATTTCACTGACAAGCGTCAGAACCGTGCGAGCCGAAAACGCCACGACGCCGTCGAAACGGTCGTGGCCGATTTTCAGCAGCACTCCATAACCCGGATCCGGCAGAGCCTGCTGAGCTTTCTGTGCCACGGACGAATCAATCTGAGCGGGTGTCAGAGTAATTCGAGTTCCCACGAGCGCCTGCCAGAACTCCTGCAGCACGGAAACGGAAGTCGCGTGCCATGACGTCAGCGCGCGACTGGCCGAACCCGTCAGGCGACGAGGTGCCGTGAAGTCCAGACTTGTGGGATTAGGAACACTCATTGAACGTTAAACTCTTCGAACAGAACGTCGTAGATCTGGTCGTAACCATCAGGGCAAAGCACCGCATTGAAATGATCTCGAATCTCACGACGCAGACGGTTCTGTCCCGCTGCGCCGCGGATGTCATCGAGATTCAGGTCGGAGATTTTGCTCAGCAGCCAGTTGCGAAGAAGGATCTTCTTCGCGTCCACTCGCTTCTTCAGGTCCTCTTCCTTCGACTTTGGAATCTGCATCGTGATCGCAATACGCAGGTAGCGCGACATGCGGCCTTCGTCCAGATTCACAACAACTTCCTGATCCTTGTCCGGTTCTCCAAAGGGCAGGAAGACAGTCTCTTCTTCCTTTGGAAGCTCGAACGCTTTGACTCGTTTGGTGGACTTGTGGGAATCACCGTCTGCGGTGGTACCGTGTTCCGCTGACTCTTCGCCTTCCTTGGTTTCTCCTGCCGCCGCATGACTCTGGCCTGCCAGGAGGAACGGAACTGCCGTTCCCAGACCCGCACTGATCACACCCACTGCAATCCATGGAACGATGCTGCCGCTGGCGGGCTTTTCCTGCCCGTCCGCTGGCGGATGTTCTTCTTTCTTATGATCTGACATAGTCGACTCGCTCAGAAAAGTTTGCTGTTCAGGTCCGTTCGCCCCCTGCGAACACCAAACCTCAAACCAAACAAAGCAGCGCAGCGCCGTCATGGCGGCTGGCATCTGCCCGTATCTGATCAATCGACCGGTCCGTCGGAGCCCAACAACGGATTTGCGGATCAGGTAAACTCTGCGGCCTACTGGGTGTTGCTGCCTATAGTGGTGACTCCCTGCCGATCAGGGTGAAATCCTGTGGCTGAGTGGAGGTTCCCGCTCCTGAGGGAAAACACTCACCGATTGTCAACGCAGGAACTCTGACTGCTGGCATCCGGCAAACGGAGCACACTATCATCTGAAATCGCTGTACAGCATTCCTTCCGGACGTTCCTGCTCCTCGCCCCTCCTGATCGAGATTGTTTCCCATGGGACAACCCACGTCTCCCGCTCCGTCGCGGATGGCTCAGTATGCAACGTTGACAGCCGCTCTGCTTGGCTGGATGTTTGACGGGTTTGAGATGGGACTGTTTCCGGTGATCGGAAAACCCGCCCTGAAGGATCTGCTGACCGATCAAACTCAGCTGGACCGCTGGTTCGCGGTCATCATGGCCGTCTTCCTTGTCGGAGCTGCCAGCGGAGGTGTGCTGTTTGGATGGCTGGGCGACAAGATCGGCCGAGTCCGCGCGATGTCGCTCAGTATTTTGACCTATGCGTTGCTGACAGGCATGTGCGGCTTCGCGACTCAGGCGTGGCAGATTGCCGTGCTGCGTTTCATCGCCTCTCTGGGAATGGGCGGCGAATGGTCGCTTGGCGTCGCGCTGGTGAATGAAATCTGGCCCGGAAAATCTCGCGCGTTTATTGCCGGTCTGATCGGCGCGGCGTCGAACGTGGGTTTTCTCCTGGTGGCATTGCTCAGCATGGGCTTGAGCAACGTCGTTGAGCGTGTGGAAACTCTTCTGCTTGCGGTTGGCCTGTCTCAGCAGCTGACGGACACTCTGCTGCAGAATTCTGCCTGGCGGTTCCTGATGATCAGCGGTGCCTTCCCGGCATTGCTCATCTTCTTCATCCGTCTGTTTGTTCCCGAATCATCAAAGTGGGAAGAAGAACATGCGTCAGGGAAGACTTCGAACTGGAGCAACGCAGACCTTGCAGGAGTGCTTGTTGGATGTCTCGCTGCCATCTGGATCATCGGGGCATGGTCACCGAGGGCCGCCGACCAGCATCCGGCAATCTCCATTGGCATCACCGTCGTCGGGCTGATCGTGGCGATGGGTGGTTTCCTGTTTCCTGTCTGGAAGTACCTTGAACGAACTGTCTCGTCCGGAGCACTGCCCGCCGGTTCCGCGAAGTTTGTTCTTGGACGCATGTTGCTGGGAGCCGGACTTGCCGGCATCGCACTTCTCGGAACATGGGGCTCGATTCAATGGGCACCGCGCTGGGCGAGTGAACTGCTGCCGGATACGGAGACCGTGAAACACTTCGCGGCCCAGAAGACTCAGATCGCCACGGCACTCGGCGCGATCGTCGCAACGATTCTTGCGGCGATGGCTGCTGGCAAGTTTGGGCGACGTCCGACTTACGCGGTGTTGTGTCTGGGCGCGTTCGCAAGTGCCGTTTACTTCTACCAGTTCCACACCGAATTCAATACGCAGTTTCTGATTGCAGGTTTCATCGCGGGCGGAGTGACCGCTTCGTTCTACGGGTTCTTTCCGCTGTACTTTCCGGAGCTGTTTCCGACATCGGTGCGAGCGACCGGGCAGGGATTCTCGTTTAACTTCGGACGCATCATTGCCGCGATTGGAGGATTGCAGACTCCCACTCTGATGGCGATGTTCGGCGGGAGCTTTCCGAAAGCCGGGTCGCTCCTGGCCACGATCTATCTTGCTGGTGTTTTCGTCATCTGGCTGGGGCCGGAAACCAAAGGTCGCGAATTGCCAGAGTAAGTTTCCGGGATTTTCCGAGCGCAGCACGGGAGCAACTCATGGAATTGACTCCAGGGGTGATCGGCATCTTTCTTTCCCTGCTGGTACTGATCTGGATGGCATGGCGAGACCACAGCGTTCTGCTGCTCGCACCTGTCTGCGCGCTGCTGGCGGTTGCGATCGATGGTCAACTGCCGCTGATGGCAGCACTGACGCATGTGTTCATGCCGGCTGTTGGTCAGTTTATCACCGACTACTTTCCGTTGTTCGTTCTGGGAGCTGTCTTCGGTCGGTTGATGGAAGACAGTGGAGCCGCGGCGTGTATCGCAACGACACTGTCACGGGTTCTTGGGCCACGCCACACGATTCTTGCCGTGGTTCTCAGTTGTATGATTCTGACGTATGGCGGCGTCTCATTATTTGTTGTCGTCTTCACCGTCTTTCCGCTGGCTCGATCTCTGTTTGAGACGGGCAATCTTCCGCGACGACTGATTCCCGGAACAATTGCCCTGGGCTCCTTCACCCTGACGATGACGGCCTTGCCTGGCACGATTCAGATCCAGAATCAGATTCCGATGCAGTATTTCGGAACGACCGCTTTTGCCGCGCCGGGGCTGGGTTGCATTGGTGGACTTGTGATGTTCGTCGTCGGCATGCTGTGGCTTCACTGGCGTGCCCTTCGTGCCAGACAGAATGGCGAAGGGTTCGAACTTTCAAACGCGGAGGAACCGGGCATCGCTCCGGCTCCTGATATGAAAACACCGACAGTCGCATTAAGCACTGGCTCAGGGCTTCCCGACAGTTCGGCGCTCTGGAAAAGTCTTGCACCACTGATGATTGCCGTTGTGGCCAACTTCGAACTGTCACAACGATGGATTCCAAAATGGAATACAGACTATGCAGGCAAGCCACCCTTCGAGAAACTGGAAGCGGCGAAAGTCGTTGGTTCGTGGTCCACGATTCTGTCGCTGTGTCTCGCATCCGGAGTGCTGATCGTCCTCCATCGCAGAGAATTGAAGTCCGTTCGCAAATCACTGTCGGCGGGTGCACAGGCCGCATTGATGCCGCTTTTCAATACGGCGTCTGAAGTCGGTTACGGTGGAACGATTCGCGTGCTGGCCGGATTTGCGATGGTACAGAAAATGGTCACCGGCGTCGCTTCTTCGAACCCGCTGGTTTCTGAAGCCATCGCCGTGAATACTCTTGCTGCGGTCACAGGTTCTGCATCCGGCGGACTGAGCATCGCTATGAAGACTCTTGGCGAAGACTATTACCAGCAGGCACTGACAAGCGGGCTCAATCCGGAACTTCTGCATCGAGTCGCCTCCATGTCGTGCGGCGGTCTCGACAGTCTTCCGCATAACGGTGCCGTGATTACTCTGCTGCTGATCTGCGGCTCGACTCATCGAAAGAGCTATGCAGATATCGGAATGGTCACGGCCGTCGGCCCGCTGCTGGGCACAATCACTGTGATCGCGCTGGGATCAGTGTTTGGATGCTTCTGAGGCACGAATGATCGACGTGATGTGATCCACGGAAAACGGACCACTGGACGTCAGGCTTCCGTTGGCATCCGTTCCCACCAGAACCAGCATTCCCTTCTGAGTCGCTCGGTTGTCTGGAAATCCCGTCACCGTGCGACCGTCGTTGAGGGTTACAGTGACCTCATAAGTCTCGTGGACTCCGGGAAGGTCCGGATGCACAATCGCGGGAAATCGTTCCCAGACCCAGGTCCAGAGTGTCGCTTTGGGATCTGCCTTGCCTGCGATATCAAACCACTCCGCGTCAGCTTTTTTGAGTTCCTTCAGAGAGGCGGTCTGACACCATGGGCGAAGGACCGCCTGGATCCAGGCCTTTCTGGAATCCACAAGGAAGTCAAATGTGGCACTGTTCGAAGCGGAGACATCGGACATCATGATCTGACCAGTTCAAAATGAAATTCTGACTTTCCTGTCGGGATGCCGCGGGATGCGGCAACCGAGTCCCGTCGCTGAAGCCGGCAGGAGACCAGTTTCCAGTCGCCTGCCGCGCGATCCAACCCGCGAGCCCTCACGATCTTACGGCTCCAGCAAACCCGACAGTGCTTTCCCAGGAGAGATTCGTGCCAGATTTCCAGGTGTTGCGAATGATCGTTGTCGCTTCAGTGGCAGCCGTGTGTTCTGCGGGAATCAAGTCGAACGTTGTGGTGGCAGAAGACTGGCCTCACTGGTTCGGCCCGACTCACGATGCTGTCTGGCATGAAGACGGGATTCTGGAATCGTTTCCTCCCGAAGGTCCAAAGGTCCTCTGGCGAGCTCCGGTGAACAAAGGATATTCAGGACCTTCTGTGGCGGCAGGAAAGGTGTTTCTGTCGGACCGGATCGCGGGCGATGTGCAGAACCGCAAGCCAGGTCAGGGTCTTCCCGGCGTGGAACGATACCTGTGCTTTGACGCCGCAACAGGCAAGCCACTCTGGTCGCGCGAATACAACGTCGACTACCGCATCAGCTATCCGGAAGGACCGCGAACTACTCCGACGGTCGACGGTGATCGAGTGTACTTTCTGGGTGCGATGGGGCATCTGGCCTGCCTGAAAACAGAGACTGGCGAAACAATCTGGGAAATGCAGCTGATGGAGAAATACCAGACGAAGGCTCCGGTCTGGGGGTTCTCAGTGCATCCTCGAGTCGACGGCGATCGACTGATCTGTGTTGTCGGAGGAAAGGACTCCGCGATTGTCTGTCTGAACAAGCTGACGGGTGAGGAGATCTGGAAGTCACAGACGGCGGAAGAGGTTGGTTACGCTCCGCCGGTGATCGTCGAAAAGGACGGAGTGCGTCAGCTGATTTACTGGTACGACACAGGGCTCGTTGGATTGAATCCTGAAAACGGGGAAGCTCTGTGGACGCACCAATTCCCGAAAGTGCCTCCGCAGCGACCGGTGGTCTGCATCGTGACTCCGCGAGTTCAGGATGATCTGCTGCTGATCAGCGATTTTTACAACGGCTCTCTGCTGCTGAAGCTGGATTTCAAGACGCCCGGTGTGACAGAAATCTGGAGTTCAACGCCGGGTGACCAGGAACACAAGAATGACCTGAATGTGCTGATGGGAACTCCTGTCATTTACCAGGATCACATTTACGGCATCGCAGGCGAAGGGGAAATGCGGTGCGTTTCGATGCAGGATCAGAGCCTGGTCTGGCGAGACCTGGCGCCGTCATCCGCAAAACGAGATGCTCTGTTTGCAACAAGCTTCTTCATTCAGCACGGAGAAAGATTCTTTCAGCTGAACGATCAGGGCTTTCTGAAGATCTGCAAATTGTCTCCGAAGGGGTTTGAAGAAGTCTGCAGTGCCAACATTTTGAAGCCAACCAGCTTCGCCCGTGGTCGCGATGTCGTCTGGTCACATCCCGCCTTCGCCAATCGCTGCATGTTTGCAAGGAACGACGAAGAACTGATCTGCTTCGACCTCTCCGCTACTTCCAGCCCAAAATAGTACTTCCAACCCAAAATAGCAGCACGGCGCAAGCTGACCCGTGAAGCGCCCCCAAAAGTAGCGGCACAGCGCAAGCCGTCCGGTGAAGAGCCCCAAAAATAGCGGAACGGCGCAAGCCGTCCGGTGAATGCGTAACGCCTGTTGAAAACGGGAGTTCGAGGCTCGTGCCGAGCCGGTACTAATGAATGCGGTTGTAGCCATTCAGCGCGGCGACACGATACGCTTCTGCCATCGTCGGATAGTTGAACGTCGTGTTGATGAAGTACAGCAATGAATTATTTGGCGACGGCTGCGCCATGATGGCCTGGCCGATGTGAATAATCTCGCTGGCATTCACCCCGAAACAGTGGACTCCAAGGATCTCCAGAGTCTCGCGGTGAAACAGCAGCTTCAGCATCCCGACCGGACGGCCCATGATCTGTGCGCGAGCCAGGTTCTTGAACATCGAATGGCCCACTTCATAGGGCACACATTCTTCGGTCAGTTCCCGTTCCGTCTTTCCCACGCTGCTGATTTCGGGGCTCGTATAGATGCCTGCAGGAATGTCAGAGATTCGAAATTTCTCTGAGCCGCCTTCGCCCAGATGCCGCGCGGCAAATCGACCCTGAATGTAAGCCGCACTGGCAAGCGCGGGATGTCCGATCACGTCGCCAACAGCGTAAATGTGCGGCTGGCTGGTCTGCAGGTTTTCGTTCACATCCAGCTGTCCCCGATGGTTTGGCTTGATGCCGACATTCTCGAGTCCCAGGCCATCGGTATTCCCCGTTCGTCCGTTCGCCCACAGCAGAACATCGCTCTTCAGCTGCTTGCCCGATTTCAGATGAAGGACAACATGATCATCGAACGCTTCAATGCGGTCGAAGGTTTCGTTGTTGCGGATTCGGACGCCCGTATCGCGCATGTGGTAGGCCAGAGCATCGCAGATTTCGTCATCCAGAAATTCCAGCATGCGGTCTCTGGTGTTCACCAGGTTCAGTTTGACCTGGAGGTTTCGAAACATCGACGCATACTCACAGCCAATAACGCCGGCTCCGTAGATCGTCATGGAGCGAGGAGTTTCCGGCAGATTCAGGATTGTATCACTGTCGAAGACTCGCGGATGATTGAAGTCAACTTCCGGCGGACGATAGGGACGTGATCCTGTGGCGATGATGAAGTTCTTCGCGTGAGCAATCGTTGTGCTGCCATCCGGATGCTCCACGATGATGCGATGAGGATCCAGGAAGCGAGCCGTTCCCTGCAGCACTTCGACATCGTTTCGGTCATAGAAGCTGCGGCGCATGGCCACCTGCTGATCGATCACGGACTGCGCGCTGCGTCGCAGATCCCGGAAGCTGACTTCCAGATTGATTCCCAGCTGCTTGAACACAGGGGCCGAGTTCACATCCATCAGACGATAGATGGCGGCTCGCAGAGACTTGCTGGGAATGGTTCCCAGGTGAGTACATGCGCCGCCGATCTGCTGCATGCGTTCCACCGAGCAGACTCGCTTGCCCTGCTTCGTCGCCTCCATTGCCGCACCTTCACCACCGGGGCCGGTGCCGATCACGATCACGTCAAAGTGTTTTTCCGGAGGGGCCTGCATGACAGACGACTTTCTCACTGTAAATCAGAGACAAACATTCGTTTTGGACACTCGCCTGTCCTGCCGAAGGTCTTTGAATAAGCGGAACCTAGTGCTTCAATCCACAATGACGCAGAAGTGCCTGAGGATCCGGGTCGCGTCCTCGGAAATCCCGGAAGACATCCATCGGATGGCGGCTGCCTCCCTGAGCCAGCACGGTGTCGCGAAACTTTCGTCCTGTGGCCGCCACCGCCGAAGTATCGTCCAGCCCCGCATCTTCAAACGCTCCGAACGCATCCGCGCTCAGAACCTCTGCCCATTTGTAACTGTAGTACCCGGCTGAGTACCCGCCGGCGAAAATGTGCTGGAATGAACAGAGGAATCGATTTTCCGGGAGCGGAGGCAGCAGGCTCGTAATCGACAGAATGCGTTTTTCCGCATCGAACGGTGATTCATCACCGTCAGGGTCGTAACCATAGTGCAGCGACATGTCGGTCATGCCCAGCTGCAGCTGTCGCAGCATCTGAGTCGCAGCGCGGTAGGTCTTTGCCTGCTGAAGCTTTTCGAACAGCTCGTCAGGAAGAGGTTCACCAGTCTGATAATGGCGAGCCAGTCGCATCAGAGTTGGCCGATGCAGGCACCAGTTTTCCATGAACTGACTTGGCAGCTCGACGGCATCCCACTCTACTCCGTTGATGCCCGCGGCATCGCGTTCGTCCACCGTTGTCAGCATGTGCTGAAGCCCATGACCAAACTCATGGAACAGAGTTTCGACTTCCCGGAACGTCATCAGCGATGGAACGTCTCCCGCCGGCGGCGTGCCGTTACAAACCAGATGCGCCACAGGGAGCCGAATGCCGAACGGGCCGACTGATCGAGTAATGCAGTCGTTCATCCACGCGCCACCTCGTTTGTCTTTCGGGCGTGACCATGGATCGAGATAGAATCCGGCGATCTGTCGGCTGGATTCATCGAAGATCTCATAGTATCGAACATCGGGATTCCAGATCGGAGCCTTTCCGTCCGCCCGCTGAACGGTGATACCAAACAGGGTGTGACAGAGATCGAACAGTCCATCGAGCACTCGATCGAGTGAAAAGTAAGGCCGAAGCTGTTCGTCGGTGAACGAGAACTTCTCTTCACGCTGACGTTCCGCCCAGAAGGCGACGTCCCAATGACTGAGCGGACCGGAGTGTCCGCGCTGCTGGGCGAACTCCGTGAGTTCTTCCAGTTCTTTTTTCGCCGGTTCGTAGGACGATTCCAGCAGCCGATCAAACATCTGCTGCACGGCCGCGACGTCTCCCGCCATCTTGCGCGAAAGGCTCAGTTCCGCATAACATTCGAAGCCAAGCAGCTTTGCCTGCTCACGCCGAAGACTCAGGATGCGCCGAATGAGCGGTGAATTGTCCTTGTCGCCGGAACCCGCTCGCATGATATACGCACGATACACCTTCTCACGGAGTTCGCGGCTGCGGCAGTGTTCCATGAACGGGCCAAAGCATGGCTGATCCAGAGTAATTCTCCAGGGACCATTTTCCGGTGTCGCCGGAGTCTTCCCCTGGTTTTCATCCGCGCGACTCCAGGATGCCGCCGCGATGCGACGCAGGCTCGCAGGGAAACCATCCGCCTCTTTTGCATCGGTCAGATCGAGGTGCCATTCCTTTGTGGCATCAAGCACATTGTTTGAAAAGTCGGTCGCCAGCTGAGAAAGATCCTGTTCAATGGCATTGAATCGTTCCCGCTGTGCTCCCTGTAGACTGATGCCGGACAGTTCGGCGCTCTGAATCATCCGAGTGATGATTCGCTGACGTGCTGAAGAGTAAGATGTCCATTCGACTGAATCACGGATTGCACACAGCTTGCGGTACACCGCCTCACTCTGACGAAGCTGCAGACCAAACTCCACGACCGATGGCATCGCGGCATCATGTGCTTCACGCAGCGCGTCGGAATTGGCAACACTCAGAAGAT
Organism: Planctomycetaceae bacterium; assembly: GCA_046349695.1. Lineage (GTDB taxonomy): Bacteria > Planctomycetota > Planctomycetia > Planctomycetales > Planctomycetaceae > SXXK01. Next base: position 13,741 of record JAXMBV010000055.1, on the reverse strand, counting down.
GACTGACGGGCGACCATCCGTATTCAAACAGAAGATCGATCTGTTCCATCGGAGTCATCAGCCCTGCCCACGTGGCCTCCGCCGAATCTTCCAGTGACTTCAGAATTTCACGGCAGCGCGACAGCATCTGTTCCACAGCAGGACCGATGTGTTCCGGCTGAATGGCATCGTATGCGGGCAGTCCGGAACTGATAAGCAGAGGATTTTGATCCGAACTCATGGGACGTTCTTTCCGTCTTCCAAACAAAACAGAACGGACTTTTCCGATCGTGACGGTCACTGCGTCAACAGCTGCTGATCATCAGCGCTGGCCTCTGTGTTGTACCGCAGAGCCGCCCTGCGGCAAAACAGGGAGCTCGCGCTTGTTGCTGAGTGAGAAAAACTTTTGCGATTTTGTGAAGTCAATTCTGGTAGAAAATTCTGTTGACAAAAAAAGGTCTCACGAACATTCAGGAGAGATGCGAATCGCGATTGATGCAAACGAACGACGACTGTATAACGCCGCCCGTCCTTTTCTGAGGACGCTGCAGTGTCTTTGGTTTCGAGAGGTTCATTCGGTGTTCTGCCGATGCTCTCACAGCAGCGTCCAGGGTACTCATTTCACTGCCTGTCCTGCACACTTCCGCTTGCGTGAAGTTGATGGCCAGTGGTGTCCTTTTTACAGGTAGCATTTTCACCATGCAGCTCCACCAGATTGAACTTGTCCCAGGCGAGTCGGTTCGAGTTGGCAGACTGATCGTGACTCTGATTTCGGTGGAAGGCAACGCGGCACAGCTGCACGTCGAAGACCCGGACAACAACAATTCATGGACTGACCCGGTCGACTTTTCTGACTTTGAAGTTGAAGAGCCGGTACTCGCCTGATTGGCTTGAGTTCCCGCCCAACTGCCTTTTCGCAAAACCGATCAAAGAAACAGCGTTCGTCTGCGCTGTCGACTTGGGTCATGTGATCCGGCATGTCATTTCAGCCTCGCAGTGTTTCGCTCAGGGACAAACTGCGCGACACCGCTGACGGCGCAGTCACGAGTCTTACTCGTTTCCGGCACGCGCGGTGCGCAGCGTCTTCGAAGCAAGCGCACAGCGTGAGCGAAGAATTGGCAACAAGCCGGTCGGCTCCTTTGGGAAGTTGCTCGTGTCGTTACCTGCTTTTGGCGTGATCTTTGATGTTGACGGAGTCCTGATCGATTCCTTCGCGGCTCATCTGCATACCTGGCAGGTCTGTTGCCGACGTCATGGTCGTGACTGTACCGAAGAAGAATTTCTGGCCGGTTTCGGTCGGACAAGTCGCGAGTTTATCCGGCAGACCTGGGTCAATCCTCCGGATGATGCAGGCATCGCGGCGTTCGACGAGGAAAAGGAAGAGCTCTACCGACAGTTTGTGTCGGAGAACTTTCCTCATATGCCTGGCGCGCGGGAACTGATTGACGCACTGCACGCCCTGGGAGTTCCAATGGCCATTGGTTCCAGCGGCCCTCCAAAGAATGTCGCAGTTGCCATAGAGCAATTGAAGGCAGGCGACAGGATCCGGACGGTGATCACGGGGGCTGATGTCGTCAAAGGCAAGCCACATCCGGATGTGTTTCTCAAAGCCGCGGCAGGAATGGGCCTTGCTCCGGAACGCTGCGTTGTGCTGGAAGACGCACCCGTGGGAATCGAAGCGGCCCTGTCTGCCGGTGCTCGATGCCTCGGCGTCGTGTCAAAAGGACGAACCTGGGACCAGCTTCACCGAGCACACCATCGCGTCATGGACGACCTGACCAGCGTCACACCAGACCTGCTGCAGAGCCTCGTCGAATCCCGCCAGGAGCTCGTTCCCCGCAAAAGTAGCCGTCACTCTCTGAGTGACGCTTTGCGATTCGCCAATGGTTGTTGGTTGGCCGAAGAATGGAGGCAGAGAACCCCCAGTGTAGAACGGCTGTCCTCAGCCGTTCCATGTTTTGTGTTTGATGAAAGCGATTGAGGACAATCGCTCTACACTGAAAACGCTCCAAAAGTAGTCGTCACTCTCCGAGTGACGCCCTGCGATTCGCCAATGGCTGTCGAATGGCAGAAGAACGGAGGCAAGAGAACACCCAGTGTAGAACGGATGTCCTCAGCCGTTTCATGTTGTGTGTTTGATGAAAGCGATTGAGGACAATCGCTCTACACTGAAAAAGCTCCGAAAGTAGTCATCACTCTCCGAGTGACGCCCTGCGATTCGCCAATGGTTGTTGAATGGCAGAAGAACGGAAGCAAGGGAACGCCCAGTGTAGAACGGATGTCCTCAGCCGTTTCATGATTTGTGTTTGATGAAAGCGATTGAGGACAATCGCTCTACACTGAAAAAGCTCCGAAAGTAGTCGTCACTCTCCGAGTGACGCCCTGCGATTCGCCAATGGCTGTCGAATGGCAGTAGAACGGAGGCAAGGGAACACCCAGTGTAGAACGGCTGTCCTCAGCCGTTTCATGATTTGTGTTTGGTGAAAGCGATTGAGGACAATCGCTCTACAATGGCTTCCGGCGCCTTCGGCACACGCCCTGCAGGCGTGCTACCCGTTTTTCACACACAACCGAAAACCGAAAACCCCTCACAACTCCTGCAGCTGCAGGCGGCCGGCGGATGCGAGGCGACAGACAAGGCCGATGACGGCGAGTGCGTCGTGGATCTGTTCTGTGGACAGTCCGAGCGATGGGCGGGCGGCGTCGGTCAGCCAGAATCGTCCGCTGACATCATCGGCATGAACGGTAATGTGTGATGCGTGGCTGGCAATGGCTCGATTCAAAGAGTCAGCAAGCCGTCCGGCGTTGATCTGCAGGCCACTGGCTCTGTGAAACGCAAAGAACCGATCGTCGTCATCAACACGAATCGTCAGAGCATCATCGGCAGCCTGCGATTCCTGCGTGCTCCGAGGAATCAAACACAGTTCCTGACTTTCGGCGAGCCAGAGCACTCGCTGTCGTATCAGCTGATCGTTCGTTTCCACGATGACACGCTGTTCAAATTCTCGGGGATACCAGCGACTCAGCCAGTCACGATAACGATCTTCAAAGTCCACCAGAGTCAGTGCTCCGGAATGGCGAGTCATTCGGCGAGGCCATGATGACCGTTGATCCGGCTCCGGCAACACAAGCTGCAGGATTCCTGCCGTTCGAGGCGCCAGGGATGTTCGCACTGCGTCAGATCGAACAGCTCCCCGGCCTTCATTTTCACTCAGCATCTTTGCAGATCGAATTTGCTGCAGGCGATGAGACATTTCATCCGGGACGTCAGTGTCGTATCCTGCGAGGCTTGCCGTCGAAGGCGTGTCGGAAGATTCGAGCCCCGGGTGCTGAAGCCGGATGCCAAAGTCCTTCCAGACGACTGGAACCGAATCGCCGGACCGATCGAATACATCAAGCCCGGTCCATGAATTCGGGCAACCCGCTCCGGTCACCAGAATTCCTCCGCAGGATTCCGGAAGACATCTGAGCGCTTCCTGCAGTGACGCGGCCGTGGATCGGCCGAGGTCAATGACTGGCAGACCAAACTCACGAATGGATGAACTGACGCCTACGAAAATATCGGGCGATGAAGAACGTCCATCGAAACCGATGACCACTGGCGCCAGAGAAAGTCGCTCGGGCTGAATCTCCTTTGATTCAGGGCGCTGCAACGATCCCTGAACAGTGGAACGATCGACCAGACACTGGCAGAAGATTCGAACCAGCTCCTCCGCCATGCGACGGTGGAGAGCATTCAGATAGGGTCCGCGAATTCCGAACTCCGTTCGCTGAATGCCCTGGCGGCGGTGTTCGCGAATGCGAGTCGTCTCGACCACCGTCTTCTCATTCAGACCCTCGGTGTGGAACCGCCATTCGCAGCCGTCACAGACCGGCCACGCGGCATTCAGACGCGCCAGGTGGATGGATCGCGACACCGACATGTTCTGACCCGGGCAAACAAAGTAGTCGCCATCGGCGGCAGTGTGAGTTGAATGCAGATGTGACTGCCGTGATTCCATGTTCGCAGTCTATCGGCAGAACAAATGGGGCGTCCAGACGCCTTTGTTCCGGCCTACGGCTCCCGCCGAGTCGTATGGTCCAGAATCGAATACGACACCTCGGCTCCGGGGAAGTGTCGCCGTCCCGGGACACAGCATTTCAATGAAATCACTCAATAAAGTTGATGTTGACCCATTCCAACCCCTTCAGGGACCATTCTCCCGCGGCTTACAGGCCTGCTCCGCGTCAACGCGCGCCTCGAGTTATTTCAGCCAGCGGCAGGGCGCGAGCCCTCCGGTAAGGAGAACGATTGGAATCAGGAACTTCCACGATTGAAGTATTGACACCTTCCATGGGCAGCGTCGGTCGTGGGTTCTGTTCGGTTTTGCGCGCCGGTTACTTTTCGTTTCGCCTGAGCCTCATCCTGCTTGCATTCGTTGTTCGGACGCCTGATTTAGTGGCCCAGCAGGGTCCGTGGAAAGTTGCGGAGCGGCATGGGAACATCGAACTGTATTCCGAAGTCCCCGTGGATACTCGGCGAATCTGGGCCGAGATTGACCAGCTCACGGAGGAACTGAATCAGACAGTCAGTGTTCAGCCGAACGGAAAGCCCATTCAGATCGTGATCTATGCCAATCAGCAAAACTATCTCAGAAAGCTGGCGACTCAGATTCCTCAGGCCCGAAATCGAAAGGCAATCTACTATCGCAACGGTGATGTCAGTCAGGTGTATGTCTGGAACAGTCGTTCGCTGATCACCGATCTGCGCCATGAGATGACTCATGTGCTTCTGCATCAGCACCTGCCTTTCCTTCCGCTCTGGATTGATGAAGGGCTGGCAGAATTTTTTGAAGAGACACCTGCAGAACGAACATCATCTGCGAGAATTTCTGCCGTGAAGTGGAAAGCTCGGATGGGAGCCACTCCGTCCCTGGGAGATCTGGAATCCCTCCCGGCGGCTGAAGAAATGGACGGTGATGCTTATCGAAACAGCTGGGCATGGTGCAGTTTTCTGCTGAACGAATCGGATGAGTCGCAGAAATTGCTGAAAGACTACCTCGAACAGATTCATCGAGGAGAGGCACCGGGGGCATTTGGACGGTACGCACAGGCGAACAATCCCGGTTTGCTGATGAGGGCAAACTCCTATTTCAGGAAAATGACGATTCGGATAATTTCCGACTCAAGTCGTCAATGACTTCTGCCGGAGCGGCCGCTGAGTCCTCTGACAGCCCCTCAGAAAATCCCCTCTCGATGTCGACAGCCGGACGTGTCGATGCCTGTCTCTCAGTCTGCTGTACTAAAGGACTAGAACCATGTCAGTCTCTCGAAACATTTTCCGTACCTGCGTCACTCTGACCCTCGCTGCAGCTCTGACATTCCATTCATCCATGGCGCTCGCAGCTGACCAGACAGCCTCTGCCGTTCAGGACGTTCAGCTGCGTGACGGCGGTACTCTCACGACTCGCGTTGTGGATCTCCAGGGCAACCCGGTTCAGGGCGAACAGGTCGTCATTGAATTCAAGGGAAAGCAGATCGCATCAGCCGTCAGCGATGAAAACGGATTTGTGGCCATCTCCGGACTTCGTCCAGGGCTGCACAGCATCGTGACACCGATGGGTGCAACCGCCTGCCGATTGTGGACAGAAGGTGCAGCTCCTCCGTCAGCGATTGATGTACCTGCTGTGGTATCTGATGCAGAAGTGATTCGAGGACAGTTTGGCGCGTTCAATCTTCCGATGGTTGTGTATGCAACTGTTTCGATTGCGGCACTGATTGTTGCCATCGAAGCCCACAATGACGCAGAAGATCTCGAAGACGCCAACGCCGCTCTGGCGCGTCGCGTCGAAGCTCTGGAAAACGCAAGTCCGTAATTGGGGTGTTCAGTATTCAGTGTTCAGCAGTGTGAGTGTGTGAGAACGGGTAGCACGCCTGAAGGGCGTGTGCCGCAGGCGCCGGAAGCCATTGAGTGCACGCGGTATCGCCAAATGCACGTGCGCTGGAACAACGGCGCTTCGAGTGTAGAGCGATTGTCCTCAATCGCTTTCACCGAACACAAAACATGAAACGGCTGAGGACAGCCGTTCTACACTGGGGCCTGAGAGTTTTCAGTGTTCAGCTGTGCGAGCGTGCTAGAACGGGGAGCACGCCTGAAGGGCGTGTGCCGCAGGCGCCGGAAGCCATTGAGTGCACGCGGTATTACCAATGGCAGGTGTGCTGGAACAACGACGCTACCCAGTGTAGAGCGATTGTCCTCAATCGCTTTCATCAAACACAAAAGCGCAAACGGCTGAGGACAGCCGTTCTACACTGGGGCAGAAGAATCAACGCAGAATCGCAAGGCGTCACTCAGAGAGTGACGGCTACTTTGCGATTGACCTCGTTGCTCCCCAGCCAGGAACGCTCCCTAAAACGGAAACTTCTCATCCACCTTTGACTGAGCAAGGTCGACGAGAAAACCTCCCAGCCGTTCGACCATGATCTCCATCAGCCTTGCTCCTTTTTCGGCGGTCGCTCCGTGAGGATTTCCGGAGCCGGTGTTGGTGGTCAGCAGGTGCCACGGGCGGGTGATTGAGACCCAGCCGCGATTGACGGCGTCGAAGCGAGTCGACTGAGTTGTGCCATCATCGGCCGCCAAAGTCCCGTCGTCATTCTGTTTGACGAGATGTCCGAAGCAGGCAAGACCAAGTGACGTTTCCACTTCGCCCGCGTGGTCATCGGCTTCCTGAAAGATGTCCTTCTTCACGTCCGCGATCAGTCCTCGAAACCAGTCGCACAGGAACAGCTGCACTCGAGTCTTTCCGTGAAGCTCACGCAGCAACGGCTTGAATTCGTTTCCGCCGTGGCTGTTCAGAATCACCAGCTTCAGAATGCCATGCCCCTCCAGACTCTCCACCAGGTCCTGAATCACACGAGCCAGTGTGGAAGGATTCAGATTCATGGAAAGGCGACACTGGTTCTGATTGGTCTCCGTGCCGTAAGGAATCGCCGGAAGCATCACCACCTTCGCGCCTCGTTGCCACGCGAGCTGACAGGCACCCGATGAGATCGCTTCAGCCTCAAAGGTATCGGTGCCATACGGCAGATGCAGGTTGTGCGGTTCGGTGGCACCCATCGGAAGCACCGCAACGTCGTAGGCACAGTGCTTGACGTGAGCATAATTGGTTTCGGACAGAATCCATGGTCGCATCGGTCTACCAGTCTGTTCAGGCCGTTTGTTCAAGAGAAAGTTCAGGAGCCGCTTCGCAGTATTTGAAATTCGCCCGCTATCGGAAAGGCACCCGCTCCGTCTTGTTCGGAATTCCGCCAGACGCACTCATCAAATTGAATGGTCCGCAGCAGGCGATTGGCCTGATAATGACATTGTCTCTCGTGATGATGCACTGCGATTCCACGGGAAAGCTCCGGCCGGGCGAACATCGTATGGCTGGCGGTAGTCGGCGGAGAATCGCAGGTTCGTCACTCGCGGTCGAATGCAGCATCAGTAGTCATCACTCTCCGAGTGATGCTCCGCGATTCCACGGACAGGCTCTGACCAGGCGAACTTCATGTGGCTGGCGCTAGTCGCAGGTTCGTCACTCGGAGAGTGACGGCTACTTTGATTTGCCATTTTTCAGCCATTGAAGCTGACGTTTGCCAATCAGATTCACAAAGTCATCCAGCGATTTCACATCGGCAGACTTTGCGGTGTGAAAACTACCCGTTCGAGCAAACTTGATTTGTAAACGATCAAACTCATCGTAATCACCATACATGAAAAAGATCTGTCCGTCGCAGATCGCCACAATTGCTCCGGAATGAGCCTCGGCAATTCTTGTGGCCCTTGAAAACGGGAATTTCCTGAAGACCAGCCCTTCATCAAGCTCATCTTCTTCCAGAGCTTTATACAAGTCAAAAGCGTCATCTGGCGTTGACTCCTTTACCGGGAAAAGGAGTCTCATACCCGCACCGATGTGACTTGATCGTTGGACCTTCAGCACCCCAAGCTCACGCCAGATTGCCATCAGCAGTTCGGGCTGAACCGGCTTAATGTTGTTGATTGCAGCCGCCGACACTGGGTATGCCAGCCAAATAGTGAACTCACCATCCGGCCTTTCCCAGAAAAGCACCCTGAGCCTGAATTGTGACAGAGGCCTGAGTCCTTCTTCATCCGGCTCCGAAGAAGGATTTCGCGCCAGCACCTTCGCCTCATATACCACAGCTGCGCGAAGCCATGCCCCAAACTCCGGAGTCAGTCGATCGATCGGTTCAGGAACAACTACTTCAACCTTCTCCAGCGATGACTCAAGGCGAAATTCGTCATGAGTGATCTCCGCAATTTCGGTCACAAGTGCTTTTGGCGGGTCAGTCATGGTTATCTTCTTTGCGGTGGGACCGGAGATTGCGGTTGAATGCAGCAACCGTAGTCATCACTCTCTGAGTGATGCACTGCGATTCCACGTGTCAGCTACGGCCGAGCGAACATCGTGTGGCTGGCGTTGGTTGGTTGAGAATCGCAGGTTCGTCACTCAGAGAGTGACGGCTACTTTGATTGGCCATTTCTGCCGCGCGCCGAACTCTCGCACTAATGTGTCATGCAATCCTGTAAGATATACCACAGTGTGACTTGGAAGTCTTCCCGAGGAATCGCATAATCGAACCTGTATCCGGCGATTGCTGTGATGTGCGGACGACTTTCCGCTTCTCTAAGGAAATTTCTACTGGAGACGATCATGCCAAGTTTGCAGGGCGATGACAGCGGTTTGGGATTCGGTGTTGAAGGTTCCAGTGCGACCGGTGTGGGCGTTGTTGGCAAAAGTGATCAGGGCACCGGAGCTCGCGGATTCAGCAATGTGGGCGATGGAGTCATGGGCAGCAGCGAAAAGGGACGGGGCGTGATCGGCGAAAGTGCCTTTCATGTTGGGGTCTTTGGAATCAGCAAACAGGCAGAAGGTGTGGTCGGCGAAAGCCCGGCCTCCCATGGCGTTCGCGGTGAGTCATTAACGCCCAATTTCAGCAGCGTCATCGGCGTGCACAATCATGGGGGCACCGGCGTCCTGGGCCAGTCCAATACTTCGATCGGGGTGCTGGGGACCAGCAGCAGCGGAAATGGTGTCCTGGGAAACAGTGACATTGGGATTGGTGTCGTTGGGCAAAGCGGCCGCGAAAATGGAGTCCTCGGCAGAAGTAAGGAAGCCAATGGTGTTTTTGGAATGACGAACGGAGCAAAAGGAAGTGGCGTTCTGGGAGCGAACTCCAGCACCACCGACGGCAATGGAGTGACGGGGATCAGTGAAGCAGCTTTTGGGGTCTTCGGTCTCACGAATCGGCGCGACAATGAGCGACAGATCGCAGCGGGAGTCGGAGGACAAAGCAATGGCCCTGGCTGGGGAGTGCTCGGAATCAGCAAAGAAGGTCGCGCCGGCGTGGCGGGACTTAGCAATCTCGGTGATGGAGTTTTCGGACAAACAGAATCTGATTCTCGCGCAGGGGTTCGAGGAACAAACAATGCGGTCGGCGACGGTGTTCGCGGCGAAGGCAATGTGGGTGTGCACGGAATCCAAACGACTTCGCTCCAAAGCCCTGGAGCTGGGGTGCTGGGCGAAAATCCCGTGACGAACGGCGTTGGCGTTGTGGGGTTTGCCAGGAACGGATACGGGGTCGCTGGTATCAATAGCGGGCCAGGGACCTTTGGGCTTTTCGGTCAGAGGGGAGGTGTCATTGGGCAAAGCAACATCGGTGCTGGAGTCACTGGAGTTGGATTCGATTCAAACCCCGGAGTACTCGCTTTTGGCTCACCATTGGCCATTTCCACAATCGGCAACATCGGGGCACTCGGCACCATTAGCGCGATCGGTTTACCTGCAGCAACATTCCTGGGTGATGTTATCATTGCGGGCACAATGAAGGCAACCAGCAAGCAGTTCCAGATCGACCATCCCCTCGATCCGGCGAACAAGTATCTTAACCATGCCAGTGTCGAGTCTTCAGAAATGAAGACACTCTATGATGGCATGATCATGCTCGACTCTTCCGGCGCGGCGACTGTGGACTTGCCATGTTGGTTCGAATCGTTGAATTCCAGCCTCAGGTACCAACTCACGCCTATCGGCTCACCAGCACCCAATCTGCACATCGCTGCCGAACTGGACGGCAACAAGTTCCGAATTGCTGGCGGTTCACCGAATGGCAGAGTCTGCTGGCAGGTGACCGGTGTTCGCCACGACCGTTCAGCGAAAGCTGACCCGCTTGTTGTTGAAGCCGAAAAGACCGGATCGGAACGCGGCGCCTTTCTGCATCCCGAACATTTTGGATTCTCCGCAGAACGAGTCATGCCTTGGGGGCGTAAACACTGCATGACGGAATCGGTGAAGTCGGACAGCAAATGTGCTGCTGCATCAGACGGTACACCACCAGCGCAGACGTAACGCTCATGCAGTGGCCGTGAGTTATGATGTCAGACGAGAGAAAAGGGTTCGCCTTGCCGGGTAAGTCTTGCATCGCATTCCATTGAGACTCTTGGCTGGACGAGTTACCACCAATCGGCCACCATACACCATGTTCGTCAGATCCGCTTGCGAGCAAGGAATGATTGGTGACACGATACCGCCTGACACGGTACGAACTGGAACTTCTGAGTATTCTCTGGCAAATCGGCGAGGGGACTGTTCAGGACGTCTGTGATCGTCTCCAGCGAGACCTTGCCTATACTACTGTGATGACGACTCTGAACCTGCTTGCGATTCGCAAGAAGGTCCTTGTCCGCGAGAAACGCGGGCGAGCATTCGTGTACCGTCCGATTGTGACTCGGGAGGAGATTGCGAAAACCGTTCTTGCAGAGCTGACCGACATCCTGTTCGGAAATCGCCTGCCGGAACTGGTTCTGAATCTCTGGTCCGACCGTCAGTCTGATGGGCGAGTGGAAGCGATCCTGCGAGATGCCGTCGAACGTGTTCGATCCCTGGGACCAACAGCGGATCTGGTGACAACGATCCCTGTGTCAGCCCCTCTTATTGAAACTCAGACCTGAAGCAGTGCCGGAACCTGACATGACAGCAACTGAAGTGTGCCTTCCCGGAATGGTCCAGTGTGCCCAACAGCATACAGCGATTGTGAAGGATGTTCGCAAACTGGCGGAGGAAACATGGGCCGTGCGAGTTGTCGTGCCGGAAATGGCCAGGACCATTCTTCCCGGCCAGTTCTTCATGATTCGACCTTCGACCGGCAGCGATCCTCTTCTGGGGCGTCCCTTTGCTCTCTTCGACACATGGCAGGACAGCGACGGATCGACGGGAATTGACTTCGGCTTTGTGCGCGTCGGCAAGATGACGTCGATCATGAGTCAATGGGCTCCCGGAGACTCTGTGCAGTTGTGGGGACCGCTGGGAAATGGATTCCCGGTTCCGGAGTGCAAGCACTTGATCTGCGTGGCTGGTGGGATCGGGCAGACTCCCTTCCTCGGAGTCACTCGCGAAGCCCTGGGACTGAAGTCTTACGGCAGTCCTGTGCGAAACCTTCACCGTCAACCGGAAACAGTGTCGCTGTGTTACGGTGTTCGATCGAAGGCGTATCTTGCCGGCCTCGACGACTTTCAGATTCCGGGACTTGATGTCCAGATCGCAACGGATGACGGCAGCTTCGGACATCATGGTTATGTGACGGACTTGCTGTCGAAGAAGCTGAGCATGAAGCAGCCGGAGACGCATGTCTATTGTTGCGGCCCGGAACCCATGATGAAGGCCGTCGCAAAGATCTGTGCACAGGCCCACGTTCCATGCTGGCTGTCTCTGGAAACTCCCATGGCCTGCGGGTTCGGCGCCTGCTTCAGCTGTGTCACAAAGGTGCGCGAAGAAGACGGATCATGGGACTACCGCCGCACGTGTGTCGAAGGGCCGGTGTTCCCCGCGGAGAAGCTGGTGCTGTAGGCATCGCATGGGCGTCAAGTTAGCGGAACAGCGCGAGCGGTCCGGTTCTTGCTTCACCGGAGGGCTCGCGCACTTTCACTATTTGGATTTCACTCGAGAGTGGATCGTATCTTCTGCTTCTCGTCGTCCGTGAGACTCCTCCAGTCTCGACCTTCGAGTCCTGCGGCAATGGCCCACAGCAGATTCAATGAGGCCTCGGGAAACCGATCTTTCACCTTGTGCCATGCTGCGGCCGCACCAATCTTTCGCAGCTGCGAGATTTTCGTAATCCCACAGCTCTGCAGCCACATCCGACTCTTCGGACCGAGGTTCATCAGATCATCGATCGAATCGGACATGGAAGAGGTTCGCCGCATGAAACAGACGGTGCTGTTAATCGCCTTACTGTTCAGAAGACTGTTCCGTCGTTCGAGACGCCGACCTGGCCGGGAACCCGGAACGCAGTCGAGGGAACGCCCCCTTCAGCGCGTTGGCCGGAAGTCCCTGGAGGCCCGTCTGTGTTGCGGGCACTGATCCATTCTGCGACGAAGCTCCTCGCATCAGTCCAGGGAATGCCCCAGGCAGTCCGTTCTGCAGACTTCCCGGTAACACAGGTGTTCCATCCGGAAGTTTTGGAGCTTTGTCGAGCAGCTTCTTCTGGATGTCACTCTCCAGCGCTGGCACTTTGTCGCGGAGTTTCGAAGGTAGCTGTCCCTGCATCACGGCGTCCACATCGCCCATGATCTTCTGGACTTTCTTCTGCTCCTTTTCGGGGATCAGCTTTGAGTTCGCGACCTGCTTCACCAGCGTGGCAGGATCAGCCTTGCCGGACTGAAGCGACGCGACGATCGTCCGAACCTCGTTGACCTGTTCGAGCAGCTCCTGATTGTCATTCTTCAGTTTCTCATACTCACCCGCAAACCGACCCTTCAGCTTTTCCAGGTGATCATTGGCGTAGTCGTTGACGTCAACCAGCAGTCGATCGCGAGCCACCTCCAGCTGATGAAAGAACGCTTCCTGAACTCCTTCTGCGATCTGGTCACCGACTTCGGACTGAAGATCAATGTCCGGCTTGCTGAGTGTTCCGCCCAGAGTAATCATGGCGTCGAGTGTCTGAACGTGGCCAAGGGCTTCATTGGCGGCTTCAACAATTTCGGGGCGAACATCTTCCGACGCTTCAAAGGAAAGGCGATCCAGCTTTGACTGCAACTGAATCTGTCCCTCCATTTCCACACCAGTGATTTCCAGTGTCGTCGTCCATGCAAGGTCCGACAGCGTTCCCTGGAACATCGCATCTCCCTCTTTGCCGGCTCGCAGAGGAATCGCGTTCGTATCGCGATAGTCCGCCAGAAGCTCAGCCCGGGGAGTCTCTTTGGTCGCATCCCATGTCAGACGCATTTGCAGTGGTCGGCTGCCATCGGCTCGAAGTCGCATGACGCACGGACGATTCAGCAGCTTTGGATCTTCCGTGATGTCAGCCACTTCGGCGGTGAATGGAACAAGTTCTTCCTGAACCGAAATCTGTCCGGAGAGTGCCAGCTTTTTGAACACGACATCCGGCGCGGGGTTCTGCTCGAGAATCGGGAAGTCACGCCCGACGCTGCGAGGCGGCTGGATCTGTGACTTCCATTCGGCCTGATATTCCTTTGCCGCTTCCACCCATGTCAGCAACTGCTGCAGCTGACGGTACATCGTCTTGCCGAGCAGCGCCTGGGAGATTCGGCGTCCGTCCGGTTTCAGAAGCGAGATCTTGTGCATGATCGCTTCCTGATCCCGCTGTCGTGCTTCATTGAGTTGTTCGAAGTCGGTTCGCACTTCCGGAACAATGTCTTTCAGCTCATCACGGAACTGCTGAACTTCAAGGACGATCGCTTCCGCACGTTCGGCGACAACCAGAT
>JAXMBV010000054.1:0-31604 GCA_046349695.1 Planctomycetaceae bacterium | reverse complement strand
CGAAATTCAGCGGAGACTGGTAGTCCAGTGCTGAGTGTCGACGGACGCGGTTGTAGAAGACTTCGATGTATTCGAACAGACTTTGACGAGCCTGTTCTCTGGTTCTGTAATGCTGATGAAAGACCAGTTCTTTCTTCAGAGTTGCAAAGAAGGACTCCATGGGAGCATTGTCCCAGCAGTTGCCTTTGCGGCTCATGGAGCAAGTGATGCCCTGAGAGGCCAGCAGTTGCTGATAGTGCTCACTGGCATACTGCACTCCTCGATCGGAATGTGCGATCAGGCCTTCACCGGGGAGTTCTCTCTGAATCGCCATCTCCAGAGCATCCACGACCAGTCGGCTGTCAATACGCTCGGACATCGACCAGCCGACGATCTTCCGGGTATACAGATCTTCGACTGCGGCCAGATACAGCCATCCTTCATCCGTGCCGATGTAGGTGATATCCGCGACCCAGATCTGATTCTTTCGAGACGGTGAAAAGTTCCGATCCACAATGTTCTCCGCGATCGGATGAGAATGATTCGAGTCTGTCGTCAGAACCCGAGCTTTCCGGACTGCTCGAGCCTGAATCCCCGCAGACTGCATGCATTTTGCCACGGTTTTGCGATTGCAGTGATGCCCCTGAGCCAGCAGTTCCTGATGGACCCGCGGAGCTCCGTAGGTGTCACAGAACGGCTGCTGGTGAATCATGCGAATATGGCTCGTCAGTTCTTCCCGCCGCCGAATCTGTGAACTCGCCGGCCGCTTTTGCCACGCATAGAAGCCGCTGCGAGAAACCTGCAGGACGTCGCACTGCACCGCAATCGGCCAGACGTCCCGATGCTTCTGGATGAAGGCGTATCTCATCGCGACTCCTTCGCGAAGAACGCCGTCGCTTTTTTTAAAATGTCACGCTCCATCCGCAGCCGCTCATTCTCGGCCCGCAAACGAATCAGCTCCGCTTCCATCGCCGTGGGCTGAGCCGGGCTGGCAGGCATCTCACCGTCCTGCAGCTTCTTCTTCCAGCGTCTAAGCTGATTCTCATGGACGCCCAGCCGCCGCGCCGCCTCGGCAATGCTGACGCCCTGCTGCGTCACCATCGCCACCGCCTGCTTCTTGAACTCCACGGTATGCTTGCGGGGACTACGACCTGAATTCACGGTTTCGTCTGATGGACTTTTGCTCATCTCTCTCGCTCCTTTCTCTGGAGAGTTTACACTGTCCCCCAAGCGCCCACTATTTGTGGGTAAGTCCAATCCTCATGACCCACGTTCATCGTGTAAAACGATTGTCCCCAATCGTTCCCTACACTGGCATTCCGCTCTCGGCCTTCCCCTTCGTCGTGGTTCGCTCCGCCGAACCCAGCGCCAAGAACCAAGAACCAAGAACCAAGAACCAAGAACCAAGAACAAGTTTGACACCTTTCTCCGATCCGCTAGAGTCCGTCCCGGAGAGATGGCAGAGTGGCCGATCGCACCGGTCTTGAAAACCGGAGTGCCCGCAAGGGTACCCAGGGTTCGAATCCCTGTCTCTCCGCTCACAAAACCCTGATTTTCCTGAGTTTTCTCTGGGATTTTCAGGGTTTTCTTCGTTGGTGGCTGACTCCGGTTCAGTGCCATCTGTTGCCACCTCGCGACCAGAAAAGTCACCTGCGCGCTGCAATGGGCGCTGCAACGAAGGAAGCCGATCAACCGCGACTTTCTGGTCCTGAAGATCGATGTGCGTGTACCTCTGGGCCGTCAACATCGGCGTTGAATGCCGAGCCAGCTTCTGAGCGGTCACAAGAGAGACACCGTTCCTTGCGAGGTTGGTAATGTAGGTGTGCCGCAGGGCGTGGAAATCCGCGAACAGTCCGTTGTCGTCCACGTACGGAATTCCAGCTTCAGCCAAATCAATCTGAAGCATCTTGCCGCCGCATTTATTGGCCGCCCAATCTCCGGGCCAAAGTTTGGCCCCTTTGGCCTTTGAACTCAGCCAGCCCCGAGCCTGTTCCAGAATGTGCGTCGGCAGCGGAAGAATATCGAGACGCCGACGTTTCGAATATCCAGCCTTGACCGTTACTGTCGGCGGACTGGCTTCCAAATCTAAACCGTCAGTGGTCAGCGAAGCCAATTCTGATGCCCGAAGCCCAGTAGACAAGGCCATTACGTAGAGCATCATCCGGTCCGCAGGATCCATCCGATAGGCGATTTTCCCGCCTTTGGTGGCTGCGAGCAGTTTTGAGACTTCATCGTCGCTGAGAGCTCGGCGGTCATGTCGACGATCGACCTGCACATTCAGCATTTCCAGTCGAACCAACGGGTCATCGATATTTCGCTTCTCTAGCCGCAGCCATCTTGTGAACTGCTTCATCGCCCTCAGGTAATGATTCGAGGTCTGGGCGCTCGTGCCCGGTTTTCCGTTGGCCTTCTGCTCCCTGAGTCTTGCGAGAGCATTTGACACGGCTTCTGCAGAGATACCGCTGAGCCGATTGATCCGTGCGACTTTCAACAGCGATCGGCAACGATTGACGACGAGTTTGACCTGATCGGCACTGACATCCTTGGATTTCAGCGAGGTCTCGAAGGCCGAAAGATGATCTTCCAGTGAGATATTCTGGTACAGCACAGCAGGTTCGAGCAACCCGGCTCGAATCATGGAAGCTTCGCGTTCCAGCTTCGCTGCATATTGTTGAGTGGCAGCCTTGTCGGTAAATCCCGGGACTGTCCTGAGTTTGTCATTTTCGTCACGGTACCTGATGTACCATTTCTTCATTCGCCGAAGTTTACCGTCTTTCCGATACGTCGGACGATAAATAGAAGCCATTCGTCAGCCCTTTCTGCGAGGTGCATTGTCCGGCGAAACCGGCGTTTGACAACCTCCTTCAATCCAGGAATTCAGATCTTCTCGTCGCCATCGAATACTCTTTCCAATGTGCACCGCTGTCGGAAGCTTTCCCGCACTCTTCAGACGCCACAATGTTCTGGTGGAGATGTTCAGAATGGTCGACACCTGACGGGCCGTAAGCAGAGCAGGTTCAGTGGATTGTGAGCTCATAACAAGGGATGCCTTCCGAAAGTCGAATTTGTGATGTCAGTGAACTTCAACGCAGTTCAACTGGCGAATCGAATTGAACTGCTGGATGTATCGCAGTGCTGCCGGGGTGGCCGAAACCGTCTCGAGGACGGAGACAGATTCCGGCGGAATGCATCGAGTTAACCAGACATGGCGATTGGCTCTTCGATACAGTGTTCCGGACCTGACAGGCCCGTCAGTCCTTACGACCAGAACACACGCATCAGAATGTGTCGCAGATACCAGGCGGGCATAGTCCAGATCCGAAGTCAGGTGCACATCACAACGCGTCCCGGGAAGTAAACCCTGCACCGCAATCTCGGGCAGCGAAGCGACGGAAGTTCCATGATAAAGAGTGTGGGGCGGTGATTCCGGAATACCGGCACTGACATGAGCGAGACTGTGGCCATAGAGTGCACGCACATAGTGGTCGTTGATTTCAATTCGCTGTCGGTCATCCATTGATGCCTGTCTTTGGAGGTCTGTGGCAGTCCAGTTCCGCCATAACTGCAGTTCGAGTGATCTGGCGTTGATCAACTGCAGGAGTTGTTTGATCGAAACCCAGCACCGCGAATCCACATACAGGTGGTAAGCTTCAGCATGATGCCGGAGAGTTCGGAGGATGAATCGATAAATGGAAAGGACTTGCCGTGCCTGATTGCTCATGCATCGTGTCTGCAGATGATCCATCAGTGATTGCAGTTCATGGCGTCTCAATTGCCGACACACCGACGACAGCAGCTGAAGTGTGGACTTTCTGAACGGAGGTTCCAAAACTGCGCGTAATTCGAAAGGCAGTTCAGACGAGTAGAAGACCTGCCAGAATTGCTGCAGTTTTTCTGTCAGCTCACGGGTTTGGGGACAATCAAACGGAATCGATGCCCTCAGTCCGGAGACCAGCGAGGTGACGCGCTCTGTGCCAGGCAGTTTCGCAAGGCCATCCAGAATTGCATCAGTGACAGCGGCACGCCGAAGCGATCGCGGCGAAACGCTGGAGCTCCGGTTTCGATTCACAACTCGCTCCCTGTGTTTTGAAGCATCCAGAGTCCGTTGATGGACTCGGTCTGCGAACTGAGTTCAAGGAAGGGCCCGGGACTGATGTTTTCCAGCAACCGTCGAATGGAAGCGGTATCGGTTCCGGCAGGGATTCCACGGGGCGGGTTGGGAAGGAACGGCAGCTGTCCACGCTGTCCGGTCAGCAGAAACGCCGGATCCGGTTCCCCATAGATGCCGACGCTGCGGGCTGGCAGAGGGAGAGGCAGGCAACCGCGGTAACGGAAGCCCCAGGCGTCGACGACGTCCATTCCTGCGGCAAGCAGTCTGTGTGGCACAAGGATATGCGCGTGTGATTGATCGCTGACAAGGTTGCGGATGGGCAATTCGCAGAGTTGGTCAATACTCAGGCCTTTACGACCAGCACCGGCTGAATTCACGGCCATGGGCCACGGCAGATCAGCATAGATCGTCGTGAATTCCTGATGGTCTTCAATGCGATGCTGCAGGGCCATGTGCAGAGTGGAGACTTCCCGAGCCCTGGTGCTTGCTGTGGGGGCCGGAAGCAGACGAAGGCATCCCGCAGCCGTTGGCTCGCGGAGCTGCAGGAGACTATCCGCGATGTAAGTTTCAAACAGAGGCGATTCGACGCGTGCAATCCGCTGGAGTCGAAAGGAATCAGACTTCGTCAGTCCGAGGTCCTGAAGTCGCAAGGGCTGCTGGTCGTTACCGTGGTTATCGGCCTGCAGGAATTCCGAATCCGTGTCAGCAGGTCTTACCGCCGATTTTGCCAGGGGAAGATTTTGCAGCAGTGTACCAAGACTGCGTTCAGCTCTCAGCTTAATTGCTGCTGCTTCGACAAGGATGTCACGCCCCAGACGTGCTTTCCGGGCATAAGCACGCAATGCTTCGGCCTTGTCTCTGACATTGCGTACTTCATCGACTGTCCGGGCCTCCGCCAGAGCAGTCTGTGCCTTGGAAAGCAGGATGAGATCCAATGGGCCATTCGATGTGGTCATTCGTGGAATACCCCGTTCCCTGTGGTTTGAAAAACAGCAATGCCGAATCCTTCGATTCGACATTGCTGGAGATCGCTAGTAATCCTCAGGAAGCAGAATGGTCGTGGCAGACCGATCCGCTTCAGTGATTACCCAGAATCTCTCGCCGTTAGCAGCGTGCCAGGCTGAAAGCAGTCGACAGCCCTGATTCAGAGCCTCATCGTTGGACTGCCAGTCCTCCTGAGATACGTTGCCCCAATCGCCGCGCATGTGGCGTGCCAATGCGTGACGGACATCCTTCTCGGTTAGTGTCTCCAGCGCCGCTCTCGTGATAACGATTGGCCCGGTTGCAAATAATCGAGGCTTTTGTGGGGATGTTTCCTTCATACGTTGCTCCTGATTCGACCCGAGTGAAGTACGGTCGACGGGGCTTCACCCGAGTATTGAACTCTTCCCGTCTGATCGAAGTCCGCAGGGGCAATCGATCACACGAACCAGTCAACCAGGAGTTGCGTGCCGCTGAGTTTTTGCTCGTCCGGGCGGCGTAAGACGGAATGAAAAGAACAAGTGTGAAGTCAAACGAAAGAGAACCGACGGCGATGAGTACCGTCGGTTCGTGACAGGTGTCAGGCAGGGCTGAACAAACTACTGACGAAATTCAGTGTCATGATCAGCAATAACACCATCCCAATCCCCAGGAGAAAATTGAGCATATCTCGGCCACATGGCCATGGATCCGGTTCCGGAAGGAACGTCTGTCGTGGTTGTCTGCGCGGGTCCATGAGTATCTGAGCGAAGTGTTCGCCCCGATGCCCGATCCCGGCGTAGGTCATGATCGAATCCGGCAGATGCTGGCCTTCGACAACGTATAACTTTCCGTCGGCCGCCTGAACTTCCAGGCGATGCAGGTGCCGATGTAAAGCCTTGCCGTTCTCGAAATGAGTGAAATGCGTGAAATGTTCATCCTTTTGTTTGAGCGCCATAGCGCACCTCCAGTCATGTATGAATGCTTGCAGCATTCACAAGTTTTCCTTCAATCAGAATGACTCGCTGAATCATTCTGAATGAGGGCTGGAGTCTCATCGGGGGAAAAAGGGGGTCGAGAACTCTCGACCCCCCGGACCTGACGTCATCGTGAAATCGCCGAAGCGAGAACAGATGCAGCATGTTGCTCAAGCGTCAGGCCCGATTTGGATCGTGGACGCACCACGATCAATTTGTTCAGAACGCATCTGAAACTTCCGTCGATTGTTTTTCGCTCCTGGACGGCAGAGGAGGAGGGAAAGATCACTGGCCTGCTCAGGGTCAGGTGCCCTGCTGTTTGCTCCTTTCATCCATTTCTTCAAGCAGGCGTTGAAGACGATCAGGTGGGGTTGATTCAGTGAGATTTGTGGAAAGAGAACCGGAAGGAACCTGGTTCGCAGACGCTGGGGCAGTGGGCCAGAACGGCGTTACCCTGATGGTTCCCTCGGCTTCCGGCCAGGGAATGGAACTGTTTCGACGCTGAAATTCACTTTTGGTGATGGGATATTCGACGTGGACCGGGAACGCTCCAGCGTAACAGCTGTATCCCTGTGCTCGAGCGATGCTGACGATGCAGCGATTGGGATGACGGCTGATATCGGCGATTTCGGCGGCAGTCAGACGGGGCCCTGGTTCTGCGGAGAGGCTGACATAAGGCTGAGTTTCTGTCTGAGGATTGTAAGCGGCGTTTTCAAGCTTCACGTCATTGTTCAGAACGGTCGGTAAACTCTGCTTCCAGCCTGCTTTGTAGTATGTCGTTTCTCCGCTGAGCTTCATCAGGTAGTCCACGGTATACGGATCACGTGCTCCGAAAAACTGTTTCACGGCCGTGCAGTTGAGAACCAGATCTCTGAGGTCCGTCCCTCCCGTTGGCTTAAGCTGTGACAGGGACTGCATCGCCAGCGTGATTCCGACGCCGGCAGCACGTGCCTGGGCCAGCACATTTTCGATGTTCTGAGCGACGACGATTTGGGCTTCGTCGATGATGAACTGTATGGAGGGCGTCTCACCCGTTTTGTCTCGGTGAGCTACGGCCGCACTTATTCCCGAGTACAGTACCAGTCTGGCGATTTCACCAACGATGCCGACGTCAGTGGCTCCCGGCAAAAAGAGATAGATAATCTCGCGATTCGCAATGACATCCGGCATGTGGATCGCATTTCGTACGACCGTTTCATCATGGCCCTGCCCTGGACCGAAGTTGAGTTGCGGTATTTCGCTCAAGTTTGCGATGACGAACGCCAGATGCTGGGCAGCCTTGAACTCCGAGTCACTCTGTGTGAGGCGCCGAATCACATCCGAAATCTCCCGGAAAGTATAGGGACGTTCGCCGTGACCTTGCTTCTGAATTTCGATCAGTGCCTGTTGAAACAGTGTGCGCGCTGCCATCCCAAACCAGGCACGGCCGTAGTCGTTGCCGTGGTGCAGATTGAGTGATGTCATGAACAGGCCAGCGACCTCCTGCATCGTCAGCCGAGACAGGTAGCTCTGATTCACGGGATTGAAAACAAACGTCGAACAGCCGGGTTTGGTAGTGAACCATTTGAAAGTCACCCCGAACTTGGCGGCTTCCAGGCGTGCTGCCTGAAGCTGTGCCATGTCGCCTTTGCAGTCTATATAGATAACAGCACTCCGGCGACAGCGGATTTGGTGTATTAAGAGCCTCTGGAGCGCCAGAGCGGATTTGCCGCTGCCTGTGGGGCCGACGACCAGACGGTGTTCGAGGTCCAGATCGGAATCAACCAGGATGGGCAAGCCTGTGGCCGGATGATGACCGAGGATCGAACAGCGTTGCTCAGCCGGGTTCGTGCTGTTAATCAGGCGATCTGTATAGCCGTCAAATTCAGATCGTCCTTCGTCAATTGTTGAGTTGATCGGATTGTCAAACACCAGCTGGAAGTCCGATATGGCTGGGCCGGCGATGTTGTAGAGGCATATGACCGTTATGAGTGCCGGAGCCAGCAGCAGCAGTACTCCGTTTGATACAAGCGTCAACATGACGACATCGAATGAATTCAGCGGAATGGTCCGGGACGGATCAGGAGCGTCTGATCCAGGCAAAGAGATGGTCTCATATACGTCCGTATGATCACTGGCAGCGTGCGCCGGATCAGTCAACAACAAGGGCAGCCAGACAACAAACAGGACCGCGGTGATGACCTGCATGAGTCCTTTCTTACGGAATTGACGTTCCGCGATCGTTCCGCCCGGACTACGGAACATCATCGGAGCTGCTGGTATCGGCGGGTCCCAGAAATACCAGTGCTTCAGCATCCAATAAAATCGGTGCAGCGAGGCTCGCGTCTTGATCACCGTCCAGAGAAACAGGGGGATCTGAATCAGGAGCGAACGAGTCACAATCAGCAGGCAACTGGTGGTGGAGGGGTGCTCCAGCAGCGGTTGCACGGCCACCAGGTGCAAGACAGGTACCGCAATGATGCGGAAGACGTATCCGATTCCAGGAGACGTATTGTCCAATGCGGTTTCAATCTTAGGATCAGTACGGTCAAGTGTTTCAGACCGAATTTGAAATCGCTCTCGCCAGACCTTACGGCCGAACGTCATCCATTTGTGTGACATCGTTGGATTTGCCGTCGACCAGGCCACAGCGTGTGTTGCCAGCGCATCAGCAAGTGTAACGATCCAGCCTGGGACAATGATGACGAGTGTGGTGATGGCCAGAGTGCGGACTGGCCAGCGGAACAAGTAAATGGCCAGAGTCCAGATCATGATGAAACCGACTGCGCCGGCAACGAATCGGGTGATGGCCCGGGCTCCCACGTTTGCGTGAGGCTCGAAAATCGACACGACACCGAACACGACGGCAACGATGCCAACAACACTCAACGGGATCGAGTCAATCCAACGGTGCAAAGCCAGGGCGAATGCGGCAAAGAGTATGCCCCCCGGAGTCGTCTGCAGCATCTGCCAGGTGAAGGATGGTGTGAGCCAGTATTCGTCCGAACCGCGAAAGTTCAGATCACAGGCATCCAGCGGTAACTGCTCTGCGTCCAGGATGTCATTCTTCGGGCTGGTGTTGCGTGTTTCGAGCGCGGTCATGTATCACCTCCGCGACCTGGTATGAGGTCGATTAGCCGGGGGACGACATGGATCGCGATCCGGATTGGCTCAGCGGCACTGTCGGGGCGAGCAATTCGGCGGAATTCTGTCGCCAGGGATTTCTCGATCAGAGTCGGCAGTGCATGCTGATACGCACGCTTTCTCGATGCTGTGATCGTGAGCAGCGTAATTTCAAAGTTGCCGCTCCGGAAGAAGTCGTCAAACCAGCCGTGACGCAGAAATCGGCGAAGCGTTGCCAGTAACCTCTGGCCAATTCGCTGCGGCTTAGCCCCGCAGTCAATCATGGCAAAACCGAAACGCGCGTTTTCGGCTGAGCGGGAGTACTGTTGTATGCCGGCTGCCTCAGGCCCGCGACCGGGAGCCTCCATGCCGGCGTCAGTATGCGGGCTGGCAGCAGGCTGACTGGCAGTGGCCACATAGAAATTTCCCTGAGGCAGTCGATGGCCTTCAATCGGAAACAGTGAGGGGAAATTCCTGATCTGGCACGGCCGTCGCTGTTGACCTGGCTCGATGTAAAAGTACCACTGCAACGCATATCGACGAGCCCTGGACTGGTGTCCCAGCGACTGGCAGACTTCCTTATCGAATCCGGCAAGCCGGGCACCTCGCTGAGTCAGCTGATACCAGCTGCGTCGGCCATCCAGTGGCACGAGTTTCAACAGGCAGTGCGGTGGATTGCACAATCGTCGCAATGTCGATTTCGCGGCATCAAGGTGTTTGCCCGGAAAAAACGCCGCATGCAATACCTCAATGCTCGATGCTCGGTTTTCGCCGACGTGCGTGAGTATCCCTTTATCGCGGGTTGTGAGCCGGTTGCGTGCAGACCTGCGTCGCATTACCAAATCTCCCATGGAGTCTTTGGCCAACTGGCGCGAAAAGCTTCGAGCTTGCGTCGTGAGTATTGGCCACCAAACTCAATCGCGGTCGCGATCGTTTCGTCGCGGTTGACGATCAAAGCATCCGGCACCTTCCTGACCGAAGTCGCATAGCGGCGACGGACAATGTCTTCACCGATCCAGATCAGATCAGGATTCCGCCGCAGACAACCAATCAATGTGGCAGTCGTGCCCAGGTCATGTTCCGCCTGCAGCGGTTGCCTCAACTGACCGCAGGTACCGCCCATCAGTGACGCTGCCGCCGGAGTGGCCCAGTTCACCATCACCCGGCGTCGGACGAGTGATCTGGAGCGAGTGATCAGCTTCCACGCAACGGGCCCAAGTTTCTGCCGGCGCATGCCGGGTTGCCAGCGGCAAATAGGTTGTTCGAGTCTGAGGATTCCGGCAACGATGCACTCCCGGTGCACCAGTCCTTCCGCTTTGAGTGTGCCAAGGAGGCAGCGGATACTGGTGACAGCAATTCCCGACAGCTGCAATAGTTCCTGCAGCTGCCCGTCTGCAGCGAGACGCGTCTGCCATGTCAGGCATTCGAGCACATGAATTGCCGCCGTCGCAAGTCGCATGGCTTACTGCTCCATCGTTTCCGGATCTGCCGAGATATCGCGGCGATTCGAGCGAGTGCGATTCCGGCGCCGGGAGCTGGCATCGTCCAGTTCCTGTGGCTCGTCTGGTGTCGTCAGGCCTTCGGAGTTCACGGCCAGTCGTCCCATAATGGGCGGTTCTGATTCGCTCAGCTGTGCGAGGAAACCGGCTCCGACGTTCCCGGCATTCTGCAAAGTGTGATTCTGGATGTTTCTGCGCAACTGCTCTGCCAATGCATGCTTGCCGGAGGCTTCGAGTTCGCGCGCCTGATCTTCGACTTTACTCAGCATCTCGATGTTCGCCTGCTGCAGGCGAGTTTCTGCATGTGCTGCCAACCATGCGGAATAGGTACAGGCGAGTCGGCCAATGATCTTGTCTGCAAGCCATTCAAAAAGTGACTTAGACGCCATAATGGGCCCTTTTTATTCTGGATTAATGAACGAGCCCGTCAACTCGTATTACGGGCAACTCGAAACCGAGGTTTAAGGATCTCAATTTGATTGTCATCGCCCCCGAAAATTCTCCGGCAGGATCTAGGCAAGGTGACTCATCGCGATTACCGTGGGTAGAGGACCCGAGCGATGGATCAAGTTCATCGTTCGCAAGTTATGGTGTTCAGGCGAACGATCCAGAAACAACCTGACACAACCTTGCACAACCTCAATTTTGTTGAGAAGTACAGGAAGACGAACGTTCCAGGGTCCGTTCCGCGGGATTGTCCGGGGACCGTATCCGGCAGGAGTGAGTTCGATGAACAGCGCTGTGAATGGATATGTAACTGTCAATGCCGAAGAACTTGACCGGGCCATGTTGCGAGCCAACATCGACCAGGAAGCGCTGCTGGACGCGGGTCTGGCACCTGCTACAATCCGCCGCTGCTACAGTGGCGAGCAGATTCAGCAGAAATCACTAAAGAAAATTCTGCGCGTGCTGCGCTTGCCGACGGATCCCAGAACGGTTTCGCGGTATGTCCGAACGGCTGACGAAGCCGGGTCCGGAACAGGTGGCGATGACGTGGAAGTGCACTGTGTTGGACCCTGGTCCAGCGAGCAGCGGCCATCGCCATGGATCAACACCAGCAATGGACTCCAGTATCGCATTTTTCGCATGCGGCACGTTTGTCTTCCGGCGACATTTGGTCGGGGCAAATGTTATGACCTGGCTCAGTTCAACGGAGAAATTCGGGAGTCAATGGCCGAGGCCCTGATCCGACACCCTTTCGTTTGCCGTCAGCTGGAAAGTTGTGCCGCCTTTCCGAGAAACGAACATACTGGTCCGGCTGGTCGTGATTTCTTTTGGGTGATCGATCGGGAAGAGCCGGGCGTAACGCTGACCGATCACATGTTAAACGTCAGGCAAACTGCTGGCACGGGGCTTAGTCCATTCGAACTGCACTCGCTGATGACGCAGCTTGCAGCAGCGCTGGTCCAGTTGCACAGTCATCAAATCGTCAGGCGTGAACTGTTACCCGACAACGTAATTCTCAGATCGGACGGAACCATCCTGCTGACGGATCTCGAGCTTGCCAGGTTATTGAGTCATCGTCCTTCCGTTCGCCGCGGCCATTTGCCGCGAAGTCCGTATCTGGCCCCGGAAATCGAAGCGCCTGAAGCAGGACCGGCCGTTGACGTTTACAGCTGGGGAAAACTCTTTCTGTACGCCGCAAATGGCCGCCCACCTGAGGAAGTCATAGTCAAAGCCGATCTGTCGGCTGCCTGTGCGACGAAAGAAATTCGGGACCTGGTTGGAAATGCTGTTTCCCCCACACTGAGTTTTCGGCCGACGGCCGACCAGTTGCTCGCCGCGATGAAAAAGTGGAAGGTGTCGCCATGAATAGCCCGGATGATGGGAAGTCTCGAGTGCCTCTGGAAGCCGGTCCGCGTGACCGCTTTCTGGGTGTGCAGGAACTGACGGAACACACGTTCTGTTCGCGAGCAGGGCAGAACAGTGCGGCACTCAAAACTGCCGATACCGGCAGTGATGACCATGTGAGTCCTCTCGATTTTCCCTACGATTTGGCATACGAAGTCCGGGAGATCGATCGTCGACTCAAGTTGTACTGTTTCCGATTCATAGCATGGATTGCCAGTTTATGCTGCTTGATCTACATCACGCCTTATGAAAGTCTTGATCCCGATTCGCTGATGTTGTGGTTCAAGTTGGGGTCAATTCTGGCCATCGCCGTAATCCTCAGACAGGATACGCTCCAGATGGTCCACTGGTTTAAGGAACGCATTCGATGCACTTTGGGCACCAATCAGTTGCCCAATGCTGATGATCCGAATGTCGAGATCATCAACTGGTGGCAGATGCACAGAAATGGATTTGAGCCGGTGCCGGATCGCCATCTTTCTGATGATGCTTTGAAGCTCTCTGGCCGCCCCTTCATTTTGCTGCGAAAAGGTGATCAGTATGTCCCGGTATTTCGTCGGGACAGTGACCGACCGGAACTCTTTCCACAGCATTTTGTCCGAATTGCGGCGTATTGTCTGCTCCTCGAACGGCAAACAGGGGGCCGCGCGCCGTATGGCCTGGTTCTTGACCGTGGAACGTTTCGTTGCCAGGTGATCAAATACAATCGCGAATCGCATGGCTTGCTCGCTCAGCACTTGCTTGCCGCCAGGAAGGTGATTCAAAATGCCGAGCAGTTTGGTGCCCTGCCACCGGCTCCACCTGCCGCACTCTGTGCAGGCTGTCCCTATGGAAAACCGCTTGAAGCAGGGGCTGCTGAATCACTTGCTGTGACAGAGACCACAGGACTCGTTCAATTTGGACAAATTGGCAGTGACGGCAAACGCTACCATTCCCATTGCGGCGACCGCTTCCGGTGGACTCCGCCCAGTGAGGAGGCAATCAGGCTGAAACTCCCTGGTCTTGAACCCTCGGTTCAGCCCCGCAGACGCTGAACAATCCTGGAAATCGTTCGCGTCCACCAGCGATCGGCAGTTGAATCGACATCAGTACGAACCTGAGTGAACAATGAACAGGCGGCATTCAGCCATTCACGGTTCGTAGAGAATCGACTGGTGGGATTCAGGGCCAGAGTCCTTTTGAGATGATCATCAATCAGTGTCCAGACATGGCGGGTCATGGGGTGTGATGCAGCGGCGAAGTGGCTGGGCGGAGTCCAGAGTTCGGTTTGCTGAGGCAGTCTACCGGCTATACCTCCCAGACCATCGTATGGTGTGCGGTTGGTTAGCATCTGAAAACAAATGGCCGCAGCAGAAAACTGGTCGGCCAGTTCATTTGCAGGACTTCCATCGAGGACTTCCGGGGCGGACCATGGCGCGCGACTTCCTTCTCCTTCTTCACGGTGGGCGGCATCCAGACTCCTCCATGACGAACCAAAATCGATGAGGACCAGCCAGTGCGACTTCGCTCGCAAAATCAAGTTGTCTGGGTTGATGTCACCATGGATGACACCCGTCCAGCGATGCAGGCCGCAAATGGTCTGTACCAGGCCCTTGTACAGCCTCAGTGCTTCAATTGGGTGAATCCACCGGGAATTGAAATCGCGATAACCAAGGTAACGACCAAGAGATTTGCCAGGTACCCAGTCAGTTACGACCAGCACCTGGTCGGGACGAATTTCATGATCCAGAATCCTCGGCAGAAACGGGACATGCCCGGAGAGATTTCTCAGGATGTTCAGGCGTTGTGGAGTGGCAATCGCCGCAGGCAGCTGATGCAGGACACAGAGCTCAGCGAGTGCACTGCCTGGCTGCGCCAAGGCAAGCCAGCGTTGTGTATTTCGCACAGTAAGTTGTTGCAGCAGCAGGTACTTCCTGTGCTGAATCAGCTCGGAACCCAGTACCTCGTACCTGATTCCTTTGTGGCGAATGGTCCGGGGATCGCTGCGAGACATGCGTCCGATCCTTTCTGAAGGGCAACCCAACTCAGTCGGGCGACAAAGACAGTTCAGAAGACCAACGGTCAGTCGTCAATGGCAATTCAGATTTCTCAACCAGCTCGCTGGCAAAAAAATCTTTCCGGATTTCCTCTGCCGCAGTCCACGTGGCCCTGATAAGTTGATTTTGTCTGTCCGTGTAGGCACGGCCAGACAACTATGGCACGGATGCTCTTTCGATTCCCCTGTTCGAGGAGTATGAGTGATGGCTACAGTGTTGGAGTCCAGGAGCGATGTTGCCAGTTCGCTCCCGACGCAGCAAACCGCCGCTTCGGATGCTTTGGTGAGACAGGAGCCGGGGACTTTCACTCCGGCAAACGAGGCGCCACTCAGCCGGCGCGAATGCCTGACATTTCCGTTCTTGCTCCAGCGCACGACCGATTTTTCGGGCACGCCGGGCATCGTGCGCGCTTACAGCGAAGACGCGGTGCGATTACACACCATGCGGCAGCAATGGCATGGGTTTGTCAAAGCACTGCGAGCGTTTCGTCTCAGGACCGACAGCCCCTCTGCCGTTCCGCCTGAGGTCCTTCAGAAAGCGATGGAGGATGTTTTTCGACGCATGGGGCAGGAAGCGGATTCAGAACTGCAAATTCCTGACCTGAAGGGAATCGTGACGAATGAATCCGCCGTTGATGTGCTTGCAACGCTACAGACGTCACTGGCTAACGAGGTGACGCAGTTTGCTCGACAGATCGACGATGATCTGGAAGCTCTGGTGGCGTTTCGCGTCATCGGTCAGATTGAATGGCATTCCTCCGACTGCTGCCAGTACCACTACTACGAACACGAACTGGCAATCACTAAGGATAAGGACGCCACGGAAAACGTGTCGTTTGCTGAACGACAAGACCCGCGAACAGTTGTGCGTGGATTTGACGTTCACAGGAAGGTTGCCGGGAAGCGTGTGCACCGTGCTTTCCGGTTCGACGAACTGCTGATCAGTGCCAGCAGTCGGCCCCTGAAAGAATCGACAACGGGACTGCCCGAGCATATCCAGGAATTCGTGCGACAGATTCCGGTCTGGCTCACAGGTGCAATGGACGTGGTGGAAGGCGAGAAGGTCAGCGAAGAACGCACGGAGTTGGTCTCGCATGAAGAACAGTGGGAGCAACGCACTTTCGTGCAGCGTGTTGTGACAGAATTTGATCCGGCCTTGACGCTGTTTGGCGAGTTCGTGATTGTCGCGTGGGACGAACTTTCATACGGCAGGGAAATCAGCCGACGTCAGCAACTGGCGAATGCCCATTTTGCATTGCGAACGGCCAGTCAGAAGGAACAGGCACGTGTTCGTCAGGAGCGCTGGGGTGTGCCGCTGCTCCTGCTGTACGGAGTGTTGAGCGTGGCGTTGATGTCGCTGATGATGACGTTCAACGGCGTCATTGCGATGTTGGCTCCCGTCGTCAGCAGTTTGACAATTCCCGCTGTGACGACCATTGCCGTCGGAGCCGCGCGAGAGCAGAAGCCCAAGAACAAGTCAGAGTCCCTGTTCGGTGGCTTCTTCGCGTGGCTCATGGGGATTGGTGTTCTTTCCTGTGTCTTTGCCAGCATCCATTTGGGGCAACTTGGACTTCTCAGATTCGTTTTCTGGATTGCGATTGTGTCGCTGGTGTTGGCCGCGGTATTCGGCGCAAAAGCCGACGAGGAAGTGTCGAAAGGAGTTCGATCATGAACACCGTTCGGTCCACTGACCTCAAGGCGCTGCTGGCTCCGGTTGGAACATTGCTGTTCGCAGCGCTGTTGATAACGATGACCCTGTACGCTTCTCGGCTGGGGCGACCGACGTCACCGCCGGAAGTGAAGACGGAGACATCCGAGCCCGCTGTCCCGCCACTGGCTGAGTTTCGTGTGATGCGATCCGAAGAAATTCCTCACGAAATGAGTCTGAGCTATGCACCAGCCGCTCCTGCAGAGCCCGACTTCACATACGAACGTCCAACAGACGGTAGCAGTCGTCTGCGTCGTGAGGAGGAAAAGGCTCTCGCAAAATCGCATCTCGCAGAATTGCAGGTCCGTGTGAGTGGCATACAGACTGAGTTGTCACAGCTCAAGTCGATGGCCGAAAGATGGACGTCACAGGTAGACGACCTCGGAACCAGCGAGACGGGCAAGCGAATTGTGACGGACGCCGCATTGCTGAAATCGCTGGTCAGGTTGCTGGACCAGCCACTGCCTGCGATGCTGGACATCACATCGCTGGAAGGGCAGCTGTTGCCCTTACATGAGTTCCTGCTCCAGGCCGTGGAAAGCGATCAAGAGGCTTTTACGGCGGGAAAAGAGTTCGTCGCCCGGATTGACTCGATTGCTGCGACAGTGCAAAAGGCGACCGCCGACTTTTCGTATGCCGAGAGTG
This sequence comes from Planctomycetaceae bacterium, assembly GCA_046349695.1. Lineage (GTDB taxonomy): Bacteria > Planctomycetota > Planctomycetia > Planctomycetales > Planctomycetaceae > SXXK01. Next base: position 14,737 of record JAXMBV010000054.1, on the reverse strand, counting down.
AACTACGCCGGATTCAAAAACTGGCTGTCAACGAACCAGCCACGGGCGAAACCCTGGAAGAGGCAGTGCGGCGAATTCGCAATGAACGCCGGCAGAGAATCGAGTCGCCGGAAAGCGTGCCAGCGGATGGTTCTCCAGTTCCACCCCTCGCGCCAATTACTGAAAACGTCGGGCTTGATGGGACGACCGACAGGAATCGCCACGACTCGGCGAACGAAAGTACCACGGGCAACGGCGAAGGCGCGGCACCGGAACCCAAGTCTGATCTGGTGTTCTCACCGGTGGAGACCTCAGAAAATCCAATCGTTCCGTTGACGCCGAACGTCGGACTTGCAGCGCCCGTTCCTGTCTGGGATTCGGGTGTGAGTACTATCGTACCAGCAGTGCAGCGACAATATGGTGCGTGTGGCTGCGACGGAACGACGTCTGGAGAGATTCGTCGACCGAACCGCAGTCGTCGTTGAGACGGCGGACAGGTCTGGCACGGACTGGACGATGCGGTTGGTCGCATGTCGAAACCAGTGTCACATTGAAACCGGTTCGGAATTGGAACCGACAGCGTGACCGAGTACGACGCGTCAGCAAACCGGAACAACCAACCGGAAGGAGGCAGATTCGTCAGCCTTCTTCCGGTTTTGCACTCCGGGGCCGCGGGATTTCATAAGTCCTTGAGACGTAAAGCATTAGCGGCGGTTGAATCTGGCATTGAACATGGCATTGCCGTGGACTGGTCCAGTGCCGGGTTCGAGTCGAGCTAACGCAGGCGTACATTGTTCTCGATTCGCAGCTGCACTTCCTCCACCGCTTGTTGGAGCGCTGCCAGGATCTCATGGTAGGAATTCAGTTTTCCTGAACTGACGGTGATCCGCAGTCCGTTTTCGGCGTAAAACGTTTGCGTCAAACTGCGTGCAGATCGTGTGGGTTTGCCGCGGCGCTGGTTTACAAGACGGCGGAGGCCGCGATGCGTGATTTGGGACCGAACTGTTTGATCTGCAAGCTTGTGGTGGTCCTCGGCGTCCGGGAGCCGAGTGAGTTCATAGGCAGATGACTTTGCCAGATCACCCTGATCAATCTTCCGCTGTACCTCCCCCGGCAGGCTGAGCAGAGCCAGCGCTCGACTGACCCGTGATTCTGTCAGATGCAAGGCCGCGGCAAGCTGCTTTCCGTTCCAGTGATTCCATTTCATCAACAACTCAAAGGCTCGAGCCTCTTCCACAGGTCGCAGATCTGCCCGCAGCAGATTCTCAACGAGTTGTCGCTCGAGGATTCCTGCCGGCATGAACTCCGATTCTTCGAAGCAGCAATCGATCTGCTTCCAGCCCGCGATCATCGCGGCGCGGTAGCGGCGTTCTCCGGAGATGATCACCCAGCGTTCCGTGATCTTGTCCCAGCGGACTCGAATCGGATGCAGCTGCCCGTGTGACTGCAGGCTGCCGGCAAGCTGCCGAATCTCTGTTTCGGAAAACTCTGAACGTGGCTGCGAGGGGTCCGGGACAATCAGGTTCAAATCCACCTTGCCAAAGATCCAGAGCGGCTGTCGGCCAGCTTCCTTCTTCAACGCCGTGTCGACCATTGCGTTTACTGCAAGATCGATGTCGAGACCACGTAATCCCATCGATTCCTCCGCACATGCCGAAATCTTCGCCAGCCGATTTCCCGTCAGTTTGCTCATAGACCCTCACGCAGGCCGGCGTAATGACGTCGCTTCACAGATCGTTCCTCCAGTTCACGAGAAAGTTCACGCATGGCCCTCGCGGCAGCAGATTGTGGTTGATCAAATTCCACTGGTGTTCGGCTGGCGAGTGACATCTTGAACGCCGTCGCTTCGGGGATCGCCGTATGAAAGATGCCGTCACCGTAGACTCGGCGCAGACGATTCTCGTAGGTCCGATGAATGATCAGCCGGCGGTCCTGTCGTGTGACGACGTAGCCCAGCAGACAAAGAGCCGGGTTGGCCCGACGCGCTGCATTGACAGACTGACATACGGCACGCAGGCCCTGTGTGCCAAAGTCCTCCGGCGGCACTGGCACCAGGACTCCATCCGCCGCGATCATCGCTGTCAGACTGCATCGATAGAGATTAGGAGGACAGTCGATGAGGACAAAGTCGTAGCCCGGCAGAGACCGCAGATCCGATCTCAGTTTATGCAGCAGCAGACTGCCTGCTTCCGTCAGCGGGGCATTAAACTGTGCCAGATGTTGATTGGCGGCAACGAGCGACACTCCCGCAAATTCGGTGGTCCTGACAAGACGACTCAGCGGAGATTCGCACAGCGTTTCATCGAACAGCAGAGCCGAAGTGGCATGTCGCGGAAAGGCCTCGGTGGCCATCGATCCGAGGAACCCCTGAGTCAGAGATCCCTGAGGGTCGAGGTCCAGCAGCAGGACTCGCTTTCCATGTGCAGACATGGCGCCAGAGAGATGAAAACACGTGCTGCTCTTACCACACCCACCTTTCTGATTAATGATGCAAACGACTGTTGGCATTGTGCTCCGGAAGCCCTGACAATTGAGTTTTCCCCGGTATCGATTGCATGTTGCAATTCCTGGCAACATGTTGAAATCGCTTCCAGAAATCTGCCACGTCATGTTACAGGTCGTCAATCACATTTGTGTCTCACCGCGGGACAGATGGACGATTTCACAGATCACAGAAGATCTGTTCGCCCGGTGAAACTGGATACGCTGTATGAGACCGGAGGCCACGCTGAATGAGGCCGAAAACCAACGCCGTATGAGACCGGTTGGAACGCTGTCTGAGGCCGATTCTCACGCCAGCTGAGACCGGATTTCGTGGGCAAGTATCGGGATTGCTTACAGAATTTGTCGTGCAACCAGGTACTTGTAAGTACAAAGAACAACAGAGGCAGGTTGATGAAAAATCCAACAGGTCTGAACAGGGAACGAGCGTTTCCCGGACAGACGAGCCGTGATGAATCACATGCAGGTCGTGATGAGATGAATCTCTGCGAACTGCCGTTTGCACTGCTCTCCGAACGTGCCGGAAAGCGTTCGGTGCTGCGCTTCGACATCCGGGATTCCGATCAAAAATCCGGAACCGTTATCCAGCGAACGCTCATCGTAACCGGCGATCCCGAATTTGGGCTGCCGACTGCGAAGGATGAAGAGATCTATCTGGGGCTGATGAAATACACGAGTGACTACAATGGCTTTGCCTCTGCCGACGTAACTCTCAGTCGTGCGCGCCTTTTCGAATTGATGGGTTGGTCAAAGTCCGACTGGGCCTATTCGCGACTGACTCTGGGACTGCACCGACTGACCGGAGTGCGACTGAACTATCAGAATCTCTGGCGAGACAATTCACAGAAGCAGTGGCGCGACCAGGGAGCATTTGGAATCCTCGATTCATTTCATCTGCGTGACAAATGCTCCTCGGCCGTGCGGGGTCTGACGTGCGAGGATTACGGTGCCGTTTTTCGCTGGAGCAGCGTACTGTTTCAGAGCTTTGATTCTGGCTACCTGAAGCGGATTGACTACGGACTGACTCGCAGCCTCTCGGCGACCGCTCGCCGTCTGTATCGGTATCTCGACAAGCACTTTCACCTGCCACACAAACGATTCCTGACCCTTGACCTCGCTCGGCTGGCATATCAGCACATCGGTGTTTGCGGCAGTGTCGAACTCGACAAGGTCCGCAAGCGATACATCATTCCCGCTGCCGAAGAACTCGAAGCTGCCGGATATCTGAGCCCGATGGAACCTGCCATGCGTTTCCGGAAACTTTGTCCCGGGCGATGGCTGGCCACGTTCGAGCGGGCTGCACCAAAGTCATTCCCTGCCCTCTCGCCGCAGGCTCAAAGCCGTCTGATAACCGCGATGCAGCGCCGAGGGGTCTCGACCGAAGCGGCGCAGCGGTTTGAAGCAGAGTATCCGAGCGAAGTGATTGTCCGGGCGATTCTTGCAATGGATGAACAGCTCCAGGGTGGAGTCGTGATAAGATGCCCTGAACGCTGGCTGCTGAAAGCCATCGTGGCAGGATTTCAACCGTCTGCTGCATTTGATCGCAGTCGCCTGAGGCCGGAACGGCGAATCTTCAGGGCTACGAGAAACGTTCGTTAGTAGCAGATCGTGCCCCAGGGAACTCGCTTTCAGTGTCCACGACCTATTCGATTGCGCGTTCCTGTTTGTGCCACTCCATCCGATAGTGGTTGTCCGGCAACAGATCTGTTGAGCAAGTGCGGCGTTCAATGGCTACGCAGATGAGCCCGCATTTTTGAAAGAACTGCTGAGCTGGTAAATTTGACTCAGGAACTCTTACGACAAGCATCTGCAGGCGTTGGCTCTGATTGATTCGCCATCTCATTCGCCTGAAAAAGCGGCAGCCAATTTGCTGCCTCCTGAATTCGACAGCGATGCAAAATCGAATGATCTGCAAGCTGCGTCGACCAAGTCGGAGGAGGCAAAAACCGGCAATGGTCCCGTTGATTTCAATCACAATGCCACGCACTTCATGTCTTTGCAGCACCTGAACATACCGACCAGATCTCCAGGGAATTACAAATCCCTCCTTGTCGATCCGCAGCACATCATTCATGTGCCGCCTTCCAAATGGTCTCAGCTTGATCTTCGGTTGCATATGGGGCATTCAGGCTTACGTCGTCGTCGACGGAATCAGCGATGGGAAGACAATCTTCGATAGAGCTCTGCTGTTGCTTTGGCGTCCACCAGTGCGTCATGCGCTTCATTGGGATGATACCGTATTCCAAAGTATCGGCAGAGTGTGGCAAGTTTCAAATCCGTCGGTGCAGGCATTTCCGGGTGCTCCTGAAAGAACCACAAGGCTCGCTGCAGACTACAGAGGATGCGGTAGTCGGCGGGCAGCGGCATCTGATACCTTTCAAACCAGAGTCTTAAGAACGGACCATCAAATGCTGCGTTGTGAGCGACGAGTCTTGCCAGCCAGATTCGTTGTCCGGAGGATGTGCATCCGGTGGGCTGCGAATGCTGCAGCAGGAACTGCCGGAAAGCCAGGGCAACTTCATACGACGGTCGAGATTCCTTTGACCATGTCTGTCGGTCATAGTGCCGTTTCAACAGCGAACGCTTCGTGGCAGACGCTTCGCGGAACTGCACCTTCGCTTCAAATGAGGCAATGGTCCGGCCATTCCCTTCGACAGCGACCGCGCCGATTTGCATGATTGGTCGCCAGGGTTGTTGTCCGGCCGTTTCAAGGTCGACGAAAACCAGCCGTCTCGACCTCGCTGTCCTCTGCCTTGAGAAGCGAGTCTGACTTCTTCCAGTGTGATTGTGGCACCCATTCGTCATTCCCGACGTCATAACACGGTATTCCATCTCCCGACAAGCCTGTGCGATAGAAATGCTGTACTCTCGCTGTCAACTGAGTGTTGAGGAATCTGACCGTTCAGGTATTAAATCGGAAGCGGTCGGGAATCGGATAGTCCTGACTGCGGCTGTTATTTCGTCAAACGTGCTGTTCGAGAACTCGCGGTCAATCCCGCGACGAATCGACAGCCGCAAGATGTCGCTTTGGCATCGGTCACACTCGGTAAACCGGAACTCACCATTCCGGCTAAGAGGCAAACCTTACCAGTTTGCACGTGATCGGCCCGTAGAGCTGGGTGCATCGAGAGGTGCTCGCCCAGATCGACGGAGGCTTGTCGGAGCAATCCTGCTATCTGCGATCGTACTGCCCTCGTTGAGCAGACGTTTCGCCAGCAGAGTAATCCCGACATTCTATCCGATGTCCCTGACTGTTCTGAGCTGCATTGTGCAGAAGGCGGTCGATTGGGGGCGATGCGGACAGCCCGTGCAATTCTCTTTGAACATTGCACGGCCGTCCTGGTTCAAAGCGGGTGAGGCTCATCGTTGCATGAGCGTAATCCCGCCCAAGGGGGCTCGGAGTCCGATGAAATAACTCCGTTCAACCTGGCTGGCGTGGGGAACTTTCGACTGGCGACAGTCGAGACCGGATGTGACTCATCCGGCGATCGAAGGCAAATCCTTCGACGGCGAAAAGCTCAACCATGAAAGGCCCGATTCGGAAAAGGGCTTGCCAGTAAGTCTTGCAGAAGACGATGCCGAACTGCGAACGACACATGCTGATGGGTAAGGGGATGCTTCTCCATTCGATCCCCAGAAATCGTCGATGAGACCACTGGCTGAAAAGCCGGGATTCTCGACGGAAACGGTGCTTGTTCGGAAGAACAACGCACACAACATGAGTCCCTCCGGGTCATACCGGGTAGCGACGTGATCTGCAGAACAAAGAACAGGACTAACGCAGGAACTTCTGTGGCAGCCGGGCTGGTCCCCGGTGCCTGGATTGGTCATCCAGGTGACAGCAACGGTAGCGACCAACGGGAGCGGGTTATCGCATCGAGCGGTAGCTCGAATCCGCTGCGGTCGTACCGCAAACGCCGTAGAAGGGGAGAGTGGCCTGAGTAGAAGCCGATGAACCCGGCGACGGAAGTCGACGGGGAATTCGGGCGGTCGTCCTGCAAGGCAGTGGGCGACCGTTGATGCTCACCGGGTGGTGCCGGAGAGCAAAATCACAACGAAAGGGCTGACGGGCATTTTGAAATCGACAGCAGACGACGGTCACAGGGTGGCTTCTTCCGGGAGCCAAACCTGGGCCGAAAGCCTGTCATTCGATAGTGCCAAAGCGACATGTCGATGGTGCGAGTTTCTTCGCATCCATCGGTCCCTGGCAAGGCGTAAGCGGTCACACGAGAAAGTTCCGGAAGGAACAGTCTCCTGTGGCGGCGAACTGACGGCGGACGCTCGGCGTGTGTAATCTCGCTGAAACGGACGCCAACGGTTTTTTCGGGTGAAGGGTTGTATGGATTGGCGGCGGTGAACTCCTGAATGGAGTTTCGACCGCCGCTCCCAGCAACAGGACAGACATCTGATTGCGTCCCTGATGAGTGTATTGGCTCCCAGGGAAACGATCGAATAACCGTCCACCGTTCATCCAATTTTGCCAGGGTTCACGGCTTTTCGTGGAGTTTGTGCCCTTAAACAAACTCCACATATTTGGCTGGTCGCACCTCGATTCGCACATCCGCTCACGCGGTTTTCATGTCCTAAACGTAGCGACCAACGGAAGCGGGTTCATGCAGGCGAGCGGTAGCTCGCAATCAGGTCAAGGGGCCTCGCCCCTTGTTGGAGGCTCATGCAGTATCGAGCGGAAGCAACATCACTGGAAGGATTCGTACAGCAAATCGCGTGCTGTTACCTCAGACATGGATACTGGTTCTACGTGACAGGCCACATCCCGAGATCCAAAGAACCCGCCACTGTCGACCGAAAGCTCATTGAGAAATACGGCATTGGAGTGTCAGAATCGACCAGAGCCAGGCGAAAGCAACTTGGGAAGTCCAACCTGCAGTATCTGCGATTCGAACGCAGGTTCGTCATTCTGGCCACTCACGGTGAGCATCCCTTCTTCCATGCCGAGTCCGGTTCGATTCACGATATCCGCCATATCCCGCTCAAGATCGGCGGTTATTCCATCAGCTACCGACCAGGCGGCCGAACCCGCTGCGGAGCTCCTGACCTGAAGCCCCATGCTCACGTAGAAATTGAGCGGCACCGTTACCTCGAATTGAAAGCGTGGTTTCTGGAACTGGCCGTTCATCGTTCCGTGGAGAAACTGAGCCTCGCGTTCTACGAACTGCCCTATGAACCCTATGCCCCAGTGCGTCGTCAGCTATTGAACATCCTGCGTGCCGTGAACAAGGCACGCTGCAAAGCCGGCTATCGCCCTGTGCCGACCGAAGTCCTGCCCATGCGACGGCGGATAGTGCGTCCGTTTGAAGCCCGCCGGTGGACACCGATGGTCAGTCACGCTGATGAACCGGCTCTCGTCCCCGTGAATCGCGAATAGTCTCATCACATGACTGCGGAAATTGCCAATGGCAAGTCAGCAGTGACAGCATGCTCGAATCAATGTGGCTCGTGTCTCCGACGCGAGAACTACCAAAGTCAATTGCGGCGATAGTTGAAGTAGAACCTCGGGTTGTGCTGAAACTCCATGCTTCCCTCTGCACCGTTGTCTCTACGACAAACGTGGACGAACGGTGCCAGAAACTCAATGACGCTGAAATCTCGCTGCAGTTCAGTAGTATCCCAAACCTGACCATGCTTCGCTTCCAGTGCTCGACGTGTTCCCGGTTCGCTGTTGATTTCTTCCAGCCGCTCGCGACGTGCGTCTTCGGTTGATTCGATCGTGCTTGTTATGTTGATGGAGGAATCCTGATTGTTCATGACGTGCTCCATTTGTTCCGTCGCATTCGGCAGATGCGACACAAGTGTTTCTGAGGACCAGCCGTTGTCCAGTCAGTGGACGACACGGCAAGTCAAGGCGGAGCCTTTCGCGCAGCGAAAGCAGCAGCGGACGCCAAAGGCGGGAGCGGACCTTGACGCCGTGGCATGATCAGGACTGCCAACGAGCGGCCCATACTTTTCTTGCTCTCTGCTCCTGATTCTGGCGCAGACTCTGCGGATAGGATGAAAGTCAAACTGACTCGATATGGCGTAGGTACGGTACCGCCCTCACTCTCGGTTCACTACAATCATCACAATGAATGTTGATCATGTTTTGCCGACTGACGTCTGGAAATCGATGTTGGCAATAACAGATCGGGTAACCTCCGAAGGGCAGAAAAACGTTGTTTTCCCGCAGGAATCCCAATGGCCAATCCGAAAACACACGCCGAAAAGACGAGCGCCGAGAAGAAGGTTGTTGGGTTCGAGTTTCAATACTGGTTTTTTCTCTGGCGTGTACTGCAGTTGAAGACCGGCCAAACAGTTGGCTTGGAAGTGGCTGACGATGTGCACACTCAGCTGGCTGACGATTTCCAAATTCTGTTTCAACTGAAACATACACTGAAGGTTAAGAAGGATGGGACGCCGGAAAACCTGACAAAGTATGATGAGGACCTTTGGAAGACACTCTCCAACTGGAGCAAAGTGATTCGGGATTCCGTAGCAGGCCGTGACGGAAACGGGAAACAGTTGGAGTTTGTCCGAAAAACGGACTTTGTTCTGGTGAGCAACAAGTCCCAGTCTGTTGACGAAGCAGTATTCGAATTCCTCGCATGTCCAGAAGACGGTCGAGATCAACTGCTATTACTGCGTGACGGGACCAAGAGTGATGTCATCAAGGGCTACATTGGGGACGTCTTGTTGCTGCAAAATGCTGTTCTGGAGGAATTTCTAGGCAGGATTTCGCTGCTATTGGAAGAGGTTGATCTGATAGAGCGATGCAAGACAGAGATTCGAGAAAAGTTCATTCCGGAGGAGGGTGTTGAACAGCTCCTCAGAGATCTCGACTCGCAGATTCGTCAAGACAATTTTTTGACAGTTAGAGCAGGCAGAAAAGTCTCCATTTCTTTCGCCGATTTCAACCGCAGATATCGTCGCTTTTTTCAGCTGGCGCGGTCCACCTCTCTTCAGGTTCGACCAGAGTATTCTCCCACTACCTCTTCGTCTTGAAGACCAGACCTTCATCCGACAGCTCATGGACATCAGTGACGTATCGAGCGACGACCTTGCACAAATCACTGCGCTGACCATCCTAAAGCGGATGGCGGAAAATAATCTGCTTCGGTGGCAGCGGGAGGGTGAGTTGACTGGACTCGAAATCGAGAGTTTTGATCGGGAGACGATTTTGTGGTGGAGCAACACTTTTCGGGAGCTACACCGCGACAAAGATCAACCACCATTGGCTCGCGCTCAGCGGGTGATCGACGCTCTCCGAAAGATCAAGCTCGAAATCGGCGAGCAATCTCTAGGCATCCAGTTCAGCAATGGGCAATTCTACAAACTCTCAGATGAACCGAAGATTGGGTTCGTGGAAGACTGGCAGGCCCGATATTCATCACCGGTGCAGACATGACACGGCAGCTATACAACAATTTTGGCATCTTCAGTCTTGCCATCGCATTCACGTCGCAGGAGTTTGGAAGTGTGCTTTCATTGCCGAAGGCATTGCTGATTGCCCCGTTCATTACCCACCAGGCATTACTGGATCACCTCTCGCGACAGAATTCTGTGATCTCCAGCATTGAGAAGCTCTTGGTTCAGAGGACTGTCTGTTTCTCGAATTTCAACGCACGGTATTACGATAGCCTCTGTGCCTCAATAAACGCGATTCAGTTCCTTGTAGATGTTGAAGTCGCTCAATTTCGTGCAGACGGAGTCGAAGTCGTGACTGAGGTGGCGTTTGATCGACGCATGGGCAGCCGAGCGGAAAAAATCAAGAAGGCTGCGCCGCGGTTGGCTTCACTGTTTCAGAGCAGCGATGCGGATCTTTACTCAGCCCTACGGATTCAACTATGAAATTCTGGCTTGAGAACATGGTACTTTGGTATCGAAAAGGTGGCACCCGGGAACTCACCTTCAAAAACAATTCCGTCAATGTCATAACAGGAGACAGCCTGACGGGCAAGACGGCGATTTTGCAAGTCTTTGACTACTGCTTCTTTGCCAGTCATTCAAAGCTGCCAGAGAACACGATTAATGAAAACGTCGCCTGGTACGGAGTTCGCTTCCACATTAACGACAAATTGTACACGATAGCGCGCACGTCGCTAACGAAGGGAAAGGCCACAGGCGGCTACTACTTTTCGGCTTCGGGTGAGATTCCCGAGTTACCGGAAGCGAAGTATGACGAGGCAACACTGAAAGCAATCATCGAGCCGGAGTTCGGGATCGACAGAAACGTGACTATTCCCTTCGGTGGAAAGGTGCTCAAGCTGGGATCGAGAATATCACTTCGATATTTTCTTATGTTCAACACCATCTCTGAAGACATCATCACCAGCAGTACTGTGTTCTTTGACAAACAAGAACAGCCGCGATACGCCGAAGCGCTGCCCAGAGTTTTTGACCTGGCTTGTGGAATTGAGCAACTCAGTAATCTGCTGGCGCGAGATGAACAGAATCGACTGGAGGGAGAACTTCGACGATTGTCACGTCAGGCAAGTCGACTTTCGTCAGGTGAGCCCGATTTCAAATCCAATCTGGTAGCGTTGATTCGTCGTGCAAAGGAGTTGGGATTTCTTTCTCCGGATATGCCTGAGAGTGAAGCGGTTCTCGAATTGCAGCAACTGGCAACGCAACCGCCCAGAATCGGCTTTACCGATGGTGTCTCGTCGCGTCCGAGTGAGATTCGGAGTGATCTCGCTCTCCGCTATCGAGTCGTGAGAAACCTCCGCCTTCTCAGGAAAGAGTATGATGAATACCGAAAGATGCTGGCTTCGGTTGAAGATAGCCTCCGCCCAGTAGAGTTCCTGAGAAGTAGTCTGAACGAGTTGGTTCAAACTTCCATTTTTGACGACTTGCTGAAAGTAATGGAAGTTGACCTTGGGAGAATCAAGAAGGATGTCAGTACACGAGTCCCAATTGACACAAACATCGGCGACCTCATTGCAGGGTATCAAGGACAGATTGACAAGCTCCGCGAAGAGCTCGAACTGCTGCCTGCCGACGCTGATGCCCTGGGGAACGAAACAGAGAAGCTGCTGTTTGTTGGTGAACTGCGAGCGAAGCTCGAGATTTACGGGATGGAAGAAGGGAAAGGCGATCTATCTCGCATTAACGAGCGGATTGCCGAGTTGGAGACGCAGTTGGAAGGGGCGGCAGTTGCGGACAACCTCACAGAAAGAGAAATGTTTCTGAAGCTTCTCGAGGAGATCATTCTGGAATACATGAACTTAGCGGGGTCGGCACTTGGCAATTACCAGAACTATTTGCCCGTGTTCGATTACAAGTCGAAGACACTGCAATTGAGAAAGCCGAGAACTTCGTTTACCGAGAATGTCGGGAGCAGTTCCAATCATATGTTTCTTCATCTCTTTCTGTTTCTCGCCCTGCAGGAATCGTTCAAGATTCAACAATCGCCGTTCGTTCCACCAATCTTGTTCATTGATCAGCCGAGCCGACCATACTGGGGGGACGGAAAAAGCAAAAAAGCGAAACTGGATAACAGTGACGAGGAAAAGATGCAGAGAGCCTTCGAAGTCATGAACGCTTTCATAGAAAGGATGGCGGCTCTATACAAAGAAGAGTCGCAGCTCATCGTTTTTGAACATGTGCCACCGTCAACGTGGGATGGCCTTCAAAATGTTCATCTGGTCGAGCGATTCACCGACGGGAATGCGTTGATCATCAAAACACCATAAGAAAACGCCACATCCGGAAACGGACCTGGACGCCGAGCTGCGATCAGAGCGACCAGTCTGCTGGAGGAGTCTTCCAGATTTTGGACGTTTTGGTCTCTGATGCGGAATTTCCACGATTGATCAGCTGCTCAGGATCCGCAACGTCGAAAAACGCAACAATTGCTTCATCCTGTCCGTGCAGATGGAAAAGCTGTTTCTGATACGGTTCCCGGTACGGGACATACGCGTTACTTCCGCCGAAGTGTGCATGATTGGCTAGAATGACCATCTGATACATGTGGTAGTGCAACGCCTCGGTCATCCGATCAAATGTGCCGACGTCACGGTTCAGTGCAGAAATCGCGTAAATGTCCGAGCGACTCTTGAGATCAGCAGCAAGGGCCAAGTCTGTTGCGTCGTAGCAGATTGAACCAGATAGCTTCAATGGGCGATCTGCTTTGTTGGCGGACCACCTCCACTTTAGTAGCCACTGGCATGGTCGATGTCCCGCAACAATCCCTGCGAAAGCCGATCGTTCCTCGGGAGCCAGATGCTGCTTCCCCTGCTCATAGAATTTGTGCAGTATGCCGCCCGAAGGGCTGCTTTCCGGAACAATCCACAACCCAGAGTTAACCAATGGACCTTCGAAATGGCAACGATGGTAGGTCAGGCCTACAAAGACCCAGCAACGGTGCTTCCGAACAAATGGCAAGAGCCGCGTTCGCAGATCATCCGGGTGAACTGCAAGTTCGGGTAGAAGAAGAAAATCGAGCCCTGTTCCTGGTCGATGCGTGGATCGGACACGAAGCATTTGATCGATGCCAGCGAGCATGGCTGTGAGATGCTGCCGATATTGAAGACGAGTAGCCGGAGCGTTGCACTCAGGGTCATGTGGGCTGAATGCATTGGTCGCGCGACCATCGCGAAATTCCGGCACCGCAAGCTGAGCCACACAGACTCGAAGCGGCTTCTTCTCTTGCGATTCCTTCTTCAATCGAGAACGCGGAGTAACGGAGAGCATTAACAGATTTGTCGCCTCCCCTCGCATAGATTCGAGCTGCTTGATTCTCTTCTGGCAAAGTCTGATTGCTTTCGAAATGCTGCCCAATTCCTGAAAAGGTTTAGTCGACTGCAAGGCTCCCGGCCAATACAGCAGAGCTGTCAGGAACGATTCCATCCAAGTTGAAATTGGAATCCACTCAGGGCCAAGTCTGTCACGTCCGTTATAAAGCGAATACCGCCTGACGGCCCAGTGCCACGCAGGCGGCCGATAACAATCTTCATTTTCTCGCCACGCTGGATGCTTCAGATTCTCCGTCGGATCAGACTGCCCGGTGATTACGAAACGCAACAGGAATCCAAGCTCAAATCGCCACTTGTCTCTCAATTCGCAGAAGTCAGGGGCGTCAAACAGCGGGTTCTGAGCTGAATCTCCGAATGTGATGTCGTTTACGTCAGCACCGACGTTGACGCTGATGGCCGATGGTGTCATTGAATCGCCGGTTTCCTCTTTATGCTCAAGCCACTGAATCGCAAACATCAAGAGGCTAAGTTCATTTCGTAGGCGACAATTCCAGCGACGTGCTTCATCCACCAAAGGTACAACAATACCACTTGATGTCGAGGATAGTGTTTTCCGTGGCAGACTCAGAAGATCCAGGACAGACTTGTCGGCCATCCGTCGCAGTCGGTTGTTCGCGATGAGAAGCTCTTCAGCAAACGAAGGTGCGAGTTCGGCCAGCGCAGCAATGCGTTGTTTTGAAAGCTGAGGTACAATTAGTCCAGCCGCCGCATCTGCATCAAGGAAAGACTGCCGAGCGAGCACTGCATGTGTCGCCCAGCGATCGGTACGGCTTTCTGCTTGTCCCTGAAGAAAAGCCAGAAAGTCACCATACTCGACCGTTTCCTGAACTTCGCGTGCTGACTCAAGCTCCAATCCGACTGCGGACGATGAAGCAAGAAACAACAGGATCTGTTGTTGACATTGCCACGACAGTGATTTCCAGTGGCTTCGCATCAATTCGCGGGCATAGTCACGCAGGACATCACGATACTGTTCAAGGTCAACCGATGTCGGGAGGAGCTCACGATCTGGAACCAGCCCAGTCTCAATTGCCGCTGCGCGAAAGAGCTCGGAAAGACAGTATTCCGCAGTCGATCGTATTTCGCGTTCATTTGACGGCGAACTGATGATGGGCTTCAGCAAGCCAAGAACGGATTCCAATATCGAAGGATCAGGGAACAGATCGAGTCCAACGCGAAGAAGCCTGACACTGCCAGCATTGCGAATCCACTCTTCAATGAGCATTAACGCAAATGCCTGACACTGACGATCCAGTTCATCCTTCGTAAGAACAGCAGAAATGGCATCGACCGGCTCATCTTCGTCGGTGGCCTGCCGGTCCGACGGAATAAACTCATCTTCCAAAAGTGGTCGAAGGGACCGAAAGGTCGATCGATATCTTGCTGCAACGAATCGAGCGACAGTTTCATCACGAACATCAGGAACGGCCTTTAGTGGCCACCGTGTGCCGTTCTCGTCCGTCTCAGCGAATTGCCCTATGGTATTGAACAGCCCCTCGAGGGCAGCC
>JAXMBV010000053.1:0-38031 GCA_046349695.1 Planctomycetaceae bacterium | reverse complement strand
GAGAGTCGGGGAACGGCTGAGGACAGCCGTTCTACACTGTGGGCTCGCTGTGTGGGTACCATTGTAAAGCGATTGTCCTCAATCGCTCCACGAACACTGGGAGAGTCGGGGAACGGCTGAGGACAGCCGTTTTACACTGTGGGTTCGCTGTGTGGGCGCCATTGTAAAGCGATTGTCCTCAATCGCTCCACGAACACTGGAAGAGTCGGGAACGGCTGAGGACAGCCGTTCTACACTGGTGATGAGAAATTCAGATTGCTGGCGGAGAGCCCGTCACACGCAACGTTTCAGTAGGGTAACAGAAATGATTAACTTTTTGTCAGGTGAACGTCAGGGTGAGTGTAGCAATTGACTTTATTGTGTAAGATGCACTTGTCCGTCAGCAGTGGCTCGGCTGCTTGCGCAAGCATCTGGCGGAGACTTGCGTTTTCGGGTGATCGCGATTGAATCCGGCGTGCGTCTTCGGCAAAGTTCAAAGAAAAGGCTTCCAGACTTCTGATGTCAGCGATTGAACTGTGATTCAGCAACGGCCTGCTGCGTATCACCAGTGGGCTGTGCAGGAAGGATGATGCAGTTTCATGGCCGAATCTGAAAGAACGATTCCTCTTCTGCCTCTGGTCACCTGTCCGACCTGCTGGAACAGGTTTGCTCCGGAGGAGATTCTGTGGGTTGCGTCTCACGCGAGCCTCATCGGCGATTCCCGGGCTGGCGCAGCGGAGTATCGTCGATTCCTTCCCACACTATTTACTGTGGACGCACGGGCTCTGGACGAGAAGGGCGAACCCTGCTACGAACTGGCCTGCCCGCGATGTCATGCGATTGTCAACCGCGGGCTTCTCGAAATGGAGCCTCTGTTTCTTTCGATCCTGGGAGCACCGTCGTCAGGCAAGTCGTTTTATCTTGCAACAATGATTCATACGGTTGGCTCATTGCTCAGTCAGAGCTTCCGCCTGCGATTTGAAAACGCGGCGCCGCGAGGCAATCAGACGATCACTGAGTATGTGAAGACGCTGTTTGATTACGATGATCGCAGCAGTCTCGTCAAACTTGAAAAGACCGATGTGGCAGGAAATGGATACTTCCAGTCGCGGGTCGGTGATCAGGATCTGCAGCTGCCGCGACCCTATTTGTATTCGGTCCAGCCCGACGAAACTCATCACCTGCATGCTCGCTGCCGCGAATCGTCCCGAATGGTGTGTCTCTACGACAACGCGGGTGAGCACTTTCTTCCGGGAGCCGTGACGGCGCTGACTCCGGTGATTGACCACATGGCCAGATCCGAGGCGCTTCTTTTTGTCTACGACCCGACGCAGGAATCCGCATTCCGACGGGCTTGCCGTTCCAGCGTTCAGGGAAGTCTTGATCCACAGCTCGAGTCGGGGATGAACACATATCCTCAGGCAGACGTTTTGTCTGAGGCCGCCGCGCGAATCAAGCAGCTGACGAACATGCCGGCCGCAGAGAAGTTTGATCGGCCACTGATTGTGATTGTTCAGAAGTTTGATGTCTGGCGCTATCTGCTCGAAAAGTCCGTTAATGTTCTGGATGAAGTGATTCAGCAGGATTCCAGCGGCGCCGCTTCTCTTCGGCTCGACGTGCTGCAGCAGGTTTCTGACGTCATCGAACAACTCCTGCAGCGTTATGGATCTTCCATCGTCACGGCCGCGCGAGGGTTTGCGAGAGAAGTTGTGTTTATCCCGGTGACGGCGACCGGGCGCAGTCCTGTGGTTGCTGGAACGGACGCCAATGGTCGTCCGGATCTTCGATTTGATCCCAGCCAGATTGCACCACGCTGGGTGGAACTGCCGTTTCTGTATGCGCTGCATCGAGCCGGCGCGAAAGCTCGTGGCGTGTCCCTGATTCCTGCCTCGGGGATGTCAACGCCTGCACCTGTCGGAAGTGTTTACCGAGAGGAGCGAGCCATTTGACTCAGGAAATTGTCTTCACTTCCGCCCGTCAAGGACTGCGAACCGGCAGCACCGGATTCTGTACGGTGCGAAGTACGCGAGGCATGCCAGGAAATCTCGCGCAGCTTCTGGAGCGTTTGACGAGTTACAGTCATGTGTTCGACGCCTACGGTCCGCAGGCGTCGCTGAACCCGGTCAACTTTGCTCACTACATCGCCCGGCTCGGAGACCAGCGGTTTCATATTCTGGCTCGCGTTTCAAACGCTCCGCTCGACCATACCAATCGATCCAACAAGCTGGCTCACATCATTGCGGTGGATGACAGTCAGCTGGAGAAAGATCATTCGGAGGGCCCTGCTTCTGAGTCTCTGGCGATTCCGTGGGTCAGAGAATGGCGCAGTGAGGAAGTGCCGAGTGTGCTGCCGGATGCGAAGCAAATTTGTTTGCCAGTTGCGAATCAGCCCAGGTCGGGTGAATGTCGTTGCTGGAAGTTCGCGACAAAAGATGCCGGCTGGGCCGCGGTTCTTGCCGCCTCTGCGAACGAACCAGGAACTACGGTGCAGGTGATCCTTCCTCGCGACATCGGTCGAGAGCGTGAGACGTGGACTCTTGAACTGGTTCACGAGGCTTTATCGCTTCTTCCTCCGGAGAGCCGATGGGAGGTCACGTACAGCACCTTCTTCGCGGGCAATCTGCCGGTCAGCATCCACTGTCAGTGGCAGTTTGTTCTCGACGGTACGGATGCGGCAAAACGAGCACGCCTGGACCCTCGCAGCAAAGTCATTGATATCCCCGGAATCGCGGCGGCAGGAACACCAGCTCCGGAAAATTCTCTGACGCCGCTGACCTCCAGTGGTGCTCGACCATGGGACAGCGATCGGGCTGCGTCATCGACGGCCAGACGTCGAAAGGAACACCTGCCGCCACTGTCGGACCAGTCGGAGGATCGGGATCGTGTCGAACTGGATTCGGCTGAAGTCGTCGATCATCCGGTCGCACCGGTGCAGAGTCTTCAAACGGCTGGCTTCCCCGTTCTGATCAGGGAAAGAACGCGTGAGCCTCGTCGAGGTCGATCATCTCCTTCGTCAACGCCATTGCTGCTGCGGCCTGCAAGTCTCCTGGTGATTCTGTTGCTGATTTCTGGCCTGGCGGTCCTGTTGATTCGCGATGCCCTTCGCGGCGGAAGTCCTCAAGAGTTTCAGGAGATCGTGAAATCGTCGGACCTCGAGTCAAAGAAACGCGAAGCCAGTGAGGAGAAGAGGAAGCGAGAGCAGGAACAGCGGGAGCGAGTGAAGAAGGCAGAACGAGAGAGGAATGCGGAGGCGGAGCAGCAAGGTTCTGTCGCGGTCGTTGTCCCGGAACCGAGCCGGAGTGATGACTCCGAACCGAAGAACCGGGAGAAGCCGGTCCCGGAAGAAGTCACCAGAACGACGACCGATCCTGCACTGCGTCCTTTGCAGGAAGTTCGTAATCTCCACAATCGGCTGGAGTTGAAACTGCCCGCGTCAGGTTTGACTTCCGGCCCTGATGGTCCCGCTGTGCTCACGAAGATTCATGTGAAGTCGCCGGAGCATTTCGAGCTGACACGCATTATCGGAGGAGCATCGGTCCTCAAGCCAGGCATGGGTTTCTTTATTGAGGCAAGAGACAAAAAAGAGGACTCCGCGAGGGAATGGGACGTGCTGCGAAAATCGACGACCGGAGTCGACCTGGAGAGCAAGCCGCATGTTGTCGGAACATTCCGTCTGGACAGGAATCTGAATCTGTCGTTCCGCTGGAGCAAAGGCAATGAGAACTTTGAGATCATCAATTGTCTGCTGGAGATGAAAGCCGGTGATCCTTCTCTGGGTGTTGAACAGGAAAAATGCACGCTGCGTGATGTGGTCCGAATACGGCCTGTGCGACTCAATGTTCGTGAAACGGTCACAACTGAAACGTTATTGAATAAGAATCAATTGCCTAACACTCAGGCCGTTGAGTTGTCTCAGTGTGAGTTCAGTTGTCAGTCCGGAGATGTATCGCGGACCGGTCCCCCATTTCTGCACGTCGGGGATCAGGTGCAGTTTCGAATTGAGAGCAAAGACAAGGGCACCTACCGTGCGACCGCTGAACTTCAGGTGACTCTTTCAGAAGTCGAAGAGAGAGTTCAGATTGAGATGAAGCTGAAGCTGGGAATGTTGAACAGTGATGAAGAGCCGGAAATTGTGTTTGTTCCGCTGACCCCCGGACTGTTGAAAATCACAAACGAAGAACTCGACCAGGGTCGTGAGGAGATCCAGAAGGAACGCAGGAAGCTGGAGGCTGAGCGCCTGGCGCTGGATAATGAAACGAAACGTGCTCCACGCAAAAGTAACGGGGAAATCAGGGATTCCGAGCTGAAAGACAAGATTGAGGAGTTAGAAAAGAACCTTGAATCGCACGGCAGGAACGTCGATGCGTACGAATCCCGCTGGAAGGCCGCGCGAAAGCTGGCTGACGATCTGGAGAAGCTTGTGGATGACATTTCGATGAACGGTCAGTTGCGGCTCAAACTGCGGCTTATGATCCCGGACGCTGGCGAGCAGGGAATTGAACTCTTAACAACAGAATGATGTGATGAGTGGACTTGGGGTGAATGGTCATCCCGAACACGATGTCCTGCGGAAGGTACTTTCCCGAACAAAGCCCATGAAATCAGTGCTCCCTAAAACACCACCCGCCAGTTTCTTCACGCCGATCGGCGTCGGAGTGCTGCTGCAAATGGCGTGCGTCGGATTGGTGATGGCGATCACGGTCATCGGGTCCGCGCCGGGATCCGGACGTGCGACAACGGAAATGGCCGACAACCAGGTTGAACCGGAAGCCCCAATTCCTCCGACTCCGTCTCCCGAAATATCGCCAGCATCTGCGGATAACCAGTCACAGCTTGCTTCCGGAGAAAGTACGACGAAGGACGCAGCAAACGACTTACCAAAGCCAAAAGAGGCGCTGGCAACGGCTGACGATTCGAACAGTGCAGAAAGGGATGTCGTAAAGTCTGAGGTCCCTGCGATGGCTAATCCGAATGCCGGAGAAAGCGCGCCAGCAGACGATGGTGCTCCGGTGGCTGCCGATTCGAAGGAAGTTGAGGCAACGACACCGAGCGACGATGCGGCAACGGCAAAGCCTCTTGATGATATCCGCGCACGTTCGCGCGTTTTGAAGATTGCAGGGGAAGGGGTCGCGGAGGAAGTGACTCTGTGCAGAATCAAAACAGGCGATCCGAAGAATGTCCAGTTGACACTCCTGGACACGGAGTTTCCAAAGTTGACGATGGAACTGGAAAAGCTGGCCGACGAGAAGACCTGTCGGTGGAGTGTGAGGCAGGTTGCCGCGCTGGGCTTTGATCGAGTTCAGCCGGTGGGGGAATTTCAGCTCCAGGGGCAGCAGCTCATTTTTCGCTGGCACAAGGATGCCGATAAGGGCAAGCTTCCGTTTTGTCGGCTGAAGATCTCAGCGGAAGACGACAACGAAGTGTGCAGCCTCTGGGCTCCAGTTCGTGCTGCGGCATTAAGAGTGAGTCTCGATGCAAAGGCCTCCGAGAGCGCCCCATTTGTGCCACCCGGAATTCAGTTGCCGCCCCCGGAGTCGGTGCGCCTGGATTTCTCATTGCATGACTGGCCGGAGAATGAGCAGGCCGGAAGTGAACTGATGACTTCCGAGACCGCTGAGATTCAAATGTCCGACGCCGATTATGGCCAGGTGCTGCTGCGAATTCAGCTGGCACTTCGACAGGATCACGGTCAGCTGAAAGTGCAGTCATCGTGGTTCACGACCATTCCAAAGCTCCCCGCAAGCAAAGGCAGCAGTGATATCACGTATGTCGAACAGCCTCTCAAACGCAGCGACCTCGAGAAGCTTACCAGGGAAATGAACTCCATCGCTGAGCGGTGGAAGAAGGAAGCGGAAGACATCGACAAGGATCTTGAGAAGACGACAAAGCAGCTGGACAACGTCAGGGACATGCTGAACCAGGCTTTCCGGCAGGATTTGTCTGACAAAGAAGATCAACTCAATCAGAGATGCAGCGAGCTGGAAGATGAAATGGCGGTTGCTGGCGAGATACAGGAGACGTTCTCCAAAGCGCATGCAGCAATGAAAAAGCTGACGGAGCTGTGTCAAAACGTTGAAAAGAACGGACGCCTCGAATTTCAGCTGGTTCGGCCACTCGAGAGAGGGGCCAGCAACCTGGTGATTTCGACCAGCGTGGAGGCTAAAGCGGCCTTGGATCCACCGTGAGGTCAGGGAGGCATCCGCTGCATCTTTCGGATACTCAGCATGAACCACGCCAAATATCGTTCGCCACAAAGATCACTGTCATGGCCATAATTCGCAAAGAAGACGTTCAGGAAATCATTGCGGAAGTTCGTGCATTGCTCGAATCACGCAACGATCCCTCTGAAGCTGACCTGCAGCGACTTGCGAAGAAGTACACCGCTGCCATACAGCAGGTCAACTCCCTGCTGACCACCTGCCTCGAGCTTGTGGAAAAAGGACTGAAGCTCGATGCGATCTCCAGAGCTGATGAAGGCAGTCTGCTTGAGATCGTGTCGATTCTGGATTTTCCGGAACAGCCGGTCTGGGTGGAGTATCTGGATCAGTTTGGGATCCCGGCGCCCCCGGCGATTGATCATTACGCATCGAGACAGATCAATGCCTGCTATGCCCCGGCCCGCCGTCTGGAGCCGCTGTACCGTCTGAATCGTCGACATGCTCTCGCGAACAGTCCGTTATCCGTGCGACTTGGCGTGATGCGACGAATCCACAAAATGGAAGAAGCCACGGCAAAAGAGGTCGCGGCCCGGCAGGTAGAGCTTTTCGAAACGGAACGGCTGAAGACGATTCGAACAGAATTGCCGGGAGCGATCCAGCAGCATGATCACGGCCGATTGACACTGCTGTGTGCAGAACTCAGCAGTAAAGACTGGCTGAAAGCACCGGACCCGGCGCTGATCAAGAACGCCGTCCGTGCGCTTCGGCAGGAGAATGCCCGCCGCGCGAAGGTTCGCATGGGAGAACTGGCATCGTTACTCCAGAACATGTGGTCGGCGAACGATATCGCCGGCGGAAGAAGGATTCGTGAGGAATGGAACAACTGCCAGACTCACGCGCTGCTGGGCATGGATGATCCGCTGATGCTGGAAACACAGGCGGTGTTCAAGTGGCTGCAGGAAAGTGATGATGAAGACGCAAAGAAGTCGAAGTACGAACAGCTCCTTGCTCAGCTGAGCGACGGGCTGGACAAGCGAAAGTCGAAGGAGGTTCTGCTGCCGATTGAACATGCGGTGGACGGATTTGAGCAGGGAATCCCGGAACCCCTGAGACGCCGATTGGACTCATGGTACGATGAATTGAATATTGAATCGCACAGGAAGTATGTGCGTCGTCTGATTGTCGCATGTCTGATGGTGATCGGTGCTGCGGCTCTGGCGATGTTCGTCCTTCGCGAACGCGCCGTGAATGAAACAATTGCCGGGCACATGTCCTCTCTGACGGCACTGCTGGACCGAAATGATGTGGATGCCGCCGAGGCCTATGCGGAGACGCTGCAAAAAGAACAGCCGGAGATGCTGCAAGTGCCGCAGATTCAGGCGATGCTGGTTGTCGTCGAGCGTGCGCGGCAGGATGAAGACGCCAGACAGGAAGTGTTTCGGGCTGGCTGTCAGGCGATCGAGTCGGGGCTGGCATCGGCAAGTCGCCTGACAGACACGACAGTCCTGAGATCGCAGCTGGATGCATTGACCGCGCAAAGAGCCACTGAGTCCGAGGAACTTGAACGCCTGGGAACTGAGATTGAGAAGAAGCATCAGCAGATCCAGAAACTTGTCGACGAGACCTTCACCTCGAACTTTCAGAAAGCTGTGGAGGAGTACCATTCTGTTGAGACAAGTGGTTTGACTGACAGAAAGGTTCTCGAAGACTTTCGACAGCGATTTCGAGACCTCTCAAAAGCTGAAGACGTCAGTCAGGAACTCATCGCAGGTTCCAGCGGTCCAAAGGACCTGGTGGCTCGCCTGGATGCTCGAATCACCGAGTTGAATGATCAGGCCATGCACAGTCATCTGCTGGTGCGTATCACGGACAGTGTGGGTTCACTGGCGAATTATCGAACTGCGATGGACGCATATGTGAAGCAGTTTCCGAAGCACCCGCGGTCGTTGCGATTTGACAATCTGCTGAAGACCGAAGCGGATCTGTGGCCGCGAATGGAGACTTTGAACACGTTTGTGGGGGAACATTCGAAGGACTGTACGAAGCTCACACCGGTGGAAGCTCGAAAGTACGTGGCGGAAGCGGATGCCTTTTTGATGGCCAATCCGGAGTTTCCACGGCGCGATGATCTGAAGGCGATTTGTGATTATCTGCGATTCATCGGACAGCGAGTTGACGAGTCCGGCGCACCCATCGAAGCCGGAATGATTGACCAGCTGGAGATGGCGAATCTCAATGATCTGTTCCTGGTTCTGACAGTCGATGGAAAGCGCCGCTATACGAACAAGGAACCGGAGATTCTTGACGCACCTCCCAGAGTCCGGCTCTTTCCTTTGACGGACTCGACTGCTGTCGTTCGCGAGCGTCAGGAGAAATCCGTGAATTTAACTCTGGCCGAGGTGGACATTCGAAACAGTTCAGGGAAACCGAACTGGGCGGCGCCGGAGTCGGTGCTGGTTCGCGAGATCACACAGGATCTCAGCCGGATACATGAGCTGGATTGGGAACGCACGATGGCGGATATGTTGATTCGGGTCTACAACGGACAGCGTCAGCATCCGATCTTTCACCTGTTCCTCCTGCGGACTGTTCTGAAAACGGCAGCCATGGGTAGTCCCGTGATCAGTCAGAGGTACCAGAAAACGCTTGAACAACTCAACAGCGAGCAGTTACGCGATGTTAACCCTTTTGATCCCGACCATGAAGAGACCATCCGAATAGCAGCGCGAGCCACGGAGTTGCTGAAATCGGTTCAGAATCCGGCGAGCCTGCCGGAGGACATAGCAGCCCATCGGGAAAAGATCAGCAGGATCACAATTGGCGGCGAATATCAATGGGTCGGATGGCTGAATCGTGAGGCCGCCGGATGGATCTGTTTGTGCGACAGGCCACCGACGGATGACCTGAACGGTCGATTGTTTATCTTTGCCAAACCAGGCGAAGAAGCCCCTCGCCTTTATCCGATCGGCATGATGCAAAAGGGAAAACCGCTGATCACTGATACCTCAGCGTTTCTTGTGGAGGGACGCCCTGTCTATCTTTACAGGGAATGAGTAAAGGCGGTTCAAAGTCGTGTATGAGAAGCGTCTGGAAGGTTGATTCCGAAAGGCACGGTTGAGTCTTGTCTGATCCACTCTATATACGTCTTGGGCAGACCGTTCGAGGCCCGTATTCACTGGAGGACCTGCGTGAACTTGCAGGTCGAGGCGGCTTCAGCAAGGCTCATGAAGTCTCCACAGACAAGAAGTCGTGGACGTCCGCGTCCGCTCGCCCCGAGTTGTTTCCTGAGGCGAACCGACCACAAGCGCTGGAACGAAAACAGCGAGGCGTGGAATCGATGTCTGCCGAAGTCGATGAGTCGCAGGATTCATCGGACTCGGTGCGAAAGCGCTCTGAGAAATCGGATTGGTCGAATGAGATGGACCATGCTCCTGCCGGAAGACCGATCGCCGTGCAGACGGTTCTGGCACTCGTGGCGGGGCCCATCGGCTTCCTTCTGCTCCTTGTGAGCACGGCCATGGTTGTGCTGCGACTGCGAGTTGGCTCCTTTGTCCCGTCAGACAATATCGGTCTGATTGCGATGCTTGGGATTAACCTGCTGCTGGGCGTCGCTGCCGTCATAATGGGACATCTTGCGATCATACGGTTTCATCAAATGCCTGGAACAGCCATGGAACGCAATCTGATTGTGGTCGGACTCAGTTGTGGCTATACGATTTTGATTCTGTGTCTGCTGTTTACTGTCGTCCTGCTGATCAGTGCTGTCGCCTGACTTTTGCTGGAATATCTCCATGACAACACCTGAGACGTTGCCTCCCCTGTGCTGGAACCGCATGGACGTCGAACAGCGCCTGTATGGCGGCGGTGGCCGGTTTACTCGCGTGAATATGTTCCGGTCGTCGATTATCGCACTTCTGCTGACAGTGCTGTTCTACCTTCCACTCATCGCATTTCCGAAGCACAGCTTTTCGGTCATGTTCCTGGAACAGGGGCCGACGCCGTACGCCATTGTCTTCCTTTCTGCCTGGGCGAGTTTTGCACTGCTGATCAAATCGAGAAAGTTGGCGCTGCAGCGACGATGCTTTCAGGAGGAATATCGAGTAGTGCCGTCGAGTCCAGGTTTTGTTCTGGCGGCAAAGACTGTTGATGTGGTCATGAACAATATTCATCGCATGGTCGACGATCCACGCCACTTTGTCCTGTTCAATCGGATCCAGATTGCGCTGTCAAATCTTCGAAACCTTGGCCGCGTCGGCGATGTGGAAGACATTCTTCGCGCTCAGGGAAGCCACGATGAGTCGTCGATGGAAACCAGCTACTCCGTGCTGAACAGTTTTGTCTGGGCCATTCCGGTTCTCGGGTTCATTGGAACGGTTCTTGGACTGTCCGAAGCGATCGGCGAATTTGGTGGAGTTCTCCAGGGGGCTGGCGAAATGGAGGCGATCAAAGCGTCTCTGCAAAATGTGACCGCTGGACTGTCAGAAGCATTCGTGACGACTCTGGAGGCACTGGTGGCGGCTCTGATGATTCAGCTGTGGCTGGCTTTCCTGAAGAAGAGCGAAGAGGAGTTTCTGGATGAGTGCACCGAATACTGTACTCGCAATGTCGTGAACAAACTTCGGATCATGGTTTACGAACGTGATGATGAATGACAGCAATGTCCACGCTGAAGCAGACTTCTTTCGATCCATCGCAGCCGGCAGATCCGCCGACGGATGACTCTGCGCGTCAGGAATCGAACGTGAAACAGAGTTCAGCGGATGGAGTTTCGGCTCAGAAGAAGGAGTTCTTCGCGCCGACGTTGGTTGCGATGGGAATCCAGCTGGCCACGATTGCTCTGCTGGCAGGACTGATCGTTCTCCTGGTTTCCCTCAGGCCCGGAGATGGCGGTGCGAACGGCGGCGGTTCGGGCAACGGAGCATCCGGAGAAGGGGGGCGCGGTGAAGCTGCTGCGGTTGGGCCTGGCAGTGGTCCGTCGGATAATCCTGCCGGAAAGGGATCGTCAGCCGATACGGAGGAGATCAGGGAAGTCAGGAATAATTCCGGGCCTCAGAAGCCGCAGCAGCGTCTGGAAACGGCCACTGCGAAGGAACCGGTTTCCGTGGACTTGGCTGAGAAGCGGTTGAATGAGTTTGTCGTTCAGGATCTGACGCCACCGCCAGCGGAGGAACCAGCCGAGCAACCAGCAGCTCAGGAGGAGCCAGGTGCTGGCGGAGGCGACGGGTTTTCAGATCTCGAAGATCGATTAAAGCAGGCCGGTGCCAAATCGGGTGACGTGCAGATTTCGCTGGCATGGAACAACGGCAATGACCTGGACCTTCATGTGCAAACGCCTGGACGGGAAATCATCTGGTACAACAATCGCACGTCATCGTGTCGCGGTGAACTGGATGTGGACATGAATGCCGGCGGTCCGACATCGCAGGAGCCGGTCGAAAATGTGTACTGGCCGGTCGGTGCATCACCGAACGGAAAGTTTCGCGTCTATGTGCACCATTTTGCGAAATATGGAGGCGCGGACCCCACGAAGTTTCAGGTGACAATCAAGGTCAAAGGAAAGTCGCGGAGCTTCACGGGGACAGTGCGGCACGGCCAGGACAAGAAGTTGGTTCACGAGTTCACCTTTCCCTGACAGAGCATCTTATGGGCAGACGCAAAGGACACTCAGCACCGTTCACGCTGTTCGCGTTTCAGGACATCATTACGTCCGTGACGGGGATCATTCTGTTGATCACGATGATGATGGCCGTGGAACTCGTTCACAACCTGACGAAGACGGACGCCGCGCCTCAGGAACAAAAATCGTCGCAGGTCAAACAGATGCTGCAGCAGGCTGTCGGCCAAAGCACGGAAGAAGCCGATCGACTGCAGAAGGTTCTGGATGAAACAACCACCATTCGTTTCGATGCCGATGCCCTTCAGAGAAAGCTGGAACAGCTGAAAGCCGCCGCAGACGAACTCGCGCTGCAGCAGGAGCGGATCAAAAAGACGCAGGACAAAATTGATGCGCGAAAGAAGGAGCAGAGCATTGAGGGGAAGAACCTGACGCCTGAAGCAATTGAAGCCCTGACAAAACAGCAGGCAGAAATCGCTCAGCAGCTGGAAGCCATGCAGAAGGCCAATCGAGTGATCTTCAATCGACCGGCAGGGGCTGCAAAATCGCCGTGGCTGGTCGAGTTGAATGAGACGTCCATCCTCGCAGCCGAAATGGGACAGGTTCGACAGCCGGAAACATTCCAGACTCCCGAGGAGTTTGTGACGTGGGTTCAGGGACAGGACAGCAATTCCATTTACTTCGTTCTGCTCGTCAAGCCGGCAAGTATCGACAGTTTTTCCATCGTCAGACAGGCGTTGCAGCAACAGCAGTTTGAGATTGGTTACGACCTTCTGCGTTCGGATCAGACGGCCATCGACCCAAAAACGGGGGCAGGTGCACCATGAGTCGCAAATCTGGCCCGGGTGACAGTCTGGATCTCTTGCTGGACACGATCTGCAACACGTTCGGCGGGATTCTGTTTCTCGCCATGCTTGTGTCGATTTTGACGAACCAGGTCAGTCGGGATTCCGGGCCGTCGACGCCCAGTGCGGAGTCCAGCGGTGAACTCCGAAAACTGCGAAGCGAGCTGATTCAGTCCGATGCGCGGCTGACAAAACTTCGACAGGCCGTGCGACAAAAGGAAGATCTGGAACGACGGTTTGCGAGTTCGGAAAGCCCTGGCCTGCTGGAGTCCATCCGATCGCTCGACGAGAGCAGCGATCATCTTGTGAAGGACAAGTCCGAGCAACTGGCAAAGGTGGCCGAGTCTCAGGCGGCTCTGGAGGATACGGCAAAAGAACTGGTGCGACTTGCTCAGCTGATGGCCGATGCGGAAGAGGGGCTGCGACTTGCGAAGCAGAAGCTGGAATCCGAAACCAGTCTCCGCAGCCGCACTTCGCAAACTCCCCGTCAGCATGAAACACGGAAAGCTCAGATTCCGTTCTTCCTGAAAGATGGTCGACTCTGCTGTTATGTTCGCAAAGACGACGAAGGCAAGTTCGTCCATAATGATACTGAGACACGAATCGTTGTCGGGGAAGGCGATGTTCGGTATCTGGAGCCAGTGGAAGACACGGGCCTTTCGATTGCCGAAGATGGATCGAACGCCGATGAGATCGGAGAGCGGCTTTCCACCTTCGACAAGGAGAAGCACTTTCTGTCGGTCTACGTGTTCCGGGATTCGTTCGCGACTTTCGAGCCGCTGAAAAATGCGATCATTCGTGCAGGATTTGAATATCACCTTGTTCCGTTCCCGGACGACGGCAAGGTTCAGATCGGGAATCAGACGGAACGCATTCGAGTGCAGTAGGGAAGTCTCGGGAACAGGGCGAACAGATAATGACCGACGATTGCACCGCAGATTTGCAGCATCGAAACGATCAGAAGACGCAGTTCGGGCTTCGTGTTGCACTGGGCACGATTGTCGGTGTGATGTGCTGTCTGATGTTTGCCGCGATGCTGCTGCTGATGTACTCACTGCGGTCAGGATCAGGAGGGAATTCGCTGACGGGCGACGGGAACGGGAATGGTCAGGGGACCGGTGCTGGTGATAAGGTCGGAGATGGCAGTTCATCCGATGAAGATGCGGGCGGAGACAGTGACGTCAATCTCGCCGGAGACCCAGACGCAACAGATGAATCGTCTGGCGGCCGAGACGGTTCAGAAGCGGGCGATGACGGTCTGAAGAAAGAACCCGGTCAGCACGATCAGCAGGCTGCATCGAATGAAGCGGGGCAGGAGAGCGGCGCTGGGACCACGACGGCGAAGAACGAGGCGGAACGGAAGTCCTTCATGGTCGCACCCCTCGAGAACCTTGAAAAGGACCGGTCAGGCGTGGCAGCTGAAAGGAAACCGGCCGCCGCTCGACCCCCCGGAATGTTCTCGGGACGCGATGAAGCATCACGAAAGCAGCTTGTTGCATCAGACGGGGGAAGTGAGGGAAGTGAAGCTGCCGTTGAGCTGGGACTGAAGTGGATGGCAAAGCACCAGCACAAGGATGGCCATTGGTCGATGACGCAGTTTCCTGAACACTGTGACTGCGAAACAGGAGTCGCTCGTGCAGGACCCGGCTACGAAGTCGCAGCAACCGGCTTCGGTTTGCTTCCATTTCTGGGTGCCGGATACACACACAGGAAAGGCAAGTATCAATCAACCGTGAAGAAAGGCCTGGACTGGTTGATCGCCGACCAGGGAAAAGACGGCACTTTCGCGAGTTGCCAGGGTGAAGGTTACTCCCAGGGCATTGGGGCCATGGCACTGTGTGAAGCCTATGCAATGACGAAGGACCCAGAGCTGAAAATACCTGCTCAGCGGGCCGTGGACTATATCGCAAGAGCACAGCACAAGGCCGGAGGCTGGAGATATTCAGCTGGCCAGGCGGGCGACACTAGTGTAACGGGCTGGCAGGTCATTGCACTAAAAAGCGCACAACAGGGGGGACTTCGGGTCCCCAAAGAGGTGTTTCCGAAAGTGAGTCAGTATCTGGATAGTGTCCAGTCCGACCCAAAGGGAGGCGGGTACGGATATATGCCGGGCCAGGGCCGAAGTCCAAGTATGACCGCAGAAGGCATGCTCTGCCGAATCTATGCATCAGGCACAAAACGATCTGGACTCGAAGCTGGAGTCCGGTATTTGATGACAAATCCGCCAAAACTTAGTGGTGATTTTTACTATTGGTATTATGCAACTCAGGTGCTGCACCATCATGGCGGGACGCCATGGAAGGAATGGAACGCAGTGATGCGAGAATTGCTGATTGAACTTCAGGAGAAAGAGGGACACAAAGCTGGGAGTTGGGCACCAATTGGAGGATGGGACGCCGGACGAGTCTATTCGACTTCACTCGCTCTGCTGACACTGGAAGTCTATTACCGCCACAAACGTGCGTATGAGTAGGGCGGGGGGCGAGTTTCTGGTTCTTAGTTCCTGGTTCCTGGTTCTTGGTTTAGGCTGTCACGAGGACTTCACGTACGGAGATTCTGACGGCGTTCCAGACGGGGATCATCGAGGCGAATGTGCCGACGGCGAGGACGGTGGCCAGCGTGATTCCAAGTTCGGTCCAGGGCACGTCCGCGCCGGTTCCCAGCAGGTGAGGAGCCATGGCGATCAATGCTGACAGTGCGCCGGCGATGAGTCCCCAGAGCAGCAACAGGGTATTCTCCGCGAAGATCAGCCACATAATCCTGGTCGTGCGAAACCCGAAGGCTCGCAGCATCGCAATCTCCGTGCGGCGTTCCAGGACATTTCGAATCATGACCGCGGCAAGCCCTAGCGTTCCCACCAGCAGGCCGAGTCCTCCAAGCATCTGAAACGTTGACAGATAGGTGTTCTGCACGGCAAGGAAGTCCGCAAGACGCTGGCTGACGAGGTCGGTATCAACTCCATACGCCTGTAGTGCAGTCTCCATGGCTTTTGCAGTCTGCGATGCGGCTTCGGAATCCGATGCTTCAATCAGGAAGTAGCGTGCTCCGGATGACTCCGGCGAAACTCTCAGTAGGTTCTCGTCCGACATCACGAGCACTCCCTGAAAGATGCTGCTGTCCAGCATTCCAGCAATCTGCAGGGCATGCGTGGGAGCATCATCGTTGGGGAACAGAATTCGATCACCAATTCCCTTCTTCAGGCTGAACTGGAGAGTGTTCATGTCGCCGATCACCGGAACCGACGGAATCTCCCTGTCTCCCGCTTTGGCTGGAGGAAGCTGTTCGTAAAGTGCCTGCCATGGCTTTTCGCCCGGCGTATTGGCAAAGCGAAATCCACCGCGTTCGATAAAGTCTTTCGTGGCTCCAAGTAATGTTGGCACTGTGGCCTGGAACAGATTGAGGCAGCTGGCGTCTTCCCCCGGGCGAGTCCGGAAGGTGAAGATCTTTGTGTTCTCCGGCAGCTTCGTTGACTCATTCGCGTCGAGCCCCAGTCGAAGCCTTCCGTCCTTCGTGTTGGGATCAAAAAGTACGGGCGAAGATGACTCGGCTACCAGTCGGAACCCTCCATTCCCCGAATTCAAATCGGGGACTTCTGACACCGGATTACGCCGCCCTGCCCCGACGGCAACAATGACGAAAGTGGCAAACGCAATCAGCACGGTGGTCAAAAGACTGCGAGCCGGGTTGCGAGCCGCCGAAGCCAGGGCCAGTCCCGAAAGTGACTGAATCTCCCCGCCGCTGATCGCTTCTCCGGCCCGGCGCCGCAACAGCGACTGAAGCAACAGCAGCGAAGATGTGAGCCAGGCGAATCCTGACAGGAAGAAGCACACGACCGGCCACGTCAGCCCGCCAAATGCTTCCTTTGCGGGCACCAGACCCAGCAGGCTCGCCGCCGGCAGTCCGACGGAAGCTGCGATGGTGATGACCAGCATCGCATTGATGATCAAGGTCACAAGTGGATGCCGCTTCGCCGGAATATCGTCGGATGCCATTCCGGCGAGCAGTTCACGCGGACTTCGCTGAGTGGTCCGGCGAACAGAATTCCAGATAACAATGGTGGAAAGAATCACGGCAATCGCCGACGCCATGACCAGTCTCTCCGGGAGAATCTCCAGCAGAAGGAACTGAGTCCCGATCGCACCAACCCACCATGTCGTCAGTCCATAGATCATCAGCTTCGCGAAATAAACGGCTGCCACCGCGCCCACGATGCTTCCGAGAAGCGCGACCACAAAGCCCTCCAGCGTGAATGCTCGTCGCGCCCGGGATGCGGTAAATCCTACGGCTTCAAGAAGTCCAATCTGGGCGACTCGCTGGCGGACACTGAGCTGAAACATCAACGCAGCCAGCAGGATGGCTGACAGAATCAGGAAGAAGCTGAAGCCCAGGAACAGCTGAGTAAAGTCGTTGGCGCCGGTGGAAGCCATGAGGCCTTCGACTCGCACAGGCCGAATGTACAAGCCAAGTTCCAAAGGCTTGAACGATCGCGGAATTTCATCCATCAGGCGGTTTTCAAGAATCGTGAGCCGGTCTTCCGGCAACTCTACGCCGGCAGACGCGATTCGCAAAGACGTGGACTGTCCGAAACGGCTGCTCCAGAACTTGCGGGCGGTTTCGATCGACACAAACGCTTTGGGGGTCGCTCGATGTTCTTCCCACCATTCATCGTCACGAGTCGTGATGCGATCCATCTCCATGTCGAAGGGCTGATCCCAGTCACCGAATGTTTCAACGTTGGTCACGCCATCCACAAACGGAGTAATGTCGCGATCGATGGAAACAGGATCGTCGGCCTTGAGGATTCCTCGCACGGTAAACGATCGCTGCGTTTCCGGCAGATCGCCGTGGCTTCCGACTTCATGCCATCGCGCCTGCACGGTGTCACCCACCTTGACCTGCAGGTCCTGAGCAAGCCAGGCAGATAAAACGATGTCGTTCTCGTTGAGAAATGGCACCGGGGAACCATCGTCGAGCAGGAACGGGCCGAGCGGTTTGGGTTGTTTGTAATCGAGTCCGGCGACGATGGAATACATCGAAAAGCGGCTCTTGTTGTCCGGTCGATCAGCGGCGTTGATTTCGTTCGCAAGATACACCAGAGAAGGAACCGCCAGCATTCCCATGGAACTGGCGGCTGTCGTCACAGACTCTTCCACGCTCTTTTCAAGAATCATGCTGTCACTCTCGACCGAGAGATAACCCCTGTCAGCAATACGGCGAATGCGAAGGCCGACGTCAGCGAGCTTCAGTGATTTCGTCAGCGAGTCGTTCAGTTCTTTTGCACGATCCACATCCTGCGACATCAGTGATGCGAGCTGAGCCGTTCGACGGAGTTCATCAGAATCCACTGGCGTGCTGGTTCCAATCAGCAATGTGTTGACTCGACCCGGGCGCGCGATGGGATTTCGTCTGGTGGCTTCCCGTTCTTCCAGATTCAGCCGTTGCTGAAATGTCGACAAGGACAGGAACGCGTTGTGGGGAAGCTGCTGAGCCGGCTGCAATGAGAAACGAGTCGCCCCGGCGGACTCGGGCAAAACGCCTTCGATCTTCAGGACGATTTCGACCGAGACATTTTCTCGTTCGCCCAGCAGACTGTCTCGAGGAATGGACGACGGGAGTTCGACCCACACGGAGACTTCATCACCGGTCGTGGCCTGGAGTTCCGTGGCAGTGCGATAGCCGAGCACGAGTCCCTGGTCGGACGGAGCTTTCACCGCATCGGACTCAAACAACTTCCATGCGTCCGATGAAATTCCTGTCAGCCCCACTTCCGTCGCTCGGCGCAGGGAACCATCCGCTGATTTCTTTTCGACACTTCCTGTCAGCATCAGAGCGGGATGGACTTCCAGCCCTGCAGCTTTTGTGCTTTCAAGCGAGTTCAGATCACTCGCCAGTTGCTGTCGCACAAATCGCGGCGAATGAAGCACATGAGATATCGAGCCAAGGCGACTGAGCGTCATGTGGCGAAGACTGGCGCGGACAGAATCACCCACAATCAGTGCTCCACCGATGACCGCTGTCGAAACAGCAACCGCCAGCATCACCATCAGGTGAGTTCGAAGATGCCAGAACAGGCTTCGAAGAATGAGTCGCATCATGAGCAGAGTGCCGAGTGTGTTTTGTGCTGCAAAGACCGGATGTCTCAGACGATCCGAATTTGGTCGGACCACTGCAAAAGGCCATTCAGGCCTCACGTCTTAGCGAAACGGAATTCGTGTCGGACAAAAGCGTTTCAGTTTGTCAGGATCGATCGTGACTCCCAGGCCAGGTCGATCCGGAATCGTCAGCAGGCCTTCGGCATCGATGACAAACGGTTCAGCGGTCAGTTGGTCGATGTACGCACACGGTGTGAGGTATTCGACATACCGCGCGACGGGCAGGAACGCGGAGATCTGAAGGTCAGCCGCAAGACCGATTGCTGTGTTCCAGCCGTGAGGAACAACCTGCACGTTATGATCCTGAGCCAGATAAGCGATTCTTCGAAACTCGCTGAGTCCTCCGTTCTTGGTCACATCCGGCTGGATGATGTCGACCGCGTGGCGTTCAAGCCATGGCTGGAATCCCTGACGCCGAGTCAGCACTTCGCCGCCGGAGATCGGAACCGGCGAGACACGTGTCAGTTCGACGAACCCATCAATGTCATCCGGCGGCAGAGCTTCCTCGAACCAGACGATGTTGTAGTCCGCCAGCATCTCCGCGGTGTTGCGAGCCCAGTTCGTACCATGGGGCCAGAACTGTTCGCTTCCACCCGCATCCACCATCAATTCCACGGTGTCGCCAACAGTCTGACGCGCTGTGCGGACCAGCAGTTCGTCAAACGCCCGATCGCGTCGTCCGAAAGGTCGCCATCCCATCTTGATCGCTTTGAACCCTCGATCGACCACACTTTCGAGGTTACGGGCCAAAGCATCAGGTTCATCAAACAGGATCGAACCGTACGGCTTGATTCGATTTCGATAATTGCCTCCCATCAAACGCGAGACCGACTGACCGCACGCCTTGCCCATGATGTCCCACAGAGCAATGTCGATCCCACTGATCGCGTGCGTCACCGAGCCTCCACGTCCCTGCCAGAACGTTGCCTGGTGAAGCGACTCGGAAACTCGCTCCGGTTCGTTCGCGGGTTGTCCTTTCAGCAGGGGCCACAACAGTTCCACAGCGCCGGTGATCAGTTTGCCCGATGTGAAGCAGCTTCCGAATCCGCTCAGTCCCGAGTCAGTGTGAACTTCGACAAGCGTGTGAAGGTTTTCCTGAGGCTCATGCCCCTGTGGCCAACCACCATCGACCGTCGCTCCTGTCAGAGGACAAACGTCTATTCCCGTGATCTTCACAATCTGCTCCTGCTTCAATGTTGCCGTCGCGGCAATCTCCTGCGACACGGCCGAAGTGTAGCCTGGTCAATGGTCTCCCGTAAGCGTTCTGATTTGTTGTGCCGGGCAACAAAAACAGCAACACACTCGTGATCAGGAATGGCAACATTGGAGTCGGGGTCACGAACCCCACTGTGCCACTGGCGGACGGAGCAAAGTGTGCGATCGGCGGCGTTTAGACCAACGCAAGCAGCCGGACACTGAAGGACGGCATCAGTGACCTGGGCTTCAGGAAACTTCTGAATGCGATCCGTCGTCTACTGATCCACCTGACGTGACCGAAACTTCGGCGGGAAAAACAGCCAGGTTGCCACGACCACTGCAAGGAAGGCTGAATAACAGAGTGTGAAGACCCAGGGAGGCGCCTGGAAAAAGAACAGACGACGTAACCACGAGGCGATGAAGTCGTCACCGGAAACGACTTGTCCGGCCGAACGACGAAGCTGAATCTCCAGTGTCGTGAGAGGACATTTGATGCGGAGCCATGATTCGATGGCAACGACCCCGATGGCTGCCACATGAACCAGCCGAAGCCACAGATTCCTGATCCAGCGCCAACCGCGGAATCCGCCCGCAACAATCAGAAACAGCCCGACGACGACAAACAGGATGAACGCGATGTGCGCAATCAGCACCATGTCGGCCATCAGTTGAAATTGCGTTGATGGAGACATGTTCTTTGACCGGTTGCGGCCTGTTGAAAACGGGAGGGCGCGGCTCCTGCCGAGCGGTTGATGGCGTGCGTTTTTCAACAGGCAGATTGTTAAAGCAGTCGTTTATGGACTCTTGTACGCTCCGACATCGTAACGCTTCCAGAAGTCAGCGGCAGATTGTTCTTCTTCGATACTCGTCTGAATCAGCGCGAGACTCTTCATTTGTCGAAGGACATCGATGCCCGTCACGATTCGTTCGGGCGACAGTACAATTCTCTGCAGCCGCAGTCCTTTGAGCGGCGTCAGGTCGGTGATTTCAGTTCGGGCAATGTTCAGACGCTCGAGTGACGTTGCGGTCGAAAGCAGATCGATGGCCCGGACCTTTGTGTTCTCCACATCCAGACTCTTCAGACGTCGAGTCGGCAGGCCGGCCAGATCCGTCACCTGAGTTCCTGCAAGCCAGAGTATTTCCAGCGGTGCATCGGTGATCAGCGCAAGATGCTCATTCGCAAACGGAACATTCAGAAGATTGAGCTGTTCCAGTGGCATCCCCTGGAGCACGCTGAAGTCTGTCACTTTCGTGTTTTGCAGTTTCAGCATTGAGAGCTTCATCCCTTTCAGCACCGAAAGGTCACTCACTTGCGTGTTCTCAAGGTCCAGAGTTTCAAGAGGCATGCCGGCGACGACGGAGAGATCGCTGACTCGCGTCATTCCCAGATCGAGGCCTCGAAGCGGAAGTCCCTTGAGCGCGCTGATGTCACGAATGCCCGACTGGAACAAGCTGGCTTCGACAATATCGTTGCCCTCAACCAGAAACTTCGCCTGATAACAGTTCAGCTTCTTCTTCAGTTCTTCCGGAGACACTTTCAATGTCGTCGAATCATCCTTCGCCGCGGCTCGCGCGAGCTTCGCCGGATCGATTTCGTTTGCAGCCTCTTCACATCCTGTCAACGCCATGGACAATGCGGCTGTCAGCAGGCTGATGGGCAGAGTGACTCGGTTCACTGGCATCTTTGATTACTCCATTCTTTGGCCATGGATTCGAATTTTTCGCCGCGCTCCCGGTAATCGGTGAACCAGCCATAACTTGCGCATCCGGGCGAGAGCAGGACGATATCACCGCTCTGACTAAGTGCAACCGCTCGCTGAAAGGCTTCCTGAAAGTCGCTCGCAACTGCAATTGGGACAGTCGTCATTGTTGAGTCGTCTCGGAGAAACTCGGCAAGCTGGGAGGCTGTTTGTCCCATCAGCACGACGGCTTTTGCGTGCGTTCTAAGCGCCGCGGCAAATTCACTGAGATCCTGACCTTTGTCATATCCACCCGCAAGAACAATGCAGCGCTTTGAAAAGTGCATTACGGCGTGCAACGCGGATTCCGGTGTCGTCGCGATACTGTCATTCCAGAACTGCCGGCCTGCCCCTTCGGCCACACATTGCAGTCGATGTGGCAATGGCTGAAATGTCCTGAGACTTCCGGCAAATGTTTCCGGCATTGCTCCGGCGAGCCATGCGGCAAGGCAGGCTGCCGCAACGTTCTCGTGGTTGTGGCCGCCAGGCAGCTGCGTAGGCACAGCAAGCCGAACTGCTTCTTCCAGCTTTCTACGATTCCGCCGCAGAATGAGCTGCCCTTCTGAAAGAAATGCGCCGTCGTCTCCGATATCCGAACGGCCAAACTCGAGACGCTGCCCGCGAATCTTCCACTCCTGAGGATCGATGTCTGCAGGCACAATCGAAAAGTCGGTCGACAGCTGAGCGTCAAAGATTCCCTGTTTGGCTCTTCGGTAGTGATCGACAGTGCCGTGCCAGTCCAGGTGATTTGGGGAGAAGTTTGTCAGCACCGCGATGTGTGGCCGAAAACGCTTCTTACGAAGAAGTTCGAGCTGGAAACTGCTGACCTCGAGCACGATCACATCTTCCGACCGAATGTTCGGAATCTGATCCAGCAGGCTGATTCCGATGTTCCCGCCGAGCCACGTGCGGACGCCCTGATATGACAGTGTCAGAAGGTGATGAATCAGGGCTGTTGTCGTGGACTTCCCATTGCTTCCGGTCACGGCAATGACCGTTGCGGATTGATGCTGCAGGAAGACGTCAATCTCCGTTGTGATTTCCGCGCCGTGAGCGATTGCGGAGCTGACCCAGGCATTGTCCGGCTTCACCGCGGGATTCACGACCAGCAGTCGACAATCGCTGAAGCAATCGTCCGTATGTTGGCCCAGGACGTAGCGATGGATCGGCACATCTTTCAGTTCTGCCAGTGAATCTGACAGCACCGTTTCATCTCGCAGGTCGGTCACCGTGACCCGAGCACCTCGTTCTGCGAAAAAACGAGCGACTGAGACTCCGCCGGAAAATCGTCCCAATCCCATGACGGTGACGGGAAGACCACGGTAGCTGGAATTGAGAGAGAGAAGTGTCACGCTGTGCTCTTGACGCCTGGCGAAGTCGATCGTCGCGACGGACTAAATCGTGATCTTGCGGTTGCGGCTTGTGACGTCCCAAAATTCGGTCACTCGTCCGTTATCGACAATCGCGACGCGATCATACAACGCACTGGTCGGACAGATATGAACGGGGATGGCCAGCAGAGTATCGCCGGGCTGATACTTCTCCGCGTCGGCAGTCACCAGGACCAGATGTTCTTCACTGTGGATGTCCTGGACCGCGTCGGGCAACTCCGGCAGATAAACTCGATTGCCTTTTGGCGGATCCGCTGCCACCGCCTTGTTGCCCAGATCAAGTGTCAGTCGATCGGCAGCAGGACGACTGACGACCCGAGTCACGACAGCAACGGCTGGCTGGAATGGAAGATCCGGAAATGACTTTCCGTAACCGGCATCGTGAAACACACAGGTGCCAGGACAAAGTTCAATGCGAGGATCAGACATGGCCGCATAGCATGGAAATGTCGGAGTTCCGCCGCAGGCAAACGCCGGCACGTCTGAACCAAGTGATTCGACTTCGGAGCGGAGCTTCTGAACGCGAGGCCACTGCTCGGCCACTGCCACCTTTCGTTCGGTCAAATCCATCTGCCGCTGATGACCGTCATACACATGGAAGCCCGCCTGAATCAGTCCGGGCATGGACTTTGCGGAATGATACAAGTCGGCTGCTCCCGGAGTTTCCGGAGTAATCCCGGTGCGATCCATGCCAATGTTCACGTCCAGCATGATTCCAATGCGTACACCTTTCGAGGACGCTGCTGCCGAAAGCTCCTTCAGCGGTTTCGGATGATCATTGGTCACCACAAAGCGACACGACGGAAATCTGGCGGCTAGTTCGACGATCCGCTGGATGTTGGGACCGACGGGGTTGTAAGCAAACAGGACATCGGTCGCTCCGGCAGCTGCCAGCATCTCGCATTCCGCGATCGTTGCCGCCTTGTGCTTTGTGACGCCTCGTTCAATCCACAGCCGAATGATCTGCTCCATCTTGTGAGTCTTGCAGTGCGGACGAAGACGAGAAGGAGATTTCGCGACGGTCAGCATCGACTGGAGATTGTCGATCAGCCGCTGACGAAAAATCACAAGTGAGGGACTGTTGAGTCGCTGCAGTTCTGAAGGATCAATGGCGGGCACGTTCAGGGACATGAACACTTCCTGTGCTGAAATGGCGGAGATCGATTGCTGAGTCGACAGTTTAGGTGATCGACCAGCAATCATCCAATGCAGCACCTCATCGCAATTCGAGCTGGGAGCCCCCTCAGGAATGCACTGCCGACTGCGCGGTCTGATGCTGTCACCCCGTAGTGGAACTCGCCAGAGTTCCTGCCTGCTGATCATTGCGATTTGAGAGAGCGAACGTCCTCCTGTGCCGCACAGAACCAGGGGCTTCAGAGCGTCAGTGGCCGGCAGGAGCCTCGACCATCGTTTTTCAGAAGTTGGTCAGGGCAGGAGAATGAGGGCAGGAGAATGGGAGGGAACTCTGGTGAGGTCCACTACATTTTGGGGCTGAGCGATGTGGTCTAGTCGAACAGGTAGCTGACTGATTCGTTCCGATGAACTCGGCGGATTGCTTCGCCAAGAAGTTCGGCGACCGAGACTCGTGTGAGGTGCGGTAATCGAGTGGCATTTGGAATCGGACACGTGTTCGTCACGACAATTCCGTCGACTCGGGCTCGTTCCAGGCGTTCGATGGCCGGGCCGCAGAGTACGGCGTGAGTGGCCCCGAGATAGATTCGCTTCGCGCCATGTGCTCGCACGGTTTCGACAGCTCCGCAGATCGAACCGGCCGTTGTGATCATGTCGTCAAAGATGAGCGCGGTTTTGCCTTCGATCGGTCCACCGATCAGGTTGGCCTGTTTCGTCTCCAGAGCATTCGCGCGACGCTTGTCGACAATCGCAAGCGACCCGCCAAGGTGTTCCAGGTGCTGCAGTGTTCGCTTAATACTGCCTTCGTCAGGGCTGATGATGACCAGTTCTTCCTGAGGAATTGCAAGCGATGCAAAATGCCTGTCCAGAATCGGAGCGGCGTAAAGGTGATCCACAGGAACGTCGAAGAATCCCTGAATCTGCGCCGCATGCAGGTCCATCGTCAAAACTCGATGAGCACCCGCCTGAACAATCAGGTTCGCAACCAGCTTCGACGTGATCGGGACTCGGCCGGAATCTTTGCGGTCCTGTCGCGCGTATCCGAAATAAGGAATCACCGCCGTGATACGAGAAGCACTCGCCCGACGGCACGCATCAATCAGCACCAGCAGTTCGACAAGGTTCTCATTGACCGGCGGACAGGTCGGCTGCACCAGAAAAACGTCACAGCCGCGAATGTTCTGATTCAGTTTGACGCTGATCTCACCGTCCGGAAAATTCCCGACGTCTACGTGCCCAAGACTGATCCCCAGATAACTGGCGATTTCCTTCGAGAGCTCCGGGTTCGCTCGGCCACTCAGGATCGTCAGATGTTCATGCATAAAAATGATGACCAGGGAGCCTTCTTGACGCGGACAAACAGAATTCGAATGCTGACAATCTCGTACACCCGTGTCAATCGGCGCAGGTTGCGTTGACGAGAGAAACTGTTGACTTGAGCCGGTCAAGCGGGTCCGAGGTCATTGCCGGGCCCACGGGGGTCGCTGTCAATCGCTGTTCAAACAGGTGGTGAACATCGCATTCCCCTGACCGGAGTCTGTCGCGGTACAGCGCGGAATAGCTAAGGACCTGAGCATCGCCGGACTGTTCCACGACTTCAAAGGCGACCGCGTGAGGTTCCGTTCCATGCGGCACAAAGGTGATTTCTTCCGGATATTTTTCCCCATGAATCGTGGGAAAATTCACGTTCCAGAAGTGACCTCGGGGAAGTTGAAATTCCGGCTTCACCATGGTCGCAACGACACGTGTCGAGTGGTTGGCAAGGGCTTCCCAGTCGATCGGAAAATCCGCATGCAGCAGCCGTGACAAGGCAATAGCCGGGACGCCAAGAATTGCCGCTTCACGAGCCGCGGCGGCCGTTCCTGAGTAGAACAAGTCAACTCCCAGGTTCGCCCCCGGGTTGATTCCGGCGACGACAAAATTCGGGGGAGTCTTCAGCAGGTGACGTAATCCGACTCGGATGCAGTCCGCTGGGCTGGAGTGAACAATGTGAATGTCCCCAAACGGCTCAACTCGTTGTTTTTCGACTCGAATCGTCTGTTTGGTGACAACCGCATGGCCTCGCGAACTGTGGCAGATTGCCGGAGCCACGACCGTGACCTGGCCGAGCGGTTTCAGGGCTTGATAGAGAGCGGCAAGTCCTGGAGCGTCGAATCCGTCGTCGTTGGTAATGAGAAAGTGCATCGTTTAAACCTGAAAATCGAAGTTGCCGCCTGAGCAACCCACTGGCCTGCAACAAGGTGGAGACTGAAGCCGGAAAATCACGGCTGAACTGCAGAGGACCCACATTCACTGGGTCTGCAAATGGTGATTCTTCCGGATCGCGGAGGCATCATAGAAGTGAGTCTGGGAAAATCGACCGATCCAGGTTGAAATGCGCGAGCCCGACTGCCACGATTCCGGTCCTCTCAGAAGTCGGAGTTCCTCAGGCGGCTGAGAGTCAAACGCGAGAGTGGCGAAATTGGCAGACGCGCTGGATTTAGGATCCTGTGCCTTAAACGGCGTGGGGGTTCAACTCCCCCCTCTCGCAACTTGCCCCGGATGTCCTCCGGGGTTTTTTCGTTTCTGTTCTTCAGCGCAGCGGGCCCATCAGACTCTTCCT
This sequence comes from Planctomycetaceae bacterium, assembly GCA_046349695.1. Classification (GTDB taxonomy): domain Bacteria; phylum Planctomycetota; class Planctomycetia; order Planctomycetales; family Planctomycetaceae; genus SXXK01. The sequence continues at coordinate 11,223 of JAXMBV010000053.1, read as the reverse complement.
GTGCGTGGACCCGGATTGAAGGGAGCTTCCAGTGCTCATCGAAAGAGCTGCTCCTGAAGACGCTGAATCAATGGCGGCACTCTGGCGGAGGTCAGTCGATGCCACTCACCTGCACTTTATCAGCGCTGCCGAACTGGATGCACTGGCCCCGGTTGTGGGTGATTATCTTCGAAATGAACGGACAGCATTCTGGGTCGTCCGTGACGGTGACAAACTGGCGGGCTTCATGGGCCTGAATGGCAGCAAAATTGAATCACTGTTCCTGTCTCCGGGCCATTTTCGGCAAGGGATTGGGCGACAGCTGATTCAACACGCACTTGGATTGTCTTCAGAATTGCTGGTTGATGTGAATGAACAGAACGCGACAGCTATTGCCTTTTACGAAGCCTGCGGATTTGTCGTGACGGGACGGTCAGACCTGGACGCACAGGGAAACGCTCATCCACTTGTGCACATGCAGCATTTATTGCGAACGACCGTCAAAGATGTTTGGAAGCGGCGTGATGTCAGCCAGACTCCCGATCTGCGCACGGATATTCTGACAGGTCGCCAGTGCATCGTTGCGCCAGAACGCGCATCGCGACCATCGGCTTTCACCATTGATCCGCCATTGGTTCGACTCGACGCCAATGGTCAGCCAGACGATCCATTTGCGGAAGGGAATGAACAGGAAACACCGGGAGAACGCTTCGCGATCCGCGACGCTGGCTCAGCACCGAATGCTCGCGGATGGAAACTTCGAGTCGTTCCGAATCGTTATCCGGCGGTGACAGCGGAGACATCCGAGAATGATTCGGCGCTGGAACCGACGGGTCGAGCATCAGACGACTTCCAGTTCTTCCCCGCTCAGAGTGCGATCGGTGAACATGACGTGGTAATCGAATGTCCCGATTCTCGCAGTCGATGGTCCGAACTGACTCGGGAGGAAATGATCTGCGTGTTTGCTGCCTGGCGAACTCGACTTCGCCAGTTGACCTCATCAGGCAAGTACCGGTCGATTTCGGTGTTTCGAAACGAAGGGTTCAGTGCCGGCGCTTCGCTGTCGCATTGTCATTCCCAGATCATTGCTCACCGGGAACTCACGCCGCTTGATCGAATTCGACATCAGCGACAGCACGAATTTCGCACAGCCCGGCGGATTTCAGAGGGGCAGGAAACGGACCACCGAGTGTCGACGGATCTCGCAGGCGCATTATTGGATGCCGAGCTTCATCAACGTGTTCGGATCGTTCAGACGACTTCTCGTTTTGTTGCTCTTTGTCCGTTTGCTTCACGATCAGCGTACCATGTCAGGATTGTGCCTCGTGACGGAGTTTCCTGGGCATACTGTGAGGTTTCAGATGAGGACCTGGCCGAACTGACCGATCTGGTCCGCCATGTTGTGAACGCGTGGTCCGCCGTGTTGGGAAACTGTCCGTCCTTCAACATGCTGCTGCCCCACAGCCGCCTTGATCAGCCTGCCGAATTTCGCTGGATGCTGGAGCTGATTCCCCGAACCGGCCGCATTGCCGGGCTCGAACTACTATCCGACCTTGATCTGGTCACCGTGTCGCCTGAAGCGGCGGCAACGAGTCTTGCTGATTCGTCTGTCAGGTAGTCAGCGAATTCTGTAAGCCTGTGAAGGACGGTCGCGGAACTGGTCAAACTTCGTTGCACTTTCCCCGAACTGCCGTCGGGGCTATTCTTCGACCTCTCTTCCCCAAGTTCTTCCGTGATTAGCCCACCTTCCCGCGGTTTGTGCGTTTCTGGAGTTGATTCATGAGTCGTTTCTTGATGCTGGCGGCCTGTGCACTGGCCTGCGGGATTGGATTTGTTGCGGCTCGAACCGTACCTGCCACCGACGATCAGCTGACTCCTGCCCAGAGGGCTCGACAGGATTTCGAGCTGATGAAATTGTTTGCGGAAGCGTATGAGCAGATTGATTCGCACTATGTTCGTGAAGTCGATCGGCGGCAACTGGTGGACGGTGCGATTCGTGGCATGATTGCTCAGCTTGACCCCTATTCCGCCTGGATACCTCCTCAGGACATTCAGAGGTTTGAGCAGGTCCTGGATCAGGAATTTGTCGGGATTGGAATTCATGTGCATCCCGTTGGAGGACGGCTGGAGGTTCTTGCCCCGCTTCCACAGTCACCCGCTTATCGGGCAGGCGTTCGTTCCGGTGATGTGCTGATGGAGGTCGATGGAAAGGCGGTTGCAGGACTGTCGCCAGGGGAAGTTGGAAAGCTTCTGGCAGGTCCAGTCGGACGAGCCGTCACCTTGGGCGTGCGGCATGTGGGAAGTGAAGTCACGGAGCGATTTGAAATCGTGCGGGAAACAGTTCAGGTCCCTACAGTGACCGGCGTTACACGGACTCCGGAAGGCGGCTGGACCTACCTGCTGGATGCCGACAGGAAGATTGCCTACCTCCGGATAACTCACTTCAGCCGCAACACCGTTTCAGAAATGCAGACGGCCCTGGCCGCCATTCGGGAACTGAATCCGTCATCGCTGATTCTGGATGTTCGATCAAATCCTGGTGGCCTTCTGGATTCCGCCATTGCGATTGCTGACATGTTTCTGGAGACCGGTCGAATCGTCTCCATGGATGGACGGAAGGTGCCAGAGCGAAGCTGGACGGCAAAGCCGGGGACTGAGATTCCTTCGACGTTGCCGTTGACGATTCTGATCAATCGACAGTCAGCATCTGCCAGCGAAGTACTCAGCGCTGCCCTGCAGGACAACAAGCGGGCTCGAATCGTCGGGGAACGCAGCTGGGGCAAAGGCAGCGTTCAAACGGTCATCCAGATGGAGGATGGAAAGTCCGCGATGAAGCTGACAACTGCCAGCTACCTGCGTCCCAATGGTGTGAATATCCACCGGTTCCCGGACTCAAAGAAAGAAGACCAGTGGGGCGTCATGCCGGACGACGGCGGCCTTGTGGAACTGGACAAAGAACAGTGGATTGACTGGTCGAAAACACGAGATGGCGTCGAAGGCTTCGCCGGCCAGATCCCTCCATCAGAAATGCTCGCCAGCGATCTGCAACTGACCAAAGCCGTGGAACTGCTAAAGGCGCCAATGTAGTCAACAAAGTAGCCATCACTCTGTAGCCATCACTCTCTGAGTGATGCATTGCGACTCCGCCCGCTCTAAAACTCCGTCGAACGTTTCGCCCCGCGGCACAATTGAATCGCAGTTGATCACACAACGTAGTCATCACTCTCCGAGTGATGTTCTGCGACTCCGCCCGCGGCGCAAAGCTCCGTCGAGCCATTTCCAGCGGAACATCCAGAATCGCGGTTTCATCGCCAACGTAGTCATCACTCTCCGAGTGATGTTCTGCGACTCCGCCCGCGCATCAAGACTCCGTCGAGCCATTTCCAACGGAACACCAGAATCACCAGTTCATCACACAACGTAGTCATCACTCTCCGAGTGATGCTCTGCGGCTCCGCCCGCGCATCAAAACACCGTCGAGCCTTCTCCAACAGAACACCAGAATCGCATTTTCATCACACATGGTAGTCATCATCTCCAGTGATGTTCTGCGACTCCGCACGCATCAAGACTCCGTCGAACTTGTTCAACGGGCCATCAGAATCGCAGTTTCATCACACAACGTAGTCATCACTCTCCGAGTGATGCTCTGCGACTCCACCCGCGTATCAAAACTCCGTCGAGCCATTTCCAACGGAACATCAGAATCGCATTTTCATCACACACTGTAGTCATCACTCTCCGAGTGATGTTCTGCGACTCCGCCCGCGTATCAAAACTCCGTCGAGCCATTTCCAACAGAACATCAGAATCGCAGTTTCATCACTCAGAGAGTGATGGCTACAAAAAAGGCCCGGCTGTTTCCAGCCGGGCCTGTCTCTCTGATCCGATTCAGCAGTTTGCTGTTACTTCATTTCTGCCGTCACCCAGCCATCGGTCAGCTGGATTTTGGTGATCGTCACTGGCAGCTTCTTGTCACCAGCGGCCTGCAGGTCGATTGTCGCGTTCATTTCCTTGCGGACAATGCGGCGTGACATGATGCGGCGAATCTGGTTGGCTCGTGGCAACTGCTTTGCTCGATCGGTTTCCGCCTTGCTGGCGACCTTGATTGAACCCGGCTCCAGAATCAGCTTGCCGTCTGCAAGTGTCATTGCAATCGGAATGGAAATGATCTGTTCCGGAATCTCTTCGCGGCCTTCCTGCTGGATGCCTGTTCGAAGAGTCAGCACGATCTGGCCGTTGTCAAAGCGAACTCGGATCGGGTCCGTCTTGGAGAAGACGAAGACTGTCGGAGGTTCTGGCTCTTCGCCCGCTGGAGCTGGTTCAGGCTCACCATCGCTCAGCTTGATATCTCGCTGGAACAGATCGGTCAGAGCTGCTTCCAGTTCTTTCAGGAAGTCCTTCTCATTGACTGACCGGCCCTGAAATCCGAGTGCATCGATTGCGTTATTCAGTCCGCTTTCATGCATCTGAACAGCAGCACCTTCCGCAACCAGTGCGGCAGGCGGCTGCAAAGATCCGCCCAGGCGAGCAACTCCGATGGTTCGCGCGCTGACGGCAACGTGAGTGTTGCTTGATCGGGCACTGATGCTGTCCGGCGCAACGTTTCGCTGTTCCAGTGAGGCCAGAGTCTTGTTGAGCCCGTCGTTCAGATCACCGAATTGCTTTCCGGTTTCTGTGTCAAACTTGCTGACCGCTTCACTGGCCAGACGGTCTCGAGTGATCGCGTCTGCTTCCGGCTTGCTCTCAGCAATCTGCTGTGAAGCAATGTTGCGGACGATTCCGCGAATAATCGGAATGCCGTCGAACTTGGTCGCCAGTCCAACGGTTCGGCTGCTTGTATCCACAGACACGCTGCTGGAACCGCTGGAAACATGATGGCCGTCGAAGTTGACGGACTTCGTAATCCAGAAGTAATGGTTACCGCTGGTCCAGACCGTTGCCGGATCCTTCTGTGCGCGGGTGTTGGATCGCGTGTTTCCGTTGACCTTCAGATCAAACGCCGCTGTGTTTGCCGAGGGTCGCACGTCAGCAGTGACAGAAATATCCGTCGTCTGCGAACCTGTCACCCAAGCGCCCATGATGCAGTCAGCGATCGTGCCGCTTTCCGTGCGGTAATCGGAAATCAGTCGAGACAGAAGAGTCTCTGAAACTGTGAAGTGCACGTTGTGATTGAAGTAGTGCTCATTGATCACCGGACGCAGCACATCAGCAGCGGCCGGAAAACGAGCACGAATCGTTCGCCATGCAGCGCGGGCTGATTCGGCATGAGATGCTTCCGAGTCCTTTTCCCAGGCCAGAAGAGATGTCAGCAGACCATTGACCTGCTTCGTCAGTTCCGAACGGACCGCCGCATCGTCACCTGTCACGCTGGTTGCGGCCAGATGTGATTCTGCTGCGGCCTTGAGTTCCTGAAATTCTTTACGTCCAATGAATCGTGACTGTTCCGCATTCATGGACTCAGTGACTGACAGGTTCTTGACGACCTGCTGAAGCACATCGGCACCGACGGATTCACCTTTCAGTGCGTCGAGGTGAAGATAAGGTGTCCAAAGTTCACCGTTCTTCATCTCCGCAAGCTTTGCACTGACTGTGCCAGCAGATTCATTCAGTGCCTTCAGGGTTGTGTCAGAGGCACGAAGATTCTCAACCGCACCAGCATTCAGTGTCGCTTCAATCAATGAGGCGCGTCGAAGCAGTCGGCGAGCCAGTCCGTCCTTTGCATCACTGCCAGTGACGGTTGCTGCAATGGTCTTCACTTCGGCCGCGGCGGCCTTTCGCTGGTCCGCTGAGGCACCGACGTTGAACAGCGTCTCAAGCAGCGGGCTGAGCTTCTTGGCCAGCTCCGCGTCGACTCCTTCAATCGATTCATCGGACAGATCGGCCGGTCGAGCGAGTTCCGCCGTGGGAGCTGCGACCGCTTCCTGAACTGCCTGCAACACGGTTCCTGACGACACTGTGGCGCCGAATAAAGCCGCTGTCAGCGACAAGGTTCCAACCGCGCGACGGAATGTTCGGCGGCGCCAAATTGATACGTGGATCACAACCTTCTCCTTGTTCCAACCGCCCTGCACAGAGCAACAGGTACGCGCTGCACAACGAATATCGTCGTTCCAGCAGGTCCGGTCGCCGATTTGCAGAGCAACGAGCACATCCTGAAAAATCAGACACGCCACCCCGAAGTCTCAGGGCGACTTAAGCTGTCCAGATTACGTTTTCAGAACAGTCGCCACAATTACCGCAAACAAGCGATTTCCATAGAATTTCAGACGCGAGAGAAATTGTCTGTGAAAATGGGGTAAATGGGTCGTGTGTCATTCACCGCACCGGGCCCGATTCGCCCGTCCTGCTCCCGTAATTCCCATGCCTCTCAAGACTCCCATCATTCCCCTCATAGATCAAAGGGAAGAACTGTCCCTCCAGCGGACTACCCGCAGGAATCACGGGAACACCGTCAAGCAGCGGTTCATCGGAGACACTGCATACGCCGTCGCGAACGACATTCAGAACAACGGCTCGGCGGGGATTTTCCGTCCGGTTCTCGAAGGATCCATGGACGGTCAGCGGGTGATGAAAGACACACTCCCCCGCCTTGAGCTGAACCGGTACGGGGTTTTGGAACCTTTCCCATTGCTCCGGAGTCAGCACATTCCGGATCGCGTTCATATCGCCGGCAAGCCCGGTGATGGGAAGGAGATCCCAGCGATGGCTTCCGGGAACATAGTAGACGCATCCGTTATCAACCGTCGCATCATCGAGGCCAATCCAGCAGGTCAGATGAGCCATTGGCTTTGTTCGAGTCCAGTACGAATAATCCTGGTGCCATGCGACGACGCCTCCGTGTTTGGCCGGCTTGCAGAACAGCTGATCGTGCCAGAACCGGACGGGGCCGCCGAGCAGCTGTGAAGCCGGAGTTGTGAATGCGGCGTTCCACAGAATGTCATGCATGCCCACTCCGATTCTCCAGGCCCCAAGAGCGTGAAACAGAACGGTGCCTGGATCTTTCGACTCGTTCGAATGGTACTCGTACCAGAATTCACAACCCGGGTGTCCAGGCTGTGTCATCATCGCCAGTTCCGCACGCAGATGATCGATCTGGACCTGATTCAGAATTCGCGGCCCGGCGACAAATCCATTTTCGTCGAAGAACGCCAGTTGCTCTGCCGTCAGTTTCCAGCCCTGTCGCTGTTCATCACTCGCGTCGCAAATGAACAGCTGGCTGATCGGGCCATGGCAAAGGGAAAGATCTCGCGAAAGAGGCGAATGCATGGGTGAATCCTTGGTCCAAAATTCAAAGCGTCGCAATGTCAGAGCCGGAATACGGCAGAACCGCGACCAGGCGAATTATGGTCAATGCCGATTTGCACATTCCAGTGTGGGCTGAAAATGCTTCCATGGTGACTGGGCAAACTGTTTGTCGAGTTCGGTCGCACAAGACTTTGGAGGAAGGTACAACCGTGAGATAGCGTTCGAAAGAGAACGGAAAGAGAACAATGGATCCGGAAATTGTTGCTCAAAGGAGTCTTGAAATGTCTGAAGCGACGATCAGAGGCGGTTCATATTTGACTTTGGCGAACCAATCACAAAGCCCTTCTGTTACTTCGCAACAGGTCTTTCGCATCTGGTTCAATCTTGTAGTCAGTGGCGTCGTTGGTCTTCTTCTTTCTCTGAACGCGGCCGCGAAGGCTCAGGATCTGCCGAAACTGGATTTGGGTGACATTCGGGAAGTTCATCAGATGATTCCCATGCGAGACGGAATCCATCTGTCATCGTACATGTACTTCCCGAAAGGCGACGGACCGTGGCCCGTGCTGTTCGAGCAGCGTTACGCGGATATCCGCGGAGAACATACGCGTCGAGCGGCTGCGAGACTTGCTTCTGCCGGGTATGTCGTTGCCATGGTCAACTACCGGGGCACGTATCTGTCGGAAGGAAACTGGGTTGGCTATCGAGCACTTGGCTGGGGCGAACGAAAGGACGGCTACGACATCTGTGAATGGCTGGGGACTCAGTCATGGAGCACGGGCAAGGTGGGAACATTCGGAAGTTCACAGGCCGGCTATGCTCAGAATTTTCTCGCCGTCACGCAGCCGCCGCATCTGGCCGCTCAGTACATGGTCGACACGGGCCTGAGCCTGTTTCACGAAGGATATCGAATTGGCGGAACAACGCGTCCAAACCGATTCAAATCTCTTGCACAGGTCTGTCGAAATCCTGCGGACAATGATCGTCTGCTCGAGGAGTGGTTCGCGCATCCTCATTACGATGACTACTGGAAAGACGAGGACTGTTCTCTTCATTTCGCAGAGATGAATGTTCCATGTTTCACGATTGGCAGCTGGTATGACTTTATGAACCAGGGGTCGATTGCCAGTTACCGAGGACGACAGTTCGAGGGCGGAGAAAACTCCCGTGGAAAACAGCAGCTGGTGATTGGCCCATGGCTTCACGGCCGTTTGAACAAAGGGTCAAAAGTGGGGCAGCTTGAGTATCCCGCGAACGCCGCGTGGCCGGAAGAGCAGCACATGGTCCGTTGGTTCGACCATTGGCTCAAAGGGGTTGAGAACGGCGTTGAGAAGGAACCCGCGCTGAGATACTACGTGATGGGTGCCGTTGGCGAAGCCGAGGCTCCAGGCAACGTCTGGAGAGACACAGACAACTTTCTCTTCAGCGACTATCGATCCGAAATGTACTTTCACGAAGGCGGTCGCCTCTCCTCCCAGGTGCCGACAGAACCGGAATCGTCCACTTCGTTTCTCAGCGACCCTCTCCACCCGTGCGAAATTCCCGGAACAGCATTTCCTGGCGCTGCAGATGCTCGCGCATTCGAACAGCAGAAAGATGTGCGGACCTTCACGACCGACATTCTGGAAGCTCCGGTGGAATGGACTGGGAGAATCACTGCAGAGCTGGCTTTTTCGTCAACAGCGCCGGATACAGATGTGATCGTTCGAGTCAGTGACGTGTACCCGGATGGTCGTTCCATTTTGATCGTCGATTATCCTCATCGCGTCCGATATCGCGAAGGCTTCGATCACGAAGTGCTGCTCACGCCAGGCGAAGTCGTGCCTGTGAAATTCGACCTGGGATGGATCAGCCAGGTCTTCAACAAAGGACACCGAATTCGGGTCACCATAGCCAGCACCGGTGCGCCGTTGTACGAGCCGAATCCTCAGACCGGCAAGCCGATGACGATTGAGTTTCCTGCGGACGCCGTGTCGGCGACGAACACCGTCTATCACAACCAGACTCATGCGTCACGGTTGCTCGTGCCGCTGGTGAAGTAGTGGTTCTCGCCAGAGATCCTCTGACGCTTGTTCATCCCGAACGTGCCCCGTGTCGCCGACGCCGGCCCACAAATGCCGCGTCGATCTTCAACTGCAAATACTCTCATCTCCATCAGCGTGAACCCTGGCGAACATGAGTGAGCAAGTCGAGGACCGTCACGAGGTTTACCGGAGTGGGGACAGGCTTCCGCACGATCACTCAGGAACATCCGCGTGAACGCAGAGTTTGTAGCACTTCCGTGGCCGGAGAACATTGTCGACTGGCTTCAGCATCAAAAAGAGCCAGTTGCACTGAAGGCCATCGCGACTTCCGCGATTGACGCTTTTCGCTCGTTGTCAAACGGAACGATCCTCCGCGAAGGTCCGCTCAGCATTCTTTATGAAGCCGCATGTCACCCTCGGTTTGTTGTTTGGGAAGTCGGGTTGCCGCTGCTGGCAAAGCTGGCTGAAACGCACTCTGATGCGAGAGCGAAGATCGCAACATTGAGCTGCGAAGGAAGATCGGAACTTCGACGGCGATCCATCCAGCATCTCATCGACCGACACTCCCGCTCGTTTTGCCTGTCGATTCTCAAGCGACTGTTGACTGATCGGAGCGCCAAGGTCAAAGACGTGGTCGCGGCACGCATTGCATCCCTGAATCTGACGGAGTTGATTCCCGCGTTGGAAAACGCACTCTCCGAGGAAACGAATTCCGGCATCCGCTGGTCGTACACTCATGTTATTTCGTTGATGCAGCATGGCTTTCACTACGACGTGCGCGACGACAAGTCCGCGCTCTGGCTTCACTATCCAGACGCGTTTCCGGTCAGTGCGATTTGCATCGGCGAAGCTCAATCACGATTTGAAAAGGGAGACGATATCGAGCAGATCAAGGCGGACTGTCTGCAGCGGTACCCGCACATGTTTCATTGTCGGCGCGATTGGGACTGGGGCGACGAGAATGCCAGTTGCCGCGAACAGCGCTCATAAAGGCGCGCGGGGACGTAGTGTTGAAGGTTGGATTGCGGAATTCCGGCGAAATGCGCTACGTAAGGTTCAGTTTGTAGAAGCGTCTGGCGGTGTTGCAGAAGATGTTGTCATGTTCGGTGCTGGAAATTGGTCCAAGCACAGTTTTAAGCGCTTCGAAGACCTGACTGTAGGTTCCCGCAAGTTCGCAGACGGGCCAGTCAGAACCGAACATGCACCGTTCCGGACCGAACGCTTCCAGAGCCGTTTCGACATAAGGCTTCAGATCCTGTGGCTTCCAGTGCTTCCAGTCTGCTTCGGTCACCATTCCGCTCAGCTTGCAGAAGACATTCGGGTACCGAGACGCATTGATGAGATCCGTGCGCCAGGTCTTGATCTCCTGCGACTTAATGCGAGGCTTCGACAGATGGTCAATGACCATCGGCAGTTCCGGCAGCATCTCCGCCAGGGTTGACGCGTGTCTGAGGTGCTGGACGTAGAACAGGAGGTCAAATGGAACCTGGTGTTTCTGCAGAACCTTCAAGCCTCGAACCACTTCCGGTCGCACAATGAAATTTTCATCGGGTTCGTCCTGAGTAACGTGGCGGACACCGACGAATTTCGGATGCTGCAGAAATTCGGACAGTTGCTCTTCGCACTGCTCCGACGCCAGATCAACCCAGCCGACAACTCCGACCAGGAACGGATTCTCATCTGCAAGCTTCAGAGCCCAGCGGTTCTCCTCGACGTTGTGCTGAGTCTGGACGAAGACGGTCCGGTTGACACCGGTGGCAGCCAGATGCGGCTCAAGATCGCCCGGTAAAAAGTCACGGCAAATGGGAGCGTGCTGCGGTTCACGCAGCCAGCCATATTCGAATGGAAGGTCGAGTTTCCAGAAGTGCTGGTGCGAATCAATGATCATGGGAGAATCCTGGCTGGCCATTTGAGGTCGTACTTCGGTCAGTAATTCTGACGGAAAGCTTTGGAATAGCGAATTCGCCCTGGCGGT
>JAXMBV010000052.1:0-40078 GCA_046349695.1 Planctomycetaceae bacterium | reverse complement strand
TGAGGTGATAGACATAGGCCTGATCGCCTCGAAAGTCCGCATCATGAATGCTGACCGAATATTCCTGACCGGCCTTCGCCATGAATGATAGTTCTCCGTCAACGCCGTAGGTGTCGGCAAAGTCTGCGGCCAGTTGTCCGGCTGCGTCATGAACCTGAATCAATGCTCGAAAGTCAGATCCCAGGCGTCTCGCGAGAAGCCGAATTGTGATCGGTCCGTCTATGCCCGCGGAAATGAGATAACGATCCACCTCGGTCAGACGCCCGAGTCGTCCGGAAACACCGACAGGAAGTGCGGGCAGTCGTTGAGGAAAATCGCGTGATCGTGCTTCTGTGACTTCGGTTTCATTTGAAAGAAGGAGCACGCCGGTTTTGGAGATCCCGTTCGCGCTGGCGACCTGGAATCGCGCGAAGCCCGGCTGAGCATCCGCGGGGACGGTGATCTCGGCAGGCACTTCCCTGGGAATCGGAAGTGCGTTGGTGCCGCCTCGAGGCCCAACCCAGTATGGTGGAGGCGGCAGCAGAAAATCACCAGCGGGACCTTTGATTTCCAGTTTGATGTCGTCCCGATGGACGAACCACTGCACATCCGGTGTCAGGTCAAAGCCACCCAGTTGTATCGGTGTGGTTTCGCCAATCTTTGCGACTGGTGGAAACGCATAGCCAAGTCCCGGCGCGAGTTGAGCGAACGCCTCTGAGCAGAAAGGCTGAGTCAGCAGAAACAGTATGATGAAGAACGCGGCGGGATTGTCGGGGAGCCGAAAGCTCATGCGATGGCCTCCAGAAGGCAGGGCGGGACGGCGGCATCGTACCGCCCCGTTTGCCATCAGCAAAGCCGGTTGTTTGCTCCCGATGTGCGTGATCAGTGCTCGTGGGCAGTGCAGATCAGTCAGCGGTTTCGCGGAAGGGGTTGAACCGCATGTACTCCCAGTGCTTATACAGTTCGCTGCTTCGAACGAGCTGATCGTGCGGACCATCAACGGCAACTCGCCCGTCATGAACCACGACAACCCGCGAACAGCGTTTCACCGTCGAAAGGCGCGTTGGCAGGAAGACCACGGTTCGGTTCACGCTGATTCTCTGATACGCATCATCCAGCATGGACTTCGTGGAAGCATCAAGTGGAATGGAAGGCTCTTCGATGATCAAAATTGCCGGCTCACGAACGGCAGCCCGAGCAAGGCTGAGGCGGAAAATCTGTCCCGGATCAAGCTTGATCCCGTGCTCACCGAGATGAGTTTCGTACCCTTTGGGAAGCGTGCGAATGAAGTGATCGGCGTGGACCATCTTCGCTGCTTCCTGAGCCTGCTGACGTGTAATGTCGGGCTGACCACACGTGATATTCTCAAGGACTGTTGCATCAAAGACCGGGTCGTCCCCGCCAACAAACAGAACCTCCGCTCTCAGTGATTCGAGAGTTGCGAGGCGGATATCTCTTCCATCGATCAGCACCTGGCCGAGGTCCGGATCCACGAATCGAGGAATCATGCTGGCCAGCGCGTAGGCTGGTTCAGGGTTGAGACTCAGCAGGGCAACTTTTTCTCCAAACGTTATTCGGAGATCAAGAGCACGCAGCAGCGGACCACCGGTCGGAGTCTGATATGACACCTGATTGAATGTCAAAGTCTTTGACATCGGCTGCAGGAAGCTTGCTCCTGCCACCTGACTGACAGAAGGGATCTGGTTCAGGTACTGTCCGATTTCCTCGGCCCGGACATTTCCTTCGGCTCGCAATGTTCCCAAAGACATTGTGTCACCCAGTCGCCGGAACACCACGACTCCGACAAGTCCAAGAAACGCCGCAGCGCCGGGCATCAGACCTCGCAACACCTGAAATCCAAGGATAACAGCAGGAACCGCGACGATCGCTGTCAGCAGCGTTTGCCGAAGGACCTGCGACACTCCCTGCTGTCGGCTGAACTGTCGACACTTGGTGCGGTAGGAAATCAGCTGACTCTCAAACTGCCGCTGTTCCTGAGACTCCATACCAAAGGCCGTCACGATGCGAGTCTTCCGAAGACTCTCGGCCATAGACGTCAGTCCTCGCTGAACCTGTTCTGACAGAAGGCGAAGGGATGAATCGCCGCGAGCCTGTTCACGCTGAAGAATCATTCGGCCAAGGATGACAGGAATCAGAGCCTGCAGCGCGACTCGCCAGTTGGTTGCCAGCCCCGCCGTCAGCGCCAGTGCCAGCTCCGGCAGACCACTCGTGACGATCAATGCCCACGCACCGGCACTCGTTTCCAGCTGTTGAGCAGACTCCTGAAACAGATGTCTGGCACCCTGAGTCTGTTCATGAGTCAGGTCGGCCGGCTCAAGCCTCAGAGCTTTTCGGTGGATATGCTGCCGAAGTCTGAGCACAGCCGATGCGATATGTCCATGAATCAGATTGGCCACCGTGGACAGCAGGAACCAGCGGATTGCAAACGCGAGGACGGCAATGGTCATAAGCAGCGCGGTTGCTGTTGTGTTCCGATGGAGCATCGGGATGCGACGGATCAGGCCGGCCATCGGGCAGGCATCCCAGTGCTGACTGAGTGTTTCGGCGACGAGCAGGAGCCCGCGATCTCCGGAGGTCGATGCCGACGTCAGAACGCTCAGCACACCTGCGAGGGCAGCCAGACCCAGCAACAGAAACAGAGAGCTGACGATGCCGATGGCCAGCCCAGCCAGCATTCGGCCCCTGAAGACGCCCGGCCAAGATACGATCCGTTGAAATTCCGGGGAGCTATGCACGGCGATATTCTCCGGTGTCTGCAGTCAGCCTCCCGAAACGCGCTGCCCGACAAATCAGGCCGCCAAATTCCGTCCGGAACGCGATTGTTACACAACACTACTGAGAAACAGCCCGCCTCTCAATCGGCTTTCCGATGTTGACATCCCCTGAGTCGGGAGATTTCTCGGCCAGCGTCATACAGCTTATTGAAACGGAAAACCGCACCCGGTGAGAAACAACTTCCGCCGATTCCCCCATCAATTTTTCAAAACTGATCGAGTCAATGGCTGGGCAGAAGCCTCGCCCTCTCGTTTTCAACAGGCCGTTACGCGAGGTCTCGGTCTTCGAACAGCAGGAAGCCCAGCAGCAGCATGGCTCCGATGTAGGCAACGGCGTACAGGAAGCTGTAGCCAAGATAAATCTGCGGGACAACGCGTCCGGTCGCTACGGCCGAGGAGATGTTGAACGCTGACAGTGACGGCACGACCATCGAAATCAATCGAGCGGTGAAAGTGACCGATTCGTTGGCTTGTCCCGCAACGCTTTGATTCACGATGATTTCTGTCAGGTTCCCGATCACGAACACAGCAAAGCAGACCACGAGGTTAACAACCATCGGAAGTCGAGTTGCAATCGTGACAGCAATCGCACCGAGGACTGAGACCTGAAGAAACGTCAGTGAGATACCAGGCAGGATTCGCCCAACGACTGCCAGTCGCTCCGGATGAGGAACTGGAAGCTCAACACCAGACACAGAATGCCACTGGAGGTACGGCGTCACTTCCTGCGAATGCTCACGCTGGTCGTAACCGACTTTGATGAAAATCAGAGCTGAGAAGATGGCCGTCAGAATAACGAACAGCCAGATCACCGCCTGCACGATTCCGATGTACTTGCCCAGGATAAATTCCCGTCGGTCGATCGGCTTGCTCAGCAGAGTCATCGCCGTCTTGCCTTCGATTTCGCTGGTGATGCTTGTTCCGGCAGTCCAGACCGCCAGCATGGCTCCGGAAATCAGCAGAGTCGCCAGGCCGCATTCGTTTAGCATCTTGACTTCATCTTTGTCCTGCATCGTGAAGAACGGCATCACGGTGTTGAGAATCAGGACGATGGCGGAGATCACCAGCAGCAGAATGAACAGCGGCTGTCGAATGGCTTCCTTGGTCGTCGCTCGTGCGATGACCCCGGACCGAGTTCCGTAGGAGACTGCAATCAATCCGACAAACAGTCCAAACACGGACACCAGCGACCAGGTCCAGTCACTTTTGGGACCGATAACTTCGGATTGGATTTCGGCCAGCGTGAGGAAGTTTCCAAACACGGTTCGAGTCTCTCAAATAACGGCGGTTTTCCGGCGCATTTCGGCCAGGACGAACTCCTGTACGGCGCCGAGCATCGTTTCGTTGGCACTTTTCAGCCAATTTTCGACCGGGCACTGTACCGAGGAATCTCTCGGTTCAAAGCAAAAACGTCGATTCGGCTGAGCAACTTTGAGATCTGTCGGTGGTGCAATCGGAAAACTCCACGCCCTGCGGTTTCTGACTCCCCCGCTCCGAAGTTTCGTAGCGATTTTGTCGGCTGGGCGCGAATAACGGACGTCCGTGGAAACGCCCGATGGACCTTGGGCTCCCTGTTGAAAAGCCTAATCCGGGAGGGAAAAGGTCCTCCTGAGTCGCCCAAATCCGAGGACCTGGAACACTTCAACGGCTTTTCAGGAGCCTCGCCCACCTTTTTTCAACGGGTTGCGATCGGGAGTTCCAGGAGACAGACTCATCTGGTTTTCTCGCAGTGGCTGACACCGTCAAGGCTCCTTGAATACAGGCCTTCCAGCCCTATACTCTCTGCATTCAGCGCCGGCCTGGCAGGTCAACGAAATCCTGAGGCCTCGCTGCATCAGTAACAGTTTTTGCACCCCGAAACAGGAAAGTAGTGACTATGGGAATTCGCGTTGGCCAGCCTGCTCCAGGCCTGGATCTGGCTCTGAAAGCCTACGATCGAACCAAGGACAACACTGACGGCCAGTTCAAGGATCTCAAGCTGGCAGACTTTGCGGGCAAGTGGGTTTGCCTGTACTTCTATCCGCTGGACTTCACTTTCGTTTGCCCAACGGAAATCATCGCCTTCGACAAGGCTCTGGGCGAATTCAGCGACCGCAACACCGTTGTGCTAACAGCCAGCACCGACAGCGTCTTTTCCCACAAGGGATGGTGCGATTCTCACAAGGAACTCGGACAGCTGAAGCACCTGATGATCGGCGACAACAATCATCAGCTGGCATCAGCCTTCGACGTGCTCGACTGCTGCAAGGGACTGGCTTACCGAGGCATCTACCTGATCGACCCAACCGGCATACTTCGCTGGCTGGCCGTTCATGACCTGAGCGTTGGTCGAAACGTCGACGAAGTTCTGCGAGTCCTGGATGCTCTGCAGACCGACAAGCTGTGCCCATGCAACTGGAAGCCAGGCCAGCAGACTCTGAACTAGGCTCTCACGATCCGCTATCGATTGAGTACAGCAAGAATGCAAAGAGCCCGGTGAATTCACCGGGCTCTTTTTGTGTCCTGAGTTTCCTGAGCCTACCGAAAACAGGTTCCGGAGGTTCGTTAACCGATTGGCACTAGCCGGGAGTCTTGCCTGGATCTGCCGGCGCTGTAGCATTTGTTGCTGGACCAGCCGTGGTGGGAACATTCTTGGGTTTATTGACCATGACCATCACCATACCACCGGCCGCCATGACCAGTCCGAGGTAGAACCACATTCCCGGCATTTCGAACTTCTTGCCATGCGCAAAGACGGTGATTGAGGCAATCGTGTTGATAATGGGAGCACCCGCAAAAACGAGCGGGGCAACCATCAGCGGCCCGACTGTGGGACCGAGTGTTGCGACTGCGTCACGAGTGGCAAAGATGACGCACAGTGCTCCTACGGCTCCAGCGATACCTGCGAGCAGCCCCCAGAACATCGGCAGCGATGACCAGTTCGCGTTGGCCTTCTGAGTTGGGTCGTTCTTCAGTACGAACAGGAAGATCCCAGGAACAAGAACCGCAACTAGGAAGTAGGCAATGCCCACCATCAGGAATGCTCGCAGGTTACTTCCCAGTTTCGATGTCGCTTCATGCACGAGCGGCACATAGACGCCCCACGACAGTGCGGCACCGGCGACAAACGCAAACACAGTCCACTTGATATTCATAGCTCAGCCTTCCGATTCACATAAGTCTCCGTCGGCCCGTTCGACACAGGCCGACCACCTTTGCAGGCAGCGATTTCAACTGAACCGGAGTGTAGACGACTGATCGATCTGCCTGAAGCCAGCGAAGAATTCGAGTCATCTTCGGGAGGACTCGAATCCCTTTTGCCGCCCCATCGCTGCCGTTTTTCGAAGGGAGCCCGGGAACTTACAAGACTCGAAGCCAGACTCGGGTCGTTGTCACCGCGCTGCCATCGGAAGCTTCAAGAGTCAATCGGTATCGCCCAGGCCGGCGGAAATGATGATTCGCCTGAATCTCGCCGGATGGAGTGACTGTCAGGGTTTCAGACGCGGAGCCATCACCCCACCGGACTGTCACCCTGAGAGTGTCTTTCGAGCCGACGTCACTGACTCGGCCAAACAGAGTTGCTGTTGCATTGCGAACGACTGGAGACGTGACCGCAACATCCTGAAGTACCGGACGTTGATTGCGAATTCGGATCTGATGATCGCCCGTGTTTCCACCGCCGTGCTGGTCCCGCCAGTCAAGATGTACGTGATAGACTCCATCCTGTTCGTACTTGTGATTCAAAAGGACATTGCGGTCGGCGCCGGCCGCGAAGTCAAAGGTTTCGGTCTGGCCATCACCCCAGTTGACCGTGAGTTTGAACGAATCTCCTGCATCGGGTTCGGTAATCTGGCCTCGCAATGTCACCTGATCGCCTTCATTTGCGGTTTGAGGCAACGACCGATTTACGAACGCCGGGCCAGTATTGCGGGTAATCACAACGTCCTTGCCAGATGTTCCGCCGATGTAAGAAATGGTGAAGTTCTGACCGCCCGCTGTGAACGTCGATCCTTCATTCAGGACCGGGCCGCCATTGAGCTGCCCCGGAGCCGTGAATTTTCCGGTGAGCGTCTTTCCGCTGCCAACTCGAATGACCGTTAGTTTCCTTCCCAGCGGAATCGCACCCTGCGGCTGTACATCGAGTACTGGAAACGCCTGGGCGGCCGAGTCACCAAGGATCACATTGCCGGTTGTCGCCAGTCTCATTTCATCCACGGTTGATGGCAAAGGTTTCATCTGCTGGATAGAGAACGGACTAAACTCCACAGTGCCAAAGACGGTGAGCAACTGAGAACTGTCGACCCGACCTTCGCCTTTCACAGCAAGTCCCCCGATCACGGCGTCACCTTTGAGGTTGGCAGTAGCAAGAACCGTGACGATGGTCGCAGGACCGAGGTCCTTTAATTCCAGAGTCCCTTCCGCGACAGACACGGCCTGAATTGCCGTGTTGGACAGCAAGCTTTGCATGGTGCCGAGACCTCGCTTGGTCCATGCACCGTCTCCGGTTGTTCTGGCGACATTCACGTCAATGTTAGCCGCTCCGTCTGCAACGTCGTATTGAACAGTTGTGCTCACTCCGAAGACTGCTGGGGGAAGGTTGAGTCCACCCAGAATCAGACTTCCGAACCCAGACGGCTGAACCGTGATTCGTTTCGGGCTAAGATGACTGAAAGTAGAAACGCGACCACCATTGAGTATCAATTCGCCAAAGACTTCGTCCTTTGATGCCCTGAAGGCACCGTCGGCCTCCAGAAGTCCGTTTGGGTGTACCTTGATCACGGCAACGTTCGAGACAATTTCGTTGCCGTCTAATACGGCTTTGACCGTTGGTGCCTGATTCGGCTCCGGCTGGGCCGATGTCGCACTACCGATCTCCATCGTTCCCGGCAACGCGATCACCTGTGATTGCTTGCTGAACGACATGATTCCAGCGTCGACAAACGTCACACCAGAATACGTGTTGGCGGTCGTTCCTCCAAAATTCAACATACCAGTTCCGGTTTTTCGAATCCCCGTATTTCCCTTCACTGCGGCAAGAACATTGAGACGCCGATGTAGGGCTACATCGAAGGTCAGCACACCAGCCCCGGTTCGATTCAACGACTTGGTATCAATCGTGACAGTCTTGTTCTCGGTATCACCGACGGAGTCAGGAACTGCTGTGATTGAACTTCGAACGGTCAGGTTGCCATTTCCCGAGATACGAGTTCCTGTGGAAGCCGGCGCAACAAAAGTCAGGCTATTGATGGTTTCCGAGACGTTTTCGCCGAACTGAATTCTGGATTTTCCCCTCAGTTGAATGTTGGCCGTATCACGGATCTGCTCCGATTGGTTGATGAACACCGCTGCATCCAGTGTGTCGCCTGCACTGTTGATCTGCAGATCGCCAGGGATAGTGATCGCACCGGCGGTTCGAGAAAGCCCAACCTGAATGCCGGTGTCCACGAACCTGCCAAAGCTGTTGTTTTTATTTCCTGTGAAGAACAAAACGGGAATCTTGAATGGATTGCTCCTTGAAGTTGTTGCAGTGACTTCGGCAGTTGCGGGACCGGTCACTCGTCCGGCGATGTGAAGAACATTGCTGTCCCCAACGTCGAACGTTAGCTTCGTTCCATTGGAAGGAATGGTGATGTCCTGGTCGATCACGTTCGCCGTCAGTGGGTCATTGTGGTCGATGGCTTCCTGACTAAACTCTGTGATAACGCCGAAGGAAAGTTCGACAGCGTTTCCCTTAAGAGTATATCCGCCGGAGGTGAAGTGAATGCTGGACAGCTTTAGTCCGGATATGTCGTTGATCGGAGCGCGGTCAAATCTCCCGGCGAGATGCCCAAACTCAACACTGTCACCGGATTGTGGAGTAATTTCTCCGTCCCAGTTTTTCGGGTCGGACCATTTGTCGTTTAACAGCGAACCTCCGGTCCAAACAAGGTGCGTCGGTACGACTCGTGGCTCAAGAACATCGGCCGAGACCACAGGGTTTCGGTGACTGTTGCGACGACGACGACCGGCGGGACCGAAAAGAGCGGACGTAAGCCCATCAATCACTGAGCGAATCGTGGCCATGGAAACCTTCTCCTGGAGTCGGTGCATTCGAATTCGAGGCACCGACTCACACGACTTCCCTCGATACGATTTGCCACGTCAGCGGAGAGACTGCTGTGAGTGTGCCATGAACCAATGCGTATCTCCCGGGAAAATGCTCCAGGATATTTCTGGATTTTCCTGGCTTGTCGACATCTCGTTCTGGCAGAGCGAGGTTCGGGCGAAGTACGAACCTTTAGAGGCCCGGCAGTCCGTCAATGCTGGCGGCATTCTTCTGGGCACGATAGTCTGCAAGGCCTTCGGGGCCTTTGCGAATGGCTCCGTCCACAAGCGTCGTTCGGTCTGACACGTACTGGAATAGTGGAACGCCGTAGCCGCAGGAATCGCTGATGCGGGAAGCGCGGATGCGAATGATGGCTCGTTCGCCGGGGACTTCCGGGAACTGCGGACGGAGATTATTCCATTCCGGGTGATCGGGCAGGATGGCTTCACCAGTGCCGTGCAGACGGACAATGCGAGGCGATCCTTCGAACGCGCAGAACATGATGACGATTCGGCCGTTCTGCTTCAGGTGCGCGATTGTTTCGATCCCGCTGCCTGTCAGGTCGAGCCATCCACACTCGTGGTCGTTCAGCACTCGAAAGACATCCATCCCGCGCGGCGACAGATTCAAATGGCCTTCGGTTGGTGCTGTCGCAACGAAGAAGATCTTCTGCCGGGAAATCCAGAGGTTCAGTTCATCATCGATCTGCTCAAACAGACGTCCCATCCGTGCATCCCGGGATGTTGATCTCGACCGCGTGAATTGCAGCAGTCTTAGTGGCTCTTACCGTGCTCTTCAGCCTTTTGAGTTCCAGCGGAGGCCTGGTCGGCGATGATCGAGGACCATGTCCACCAGCCTGCGATTGACATCGCAACGACAGTGTAGAGGAACAATGCAGAGAGCATCTTTCCGATCGCGCCGCCGGCCGTGACATCATCAGCGGCGAACTGTTCGACTTCTGCTGGCGAAAACAGTGGTGCGTCAGCGGCAGCAGTGGTTTCGTGTGAAGCATGGTCGGACATCGGAGCATCTTTCTCGGAAATTCAGCCCTGGAACAGGTCATCAACGTGCGGGGAGCATACCGCGCGAAAACAAAGTTGCGAATTTCGGCCACATTCTGCAGCCGGATTTTTCCAAAATGGAATGACAGTCTGGGGAAAGTCCGGCATTTGCCACCGTTTGTGCACGCCGGGAAACGCTTGGAATTCCCGCTCCGGCCGTATGTGGCGGCCTCAAAATTCCAGAAATCCCTGGAGCGCGCAGGGGCTTGCTTCGCATTGATCGATGGGAGTTCCATGGGAATCCAGACAATTCCAGTCTGCCACCAGGACTCACCAAGGGAATTTAGACAAATCCTGACCGTTTGAAAGCGGAGTTTGCCATGCGTGCCATTGTGATCATTGACTACGCCGCCCATAAAGCTGCAGAACGGTACTACAACTGGGCAAACATTGAGCCCATCGCCTTTGGCGGCACGGTAATTGATTCTCTTGAGATCGATTATTACCTCGGGCGACTCGGCCTGACATTCTTTGATACCGTTCGCTTCATGGCCGACAGCCTGAATAACGGAGAAGGGGCGGTGATCGTCGGACACGGAAACGATCACGCGCTGCTTCTTCCTTTGACGAAAAAGACGACGCAAAAACTGACTCGGAACAGCGTTAGTGCCCTCAACCGCTATCTGAGCGGAACAGGTGGCAAGACCGAAGACGTGATGGCGTCGCCCGATATTCGCATCAAGAGCAGGACGACGTTCCTGGATCTGTGCGACTATATTCAGATCGTCCGTGAACGAAACCTTGGCCACATCGCACTGAGAGCTTGCAACCTTGGAGCCTCCGGTGCCGGGTTTCTGGATGAGCTTCGAGTGTTGTTCAACTGCAAAATGATCTCTGGCCCCATGATCAAGGACGCATATGTCGACTGGAATCCAAACAACGTTGCTCGCAGTGTGGCCCACTTTGAGGAAGTGATTAAGGATCCTCGATACAGGCAGATGGTGATTTGGGGGACGTCTCCCAACCGTGTCGCCATTCAGACCAGCCAGACTGCGGCACAGGCGGCGGATCACAGTTTCTCGCTCGACAGCCTTGCCGAATCACCCGGGGCGATTCAGAAATTCCTGGAAGAACAGTTCCCGGCATCCAAAACGCCTCAGTACAAACCGGGGATGACGGTGCCCATTCACGGACTGTATTACAAAGGCGCTGTCGTGTTTCCCGGTTCGGACTACTATGCACGACTTCTGATCACATCGCCTGCGTACACTCAGATCCCGCTTCCCATGTACATTCCTCCGGAGGAACAGACGCGAACGGGAGTGCTGGCAAGAATCCGGTCAAGGATCCACGATCGCCGTGCGGCCCGCTGAGCCCGCGACGTGGTGAAACTCGCCGGAGTTCATGATTTTCGAACGTAGTGGAACTCGCCAGAGTTCCTTGTCCATCACCGTCGTCAAACTCGCCAGAGTTCGCCAAAGAAAAGGCGAGCCGGGAGTGTCAGTCGTTCTGACATTCCTGACTCGCCGAGCTTTTCCGACTTGCTGCGGAAACGATCGCGCGATCCACAGGCAGCTAGTATTGCTCAATCAGATATCGGATCAGGTCGGTTGATGTGACGATCCCGACCAGCTTGTTTCCTTCCACTACTGGAATGGAATGAAAGCCACCGTTCGCCAGTGTCGTGGCGGCGTCGCGAACGGTTCCGGAGGCTGGCATCGTGACTGGGTTTGACTTCATCACATCGCGCAGCTTGTAGGTGTGATCCAGCAATGCATCCAGGCCGCGAACGTCCTGGTTCCCGAATTCGCCGAAGCTGATTCGCAGGAAGTCGGTCCAGGAAAGCAGGCCAACGAGTTCTCCTCCGCTGACAACGGGCAGATGATGAATGTTCGATTCTTCGAACTGCCGTCGCGCCTTTGAAAGCGGATCGCTGACATCCAGTGTCACAACAGCTTTGGTCATAATGTGGGAGACGGGATCGTTCTTTCGCATGCGTGTTTCCTGAACAGATGGTGGGTGGAGTTTCCGGGGCGGAAGCCCAATGCTTCCAGGTCGTTTCGACCATGCCCGCAAAAGATCTCCACGGGGAAGAATCTCTGTTCATTGGATTGGCAACACGCGTGCCACATCGGAGTTTTCGCATGTGAGCGCAGGAAGTGTGCGAAAACGCGACGTTTTCTGTGGAGCGAATGATCGTCGCCCAGCCGCCCGCTGCACAGCGCGCCGGGGTGTCTCACTGCGCGACACATGAGTCGTCATGGCAGAAGAATGTTGGCAGGAGAACAAAACCTGTTGTGTTCATTCTTCTGCTCTCATTCTCCTGCCACATCATCTTTCTGCCCGACGATCTTTTTGCCAAACCATCACCCGCGTGATGACCCGAATCGCGTTGGCGTCGGACGAAAAATGGGTGACAGAAAATAGTGTAGAACGACTGTCTTCAGTCGTTGACCGCATGTCCCACTCCACACCGTCAGTGTAGTGAAGCCGGGCGATGGTCGGTTCAATGATGGCTGATGCGAAGAGGAACTCTGGCGAGTTCCACTACAGGGCCTGGACGATGGTGTCAGACGTCAGAGAGTCGCTCTGTGGAATCACCAAACGTGGTTTTCTGGATGCCGAACTTGTCCATCAGGGACAGGTAGAGGCTGCACATCTTGCGATTTGGCTTGTCGAGATAATCGAGTACTCGGCCCGTTTCCAGTTTGCCGCCAGCTCGGCCCAGAATCACGACCGGCAGTTTCGTCGCATCATGGCTGCCAGTCAGCATGCTGCTGCAATACATGATTGCGGAATTGTCGAGCGCGGTGCGTTCGCCTTCCTGAACGGCATCCAGTTTCTGAGCAATGTAGGCCAGTTGTTCGAGGAAGAAGCGATTCACTTTCAGCCAGTCTTCCGATTCCTGATGAGACAGAAGATGGTGAATCATGTAGTCAACGCCAAGGTTCGGGAACCTCAGTGACGAATGGTCGTTGTTCAGCTTCAGTGTGCAAATGCGAGTCGCGTCGGTCTGGAAGGCAAGGACCAGAATGTCGCACATCAGACGCATGTGTTCTGCGATGTCCTGAGGAATGCCATCCGCAGGACGAGGAATGTTTGGCTTATCGAGCGACGGACGCCAGCCCTGGTACTCGCCTCGCTGACCTGCCCGCGAAATCCTCTGTTCGACTTCACGAACCGAGCTGAGATATTCGTCCAGTTTCTGCTGATCGCGCGCACTGATTTTGCGGCGCAGATCGTTGGCGTCTTCCAGCACAGCATCCAGAACGCTCTTGTCAGCCCTGGTCGCTTCGTCACGGAAAAGTCGATCAAACGCCAGAGACGGAAAGACTTCCAGCGGCGTTGGAGTTGTCGGGGAACTCCATGAAATGTGGCTGCTGTAAAGCATCGAGTAGTTCTTGTGGACGGAAGGATTGGCCTTCTCGCATCCGAGCACAAGACTTGGCACCTTCGTTGTTTGTCCATACTGCTGAGCCAGGACCTGGTCGATGCTGGTGCCGCTGCGAATGCCGCCGCCTGCTTCCAGAGGAGCCCCGCTGAGCAGGTTTCCGGTTTGGGAGCTGTGAATGTTCCCCTTTAAAGCCTCTTCGTTATACAGCCCGCGAATGAACAGCATCTTTTCGCGATAAGGCGCCAGCGGCTCCAGGACTCGGCCGAGTTCCATGTCCTTCCCGGCGCCTCGGGCCCACCAGTGATCTTTGTGAAAGCCGTTGCCGGAAAACAGAACGGCAAATCGCGTCGGCGCGTCGCCGGTCACGGCAGTCGTTCCCGCTTCCTGTCCCCAGACTCGCAGGGATTCCATCCACGGCAACGCCATGGAGACACCCAAACCTCGCAACATGGTTCGTCGAGTAGTCAGGAAGGACGACATACGTGGGCTCCGCGGGAAGGGTGTGGTGAGGCAGGGCTTCAGATTCTATCGAACTTTGAACGGAAGTCACTTCTCTTTCCGCTTTGCCGCCTGATACGCCTCTTCCATTTCAATCAGTGACACATCTTTGAGTGTCTTTCCCTGTGCGGCCACGGCTGATTCGATGGCTTTGAATCGACGGCTGAATTTGGCGTTGGATTTTCGCAAAGCTTCTTCGGGATTGATTCCCCAGCGACGACCGATATTGGCCAGGACAAACAACAAGTCTCCCAGTTCGGACTCCGCGCGATCTTTGGCGGCCGGATCCTGAATTGGTTCATCCGGGATTCGATCCGAATCAACGCCCGCCGGGACATGGGGAATCTGGCTGCTTCCAAAAAGTTCCTGAGCCAGTTCCGCCAGTTCTTCCTGCAGCTTGTCGAACAGCATGCGACGGTCCGGGAAGTCGTAACCGACGGCTGCCGCGCGAGCCGTGATGCGGGCCGCTCGAGCCAGTTCCGGGAGTGCCACCGGGATTCCGTCAAGCTGCGATTCTCGGGCGGGCTTTTCCTTTCGCTTCAGAGCGTACCAGTTGCTGCGGACCTGATCGGGCGTTTCGGCCTGCACATCGCCGAAGACATGAGGGTGTCGACGCACCATTTTGTCAGCGATCTGGCGAACAACGTCGGTCAGCGAAAAGCGGCTTTCGTCAGCAGCGATCTGAGCATCCAGGATCACCTGCAAAAGGACGTCACCCAGTTCTTCCTGAATGGCCGAGTTGTCATCGGAGTCAATGGCTTCGAGAAGTTCGTATGTTTCTTCAAGCGTGTAAGGCTTGATCGTTTTCATGGTCTGCTGGCGGTCCCATGGACAGCCAGTGGGTGAACGCAGTCGGGCGATGACTTCGCACAATCGCTGAAACTCGGGCAACAGATGTTCGAATGCAGGTGGAGTTCCGGGATCGGGGACGGTCATTGAGCAGCGACTTTCGCGAGGTTCGTGAACTGTTCCTTCAGCACTCCGTCAACAACCGGGGCAAGTTTTCCAAGACCGCCGGGAAAGCTGCCGGACGTTCGATAAACGACCTTCACCGTTGTCTTGCCCGACGCCTCGGTAAGACTGATCGACAGGACTCCGTTGATCGCGTATTCCTGCATTGGTCCCAGAGCACCCGACAGGCGAAGGACTTTTTTGGGCTGGCAGTAGATCACGGACATGTGTCGCACAAAGCCACCGTCCGGCAGAGTTTCATCCCAGCCTCCACCGGGCTTCAAATCCAGAGAGAGGTTTTCGGCTTTCCCGGACCATGTATGCCCCGAGCTCCACCATTGTGATGGCTTCACCAGCACGTCCCACACTTTGTCTGCAGGTGCGGCGGATTCGTAGGTCTGTTCGACGGTGTAGCCAGAGTCGGTTGCCTCCTTCACTTCGGCAATTGAGCTGGAACAGAACATGCCAAAAGGAATGGCCAGCAGAATCAGGAGCGGGCAAAATCGCATCGTTGGAATCCGGTGGTTGGTGAATCGGGCAGTGGCAGAGTAGTGCAAGGCGGGAGCTGGGAACGCAATCATTCGGCCGCGATTGCTTCCACATCGCTTGTACCGCTGTTGCGCGACAGGAAACTGAGCAGGCGGTTCAGAATGCGGGAGTTACGCTCGTAGCTCTTGCAGCGATGACAGATTCTGAGACAACCACCCTGAGCCAGGCTCTGTCGCCAGCCTTCCGGAAGGTGACACGTTCCGTTGCGTCCCCGGACGACGATCAGCGGGCGAATCCAGTCGGATGTCATTCGCTCGACCCAGGTCAGCGGACACTGTCGTGGGCGGAAGTGATCCTTTCGGTGACCGAGGACCGTATCGGTCGGGACCAGCAGCCGAATCTGACGACGACGTGCGTGATACAGGGCATTGGTCAGTCCGATCCGGATCGACCGTTCTGCATGATTGTAGGTATGAAGCCCCTGTTCTCCGGGCAGCAGCACAAGAAACCGGGCGTCGAGGTCAGCAGCCGCTTCGATGGCTTTGCGAGTATCCTCAAGAGACTGATCAAAGGTCAGTCCGAGCGAACCGGTGAATCCGCCCGCGAATCCGACACAACTCACGGAGATCCCGGCATCGCTCAGCATTTCCTGCAGAGTATGCTCGCCCAGCTGAAGCAATTGCTGTCGCCGCAGCGAGACGTAGCGAATGCCATGTTCCGACAACTGCTCAATTTCCGGCACGAGCGCTTCGATCGACGTCGCCTGCAGAGGATGGGAGACGCCAATCTGAGAAATCAGAGAGCGTCGAGTGCGACCTGGAACCTGTTCGAGGAAGACATCCATGCTTGTCGTATCAGCCCGAATAATTCCAATGTTGTGACATCTTCGGTGAAGAACGGGTGCGAAGATGAGTCGAGTAGCCTGTTCGTCGGAGGTGTGTGATGCGGAAGACTGTTTGCTTCAGACATCGACACTGGTGGGTCCCGACAGCGGTACTGTGCTGGAAGTCACCTTCGTTGTAAACGTTGGAGAGGGTGGAATTCCGGTGTCTCAAAAAGTCGTTGAATGGATGGCTCAGGATGGCAAATCACCGCTTGACTCAAAATTCGATCCCGACTATGTCCCACCGTCGGCAAAACGATGATCATCGAGTATCGTGCTGAAATTCAGAAGTCACTCGACAGTCAAGTTGTCATCGAGCCGGAAGGCTCCTTTTTGGTCAGGGCCATTCTGCCCGGTTAAACATGTTTCGGTTGCTGGCATTTCATCTTGGCCGACGGATCGATCGCGAGTTTCTGCTGGTCGGGGAGACCAGTTACGTGCTTGGCCGGGCGGACGACGCCAGTCTGCAGACCGACTGGGACGATCGAATTTCACGGCGGCATCTTGAAATCGAAGTCGAGGCGGACGGCGTGACACTGCGGCGGCTGGCCGGGACCGCCAATGCCGTCTTCGTCGATGGCAATGCGGTTGATGAAACCCGGCTGCGAACAGGTCAGAGCTTCGTGATCGGAGCAACTCGGTTCGAACTCCAGCAGGTGACTCAAACGGATTCGCCAGGCACCGGCCCATTTCAACAACTGGCGATCGACCGTCAGCAGCTTCAGCGAGTTCGATACGACGATGCCCACAAGCGTATTGAGGTGCTGACCAGCCTGCCCGCTGTGATTCGTGAATCGGGAGTGGAGCGAGATCTTCACGTTCGGCTCGCAAGTCTGCTTCTGGCCGGAGTGCAGAATGCCGATGGTGTGGCCATCGTCGGTTTGAACGATCACCAGCGTCCAAAGATTCTTCACCAGGAACAGCGATTTGAAACGGGACTTCTGATGCAGCCGAGTACTCGGCTGATCTCGGAAGCCATGGAACAGGAGAAGACGATCCTGCACGTGTGGGACACGGGGGACGGGAACGCTGAGTACACGCAGGTAGCGGGATTTGGCTGGGCGTTCTGCACTCCGTTCGCGGATCTCAGCGGTGACCGTGGGCTGTATGTGACCGGGCGAGGCAATCCGGATTCTCCTGGAAGCGGCGAGCGACGACTTCACGCTGACATCAAGTTCACAGAGTTTATCGCCGACGTCGTCTCCGCACTTCAGCGACAGCGGCGGATGGAACGACAGCAGTCCGGTCTGCGGCAGTTCTTCTCACCACCGGTCCTGGAAGCTCTGGGGCGGGATCTCGATACCTCACTGCTTGAGCCGCGTGAATGTGATGTGACGGTTCTGTTCTGCGACCTTCGTGGATTTAGCCATCGAGCCGAAGAGGAGTCGGATAACCTGACCGGTCTGCTGGAACGCGTCAGTCTGGCGCTGGAAGTCATGACCAGCCAGATCCTTCGCTTCGGTGGCGTGACTGGTGACTTTCAGGGCGATGCGGCACTGGGTTTCTGGGGCTGGCCGTTGAAGTCCGAGGAATCAGCGGTGAATGCGTGTCGAGCGGCACTCGCCATTCGAGAAGAATTCAGTCGTGCTCAGAGCGATCCTCATCACCCTCTGAAAGACTTCGAGACCAGCATCGGCATCGCGCATGGGCGAGCGGTTGCCGGAAAAATTGGAACGCGTGAGCAGGTGAAAGTCACCGTCTTCGGTCCGGTGGTCAATCTCGCCAGCCGCCTGGAAAGCATGACTCGCGAGCTGCATGTTTCCATCCTGATTGACGAATACCTCGATCAGCAGGTTCGGCAGAAACTGACTCCGTCGGAAGGACGCGTGCGGCGACTGCTGCAGGTTCTGCCGTACGGAATGGACCGAACTCTGTTTGTCAGTGAGCTGGTGCCCGGCGAAGAGAAACTGCCAATGCTCACGGATCAGCACCTCTCTGATTTTGAAAAGGGTCTGGCCGCTTTTATCGGAGGCAACTGGTCAGAGGCCTGGAAGTATTTGCATCGCATGCCGGCCGAAGATCGTGCTCAGGATTACCTGTCCATGCTGATTACTCAGCACGACCGGAAGGCTCCGTCTGACTGGGACGGAATTGTCCGCATGAAGAAGAAGTCCAGCTGATGGCTCAGGCAACGATTGAAGAACCGCACCGCGAAGAGGTTCGCCTCATGGAAGCTCTGCGCCAGACTCCGGAACTCTTGGAGCGGCTGAGGAATCTGAGCGGCTCGGAACTCTCAAAACAGAAGGCTCTTCGTGACGAGTATCCGGATGATCTGGTGCGAGCCGCGCTGTCGCTGCATGAAGCACGAAGCAAAGCCGCCGGACTGCTGCCTGAAGCTGAGAAGCTCTGGTTGACTCGCACCGGCCTCGAACAATCGACTTCCTGGGAGGTTGCGCGCCATAAAGCGAGGCGTTTTCCGGCCGGAAGCACTGTCTGTGATCTTTGCTGCGGGATTGGTGTGGATGCGTCAGCAATCGCCGTTGCCTGTCGGGTTAATGCGTTCGATCTGAGCCCCGCGATGGTTCTGCGCACGCTGTGGAATTCCGAGCTGTGGAACGTTCGTGCTCAACTGGAGGCCAGCATTGCTGATGTTGCTGCGGACGACTGGTCCGGAAAACTGGTCCATGCGGACCCGGATCGAAGAGGCCAGCAGGATCGCCCGACCAAACGACTGGAGCTGTATCAGCCGGGTCTTGAATGGATGCAGCGACTGGTCCAGACGGCATCCGGAGGAGCGATCAAGATTAGTCCTGCGAGTAACTTTCAGCAAAAGTTTCCCGGCACCGAAATTGAGCTCATCAGTCTCCATGGCGAATGTCGCGAAGCCACGGTCTGGTTTGGTTCACTGGCCGGTAGTGACGCATTTCGTGCGACCGTGCTGCCAACGGGGGAAACAATTTCCGCCGACCCGCTGTCTGCATGGACGAATGTGGCTGCTGAACCCGGAACATTCTTTTTCGACCCCGATCCCGCGCTGGTGCGCTCGGGGCTGGTGGATGTGTTTGCAGAACAGCAGAATCTGCAGCGACTGGATCGTGAAGAAGAATATTTGACGGGTGATTCCATTCCGGCGTCCGCGTTTGTGACAGCCTTTGAAGTGGAAGCCGTTCTTCCCAACAGTCCCAAAGAACTGCGGCGTCATCTGAGAGACAAGCCAAGTCGTTACTATGAGGTGAAGTGTCGCCACATTCCCACCAACGCTGATACGCTTCGGCGGCAGCTGCCAACGGGTGATGCGGAGCCTCGCGTGATCATCGTTTGTCGAATCTCCGGCCGAAGCCATCTGGTCGTTGCAAGAAGAGTCTCCTAGCAGCGCTGGAATGTCATTCTTTCAAAGGAAAATCCTGGACCGGCTTCGTGGCAGCCCAATGTGGAATTTTCAGCCCGGAAAAGCGGCAAATGCGGCAGAACCGTGTTGTTCAGGGACTCTTCGTTGTAGACTTTGCATTGGCATACCGATTGCTTATCCACTGAACTGTCGATCCTGATGAACGCGATCGACCGGAAGTGAGTAAGCAATGTCCCTGCAGCCTGCGGGAAACGCTTGCAGCCAACGGTCGAAGTTGAACAAAAGACGAATTCGTTTTTTCGCCATCGCATCATCAGGGAAGCGATCCGATGGCAATCGGAAAAAACATGCACTGGCTCACATTGACTAACTCGCTTGCTGTCAGTCAGGCTCTTTCGTTGGCGAAAAAAGCCGATTGGTGGAAGCTGCTGCAGCCCATGATTGGGTGGTGGCAGGTACTGGCTGCGGGAGCTTGTCTGGTCGTACTGGTTTGGGGAATTTTTCGTCTGGTGTCGAGGGCGAACGAAGACGTTGATCCTGCCGAAGCTGATCGAGAGATGCTGGAGGCAATCAACGAATTGCGACGCGAGGGTGACCTCTCGGAGTCCGAATTCCGAACTATCAAGGGTCAGTTGGTTGCGCGGTTGAACGGTCAATGGACGTCAACTCCGGACTCACGAAAAGCTGCAGGTTCTGCAGGATCGCCGGAAACTCCAAAGACAAATAAGCCGTCGACCTCTGATGGCTCCGAATCAAATGCAGAATCGAAAGACTCTGCAGAATCGGAACAGCCGGAATAGTTCACCAATCCGACAAGTGTTCCCAGATCGACTTAGAATACCGACTATCTCTCCCCAGGGTTTCCCGCCACGGTTTCCGAATACAGTGGTGAGCCCGGGATGGGAAAACCGGGGATGAAGAAAACAGTTAGATTCCGTCAGACCTGCCGTTCTGCTTCAAAGGATGAAGCGACAAAGGCGACAGGTCGCAGCGGATGAAGAAGGAACTGGTTGGCAGGGAAGCCGACAGCCCAGGAGTGTCCGTCACCTGCGAACCGCACACGTCTGACCAGCTTTTCTGCCGGACTCGACCTCCAGAGTCATGAAGAGAAGTCTGTAATGCGTGACCGAATCCAAAGGGATTACAATGGCATCTGGCAAGGAATTTGGTTCAGGCAAGACTTCACAGCAGGGCAAGCGAAATGCCAACTGTTCATTTTGCCGTAAGAACTACCGGGAGGTCGGGCCTCTTGTTGAAGGTCCGGAAGACGTCTACATCTGCGGCGAGTGCATTGAGCTCTGCCAGTCGATCCTGGACCAGGAACGACGCCGTCGCGGATCATCACGCAAGCTGTTCAATCGCGTTCCGACGCCTCGCGAGATCGTCAAAGAACTCGATCAGTATGTGATCGGACAGAATCGCTCGAAGAAGCTTCTGTCAGTTGCTGTGCACAGCCACTACAAGCGTCTGATGCACAATATGGAAGTTGGCACCGAAGAAGTTGAGATTGAAAAGTCCAACATTCTGCTGATCGGACCAACGGGCTCCGGAAAAACTCTGCTGGCCAAGACTCTGGCCAAGTCACTGCAGGTTCCTTTCGCGATCGGTGACGCGACAACTCTGACCGAAGCCGGCTACGTCGGCGAAGACGTTGAGAACCTGCTGTTGAAGCTGCTGCATGCGGCTGACTTCGATATCGAAGCGGCTCAGCGAGGCATTATCTTCATCGACGAAATCGACAAGATCGGGAAGACGAGCCAGAACGTAAGCATCACTCGTGACGTCTCCGGCGAAGGTGTTCAGCAGGCTCTGCTGAAGATGCTGGAAGGAACAGTGGCCAACGTTCCGCCGCAGGGTGGCCGCAAACATCCGGAACAGCAGTACATCCAGATCGATACTACGAATATCCTCTTCATCTGCGGCGGAACATTCGTTGGGCTCGAAGATATCATCGCCCGTCGCCTCGGCAAGAAAGTCATCGGCTTCGGCAACACGAACGAACATCACGAAGATCAGGCTCGCGAGCAGCTGCTGTCACAGGCGACTGTTGAAGACGTGATGGAGTTCGGACTGATTCCGGAACTTCTGGGACGACTGCCAGTCATCGGCACTCTGGCTCCCCTGGACGAAGAAGCTCTGGTTCAGGTCCTTACCGAACCTCGCAACGCTCTTGTCCGACAGTACAAGAAGATGTTCGAGATGGAAGAATGCGAGCTCGACTTTACGCCAGGGGCTCTGCGAGAAATCGCACGCCTGGCTCGAGTCCGCGAAACGGGTGCTCGTGGTTTGCGATCCATCCTGGAAGACGTGATGTTCGAACTGATGTACGAACTTCCGGAAGTGGAACGCGGACAGAAGTTTGTCGTCACGGAAGAAATCGTTCGTGGGGACCGAAAGATCATGCAGCGTGATTCTGCTGCCGCCTGAGAAGTCTCGATAAGGCAGTTCGGCCCGGCGTGCGGGCCGATTTGCTGGAATCTCTGAAGGGCCTGCGTCCTGAGTTGGACAGCAGGCCTTTTTCTTTGGTGCAATGTGAGTCACATTCGGTAATGCAGTTCGGCGATGCTCCGCCATACCTCGCCACCTCTCATCGAGAAGCACTTTCGGAAACGCAGGATCACATGACAGACCGCGAAGAAGTTCGGCATCCAGGAGATACGATCGAACTGGATCAGTTCCTGAAGCTTGCTCAGCTCGTCTCCTCCGGCGGTGAAGCCAAGCGGCTGATTCAGTCGGGTGTGATCCAGGTAAATGGTGAAGTGGAAACTCGCCGAGGGCGCAAGCTGAGGCCAGGGGATCGCGTCACGGCTCACGGAGAAGACTATGTGATCGAAGCCGATGAGTCTGATGTTGATGGTGGGGAATCCGAGTAGACCGCTGATCATTGCCTTTGAGGCCACTGCCCGATCTGCTGGCAGTCATGCTGCATCCTTCTGCCGCCGGAATTTGAATTTCCGGAGAAATGTCTCTGTCTGCTGGAATTGTGCGTTCCCGCCGAGACTTCGCCTTGTCGAACTGCCGAAACGCGTATTGAATAGCGTTATCTCCCACATCGGTTTCGGCAGGTTCCAGGTTGTCACGTCACGTTGTCCCGAGTCCTTCAGAGGGCTGCGACAGTTTGAGACAGCACGGTACTGGCAGACTCAGATCATCCCACTCGGTTGCGTGTCTTCTTCCGCGTGACGTATGGAATCCTCAGGTGTGATTGAGAATCATCGAACATCCGGAGCCGGATCGGCTCACCGTATACAGCTGAGTGTCAATGCCCTGGAACCAGGCAGCAGCATTCGAGGCTCACTGCCCATCAAGCCGAGTACCGTGCGGAACAGGATGCCAAGTGCTACGGCCACCGCTGGCGTCGTTCCGGAGAAGCTCGGCAGGAATCTTGAAGCAGACCTTTTGGTCGAGCTGGATTCGATCGCGTGGTCATGGCGTCAGAGACTGGCGATCGTTTGTGTCATCGTCTGCACCATCGGCTTCGCAGTTTATTCGTACCGCGATTCCGAAGCTCAACTCTACAGGCAGGCATGGACAGAAGGGCGAGATGCCGGGAAGCTGGCAGCGGTCGATCCTATCCATAACATCGTCTGCCCCTACCATGATTTGCGCACCAGCAATGCATGGCGTGAAGGATTTCGGGAAGGGCACCGACTCGGCTCGAACCAGGCTGTCGCCGGAAAACAGCAGAGTTCAAATCCCCCGCAGAGCGATGTCGGGGCGACTGCCCGGTAAACGATACGAACTCGCGCGGTCTGAAAACAGAACATGCTCGTCGCGCAGGACCGCGACGAGCATGATTGTATGACATCTGATTGCTGCAGGTCCCTCGAACACGCTGACGCTGGTTCGTGGCCTGCAGAGTCTACTGCTTCGGTTGTTAGCCCTTCTGAACAGCGTGACAAGTCTTGCAGCGCTTCATTGCTCGCACGATCTTGCCGCACTTTGGGCAACGCTTTGATTTCTTTGCGAGCTTGGCTTTGGTTTGGGGGCGCAACACCATGGACGAATACTCCCAGGCAAATTTGGCCTGCGTCTACCAGCCACGACCATGACCAGTTCCGCACGCCTTGATTTCAGAAAGGCGGGGAATTTACTGGCGAAAGTCGTTTTTCACAATCCTCTTTTCAGAATCGGCCTCCAACTGGCTACACCTTGTCGACGGCCGGGACCTCATATCCGGAGCGATTCGGGTCTTTCAGCAGCCGGTTTGCTGCCTCCGCATGATCCCCTGTATGCAGTTCTGACTGAGGATCAAACGTGAGCCACGGGCCAACGATGTACTCCGCCCCGTTTTCGGGAATTCCAACGCCGTCCTTCATGATCGAGTGAAGCTTGAGGAAGTGCTCTGCCGCATCCTTGTTGTCGCCGAACCTGCCAGCCTTTGCGTTGAAAGGCACCTTTTCACCAAGCCGGTAGGAGTTGTTCATCAGGTGACCAAGAACACAGCCATAGTGCGCGTCGTCGACATTCCCGTTTGCCAGCTCAGGCTTTCCTGCCCGACATGCCGTGACAAACGCCCCCCAGTTTCCTCCCGGTGTGACTTTGCCAGGAGGCAGGTTGAGCTTCTCACCTTTGTCGCTGCCGGCCGAATAATACAGGCCGCGAATGATTCGACCGCCGCCTTCAAAGTAGTATTCATTTTCCACCTGACGCTCATAGCCTTTGTAAGGCACGTTGCGCACGTTGAAAAACACCTGCTGTCCGTTCGGATATTCCGCGATCCCCATCATCGTGTTCGGTGTTTCGCCCTGGTCATTCCACTGGAAGCGTCCGC
This sequence comes from Planctomycetaceae bacterium, assembly GCA_046349695.1. Taxonomy (GTDB): domain Bacteria; phylum Planctomycetota; class Planctomycetia; order Planctomycetales; family Planctomycetaceae; genus SXXK01. The sequence continues at coordinate 15,961 of JAXMBV010000052.1, read as the reverse complement.
CCAGCGCCATGACTCGAACGGGATGAGTCTGGTCACGATCAAGTGCCCAGCGAGCAATGTCCAGTTGGTGAGTTCCCTGGTTGTTCATGTCGCCGTTGCCGGTCTTCCAGAACCAGTGCCAGTTGTAGTGGACGTAGTTTCCATGAAACTCATCGATCATCGCCGGCCCGCGCCAGAGATCCCAGTTCAAATTCGCCGGAGGTGCTGTCACGGGCTTGAACCCAATCGAGTTGCGTTCTTTGCAGCAGTAACCGTAAGAGATCTTCAGTTTGCCGAACTGCCCCGCCTGAATCGCTTCGTGCAGCCCCGCAATTTCCGCGCTGCTGCGGCTTTGAGTCCCGTGCTGGATGACCACGCCATACTTTCGCTGAGCGGCGACACAGACGCGGCCTTCGGCGACATCATGGCTCATCGGCTTTTCCACGTAGACGTGCTTGCCGGCCTGAGCAGCCCAGATGGTCATCAGCGAATGCCAGTGATTCGGAGTCGCGATGGAGATGGCGTCGAGCGTTTTGTCCTCCAGCGCTTCTCTCACATCGGCCGTGGCCTTTGCTCTGAAGTTTGCACCCAGCTTCGACTGAAGAGCATTCACCGCTGTTGAAAGGACTTTCTCATCGGGATCAATGAGCCATGCGAGTTCAACGTTCTCCTGATCCAGCCATCCACTGATATGACTCTGTCCGCGACCATTCAGTCCGGCGACAGCGATGCGCAGTCTCTCGTTCGCTCCTCGAACTGCCCCGGATGCGCGAGTCCCCATTAGCAGAAGTCCGCTGGCAGCAGATGATTTCAGAAAGCCTCGGCGACTGACGTTGGGCATGAGAATTCTCCAGGCAGGATTCGGCGGGAAAGAACCGGGAAGGATCGCGGACTGAAACGATGACTGTGTCTGCGGACATTGTCAAACGTCTGGATTGCGGCACTTTTTGCCGGTCTTCCTTTGGAAACAGTGTTGCCGTTTGCATGAGAACGGGCGTCGAAGTTTTCCCAGTCAGAACATTCGTCGATGGGTAAACGCATCGGAACCGTTCGAGTTCGTTCGATTCAATGTCAGGGAGTGCACAGACGATCTGCAATGTGACAGCTTGAGAAGTCTTCATGGACGCCTGACTGAACTTCTGACTGCGACCCGGATATGGAAATCCTCATGCGGACACTGTTTCGTTCGTCTTTCACCCGCACTCTGCTCGCTTCGCTGACTCTCTCTTCTGCAGCCATCGCGGGAGAAACGGCTGCCGGCTGTGGAACGTCCTGCGGTGAAACTCCGTTCGACAACGGATGTGGCGCCGAATACGAAAGCTGTGGCGAATCACTCTTTGGCTGCATCGATCCTCTGACTTCGTCTCCACAGCTGACAGGAGACTGGTTTGGCAACCGTACCGCTCTGCTGGATTCGGGCGTCAAGTTCGACGCCAACGTGACGAACTTCTATTCGGGCGTTGTCAAAGGCGGTGTGGAACAGACAGGTCGTTATGCCGGACATGGCGACTATTTGATGAACATTGACGCAGACAAGCTGATGGGCATGAAGGGCATGTTCATCAAACTGCGTGCAGAACATCGCTTCGGGGAATCCATCGGCGAACCGGCAGGAGCGCTGCTTCCTCCGAATATCGCGGCGGACCTTCCGGATCCGCTGACGGACGAAGTCATTCTGACGGACGTTCTGTTTACTCAGATGTTTTCAGAGACGTTTGGCGTGTTCTTCGGAAAGCTCGAAACATTCGATGGCGACCAGAACGCGTTCGCGAGCGGTCGGGGTGTGACACAATTCTCCAACTCGGCGTTTGTCTGTACTCCGATTGGCTTTCGCACGATTCCCTATTCAACACTCGGCGCCGGTTTTGTGATCCTTCAGGACCTGCAGCCAATCTTCACGTTCTCTGTGCTGAATGCAAAGAACACCATTCGTGAAGTGGGTATCAGCGAACTGTTCAATGATGGCGCAGTGATTGCCCCGGAACTTCGTATCCCGACGGATTTCTTTGATCTGCCCGGCCACCAGTTGTTCGGCGGAACATGGAGCAGTCGAAATTACGTTAGTCTGGATCAGGATCCTCGTATCATTCTGCCAAGTGTTCCGATTGGTCGCGCGAGTGATTCCTGGTCACTCTATTACAACTTCGACCAGCACCTTGTTGTGTACAACGACGATCCGACAAAAGGCTGGGGACTTTTCGGTCGTGCTGGCATCGCCGACGAACAGACGAACCCCATCGGATGGTTCCTGAGCGCCGGTATTGGAGGCAACAGCCCGATCCCAGGACGCTCTCAGGACACATTTGGTGCCGGCTACTATTTTGCCAGCACCAGTGACAAGATTGGGCCGATCCTCGCCAAAGCTCTGGGCGGAATTGGTGATTCGTATGGAACAGAACTGTTCTACAACTACGAAGTCACTAAATGGTTCCATCTGACGGCAGACGCTCAGTTCATCACACCGGCCCGCGAAGTCGTGGATGATGCCGTGATCCTTGGTCTCCGCGGTGTGGTCACGTTCTGATCCGCAGGGATTTGCGAAGAGTTCCGGCCGCCTTCTGGAGTGACACACGTCGTTCGTCAATCGTCGATCTGACCTTGCGCCGACGTATCGGGACGACGCGGGATTACCAGTATTGGCCGGATAACTTTCGCTGGCTGACAAAACCGGCATTTCGCAAAAAGTCCAGCGCCGATTGCCCGGTTGCCAATCCCCCTGACGGATTGACGACATTTCGGACAAAGATATCGCCACGGTTCGCCTGTCAGTGATTTCCAGTGTAAAGTCGCTGCAACTCGGACGGTACGGTGACTGCCACAGAGTCTCTTTCTGTGTCTCGCGCGCATGGTGCGTGCTGGATTGGGGTAAGACACCGTGAGCGATTGGCAACAACCTGACATCCACCTTTGAGCCTGGAAAATTCGAATCCCCTCGCTTCCCGTACTCGCCGAACTCTTTGAATGAAGTGGGAGCGAATTCACTATGATGCGACGCTGGGCGATGTGGTCGGCACTGCTGATGTCGACCGTGGCTACCGCCGCGGTAGCCGGGGAACCGGGAGTACCGGGTTCCGATACGGAAACGGATCACAAGGACCGAATGCACCTTCCGATTCCCAACAAGGGTCGGCCGAGTCTGATCACTTACGACGCAAAAGACCCGGACACAAAGTTCCCGCCGATTACGGACCTGCGACCTCCGGCAGGTGCTCCCAACGTGGTCATCATCCTGATCGATGACGCAGGCTTTGGCTCATCGTCCGCATTCGGCGGGCCCTGCCATACACCAAACGCGGAGAAACTTGCCGCGGGCGGACTGAAGTTTACTCGATTCCACACCACGGCACTTTGCAGCCCGACTCGTCAGGCACTGCTGACAGGGCGCAATCATCACTCTGCCGGCATGGGCAACATCACCGAGCTGGCCAGCGGCGCGCCGGGATACAGTTCGATCCTTCCCAAATCGATGTCGCCCCTGGCTCGAACGCTGGTGTTGAACGGCTACTCCACCGCGCAGTTTGGCAAGTGTCATGAAGTCCCGGTCTGGCAGACCAGTCCGGTCGGACCGTATGACTCCTGGCCAACCGGTGGCGGTGGCTTTGAGTACTTCTATGGATTCCTGGGCGGCGAAGCGAATCAGTGGTATCCAACACTCTATGAAGGAACAACTCCGGTCGAACAGAAGAAGACGCCGGAGCAGGGCTACCATCTTGTTCCCGACATGACCGACAAGGCGATTCGCTGGATCGGTCAGCAGAAAGCATTGACTCCGGACAAGCCGTTCTTCGTGTACTTTGCTCCGGGTGCCACCCACGCTCCTCATCATGCTCCCAAAGAATGGATCGATAAGTACAAAGGCCAGTTCGATCAGGGCTGGGACAAGCTGCGAGAGCAGACGTTCGAACGTCAGAAGAAACTGGGCGTGATTCCAGCCGACTGCGTAATGACTCCGCGTCCAAAGGAGATTCCTGCATGGGACGAAATGCCGGACAACATGAAGAAGGTTCTGTGCCGGCAGATGGAAACGTATGCCGGGTTCATGGAGTACGCGGACTTCCACGCGGGACGCCTGCTGGAGTCGATCGAAAAACTGGGCGAGATGGACAACACGCTGGTCTACTACATCGTGGGCGACAACGGTGCGTCTGCCGAAGGCACGATGAATGGTGCGTTCAACGAGATGGCTAACTTCAACGGTCTGGCTGCTCTGGAAACACCGGAATTTCTGATGGAGCGAATCGACAAGCTGGGCGGACCGGAATCATACAACCACTATTCCGTTGGCTGGGCCCATGCTCTGAATACTCCTTATCAGTGGACCAAGCAGGTTGCTTCTCACTGGGGTGGTACTCGTAACGGCACGATCGTTCACTGGCCGAAGGGCTTCAAGGCAAAGGGCGAAATTCGCCATCAGTTCGCTCACGTGATCGACGTGGCTCCTACGATTCTGGAAGCTGCGAAGCTGCCTCAGCCGGAAACGGTGAACGGCATTGATCAGGATCCCATCGAAGGCGTCAGCATGATGTACGCGTTCGATGACGAGAAAGCACCGGAGCGACACGAAACTCAGTACTTCGAAATCTTCTGCAATCGAAGCATCTACCACAAAGGCTGGACCGCGGTCACAAAGCACCGCAACCCGTGGCAGCTTGTCGGTGTGAAGATGGTTCCCTTCGATGAAGACGTCTGGGAACTGTACTCCGACAAGGACTGGACTCAGTCCAAAGATCTGTCGAAGGAAATGCCGGAGAAGCTGGAAGAACTGAAGCGTCTGTTCCTGATCGAGGCAACTCGGTACAAGGTCCTGCCTCTGGATGATCGAACGGCAGAACGCATGAATCCGGACACCGCCGGACGCCCGACGCTGATTCGAGGAACCAGGCAGATTCTGTTTGGAGGAATGGGGCGACTGACTGAAAACTGTGTGCTGAACGTGAAGAACAAGTCACATTCCGTCACGGCCGAAATCGAAGTCTCTGACGAACCTGCGGAAGGCGTGATCGTTTCACAGGGTGCCAATATTGGCGGCTGGAGCCTTTATGCGAAAGGTGGCAAGCTGAAATATTGCTACAACGTGGTTGGCGTCAATCATTACTTTGTCGAATCAGAACACACGCTTCCGCCAGGCAAACATCAGGTGCGCATGGAGTTTGCGTATGCCGGCGGCGGTCTCGGCAAAGGAGGCAAGGTCACTTTGTATGTCAACGGGAAAGCAGAAGGAACAGGCTCCGTTCCAATGACGAATGCCTTCGTGTTTTCGACCGATGACGGCTGCGACGTCGGGGAAGATTCCGGGGCTCCGGTGTCTCCTGATTACGGTGCGGTCGGCAACGGGTTCAACGGAACTGTACGCGGCGTGCTTCTCTCGATCGACGATGATCCAAACAATGCCGATCACCTCGTCAATCCGGAAGATGCGATGCGAGCAATTTTCGGACGCCATTAATCCGTGAGGCAGTGAAACGAACGAAAGGCCATGGTGAAGCATCTTCATCATGGCCTTTTTTCAGTGTAAAGCGATTGTCCTCAATCGCTCCCCAACACTCCGTCACTGCGACCACCGACCACCGACCACCGACCACCGACCACTGACCACCGACCACTGACCACTGACCACTGAAAACTGAAAACTGAAAACTGAAAACTGAAAAGCGGCTGAGGACAGCCGCTCTACACTGACTTAATACGGATCTGCGAACGCGGCGAGTGCATCGATTCCGCCGTCGACGGCGAGATCGGTTGCGGTCACAAAGGATGCGGCTGAACTGCACAGCCAGAGCGTCGCGGCGGCAACTTCGGAGGGCTCGCCGATGCGTCCCAGTGGATGTCGATTCGCCAGTTGGTCGGCCCCGCCCTGTTCGTCCAGCGTTGCTCGAATCATGGGCGTCATGATGGCCCCGGGCGACACGGAGACGACTCGAATTCCTTTGCGAGCATACTCGACGCCCCATTGCTGAGTCTGCAGGAGGTTCGCCGCTTTGATCGGACCGTAGGCCGCCACTTCGCGAGCCGTGCGCTTTCCCTGAGCACTGACGATGTTGCAGACGACGCCGCTGCTCTGTGACAGCATGACCTTCAGAGCATACTTGGCCATCATGGCGTAGCCCGTGAAATTCACCCCGACCATGCGCTCCCAAAGTTCCCTGCTGTATTCATGCATGGGGATGTAAGACTGCTTCGGCTGAATGGCCGCATTGTTCACCAGAACATCAAGACTGCCGTGAAGCTCGACCGCGAAGGACACGGCATTCTGACAGTCCTCTTCGACCGACGTATCTCCCTTCACAAAGTCGATACTCTCCGGAAGCGATTCCGCCGCCGCATCATCGACGTCCATGCAAACGACAGAAGCACCCGTCCCGGCCCAACTTTCACTGATAGCTTGGCCAATCCCGTTAGCTCCACCGGTCACAAGGATCACTCGCCCCTGATTGTTGTAACTCACACTGCCGTTTGGACGTGACATGTTGAATTCTCGATAAGGCCTTCGTGGTTTTCGGCAGGACACATCTGAAGTTGCTCAGTATGGCAGAGCAGAAGGCCCGAAACATCCTTTCCCGCTGCCGCCGGAAAGAAGACTTGTCCCATCGCCCCGAAAAGGCGAGCGGCTGGGCGTCAGCCCTCCGAGTCCACTTCAACTCGCCGCCGAATCATGACAGCCGTCCCGAGTTTCAGGATTGAGAGTGCAGACGCTTTCTCAGTCGCCGGATCGCTGCAATCAAGCCACCTGCCCGTTCACTGATTTCTGACGATGTGAAAAGTGTTTACATGGCCTGACGCAGAAATATCATGGTCTCAAGGAGTCATCACTCTCTTCGACCAGTGCGCTGACCCTGACGCGCCGAGTTCCGGTTTTCCGCGAACAAAACTTAATTCTGGTCATGCAGGTCAACCTGATGCTGGAGCACGGTCGCTTTCTTTGGCTGTTTGTCGGCTACTGGGCCCTTCACAAAGTCGATCCCTTCGGGAAGTGACTCCGCCGCGGTGTCATCAACATCCATGCACACCACAGACGCGCCCGTTGAGACCCAACCTTCACAGATGGCTCGGCCAATGCCGTTGGCACCGCCAGTGACAAGGATCACGCGGCCCTGATTGTTGTAACGTACACTGCCGTTTGGTCGTGTCATGACCGTCTCTCGTCAGGTTGAAGTGCGGCGACCTCCCTAGTCGCGTTCCCGAATACGTTACTTCGCGCCGTTGAAGACCGCGTTGCCCGAATCACCGCCCGCCTGGATGTAGGCGAGCAAATCCAGAATCTCGTCGTTGGAATAGGTGATGAGGAGATTCAGAGGCATGGTCGAGGTCTGTGAGGCTTCCAGTTCGTCCAGCTCTTCTTTCGCCAGTGTCACCTTATTTTCAGGCTTCAAAGGATTTGGCATCAGGGTAACGCTGGTGACATCTTCCGCCACTTTCAGTCCGGACATGGCTCGACCATCTTCATGAACTGCCACCCAGGTCTGATACTGTTTGTTGATCTCCGTGGATGGTTCAAGAACCTGCTGCAAAAGTTTCTGACCTTTGAATCGCTCCGAAACCTTTGTGAGTTCCGGGCCCAGCGTGGAACCGGCATTGTTCATCTTGTGACACTTGATGCAGCCGGCACTTTCAAAGACCTGTTTTCCTCGTTCAAACGAACGGGACGTCATGTTGTCAGCGGCATCCGCAAGGTCCTTTGTCGTCCACATGCGAACAAAGCTGCGAACCGGCGCGAAGGCTGTTTCTGGCAATGCAGCGCCTTCCGGCAGAACAAACAGGCTTCCCTGCATGACGCGCCAGTGTCCTGGGTACGTGCAGACCAGTCGGTATTCACCTGGCTCATTCGGAGCTTCAAAATACAGCGTGTACGAATCGCCTGGCTGAAGAATCGGTGAGAAGCAAAGTTCCCGCGGATCATCGGGAACATAGTGCGTCGCGATGGCTCGCGGGTTGCTGGCCAGCTGCATCGACTGCTCACCAAACTCATCGATCGCATCGGCTCTGACCACAGCCACATTGTGCGGCATGCCAGGATCGCCATTCCTGAAAGCCAGCGACACTTTCGCTCCCGGAGGAACTCGCAGGACTCGTGGTTCAAACTGCAGTCCGGCCGCCGCATTGATCGAAATCTTCATGGAGCTGGAGACCCAGCCGAAGTTCGTGCCGTACTGTTCCTGCTGAACCAGCCGAGGATCCTGCTCGTACTTTTCCGGCATCGGAAACTCCGGCGCAGCACGCTTTGCAATAGTCTGGTAGCCACCAAAATCCGTGTAGTCCGGTCGCAGATTCAGGATTGTGGAAAACAGATCCGGTCGAATCTCATTTCCTGCTGCTGTCCTGAATCGCACATGGCAATGAAACTGCATGACCGGGTGCAGCTGCGGAATTTCGAGGAAGACCGATTTCCCGTCAGGCAGCAGATGAGCAGACTTCACGGGCACATAATCATGACCCTGAATGCCAGGCTCGCGAACGGAAAATTCCGGCGATCCATATCCCGCGCTGTAAAGATAATTCCACTGCTGACAGAAGATGTTCTCAAGCGTGACTGATTCCGCATCAATGCTCTCGCTGAAGCGAATCACCACACCGTTGGAATGAGCTTCCAGGGCTGTGGGCAATGTCAGCGGTTTACCGGTCAAACGGTACCGCTGAAGGCAACCATCTTCGGCCGCATAACTCTGCCAGCCTTCCGTTCCCCCGAAATACACATGGCCGTCTTTTGCGTTGAACGCGACACGACACACACCGCTCAGAAAATCTCCTGGCAGAGGCACGACGGTGCCTTGAGACTTGCCGTTCACAACGTCCCTCAGCACAACATAAGCCTGGCAGGCCCCGAAAGATGTTCCGATCGCTGCGCCTGAGAGAACCCCCAGTCGCGGGTCGACAGGAAGGTATCCAATCTCGCCGCTGGAGTTGTCGAGTCCGCGGGGAAGAAAGCACAGCGGAAGATCGTAACCGTACTTGCCATGATCCGGCTTTGGCCCCTTCAGCCCGTGATAACTTCCTTTGCTGACTTCGAAGATTGCCGACGCTGGTGTCCACGTCCCTTCCTGAACGGAACACAGCACGACGCTTCCATCAGGTGAGACACCGATCCCGTTGGAATTTCTCAGGCCACTTCCCAGTGCGTCAATCTTTCCGCTCGTATCCATTCGTGCGACTCCAAAGTCATGAGCTGACACGGACCAGTACAGAGTCCCATTTCGATCCTGCTGCAGTGATGTGCAGAAATCATGACCGCCTGTTGTTGGATATTCATTCGTCACGCACTCATAGAAGTCGGTTTCCATGTCTCCGTTGAGATCATGAAGTCGAGTAATCTGGTCCGAACCCAAAACCAGAATCCTGTCATTCTGCACGACAAGCCCGAGTGCCCGATAAAGCCCGGCGGCAATTCTCTGCCAGCGAAGTTCATTGGACTTACCGACATTGCTGAGCCCATCGACCAGCCAGACATCGCCCATCAGCGTGGCGATAACAACTCGCCCATCACTCAGGCAGCCTACGCCTCCAACACGAATGGCCGTCTTGAAGGGATTGTCCGGAAACTTCGGAAGTGTCAACGTGTCGATCGCAATTGGTCCGGAATTATCACCAGGGACAGCCGTGGTTGTGACAGGAGTCGATGTCCATTTGGCTGCGTGTCCATTGAGGATCGGCGTCAGGGCGACACTGTCGGCTGGCAGCTTCGCCGGTCCATACTCCTCAGACTTTCCGAACAGAGTTTCGCAGAGGATCGCAACCTTCCTGACAGCTGGCTTGAACTGAAGGCTGACACTGTCGGCAGTTTCGGTCAGCGCGACTCCCGATTCTGCAGACACGGAGTAACGGCGAGTCACTCCGTCGGCGACAACACTGATCGTCTGCGTTTTCTGATTGTCATAGCGGTTTACGGAATCACCTTTTGTCCGACGACACAGCTGCAGAGCGGAGCCTTCAGGAAGCGATCCATCCAGTTCTATGATTCTAAGAATCTGTCCGTCCAGAAAACGACAGTGATCCAGAACGCGCGCCTTCCCGACCAGGTATTCGAAGACCACGTCATCGGCTGAGCGATGGTATCCGCGATAACGTCGCACGGTTCCTTCCGGAACGATCCACGCCGGCTTTGAGCCAGACCAGAGCCGATTTCCGCCCGACTGGACTCCTTCCATCAGACCGAAACGAACGAAGCCCCACTTCACAAACTGCCCGCGCCACGCATCGACGTACGTCATCGCCTCGGGATCGAACAGCACGGTGGTCTTGTCTGTTGCAGACAGCAGAACGTTGACGCCCTTTGCGGTCGTTGTTCCAAAATGATGAGTCAGCTGGCAGACCACATTTCCGGTGTCGACATCATTCAGGCTGTGGTCAAAACTGACATCTTCGGGATTCTGGCCCCAATGCCCGAAGCCTCCTCCGTCCAGTCCCGGAAACTGTGGCAGCGGGCTGCTGGTTTCCGTCGGTCGGCGATCAAGAAACTGCTCGGCCTGTCGAGCATAAAATTCCTTGACTCGATTCTGTGGAAAAGGCAGTCGCGGATCTGACTGAGCATTCGCTGGTGCATTACATGCCAGCAGGAGTCCGATAGTCATCAAACAAACAGCACGTTGCAGTGGAAACAGCCGCATGGGAAGGACCTGCGTGGAAACAAAGGCGAGCAGGAAAGAGGTGGGACAATTTCCGAACCATACAGTTCCGCCGTCATCGATTCAAAGGAGCCCTGCCTCCCGGAGAATCAGCCAATGACGACTTCCAGGATGGTCATCTCCGGCCGGCAGCGCCAGCGCAGCGGGTCTTTTGCGCCGAGACCTCGGGAAACGTGGAGCGTCAGGCTTCCGAGCTCAAACAGTCCCGCGACAAAACTCACGCCATAAAGGCTGGGTGAGTACACTGGCCCGATCAGTGGCAGCACCACCTGACCACCGTGAGTATGGCCGGAGAGCATCAGGTCGTATCCCAGGTGCCGTGCCAGCCGGAACTGGTCAGGAGAATGGCTCAGCAGAAGATTCAGGTCACAACCCGACTCGGCCGCCCCTGGAGGATGTTCACGCATCCATGGCATCTCTGACCCGGCAATCAGCAACCGATGGCCGCGGATCGTCGTCAGCAGTGGCTCGTCCGTCACACATTTCCAGCCCGACTTTTCAACCTCGGCACGAATCTGCTCAAACTCATATCGCCAGTCATGATTGCCAAGAATGAACACGCAGGGTGCATGAGCTGTCAGAGGTCGCAGGATTTCAATGGCATCCGGCAGCAGTGAAGGTTCATCGATCAGATCGCCTGTGAACACGATCAGGTCCACCGGCTGCTTCAGAGCCAGTTCAACCGCGCTGCGATAAAAATCGTTTCCAGGGCAGCCTATAAAATGGAGGTCGGACAAGTGCAGAATTCGAACCGTGTCACTGCTGTCTTTCGGACGGAGTCGCTTCGGTGACAATGCCACTCGCTTCCGATTCACTTCAATCTGGCAGTATTCGTTCCACGGCCAGACTTTCGTCAGAGTCCTGGTTCGGCCCCTTGCAGCTTCACCCTTCATCGCAACTGCTGAGACAATCTCACGCTGCTCCGCTCTGTGAAACTGCCCATGGCGCACAAAGTGCCATCGCAGAATGCCAATCGTTAACGGAATGCAGCCCGCGATCGTGAATCCAAGAATCCACTGGAACCAGCCTGGCTGCTGTGCCCACGAGCCTCCTCGAAGCAGGCTCGTTTCGCCAATGCCGGTTCCAAACAACAGCACAAACGGGAACGCACCGACGGCAATGTCGTGGAGCGTCCGAAACTTTCGAAGCTTGTACGCCCTGATCGGCAGCGCATGGGAGCGATTGACGGCAAGCACCCAGAGTTCTGTGTGTCCCGCAATACTCAGCAACAGAATGAGCCAGCCAATCAAAAGCTGCATGGTCAGCTCTTGGGCGGGAATCGCCATCCGTCAGGAATTCTTGCATCCTTTCGGACCACTGCGATCCCGTCCCGAACGACCACTTCGCCACAGTCACACTCCGGACCAGGCGCTTCGCTCGCCACAATTCGTGCATTGCGGCCGATGCAGACGTTCTTGTCCAGCAGAGCTCCGTCAATGTAGGCACCGTCGCCGATACCCCAGACTGGTGCGGAATCCCCGACGGCGACAAGCTGGTCGTCCGTTGTCGGGTAGAAGTCGGCTCCCATGATCACGCTGTTACGAACCGTCACGTTGCGGCCAATGTGCATTCGCATGCCGACAACGCACTTCTCCAGCACGGTGGAGGAACCGATGAAGCATCCGTCTGCGATCAAGCTGTCTCGGACCGTGCACGAACCCATGCGAGTCGATGGCAGGAAACGCGGACGAGTGAAAATCGGAGCTCGACGATCCGCAAACTGGAACGGTGGATTGGCATCCGTCAGTGCAAGATTTGCATCGTAGAACGCTTTGATCGTTCCGATGTCTTCCCAGTATCCATCGAACAGATGAGTCTGCACGTGGTGATGACGGATCGCCATCGGGAAAATGTCTTTTCCGAAGTCTTCATGGTTCGTGGATTCCAGCAGGTCGACCAAAAGATCTCGGTTCCAGAGATAGATGCCCATGCTCGCGAGGTATTCGCGGCCATTAGATTCGATTCCCTTACCGTCGATCCATGACGCAGGAGTACGAACCTTTGCCAGAGCAGCGTCATCTTTCGGCTTCTCCACAAAGCCGGTGACCTTGCCGGTATCGTCGAGCTGCATAATGCCAAAGCCGCGAGCCGCCTCAGCACCAACCGGCACAGTTGAAATCGTCACATCGGCTTTTGCATTGATGTGAGTCGCCAGCATCTCGCGGAAGTCCATGCGGTACAGCTGGTCGCCCGAGAGAATCAGGACATACTTGATCCCGTACTCTTTCAGGAATCTGACCTGCTTGCGAACCGCGTCCGCAGTTCCCTGATACCAGTTGGAACCGTCAAGTGTTTGCTGTGCGGCCAGAATTTCCACGAAGCCGTTGTGGAAAAGGTCGAAGTTGTACGTCTGACGAATGTGGCGATGAAGACTGACTGAATTGAACTGAGTCAGCACGTACATCCGGTTGATGTCGCTGTTGATGCAGTTCGAAATCGGAACGTCGATCAAACGGTACTTGCCGCCCAGAGGAACTGCCGGCTTGGAACGGTATTCCGTCAGTGGCAGAAGTCGAGTCCCCTTGCCTCCTCCAAGAATCAGGCAGACGACATGGCGCATATTTGAATTCCGTTGTGGGTGACGTTGCTGTTGAAACGTGGTTTGATCATTCAACAAGCAGAATTGGTTCCAAACGGAGCGTATCCAAACAGTTCTTTCAGAAAAACGCAAACTGTACAGCTCCCGTCAGTGGGACTGCAGTGTTCCCTGATTCCTGGGAACGAGCATTCTGCGCAGCGTCTGTGCGAGCCTGCACAATTCAAGTGCGAACGTGCGTCAGCGAGCTGGCTCGGTACTCCGGCGAAAGCCGGAACCAAAGTGTAGTGGATCTCGCCAGAGATCCTGCTCCCATTCCTCGCCAGATCCCACAGTGAGAGATTTTCCTTCACAGGCGATCGTAGTAGTAGCGGAGCGGCGCAAGCCGTCCGGTGAGTCTGCGTCATGAATTCACCGCACCGCCTGTGCTGCCGCGCAGACCCGGTCGACACTCCTGCGGAACCTCTGGCTGTTGCTTCGTGCCAAGTCTGGTAGTGCAGAAACCAGTTCCCACCCGGGTCAACCCGGGTGGCGGCGGGTTGTTGGTGCAAGTCGATCACCGCCACTGGGTTAACCCCATTGGTCAAAGTTTTTTGCACTATCACGGCCAGCTCTGCGAAACTGGCGTCCGCCAATGAACACAACGTCGCTCCGTTGTCTTGCCTTAGCCACAAGCATCTGAGTGGACCCACAGACGAATTCCAGGGTGACAAGCCACCTCGCCAGCAGTAAACTCCAAGTCGTGCGGATTCCTCACGTTGATGAATCCCGCGAGGGCGTTTAAGCAACTGATGAAAAGCGAATTCAAAAACCGTCAAACACCGAGCGCCGACGCCAAAGCCGAAGGCACAAAGAAGAGCCTTCCGCATGCCAGTGTTGTCTCACTGGTATCCTGCGCTGTTTCCGGAGTCCTGTTCGTAAGCGTGATGCACTTCGCGAACTTCGACGTCGAGACTGTTGTTCTCATGTTGGCGAGTTCGGTTCTGCTTTTGCTTTCGATCATTGTCGGATTCCTGAAACTTCGCACCATTGTGCCGATGTTCACGCTTTTCCCGTTTTGCTTAGTGGTCGCCATACGTCATGTCGGTGATATGGGCAAGATGCACTTTATTGATGGTGGGCTTTACGTGTTCACCGTTCTCATTTTCTTTTGTTCATTGGCGATCGCATCGGCTGCGAAATATGGCATGGCAAAACACAGGCGGCGCTGAAATCTACGGAGCACTCATCATGCCGACTCTCATCATCATCGACATGCAGGTTGGTATGACGTGGCCTGACGCATCCGTCCGGAATAACCCAGATGCGGAGTCGGTGATCGCACGACTCCTTGCGGATTGGAGAGCACGTGGCGGTTCAATCGTCCACGTTCGCCACATGTCTCGTACACCAGGCTCGCCCTTCTGGCCTGGTCAACCCGGCGTGGAGTTTCAGCCTGCTCTTGCTCCTCTGGGCACCGAGCATGTCGTCGAGAAGAATGTTCCAGATGCGTTTATCAACACCGGTCTTGAGCGGTGGCTACGCGTTCGCGGCGAGACGGAACTGGTCATCGTTGGCGTGAGCACGAACAATTCCGTCGAGTCCACTGCTCGAACCGCGGGCAACCTTGGGTTCAAGACTCTCGTTGTCTCAGACGCGACGATTGCATTTGCCAAAAACGACTTCGCTGGCAATCCTCGAACCGCTGAGGATGTCCACTTGATGGCTCTGTCAAACCTGCATGGCGAGTACGCAACTGTCGTTCATTCGTCTCAGTTACTCCGTGTGGCCGAATCATGAGGCTTTGACTTCGCGGAAAACGAAGTGCGGGCGTGGCGGGCGAGTCTGATACGATTCAGTCCCGGCGGGACGACAGGAAATAGCCACGGGCGTCAGCCCGTAGTTGGCGTCTTCCACATGGACAAGCCCTGAAGGGGCGACAGGGATTTGTTGCGAGTGATTTCTGAGTCGCCCCGTCAAAGCTTGACTGCGAATGGGACTGACTTTCCATGGGCTGACGCCCACGGCTAGATGCTGGCGCCGCTCCGCGGCTGAGTCGCATAGGGCGGTTTTCGACCAGTAGTGCGGTGGCGCAAGTTTCAATGGGACGCGGGGTGGCGGTTGGTTGGCTGCTCGCAGTTTTTAGCGAAGGGCGGCCATGGGGACGGAGGGGTGGCTGGCGGTGGCGTAGGATGCGTAGAGCTGTTCCAGATGAGTCTGCAGGTCTGCGACATACGACGGGACGGATGCTTCGAGCGTGCTTCGAAGGGCAGGGGGAGTTTTCGTTTTTCGAAGCGTCTCAAGGTACTTCAGCAAAACGTCTTTTCGCTCATCGGGACCGTTGAGCAGGAAGTGAACCCATGCCCAGGACTCCGCATAATCCTGCTGCGTCAAGTCTCTGAAATCTGTCAGCATCTCGAGTCGCACGAGATTGGGATTCCAGCGATCCTGACGAGCCCGGTTCAATTCGGCGAGATGTTCCGGGTTCGCAAGTCCTGGCGTTTCCGGATTCACTTCGAAGTATTCCGCCAGTCCTTCATCCAGCCAGAGCGGAACCGTCTGAAGTGTTGCGTGAAGAATTCCATGCGTGAATTCGTGCCGAAGGTCCTGCATCACTTGCGGACTGCGGAAGGAATACACGGCCAGCTCTCGAGTGCTTCCGACAAAGTACGCACGCCGCGGAGGCAAATCACGCCATGTGGCATGCATGTAATAGCGGTACGACGCTTCATCACTGAAAAGATACACTGTCACCGGGTCGCGCTGTTCCGGCAGTTTCAATGTGGAAACCAGCTGTGCGTGCAGATCCTCCAGAGTTTTCACAATCACGTCGTCCGGTTCAATCCGCACG
>JAXMBV010000051.1:0-40980 GCA_046349695.1 Planctomycetaceae bacterium | reverse complement strand
GACACGGCTCACAACGCAACATGACAAGTCATTAAACATACAACATCGCAACCAGGAGCCGAGAGTCTCGAACCGGCTTGGTCCGTGAGTAGAGCCAGGTGGAGCACTGCTATGGGATGGTTGTTTGAGATCCTTGGGCGACTTGTGATTGAGGTGTTGTTCGAAGCCTTGTTTCACGTACCGGGGATTGCCTTCTCTAAACTGTTCCTGCCGAGGGAGGAAAGGGCTGACGGATGCCTTGTGACCTCGGTCAGCCTGCTGTTCTGGTTTGGCCTAGGCGTTTTGGTCTGGTGGATTTTTTGAGTGCGAACCGCGAGCGGGGCACGTTACAGAGTCGCAGAAATGGCAGATTGGGGCGAAAACCGCCGGAGAGAAAGGAGAAAAGGGGAGACACAGGAGGAAAGTGAGGGCAAAAAAACGCCGAAAGTGTTGACGAGCGTTTGGAAAGCCGCATAATCCCGGCCCGAACGTTTTTTCGTGAACCGGGCCTGACAAATCTGGGTCTGTGTCACGTTCAGCGTTCTCGAAACGTGCTATTTCGCAGGAATCCTTTCCCAAAGGCTGTGGAAAACGCAGGTTTCGCTACAATTTGATCGTGTTTCCGTCTGGAAGCACCGCATGCGGGTGTAGCTCAGTTGGTAGAGCACCACGTTGCCAACGTGGTTGTCGAGGGTTCGAGTCCCTTCACCCGCTCTTTTTTATTGCCTTCTGGCGCGGTAGGGCCCGCCCGGTTGAGGCAAAGCCCTTGTGTGACTTGGTAAGAGGTTCAGAATGAGTTCAGAAGAAGGACAGGCAGTCGCTGAAGCCGAAACTGACGCACGGATGTCATTGAATGTCGAAATTCGTGACGTTGGTGCCTGTCGCAAGCACGTGAAAGTCACGGTTTCAGAAACGGACATTGCCACCATTCGCAACGACGCGCTGGACGAACTGGGCTCAAAGGCTCAGGTTCCTGGCTTCCGTCCCGGCAAGGTTCCTCGCGGACTGCTGGAAAAGCGATTCAAGTCAGAGATCAGCGCGGACATCAAGCAGAAGGTTCTGCTGGCCAGCCTGGAACAGCTGTCCGACGAATACAAGATCGAGCCGATCAGCGAGCCTCGCATTGATGTCGACAGCCTGGAGATTCCGGATGCTGGCGACTTCACCTACGAATTTGAGGTCGAGGTTCGGCCGGATTTCGAGCTGCCTGACTATTCAGGTTTCAGCATTCGTCGCCCCACTGGAACTCCAACGGACGAAGAGTTTGCTGTCTACAAGGCACAGTTCCTCGAATCTTACGGCGACCGAACACCGTCTACCGCACCCGTTGCGGAAGGTGATTTTGTTCTCTGCAATGTGACCTGCACCCACAACGGCAATACTCTTCGTGAACTCGAAGGGGTTTCTGTTCGCGTGATGCCTCGCCTGAATTTCCAGGATGCCGTACTGGAGAACTTCTCCGGATTGCTCGCTGGTGCCGTTCCTGGCGACGTTCGCGAAGGCACAGTCACGATTTCTCTGCAGTCTCCCGTCGTGGAAATGCGCGGCGAATCAGTCACTGTGAAATTTGAAATTGCGGAAGTTCAGTCCATCACGCCACCAGTGATTGACGGTGAATTCTGCGAGCGACTGGGTGCCTCTGACGAAGCCGAACTGGATTCCATGCTGCGTGACTCTGTTGTCCGCCAGCTGGAATATCAGCAGCGTCAGGAAACACGCCGACAGATTCTGGACAAGATCACAGAATCAGCAAACTGGGAACTGCCGGAGAGCCTGGTTCGCCAGCAGACCGAAAATGCTCTGCGTCGCGAAATCCTGGAAATGTCACAGGCCGGGTTTACTCGCGAGCAGATCGGAGCGCGTGAAAGCCAGATCCGCCAGAACGCTCTCGAGAATACTCGTCAGGCCCTGAAAGAACACTTCGTCCTCGACAAGATCGCCACGAAGGAAAACATCGAATGTGAGCAGTCCGATATCGATCGGGAACTGCTGATGATGTCCTTCCAGAGCGGTGAGCCTGTGCGACGCATTCGTGCCCGCATGGTGAAGTCCGGCATGATCGAAAACCTGGAAGCTCAGCTGCGTGAGCGTATGGCTGTGGACTTCCTGCTGTCAAAAGCCACCTTCGAAGACGTGCCTCACACGCCGATTGCGAAGAACGACGAATCGTCACTGCGAGTGGCAATTTGTGGCAATATGACAAGCAGTCTGATTGACGACACAGCGGATGAAGCAGATTCAGAGTAATCCGCTCTGTCCGAATTCAACAGGCGCGCGTAGGATGACGCGACGCCTGTTTTTTTGTTGATGGGGACCTGTCCTTTTTTGCAGGAATGAGCGAATGAAGGATCCGCGACTGGACTATATGCCCATGGCTGCCCGCGAGTATTCGGCTCAGCGCCAGATGACCGTGGGAGACCTGCTGCTCGACAATCGAATCATCTTCCTCGATGGTCCGATTCACGACGGCAGTGCCAACCTGATCATCATGAAGATGCTGTTCCTGCAGTCAGAGAACCGACATCAGGACATTCACTTCTACATCAACAGTCCTGGCGGATCCGTCACAGCGACTCTGGCCATTTACGACATCATGCAGTTCATCGAGTGCGATGTCGCAACCTACTGCGTCGGTCTGTCAGCCAGCGGCGGAGCGATTCTGGTTGCCGGCGGTGCTGCGGGTAAGCGATTTGCCCTGAAGCATTCCAAGATGATGATCCATCAGCCATATGGTCAGGTGGGCGGACAGGTGTCCGACATCGAGATTCAGGCGAAGGACATCCTGGCTGCTCGCCAGCTTCTGAACGAAATCCTGGCTCAGCACACCAAACAGCCGATCGAACGAATCGCCAAAGACACTCAGCGAGACCACTACCTGACTTCGGAAGAAGCGAAGGCCTACGGTCTGGTCGACGAGATTCTCGATCGCCCGGCAAAAGACAAGAAGAAGTAATGTCCCGGGCCTCGGGGTTCCTGTCGCCTGAAACGATTGCTGACGTTCACTGAGTGGCCTCGATCTGAACTGAATGGCCTCCGAAAATTCTCTGCGGGATGCTGATCATGACCGTACTCGTTCCCTACGTGATTGAAAAGAACGGCCGCGACGAGCGAGCCATGGACATCTACAGCCGCCTGCTGAAGGATCGTATTGTGATCCTTGGCAGTCAGGTGAATGATGATGTGGCCAACAGCATCGTCGCTCAGCTGCTGTTCCTTCAGTTCGATGACCCGAAGGCCGACATTCACTTCTACATCAACAGCCCCGGCGGTTCGATTACCGCAGGCATGGCCATTTACGACACGATGCAGTACATCAGCTGTGATGTGGCGACCTACTGCATTGGCCAGGCGGCCAGCATGGGTGCTCTTTTGCTGACCGCAGGTGCCGCCGGCAAACGAAATGCTCTGCCAAATGCTCGCATCATGATCCACCAGCCACTGGCAGGGATGGAAGGCACCGCGACCGAACTGGAAATCCACGCCAAGGAAGTTCTGCGGATCAAGCGTCGCATGAACGAGATTCTTCTGAAGCACACCGGTCAGTCTCTGACAAAGATCGAAGAAGACACCGACCGCGACAACTTCATGTCAGCCGAAGAAGCAAAGCAGTACAACCTGATCGACAACGTCCTCGAGCGATTGGGCACCTGATACGCGGTCATCACGCAGGCAGGAACTCAACACAGACCGAACTCGAAGTGACTCAATCAGGCTCGCTGCGGTGCATCCGCAGCGGGCTTTTTTTGTGGACTGTCAGACGAAGTGAGGCGATCGCTGCGTGACTTCGTCGACGCGATCCAGCCTGCTGGAAAATTGCCTGATCGTTGCTCGCTTGATCACCAGCGTCAGTCCGGCATAAACCGCCAGATTCACGCACAGCCAGAACATCGAAAGATCATTCGAGTGACTGATCGCGGATCCGGTTTCAAGAGCCTCGTTCAGGATAAACACCAACGCGGGCGATGAGAAAAACCACAGCGGGAAATCACCAGGGTCTGCGCCCACCATCACCATGGGAATCGTCAGCACCAGCATTGGAACGATGCACATGCCCAGCAGTGTCAGCAGACTGGACAGCATCGCCTTCATCAGCGAATTCGTTGCGATACTGAAAAACGCACCGATCCACATCGCCATCGTCAGATAGAGCCAGGTGTGAGTCAGCACGCCAAAACAGTACGACAGTGGCCCCTGAGTTCGGCCTCCTTCATACAGTTGTGTGTCGAAGAAACATCGCATGAGCATCGTCATGGCAGCAAACGCCATCAGGTAAAGCCGCATTCTTCTGGAAGCAGCCAGCTTCCCCTGCAGCAGCTCGTCATTGGACAAAGGCGTTGTCAGCAGCAGATCCAGCGTCTGGCGTTCCCGCTCAGAGGCAAACGAACGGCTTGCCACGCCCAGCATCATCAACAGCGACAGAATGATTGAACCCGCCCGGAACAGAACGACAAACGCCTCTCGGTCATAGCGGCTGTAGGCGACAAAAGTGACGATCCACAACTCAAACAAAAACAGGCCACCAATCAGAATCGCATGTAGCACCCATCCCGCCAGTGCCGTGCTCTGAACCTCTCTCCATGCGACAGGATTATCTTCGGCCACTTCCCGGGACACACGTTCCTGAATCTCTGCCAGCGGCTGTGATGACTTCCTCTGATACCGCTCCACAGTTGTTCGCCAGATCCATCGCCCCAGACTCCTGCCATATTCATTCACCCGTCGAACATGGAGCGGAGCGTCCTGCCGCCAGACAGAAACAACAGTGCAGGTAGCGACAAAAAAAACGCCTGACAGGACAGCCGCCGGAATGCAGGCCTTCAGAAACGTCGTGATGTCACAGGCTCCGGTCATCACTTCGTAGGCGGCGATGAGGTAGATGTCGAAGAGGAAGCCCAGCTGACTGGATGGCCCCGACGGCAACAGCTTGAACTCCGGAAAGATCTCCATGACCTGCAGGATGGCCGGGCCAATCGCGATGGCCGCAAGGAGCAGGTACGACGAGAAAAACGCTTCCAGCGAGTTCCGAAAGATCGACGAACAGAAAATCGCTACCGTGTTGACCTGCAGAGCCGCCAGCAGCATCGCCAGCAGACCTGCCAGAATCCCGTCACTCGCAAGTCCGCCCAGCACATAGGAGATTGCCATCATCGGCGAGACGATCAGCACGATCACCACCAGAGGCATCAGGCGCGAAAGTGATTTCTCTATCACCAGCCCCACCGGTGTGATTCGTGAGATCAGCAGCAGCGACAGCGTCTGCTTTTCTCGTTCCGTTGAGATCGCGGAACAGGCCAGAGCCGGCATCAGGATGTAGATGGCCCAGACACAGCATGCATACAGCATCCCGGCCATTTCCCTGCCACGTCCCATGACCCGCAGAATATTGCCGCCTCCCCATCTCAGGTTCTCGCTGTAGAAGATCAGCATGATACAGGCAAAGATGGCTGCGACCGTCACACGAAGCACATACGTGCGCCGCTTCTGAGCAATCTGGATCATTTCACGCTGAAACAGCGGAAGCTCAAAGAGCCCAAACGGGGATATTCGTCTCATCGCACTTCCTCAGCTCAGCGTGCAGGTGATGCCTTGTCGCGTAGTTCGTCTGACGTCTGCTTTCCTTATCATCTCTCAGCATACAAAAACCCCCGGGGAAATACAGGATCTCCCCGGGGGTTCGATTCGCGTCAGTGCCCCTTCGGCGTCTGCTCCGGATGCCGTCTGGTTATGGTCGTTCGATCGTGACGGCCATCACAATCGGTGCCGTCTGGTCTTCGCCCTTCACCAGTTCAATCGTCTCGATCAGACTCGTCTTCTTCGGATTGACCGTGATGCGGCGAATCTGCTGCCCGCCCAGCATGTAGGCAAACTCAGATCCCGGCACATCAACTCGACGAATGTAGTCCGCGAAGTGCACGCCGTTCTGCAAAGGAATGTCTTCCGTTTCTCCGCCCTTGTAGTGCAGACGGACAATCATCGAAACACTCTTGCGCTGTTCGTACGGGAAGCTCCAGCCACCAACACCGCTCAGCAGATGAATGGCTTTCGCTTCACTGTTGCACGGCAAAGTCACAGCCTTTGGCATGGTCGGCGGAAGACTTCCGTTCGGCCCATGCAGCAGAATGATGTTCGGAACGGACTTGCCTCGAGGATCCGTCAGAATGAACGGCGTATCTTTGAAGATCTTTGGATTCCAGTCCCCAAAGACCATGCGGTCAGGACCGTCATCGCCGTCACTGAAGAGACCCTTCGTGCTGATCGCGGTTGCGTATCGATCCAGCGAAACCGGAAGATATTTGCCCTTATCGGTCAGGAACTGAAGAAGATTCTTCAGCTCATCATTCGACATCTGCTTTTCAAATCCTTCCGGCATCAGAGACTTGCGGGATCGCACGAGTTCTTCGATGTCTTCACGTGCGATCTGGTTCTCCTTGCCTTCCGTGTCGATCAGCGTGATCGCCGTGCGAGATTCACCGGACATCATTCCGTTCAGAACAACGCCATCAGTCTTCGCAACGGTGTAAACTCGGAAGTTGCCTTCCACGCTGCGGCTTGGATCGATGATGTGAGTCAGCAGCTCGTGCTTCGGATGCACGGCCATGCCCGTCAGGTTTGGACCAATCGCCTTTCCTTCCGTGCCATGCATGTGACACTTGGAACAGTGTTTCACGAACATCGCCTTGCCGGCTTTGACGTCTCCTTCTTCTTCACACAGTGGAAGCAGTGACTTCAAAACCTTGTCACGGTCCGCATCCGGAAGTCCACCGCCCGCCGCCATCAGCTTCTCAGCGGCCGCACGAATGCCTTTGTCCGGATGAACGCGAAGAGCCTGCTTCTGGTCGAGCGACAGATCGCCCATGTCCATGCTGCCGGCTTCAATCGCCTTCAGCAGTGACGCAGTGGAGGATGGTCGAGCCAGAAGAACTCGCACAGCAGCCGCCTTTGTCTTCGGCGTCATCTGACCGGCTCGCTCGACGATCACATCGCCCGCTGTCTCTGCGGTCGAAAGTCCCGCCGCTTCAATCAGGCCACTCGCCAGTTCCGGAACGGTCTGGAGCGTAATGACATCCAGAACCGAAGCCAGAAGTTCGGTGTTGCCGGACTGGAAACCAACGGCTTCACGAGCGGCTGCGACTCGTTCTTCCAGTTTTGCGTCGTTGTTCGTGACAACCTTCAGCAGCGAGTCGACAATCTCTTTGGAATAGGACTCCAGTGCTCTTGAGCCACAGAGGCCCGCGATTCGGACGACCTTTCCAGAGGCAACCCCATCGGTCAAGTGCATCAGCTTCAGAAAGGCCTGGTCGAGCCCTTCTGTGACCTTCACTTCGTACTTGGCCGGCAGCCCTTCAATCAGTCCCTGCAGAGCCGCGTCAATGACCTGCCCGTCAGCGTTGCCAAGATCTGCAAGAACGGCTTCCAGTGTTGCTGCGTCAGGGCGAGTACGCCCGACGTGTTCTGCCACACGGCTGACGATCTGAAGCGATGTTGCTGGCGTCTTGCCATCCGCAACGGTGAAGCGGCTCAGTCCTGTTGAACAGTGAACGACCGCCGCAACTGTCAGTGCGTCCACAATCACCGGGTCAGAAGGAGCTGTTGCAGCGGCCTGATAAACCACCTCGGCAGCGTCCTTTGATGTCGGCATGTCCGACAATGTCAGGAATGCCTGGAGACGAACCTGAGAATCGCTGTCGGAAAACACCGCAGGATGACTCAGCAGGATCTTCAGCCCGGAGGCATCATTTGGCAGCACTGCAATCGCGTTGCGTCGAACGCCCGCGGACGCATGTCCAAGAGCACTCGCAACCTTGTCATCAACAGTACCCAGTCCCGCCAGAGTCTGCAGCGCGTGGATGGCACCGACGTTGAGTCCGATTTCGTCCACGGCCGGATCTGCGATCAGTTCCAGCAAAGCGGGCACAGCGTCCTTCGCCTGTTTTTCGACCAGCAGCCGCTGAGCCTGCAAGCGCCAGAGCATCGACGGATGCTTCAGCGTCTGAACCAGTTCGGCTGTTGACGCACCCGCCAGGCTCTGCCATTTGTGAGCCACATCCTTGCCGTCGGCTGACGGAAGAACGCGATAGATGCGACCATGCTTCTTGTCACGCAGGTCGCTTTCGTAAGCGTTGCCTTTGCCTGTCGTAAAGCCCTGAGGCGTCGGGTTGTGCTGAATGATGAAGTTGTACCAGTCGATGACCCAGACGGCTCCGTCCGGCCCCACTTCGGCCATGATCGGCGACGCCCATTCGTCGTCGCTGGCGATCAGATTCGTCGGGCTCGTGGACTTGTAGGTCGCTCCATCGCGACGCAGCAGGAAGGTTCCGACAAGGTGACCGGTTGGCTCACAGACGAACGCGGTCTTGTTCCACCACTGCTGAGGAAACGTGCGAGCCGTATAAAGAGCGTGACCAGCTCCGGCCGTGTAGCCTCCGAACTGGTCCACCTGTCGGATCTTTTCAGTGATCGGGCTGAACTTCCAGGTATCCGCGATCGTGCCAATGTCCGGACCCGCCCAGCCACGCACCTTCTCGTAGTAGCGATTCGGAATCGGAACAAAGGTGCTTGGATTGTGATTCGCCGTGGAGCCGAACACGAGGCCTTCTTCGCTCAGGCCAAGTCCCCAGGTGTTGTTGTTGGTCGAACGAATGAACTCGACCGCTGTGACCTTTGGTGGATCGGTGTTCGACAGTTTGAATCGCCAGAAGCCCTGACGGAAGGAATCGGCCTTCTGGCCATCGAACTCCGGAGTGCTGTCGTTGTAACCCTGCATCGCCCAGACCCAGTTGTCCAGGCCGTAACGGAAGTTGCTGATGCCGCCATGAGTATCACCGGCTCCGAAGCCGGTCATCAGGACAGTCTTCTGATCGGCTTTGTCATCGCCGTTCGTATCCTTCAGGTAGATGGTCTCCGTGGCGTTGTGAATAATCGCACCGCCACGATAGATCATGATGGCTGTCGGAATCGAAAGACCTTCCGCGAAGATCGTGAACTTGTCAGCAACAGCGTCGCCATTGGTATCTTCGCAGATTCGAATGCGGTCGCGGTTCTTACCAAGCTCGTTCGGATAGTCGAGCGTTTCGCAGATCCAGAGACGACCACGTTCGTCCCAGTTCATCGCGATCGGCTTGGACTCAAAATCGGTTTCATCGGCATACCGTCGAAGGACCATTCCTTCCGGCATAACATAATGCTTCATGGACTCTTCAACGCTCAGCGGAAGCTGCATCGTGGTCTTGGGTGCTCCCTGAACGCCCCACTGGCGACCGGGCGTGTAGTTCGGAATCTTCGGACCGACGTCGACGTATTCGAACGGCTTCACATCCTTTGTCAGTTCTGTCATCTTCGGAGCGGTGAAGGACTCCGTGTCTCGGAACGCCGGAACGACGCTGACATCCTTGCCACACGCCCAGCGAATACCTCGCTCGACAAGGTTTGCAAAGCCCTTATTCGTCCACGTCCGCTGATCGTGCCCCCATGCCGTGTAGAAGACTCGGCCTTTGCCGTGAGTTCTGATCCAGGTCCAGGGTTCTCTGGTGTTGCCTTCGGCCTGATCACCTTCCACGCGATACTCAAGAACCGTGCGATTCTCTTCGTTATGCAACGTATGGATGTAGGTTTCGTCCCAGCTTGTGAAGCCGCCGAATCCCTGCATGATCGGATGAGATGGCTCGGCATTCACGACACCAAAGACCTGGCCACCGTGCCGCTGAAACTGTCCGCCCATCAGCGCCACAATGTCGCGGTTGTTGCGCCAGCAGAAGGTGGCACAGTGCAGAGGAATGAAGCCCTTGCCGGAAGCCACGTAATCCAGAACGGCCTTCGCCTGAGCATCCTCGATGCGATCAATGTTGGCATACAGTACCAGACCGTCGAAGTCCTTCAGCACGTCCGGCGTCAGGTCTTCCATGTTGTCCGTGTACTTCATTTCAATTCCACGAGCCTCCATCAAGGGAGCCAGTTCGTGAAATCGCTCCGACGGTCGATGATGACCGTTGTCGCCCATGAAGAGCAGCTTCAGGTCGGCCGCGGATGACATACTCGTGACTGTGAGAACGAGCAACACCGCGAGGGAGCGGAGGAGCGTGAGAGCGAGTGAGATCTTCATTGGGCACCGTGTGTAGTGGGATCGGAAGTACTGGATTCTCTTGGATGTCATGGCAGAGCAGTAGTCTCAACTGCTCATGATCGGCTGGAACAATCGTTCTACAATGGACATGTCTCTGTTTTGAGGGCTGAGTATTTTGCTTATTCGTATCGGGGGTTCGGCAGGTCCTGTCGCTCCCTGATCATTCTCCAAACTTCCGTAACTCCGAGTTTCTCCAGCCAGGATTCGATATAGAGAAAGTCAATCGAAGCTTTCTGAACTCTCAGGATGCCAAGGATGTCTCGCACGTGACGGTCTGAATGGTCTTTCATAAACCACTCCATTTTTTTCAGGATCACATCTTCCGGTGAAGCGAAAGCCACAGATTCCGTCGACGAGAATTCGATGTTTCGAATCCGAATGAACCGTGATCTTTCGAAGTCAGAATCCTTCGCAACAACGAAGTCAATTTTTCCCCCGGTGGTGGAATCGATCAGGTTAAACATGCCGCGTCTTTCCACCGCACTTCGCACTGCCGATTCGCTCAGATAGAAATCGTCTCGCTCAAAACTCTTCAGGAACGTCGGAATGTGCTTAATGTGCAGTTCAATCACGATGTCGACGTCGTTTGTAAACCGCGGTTCGCCATAAACAATGGATGCCTGAGATCCTGTTACAAAATAAGGAATCTTCAGTGCGTTCAGGGTCGTCGCTGCACATTGAAGCAGACTCGCTTGAGCATCTGCAGGAATGTCGCTCATTCCGGCAGCTCCACGTCATGCATCCGCCTCACGACTTCCCGATTGATTTCTTTTTCGTTCCATGCGGGATGAGCCTTCCTGATTGTTGCCACGACCATTTGTCTGGCCTGCCGAAACATTCGGTCGCCAATCAGTAATCGTTCGAGAGGCGTCTTCCTGCGAAGAACCTCCGCCATCTCGTCGCTGACAATTTCGATGTGATTGAAGTTGTCCATTTTCGAATCACCCAGCCGATTCATCAAACTTCTTTAGTGACTCCTCAAGCGTCTGAGACGCTCCCAGTCTTTCCGCCCAATGACGCATATACTTGCGGTCCAGCTCGCCCTGCATGAAGAGGACGTCCTGAATGTCACCTCGATCTCGATCTCGATTGGCGAGTGCCTTCAGCAGAATCAGATCCTCAGCTGAGACCAACCAAACCAGCTTGCCTCCAACGTCATGTTGACTGCGTCGCTGCAGAATGGACTTTTGAAACGCAGACTCGGAAAGGAAAACATCAATATCGATACCGAGTTCACCCAGTTGCATGCCGAGCTTCACGATCGGCATTCCGGCAACCGTATCAACCCAGCCTGATCGGTAAGCGATCGGGACGTGATAACCAGCCCTTTCCACTGCATCAAAAAGCGACGCAAGTTCCGATCTTTCAACCGCCAGCGTGAAGTCAACATCGTACGTGGGACGTGGAATTCCCAGTATTCTCGCTGCTATTCCGCCCATAACGGCATATCGATAACCCCGCGATTCAAAGAGCTCGACAAATTCATGCAATGCATTGACGAGATCAGGATGCATCCGTTCGTGTCCTCGAAATGCCCTCCAACATGTTACGATTCCGCTCATCGTTCTGACGACGCAACAAATCGAATCGTTTCCGAATCTTCTCTCGTGATCCCTCAAACATCGCCGGCCAGTTCTCGCGCATGGACTGCACCACGATTGCCGCACGTTCGCCGGGAGTCATCCGGCGATACCGTTCAAGAGTCTCTTTGCTCAGCATGACAATGCTCCACTGAAGATGAATCATCTCAAGGCAAGTCACCGAGCCCCGGATGCCACAATCCTGAACATGTTGATCAATCTCGTGACACCAGAGGCACTCTTTCCCGCGACGACGCGTTTAGAACTAGCCCAGAGTAAACTCCGGCAGTCGGACAATCTCTCCGCCCTTGAGAGCAGACTCATGCGCACAAATTCCGACGCACGTCCAGTTGGCTGACGTGACGGCGTTCGGACGAGGATCGCGGTCTTCCACAAGCGAACTGATCATTTCATGGGCCAGGTGAGGATGCGATCCGCCGTGGCCGCCGCCCTGAAGGAACGACAGGTGATCTGCGTCATGAATTTCCGAAGGCAGAGTAAACTTGCGGATCGGCTCGGGCAGCAGGTGAGCATAGTCCGGAATCGTGACCTTCTCCGGAATCTCAGGCTCTGGCTTCTTCGCCGTGTGAATCACATGCGGCTCATGTTCGACCAGTGTCCATTCGAAGCTCTTCTTCGTTCCGTAGACATCAAAGCTCTCACGGTACTGACGAGCCACGTCGTACAGGAATCGCCAGATGTGCGCCGTCAGATCGCTGTCCTTGATCTTGATGTGACAGGTTTCGACGGCGAACTTGTTGCCGGACTTCTGAGCAATGTCGTCGCGAACCGTTCCGCTTCCGAAGCAGCTGACGTATTCCGCCAGTCCGTCGACCAGACCCAGACACGGGCTGACCACGTGAGTCGCGTAGTGCATCGGGATCATCTTTTCCCAGTAGCTCGGCCAGCCATCCATGTCCTGAGGATGTGACGCAGCCAGGTGCTGGATCTTGCCGAGTTCGCCCTTCCTGTAGAGCTCTTTGATGAACAGATATTCGCGACTGTAAACCACAGTCTCTGCCATCATGTATTTCAGGCCGGTCTTCCTGACCTTCTCAACGATCTGACGGCATTCGTCGATGGTGGTTGCCATCGGAACCGTGCACATGACGTGCTTGCCTGCGTCCAGAGCCTTCAGTGACATCCACGCATGGTCTGGAATCGGGCTGTTGATATGAACGAAATCGATGTCTTTGTCCGCCAGAACATCGTCGTAGCTTGTGTATCGCTTTGGGATCCCGAACTGATCGCCGCACTTCTTCAGTTCCGCCGGATCACGACGGCAGATGGCCGCCACGTTTGCATTCGGATGAGCCTGGTAGATCGGAATGAACTCCGCTCCGAAACCAAGACCAATCATCGCCACATTGAACTGCTTCGCCATGAGAGACCCCCGAGGTGAGAATGGAAGATCAGAAACTCCTGAGCACAAAGATTTGAGCAACATCGTGCCCTTGCATTCTACAAACCTCCATGAGAAATCGCGCAAAAGACTTGAGTTTTTTTACCATGGCCCCCAAGCTGGGCAATCTTCAGGCCACTTCTGGTTTGTAGCTCCCGTGACGTCCTCGGCGAGGCGCGCGATGGCTTCGCCTGATGAGGTCGTCCCGCCGATCCTGCAGGGGCCGCTGATGAAGAATCGTTCCGTTGCACTTTTGCTGGAAACGTCCAACGCGTATTCACGCGGGCTTCTGGACGGCATCATCGGATTCGTTCAGAAAACGGGCGGCTGGTCAGTCTATCTGCCGGAGCAGGGCCGTGGTGCCGATCCGCCGGACTGGCTGCGCCGCTGGAAGGGCGATGGCATCATCGCACGCATCGAAACGAATCAGATCGCTCGAGCAGTTCGGGCGACTCGACTGCCCGTCGTGGATGTGAGCGCGGGCCGGTTCCTGGAAGATGTTCCGTGGCTTGAAACCGATGATGCCCAGATTGCACAGATTGCTGCGGAACATCTTCTCGAACGAGGTTTTCGAAATCTGGCGTTCTGTGGTGACCCGGGCTTTCGATGGTCGGACTGGCGAGAGCAGAAGTTCCGTGCCATCGTCGAATCTCGAGGTGCACAGTATTTCTGTCATCATTCCGTGGCCCGGACAGAACCAGGGTACTCATGGAATAAGGACCAAAAGGGCCTGCTGAAATGGCTGCAGAAGCTGCCGCGACCTGTCGGCATCCTGGCCTGTTATGACATTAAAGCGCAGCAGCTGCTGGCGATTTGTCGTGATGAAGATATCGCCGTTCCGGACGAGGTTGCGGTTCTGGGTGTCGACAACGACAGACGGCTGTGCGAACTCTGCGATCCTCCTCTTTCCAGCGTGATACCAAATTCCTGGAAGACTGGCTTTGAAGCAGCAGCCCTGCTGAATCGCATGATGGACGGCCAGTCTGTCGGAACAGAACCTCGACTGATCCCGCCTCTTGGAATTCGTACGCGTCAGTCAACGGATGTCTTCGCCATCAACGATCCCGATGTCGTCTCGGCACTGAGGCTGATTCGATCACTGGCATGCAGTGGTGCAACAGTTCAGGAGATTCTAAAACAGATTCCGATTTCACGACGGATCTTTGAAAGCCGTTTCCGAAAACTGCTCGGACGAACACCTCATGCGGAGATCATTCGCCTGCGCATTGAACGGTGCCGGCAACTGCTGTCGGAAACCGATCTTCCGCTGACCGAGATTGCAGCAGCCGCGGGATTTCGTCACGTTGAATATTTCTCGGTGACCTTCAAGCGCGAGGTCGGCGAAACGCCGCGTGACTTTCGCAACCGTATGCGGAATCGCTCCTGATTCGATCCGGAGCCACAGCATCTCAGCAGATCTGAATCCATGGAATCCGGGAAACCGGAACGCCATTGCCTGGAATTCCCGCGAGGACAGAATCTCCCTGGAAGTGATGAAATTCATGACCGTTTTCGGTAGTCTGCTGTGCGAGTCGGATGTCCCGGGTCAACATCCCGCGACAATGGACCAAATACCTGCACGGCCATCACTGCAAGGTGGTAGGCGCGCGGTGTGCCTCAGAAGATGCCGTTGATGTCCTCGCCCACCTTTTCTCCAGCACAATCCCTTCCGGAGAGTTCCATGTTTCGCAAACCCGCTTCCCTGTTTGCCGCAGCGTTTCTGTTGCTGGCCGCGACAGCGTTTGCTGTTGCCCCTGGTTCCGCCAGCGAATGGAAAGACATGTTTGACGGAAAAACAATGACCGGCTGGAAAGCCAGTGAACACAAAGATTCGTGGAAGATCGAAAACGGCACTCTTGTCTGTTACGGCGAACGCAGCCACCTGTTCTACGAAGCCGAAAAGGAACCCTTTCGAAACTTCGAATTCGAATGTGAAGTGATGACAACCCCTGGCAGCAATGCTGGAATCTATTTTCACACAAAGTGGCAGGACGAAGGCTGGCCACGATACGGACTCGAATGTCAGGTCAACGTGACACAGAGTGATCCGAAGAAGTCCGGCAGCCTTTATGGTGTCGTGGATGTTGGTAACCCAGGACTGAAAGACAACGAGTGGTACAAGACCTACATCAAGGTCGAAGGTCGCCACATCGTGATCAAGGTCAATGATAAGACAACGGTCGATTACACAGAGCCCGAAGGAAAAGAGGCGTTCTCCAAAGAGTTTGAACGACGTCTCGGTGAAGGCACATTTGCACTTCAGGCTCATGATCCTGACAGCAAAGTTTACTTTCGGAATCTGAAGGTACGTCGGCTTCCCTAAGTGACTGTCAGCGACCTGGCAATTTGCCACCAGGAGGATTCGAGTGCCTGTTCAGATGGAACTTATGAGAGTAGTTGTTTCCGAGATGCCGGATCAGCAGGCGATTTTCCTGCGCGAAGTCAACGGTACTCGGAAATTTCCGATCCTGATCGGTCAGTTTGAAGCACAGGCTATCAATCGAAGACTGCTCGAAGAACCTCCGTTCCGTCCGATGACACACCAGCTGCTCATCAACCTTGTCGAACAGCTCGGCGGCTCCTTCGAAGAGATCCACATCACGGAAATGAAAGAGCACACGTATTACGCGGCTCTTCATGTCCGAGTCGGCGACTCAGTGCAGAAGATTGACTGTCGACCCAGTGATGCCGTGGCGATTGCTGTTCATCATTCACCAATTCTTCCCATTTATGTGGATGAATCTGTGTTGGATGAGGTATGCGGGTAAGTCCTATGGGACGTTGTTTTGTGTTGTAAGTCTTACAAGACAGAACGGCTTGCAGATGGTCAAAGCAGAATTTGCTCAGTTTCCGCTCAGACCAGCCTCGGAAAACTCCCCCAAACGACAGATCACTATGGATTTCCCGATGAAGGGCTGTTTCTCGCAAACAACAGCCGACAGGATCGGGTAAGAATCCAGTAAAACTGCCGGTGACCTCTGCCGATTTGGGGATACAGTACAGATGTCATCCCTTACAACAACCCAGCATGACCGCGATATGCCTGCCATTTGACGGAAGTGCTTTGCCATCAAGGAACTAGGCTCACGCACCTGGTTTTAGGCAATTGCTCGTTTCCGGGAGAATTTCGATTGTTGCCAGGAGAAACACGGCAACAGAGAACTGTTTCCCGTGTTGGGTTGTCGGAAACGTATGTGTTTTCCACAAAGTCTCAGACACCGTGGTGAAGCATGCGACTTTGAGTAACAGCCTGTATTTCCGTCTACATCTGCGGCACCGTGTTTGCAGCAGTGAAGGCCGGAAAAGGCAGACGTCAGGTTCACAGGCCTGCAGCACCGTGGATCGGCTTCAAAAACGCTGGAATTGTGGATTCCGGCCAACTGATCCCGTGTGTTTTCCGGCGGCATCCCTCTGTGGGTCGCCGGAAATGTGATCGAAAGGTGGACACAGTGATCAATGTGGCCTCAGAAAACGGACTCTCATCGCGAATGACCGATATTCGGCCAGTCGCTTTATCGACTCATCAGGAAAAGAAAAGAATGCCAGGCGGAAAGAAGACCTCGCTGACAAAACGGCAACGGGAAATCTACGAGTTCCTTCGCGACAAAATCATTAACCGAGGTTACGGACCCACTGTTCGGGAAATTGGTCTGCACTTCGACATTCGTTCCCCAAACGGTGTGATGTGCCACCTGAAGGCACTGGAGCGCAAGGGGCTGATCAGCCGCGAACAAAACATGTCTCGCGCGATTCAGCTGTCTGATGCTCCGCAGAATCGACTGTCTGTCTCGCTGATTGGCAGCACCGCGTCTGGTGGACCAATTCAGCCATCCGTTTCTTCTGACGAATCCGTATCCTTTGCGTCTGTCTTCGAAGGCAGTGACATTGGATGCCTGAAAGTCGAAGGGAACTCCTTCGCAAGCCTGAACATCGTCAGCGGAGATCACATCATCATTTCCCGCGATGCGCCACTTCAGCCTGGCTGCCATGTCGCAGCACTCGATGATCGTCACGCCGTGATCATTTGCACGGTGCAGGAAGGTTCAAACCAGCTGTCTCCTGCGATCCCCGGTGCTTACTCACCAACAACCCGACAGGTTCTGGGAGTCATTACCGGCGTGATTCGAAAGTTCAAGGTGCCTCAGGTCCAGCCTCCAGCACCAGCCGAACCAGCCATTCGCACATGATTTGGAGATCGCGGTCAACACTTCCGGTGATCGACTGCTCCGGACAAATACACTGCTGAATTCGCCCGCTCTTCGGAGCGGGCTTTTTTGTTGCCGGGCAGATCAGCAGCGAAAGCCAGCCCGTGCGGCTTCTTCCATCAGGCGCCTCAGCCTTGCCTGAATCGCCGCTGCCCGGACCCCGGCCGTTTCAATGGCTGGCGAATTCTCCGCCAGCGCGTCGATCAATTGCGCGGCAGACGCCCCGGTTCCAAGCAGCGAACACATCGGCGTCCCGGATTCGCCGAGAACTCCCGGTTCCGGTACATCCGCAAATCGAAACCCGCCAGACAGTCTGAGGGATGAGAGGTCGGGAACTTTCTGCGTCTGCTGGTTCCAGAGAATCAGCTGCACACCGATTTGAACAGCCGAAGGACCGCTCGAGCCACCCAGCGTGGATGTCTGCCCCAGGCCGCCAACCTGCAACCTCACTAGGTGCCCCGAGGAACCAGATTCAAACAACCAGTGCGAAGCGGTCAGCCTGGGGTTCACCTCCAGCAGAAAAACTCCTTCGGCTCCAGCCACCAGATCCAGGCCAATCACACCACCCAACAATGTGCGAGAAGCCAGTGTTTTTACTGCATTCGACACATCACGGTGCATGGCACCTGGCATTTGCGCGGGACCCAGATTTCCGCAGTACTGGAAGCCCCTCGCGCCCAGCTCGGTAAGCCCGGACAGGAGCAGGCTGGAACCAATCACCGTTGCCTGCCCCCGGCCGTCTCCATAGACCACCACCGAAAACGGAAGTCCCTCGATAAACTCCTCGAGGTACGTGCCCTTGACCGGCTCTGGCGGAGAACAGCGGCTCGCTTCGAAAAACTCGATTCCGAGGCCTCCGCCACTCCGGTACGGCTTCCGGAGCCAGCGACGAGTGGCCTCGACGGGAGCAGCCGAAACTCGGCGAGGACGACGAAGGGCGGTCCCCAGCACCAGCTGATCCAATTCCTGCGGCTCCCTCACCGTTCTGACAAAGTCGAGCGAAACGCCACAGACGGGACGCTGAGCTGCGATGCTCTCCAGAACGCCTGGCTCATTTTCCAGCCCACCTCCCCAAATCAATGGGATGTCTGCCGGAATGCCTGCCACACGGTTCGGAAGTTCTCGAAAGCTCTCAATGGCCCCCAAATAACGGCCAACGCGTCTGGTGAGCATCTGCCGGAGGTCACTGTCACCGAAAAAATCAATGCAAAGCGGTGTCCAGCCGGAATCCAGCACACTCTCGGCAAGTGATCGCACACTGGCGCCACAAACGAGCACTGAGCGAAACGACGGCGGTCTTGTCCCATCTTCCGCTGCACGGCGTTCAGGTTCATGCGAAGTTGAGGACTCGTCGGCCTCGTCGGTTGAAGATGGGGACAAAAATCGCGATCCTGATGAAAGTTTGAGCAACAGACGATGACCGTTTGCCTGCGAGGCAATTCTGTCTACATCTATTGTTCTTTGTTCCAGGCGACCTTGTCCACAACACAGGCACCTTATTGCAGAAGCAGCGACAGGCTGCTTCCGCAGACAACTGAAATGTGTGGCTGATGAGGCGGATCTGTCCCGATCTCCTCAACCCGTCTGCGGTCGCTGAATCGTGATTCGACTGGTTTTTGCAAAGGATCTGAAGATGTCGATGTTCGTTGGGGAAGCTCTGGCCGGCGACGGCAATGAAGTGGCACATATTGACCTGCTGATCGGCGACAAGGCCGGTCCGGTTGGTATCGCGTTCGCAAACGCTCTGGCTGATCAGAAGGCGGGCCACAGCAACCTGCTGGCCGTTCTGACTCCAAACGTTGCTGTTAAGCCAGCAACTGTCATGATCACCAAGGTCACAATCAAGGGTGCTCGACAGGCCGTCCAGATGTTCGGTCCTGCTCAGAAGGCCGTTGCTGACGCGGTTGCTGACTGCGTGAAGTCCGGCGTGATTCCAAAGGATCAGTGCGAAAATCTGGTCATCGTTTGCGGCGTCTTCATTCACTGGGAAGCGGCTGACGACAAGAAGATTTACCAGTACAACTACGAAGCCACCAAGCTGTCGATCGAGCGCGCCATGAAGGGCGAGCCTAAGGTTGACGAAGTTCTGGCTTCCCGTGACGCAAAGCACCCTTTCTACGCAGGCTGATTTCTGCTCTTCGCAGGCTGCTTTCTGCTCTGCCATAACAGAACATTCCCGACGACCATGCGGTTTCCGCATGGTCGTTTTTCTTTGGCCTTCCCTGGCCCAGCGCTCCTGCAGCCACCCGCTCTGCTGCTTTTCATCTTCATTCCGCCAATTTTTTCCAGCACCCCGTGAGATTCGGCCTTCCCGCGGTACTCAATACACTAGCGAGGGCTGAAAAGCCCTGTCCCCAAAGGAGCCGACCAGCATGTTGCCGTTCGGCCGAATACTGTGGCGTCCGAAATCAGGAAGCCACAGCACGAATGGGGACATCCGAAGGTCCACGTTATGCCACCACTCGAAACACGCCTGAGCCTGATCGTCAGGCTGAAATGCGAGCAGGATGAACTCGCATGGCGTGATTTCGTCGGACAGTACGAAAAGTTTCTGCAGCAGATCGTGCGTCGCCAGGGTGTTCCCGAAGCTCTTGTCCCGGACGCCATTCAACAGATCCTGATGGCCATCTCACGTTCTCTGGAAACATGGAAGGATGATGGCAATCCAGGTTCCTTCCGCCGCTGGATGCACACCGTTGCTCGCCATGTTGTCATCCGCTTCATGACGCGCGAACGAAAACAGACGGCGGCCGCAGGAGGCTCTGATCCGCTCGGGCTTCTGAACGCCATCGAATCTCCTCCGGACAAAGATCTCCTGCAGCGCTATGAGCATGAGCTGATCGTCTGGGCGGCGGAACAGGTGCGGCATGAGTTCCTTGCGACAAGCTGGGCTGCTTTCTGGGCAACCACCATTGAACATCGTTCGGTCGAAGACGTGGCGAAGGAGTTACAGGTTTCGCCAGGCAGCATCTACATGTCTCGCAGTCGCATCATGGCCAGCATCCGAAAAAAGATCCGGGAAGTGATGGAGTAACAGTCATGAAGCCTACAGACACAAAGCCTGCCACTCACTGCAATCCCGACCTGCTGCGACGCTCACTCATCTGCGGCGTTTCACGCACAGGCACAAACATAGGGAGGGGCAACAAGACGGATAAGCCACTGTCAACTCAGGAAGAAGAAGCTCTGGCCGCGCATCTCGAACAATGCGCTGCTTGCCGCGAGCATCTGGAATCACTCGCCGCGGATGGCGATCACTGGTCCGCAATCCGAAAAACTCTGCTTCAGGAATCCAGCTCGGAACATCCCCGAGTCTCCTCCACGGTTCGGCCGGCACCATCATCCGCAGGCGACGATCAGGACCTGCTCGAATCCGGCCTGCTGAAGCCCAGCGACTTCATCGTCGAGTTCCTTCAGCCTTCCGAACAGCCGGATTCACTCGGCCGTCTGGGCACGATTGAGATTCGTCAGTTCATCGGCCAGGGCGCCCATGGGATTGTGCTCAAGGGTTATCAGCCGGAATTGAATCGACTGGTGGCCGTGAAGGTGCTGGCTCCTCATCTGGCCTCCGTCGTCGCTGCTCGAAAGCGATTTGCTCGTGAAGCCAAAGCCGCGGCAGCCATTGTGCATCCCAGCGTCATGCCGATCCTTGCGGTCGATTCCAGCGGTCCTCTGCCGTTTCTTGTGATGCCGTATGTGGACTGTGAGTCTCTTCAGGACCGACTCGATCGCGAAGGTCCGCTGCCCCTGGCAGACCTGCTTCGGATCACGATCCAGGTGGCTCACGGACTTGCGGCCGCGCATTCGCAGGGACTGGTACATCGAGACGTCAAGCCGGCCAACATTCTTCTGGAACGCGGTGTTGAAAGAGTCATGCTGACGGACTTCGGGCTCGCTCGAACAGTCGACGATGCAACGCTCACGCGCAGCGGACTGATCGCCGGGACTCCGCATTACATGTCGCCCGAACAGGCGCGAGGCGACCTCGTGGATGCTCGCAGCGATCTCTTCAGTCTGGGCAGCGTTCTTTACTGCATGGTGACGGGACGTCCGCCGTTTCGAGCGGAAACGACGTTCGGAATTCTCCGCAGAGTCACCGACGACGAACCTCGTCCGCTTCGTGAACTCCAGGCCGACGCACCCGGATGGCTGGAAACTCTGACCGGCAGGCTGCTTCGAAAGCCAGTGCAGGAACGTTTCGATTCGGCCGAGCAACTGGCCGCCATTCTCGAAGAATGCCTCGCGCACGTTCAACAGCCGTCAACAACTCCGCTGCCGCGATCTCTGAGTTCGACACAAACAGACGCCACGCGGCAACGCTCACGACGTCTGCTGGCTGGAAGCATTCTGGCCTCACTGATGGCGCTCGGCGTCGGGCTTGTTGTGGGCCCGAAGTACTTTGGAACTCCGCAGACACCCGCCGACCAGGAGCCTCAGCCTTCTCCCGCCATGACATCGCAGACGTCGCCGACAGCTGGGCCGGAAGAGGAATCTGATGCCGCGAAGACAACGGCCGATGTCCCCGTCGATATCCCTTCAGACATCGACATCGAAGCCTCACTGCAGCAGACCAACACAGAATTTGACGCGATGGAACAAGCGCTCAATTCCGAATTCGCAGTACCCTGATTCCGCCACACTCTGATTCCGCCACATCCCAGGTGTTCAATCGTCACACGATCCGACCAATCCCTTCAGAGAGACCACTATGAAATACCATCCAATCCTTCTGTCCGCGGTGCTTTGGATCACGAATCCATCGCTGCTCGTTCTTGCTCAGGACGGGACCGATCCGCTCGTTGCTCCGCCTCAAAATCCGTCTGACTCAGCGTTTGATTCGCCGAAAGGATCCCCGGAGAACGTCAGCGGAACCGAGCCTGCGGCGGACAAGCTCACGGCCGAGAACCTCATCATCACTCGGTCCGACGATCGAACGGAAGTGCGAGGATTCAGCGCGACCAAAGGCACGTGGGAGAACCTGGCTCTTCCAAAGTCGGATACGTTCGAATGGTTTGCGCAGGGCGACATCGCCACCGTCCGAGCCGCTGACACGCTTGCAGCCTTCAGCGCGGAGACCGGGCACTGGGATGTCCTGACGCTCTCCAAAGACTCAAAGGCCGTTTGCGTGACCAATGGACCGATCGCCACAATCGAAGATGGCGGACACTTCTATACGTTTTCCGCAAAGACCAGTTCCTGGACGTCTCCGACGGATACTCGCCTGGCAGTCGGCGAAATGCGCCTGCCTCCTATGGGGCTTTCATCGGAGACGATCGCCGCCTTTCAAACATGGTCCGATTCACAGCCTCGGCATAAGCAGTTTTCGCTGACAGAAGCCGTCGACGGAGTGCGACTCCAGGCCAGTCGGAAGGAGTATCTTGACGAAGCTCTGTACATGCTGAACAAGCTGATCGCGGAATCTCAACAGGCCGCCAAAACGACACCACAGGCAGATCCGTTCGGGGGAGGCTCGAAGAACGCAGCACCCTGGAATGGAGACCCCAATTCCATCCTCAGTCGTTCGCCGTCGCCCGACGAACTTCAACGACTGGGCATGCGCATCAATTCCCTCAAACGCGATGCGGTCCATCGCGAAGGTATGCTCAAAGTCTTTGCTCGTGGCAAAGATCTTTCGAAACCGGAAGTGCTGACGGAACTTCGTGAAGCAACGGCTGCGGCCTTCGACGCCCGTCAGGAATGGTACGAAGCCGAAGCAACGCGACTGGAAATGCGGCTCCAGCAGATTCAGTCCGAAATCGCTCAGCGCAAGTCGACTCGGGAGGACATTATCGAGCGACAACTTCATCAATTGAGAAGGCTCCCACAGCAGCCGAGCGATGCGATGGTCAAGCAGCCAGCAACATCAGATGCCGTTCTCGATGAACCGGCACAACCCACCGAACCCACTGCATCACCCGACAACCCGCTACTGGCCCCGGATGCCAAGCTCTGGCCTTCGTCTCCAAAATCCCCGACCGATACCGTGAGAGCCCTGCGAGGCGCGAAAGCCACCGTTGAAGCCTTGCAGCAGGAGTGCACTAACTGCGAACGACAGATCGAAAAATACTCGCGGCCGCTGGACGAATTGAAGAAAGACCCCACCTCCGGGTTCTCAAGCACGGCGACAGAGCAGGACGTTGACCGAGTCATCCAGACGCTTCGCGACACCATCCGCCGCAAAATGGAGGAGCGACAAAGTGCTGAGGCTGACTGGTCGTTGCTGTGGGAGGAATATCAGTCGCAAATTAAGCTGCTGACCAGCGAACTGCAGTCAGCACAAATCAAGACCGAACAGGCTCGAAAACTGCTTGCCACGTCTCAGCCACTGGTCCAGGTGGGCGCGATTCCTCAAAGTGAACTCCAGTCTCACGAAGCCCTGGCTCGCGAGAGCGAACAGGAATTGATTCGTGCCCAGGAACGCCTTCGACTGCTGTCCATTCTGCAGGAACAGTACCCGGAATTGAAACCGGTGAAAAAGTCCGATCCTTACAAGGGCTGAATAGCCCTTGACCCAAAGGACCTCAAACCAATCCCGTCATTCCCAATCAGTGCATCGTTGTAGTGGAACTCGCCAGAGTTCCCACGACTTTCGTGGATGACGGGATCTCTGGCGAGATCCACTACCATCAATCCCTGCTACAGGGAACCTCGCGGGTTTCGCAGATAGTACATTCGCCCGTCTTCGGCTCCTCCCAGAAAATCCGGAACACCGTTGCCATCAAAATCAACGGTGGTTGGACTGACGTCGTGGCCTTCGATGTTTCGTTTGGCCAGTGATCCGGCGGGCTTCATCACCCAGGCTCCGTCCCTGGCCTCAACCTGTTTCAGCAGATCCGCATTGGCCGAGTTCAGCAGGAAGTCGAACTTGCCATCGCCATCCCAGTCGGTCACACACAGTTTTCTTCGACCACTCTTTCCCGCCACGCCAGCCGTCAGCCGAAGCGGCTGGCCAGACTCATCCACGAAGGCTCGCCGCGGTGCTTTCAGCCGCAACTGACCATCCTCGCGATGCCGTTCGAAGAACGCGAGATAGCCTTCGTGATCCAGCATCGCCAGATCCGAAAGCCCGTCCTGATTGAAGTCATGAATCACCGGAGTCGTTCGCCACTGAGTGAGCAACCCGGCACCGTCCGGTCGCAGCCAGCCCCAGGCGAGATTCGGCTGTGGCTGTTTCCAGTCGACATCAACGGGCCGAACCTCCTCAAAGCGGGGCAGGGCACGAGTCCCCACGTTCTTCATCCACGAGACTCGGCCAAGGATCGAATTGAAGACGACGTCCGGCAGACCATCGACGTCCCAGTCCGCCACGTTCAGCGTCGTGTAACCCCACTGAGCTTCCGCGGGGCCCTGAATACTTCCATTGGGCCCAGCCTGAATTCGAAAAGGCTGGTCACCAAGCATCAGCTTCTTCGGGGCCGCCCACCGAGGAGACTCAACGCCGGGTCCGCTCTCGTTTTCAAAGATCTCGATGTAGCCCGCGGTGTTTCCCGACACGATGTCCTGATCACCATCGCCATCCCAGTCGGTCCCGCACGGAGTCGCCAGGGCTCCGCACTTCAGAGTCTCTGCGACCTGCTGAAAGTAGACGGGCGAGCGAAACACGGGAGCCTTCCCCGGCGCCGGGCTGCTGACGTTTTCCACGAACGCGACTCGACCATCTTCGTCACCCACGATCAGGTCCGCGTCTCCGTCTTTGTCCCAGTCAAAAGCGACCGGCACGATCATCTGCAGATCCATGGCCAGCGGCTGCCCCTGATCATTCTTCAAACGCTGGCCCAGTGCATAGGACGGCTTCGTGCGACTTCCCGTGTTTTCGAAGTACGTGAAGCCGTTCAGGAATTCTCCGCAGAGCAAATCCAGATCACCATCGCCGTCGAAGTCTTCAAAGTTCGGGGAAGGGCAGCCGTAGGTTTCCAGCAGAACGTCGCCCGTCTTCAGCCGGGCTGGATCTTCATACTGAGGTGCATCAGATGTGCCGCTGTTTCGAAACACATACACCCAGCCATGCAAGGGACCGTTGATCCAGCGACCGTTGGTGTCCCAGGCATCGTCCCATCCGTAGTCGCTCCAGTCTTCAATTCCAACAACCAGATCCAGAGCACCATCACCATCATAGTCTGCGTATCGCCATTGGTTGTGTCGGACTTTCGGACCTTTTGGCTGAGTCCCCACGGGCTTATGAAAATTCGCCGGGATCGGCAGCGTCTGTTTGTCGGTCAGGCCTTTGGTCGTGAACGAAGAATATTCAAACCCCGGGGAAAGGACTCGAAGCTTTCCCTCGACATAACTCGGCATCACATAATGCACGGTCGGGCTCAATCGCCGTGACGGCTTGAAGACAGGCAGACCGTTGCGGGTCATCCCGCCGTTCTCAAAGTACCAGACGCCGTTGGAGGGCTTATCCGGGCATGACACGATCAGGTCATAGTCTCCGTCATTGTCAGCATCGCAGGGTATCGGCCATGCCCACAGTCCGACGCCAAGATCCACTGTCAGGCCTTCCGAATGGTAGGCCAGCGGCTGCAGTTCGTCGGCTCGCAACAGGCTTCGATCAGCAAATGCCATGAACGCGCTGAGGAACAGCAGGAACGAACGGAAAAGATCCATCGGAAAAAATCCTATTGTGGCTTGTGCCTCCAAGGCGAGAACACCGCCCCGGAGTCTCTGGTCACTTCGAGTTACGTGCGATGCCTGCGTAAAGCCGAGCAAACAACGCCGTCATCAGCCGTAGAGTGACTGAATCACCTGGCCATCGCAAATGCGAACGGGGCGCTCGACGGGATCGTAATAGTGCCCGCGAGGATCAATCCCGAGCGCCGAGAAGATCGTTGCGACAATGTCCCACGGGCCATACGCTTCGGTGATGGGATAAGCTCCGCGGGGATCCGATGAGCCCACGATGGCTCCTCGCTGAACACCAGCTCCGGCAAACGCCACGGAGTAAACCCAGCTCCAGTGCTTGCGACCTAGCGTTGCTCCTGCAAATCGTGGCTCCAGCGCCACCAGCGGCGCGCGACCGAATTCGCCCATGCAGATGACCAGAGTATCTTCCAGCATGCCTCGCTGATCCAGATCTTCAATCAGCGCGGAATACCCCTGATCAAAGCGCGGAAGCAGATGATTCTTCAGGCCATAGAAGATGTCATTATGAGTATCCCAGCCGTAGCTGTCGGTGTTATCAGGTTCCTTGTCCTGACCACGATTGTTGTGTGACCAGATGACCGTCACCAGCGGCACTCCCGCTTCCACCAGTCGCCGGGCCAGAAGGCAGGCCTGCCCCGAACGATTGCGACCGTAGCGGTCTCGCAATGCATCCGGTTCCTGCGACAGATCAAACGCGTTGCGAGCTTCCGGTCGTGCCAGCATTTCAAAGGCCTGCTGATACAGAGCATGCTTGTCCAGCATCAGCTTCTGATCTTCCAGCAGCCGCTGCCCCGCTTCGACCGACTGCAACAGGGATTGCCGCGCCTGAAGTCGAATGGGCGGAAGGTCAGCATGAGGCAAGAGCGATGGCACGGCGATGTTGCCTTTCGAGACATCACCGAGTGTCATCGGGTCATAGCCATGTCCCAGCAGTCCTCCGAATTGTCCCGGAGCAATGATGTTCGGAACCTCGGCAGGACCGTTCAGATGAATGGCCGTCTGAGAAAACTGAGTCGCCGGCCGAACTCGCTGCAGCACCGAACCGAAACACGGCTGATCTTCCGGAGCAGGCAGAGGATTGCCGGACTTGCGGCGGTGATAACGTCCCGTCATCGACAGATAGAACGCGGAGCCATGATCCAGGTCTTCATGAGCCATGCTGCGGACAACGGTCAGCCGGTCGGCGATCTTTGCGATCTGCGGCATATGCTCACAGAAGCGAACTCCCGGCACAGCTGTCCCGATCGAACCAAACGCGCCGCGAATTTCTTCCGGCGCGTCGGGCTTGGGATCCCACATATCCAGCTGGCTCTGACCGCCGCTTGCAAAGACGACGATGACGGCTTTCGCTTTGCCGAACCCTGGCATCTGACCGGCCGCGGAATCATCGGCTCGAACTCGCTGAGGAATCAGACCCGGCAGGGCCCAGCTGAATCCGGCAAGCCCGCCGACTCGCAGAAACTCACGGCGGCCCGCTGTTTGTGCGAACGCGTTCGGAGGAGTTTCCGGAGTCTCGATGAACCGCAACATGATCAGTCACGCCGTGGAATGAACGCAGAACATTTTCCACAGCATAACGACTGTGCGTCACCGAGACACCCGGAAACTATTGCAAAACGGCCCGCCCCCGAGCTTGCTGACGCTCGCTCGACCCCTCCCTAACTTCGTTTGGGTGGGGAGGTACTTACGCCGCGTCCAGATTCAGTTCTTTCAGGATGTTCTCAAAGCGGCCCCACGGAACGGGCTTCGTGGCCAGCGCCGCACACTTCTGGTCGATCGGCAGGTCCAGGATGTACATCGTCTCCACGAAGGCCGATCGTCGTCCTGCGGCTCGGAGTTCCGTGATCTTCTGCTGTTCCTGGCGAAATCGATTCGCCATCTCCATCAATGTCAGGATACGAGGCCCGTCGGAGCCATGCTCCACGTGCAGATTGCGAACAGTCGTCCAGTTTTCAAACAGCGGCAGGTCTTCGCGGCGAACAAGCAGAATCGTAATCGGCTGGTGATGCGAAAACTCTGCCGGCTCACAGCACGCCGTCATCACAAAGATGTCGTGAGGAAACTGAGCATTGCCGGTTCGGTCGCAGACGAAGTTGGTCAGCGTCTCCAGCAGGTAAGAACCTTCCGGGCCATCCATCGAAATCAGCGTATCTCGCGGAGTCACTTTGTGAGCACGCTTCTGAAGGATGCCCGCCAGATGCCCGTTCGGAACGACTCGCTTAAGCTCTGACTGGCCCAGCGTTCGAACTCGAAGAACTCGAACGGTCTGAAGAACTCCTGCAGCATCTCGCTCCTGCGTGGTCTCGACGATGTGCTGATGAATGACGACGGTATCGCGAGCATCCCCGTCCATCACAAGTCGCCGCTCACGTTCACGACGACGACGTGCCACCCACCCGGTAAACAGACTACCGAACAACATACCCGCGAGTACTCCCAGGC
Source organism: Planctomycetaceae bacterium (assembly GCA_046349695.1). Taxonomy (GTDB): domain Bacteria; phylum Planctomycetota; class Planctomycetia; order Planctomycetales; family Planctomycetaceae; genus SXXK01. Next base: position 12,609 of record JAXMBV010000051.1, on the reverse strand, counting down.
TTCGGCCACCCAGCTCATGCAACAGATTCGCAAACATACATGCCTCATCACAAAGCCCCGCATGCGGAACAGAATGAAGGCTCATTCTTCCGTCGCGGCAAATGGAAGCACCTCAAAACGGCATCGGCCACCGCAGAGATCACGCGAATTTGTAACTGTCGACTTGCCAGTGGGTTACGTCGATCGAAGTAGGTCTCGCTTGCCGAGCGAGACTTTCGCCGTCAGGCGAACCTGTTCTTGCATCCACAAGATGCCAAGGCCACTTGGCGCAAACGAACAGACTCCCCGATGCTGCGTTTCCCCGTTTGCCTGTAATCCAGTGGAGACTCGTCAGGGCGCTGGTCGCGGCGGGGCCGCGAGGTGCCGCTCGGCAAGCGGCACCTACTGTAGGTCTCGCTTGCCGAGCGAGACTTTCGCCGTCAGGCGAACCTCTTCTCGCACGCACTTGATGCCAAAGCCACTCTGCCAAAACGAACAAGCTCCGCGATGCGGCGATTCCACGTCCGCCTGCGATCAAATGGCACCTCGTCAGGTCGCTAGTCGCGGCGGGGCCGCGAAGTGCTGCTCGGCAAGCAGCACCTACTGTAGGTCTCGCTTGCCGAGCGAGACTTTCGCCGAAAGGCGAACCCGTTCTCGCATCCACAAGATGCCTATGCCACTCAGCAAAAACGAACAAGCTCAGCGATGCTGGGTTTCCACGTCTGCCTGCGATCCTGTGGAACCTCATCAGGGCGCTGGTCGCGGCGGGGCCGCGAAGTGCTGCTCGGCAAGCGGCACCTACTGTGCGCTGCGCGAACCGGCGAATGAGTCGCGGATGCGAGCCAGCAGCGGACCGATGGAATTCAGGGGCCGGCCGAGGCGACGGGCGGCTTCTGCGTAGCTCACGCCTTCCAGATAAATCCATCGCAGAAGACTGGCCGATTCTTTTGGCAGCTTCGAAAACAGATGCTCGACCTGTTCCTTCTGCTCCGCCTGGCGCGAAGCGGGTGCATCGGAAGAGGCAAAGTCGACGGCGGCCTGGTGAGCATTCACGTGGCCGAGTGCCTTCAGGAATCGATGCTCCGTCAGCTTGCGCACAACCACACGGCGAGCAATCACGCCGAGATACGTTGCCAGGGATGCGCGGCCGCGGAAATTGCGAAGAGCAGCCATGTCGCGAACCAGAAGCTCGGTGAAGGTCTCCGCACACAGGTCTTCCAGATCGTCGTCGTTCAGCTTCAGACTGTGAGCATGAGCGGTGTGGCGGATCACCTGCAGGATCAGTCCGGAGAAACGGTCCACAAACAGTTTCCACGATCCGCTCTGTCCGGCGAGCAGGTCACTGAGCAGTTTTCGATCGAGGTCTGTAAGAGGCACGGCATGGCTCCTGATAGCGAAGGACGCTCGTCCGTGAACCATAGCGGAAAACAAGAAGACAGTGGCAGACGCTACTTCAAAGAACCCGGAACGACCTGGTTCGTGTCTGACCGTTTGCTGGTTCCGGCAAAATTTGCCGCAGTTGTGTTCGGACTCATCTTCATTGGGACGTGTAACTTTTGAAATTCTGTCCCCGAATTCACATCCAAACAACCTTTCTTTACGGAGAGTGGCGCGAGTTCGCCGGATCGAAAGCCGGAGAACCGCTAGTTTTTCCCTGTTTCTCGTGATCAGACCGCACAACTGGCCCATCCAGCGAGCAGAACTTGCCCGAGTTCCTGTCAGCCACGCAAAGTCTAGGGATCTCTGGCGAGATCCACTACAAGATCCTTCACGGCGTCTATCCAGGAGGCCGTTTCGAACAGAGACTCCGTCTCAATTTCTTCCGTGTGGAATTGCTTTTCGGACCGATCTGGAAATTGCCGAAAAGGATGTCATAAAACATGGCAGGACAGCTTCTGTCCTCATTTGAATTCAAAAAGACCGGCCACAGGGCCGTTGATTTGTGACCAGGATTTCTGGCGGGAAAGGGTTTTTCGATGACTCATGTCGTAGCCGAACCATGCTTCAACTGCAAATACACTGACTGCGTGGTCGTCTGTCCAGTCGAATGCTTCTACGAAGGTGAAGCCATTCTGTTCATCAATCCGGAAGAATGCATCGACTGCGAAGCATGTGTTCCAGAATGCCCGGTTGCTGCGATTTTCCACGCTGACAACCTGCCAGCAGAATGGGCGGCCTACAAGGACCTGAATGCCGAAATGGCTTCTCAGTGCCCAGGCATCACGGAGAAGAAAACCTCCATGGCCGAAACCGATGGCAACTGCACCGCTCCAAAGCGATAGTGCTCGCTGCGATCAAAAATCCAGTATCATCAGAAGCTCTGGCCTCAATCCGCCAGAGCTTTTTTTGTTGCCAACCAATGTGTTTGGCGAGCAGGGGATGTCAATCCCGTGACTCTTCCGCAGTGAAAAACAGTCGTTCAGAATCGGTCAGCATCTATGTCCCGGCCCGGTATTCTGCTGCCTGTGATCCAAAACTGGAGCTGCCACAACTGTGGAGGCTGCTGCCGGGAACACATGATCGCGATCACTGCCGCCGAGAAGGCTCGCATTGAAAAACAGAACTGGAACCCGAACGACGGAACGCCTTCCGATCGACCGCTCATTGTCCCCTTCGGTTCGGCATGGCGACTGAATCATCAGGCCGACGGAGCCTGCGTGTTCCTCGACTCCAAAGGCCTCTGTCGCATTCACGCACGCTTTGGTGAAGACGCCAAGCCGCTGGCGTGCCGAGTCTATCCGTATGCGATTCATCCCGCGGGAACATCGGTTACGACCAGCCTTCGCTTCAGTTGTCCGTCTGTCGTACAGAACGCTGGCACCTCTGTGGCCCAGCAGCGCAAGGCGGTGGAAGAGATTGCTCGTGAAGTGGTACCGTCCGACTACCGAGCGCCGGAAGGTCCGGAACTGTTTCGAGGCCATCGTCTCTCCTGGCAGGACATGACTCTGCTGCTGGCGTGGTTTGAGCGGTCACTGGGAGACACGTCGGTTCGCCTGGTGACGCGCATGATGCGCGTCCTCGCGTGGCTGGATCTTCTGGAACAGTCTTCTGCGGAAACTCTGACGAGCGATCAGTTCGGCGCGCTGCTGCCGCTGCTTCACGAAGCCTCTGTGCGTGCTCAACCGACCGATACAACGACCCGCACAGCGCCCAAAGGAATTGCTCGGCTGATGTTTCGTCAGCTGCTGGCGGTTCTGCTGCGACACGACACGGTGATGAAAACGGGAATTGGTGATCGGCTCGGCTATCTCGCTCACGGTCTGCGATTCACTCTGGGACGCGGTCGAGTCCCCTGGCTGGGCGATCCGAATTCCGTACGAACGGCCTTCATGGAACGCGCGAATGCACCAGCGGCCAGCCGACAGCCGACATTTGCAGAACTGGAGACCGTGTTCCGCGGCCCCGCGACCGAGATCGATGAATTGCTGACTCGGTATGTTCGAGTCAAGCTGCAGGGCATGCACTTCTTCGGTGCGGCGTTCTATGAGTATTCCGTGATCGACGGTTTTCGCTCGCTGGCACTGATGCTGCCGGCAACCATCTGGGTGGCTCGACTTCGAGCCGCTCGAGAAGGCCGAACTGAGCTTCTTCTGCGAGATGTTCAGGCCGCGCTGGCGACGGTCGATCACAATTTTGGCTATTCCCCGGCACTGGGACTCAGCGGCGCGCGGCGACGAGTTCAGCAGCTGGCTCAGTTACAGCAGCTGGCGGTGTTGTGTCAGTGGTATGCTGACTGCTAAAAGCTGGAGTCTGCTTCTCGGCGTGTCATCCGAACTTCGTGAACTCAAAACCAATCAGGCACCAACCATGCGCGGCCCAGTTCTGGATCGAGACGAATACATCGAACAGGAATACTTCTTTCGCGTGTATCGGGAGCGACTTGAGGAGAGTGTGCCGTCACAGGAAATCCTGCAGACGATCCACGAAGAGATTCTGGCGACCACGCGACTTCCGATGGCCATCGACTTCATGCGGGCAGAGATTCTGCATAAGGGCCGAATAAGCGATGCGATGTATCGTCTTCCCCATTATTTCGCTCCCTTCCAGGCGTTCGTCATGAGCCGCGCTGAAGACGATGAAGCGCGATTCGAACAGAAGACAGCCCTTCGCATTCTGGAACTGGAAGCCTGCTATCGGGCTCGCGAACCAAAGATGGCCGGGCTGTTCATTTACCAGCTGGAGTGTCTGGCAAGAAACCGTCTGGGCTACGCGGATGGCTTGAAAGCGATTGCTGATGATCCGCTTTACGGCGACGACTGGAGCCGCTGGATTCTTCACCTGCGATCTGAGCTGGGCCCGCGCGAACTGTCTGAGCTGGTCTTTCAGGTGTCGGAGCATTTTTATACTCGAGCCAACGCCGGACGACGTTCCGGTACAGCCATCGATCGAGGACTCGTGCTGTTCGGCGAACAGGAAGGACGCATCGCCCGAGCAAACATGGGACGCGACCCGCTGAACTTCTTCGCGGCCCTCCAGAGACATCTCGACTACCCCGCCGTCCCGCACACCAAAGCGTCAGACGCTTCAGACCGACTCCCCGGCTTCCTCGAAGCACGCCTTCAGAAAATCGAACAGCGTCTCAAGATTCTGGACATGGAAACCCGAGGCGGCATCGACCTGACTCGCTTCTATTCTCAAACAGAACCGCCGCAGGACGTACAGTAGGTCTCGCTTGCCGAGCGAGACTTTCGCCGAAAAGGCGAACCTCGTTCTAGCATCGACGTGATGCCAAAGCCACTTCGCCCAAACGAACAAGCGGGGCGAGGATGCGCTTCCACGTCCACCTGCGTTCCTGTGGTACCTCGTTCGGGCGCTGGTCGCGGCGAGGCCGCGAAGTGCCGCTCGGCAAGCGGCACCTACTGTGGAGTCTCGCTTGCCGGGCGAGACTTTCGCCGAAAAGGCCTCGTTCTCGCATCCACGTGATGCCAAAGCCACTTCGCCCAAACGAACAAGCGGGGCGAGGATGCGCTTCCACGTCCACCTGCGTTCCTGTGGTACCTCGTTCGGGCGCTGGTCGCGGCGGGGCCGCGAAGTGCCGCTCGGCAAGCGGCACCTACTTACGTCGGTTCCACCAGGCTCGTGACAGGATCGGCACCCAACCGCAGACGCCAGTCCAGCCGGAGTAAATCAGGGACGCTCCCATGAACACTGTCAGTATCTGACCAATCCAGCGTGTCCCCGGCCAGAGACTCAGCAGGGCCGAGACCAGCACGATCAGACCGTTGGCGATCAGTGCCTGTTGTGCGAGCGTTCGCTTCATGATCAGCCGTGGTTTCTATCGATTTGCATACGCATGGATGTTGGCCAGAAGCGATTCCACGCAGGCGGCAGCGAACGCGGGATCATTGATCTCGCAGTCCAGCTCGAGGACCGGTATGTCCGGCCGCAGAGTCTCCCGGATGGCGCTGAAGAGAGACTCATCGGCCTGGGCATCGTGGAACGCGCCACCGGCTGCGCTGATCACGCTGATGGCTCGGCGAGGAATCAGCATGGTCACGGGCACCTTTGACTGATTCACTTTCTCGGCCAGCATGATTCCAAGCGTACGACATTCCTCGGGCGTTGTTCGCATCAGCGTCACCTGAGGATTGTGGATGTAGAACTTGCGACCAGCGAACTGAGCCGGTACGGAGGATCGTTCGCCAAAGTTCACCATGTCCAGACAGCCCGGCGTCACGATGGTGGGAACTCCACAGCGAGCCGCCGCAGTGACTCGTTCAGGTCCCGCTGTCAGGACGCCGCCCACAAGTTCATCCGCCAGCTCGGTCGTCGTGATGTCCAGAACGCCAGCCACCATCCCGCTGTCGATGAGTGACTCCATCGTTCGACCGCCAGAACCGTTCGCATGAAAGACAAGCACTTCGTACCCGGCCTGTTCGAGCAGCGGGATGGCCGCGTTCACGCACTTCGTCGTGTTCCCAAACATGCTCGCCACGATCAGCGGACGGCCGGAAGACTGCTGTTCCGAAGCGGCTGCTTCGGCCATTCCACAGATGGCTCCCGCCGCCCTCAGAAAGATCGCACGGGAAATACGATTCAGCCCGGCGACATCGACGATGCTGGGCATGATCGTAATGTCCTTGGTGCCGACATAATGAGCCACATTGCCGCTGGCCATTGTCGATACGATCAGCTTCGGAAAGCCAATCGGAAGGGCTCGCATGGCCGCCGAACCGATCGCCGTGCCGCTGCTGCCACCCAAAGTCACGATGCCGGCGATGCGCTGTTCTTCGACAAGCCTGCGGACAAAGATCGGAGCCGCCGTGGCCATCGCTGACACACATTCGCCTCGATCGGCCCGTTGAAGCAACGGAGCCAGATCGAGCCCCGCCGCTGCGGCCACATCAAACCGACTGCAGTGAGGAGCAACCGTCGGAGGACCACCCGTGCCCACATCGATCAGCAACGGCTCATGCCCGCGCTGACGAATCTGGTCGGCCAGAAACTGATGCTCCTCACCCTTGCTGTCGAATGTTCCAAGGACCGCGATCGTCGCCATGGAGTATTCCTTTGCTGAGATCCTCTATCCTTCGCCACTGGGTTCACCCCAGTGGTTTAACGGTTTCTGCACTACCCGACGATGGCTATCGAAATCGTCATCATAGGCGGCCCGTAGTGCAGAAGCCGATTTCCACCGGGGTCAACCCGGTGGGGGAAAGGCATCAGTGGGGCTTCACCCGGTCGTTGCCTGGCTCCGGCCAGTTCAAGTGCTTGTGCAGGAACTTGTACGTTCCCTGCCCGTTGATCGTATGTGGCCCGACGAACCATTCGATCTCCGTCCTGTCGCCGATCTTCAGCTGAGCTGCATACAGGTGCCGGACCTTCGCGTATTCGTAGCCGACCCAGTGATCTTCGCCGACGCCGTCGAAGTGACCTCGTTCCACCATGAACGGGCGGGGACAAATGAGGGCGGCCATTTCCGCATAGTTGAACGTGCTGCCGAGATCCCATTCGAAGATCTCATACTCGCCCGTCCAGATGTAGCTGAAGTTCTCACGAGTACTCGCGTTCTTCAGCACCCATTCGTTGAAGTCGGCCGAGCAAATGGAAAGGCAATAATCGGTCACGAGAGCCGGGATTCGCATGGCCGACTTGCCGCCATAGCTGAGACCGTAGAAGGCAATGCGATCACCGTCCACGTTCGGTTGTGTCTTCAGCCAGTTCACGATCTGCTGATGCTGAGGCACGATGATGGAGAACAGTGATTTTCCCAGCGGCTGAGCCTTCCGCTGGAGCGTTCGAAAGCGATCCGTGAAGATGTACGGATTCTGAGGTGAGAACGTGATGAATCCTCGCTCGCACAGTTTCGCCGCAAAATCATGATAGGCCGGATGATCGCCCTGAATGATGTCCGTCGGCCGGCCTTCCAGACCATGCTGACAGACGACCACCGGACGCTTTTCGCCAGGCTTCAGATCTTTAGGAAGCAGCAGGATGCCGTACGCAAAGACATCCGGGAAGACGTCCATCACGACTTCATGGCCCGTCCACTTTTCGGTCTCCCACGACTTTCGCGAGCGAGCATTGAACGGAAGCAGGGGCTGATCAAACTCCCCGATCACGTCTTTGCGGAAGATGTCACGATACTGTTCGACGGATTTTTCGTACGCTTCGACCGACGTCAGATCGAGCTTCGACATGAAGTCTTTCCGAACGAAATGAGCTTCTCGCAGAAGAGCCTGATTGTGGCGGTCGATTTGTTTGAGGAGTCGGGTTTCACGATTCGACGAATGATCTTCGTCTGATGTCTTCGAGATCGACAGTGGTGACGTCAGGTCCCGATTCTTGCTCTTAATTCCGAGGTAGCTCCAAATGTAGGACACCAGATAGTTTTGAGTCTCGGGCATCTTCGAAAAGAAGGCGGACTTGGGCGACCGGATGGCTCGTTCGTTCGCACGGCTCGACTCCGAGAGCGCCAGTTTCATGTCTGGCGGCGACAGAACGGCCGGGCCACCGCCGTTTCCTTCCAGCTGCAGCGCGGGGCCGCCGGTCGCGTCGATAATGAGTGATCGAGGCACCGTCAGCATCTTCAGTTCCTGGGCACCGAAGTCTTGCAGCAGGCCGGCAAAGTTGCGATCGATCGGCTCCTGCCAGCTTCCTTCTCGAGGTCCGAAGAAGCCACTGACACCGATCACCTGAATCCGTGCGTCGAGGCCACCGGCGAACAGCGCCAACATCCCGCCTTCTCCGTAACCGGAAATTCCAATCGGTGTCTGAGGTGATAATTTGGAATACCAGTCCACGATGCTGAGCGCCATCTGCACTTCGTAACCGGCCAGCGTACGCCCCAGTTCAAAGGCAGCTCGATGAAGATACTCACGGTTGGTCAAGTCCGCCCTACCCAGGCGCTTCTCGCGTTTGCGGCTGATCAGTTGAGGCACGACGACGCGACAACCTTCTTCTGCCAGATGCCGAGCCACCTGGAGAGGTACCGGTATGCCGTCGACGAGTCCAATGGTCTGTTCCGGCGTCTGATCCGCATCCGGCAGGACAATCACATTGGCAACGACGTCGCCCTTCGGAGTCAACAGCAGCCCTTCGCCATAGATTGACGCAAGTCCTGCTCCCTGCGGCGTTGGATCACTCAGCACCGGCCAGCGAATCGCTTGCACCGTGAACTTATCAGACTGAGCAATCACAGGATCGCCGCCGACCGGAACGATAATCTCCGGAGCATCGAATTCGATCCGGGCATCTCGAATGCCGAGGCACTTTGCCAGCTTCTCCCGGTGCGGCTTCAGCGATGCTTCGTACGCTTCCGGCGACGACGTATCGACTTTGAACCGCTCCGCTCGCGTTGCCGCTGTCTTCTCAATTTCCTTCAGCAGGAAGCGATCGATGCCGTCCACCATCTGCGACGCCAGATCACCTTCCATCGTCAGAGGACTCGTGCCCTCCGGCCCGGCAACCCCCTGAGCCTCCACCTTCGCGGCACTCAACAGCGCAAACACGCCACACAACAACCAACGCAAAACCGAACGACTCATCACGGCGGGACCTCCTGGAGAGAGTATTCAAACTGCGGCGGAAGTAACCATCAGTCAGGCCCGCCAATGTAGGTTGTTGACCACCACATTGCGACTGAGGCCAGCGACCATCCGGACCAGTGCGTACAGTCGCGGAATTCCGGGCGTGAGCAGCGCTGTGCAATTTCAGGAGGGCGAGGCTCCTGCCAAGGAGTGCCTGCTGACGGCAACACAAAATTTCCGGATCACGAAACAACCCGCTTGACAACAAAGTGGAGCCACGATTATCTCCACCTTATGTGTAATAACGAATGTCGTCATGAATTACTTCCAGACACCCCCACGCACGGCCACTCATGAAACGCCAAAAGAGAATACGCTTGCTCGTCTGCCTCTTTCTATGTGTATGCACAGCGGTGGCTGCCGTCATCCTGGTTTGCATAAGGCGTGATGAGCAACCAGTTCAACAGCAACAGCGCCTCGTTGACAAAACCGCGCGGTCAGGAACCGACTGGTGGTACGAGAACCTTCCGCCGGAGTGGTACCAGCAGAAGATCGACCCGTTTGCAGATCAATCCGAATCCGTTACGAGCATTGCCACGGTCCCGGAGCTGATTCAGGATGCCATGAACTCACAAGAGGTCGTGCCTTTCGTTGGACAATAGTCCCCTGGTAGGACAACGATACGATGGTCACTCGATCACTATTTCTGTTGCTCGTCTTGCTTATCACTCCCAGCGTTGGCGTTCCTCAGTCGGACGGTATTCTGGCGGAATACTGCATTACTTCCGTAGCTCCTGCTGAATCGGTGACACACACTTTCTTTTTGCAGGTCATGGTGACTCCTGACAACTGGCTATTGCAGGCAACCGGCTATAGCCCCCATTGGACTACTCCCAGAATCTATCCGTATCCCGTTGATGCGCGGTTTCAGTGCGGCAGCAACGGCAGCTTGTTGCTGGATCGGCAATCCCTGGGTCAAAAACCCATTGCACACAAGGATCTGCCTAAGTGGATCAACATGGAGCAGCAAGGGCTCGATGTTTTGTACTTTGCACATTCGAGATTCGGCATCTGGCGACCGGACCACAAAGACGGTGCATGGACCGTTCCGGCCGAAGGTGCCAATCCGATCGCCGGCAAATATGACGTCGTGTTCCCGCTGCAGGCGAGCATTCAGACTCGTTTGGCTAGACAGCGGTCTGACAGTGTTCAACTGGAACAAAGGCTGACAGGGCGATTTCAGAACCTATGGCTTTCACGAAATTTTGAACTCAACGAGGCATTGAAGAAGGATGGTGTCACGAAGTGGCTGCCCGTTCGGGGATCGATCTTCTCAACCAACGGACGATTCCTGCGTTTTGATGGCGAATTCCAGAGGGCGGAGGCAATCCAACCAAGTAGTCCGTTCACTCAGCAGGAGGTTGCGGGGGTCGTCTTGCTGAACCCGACCGGAAAGGGCGGCAGATGGGTGGAGCTTGAATGGACATCTTGCGAAGGAATACCGATTCCAAAGTCCATTACTGTCACATTGGGAGTCGAGAAGGGCGGCATGTTCCTGCGGCAAAGTCGCCTGGTGAGCGTCCGCCGGCTGGAGATTGATGAGTTCAATCGCTTCGCTGATGATCAGCGAACGCGGACGTTTGATGATGAATTGATAGTGCTCACTAATAAAGCAACGAGTCTCTGCTGGGGCAAGGACCACCGGCAGGCATCGCCAGAAACGCGAGAAGAGATCGAGCGTCTGAGGAAGGGGTTATCGACGCTGGCTGAGATGACGAAATGTCATGGTCACAGAGTCATGGCTCGGCAGCATCTGGCTTTGCTGGCACTCGCCACAGAGAACGCTGATTCAGCGACACTGACAACGGCACTGGAGACTCATCTGGAAGACCTGGAAACATCAGCGGGCATTCAAGCTGTTATCGCTTCTTCGTTCGATCTGCAAGCCGCTGTTTTGGAATGGAAGCGACCTGATCTCTTACCAGTGATTTGGCGCCTTTGCAAAAAGACGCTTTCAGCGTACCCAGTGGGCGAACAAACCATGACGCTGATCGGAACCATTCATGGGCAGGAGTCGGACGACTTGCATGCGAGCCTGTTGTTAGATGCGGCCTCGAAAGCAGGTGCGGATTTCAGTGACCCTCGACTTGTACGTGCGGCGATTCTTCGCATCAACGGACTGCTTAGCCGACATCATCTAAACGCTCAGCGGCAAGGGCGATTATTCTCCGAGTCTGTTCTGGTGCCAGAACGATTCAACGATTTTCTCGAAGAATGTGTTTCCGCAAAAGACCCCATGCTGAGTGCTGTCAGCGAGTCGCTGTTGAAAACGCGATCACGTTCTCAGCTGTCACCATAACGTTGCAGAGATTTGCTTTTCTCGCCGGGAAGGAGCCAATGGCCATCGGGGCCGATGAAAGAAACCGCGATTTCAGTTGCGCCGTCAGTTCTCGATATCCTCAAAGCTCATCTGCTCCAGCTTCCGCATGTCTTCGTACTTCTGAGCGATCTCCGGGGTTGATGCTGCTGAGAGATTGCGAGCGAGCACGACGTTTTCCAGGGTGTCGATCAGACGCCGAAATCGGATGGTGCGGAGTTCGGTGGTGTCGGCGTCTTTGGATTGCTGTTCGCGTTGCTTGAGGCGTTCCTGGTAGACAGCGTATTCCGGCAGCGCCTCGATGGATTTGAGAAGCTCGGATGGGTCTTTGGTCAGCAGCTCAGAGTTCGACCATGTTTCGGGATCGGCAAGTTCCGGCCATTGCTTCTCGATGGCGGCCAAAAGTTCGCGACGACCGGAACTGGATCGGCGACCAGGGCCTCGGAATGCTCCACCCCGAGCCCTCTGCTGGGCTATGTATCGATCCGTCAGCTGTTGAACTGTGTCGGTGAGCGGGATCTGCAACTGCCCACACAATTCCGTGACAATGCGCCGTGACGATGGATCGGCGTTCTGGATCAAGGATTCGATCGAACCGTCCATGCGACCAGGCAGCTTCGAATCGTCCTCCTGTGAAGGCGTGGTCTGTTCGGCCGGTGCCTTCGCCTCCTGTGATTCTGCCGTTGGTGCTTCTGATTCCGACGGTGCTTGTTCGTTCTTCTCGTCGGAGCCTTCACTTTCCGGGCGATCGGTCCGCTGCGGTTCCTCAGCCGGGCGGTCTTCGGTATTCGCCGATCGATTTCGCCGTGAACGATCACGAACCAGAACGTAGTCCGGTATGCGACTGAATCGATGCAGCAGGACATCCGAACTCTTCAGGGGAATATCGATCGTGTCTCCAATGATGACGGCATTCGCGAAGGCTTCATCGAATGAGATCCTGGAGTCCCCGTTGATGTCAGCACCTGTGATCGGTTCTCCGTTGCGACTCTGGCCGGCAATCGTCCCCCAGAAGTAACTGCTGAATTCCTGATCATGCTCGATGTCTGGTCGACAGCCAGCCGCCGGAAGATTGTGCTGCTGAGCAAAGAAGCCCACGCGCGGCTTTGAAGCGAACTTCTCTCTCTCGCCATCAGTTTCAAAAATCGTGTCGGCGAATCCACCGCAATAGCACTGTGCCATCACCATGATGACGGGCACAGTGTCCGGAACTTCCTCCAGCCATCGAGTGAATTCCTCACGAGTGATCGACTCCTTGTTCCAGCACGAGATCGTCGTGTTCCT
>JAXMBV010000050.1:0-42543 GCA_046349695.1 Planctomycetaceae bacterium | reverse complement strand
ACTCTGCTCAGGCAACGGTCTCGCCTGTCTGCGGGTCTGCACAGTTTCGGCGACCGCTGCTCTTCCTGGTCGCTCTGATCATCTTCGCGACTCTCTCACAGGCCACCGCGCAGGCTCAGGAAGAGTTTACGCTCCATTCGATCGACGAGATTCACGAACTGCCCGAAGAGAAACTCCACTACAGCGCCGCGGTGGAACTGCCGTGCGTGATCGCCATCCACTCGAAAGAATGGCCCATCACATTCGTGCATGATGGCCGCACTGGCATGTACGTTGTCGGCGTCGAGGATCCGAATCTCAAGCCGGGTGATCAAATCCTTCTGAAAGGCGTCGTCACACCGGGACGGTTTGTCAAAGCAGAGTCCGCGACTCGTGTCAGTAACGGAATTCACCTCCCGGAACCGCGAGTTGTTTCTTATGACCGACTCCAGGGACGCTTCGACGACAGCCAGTTTGTTTCCATCACCGGGCAACTGATTGGTGTCGAAATTGACTTCCACCATTTCAGCCTCGAAATGGTCTCCCCTGAAGGCGGACGTTTCCGAGGACTGATCTCGGACAGACTGACGTCGGTCGAAGAACTCCGAAAGTTCCTTGGAACCTCCGTGCGCTTTCATGGAATCGTTGGTGCACGAGTCAATGCAGAGGGGAAGTTCAATGGATTCCAGATCTGGCTGCCGGACGTCAGTTCCATCATTCCCGTTCAGGGGGAAGCATCTGGCCTGTCGACAACTGCTGTGGCCGATCTGAACAAGATCGATCGAGTCAGTCCGGCGGCGGGTTACTTCAAGATTGAAGCCCGAGTGGACTATCAGCTGTCGAATCAGATGCTTCTGGTGCACGATGCAACAGGGTCGGTGCTGGTGGAATTTGGCAGTTTCGCCATCCCGGAAATCGATACCGTCCATGAATTCCGAGGCGTGCTTGATACCACTTCGCGACCACCCGTCCTCCGCAATGCTCAAAGTCGTCCGACAGAGATCGACGTTCCTCAACGAGGCGCCCCGCAGTCACTGGAACTCTCCCAACTTGTGGCAATGTCACTCAGCGGAGAAGAAGTCACAACGAGCGGATCGTATCTGGGGACTTTCCAGACCGATGGTCGCCCTGGCTTTCTTCTGGAACGCGATGGCATCCTGCTGCCGGTCTTCGTCAATGACGAAGCGCCTCGCGATGTGTCCAGCGGCACCAAAGTCCATGTGAAAGGTGTTTGGGTTCAGCACCAGTCACTCGGCGGATTCAATGTGGGTTCATGTGCCCTGTACACCCGCCGATCCAACGTGGTGGTCGGAAGTCAGGTTCCGTGGACGGTCATTACGATCATCCTTTCGATCGGTCTTGTGGCAGCAATTTCCTTTCTGTGGGCCATTCTGCTGCGACGTCAGGTTCGCATCCAGACGGCGCGCGCTTTGGAGGAATATGCCAGCCGCCAGAAAGCTGAAGTCCAGAAGCAGGCGCTGGAGCAGCAACTGCTTCAGGCACAGAAGATGGAAAGCCTCGGAGTCCTCGCCGGAGGAATTGCTCACGACTTTAATAACCTCCTGACAATCATCCTCGGAAACGCATCGCTGATTCAGGAATCAGGACTCGTTGCGCCGGCGGAACGAACAGGGTTGTCAAACATCCTTGCCGCTGCAACTCGGGCCAGCGACCTGACTCGCCAGATGCTGGCCTATGCCGGACAGGGAACGCTCGAGTTTCAGACGCTGCAGGCGAACGATGTGATTCAGGACTTCGTGCCACTTCTCAAGGCATCCGCAGCCAAATCCACAACACTCGAAGTGAATCTGGATTCGAAGTGTCCAATGGTGCGAGCGGACGCGACTCAGCTGCGCCAGATTATTCTGAATCTCGTTCTCAACGGCTCAGAATCACTCGCCGGCCGCATGGGACAGGTCGATGTGCGAACCTCACCCTGCCAGATGTCCAAAGCAGATCTGGAATGCTGCCATGTCGACTTCTCCGAAGGTCCCGGCGAGTTTCTGAAACTGACCGTCAGCGACGATGGCTCAGGCGTCGACCCCCATACTCTTCAGCGCATGTTTGATCCGTTCTTCACCACGAAGTTCTCAGGACGTGGACTCGGGTTATCGACGGTGCTGGGCATTGTTCGAGGCCACAAGGGCTGCATTCGTGTGAGCTCCAGCACGATTGGCGAGACAGGCACCACCTTCGAAGTCCTGCTCCCCGCATGCCAGGGAGCTGTATCTGTCCCGCCGGTAACGCCCTCTGGCTCTTCAACGCCGCCGACAGTGACAACCCGCCGCAGAATCCTGATCGTGGATGACGAACACAGCGTCGCCGCACTGCTCGCCCGTTCGCTTCGACTGTCCGGCTATGAGTGCTCAGAAGCCTACAGCGGTGCCTCTGCCCTTCAGAGCCTTGATGAATCAGCAACCGCATCAACACCGTTCGATTGTGTCGTCACCGATCTGACGATGCCTGACATGAAGGGCACGGAGCTTTCACAAAGAATCCACGAACGCTTCCCAGGCCTGCCCGTCGTTCTGTGCAGCGGTTACAGCGAAAGCGGAGCGGATATCGGGGAAACGTCGGCGATCGCCGCATTCCTGCAGAAGCCATTCAACCTGAGACGACTGGCCCAGGTTCTCGGCTCCGTCCTCGAACCAAATCGCCCCGCCGGCCTCAGCCTCTTCAAAGAACAATCCTCCCCTTCCGACCAACCCGAATCCAACGACCCCAGCCGCGCCGCCAGCTAAAAAAGCCTCTCCCCCCTGCCCAAATTTTAGTCTTAATCTTAATCCTAATCCTAATCTTAATCCCCTACTTCCCCTCCACCACCGCCTTCACCTTCGCACTCGCCTCCGCCCGCGCCTTCGCCATCACCTCGGCAACAGCCACCGGCTTTCCTCCCTGTCGCTTGCTTTCATCCGCCGCTTCCATGAACGCGTAGATGTCCAGAGTTTCCTCGGCGGTCACCGGAGGCGTTCCGGTGCGATAGAACTTCACGATCTCCACCGCCAGCGGTTTGTAGCCATCATAAGGACCAACCTGAGCAACTCCTTTGGTTCCGAACGCTGTGCCGCCATATCCACCGGACCCGTTGCGAATCCCGCGAAACGTCCCGATGCGCCCGTCCTTCCAGATTCCCGTGACCTGATCGAAGTCCTTTGTGGAAGAACGAACAACCGTCTGAACTCCAGGTCCCATCGCCGTGAACAATGTTTCGCAGCCATGAATTCCGTACCAGAACAGATCCGGATGAGTCACTTCGAGACTACACGGGGAATAGGCATCACAGCCCAGCACGTCGCCGATCGAGCCGCCTCGGACGGCCTGGACAGCTTTCGCGAATCGCAGTGACGACGATGAAAACACAGGCGTGTTGTAATGCTTTGCGAGCTCATAAATCGCTATCGCGTCGCTCAACGATCCCGCCACCGGCTTGTCAATAAAGACAGGCTTTCGGGCCTTGAGTACCGGTATGACCTGCTCCAGGTGAGGACGGCCATCGTTCGTTTCCAGTAGCACGGCGTCGACCTTTTCAATCATCGCGTTCAGATCGTCGATGATTTCAACTCCATGCTCCTTGATCTTCGTCGTGTACTCCGGAACCCGCTTGACACTGCTTTCAATGTCCGGGCTGCCTTTCGGATAGACCAGAACAACACGGCAACCGGCCAGCGCCGGGTCATCTTTCGTGTTATTCAGCAGATCCGCAAACGCCAGACAGTGAGACGTATCAAGTCCGATCATACCGACTCGAAACTGCTTCACGGGCTCATCGCCAAAAGCACAGATTGATTGCGAAAAGGCTGTGAGGGTCACAAGGCACAGTGGCGCGAAGCGGGAAAACAATCGTTTCATGGTCGAAGCTCCGGATGGAACGCTGCAGGGACCGCCAACGGAATGTCAGCAGCAGGCAGGGAGAAAGTGAATCACGTCGGTAGTGGGAAATAGAACGTTCTGAGACTTGTTTGTCCATGACGCGAGGCCACTTTGCAGCCGACAGGTCGGGATGTACCCTTCTGCCATGTTTGCATCATTGACCAATAAACGAATCCTTGTGACCGGTTCCTCCACCGGCATCGGTCGCGCGATCGCGCTCGAGTGTGCGCGAGCGGGAGCCGATGTGATTATCAACTATCGCCGCTCCGCTGACAAAGCCAGCGCCGTCGCAGAAGAGATCCGCGCGCTCAATCGAAACGCCACTGTGATTCAGGCTGATGTTTCCGTTGCGGAAGATCGAACTCGTCTGCTGGAAGAGTCCTGCTCCATCGGTCGCATCGATGGGCTGGTCAACAACGCCGGAGCAGATCTGCTCACGACCGAACTGCGATCTGCTCCGTTTTCCGACCGACTGCTGGCTCTGCTCCAGACGGATGTGATGGGCACGGTGGAGCTTTCACGCAGCTTTGGGCTGTACTTCCGAAGTCAGGGATCCGGTTGTATTCTGACAGTCGGCTGGGATCAGTCGGATCGAGGCATGGAGGGCGACAGTGGCGAACTTTTCGCGACGGCCAAGAACGCGATCATGGGATTCACGCGTTCCCTTTCCGTCAGCCTCGCGCCGGCCGTGCGAGTCAACTGCATCGCGCCGGGCTGGATTCGAACGGCCTGGGGTGAAACGGCTGGCGATTACTGGCAGCAGCGAGTTCTCTCCGAGACGCCGTTGAAGCGGTGGGGCGAACCTCAGGATATCGCCAACATGGCTCGCTTCCTGCTGAGCGATGATGCGTCGTATATCACGGGCCAGGTGATCAACGTGAACGGCGGAGCGGTGCGTTGAATGCGGATCTGAATGGCAAATCGATCCTCTTCGTCACCGGCTCACTGGCCGAAGCCTCCCTGCGCGATGTCGTGACGCCGATTGCCGCGAAGCGAGGATTTCAGTTTGAAATCGTTGTTCCGGGAATTCAGGTGGCCGCACTTCTTCACACGAATCTGCTGAAGAAGCGCCTGACGGTTTCGCCACAGATTGACATGGTGGTGCTGCCCGGCTGGTGTCAGGGAAGTCTCGAAGAGTTATCGCAGCAGTTCGGAAAACCCTTCATCGCCGGTCCCCGCGATCTGTATGACCTTCCGGAATTCTTCGGAGTTGGCAAGCGACGGTCAGCGGATCTCAGTCGATACTCGATCGAGATTCTCGCGGAGATCAACCACGCGACTCGAATGCCTCTGCAGGACATCGTCGCGGAAGCGAATCGATTTCGTTCCGCCGGCGCGGATATGATTGATGTCGGAGGTGTCGCCGGTGAAAGCTCCCCACGCATCGCGGAAATCGTGCGAGCGTTGAAGGCGGAAGGACATCGAGTTTCCATCGACAGCTTTGATCGCGATGAAGTCAGCGCCGCGGTGACGGAAGGTGCTGAACTGATTCTGAGCTGCAATCAGTCGAATCTGAGCTGGGTCAGTCAGCTGGGGGTCGAAGTTGTTGCCGTCCCGGAAACGCCACAGGATCTGGATTCGCTCGATCGACTGATTGAGTCGCTGACCGCGGCCGGGGTTGCGTTTCGAGTCGATCCGATTCTTGAACCGATCGGCATGGGATTCACCGCTTCCCTTCAACGCTACATGACTGTTCGCAGAAAGTACCCTGACGTGCCGATGATGATGGGAGTTGGCAACGTCACGGAACTGACCGAAGTCGATTCTGCCGGCGTCAATATGGTTCTTGCTGCAATCTGCGAGGAACTGGGCGTCCAGAGCGTCCTGACGACTCAGGTCATCAACTGGTGCCGCACAGCTGTCGCGGAATTCAATGCGGCAAGGCGACTGGTGCATCATGCGATTTCCACCGGCACGCTTCCGAAGCATGTCGATTCGTCACTGGTGATGCTGCGAGAATCCCGGCTGCATCGTATGACGAGTGAAGCACTGACCGCTCTTGCCGCGGCTCTCACCGATTCGAACTTTCGAATCTTTGCCGAGCAGAATGAACTGCACCTGATGAACCGCCACGGTCACTGGCACGGCACCGAGCCGTTTGAGATTGTCGCCCAGGCCATGAAAACTCACGAAGCCGTCGGGAAGCCGATCGACCCCGGCCATGCGTTTTATCTTGGCTACGAACTCTCCCGAGCCGAAGTCGCCCTCCATCTCGGCAAGCAATACACCCAGGACGCCCCCCTCCCCTTCGGCCTCCTCGGCCCCATCCAAAACTCCCGCCATATCGAATAGTCAGTGTTCAGAGTGTAGAACGATTGTCCCCAATCGTTGCCGCCCGATCAGGGTTCTGCGATCAGCAACTGCATCCACATCGCAACGCACCATCCCCCAAACACCGTCATTCCCGCGCAGGCGGGAACCCAGCACCGATGTAGTTTTCAGTTTTCAGTGTTCAGTTTTCAGAGTGTAGACCGATTGTCCCCAATCGTTACCTCACGCTCCCCTCCTGCACGAAGTGCGGGAGGGGTCGAGCGAGCGCCAGCAAGCTCGGGGGAGGGACGCGGAACGGTGTTCAGTGTTCAGCGCGCGCACACCGTCATTCCGCGCAAGCGGGAACCCAGCCCCCCACTTTGCATTTTCCATTCTCCAATAACCACTAACCATTTCCCCCTCTAACCAAGAACGAAGAACCAGGAACCAAGAACCCGCCCCGCCTCCCGCCTCCACGTGACCACAACCGCTCCTCCGTCTATCATCCTTCCGAACCGGCCAGCCCCCAGCCAGTTGCCGCAAGCACTTCCGGAGATCTGTCATGATGTTCGCCAGGATTGCCGTCGTTTCCGTCATGCTGCTGATCATCATCAGCCTCGTTCCAATGGCCTCTGAAGTTTCAGCCGGCGATAACGTACGAGTCCCCTGGAACAACACAAAGCTGGTCGGCTACCCCGAGCCTCCCCTGCCCTATCGCGTGGTCCGAGCCTACGAGAAGCTGCCGCTGTTCAATCCGGTGTACTTCCGAGCCGAGCCGGGATCGAATCGAATCTTCTTCGTCGACCACAAAGGCGACTGGCCGGAACCTGGTGGGTTGCGAGTCTTCACGGATGCTCAGGATGCGTCGTCCAGCGAACCTCTGCTGCCATCCGATCGCATCGTGTACGGATTCTGCTTTCATCCGAAGTACCTGGAGAATGGCTATCTCTTCATCATCAGCAACGGCCCGTCAAAGGGTGCAAACAAGTTCGATCGAATTACTCGAGTCACCATCGCACGCGACGGAGCGGGCAAAGTTGTCGAAGGCAGCGAGCTCGTCATTCTGGAATGGCAGTCGAACGGTCACAACGGAGGCGATCTGGCCTTTGGTCCCGACGGTTATCTCTATTGCCCAACAGGCGATGGCACGACCGACAGCGACACTCTGGAAACAGGACAGGGACTCAATGACCTTCTCGCTGTCATGCTGCGACTGGACGTGGATCATCCGACGCAGGACGCACCGTATTCGATCCCGCCCGACAACCCGTTCATCAACACACCAGGCGCGCGTCCCGAGATCTGGGCGTACGGATTTCGCAATCCCTGGCGCATGGATTATGACCATCAAACGAATCAGCTGTGGCTTGGACAGAACGGTCAGGACCTGTGGGAACAGGTGTATTTGATTCGACGAGGAGAAAATTATGGCTGGAGCGTTCAGGAAGGCAGCCATCCGTTTTATCAGCTTCGCCCCAAAGGCAACGAACCTATCATCGCGCCGGTGGCCGAACATCATCATTCCGAGTCACGCAGCCTGACCGGCGGGATTGTGTATCGAGGATCCAAATTGCCGGAACTCGTTGGCTGCTTTATCTACGGTGACTATTCGACCGGCAAGATCTGGGCGATTCGACACGACGGAACCAAGGTGACGTATCATCGCGAGATCGCGGATTCGACGCTGCAGATTACCGGCTTTGGACAGAACCATGCAGGCGAACTGATCGTCGTGGATCATGGCGGCGGGTTTTATCGCGTTGAACCGACGCCCGAGCAACCTCCGACGAATTTCCCGAAGAAGCTCAGCGAGACCGGCTTGTTTGCATCGGCCACCGATCAGAAGAACGCCGACCAAACGCTGACGGCCGGAAAGCTCGGAGACCACGTGATGGAGCCGGGCGTCCTGCCGTATTCCGTTAACGTGGAACTCTGGTCCGACGGTGCTTATAAGGAACGCTGGCTGGCCGTGCCTGGTGACGAGAAGATCGACTACACCTCAAACCGCGGCTGGAATTTCCCCAACGGCTCCGCCCTAGTCAAGAGCTTCGCACTCGAACAGGAAGTCGGCAAGCCCGAAACGCGTCGCTGGATCGAGACCCGCATCATGTTGCGACAGGATAATGAATGGGTTGGATACTCGTATCGCTGGAACGAATCCCAGACCGACGCCGAACTGCTCAGTACCACCGGCATGGACGAAGAGTTCTCCATCCGCGACTCATCGGTTGAAGGTGGCATTCGCAAACAGACCTGGCATTACCCCAGTCGAGCCGAATGCATGGTCTGCCACTCCCGCGCCGCCAACTACGTCCTCGGCCTCAGCGAGCTGCAGATGAACCGAACCCACCGCTACCAGAGTAAAGCGATTGTCCTCAATGGCTCCGAGAGTAAAGCGATTGTCCCCAATCGCTCCAACACCACAGACAGTAAAGCGATTGTCCCCAATCGCACCACCCCCGCCCCAGAGTCCATCGAAGCCAACCAGCTTCAGTACCTCTCCGATCTCGGCTACTTCAAAGCCCCGCTCCCAAAGCCCGTGGAAGAGCTGACAAAGCTCGTCGATCCCTTCGACGAAACTCAGGACATCGCCCTTCGAGCCCGCTCGTATCTGCACGCCAACTGCTACAACTGCCACATCGAAGCCGGCGGCGGCAACAGCCAATTCAGCGCCGAATTCACCGCGAGCGCCGACCAACAGAAACTCCTCGGAGCCCGCCCCGTCCACACCACCTTCAACCTCCCCAATCCCGCCCTAATCCAACCCTCCCACCCCGAATCCTCCATCCTCCTCCACCGCCTCTCCCAACGCGGCCCCGGCCAAATGCCGCCCCTGGGAACGAATGTGCGAGATGAACGAGCCGTAGAGTTGATAAAGAAGTGGATAATTCAGCGGTGACCGTTCTTCTACGGGTTTTCACCGCGCTGTCAGAATTGAGTCAAGTCCCTGGAAGTACTCTTCAGAAATCCCCACGGGTGGCCGAAGGTGATAGTGGCAAATTTTGCCGAATCTCCTCTCTAGGTCTACGCTGGGGAAACCAATGCTGTCACAACTGGAATCACTCGCAAAGCTTTACATCCTGTTGGGTGCTCGAAAGCGTGCGTTGGTTTGCCTGGGGCTATTCATTCTCCTGCCAACAAATCCGGTTTCAGCTCAGGACGTGAACATGCCTGGCAGTGTCGATGCTGGATTGATGATCCCAGTGGAAGGAGAAACCGTCGTTCCCCTCGCTGGCCTGGTCGTGCATGAAGACCACAACATCTCAGGCCCCGGCTGCGATCCCGGCCTGCTTGTGAGTGACCCCTCAGCGAGCATGATGGGAAGTCTCGGCGCGGGCGGCGGACTCTTGCCACTCGAAGGATCCCTGGGGTACGACGGTTTGTTTGCCGGAAATCCATTCGTGGTCCAGCAAACGCCGGTCCCCGTCTATGTTCACCCGCGGCAAACGGTTCGACATTCAAAGCGCCACGCAGAAATTTGGATTCGGCTGCCGAAGAATTCACGTTCCAGAGTTTCCGTCAATTTCGTTGAGTATCCACCAACCACTGATTTTCGAATCTTCAAGACATCACTCCCCACGCAAGAGGCGACTCGCTTTTATCTCGAAGCCAGTGAATGGCGAGACAACCAGTGGCACGCGCTTGTTGGTGGTCCGCAGCTCGTGAGCCATCCGGAAGATGCGAATCTTAAGTACATCGATCTGCGTCCGGGCGACAAGCGATTTGTGTCCTTTGCTCCAGAGCAAGCAGCAGCCCATCAGGGTGCTACTGACAGTGAGTTGAAGACACTAACCGATGCCATCAAACAGTTGCAGAACGAAGTGCGTACGAAAACCAAAGTCCCGGATCAAGTCGCAAAGAGGTTAACAGCTCTGGAATCACAGGTAAGGAAAGCCGGGAGTGAAACGGCAGAGCTAAAGGCTTACTTTGAGGCTACCGCGAATTCCGAGCAGGTCACGCGACGCTTCTTGTTTGGCGAAGGACAGACGAATCTTGGCGGACATCGAGTCACGAAAGATGGCAAATTCACCAGCGTCGACTGGACCGCCTTTCCACAGCAGATTTCTTTGAGTGCCCCACACAGCCTGCATGCACTTCCGGCTCGGCCATTCACAGCCACCGTGACGTTCTACATCGTTAATGCAGAAGGCAACGATCCACATCGCCTCCCTCCGATCTCCGTCACGTTCGGAGACTCCGGTAGTTCCGCCATGGGGCAAATCTCTTTTCGACAGCAGGTTGCTCAGCCGTTGTCGGATCTTTTGGTTGAACGGGGCGCCGATGTCGGCACACTTCATCTTGCAGCGATCATTGAATACAAGCTGGACCTCGGAGAGCTTGGCTCGATGAACATTAAGGGCAACGCTGGAAATCAAATAGAGGTTAAGCTGGCAGAATAGATCTCGCTTATTCATGCGAATGACACCGGGAGAGAATGGCAGCAAGTGCCGTTTGACCTACGATAGTGAATCCACTACATACGGGACGTCTCATTCTACCCATTCAGTGAGTTCACGAGATCAATTCCATGGCCAAGAAGAAACCAGCAAGCAAGAAGCCGACCACTAAAAGTTCAACGAAGAAAGTTGCAAAGAAGGCCGCAAAGAAATCTCCGCACGTGAAGAAGGCGACAAAGAAAGCCTTGAAACGCTCTCAATCGACGCGAGGGATTACCGGTTCGCCGCTTACCGGAACTGTCACTTCAGTGAAGGCAAAACTTGGTTTCGCGTTCATAAGCTATGCTCCACAAAAGAAAGTTCAGGGCTCAGCCGAAGACTTCTTGCCAACAAGCTCCTTTCCACCCGACATTGGGGCTACCGTGAGGTTTGAAATGGACGTCGACGATCCTGGGAAAGCCGTTAGAATCGTAGTTATCGGTTGAGCGACCCGAATTCACGGAGATCGGGTATTGGTGGCTTGAGCGACCTAAGGCGTCACAAAGTTCGTGGACGGCGGCGTTGGTTCTGAGAGACGAATGCGACGGTTGACTCGTTCTCGTGTCTGCTGGAGAAGATGGCTCCTGAGTTCCTGCCGACGGGTCGCTTGAGTTGTTTTCTCTTCAGCAACACCGGGGGATGTCAACTGGTCTACATAAGCAGACCATCGCAAGCCCATCAGGTCGAACACCGTCGGGTAGATCGTCGAGCTTCCGAGGATGATGTTGGTCTGAAGCGAGGATTCTTCGCTGGGAAGCGGTCGGAACGCGGCACCGACAACTGGGATGTCTTCGAAGAGCGGCACGCCGCGGTCGGTGCGTGCCGCTTTGAGGGCGACGGTATATCGGCTGATTTCACGCAGTTCATAACTGCTGGTCTGCACGTCAGTGTGAACGAAGTGCCGCTTGATTCGGCCCAGATGCTTTTCATCAGCGCGAACAGGCTCTCGCACGTTGGTTGAATATTCATAATCGAATCCGTACACGATTGAGTGCCCGTCTGGCTGGATGATTGGCTGAATTTCAAAACCCGTACCGGTTTCAAATTTGTAGATGGCCGGCTGAGGAATGAGCTTTTGCAGATCCGACCCAAATTCGTGATTTGTGCTTAATCCTGGAATTGTCTGAGAGGCTGCGTTGCTCCCAACGATTCCATCCGCGGTTTGCCCAGACAGCAGACTGGTGCCTGCCAGAAACGTCGGATCTTTCAACAGATTCCCGTACTCATCGGCAAGGGCCTTCGTGCCTTTCATGGCTTCCGTGATGGCAATTTCTCGCTTGGGAAGATTGAATTCAAACGTGCCCGCCGGGGAGACCTTTGCAAGAGTTCGGTTGTTCGTCAGGATCGTGGTCGTTTCAATCTGGCCAAGCGTAACGTCCCAGGTCCGCGACACCCGGCGAATTCGCTGAAAAGCTGGCTCATAGAACTGAGCCGCCACATCGTCTTCCACTGCGATCGCCAGACGCTTGATGTAATTGTCAACGTTGGCTGCGTTCGACCTCAGTGCCTCCATCAATTCGACCGACTTCTCTTCCTGCTCGTCGATGAATTGATCCAGCAGTCTTTGCGAAAACAATTCTTCTTCGGCATCATTCTTCAATTCTACTGCCCTCAGATACCGGCGGTCTGCTTCCGCGACGTCCTTGAGGCTTCGCTGAAGATCTTCGAACGCTCTGGTAACAGTTGGATCTGATTCACCATCCACGAACAGTCCCTCTGCGTCCAGCGTCAGTGACAGCAGTGGCGTGTCCTTGAGTCGCCTTCCGGATTTTAACTCAAGGTAAAGCCAAAACTCCTCAGCAAAGCTGACCGGGTCCTTGACCGCACCATCAAGCAGCTCTTTTGGAATTGAACCTGCGTCCATAGTCGCCCGCAGCGCTGTGTCGTATGCTCTCAGGCTATCGAGTGCACGATTAAGCTGGACATTCTTTTGGTTGTCCGCCTTTGCCCTTGCGACGACGGCTGGCTGTATCGAATTGACGAATCCAGCAAGTCGGCGAATACACAATTCTGCAGCAGCTGATGCCTGCCGTTTTTCTTCGTCTGCGGTAGTTACGCTGTCGACATACTTCTTTGCCGTTGCACCAACTCGAGTTTCCAGCAGCGAACGTTCCAGCACGTGATTCTTCAATTCCATTTCCGCCACCAGCTGAGCCTTGAGAGCCTGAGCCATTTTGATGGTTGCGTACTGCACCGGGTTCAGAGTCCCCTGTCCGGAAACTTGCTCATTGAAGTAGGCAATCGTGTTGGGGAAATAGTAAGTGCGGGATGCATTAAAGTAGATCGCTTCGGCATTCTTTGCATCAATCTGCATCGCTCTCCAGTAACGTTTGTCGAGCGACTTGCCGCATGACGTGACATGTGTCAGGGCCTGGACGTATTCAGTCTCTCTCTGAGGCAATTCACCGGCGACCAGTTCCTGGAATCTCTGAACGATTCTCTGTCGCACAGGATGATCTGCGTGGGCCATGACAAACAGTGCACCCGCAAAGCTGAGCGTATCCATCGAATGCAATGAGAGCATCTTGTTCTCAGTGTTCAGCAGCTCGGAATCCATTTCTTCCAGCTCGCCAATGAAGTCACTGCCGAAGAAGGCGTACATGTAACGACGATCTCGCTGATCCTGAGTCGTCGGAGGCATGCCATCCAGAGTGGCTCTGCCAGCCATGAGTTCCGGCGGGCAGTTCTCCGGCAGATACCCCTGGTCAGCAGCGAGCGCCACTTCGGACGCCACTTCCTGAACAGCCCGACGCAACAATTGTCCCGAGGTATTGACAAGGAATCTGGAGTGAGCCACTTCCTGATTGATTCGCTCATAGACGAAGTCCATGCGATCGCCATGTTCGCCGTTCACCTGGACCGTATGAATCCCGATCTTCACCTGACCAACAGGACTATCGAGCTGATGGATCATTCGGCAGATCTTATTGACACCCTTCACCGGGCCACGCAAATGAATGCGGCTGGTGCCCACAACGGAAATAGAAACTTGTGAGACGGGGTCGATGGACTGTGGCCTTCCTTGTGCATAGCTGTTCCGATCGGCCAGCCCGGCAGCAACTTCTCGCCGAAACTGCTCCTGAGCAGCCCGCAACTCATTCGCTTCTGATTTGACAACATTGTTTCTGTCTTCGATTTCCTTCTTTTGCTCCTGGTCAAGCTGTTGTGGTAGCCGTTTCGCTTCGCCATCGAGCGCTGTGATCTCGTTGCCGACCTTTGTCTGAGCCTGTGTGTTGACGTCGACGTTGGCTTTGAGTGCTCGAAGAGTCGTCAGCTTGTTCTTCTGCTGTGCAAGTGTTGCTTTGTTTGCATCCAGATCTGCATTTTTCTGGTCCAGCTGCGATTGAATGTTCTTTCGAGCGGTATCATCCGACGCTCCCTGCAACTGCTTTTTGAGTAGCGCAATCTCTCCAGTGAGTGTTTTGATGTTTGTCGACGCCGTATTGACTTCATTATTCGTTGTCGTGACAGACGCATCCAGAGCGGCAGAATCACCGCCGGCCGCCATGATTGCACGATCAATCTCGCTTCTTTGAAATATCAGGTCGGCCTTTGCCTGCTGAGCCTTCGCAAGTGCTTCACGTGCCTTTGAGAGTGCCGCCTCCGTCTCGCGCGCCTTTACTGCAGACTCGACAGCCAGAGTCTCATCAAAACGCCTTTCGTCAATCCTCTCCTCCGCCTTCTTTCTCGCTTCCTGGGCAAATCTCTGTGCTTCGTCGTACCCAGCCTGATTCAGATCCTTCACATTGCGATTGATGAGTTCAACAATCCTTCGTGCATCACGGAAGTAGTACAGTTGAACGACCCGAGTATCGACTCGGTCCCCGGGATCAAATTCGCTGGCCGTGCCATCACCGGGTCTTACAAACCGGGGATACTCAACCTGCCCACCTTGCTGTGAACCGCCTGGCACGGTGAATTGCAACTGAACAGCCACCTTGGAATTCGGATCGAAATTGGGGGGACGATCTGAAATTGCGTTCCCAACAAGGTCATTGAGCTTACTAATAACGATCCAATAGTTGCCTGGATCCAGATAACGGAAGTTCAGAACAATCGTTCGCCTATCAGACGAGACGACTGGAGATCCTTCAGGAAAGATCGGGAATCTCTGTGTCGATTTCTGGGCATCCTCGACTTCTCGAAGAACACGAAAACAGTCATTTGTTACGGAGGCTGCATCTAGGTCTATGTCCGTGAGCCCGATCGTCAGCGTACCTCCGCCTCCCGGAAAACGTTCGACGACAGGGGTAAGCGGTTCCGGTTTCTTTGAGTCGCCGCGAATGAAAGCCCTAGCCTTCAATTCCGGCAGGTCTTTTCCTGTGATCGTCGCATCAATTTGAATATCCCGGTCAAACGCATCTTTCGGAAGGGTGATGGGCACTGCAGTTCCGATGGCTGTCTTCTGAACATTCAAAGTGGGGAGCGATTCCACAGCCAGAGTGAAATCGGTGTAGCCAGCCGGTGCGTTGATCTTCAGAGTGACGGCAGTCGTTTCTCCACTGGCCTGGAATCGTTGAACGCTGCCCAACGCCTTTGCGTTTGTCACTGTAATTGTGGCCTGACCGTTCGCTTCGGAACCCAACAAACTAGCCGCCACCCAAACGCTCAGCACACAGCTCAATGTACTTCTCATGGCACACCTTCCGTGGAGTCTCTTCAAGATTTGAACTGCCGATTCCGTGGCATTCGGTTCCAACTTACCGAACCGTTGGGATCGTCTCTTCGATATCCCTCAACTGGGCTTTACCTGACTGACGAACTTCTTCAAGTGCTGACCTGGCTTCGGCCTGTTTGCCAATGCTCTTCAGGGCCGGCACACCAGGCAAAACTCGGGTGACGGCACGGGCTCGTTCCACCACAATCGAACCCGCGGTTGAGGCGACTCCCACTGAGCCTTTCGCAACATTACCGAGGTCGCTTCCCAGCTCGTGCAACTCGGTCACAAGCTTTGACCGGCGACTGTGCTCCTTGAGATCTTCCCTGACCTCTTCCAGCTGCTCATGCCCTTCGCGGATGATTCCCTTCCCACTGACATACTTCACAATCGCTCGATCCTTGTGGAGCAGGGAAAACTCAATCAGTACTCTGCGATCCTGATAAACGTAGGTGATCGAGTGGGCGCTGTAAGCAACAATCGGAGCACCCGCCGGGAGCACAGCGTCAATGTACAGCTTCTCACCGGACTTCGGATGATTCGCCACAATGATTGTGGGACCACCATTCAGGATCTGCGCCTGATACTCTTTGTCGCCGCTGTAGTAGTAAGGATGGACGTGAAGAGTCGGGGGAATTTCTACCCTGCCGCCTTCAACGATTGCCGTAGGCAGACCATTTTCCTGCACTGCGGGATCAATCACCAGCAGTTCATTGAATCCAGGCTCTCGGGGTTCCTGCCCCTGCAGTGGTGCTGCAACAAGGCAGCAGGCCACAGTGACCAGCCAGCGAATGGTCGACATCTTCGCGCACTCCGGTTGCGTCGACCAGCCCTGCGCGGCGCCCCCCCGGGTACCGTACAAGTCGACCTAACCGGAATTATCGGTTCGGTTGATACTCCAGGAATAACCGAACTCGTTGAACGTCACCAAATCCCCCTGGGTAGTGGGAAGCATACTGAACATCAACGTGAACAGTCTCCGGCTCATTACGGCGAACCCAAAGTTCAGTCTTGCCCTCTGCCAGCAGTGTTCCCGTCTTTGTCGTCGTGTTGACGTTCGTCAAAGGCTCAACACGCAGCACGACCTTTCCACCCTGCAATTGTCCTGTCGCGCCGCCAGTATGATTCAGGATTCCAGAAACTCGAATCCCGCCGTTGCCGTCCGTCGTAGCGCTCAGATGTTTCAGCGTCACCGGACCAGATTCAACGTCATCGAAGACAAACTGAAGGCGGGGAGTGGAGGATACAGGCCCGGTTGTGATCGCGGGTTCTGAAATAACACTGGCTGTCTGAACGGATTGAGTCTTTGTGCTGGTACGATAGTCATACCTGCACGGTACTCCACACCGCGTTTTCTCGACTCGCATCTGCAGAAACAGTTCACCGGCAACACATGTCGAACCGGCAAAAATTGCTGCTGTCGCAAGTGTTCTTGCTATCGTCTTCACAGGAGTACTCCCTGGTCACCAAGTGCTTTCGTTTGCCAACGGCTTCGGCAAAACATATCCACTGCACTACGGATCGACGATCAGATGGGGACACCTGAGGTGATCCCCCGCATCCAGTTGAAGAAGATGACATTCTCTTCGCGATTTGGCAGCCGTATCGATGAAAAGTTGTTGCAGGGATCCATTTCACGGAAACAGTTGATGTTTCATGATCATTGCGGATCAAGAGGGCTTGGAGGAATTTGAAGTGTGCCAAGTACTTCGACTGCCGCAACTCCTTCGATTTCGGAGAGATCGCTGAATTGCGATTGCGAGACCGACCCAAGAAACTGTCCCAGGTCTTCCAATGGCGTTTCTATAATCATGCCGGCATCTCCCAACTGCTTTCCGATCTGCCTGGCTCGGCTCATCGCCTGATCAGAAACTGTCACCACTATCTTCAGACGCGGTACAGTCACTTCAACTGAGGCCCGTTCTTCTGCACCTTCGTTTGTTGTTCTTCCGGCATGGACACCCTTCTTCGCCATAAACACAATCTCCTGCAGATGGTCGATAAACTTGCCAATCCGGGCGATTGTAACATCGAATTCGAGTCACCGTATGCCTGACATGAAACCAGACGATGCTCGGAGAACCATCACCGAGCATCGTTATTCAGTTTTCAAAGCAAGCCCTGCCTGGCTAAATTGCCCTGACAAGGCCATTTCCCACATCGCGAGCAGGCAATGACAACTGCTGAACTCTCCTTCGGAGTTCACGATACAGGGCAACACCACGAAATGCGCTGCTTTGCTGGGCAATCAGTGCTGCAATTCCGGCCACATGTGGTGTCGCCATGCTCGTACCACTCCAGGCGGCGTAACGGCGGGGCAATGGAAGTGAGGACCGAATCGCAACCCCAGGCGCGGCAATATTCACTTCGCCTCCGTTCGAGTTGATCCCACCATCAGAGAATCTTGCAATCTGGAGTGACTGATCCACCGCAGCGACAGCAACAATTGATGCAGCATTGGCCGGGCTGCCAACCGGGTTGATCACGCCTGGCCGACTACTACTGTTTCCAGCCGCGGCAACGATCAGCGATCCCAGGTTCAGTGCACGCTGTCCTGCCATTTCGTATGCCGTCATGGGAGCTTCTCCGGGACGGACGGATCGTCCCAGAGACATTGAAATCACCTGGCAGCGGTTTTGAACGGCCCAATTGATCCCAGCCAGAATTTCACCATCACCGCCGGATCCGCTGTTACTCAGCACTTTGCCATGAAAGATACTGGCTTCATGGGCAATTCCGTATCGTGGTCCTTCAGAGGGCCGAAGTGGCCCACAAGCTGTACCGGTGCAATGTGTCCCATGACCATGGACATCCATGGCGGTTTCCCCCGGGACAAACGACTGGGTCATGATGCGGCGATTACGAAAATCGGGATGAGACGTGTCGAGCCCAGTATCCAGAATTGCAACATTAATTCCACGTCCGGTAAGTGAAGTACCAAGGACGCCCGTTGCCTGAAGACCCCATGTCACTGACGCGGTGTCTGCAAACGCCGCAGTTGGTGTCAATGACTGAGTTCCGCCGGTACCCGGAATCTGAATATTATTTCTCATCGACTCATAAACATGTTTCACGGCTTCATGATAACCACGTAAGTACTCAAGGTGTGGTGGCAGCAGGACAGTCGCCCGTGACATGCCCCGACCTTCACCGGGGGATTCCAACAAGTCGCCGTCCAGGAGATCAGCCAGCGCAAAGTTGACGTATTCTCGCTCCATAACCATTCCGTCATCATCCGTGGCTGCCGACAACATCGCTTCACACTGGTCAGGATCACCATTGACGACCGCGATCCCAAGATGATCCATCACCATGGCAGAGGAAAGATCCAGTTCAGAGACACCGGATGAATCTCCGGAGTCAGACATGCTGCTGAAACGGGAAATCCCGGCGACATCCTGTAGTTTGGCGGCACCCCGACGAAGTCCTTCCAAAGAACCATCTCGAAAGGTGACAATCATCCTCCCTGTCGTCTCCCCGGAATCAAATTGCGTCGACGAGCCGGACCGTCCACTGTCACCGGCATCCGCATTACGATCTACTGGTCCTCGAGCCGCACGTTTTGCCATATTCACTTCTCCATTCAGTTCATAACAAC
The DNA here is from genome assembly GCA_046349695.1 of Planctomycetaceae bacterium. Lineage (GTDB taxonomy): Bacteria > Planctomycetota > Planctomycetia > Planctomycetales > Planctomycetaceae > SXXK01. The sequence goes on along the minus strand of JAXMBV010000050.1, from coordinate 23,753 downwards.
TTCGAACAACAGGTGCACAAACAGGGGCCACGGAATCAATCACCGAGTGATCGTTGAGTCCGATGACTTCTGTGGGTGCACCTACGATTGGTCTCTGGCCGAATCGCTTCTGCGCCGGAGGGTCGTATCTGCCCTGTTTCTGTTGGTTCTCCACGGCGGATGCGGAAAGTGCAGTACGAAATCGGTGTTATAGGAACAGACTGCTTCATGAAATGTGATTCGGCCGATACGATGCCAGGCGCCGTCCGGGAATACGCCTCTCTTCACAAAGAGGCCCCTGATAGCTCCCTGGTCGGCACACTCAATATGAAATGTCAGTGTACGTCGAATTGCTGGTTCATCCGGCGGATAGATCTGCTGGAGGATCTCATGGCGAAAATCCAGATGATCGGGATACGACGCTCCGTTAATGCGAGGCTGGGCTTCATCAACAACCAGACGCATGAAATTTGGTGACACTGTTGTTTCAACCGCTGACTGGCCTGGTGCCGTTAGCTCTGCAACCGTGTAAAGCTGTCGGATCGCAGGCTCGCGGTCGACAATCTTGAACAGCAGTCCGCTCAGCAGCAGGATCGGCGCTCCGAAGCCTCGCCTCCAGGGCGTCACGTTTGGGGCATTCGTGAGCGTCACGTCATTCATGTACGATGTTTTGCTGCCGCCAAGATCTTCCTGTGTTATGAAATTTGCCGTTTTCACAGCATCAGTATGGTGTTCGTCGTTGGTCGGAAAGAGCTTACCAACCAGCGAAAGTGAGCGATTGAAGCCTCGGCGTGTTTCAGTGCAGCAGGTTGAATAGCGCCCAATGATGAGTGCTTCACTGCCCTTTCGGAAGTAACCGCTCCACGGATTGTCGCAATCAATCAACCATCGACCAAAAAGGCAGACTCCGTTGGGATGCAGCAGTCGCCTGAACCCTCTTCTGTTGTCGCCCCATCGCAAGTCCGCATCCGAATCGACGGCCCTCTCCGCCGCTTGACGAAACAACCACTGTCTGCCAAATGAAAACAGCCCTTTCGCCACCCGGCTCCAGTTGACTTCATAGGTCGGTAAAGGTGCGAATGGGGCAGGACGCTCTCCAAGGTAATAGGCATTACGAAACATCTCAGAACGAACTTCGGAGTATAACGATCCGGAGTTCTTCGCATCGTCCGCTGATTTTCCCTGATGCCCGAAATAGTTGCGATCGAATTCCATATTGTAATCTCGTGACAACGAAGATTGTGCAGAATGTGACGGCATATTCTCCAATCCGCTGCACAGCAAAGGAGTGCCGGACGTCGCACAACTGGCTCAGGCCCGATCTTGTCATAGCAACATTGCCTTGCGAGCCTTCCTCGCCTTCCAGCGACACCAAAGCCATGCAAACAGAATGTTCTCAAGCAGCAGGAGAAGCAGAAGGCCAATGGCAATCGCCACCAACTTGAGAATGCTTGCCATTGAAAGCCGTAAAGGCGGTGCCTGAGGCTTTTCCGGATGCGGTTCCAGAAGGTATGGGAATGCCGCCTTGAACACTCCTTCGTTTTTGTCGTTCATGTTCTGGCGCGGCCATTTGGAGTTATTGTGCTGGTGTGAAAGTTCAAACAGCAGCGTATCGCCCCATTGCGCCAGCAGCGCCGCAACGTCATCGGTCAATAATCTTCCATTCGGAAAACCTACCGGATAGCGAGTCGTGTAAATCAGAACATCGGGCGTGAAGTCCCACTTGCGATACGCGAAGGTCTGAGCAAGATTCAGACGCAGCGCGACGTCTCGCAACAGACCGGGATTCGTGTGTTCGTCGACAACGGCACGTACATGTTCGCTGGGATGCAGTGTATTCAGCAGTTCAAATCGCGGATTTTGAGTTCGAAGAGAACGCCCCTGATGATCAATTTGGGCTTTTCCGCGATGGGACGTCGCCCAGACAAGAAAGTCCTTTGGCTGTTCAGCAAATGCTGTAATCGGAATCTTCACAGCCATTGCCACGACATTGGTTCCGAAGAATGCCGGAAAGATGAACGGATCGTCATAAACACCTGAAGCGGTCTTGATCACCTCGCCGGACCACTCATTGAGAGGATTGCCTTTGCGATTGAGGTACTTGGGAAATCCGTTCCGAAACCGTCCCTTGCCGGTTAATTGAAATTCAATGATGATCTCTTCGCTGATCTTTTCCGGATGATCAATCTGCCCACCATATCTTAGAAATGCCTCATGAGCGGTCGGACGCCCTTCGGCACCGACGGGACCATGAGCGTGTCCGTCATCGTAACCACCCAGTCCGCCACCAGTCCCTGCTGACGTCTTCGACTCATCACTTTGAGCAAAGGTCATCGGATGATTGGTATCAATGTGGATTCGGTAAGTGTAGGGCTCCAGATTCAAGGTACCCGTATCAGTCAGAGCGCGGCGTACACAAAGGATGAAGACGAGTGAATCGATATCCTGCTGCTGTTCAACCGTCATCATCGATCGTGCCGTTTCGCTCAACGGAGCGTTCAGTGGAATTGTGGCGTTTCCCCTCCACGGATGTGCCGGTGATTCGTCCTTCAACACCGGAAAAACAAAGAGATCGGTAATGCCGCCTTCCTGCTGAACTCGATTAAGCGGATCAATCGGGTCTGCGTGATCGGAAGCAAATGTGTTCTGCCAGCCAGCGATTATTGCAAGAGCAATGACCGTGATTGTCCGATGAGTAAGACAAGCGTCCATCAGTACACTCCGAAATCCGAGGGTTCTGTCCGAGCAGCCGGGTACTCGGATCATTCAACATCGAGAGTAGTGCCCGACAAATCAGGCGTTGGCGACAGAACTGACTTCGGGTTCAAATTGGAATTTTCCAGAACCAGTCGCTGTCCCCAATGAGCTTGTCTGCGATGTGTTGTCCCAGCCGGCGATAACTTTCCCACTGGGGTTCATCAAAGAACTGATCAGCCGTTGGTTCATGCGGAAACTCAGGATGTCCGACACGATAATTCTGAATATCGATCGACTCATCACCCGTAAACGTGGCTTTAATGTAGAGAATGATACTCTGCTGGCCCGGTGCGTCTGCATACGTCACACGAAACAGTGTGCCGTGTTTCGCCGACTGCTTCTGACCTGAGCCGTCTGAACTGGCTGGGACAAGCTCCGACAATGCACCCAGTTGTTCCCCAATCGGCGATGGAATCACACTCTTCCTGAGTGAGCACACTTCGGTACCGCTGAATGGTTCCACTGTCGCACCAAAGTCGATACGAACCTTCCGAATCATCTCGGCCAGATCTTCGAACTCGTAGTTTGGATCCGCGCCGCAGTCAACGATCACGATTCGGGGAATTCGACGACGGACAAGTTCGTATCCTCCGAGATTCTCGAAAAAGCCACCGTCCGACACATGCCAAAACCGATCGGCTGTTCCCGGAAAGCGGTTCGTCCATTCGTACAGAACGAGACATTGTGTTGCAAAGAATCGTGGAACCAGGTAAAGCAACCGACGCATCAGAGTCAGTTCCGGAAAGCCGAACCGGGATGCATTGGAAATTCCGCTGTCCCACCAATAGCCAGTCCGCAGATTGACAAGCCCCATTAAGAGGGCTGTACCAAGAGCAGATGATCGTCCTCGCCCCGCATCAATCGCAGCACCGGAAAGTCCCACCCATTGTCGCAATGAGAGCATTTCGGCAAGATCAGTGGGTTTGTTTGTGTTATCGACAAGCGGATGGCGCTGGCCGGGCGACAACCCAATCGGCTCCAGACGCATGGGCCGCTTGCGACCAGCACAATCGCTCGGAAGCCCCGAATTTCGCCAGATCGCATGTGATGTCTCACCCACCGTCATTCCAAGGGAACTGACACTTAGAATCTCTCCCTGTCGATCCCGTTTGACCCTCTGAGAAGTTCGATCGACGGACTGATTGAGCGTGAGGTTGATCAGATGGAACGGACCTCCGGCAAGGTGAGGCTCGTAGTCAGCCAGCGAAGCGACATCATCACCCGGTATCACCTCTGTGACATTCGCACCCTCTGGTCTTTGCCGAATGGGATTGGAGGCCCCAAGGTAGGCGCGGGCCAGCCGTGCTGCATATGTCTCGGCAAGTGATGACCGATTTACAAAGCTGACCGCCGACGGGGCAGCAAAGAGAACCGTAATGCCGGCAGCGGTGAGCGTGACCAAAATGCCAAACCGAAGTGAATTACCACCATCAAAGGCAGCATGCGACGCGAATGAGTAGAACACCAGAGGCAGAGTCAACAGCACGATTCCCATCAATCCCAAAACCATGTCTCGCTTCAGAATCCGTACGAAGCCAGAGGTGGGTCCTGATTCCTGTGTGAGTTTGCCTGTGATCCATCGCGCCACGGGCATTACCCCCATGATGGCGGCAAGGATGCTCGCAAACGCCTGTGCATAAGACGTGTTCCCCGCCAGCTTCCACTGCTGCAATGCATGGCCAGTGGCATCAATCGCTACAAACGCAGTGGCCAGTCCCGCAAGAGCCAGAGCCAGGCCAAGGTCATAGGTCAGATAGTTGCGAGTCCTTGCCCGTTGCACTTCCACACTGCCGATCCCAACGGCTCGTTCTCGCCTGTCTCCTCTGATCCATGCCTGTTCCGCGTGGAAGAGCGTTGTGAAGAGTGACAGTCCCATCAACATAAGTTCCGGTACAAAGCCATCCTTCACGCTCAGAAACAAGAGTCCCGCACTTACGCCGAACAGCACAATCAGCGGAATTCTCTTAAACGACTGATGGACTTCCTGTGAGACAATCCAATAGGCCGCAATTCGTGGAATGACGAGGAACAGAACCAGAAACTCGGAAAGCAGATACCAGGGACTGAAGAAAGGCCCGAACAAGGCACTGACAAGATGCCCGATCGGCAAATCGCTGCAGTCGAACGCAAGTCCAGCCGCGGCCATAGCAGGATCCAGAACCGCATAGCGAAGGGAGTTCGCAAGTCCGAAGAGCGCGAACAGGGCGAGGCCGACGACCAGGTGGACACTGATGAGATTTCGAACAAAGATGGCAAGATTCAGCCTGCCATCACCTTCGCCGTTTGGTGCGAGATAGTTTCCATGTTTTCGAAGCCACGAAACTTCCGGTGAGTTGTTATTTGCCAGCGATGCTTCCACGAGTGTCGCGGGGTTGACAGTCGATTCACCAGGCTGTCGATGCTCTGACTGCTTCAGCCGGTCGTAGAACCGGCCCAGAAACCCACCAATGTAGCCACCGCCGGATACTGTTGAGAGGATATCAATCCGTCGCAGCAGCCTGGATGTCGCAAGGGTCTGCAGAAGTCCGAGACAGATCGTCGCACTTCGAATTCCACCGCCGGACAGGGCAAGGCCAGTAACATCACTCCTCCATCGCCCCGTCTTTGGGCAAGTGCCGTCGTTCGCGACTTCAGAGGCCAGCAGGGGAGCCTGACCAGCCGGTGTTTGCGGCAATTTCCTTCGTCGATGATTGAGCGCCTCGACTTCTTTCTTTGCCAGTTCCTCAGGATAGACTGATTCACCTGCCTTGTTTGCCGTTTGCCCGTTGAGGATGACATCCGCAGCTTTCTCCGCAACCATATAAATGTTGGTCACAATGAAATAGCCGGGGATCTTCGGAAACACAGACGCATCCACGACTCGCAGACCAGCCACGCCTCGAACGCGAAAATCCCCATCCAGCACAGCGAGCCGATCGCCATCAGGCCCCATGCGACAGGTCCCACAGGCATGATGTCCCCACGCTTCACGTCTGATCCACGCATTCAGTTCCGAATCATTCTGAGGTGGCTGCAATGCGCTGTTTGTGTCAGAGTCCTTGGCCAGAACACTCTTTGCATATCCCAAAATGCCGCGAACGAACTTCACTCCGTGTGCTAACGCAGCGACATCGGCATCATCCTTTGTGTCGTTCGGGGCACTTCGAGCACGGAAGGAATGAAAATTGATCTTCGGCGTGTTCAGCGGATTTTCATCCCGCAGCTGGACCACGCCATCACTGTTGTGAGAATGAGACTTCAGGATGATCCATGTGAATTTATTCTTCTCAAGTTTTTTTGAGTACCCTACTTCATAACCACGAAACTCAAGAGGCACGCCAAAAATGAACAGATCCGGCTGACTCAGGTCGATCCGGGAACGCTTGAAAATCCCAAGGACGCCGCCGTTGCTGGCATATAACCCGGTACCGCGTTCCCGCCACTCGCGGAGTCCGGGATCCGGCTTGTCCGGATTGTCCGGCAATCGCAGATCAGCGTCGTCCAGCAACTTGAAGTCCTCCTTCATCGTGCTGACCACGGATACTTCGTAACGATCCTGCAGATTGATGCCCACTCCTGGCAGTTCGATTCTGCAGTCGATGTCGGTCTTCCAGCTTCCCTCCCCACCCTGATGTGTATCTGCCGGACGGAGAGTATCACTGCCATCAACCCCGATCTTTCCGTCACTCGTCCTGGGCCCAATGCCACTCAGCATGAGCAGCTGAGGCGTATTAAATGTACCCCCACAGAGAATGACTTCGCCCCCTTCACGTACCCTCGCTGCACCGGCTTCGCCCTTTGCGTCAGACGGGTTGACGCAGGCACGGTAGAGTCGTTCGCCCTTCAGGAAACGCACGCCCACAGCTCGTGGTTTCCCTCCATGTCGTGACGGTTCAAGAATCACTTCCGTGACAAGACAATCGGTTTCGATCTTCAGTGACGGGTGACTTGCTGCCGCACGCAGAAGCAGCTCACGTGGACTGCTCCTGCGACCTAGTTGCGCGTATGGCGTTTCGCTGCTTTGTATGATGTTTGTGCGTCTGCCGTGGATTGCGACGGGAATCTGAACAATGCCCTCTGGACTTTTTTCCTGCGTTTCATGGTGATTCGGATCCAGCGCCTGCCTGAACCGACCACTCAAAAGCGTGCTGATCAGAGTCCATGAGCGGTCCAGTCCTTCCTTCTTCGCCTGCTTGAGTGCTGCCTTCAGCATTTTGACGAGCTGAGGATCTCCAAGCCCCAGTTTCAGATCCGCGGTGCTCGTGTGAAGCCATCCACCAAAACCATGACGCCCCCCGGTAGGATCAGGCGATCCGCCTGTGACCCATGATGCCAGCCAGCCGATCACCGGAATCGGATGAATGAGCCATCGCAAACTGTCCCAGACGTACTTTGTGACAAACCCAAAGGTACCGCGCGGAGGAGTTGTGTCGGGTGTCGGCAAGTACTCGTTGAATTCCAGTTTTTCAAAATACGCCCTCATCCGCTCACCGCGCCACGAGTCATCGTGCAGAAACTCTGCAATCTGATCCCAGTCCGAGTCGGGCCCGGCAATGGTGATCATGGCATTGTGGACGGTACACCCCCCAATGGCAGAAGACCGAGGGTAGAAGATTCCATTTTGCTGCTCCGGGACGGCGGGAGCACCGTGTTTTGGGTGCCACTTCGGATCTCGTTCAATGCCATTCGCCGGAGTACCATCAGGAGCCGAGCGATAGTGCTCAACAAAGAAGCGCCACGCGATTGTTTCCTGCTCCGTCGACGCGGCATGAAGCACAGGGACACGCGTAATCTCATGATCCGGGTGCGTCGCAGGCAGATCATAGATCTTTGGACCTGCCTCAAGAACAAGCACCTTCTTCCCGGCCTCTGCAAGCCTTGCGGCTAACGGTGCCCCACCCGCTCCCGATCCCACGATAATGAAATCGTACAGTATCTCGTCCGCCCCAGCAGTCGACTCTGGTTCCTTGCTCATCACAATGCCCTTCGGTTCTGCAAGCCGCCAGGACCACCTGTACCAGGCTTGCGAGTTAACATCACATCACCGCAGGAAGAACACTACAACACCTTACCTCTGGAAACGTCAAAACGTCTTCAGCAGCTCTATAAGCGACTCTTTGTCTGCATCCGACATCGCCTCGAACCAATCAAAATAGTGACCCTTGTCCATCACAAAGTCCGGGCATTTGTTGACCTTCATCAAAGCGGGGGCAACTTTGGTCGTAAGCACATCTCTGGCCGCCTCGTCAGCCAAATGCTGAGATTCGATTTCAGCAAGCCCCATGATCGTGTCTCGGATCGACGACTTCAGGTCGGCTGGGTCTGCTTCAGAATTCAAATTCGCCAGGAGGTTAACTGGCGTGCCTGCAGGAATTGGCCCAAGCCGCAGATCATCAAGCTTTCCAGCTTTGAAGTAAATAACGAACCCGCACAGCAACGAGCCCACAATTGCAGCATAACCAATTCGTCGCACCCAGTTACGCGACAGCGGAAGAAGCAAAATCGCTCCCCCGCAGATCAACGTCATCATAATAAACTCTGGGGGGCGATACTCAGGAATCCATTGAATCAATGAATTAGACGGATACCGATTAGCTGCCCAGTACAACACTCCATAAATTAGACCAGCTCCTATCAGCAGTTTCCCGGGAACAGTTCTTCGCTTCTTGTTGCTCACCATCAACAGCAGGAAAGCAACCACCAAAAGTACAGCACTGCAAAGCCAAAGCGGATTTACGTCGTTCAACCACGGAAACTTCTCGTACAGTCGTGCAACAATGGGAACACGACTTACGACAACCGGAACGCTCTTTGCAGAAACGACGAGATAGGTCTCTCTGGGTGTTCGCCAGATAAGGCCATGGTCTTTTTCCAGCCGTTCGGCGGTGGCATTGTTGTAACTGGAACTTTTCAATCGCAACTCTGGCCACAGGAGTTTTCGTATGCCATCATCGAACGCCTTCAGGCGACCACTGACGCTCGGGTCATTGTTAAACAAACCCAGACTATTGTTGTGGAGATACGGCGCGGTCGCCCAGACAGAAAGCAAGGTTGGAACCCGGTAATAGCCGGGCCCGCCGCCTCCCGTCGGAACTCCTTCCCGAACCTTATGTCGAGGAGCAAAAGACTCCATCGCACCACCCCTGCCGGCGAACGGATTGAAGTACTCAATCTGCCCTGGCGAAGGCAACCCTCGATAACTGACAGAGCTGAAGTCTTCCCAGATATGACCACTCATGGCATTTGTGGCCATTGCCCGACTGGCATTGGTCTTCACAAGTGTGACAGGAATTCGGTAATCGGTCGAAAGATAGTTCTGAGCCCAGAACGCTGGTCGTTCAACTGCGTCCAGAGCCCACGCTTTGTATGTCGGATTCTGCAACCACTTGCCTGGATCGTGTTCGAAGAACTCTCCGTCGTCAGCCCACTTTGCTCGCTCTGTCCGGCGCAATTCTCCCAGCGCCTCGAATTTGCTTTTGTACTCCATGGCGTCACATGTGTCCGCCAACTGTCCAGGGAAGAAGGCAACAACAGAACTCTCTGGCTGGATGCTGGAATGGCAAACAATGCAATTTTGAGCAAATACGCGTCTGCCATGCGAAAGCTGCGTGACGTCAATACGCTCAATCTTCCACTCACGGCGAACTTCTGCCTCGGACATTCCTCGCGTCATCGCCTCCTGCGCGACCTTCTGGTCGGTAATCGGCTTGATACGTTCCTCAGCATTCGGCGTCGCCAGCAATGGCATGGAATTCGACGCGTTGAGGAAATAGTCGCGGAGCGGACCAACACGCAGTCGCGACGCATTCCAATACACCGAGTGTTCGTTGCAGTCTTCCAGTTCAAATGGTCTCTGTGGTGTAAAGCCCAGGACACGCTGATGCACCAGGTTCCACTGTTCCCAGTAACTTCCGATATTGAGGTAAACTCGCGCCAGCGATCCCCACGCCCCAATGGAATCTGACCCATCCAGAAGAACACGGGGGACATATCGGAGAGCAGAATTTGAATCGTTCAGTTCACACGTCAGACCCTGCCTTGCAAAAATTTCCCGCCAGAACTGCGGGACGACATCATTACTTCCGGGTTTCGAATCTGCTTCCGGAGATTCCCAGATCGAAGGAAGTCTGGCACTGGATTCTGAAAGCAGTTCCGGGGGATTTCGAAACGCCTGAAGCGCCCGCTGCGGCAGCCGAAACACAGCATTCATCGTGTTTGGATTATTGATGTTATCCGAAGCAATCAGCGAAGTATCGATGGTCCCTGGAGGCTGACTGTCGAGAATATGGTACACAAAGTTCTCATCGGGAAGCACATTTGCGAATGCTGCCCGTGGACGCAGATACTGGGCCCCGATATTCCCGGAGATGTTTGACCACGATGGAGCAGTCTTGTCGGTCGGCGGATTCAGGGGATGCCACGAAGCATGGCAGAAGGCACAGGCCATTCCGACTCGAAATGGACGCACGAGGTTTGGATCTCGATAGTATGACTCATCATTGTAGAATCTCTCCGGATCCCATTTTGCTCGAGCGGCTTTATCAAAATATGGATTAGGAAATAGCCGCAGCCCAACAATTCCGGTGGACAGTCCATAAATATCGGGTGGCGGTATTTTCTCATAATACTCTTCGTACTCGCTGCCCTGGCCGGAATCTGAATGGCTGTCACTCCCTTCGTTGCCATACTTGTTATACGCCGTTCTCTGATCGCTGCTGTCGCCCAGATAGCTTGATGGCGTGTCATAACCGGGTTCCTCGGGATCCACGCCGTTTTCGCCGCGGTAAACCGGTAGACCTTTCTGCGATTTGTGGAGTCCCTTTTCAATTTCCTTAAACGTCTTCGACAGATAGGCATTTCGCCATTTGCGAACACGAGTGTCTCCTGGCTGATCCAGCCATAATCCAAAGCCCTCCTCATCGGGCCCACGGCTTTGCTGCATTCCCGGTTCATTAATCAGCCCTGCCTCATCAAAACGTCGATTCCGCCTGCGGGAATCCGTCAGCTTCAGCAGGTCAATAAACCCCAACTCCGCTCGCGAAAGATCATCCCAGAATCCTTCATTGCCGGCACACCAGATCATCCAGGTGTTCCGCCCGAAAATGAAATCCTCATGTGCCTGCCTGTCAACCGCTGTCCTCGCCAACGTCTGCTCAGGTGTTTCACCGTCAACCGGGGTACTTTTGAAGTCAGCATGCCCTGGCCGTGATTCCTCAATCGCCTGTTCCGGTGTGATTGAGCATCGACTACCAAGCAATTGATGGGGGTACCCTGGCTTACTCAGAAGGTCCATCTCTTCAAAATAGTCTACCTTCTTCTTTGGATAGAAGTACTTTCTCGCGGCTTCCTGTACACTAAGGCCCTCCGTAAGGGCACGTTTGTTGGCTTCGTCATCAACGACTTTAGTATCTGAGTTGCTGCAACCGGCAAGCAGGAATCCAGTCAACATCAGTCCGCAGATCAGTCTCAACGGATTCTCGACTGGCAGGGATACACTTAATTGAGATTTTGAATCGTTCATTTCATCACTTCCCCGACTAAAGCGACATCTGGCCCGCGCATCGAGTACACAAGCGGTTACGTCTTACAGCTTATCTTTCTTCCCGATGAGTCCTGTGCCACTCTGCCACATGACTCAAAAGGCCCCGGCGGAACGGCATTTCTGCCTGACCGCCCCACCGGGGCGAAGCGTCTAATTTCCTTACCAGGATCAAGTACCAGCCAGCTTTCTAAGTTGCCTTGAAAGTGTGGGCCATTGGCCTTCGTTCGCATCGGTCGCCAAACGAATCGATCGACGCGAAACTTCTGCGCGAGATCGACAGATCATCTGGCGGAAAGTCATATTTGTGGTGGCATGCCAGGCGATCTCGTCGGCGACATCCCGCAACGCGAGATTAAGATCTGACGATGGAACTCGCAGAAATCTCGAAAGACCGGCCCGTATGTCGTCCGGAGAATTCTGTGGAAAGAGCTCAAGAAGCCGGTCAATCTGATTCAGCGTACGAGGCGACTCCGACAACCTCAGGCTTCGGAATCCAGCTGCGGGCGGTGTCGATGGCAGCGGAGCGCGCAACAGCTTCTCAGCATTCAGCACACCAGCACCAAAGTTCCGAGTGTCCCAGCCGGACGGACGGTCAAAGCCCGCAGTCATGAGCAACTCTTTGAACACAAGTGGAATACTCGAAATACCAAATCGGGCAATGAGTCTTTCACGGCCATGGTGGGCAAGCCAGAGAGCTGCCACGCCAGCTGCAATTGCTGTTGCATAGGAAGTTCCGCTGCTTCGACTGATGCCGAATCCCGATGTCGCCGCTTCGGCACGCCAGACAGATTCGCCAGGAGCCGTGATGTCGACATCCGCCCCGGATGCAGAGTCTACCCAGGTTTTCTTCCGGCAATTGCACGCTGCCACAGCAATCACTTCGTCCAGACGGGCTGGAAATACAACAAAGGGCCAGACATTACCCGCCGCACAGACAACAATGACTCCCCTGGAAATCGCATACTGCACGGCCCGTTCCAGAAACCTTGATGCAACCGGCCCCCCAAGGCTGATCGAAATCACATGCACGCCATTGTCAGCAGCGAAGCGAATCGCGCTGGCAATCCGGGTAAAAGATAAGAGCACGACATTGTCAGTAACCCGCAGTGGCATCAGCTGGGCTCTCGGCGCAACACCCAGAATCTGCCCCGTCACGCCGCTCATGATGACGCTGCTGGTAGATGTTCCATGCCCGGCAAATGTCCCAGTCAAAGGATCTCGAGGATCTGAATCATCACCCTGAAAATCGAACCCGCGGTCTTTTAGAAGCCTTTCTTCATCCGTAATCTCCGGATGGTCTGAATATCCCGTATCAGGGTGGCCTATGAGAATTCCTTCGCCACGCGCCTTTCCACCAGACGGCCTTGGCAGCAGCCATGCTGACGGTATCGAGCACATCGAATGATGCCATTGATGACTACTGGAACAAGCCAGATGCTGGTCGTCATCCGCAGATGTACCCGACGAAAGCTCGGCCGGCAGCGCACTGCGAATTCTGCTGTCATCCTGATTCCGTCGTCGCATCTCATCCGGCCCAATCGTGGGCACCACCAACGCCGGTTCACAGTCTTCCACATCACGATGAGCTGACAGAATCCTTGCAAAATCAAATGCCTGACTGACCGTGGGATTCCGCCATTTTTGTCTCCTCTGAAGATGGAAGTCGCGAGAGCCATCTCCCATCGGGACGATGATCCATTGCCCGGGCAGCACACGAACAATGTCGCGGGAGAGCTTCACCAAAGACCTCCTGCTCAATTGATCGGAGCCCACGCGTACAACCAGACCGTCGGTTCGCAATTTTTCATTGCCCATAGTCTCTGCCCGCCAAAGTCACGCGGACACTGCTGACATCGCGAAGATGTTGATGAGAGCGCCTGTGACGCTGACGATGCTAGGAGTCATGACGATGATTATTCAAGTAACGAATCTTATATTCTGGCTAAAAGGCAGAAACCTTTCGTACTGACCATTCCACGCAACTAGGGTGCCACTTCTTGTATTACTATTAATTTTTATGGAACCGTGGGGATCTCGCCCCGTGAGTCACTGTTCATTTGCCCCCGTTTCTGACAAATCGAGACAACTCACTTCACGTCCCAAGGCGTTGCACGCCTCCCTGCGTTTCCATCGCGGCACGATTTTGCAATGAAATTGCAGCCAGAACTTAGATCACACTGGATCTGAAGCCTGTGTCCGGTCTTTGAGCATTTTCCTCGCTCTGGCTGCTTCGGGAATGTTCTTTCCCAGCATCAGCAGCATTGAATCAAACTCGAGCATCGCCGACTTGGAATATCTCAAACGGTCCAGGTTCTCGTCGACAATCGTCACAAGGTGCCTGCAGAATCGCTTGCGCAATGACAGCGATGCGGCCCCAAAGTGGCGCGCCCACTTTGAGACTTCCGCAACAACCTCATCCTCCGCTGTTGTCTCGTTCTGCGGCGTAACCTTCCATTCGTTCAGCATCAGCCCTGCCCTAGCAATCGTCTCCTCCGAGAACGGATCTTGCGGCGCAAGATGCAGAGCAGGGGGCTCAATCACCTTTCGTCCGCTGCTGTCATCATTCAGGGTGTCCATCCATGCTTTCACTGAATCGGGTAACCTGAGTTCTGTCCCTGAGTTGCCAATGAAGTTCAAAACATCATTCGCCATGTGCCTGCCCAGCATGACATACGATTCAAATCGTGAGGGCGGCAGGAATTGATTGGACGTGGGATCGTGAGGAAAGCTGGCTGTCCTTCGCTTCAATTCAAGAAGATCCAGAGGTTCATCACCGGTCAGAGATGACTTGACGACGACGAGCAGTCCCTCCAGAGATTCTTCTTTACCCTGCTTTGGATAGATCACTCGAAAGGCAACAAAGTGCTGGTTACTCCATGCATTCTCATTCGGGCGGATCCGATCGAGAACATCGCCACTCTTTATGGCACTTTCGCAACTGGACTCCAGCACCTGAAACTCCAGATTGTATTTCGCACGTGACGCCTGAAGGAGTCGAATAAGATCTTCAAACGAATAGTCCGGATCATCGCTGGCATCTGATGCAATAATGAGCCTGCACCGGCGTTCAAACAACGCCGCTAACCCAGTGTTGTCCAGATGACCGCCATCAGAGACGTAGCAAAACGCCCTGTCCTGCGGGTCCCACAGCAACCCCAGGAGAGTCCTGAGCGGAGACGGCCAAAAGTGGTCCGGGTGGTAATTGGCTGGATTTCGAAGCCATTGCCCAAGTCGGAAGTTTGTGAGAACGAGAAGAACCCGATAAAGCAGATTGTCGGCGGCTGTTACCGTCACCGCAGCACCGGAAATGGCTACGGCATCAGCGACAGTTAACTTTCCATCCTGAAAATCCTCAGTCCGACGGTAGCCCGTGCGTTTCGAACCAACGAAACGATGACTCACAACAAACCTGGATTGACGCTCTGCATCCGGATCAAGTGCGGAACTCAAATGGTTCATTGTGCAATTGATCAGGTGCATCGGCCCTCCTCTGCGACAGGTGTTCAGGTCTTTCACCAAAAGAGACTTTGATGGAAGCCACACTTCTGCAATTTCATCTCTATAAACGCTGTGAAGACTACCGTTATTGACGTTACTAAGCAGTCCGACGACCAGAAAAACCACTAAGCCCCAGAATGCCAATTGCAGGCGCCGGTCCTGATCGAATCGATTAACATCTCGTGCATAGATCACACTGGCTGATCCGATGTACTTCGGGTAGAGCTGCTCGAGTATGCGGGTGTTCTGAGTCCGAATCTGAGACAACAGCGCCTTCACCCGCTTGTGCTGAGACGTTAACCATGCCACATATCTGGGTTCCGCCAGTTCGGTTCCAGTATCGGAAAGGCTCTGCAATTCGGCCTCCAACTGCACCAACAACTCAAGACCAGTGATCGCTCGCTTCTTTTGCCTCTTTGCAAATGTGACAGATTCAGTCAAATCACTGGACGAATCTTCTGTCGAAGCGCCAGACAAATTGTCGGTCGAGCTCTTGCTGTAAATGCACTCGCCACACAAACTTACTTCCAGGAACTGCAGCCGCCTCAACTCCTCGAGGGCCGTGTGAATAGTCTGCAATTTGGGATCTGACTCAATCTCTCCGGCAGTATCCCGACGACTCATGAACTGATTCAGGATGAGACCGTTCTGATTTCGACGTTCAGTGAACCACTTACTGTCTGACAGACACTCCTTTGTAAGTGCAGCAGCAAATTCCTGCATCAGACGTTCCTGAGCCGAACGCAGGTAGAACTTCTCTTCAACACCCCCAGAGACGCCTGGCTGAAACCACTCGAAACAATACCGAAGAAATGGAAGGACATGGGAACTCCCCAGATCCATTGTTGTTTTTCGGTTGATTTCAAGCCAAGTGTTGAGATCGTCCGCATTGCCAAGAGAGGTGAGCAGGCCCTTGGAAATCTGATTGTCACTTTCCGCCCTTAGTTCCCAAATAAAGTCATCAAAGTTCCGTAGCCTGGAGGGCGACATTTCGCTCAGGCTGCACAATTCGCTGTGTCGATTGGCAATGTTCTCCCGGGCAATGAAATAGAACACAAAAAGCGGGAGCGCGAAAACGACCCCGTATCCAGCGAAATTGAAAATTGTCCGCTGCCAGAAACTGCTGTCTCGACGACCACTATTGAGGAGCGACTTCGGGGAAAAAAATGGAATGAGTGTCGCCGTGACCGCAACAGTCGCCACTGCCGCAATGCCATGGATCAATGACTGCAGCTGCCCCTTAAGCGATTCTGGCAACCCGTAGAGCTCCATCCAGTCGTCGATGCCGACATCATCGATGCCAAGCAGAACCAGAATTCCCAGAACAATCGAACAAAGCAGCGTCACGTAGGTGACTCGGGATGTCGGCGGAACTCTCCAGCCGAAAATCTGACAGACTCGCTGAAGTACGAGAGACCCCGCCCACAGCAGACACGCAACAAAAGCCGGAAAGAACGCTCTTTCGATGTCCGTATTGAAACCAAAACACGGCAGCAGCGCCATCGCAGTCGGGCTCCAGCACTGACGCATAAGCCAGGCAAGAACGGCACTGATACAGACTATGCCGCTCAGGAGAAATGCGATCGTCAATATCCAGCCGAAAAGGTGCTTGCTGAGCATTTTCAGCACATCCCCCATTCGACGTCCATACAACGCCAGTTCATACACTTTGCCGGGCTGTCCAGACGTTGAAGGCGCATCAATTGAAAGCCGGTTCTCTGTTCCGTTGCGTTCCCAACTGAGCCCTTCTGTATTGGCTGCGATCTCACTGGAGACCATCGCCCCCGTATACCCTCCTCCGGAAACTGTCGACAGCGTAATCCACCAATGAACCGATCTGTACAGTGCCCGTGACCCCAAGACCAATCCCAGCAGACCTGACTCCACCACCGGGATGCGCGCGCCGCCAACCAGAGACTGGCGTCGCGATTCAGCTGACTCCGGTGTGTCAGTAGGCGAATGCACCTTTCGCCGGTTCCCTATTTCCCGCAATTCGGCTTCGAACACTTCGTCAAAATCGGAGGCAAGAGATGTCATCGAGTTGGTCCATGCGCAAAGACGTTTGCGGCGATTTCAAGGATCGTCGAACAGAGCTGACAATCCCAACTTCGATCATCAGGGTCGAACACGGACGACCACTCGACGTGCACACCCAATTGTGCCGATCGCTTTAGGACAATTCGAGAAAGTAATCCTGGTAAATGAAATTTAACTCCCTCTTTAGGTGCACGAGTCAGCAAGTGGGGGTATCTATTCTGTGACAACTGACAGGCTTGCCCCATTGAAAACTCACCACGCCACTGCAGTGAACAGCCGTATTGTATCATTGGGCCCACAATGCCGGTTTTCTGGGGCTCTTAGACCACCCTCTATTAGTAGGTGGCTAAACTCAGCAGGGGTTGAGTTTCGGCAATGGGAGGGAACTGGCTAGTCGCAGGTAGCTGCTGGATGCGGAGGCGGTAGATAACAGAGAGAAGAGATGGGAGCAAGCACACGGCAACCGAGATTCGGTCATCTGTTCGCCAAATGATCCCGAAGAGCAGAAGGCCAGAGCTTATTGCCTGTTGGCGAACACAATGTGGGATAGCGGTGGGTGGGAGAGAGGGCTGCGGGAATTGGCTGAGGCGGGGTGGTAGACTTCGTGTCTGGACTCTCAAAAAACGGAGCATTTTTGAGCTGCATGAGACGGTGAAGGGTCGTCAACGGTCTACAAAGCGTGGACCTCGGTGCCGCTATGTCGTGCGCTGAAGGTGCCTCGTTCAGGGATCATCACGGCGGAAAGCAGTGCTCAGTTCCTTCGTGAAGCCCGAATGGTCGCTCAGAACATTCCAATGTGGTCAGCGTCTATGAGATTGGGAAGTACGAAGATCTGTTCTATATCGCCAGTCAGCTGATCGATGGAGTAACGCTGAGGGTTGGCTGAAGATTCGACCGTTCACAGAACGCGAGGCTGCCGAGCTGCTGATTCCACTGCTTCGAGCGATTCAGGTGTTTCACGATCAGGGGATCATTCATCGTGACCTGAAGCCTGGCAACGTCCTCATCGTGCCGATGGAATTCCGTACGTCGTGGACTTCTGCGACTGGCTCGACGCGAAAGTCCGGGTGAGGTGACGGTGACACATGACGGGAAAGTAGTTGGCACGATCCTCTACATGTCGCTCCAGGCGTGGCGAGATCAAGCAGCTGACGAACTGGACCGACATCTTTGCAATGGGCGTCATCCTGTTTGAACTGCTGACCGGACAAGCGCCCGTTCGAAGCCGCAGGTTCTCGAACGGTTCTGTACCGCATTACAACAGAAGACCTACCGTCGCCACGCAGCCTGAAGAAGGGGCTCTCCACGAGACCTGGAGACGATCTGCCTGAAGGCACCCGCAAGGTCCCCGCAGATCGCTACGAATCTGCAGGAGATGGCGGAAGATCTGCAGCGGTTTCTGGAAGGCAAGCCGATTGAAGCTCGGCCTGTCAGCATCTTTGAACGATCGTGGAAACTGATCCTTCGTCACAGGATGGTTTCTGCTGCGACAACCGTGTCATTCATCGCCGTGGTTGTTGCCCTCTGGATGTTCGTTCGACCGATGGCCGGGACCGTGCCCGCAACGATCACGGCGGAAAACGGTGATGCGGAACTGCATTTTGTTCGTTACAACGATGTTCTGCACGTGCCGCATGAATCCGGATTTCAAGTCCATGCTCAATCGGGCCGGCGAGTTCATCTGATGCCGGGACTGTATCTGGTCAAGGCACGTGATGAGGAAGGCCGGAGTCATGAAGTCTGGCGAACAGTTCCGGAGCTGCCGTCCAGGGCGCTCGGAGATCCTCGTTACCCGCATCGAGCATGGACGATCGAAGATGGCACGGTGGTACTTCAGTCATTCCGACTTTTCAGTGATCAGGATGTCGCTGAACCTCTGGTGATGATCAAAGGAGGAGAATTTGAAGCAGGGATCGAGAAAGACGATGGACTGATGCGCCGCCATCGCCAGACCGTCGCGGATTTTGAAGCCGGTGTGAACGAAGTCAGCTACGGGGCATTTCGCAAAGTGCTGAATCAGACGGTGAAATCCAACTCACTCAAAGGGACTTATCTCGACCAGGTCAATTCTCAGTATGGTGATCGTTCGTCGATCGCAAACGAAATGCCAGTCACGGGATATCCGATTGATGTTGCCATTCTGTATTGCGAACTTGCGGGCGGGCGGCTTCCGACAAGTATGGAATGGGAGTACCTCGCGACGCTGGGAGGGACTGCGGCCTACTCAACTGGAGACAATCCACCGGTTCAGAAGCCGGACGACTGGATGATTGAAGCCTTGACGGCAGCGACGGCTGACACGACTCCTTCGGGAGTTCGCCATCTGTGTTCCAGCGTTGCAGAATACACTGATTCCCGTTGCCTCAGTTACGTTCTGCTCTATCCGGAAAAGTTCCCGGAGAACCAGCGTTCTCGAGTCAGCACAGAAGAGCTGGCTCGGCTGCCGGAGCTGATCGAAGTTCGTGGAGCCCCGGCGGACTGGATCAAATCGGGCGTTGCAAAGGATACCTTCAATCCTCGCCAGCGAAACATAGCGCCCTTCCCCGGAGCTGATCAGGAAGCTCTCACCAACTACGGCCGAATCGGCTGGCGAATGGTGAGGGCGATCGATTAGGAGCTTATGAAACTCGCTCGAGCCAAAGCCTTTTGATAGTCCTCAGGATGATTGAGATTCATCAGCGTGTCGAGGTTAGGATCGACAACGCGAAGGTCGGTGGTGGGAATCTTCGCGGTTCGCGTTTGATCGAAAAGAAAGACGGGGCGAAGCTGGTTGGTGGCAAGCAGTTGCTGGACGATGGGCTGAATGCGGGGGCGGTAGACGGCGGAGAGGGGATGGAAGTACTGGCCGTCGAAGGGAACGGCGATGTCGTGGTCGGTCAGGCGTTCGAACATGGCGGTGACGAATGCAGGGACCAGCAGAGGGACGTCGCAGCTGGTGGCGTAGAAGGCGTCGACGTTCGGGGGAAGTGATCGCAGGCCGGCGGCGAGTCCTTCCAGGGGTCCTCGATCCGGTTGTTCATCGGTTGCGAGGATGATCTCGGAGGGCAGTGGCGGGAGGTTCTGATTCTTCGCGGCGACGACGACGATCGACTTTGGGTCAACGACCTGGCTGACCAGTCGCACAATTCGCTGGAGCATCAGTTCATGCCCAAACGGCAGCGTGGCTTTGTCGCGGCCCATTCGGCTGGATTTGCCTCCGCAAAGAATGACGGCTCCTTTTTTCATGGTGTCCTGTGTGCTCGACAGCGAAAGAACGGTGTAAGGAATTGTGGCGAAACTGGGGATACGTTAGTCTCCGGAACGGAAATGAACCATCAGGCCAACAGCGAGACTCCACGCTTCTCGCGATGTCCGGCTTCGCACTGTTTGTGAGACATGGTAAGCCATGGCGATTACGCTCAACTACTTTGGCCAGACGAATGTCCCTGTCGAAATCGAAGGACTGACGCCGGACTGGGCCGCTGGAAAATCGCTCGCCGAAGTGGAGCGATTTGAGATCTTCCACGGCAACCGCAGGATTCCACTGGCGGAAATGTTCACCGTGTCCGGCGATGCCAGTGACGGGCACATGGAATTCTGTGGCGACCTGTCGGGCGTGCACTGGATCGGTGCTCACATGAAGACCGGAGTCGTTCGGATTCAGGGGCCAGCCGGTCGGCATGTCGGAAGTCAGATGGGCGGCGGCGAGATCATCGTCGAAGGGAATGCCGGCGGCTGGGTCGGTGCAGAAATGCGCAAGGGGCTGATTCATGTGAAAGGGAATGCCGGGCATCTGACCGGTGCGGCGTACCGAGGTTCCGTGAAGGGAATGACGGGCGGAACGATCCTGGTGGATGGCGATGCAGGAAATGAGATCGGCCTTTCTATGCGACGTGGTCTGATCGCGATCGGTGGTGCTGCCGGAGATATGCTCGGCTTCAACATGATTGCTGGCACCGTGGCAGTCTTCGGTACCTGTGGGATTCGTCCAGGTGCTGGAATGCGGCGAGGCACGCTGGCTCTGTTCGGCCCCAATCCTCCTCAACTGCTGCCAACGTTTCGCTACGCGACCACCTATCGCGCGCCGGCTGTGGCTTTGATGATGAAGGTGCTGAGCGAGAAGGGTTTTCGGTTCAACGATGCTTTGCTGAAGAATGAGTATGCTCTTTATCACGGCGACCTTGTTTCGATCGGCCGTGGGGAGATTTTGATTCCGGCGGCATCTTCGGTGATGGCGGGGTAGAGGGCCGGTTGTTGGTTCTTGGTTGTTGGTTCTTGGTTCTTCGTTAGTGGGGGAAATGGTTAGTGGTTATTGGAGATTGGAAAATGCAAAGTGGTTGCGCGGGTTTAGAAACCTTCGTTCCACCGGCGTGAAGCCGGCGGGGACGGGGGGGGCTTTGCGCGATGGTTGGTTTGTAGTTGTCAAACCAGGGCTCACCCGGCGTGAAGCCGGGTTGGGGCCGAGGGGCGAGTTCCCGGGTTTTTGGTTGTTGGTTGCGGGTTGTTGGTTGATTCAGCGGTGCAGGTTCATTTTGGCGAGGTGTGTTTGGGTTTCTTTTTCGGCGAGGAGTGCGAGGAAGGCCTGGACCGCGGGGCGATGGAGTCGCGATTTCGGGATGACGAAGTCGTAATGTTCTTCCTGCAGCGGAAGAAATCCGAGATCGTTGGCGCGGGCGATGGCTTCGATGGCGACTCCCCAGTCGGCTCGATGCTGAAGGATGGCCGCTGCGACGGCACTGTGGTTGCCAGGCTGGACCGCATAGCCTCTTAACTGCTGAGCCTTTGATCCCGTTGAGCCTGCTGGTTCACAGCTGCCAGCAAGCAGTCGATCGATCAGGATGCGAGTTCCACTGCCCTGGTTTCGATTCACCATGGTGATGGACGGATCGCTGTGGATCACTTCCAGAATCTCATTGATGGAACGCCCCACGAACCGTTGATCCACTTTGCGGAACACGATTCCCTGGGAACGCTGGTAACCTGGGATCAGCGTGACAGAAGCATCGACGAATGGTTCGTTGTAACGGCCGGTCGCGGGATCCAGCAGATGAACACCGGCGAGATCACACTCGGCGCGCTTTGCGGCCATCAGTCCGGCGGAACTTCCCACGGTCAGAAGTCGAGCTGTGATGCCTCGACGCTGCAGTTGAGACAGCAGCCAGTCCAGTCCCACGCAATGACTGCCGATAACGACCAGATCCGCCGGTTGCAGATCGCGGCCAATCAGAGTCACCTGAACGGGTTCACCGGCCTCCACGATCTCTGTGTGTCTCGGGATCGTCACAAAACCATCGGCTCGACTAAACGTCGTGACGGAACCAGAGCCCTTGCCCATCGGGAACGCGGTCAATCCATGATTCGTGCGAACGAGCCCGACCAGCAGGTATTCCGTACGACCGATCTCGGAGTTCGTTCTGAGCGCCATCGTGGCTGCGACGGACTCATGAGATTCCGGCGGACGTCCGGCCAGCAGTCGAATCACTGGCGCGAGGAATTCGTGAAACGTGAAGATCGCCGATGTCGGAAAACCGGGAAGGATCACGACCGCTTTGCCTGCCGTGACCGCCATACAGATCGGCTTGCCCGGCTTCAGAGCCACTCCGTGAACCACGATGCCTGGATCCTGAAACTCCGCGACGACTCGATAACACAGGTCGCCCTTGCCCTTACTGGTTCCTCCTGACAGCAGCACAATGTCGGCGTCCATCAGAGCCTGGTGAACGGCCGTTCGAAGCTGATCCAGACTGTCTCGAACGATGCCCAGAAACAGCGGCACCCCGCCCTGCTCTTTCACGGCATCGGCAAGGACCTGCGAGTTCGAATCGAACACAGCGGCCGGTCGCATGGATTGTCCCGGCGCGATGATTTCGTTGCCCGTGGAAAGGATGGCGACTCGTGGCTGTCGCCACACTTCGACGCGGTCTTCTCCGATCGCCGCGAGGACTCCTGTTTCGCGACTGGTCAGCATCGTGGAGGCTCGCAGGACCGTTTCTCCCAGAGCGATATCCGTTCCGGCGTAGGCTATTCCCGACCCAGGCGTGACGGCTCGCCGAACGACGACCGTTCCGTCCACTTCATCGGTGTGCTCGACCATTACGACCGCGTCCGCACCTCGAGGCAGCATGCCGCCGGTGGAGATTGCCGCTGCCTGGCCGGAGCGAATTTCAAAGTCAGCCGGCGTGCCCGCTTCGAGTGTCCTTGGAAGAAGCTGAAGAGACCTCGGAGTCAGCTCACCGGCGCCGTACGTGTCTGCGGCCTGCACCGCGTAGCCATCGAAGTTCGAACGATCAAACGACGGCACATCGACTCGTGCAATGATGTCGTTGGCCAGAGTCCGGCCCAGCGCGTCGCGAACGGGAATCCATTCACTGCCGAGCGGCTGCAGGTTCAGCGCTGAGCGAAACCGGCGCTCGGCTTCGTCGCGATCGATGACGTCGAGAAACTGATCCTGGCCCTGCATCGGTTGTTGCCAAACGCTTGATCCGGCGAGCAAGTGGATTCCCGCTTGTGCGGGAATGACGGTGAAACCAAAGTGCCCAGTGAGCGGAACGGCGCAAGCCGTCCGGTGCCGCAACAACCGGAGGGCTTGCGCCCTTCCGCTACTTTTCATCGATCAGTTGCATGTCGTGCAAGACGCCAAGCGTCCGAAAGAAGGACATAAAGGAATACTACAAAAGATCTTTCAAATGGAAGTGATGTTTCCCGAGTTTGCCGCCGTAGTTGCCCGCGGTGATCTGCAGGACTCCCGGGCAGACTGCGGCCGCGTGCAGTCCATGTTTCATCGCGGCCTGAACAGCGTCGAAGGAAAGACCATCGATCACGATTTCGTACACGGCGTGGCATTGAGCTGGCAGCGAAGTCTTCGTGAGTCCCCGTAGCGTCGGGCAATACGCATCATTCGTGCTGGCTTTAAGGCCCTTGTAGCGAGAACCCACTTTGCTTCCGGATCGAACAATGCCGCCAGGAAACGGCAGCGCGACAT
>JAXMBV010000049.1:0-44264 GCA_046349695.1 Planctomycetaceae bacterium | reverse complement strand
AGACCGCCCTGCTCATCAGCGACAAGTCAGCAGTTTCTGGGTGGATCCCAAAGAGGTTTCCTTCCAGGAGTTCGGGAAGTTTGAGTCGATTCCGGCCGACGTCCCGAAAGACGTTCAGGCCGATGACAACGCTGTGGTCATGGTGACATGGCATGCAGCGACAGCTTACGCGGAAGCAGTGGGCAAGCGGTTGCTGAGGGAAGACGAGTATGAGTTTCTTGCCAGCAACCTGGGAACCAGCAAATTCCCAAATGGGGACACAGCGGCGGTAAAGGGAGCATGGACTTATGGACCGGTCGGGACACCCGTGGAAGATCGAATGGCGAACCATGCTGTGTTCGGGCTGTATTCGAACGTCGCCGAATGGACCGATTCGCTTTGGAACTACTACCCCGGACAGATTGATCGAGGCGAAGAATTTGATCCGATCATGCATCGCCTGGATAATCGCGTCGTGCGAGGAGGACCGGTTACGATAGGCCCGAATGATCGTTCAAGCGATACGTATTCGGATCCAGTGACGGCCCGAACATCGTTCGATGCGAACATGCGAGACACCGAAATAGGATTTCGATGTGCTCGCAGTTTCGCCCCGTTGAACCGAATGCCTAAAAACTAAAGAGACGGAAATTACATGCCCGAGAGAGCTTTCAGGTCGTCAAACGAGTTCACCTGAAACGTCTGGCCATCAAATTCAATGACATGCGTAAAACGGCCAAGGTCGACGATCTTCGCTGCTTCCTCGGGTTCTGTCGCCGGTTGTTGAATCTGCTGCCCGAATCGGACCCGTTCCGGCTGAGTAATTCCTCGCCGACGCAGATGGAAAAGTTGGAAATACCGCTTTTCCGGGGCGAGACCATTTCGGGGAATTGTAACCACGACGACCTCATCCGGAATGACCCGAAACTTGGTGGTGTCAGTAATGGCCAGTGTTGCGGCAGCTGGCAGAGACGTCATCAGTGACACATCTGTGTCTGGCAGATCGCTATGA
This sequence comes from Planctomycetaceae bacterium, assembly GCA_046349695.1. Classification (GTDB taxonomy): domain Bacteria; phylum Planctomycetota; class Planctomycetia; order Planctomycetales; family Planctomycetaceae; genus SXXK01. The sequence continues at coordinate 43,273 of JAXMBV010000049.1, read as the reverse complement.
CCCACAGAAACTCCATCGAATGGTAACTCTGTTGGAGACGTCATCACACGAAGATAGGCAACGTGCTTTTTCCATTCCAACAGGACCGCGTCTGTCAGTGTTTGAGCTTCTGCTGTCAGCCCCTCGTCGATGAGGTCGTCATACTGAAACTCGGCCGTCAGAACATTATCGACCAGTGACTGGACGTGAGTGCGTTTGGCTCGAGATGTTGTCTTGTTGGCCAGGATCTTGAGCATGGAATCGCGTACCTGCTCGATCGAAGTTTCGGTGATGGTATTTGACGCAGGAGTCGTCCCTGACGAGCAACCCGTTTCAGTGCAGCCCAAAGCCAGCAATTGAGTTGCCGACTGTCCAAAACCATACGGAGCAGCCGGATTGCCATTGATACATGTGCAGGTCGTGTAAAACCAAACGCCGTTTGCCTGTCCGATCTCTTCATAAGCACAAAGCCCGACAGTCGTCGGCGGCGGATCTCCCCAATTGGTTGGATCATTCGGCGCTTGGTCGAGGACCACCAACGCCCGGGATTTGCACGCCAATCCGTCTTCAACCAAAACCGAACAACCGGCTGACGTCCACACCATCAGGGCTGCCACAAAGCATGACAAAATACTGTTTTTTTTCACGAGAGACCTCGCTACAGACTGGAAAAGGAATCTACCACTGGGCAATTACCCTAGTGGTGATATTCCCCGCCGGCAAGCAGAATCTGAATCGTTTCGATGCACCTCTGAAAAGGTCCTGTATGATCGCTCAGGCACCTGAGGGGTATCAATCGAATACTCTAAAGGTAGGGAAATCGTATAGTCGATACTATCGGTATTGTTTATCCAGTTTGCCACCCAATCGGGCCCTTGCGATGCCACACCTCCGCTTTTCACTCGCGGTTTCCATCGTCCTTGCATCCATCGGTTGCACTGGCATTGGGTCACGCTTTTTGCACCGAGATGAGACCAATACGGAATGGGAACAGGAGAAACTTCGCGGTGTTCCGGTCACCGTGAAAGTCCCGACCCATGTCAAAATCTCAGTGATCGAGCAACGCTATTTTTATACGAACGCTGAAGGAGAGCCTCCGACCGAAATCCCAAATTGCAGCCGGGTGATCGACTACGAATTCATTACTACCAGTCGACTGTTCACGGTCGATCCCAAGCGTCCGGCGGCGGGAACCAGTAGCTGGGAAATTGATCTCGAAGGTCAATATCCAAGCTCCGTCAAAAACGATGTGACTGATCTGACGATCCAGGAAGTCTCTGTGGCCATCGAGACCATTGCGAAATCGGGCGGAATTGGAAAACTCTTCAAAGCTCCCAAAGGGAAATCGGCAAGCGAAGGTTCAATCGCTGGGATGCGGGGTATCGATGAAAGCGAATCGCAGAAGTACACCGTTTTTCCATCCATCGTGGCTTCGCGGATCTTTGCCGTTGATGATCCGATGCTTGAGGCCCATGTTGAAGAGTTCATGAATCAACATGTGAACTGCCCACCTGAGCAACTCGCCATTCCTGAGGTTCCGCCGTTGCCGATGATGGCAGTGCCTGGCGATCCGAATTCACCATTTCCCGGGGGCGCAAACTGATGCCTGGTAAACGACCGTCACAATCCAAAGGGCCGCGAATCGGACCTGATTCCCGCGGCGGCTGGGTGCGACCCCTCGATCGAGAAGTCAATGCACAGCCGGTCCAAAGTAAGCGTATCTCCATCAAAGCGATGTCGGAGATGGCAAGTGATCGAGGCTATCGACGATTGCTGGGAATCGCACGCAGGGCACTGGTCAGAGAGTTATCCAGATGGCGGCGACGCAAAGGATTTGTCGGTGCCGCCATCATGGAAGAGGTCGACAAAAGTGGTCGCGTCGCTGGACGACCCTGCATTCGCATCTTCGTGGAACAAACGACGTGTGGTTCTCAGATGAGCGCCCGCCAGCAGTTCCCGGATTTCGTGGACGGAATCAAGGTCCAGGTCAGTTCTGCGACGTTTTGCAGCACGACAGGCAGTTGCGATGAGGACACCAGAGTCGTGACGTCCGTATTGGACGGGGGCGACATCATTCGACCGGCCCACGCTCCCGAGGAACGTGGAACAGCTGGACTGGTTGTCTGGGATACGAAGAACAACCAGACTCGATACCTCACTGCCGCACACGTGGTTCTCGGAGGCAAGCCTCTCTCGGCCATTACAGAGACTGCCGTCTGGAACAAAAATGAGGAAGCGGCGACTCGTGTCGTCGGAAACATGGACCGAGCGTCCGTGAACTATTCAGGAACAGTCGACTGTGCACTGGTGACGCCTGGAAGTGAGTATCCGATTGACCATCCCGTCATCATCCGTTGCTTCGACGGGTATCCAAGTGGGATTCGAAACAGTACTCAGCCCGTTGTACTCCACGAACCCGTTCAGATGTTTAGCCGCAAGCTGGAACGTGTGACGCGAGGAACCGTTGGCGGACTGCATCTCGGTGTGCAGATGGAAACGGTGTTTCTGACCGAACAATTGATCGTGCAACCGGTTGCGGGACAGAAACTGTTTGGTGTGCAGGGCGACAGCGGAAGCGTTGTGCTCGATGCTGAAGGCAGACTACTGGGGTTGTTCATCGGCGTTATGGTGGATGAGACGGGCCGGCCGAGAGAAGACGGTGCCTGCATCGTCAGCCGAATTTCAGAAGTTCGCAAGTTCCTGAAGATCACTTTGCTCTGACGAAGCAGTGAATCCCGACGAGAGACGTTCAAATGAATTGCCATAATCCTCGGAAACAGGCAGGCGGAACGTGGATTTATTCCATCGCTTCAACGCTCGTGCTCCTGGCTGGATGTCAGCTGAGCCGCACGGTGAAAGTGATTGAATCGCCGCCAGCCCAGCACTTCGTCTACGTGGAGGGTGCGGTTGAAAATCCAGGAGCCCAGAAGATCGGGAACGTCGCAACCTTGTCTCAGGTCCTGAACCTGGCTGGGGGACTGCAGACGCAAAGCACCAGGTTCCCCGCGCCAACAGTCGACACCGATCTTGATGTACCCGACGGTTCTCCGCATTCTGGAAATCGCCCGCGACCGCGGCCGGGAGGCGTGATTCATGGAATCTCTCCGACGCCAGAGTCGACTTCAGGACCACCATCACCAACGTCGACCGCCCCCGAACCAGAGTCCGACAATTCCGAAACTGACTCGCAAAATGCCAGTTCCGAAAACACTGCAACATTGACTCCAGAAAACACTGAAACGGGAAATGGTGGTTCAGGGCCTGCTTCAGTTGCTTCGACAGAGGTCATGACAGCACCAAACACTGACCCGCTTGTTGTTGGAATCCAACGACACCGACAGTTTGACGTTTACTACTTCTCCGTCGCGGCTGTCATGGCAAGCCGGGACCTGATTGGTGCGATCCATGTGTTTCCGGGTGATACCGTTTCGGTACGACGAGCATCGGAGACGGGATTAAGCTCCGAGGTACTTGCGATCGCGGGTGTTCCTAATATGACCAATCTGGCTGTCAGCGAGCAGTACTTCTACTTCGTGAATGGAGAACAGAAACAGCCGAAGAGCGAGCAGGCATTTCGCAGCGAATCTAAGAACCACACGGATGCCACTGTTCTTTGGCTTGTGCGTCATCCCCCAGGGAGAGCCGTTCGGGAACACTTTGTCCACATGCTTCATTCCAACGACGGCCTAGCGGCATGGTTGGATGGGAACGAGACAATCGTCGCTAATGATCAGCTGAACTATACGGCTCTGGAAGCAGTTCCTGTCATTGCATCACACCTCATTGCCACGCCCGCCGCCAGTGACTTTCAGTTGGATCCTCAGAGAATTACAACAACAACAACAACAGTCACGTCACACGACGTCTTTGTGGACTGGGACAAGCTACATCGTCTGAAGCCACGCTGGTTACGACATGAACAACTGACGAGTCGTGTGGAAACATCACAGATAGAGGTCGAGCCAGAATCTCTGGAAATCGATAGCCAGCTACGAAGGCTTCCTGAACTGCAGGGCGGTCCCGAGATTTGTATTCCAGGAGTACTGCCACAACCCTATCAGCTTCAGTGAAGCAGCAGTCATTCGTGGAAACATCGTGACATAGAACATCAGATGAAGTGAGAATACCATGTTCAGAATCCAAACCCTTCCTGTTCTCTGCCTTTCTGTCTGCTGTGGTTGTGCGTCTTTTGAAAGCCAGTTGGTTCACCGAGATGCATGCAACTCGAAGTGGCAGCACATGGAAGCGGATGGTGTTCCCATCACAGTCTCCGTACCAACACACATTGATGTTCGTGTTGTGCAGGAAGCATGGCTTTACAAAGGAAAACCATTTCCGTCAGGTAGCGACCAGTTGATCACGACCCGAGTCGAACACGAAGTCGTCTACACAGATCGAATCTTCACCGTGGACCCTAAGCGGCCCGCAGCCGGAACCTCCAAGCCATCAATCACGATGAATGGCCAGTATCCGGATTTGATCAAGAGTGACGTGAATGACGAAACCATCAAAGAGATCGGCGCCGCGATCGCACGAATCAACGGCGCAGGTGGTTTTGCCGCTGCATTCGGCATCTCGGCCAGTGAAAAGAACCAGCCCAGTCCATCACCGCACAACACCGACCACCTATTCCGCATCGACAACGTCACCGCCGCAAACCGCTTCGATCTCGACGCCCCGGATCTGCAATTCCAGATTCAGTCATTTCTGGATCAGCACGTGAGCTGCAGGACAAATGCCCATTAATGTCCCTGAGTGTTCGAATCGCCCCTGGCGTTAAGGGGACTTAGGCGTCGGCAGTTCAAACGCCGGGCCGATGACGTCACGGATGGCATGTGCAAGGTCAAAGACAATTTTGTGAGCTGAGCATCAGGCGGCGGGTCACTCTGCAAACACGCACCAAAGGCGACCATTGCCCGCTCGACCTGTGCGTTCTTTGATTCCTGGTGCCCGTCAGATCCCCTGGTAAGTCCAATGTCTTCGACACAGGCCAATGGTCCCCAATAAAGAGTCCAGAACTCTGTGATTGCCCGTTTGCGAATGTCGAGATCTTCTGTCACGGCGATCGTAGCGGCGGCTTTGGACGCGGAGAAATAGAACTCAAGCTGAGCATCCCAGAACGGCTTTGCGGCCTCTCTTCGTAACGCGTCTTCACGTTCTTTCATGTCGATCTGTTGTCGCGAATGGTATTGGAAGACAGAAAACCAGAACCCCGACAATGCGAGGATCGCGGTCGCGACCGGCAAGTATCGCGTTAGTAATCGATCGAACTTCGAGACCGACCGCAATTGGTCAATTTCGAGTTCCAGTTTTCGAATCTGTTGCCCAGGTGTTGAAGTTCCAGTGTGCTGCGATCAGTTGACGAGTCCATGGGTGCGGGTGATAGCAATGAGTTGTCCACAAAGCAGCTCCATATGAATGAGAACAGAAACTCTGACCAAACGCGATTCTCTGTGTACTGCAGGGTGGAATGACAACCAGGCCATGGCACGATGTCCAATGAATCCCAAAGAGCTTTGCAATTCGGCTGAAAATTCCCCCAGCAGGTACAACGGAGGGGAGGCACACTGCCGGTGAGCGGGCGGATCAAATAGAGACTGTACAGGGTGTTGTTCATGACCGGGGTAGTAGGGGGACGTTAAAAAACTCACTAAATTACCGCTTCGCGAGATTGACAAATCGCACTCGGGCTTGAAATCATCTGCTCGATCTCATTCACGGACGGCCAATATCTCCCAGCCGGATTTCTTCGCTGGCGCAGAATTCAAGTGCAGTGCGTTTGCCAGGACATGTTGGTCGGCAAACCTTCCCCGGGGTGAATCCAATGGGTACGCCAAAAGTATCCCTGTGTCTGAGAAGTGGGCTGTTTTGTGAGTGCCTGTCCGCTTCGCTCCGGCAATCCGGAGCCGTGACCTGCTGTTCTGTGCCCCCCCAGAAAATCCTTGAAACGCTTAACTCCGATCATCGAAACTTTTCCCCGGCAGACTTGCTGTTGCTTGATGTGGCCGGTAGCCAGCACAGACCATTGAACTGATCTTTGAGGAGGCTCGGCGAAGTCTTCCGGATTGCAAGTTGATCCTCCTGATTTCGGAACAGGCGGTTCCTCGTATGATGGAACTGGCCCGACTCGGAAGTCACGGCTGTGTCTTTGAGAATATTCCGGTGACGGACGTACTTGACGCCATACAGATTGTGTTATCCGGCAGGTCATTTTGCTCACCGCAGCTGGCTAATTCGCTACTGGCACAAGTCGGAAGAGCTGATCCCCGAGAGTCCTGGTCGCAGCATCTGGATCAACTGCAGCTCACATCTCGTGAACGCGAAATACTGGGAATGATTTCACGCGAACGCCTGTGCAACGAGCAGATTGCAAAGAAGACTGAGTGTCTCGCTTTATACCGTGAAAAACCATGTCCACAACATCATTGAGAAGCTTGGAGCACAGGATCGATACGACGCAGTCGAAATTGCTCGAAGCAGGAAGCTGCTGGTGGCCGAGCGCATCGCCCAGCCTGCCTGGTGACTCTTCTCACCGCAAGTTAGTCCCAAACTGAATCCTCCGGACTATCGTAGAATCGATCGCCTCCGTGCTAAGACGCGTGTTTTCTAGAAAACACGCGTAGCAACGAGGCAACTCTGTGCAGACGATTCACACGGTACTTGCGGTTCCTCAGCCCTACCGCGAAGCATTGGCGGAGAGTCTGGCACTGAACTTCGCTGTTCAGTTCGTGCCCTCTCCCTCAGAACTCGAAGCAAAAGAGTGGATCATCGCGAACGCAGTGAAATCACTGCTTGAGAAGGATCTTTCCGTGGATGACCTGATTGTGCTGGTCACCGACATTCCGGAATCCAGCGGCGTTCCGGCGTTCTGCGAGCGGCTGCTGATTGAGTTTCCTGAGTTGACGATTATGGGGATCGGCAACAACGGTTCGGCGATTCGCTGTTTCCAACTGCAGATACAGGTGCAGGAAATGAGCAGCAGCCTGTCGGAACTGAGTGCAGCGATTCAGGCCTGTGCGGATCGCGCATTACCGTGGTAATGACGTGCGCGCTCACCGGAATTATTCGCCAGCGAGAACTAATCGCACTAGTTCCTGAGAACCAGATCACTGACTGAATCTCTTTGGTCGCTGTGATTCATGGTGCATTTGATTCATTGTGCTCAAATTCTCTGAAGTCGATGAGACCATTACTTAGTTTGCTTTCTCAATCAGAAATCAAGAGGTGCTTCATGCCGCAGAATTTGACTCTCAATATCAGTGCCAAAGTTGAAAAAGGTCCAGAAATCAAGAGTGAGGCGAAGTTCGAGATCTCGAATTACGCGCCACTGATTGAAGAGCAAATTTGCCGATGCAGTACAACAACCCCTTTCGACATTCCAACTTTTAAGACCGAAGGCTTACAGGTTTTTATCGCTGCAGACAAGTACTATTCGGAAAAAGACTGCGTAGCGAATCCAGCTCGACCATGCGAGCCTAAGAAGTTCATAAGTTATCAACTCACAAACTCAGGGGTAATCAATGAAGATAAATGGATGCCACTCCAGCGACCACAGATCTTTTCGCAAGCCAGTGAATTCGATGGAATCGCGTTCAAGAACGATCTCACCATTGATGTGAAGATCTCGGTGCTTGTTTTCCGGATTACACCAGAATCTTGTTCTTCGGAGTCGCAAAATGGCGCACAGAAGCAACAAGTGGCCGCTGCAGGACATGGTCGTTATAACGGTCAGCGGGAAGGCCGAGAAACGGCTGTGGCTTTGAATCGGTAGTTTCCGGCAACGCACTCTCGTGTTTCTCCTGATCAAGATTTAAGGCACCAGCACTTATGCCCGTTACCCCAACGTATCCCGGCGTTTATATTGAAGAAATCCCTAGTGGTGTCCGCACGATAACTCCGGTGGCAACCGCCATCACGGCGTTTATTGGAAGTGCTCCGCGGGGATTGGCAAATGAGCCTGTTCGAGTTCAGGGCTTTGCTGATTATCAGCGAAAGTTCGGTGGGCTCGACGTGAAAAGTGCGATGAGCTACGCGGTCGCTCAATACTTCCAGAACGGAGGCAGCGATGCCCTCATCATTCGTGTGACTGGTTCCGGTGCTGTGCCCGCGAAACTCAATCCAGGCATTCCACTGGAGTTAAGCCCGGTGAATGGGGAAACAAGATTCGTGCTCGAATCGATCTGGAGACCAAAGATAAGGGTCAGTCTGGCGCGTCTTGTTCAACCTCTTCGTCTACGACACAGAGTCTCGGGCACTTGAGGAATATCAGAAAACGTGGCGGTGGACGGAGCATCCTCGCAGTATCCGAACCATACTGGAAGGCAGTCGGCTCTCCGCATCACTTCAAGCTGGCAAAGTCCTTCAGGTCGACCGGGCAGCAGCGGCGATCCGCAACCTGGTACGCAATGGTTCGATGATGTGAATGCTGGATCGTGGCGTTCAGGCGAGGCAGAGGCAGAACGGTGCTGCGATTCAGGAAGCGGAGATCAAGGGTGTCCCGGCGATTAAAATGTGGGCATCTACTCGCTCGAAAAGGCTGATCTGTTCAACATCCTCTGCATTCCGCCCATTGATCGAGTTGGCGAGATCTCGAATGAGCTGTATGCCGAAGCTCTGTCATACTGCAAGAATCGCCGTGCGATGCTGTTCATTGACTCGCCAGCCAGCTGGAAGTCGGTGGATCAGGCTGAGAGCGGCATGCCGATTCTCCTCAATGCGATGGGCGGGGAAGGTCTCACTCGAAACGCAGCGATCTTCTTTCCGCGGCTTCGCATGCCCGACCCACTGAAAGAGAACCGAATCGGCGAATTCGTTCCTTGCGGGGCTCTCGCAGGGATCTGTGCTCGAACAGACGTAGCACGAGGTGTCTGGAAGTCACCGGCTGGCATCGATGCGGGACTCAGTGGCGTTCGTGAGTTCACCGTGAAAATGACCGATCCGGAGAACGGGGCAAAGGCGCGAACCCCCCTCGGATTGAACTGCCTCCACTGCTCAGGCCTACGGAAACGTCGTCTGGGGCTCTCGAACACTTGCCGGGGTCTGATGCACTCGGTTCCGAGTGGAAGTACCTAGCGGTCAGACGCTTTGCCCTGTTTCTGGAAGAGTCGCTGTATCGTGGAACGCAATGGGCGGTCTTTGAGCCCAATGATGAACCGCTTTGGGGCCAGATTCGCCTGAATATTGGTGCGTTCATGCACGATCTGTTTCGCAATGGCGCTTTTCAGGGACGTACGCCGAACGATGCCTACTTTGTGAAGTGCGACGCGGAAACAACCACGCAGAGCGACATCAATCGCGGCATCGTCAACATCGAAGTGGGCTTCGCACCACTGAAGCCGGCAGAATTCGTCATCATCAAGTTCCAGCAGATCGCCGGCAAGATTGAAACCTAAGGTTTGGATTTTCGACCAATTGCCTGAATCATTTCATCGCCCTTATCTTCTTCAATGGAAGTGAAGTCATATGCCAGAGTTTAGTGCCAACAAGCATCGCTATGACCCCTATAAGAACTTCAAGTTCAAGGTGAAGTTTGTCGATGGTGGCGACTATGTTGCCCAAGCCGCATCAACAAGGTGAGCGGACTGAAGCGAAAGACGGAAGTTGTGACTCATCGTGTCGGGGGAGATCCCAGCACCAGTCGCAAGTCGCCAGGACGCACCGAATATGAAGCGGTGCTCTGGGCGTGGCGTTACCCACGATACAGAGTTCGAGAAATGGGCCAACAAGGTCTGGAATTTTTCGCCGCCAAACCCCTCTGCCCCGGCTGGACAGGAAGTCTCTCTGAAAGACTTCCGCAAAGACCTGATGCTGGAGCTGTTCAACGAGACCGGACAGCTGGTGATTCGGTACATCATCTATCGATGCTGGGTGTCCGAATATCATGCAATGCCGGATCTGGATGCCAACGCCAATGCGGTCGCAATCCAGACAATCAAACTGGAAAACGAAGGCTGGGAACGCGACTACAGCGTCACCGAACCTGCTGAAGTCACGTTCACTGAGCCCGCAGCTTAGGCATAGCCCAGCATTCCACGAAACCAGGCAAAGTAGCGGCCGGGCGCGAGCCCTCCGGTTCTTGCGATGGAAATTAGAGGCAGGGCGCGAAGCCCTCGGTTCTTGCGGCACCGGTCGATTGAAGATGGTGATACGTAATGTATTCCGAAACAACGGCAACAATCGTCCTTGCGGCGTGGGAACGAGCCTATGGGTTTGGGCCTGTCGAGCGAGGACTTGCGGCGACCGAGTCTTGCGAGGCCCCATGAAAGTCTCAGCGAACTGACTCAGTTGCCCATTGGTCGTCGAGATGCCGAATTGCTTCGACTGCGACAACGATTCTTTGGCAACGAGATTCACAGCCTGGATACGTGTCCAGAATGCAGCGAGAAGCTTGAAGTTTCATTTTCCGTCTCCGATGTGCTCATTCCTCAACAGCAGTCACCAGAGGTCTCCAGTGCAGCGAATGAACTGGCACGACTGAATGTCGACGGGACCGATCTCACGCTTCCGGGCCATTACGACCGAGGATCTGCTCGGTGTGTAGCGTTTGACCAACCCGCAGGTATGTCGTGACATGCTTCTGCGACTGCGTGTCCAGCAGCGGGGACTCCGACCCGTGTCTGGACCGGCCTGTTGTCGAATCACCCTGTTGCAAAGCTTCGCCTGGTGATTCGGGTCTGCAAAGAGTGAACGAAAAGCTCGCGGAGATTGATCCACAGGCTGACATTCATCGCGATGGACTGTACTCAGGCAGTCATCGCTGGTCATCACGCTTCGATATCGTCAGTTTCACAGGCAGAGATTGATGCGTGGGCTCAGCGATTGCTCGCGTTGCACTCTCTCGCATTTGCCTACGGTACGGTCGGAATATGACATCCTTGCGATGTCCTCGTGGCGATCGCCATCTCTATCTGGGGATGCTGCGACGATGAGCGATTTTCTCAACAGTCTGATTCAGCGAAGTCTGGGCACCGAGCCCGCTTTGCGGCCTCGGCTTGCATCGCGATTCGAACACTGCTCGTCGAAGCCCCATCTTTTGAGCGAAGGCGTTGGCTCGGTTGCAGGAGTCGGTGCCTACCGTCAGACATGCTGCCTCAGCCTTCACTTTCGTCCGTTTCGCCATCGATGGTCGATAGTGTCCGAGGCATGGTGCCGTCTGTTGATCCAGTGGAATCGCGGCCATTGGCGGGATCGCAGGCAATCATTCCACTCTCTGGCATCCGATCATTCAACCCGGCGCTGCCACAATCCGCACGGAAACTCCTTCGCCGAGAACACCTCGTGCAGATGCCAACGAATCGCCGCTTACTCCGCGCATCGCTGGATTATCCAACGCATGGATGAACTCTCAGCGAATTGCAACAATTGCGAGGAGTTCGCAATCGCCTAAGAGTCTTGCGACTCCGCCGATCGAACTCCCCCAAATCCAGCGAGCGACCCGCGCGAAAATCTCCGCAGCGACAGCACGTAATGACACACCGCTTCTGTCAGCGGCCGGTTCCGATAACGTTGATTGGACGGAGGATCGTCGCTGTTGCACAGCGAGTCTCCCGCCACGGCCATTCCGATTCCTCAACCGCGACAGAATCGGTCATCCCGCGATGAACTGTTGGCATTGCTCGCAGAAAGTCAGATGCAGCCACTCCCAAAGATTGCTCCGGAACCGCTACTTCTGTTTCAAAGTACTCCGCGCCGCCCCAACCCACCATCAATGTGACCATTGGGCGAGTTGAGGTGAAGGCGACTCGTGAAGGGACTGCACCTCCGAAACAGACTCCGCAGAAATCAGCCTCTTCAGTGATGTCGCTGCAGGAATACCTGGCACGACGTGCTTCAGGAGGTCTGCCATGAGCGATCTGGCCATTGCAGCCGTCACGGCAACCTTGCGATCTCTTTTGTCGGAAGCGGTCAATCCGATGGGTGGCAACGTCACCACAGTGCCGCCCGATAAGGCCGCCGGTGATGGACAGACCAACCGACTGAACTTGTTTCTGTACTACATGGCTCAACGCCGCATGGCGAAACCAGATTGATCCCGACCAAAGTCAAATCGGGTGAAACCGGCTCCCCACCGCTCGCGTTGAACCTGTACTACCTGCTGACAGCGTATGGCGATGCAGAACGCGAAGAAGACGATCATCGACGCTGCTTGGCATTGGCATGCGGAGTCCTTCATGACAAGGCCGCATTGCGTACGATCGACATCCAGAACGCGACTGGCGCTACGTCACTGAAGAATGCTGCGCTCGAGAGTCAATTCGAGCAAGTCAAGATTACGCCTGAACCGTTGACGCTGGAAGAAATGTCCAAGCTCTGGACGACGTTTCAGACTCAATATCGCATCTCAGCGGCTTTCAGGCTTCCGTTGTACTGATCGAGAGTCAGCGTGCCGTGAAGACTCCGCTGCCCGTGTTGCGACGCAGGCAGCAGGATCAGGGTGTTGATATTGTTCCTTCCATGCCGGGCGTGCTGGAAGGAGTCGAATATCGCGACCTGCGAAATCCGCTGCCATCACTTCCCGCCGCTCAATTGGGTGACATTGTCACATTGCGAGGACGAAACCTGCCCAGGATGCGATGCGAAGTCCTGTTCATCGACCCCAATCGAAAAGTCACACCGGCAGAACCCAACGCCAACGTTGTCGCTCGCCTGAAACCAGTCCGGCAGTGATAATACGAACATCTTTGTTCGACTCGACGAGACTCAGCCCAACTGGACATGCGGACCACTTCAGGTGCTGCTGCAGGATCTTCCTCAGCCGGAAGTCAAACGAGCGGCACGCAGTAATGGATTGCGGTTCAGCCTGGCTCCGTCTCTGCTGGTGAACGGTGAAATGCCGAACATCATCAATCCGGAAGGGGGGCGGCGTCAGCTGGTCCTGAATTGTCGACCGGGGAATTTCTCAGAAGCCTGACAAGACTTGGCCGGACGTCAAACTCATTTTAGCAGGTCGAGTGACTGGCAGTGCCATTGTTCCAGCGGTTTCCCTGAACCAGCAATCGCCAAGCCTCTCGGAAACAACTCCCGTGTTCGATGTTCAGAATATTCCGCCCGGAAACTATCGCGTGCGACTTCGTGTCGAAACTGTGGAAAGTCTGGTCATGAAGCGCGGGGAGCATCTCGTGTCATTTGATGATGAACAGGTGGTGCTGCTATGACATTTCAGGAATGGCAGGACTTCAATAATGCCGACCTTGCCCGTCGTCTCGTATGGCTTGGGAATCGTTTCGGGGATCTGTTGAACGACGAGGAACCGGCAGGCCAATTCGACGACACATGAGTCATTTGCTGCGGATGCATCGGAAAAGTCTGCCCGCACTGGAATTGCTGGCATTCGCCTCGGACTGTCACCATTTGAAACCGAAGTGTTGTTTCTGTGCGCAAAGCGATGGAATTCGATCCCGGGACGGCAGCACGCTGTGCATTGGTCGCGGGCTCTGCTGCTCAGGCCTATCCCACATTTGCTTTGGCAATGAGATTGTTCGATGCCCCGGACTGGAACGCATTAACGGCAGATCGTCCGTTGAGATATTCGCGACTGATAGAGATCAATCAGCCGGGAAGTACACCGCTGACCGCTGCGGCCCTGCGAGCTGATGGGCTGGATTGTGAATTTCATCAAGGCCTGGATACTCTCGATGACCGCATGTTCCGTTGCTGATGCCGTTTGACGCGGCGATGTTCACTCTGGCCCCGTCTCATGAAGCCCAGGCCGAAGAACTTTCCGCAGCAACTGGACGAGGCAGCTCAGACGGATGAATCGAAGCGTCTTCCCCTGGTGCAGTTGGCTGGGTCGGATGCGGCCAGCAAGCAACTGCTGGCTCAGCATGTGGCTGCTCACCTGGGGGCAAGATTGTTAAGGCTTCCGGTGGAACTGATTCCGTCGGACTTCTCGGAACTGGAAACTCTGATGCGACTATGGGACCGCGAATCCCGATTGCTACCGGTTGCATTGTATGTGGGGATGCTCATGATTCGGACGCGTCGGCCTTTGATAAGCCCGCGTCGCCGGTTGTCGATTCTCCTCGCTCAGACCAGTGGTCTGCTGATGCTGGATACTCACGACCTGCGGCCAACGCGGGCAAGAATCCTGCTTGTGGATGTCAGCAAGCCTACGGCAACGGAACAACGAGAACTCTGGCAGTCTGCTGAATGAGCTCTGACGCTGCGGGACAACTGGCCGGGCAGTTCAGCTGAATTCCGCGTCGATTCATCGAATTGCTCGTGCCACGACCGTTCAATCATCAAAGTCTGCATCCATCGACGAAGTCTGGAACGCCTGTCGACGAAACACACGGCCGCGACTGGAATCCCTGGCACAGCGAATCGACACCAAAGCGACTTGGGAAGACCTCGTGTGCCGCCCGCCGATGAGACGACTCAGTTGCGGGAGATCACAGCACAGATCCAGCATCGCAGTCAGGTCTACGACAACTGGGGCTTTCGAGCAAAGAACAATCGCGGCCTTGGCGTCAGCGTGTTGTTTGCCGGGAAAGCGGAACCGGCAAGACCATGGCCACCGAAGTCATCGCGAATGCTCTGAAGCTGGATCTGTACCGGATCGATCTGTCGGCCGTCGTCAACAAGTACATCGGCGAGACCGAAAAGAACCTGCGAAAGCTGTTCGACGCGGCGGATGACAGCGGAGCGATCCTGTTCATCGACGAAGCCGATTCTCTGTTTGGCAAACGCACGGAAGTGAAAGACAGTCACGATCGTTATGCAAATCTGGAAGTCAATTACTTGCTGCAGCGGATGGAAGCCTATCGAGGCCTCGCGATTCTGGCCACAAACCTGAAGAGTTCGCTCGACCAGGCCTTCCTGCGACGCCTGCGATTCGTCGTGAACTTCCCGGTTCCGGACCTGGCACACCGACGAGAACTCTGGCGCAAAGCCTTCCCGGCTGAGACGCCGGTTTCGTCGCTGGACCTCGACCGTCTCTCCAAACTCAACATCACCGGCGGCAACATTCACACCATCGCCCTCAACGCCGCCTTCGCCTCCGCCGACAGCTCCAGCTCTCGATGCCCCATATCCTGAAAGCCGCGCGTTCCGAGTACCGCAAACTCCAGAAGCCAATCAACGCATCGGACTTCAGGGGATCTGAACTGGAAGGGCGCGTCCGATGAACCCCAACATCAACCTCCACATCGACAGCATTGTCGGCGGACGGCGTTGACTTGGCCCCGGGTCGCCACCAACTGTTGCCGCAGATAGTTGCCAGCCAGTTGACGACGATGCTGAGCAGGTTCGGGGGCATTCCGGCAGCGACTTGGCCAGCAAGCATGCGAATCGCCCAATCCCGACAGGAACAACAGTCAATTCAACCTCCTAGGCCCACAGCTCGCGAACGCAATCTGCGCAAGCATTCGCCTCTTCACTTCGACACTAGCACTGTTCAGGAGGGCAATCATGAACCGAGGTGTCGCACAATCAACTAGGACGGCGCCGGGGCGTCTTTCGGCCAACGTTGCAAAGAAGTTTGTCAACGCCCCTGTGGCGGTTCATTCGGCCTACTTTGGGTCCTCCCGAAGGACGTGATATCGACGACCACTGGCCCACTCCTGCAACGACGAAGCCAAGAAAAAAGGAGAAGAAGCCGCAGATTAGTGCTGAGGATGCAGCTTTTTCTGAGCGAGTCAAGACGAGCGCGTTTGAAATCGGTCGATCGTTGAGACTGCGTTAAATGATTACGGGGACAAGTCGCTGGCCTGACTGTTGAGGATTGCTGACACTCATTGCCATCGAATCCTCTGGTGACCCAAACGTCATTTTCAGGAAGCCATCGAGGGTTGTTTCAATTGAGCAAAGATGACAACTACGACTCGAAAGAGTTTGCTGCGGCTCGAAGGGCATTCAACAAGACGCAGGCAGACCGCGACTTCAAGTGGGACAACAAGAATATTCTCGATCCTACCACGAACATTCGATATGGAGTGTTCGTCGTCATATGGAAAGACGCAGGCAGGCGGACAAGCATCTATCGGCCGTAAGGAAGTGCTTGAACAGGGGCGATTGAAGATTGAGGCAGATCAACTGCAATTGGATCAGGACAAGGGGAACATTCCCAAGCAATTGCAGAATGAAACGGATCCTGACAAGAAGAAATCGCTGCGAGAGCAACGCGGAGCCCTGCGAGGACGTGGCAAGGATCTCGACGTTCGCTTGAAGGACAATACAAAGCGACAGGAGCGGAACAAGCGGCACGGAACCAAGAAACAAGAAGCTCAAGGAGTTCATCACACAGAATCCGGGCACTCGGCGTACTTGCTGCACCAGCAGGGAATTTCCGGGCTCGGAACCTGCTAGGTGACGAAAGTGGTAGCGTTAAGAAAAATCAATTGGCGAACCTGCCCGACAGCGGCTCGTAAAAGTGTGAAGACCAATAAAGACTTCATTGACTATTGGGTCGAGCGCTATGACAAGCTCAAAACACTGACGGCCACCCCAGAGATTACGACGGACGCTCCAGTCGAGTTGAAACCGAAACTCAAAATCAACACACCAGGCGACAAGTACGAACAGGAGGCCGACCGAGTTGCCGAGCAAGTGATGCGGATGCCGGAACCGAAACTGCAACGCCAATGTGCTTGTGGCAAGAGTCCCACCGATGGCGAGTGTTCCGAGTGCAAGAAAAAGAAGCAGGAAGCCACTGGAAGCCTGCAGCGTGTCGCACATTCACATGTCGGAGGAATCACCGCTCCGCCCATCGTAAATGAGGTGCTGAGTTCTCCCGGCTCACCACTCCCGACATCGACTCGCTCCTTTATGGAGTCCCGCTTCGGCCAGGACTTCAGCCACGTCAGAGTCCACACCGATCACCGAGCCGCCGAATCCGCCGCCGCCGTACAAGCGAGAGCATACACGGTTGGAAACAACATCGTTTTCGGTCACTCTGAAAGTCCAGCCCGTGATCTGCGGCTTATGGCGCACGAGTTGACCCATGTGCTTCAACAATCAAGTCGGACTCAACTGGTTAACAACCTAGACGAAAGCACCTTGAAGACGCAGCCCAGTGTGGGAATGGTTTCGCGTGCGCCGTCTGTGTCTGGAATTGGTCCGGACGATCTTCGACATATCAGTGAGTTAGCCAAAGAGCTCGCTGAAGTGTTTCCGAAATCAGTGAAAGGCAAAATCACCGTCGCCGTCGCCATTGTTGAGGATTCAGAGGGATTCAGGACTCTCGTGTATGCCGTCAATCGCAATGGCACGTCGAAGGCATTGCGTGAAAAGGCGGCCGCACTTGGGATCGAGCGATGGGATCCAATCATTGATCGCAAAGGAATAAAGGCCGCACGTCGCGCATACTGGCATGCAGAGCAACTAATAATCGAAGCGGCAACCGAAAACGATTTTCGCGTGTTAGCAGTCGCTCCATCAAATAAGGCATGTAAAGATTGCGCAGAGGCAGCACATGCAGAAGATGCAGATTTAGCCGATCCGAAGCGCAGTCGATCCGGAGTGGAAAAGATCGAAAAAGATGCTGTGGAGAGCGGCGAGCGAACTGCCGGAAAAAAAGCTGAAAAGGGTATCGCTGAGACCACTGAAAAGGCCGCTGCTCATGCGATCGAACACCAAGCTGTTCGTGAAGTGGGAGAGCACTCTGTGGAAGGTGCCGCCCGTGTAGCAAAAGAGCGTATGCCGAAAATCATCGGGCGACGACTTGCTCGTCTCGCCGCTTCCAAGACCGCGAAAAGAGCCCTATCGCTCGCACCAATCGTTGGTTGGGGCTTCTCGGCAAAGGATGCTTGGGCAGGGATGAAGGATGCAATGCACGGCCACGTCAGCCGCGGCCTCGCTGGGATTGGATGTGCTGCTGGAGACGTTGCCTCGGATTTGCTGCATGGAGCGGACGTTCTCACAGGTCCTGGTGGTACCGCAGCAAGTCTTGCCATTCAAGCGGGGACAATCACTTGTCAGGTCGTGATTGAACTTGAGCGTTCAAAAGAACGAATGCAAGAACTTCAGCAGGAAATTGAGCGGACAGGCAAACTCCCGCCCGATGAACGTTTGAAGGACTACTATGAAATGGACGACGAGGCAATCAAGGAGCTGAAAGAGAGTATGCAGGCTCCCGCCCCAGAAAAACAGAAACCTCCGTTGCCAACCCCGAGTGCGCCCAACACGCCGTCAGAGCAAACGTTCGATCCGACTCTTCCGATGGTGTGAAACAATTCAAAATTGAACTGACTGGTTGTCATGTCAACATCCCCGCGTTCCCCCAAACTGATTAAAGGCGGCATCGTGCTGATGGATTCGTCCAGTGGTGCGGTGTTGAGGGTGATTGCGCTGCAATATAACCCGCATTCGCTGACGAGGTCCCTGCAGGCGCAGTGGTATGAGCCGCAGCAGGGGGGCGATAAGGGCGAACGACTGCGCATCAAAGGGCCGCCGGTTGAGACGATTAAGCTGGAAGCGGAAATCGATGCGACAGATGGACTCGAACATCCCGACCAGAATCAAAATACAGCGCAGTTTGGGATTCAGCCTCAACTGGCTGCTTTGGAAACACTCGTCTATCCCACCAGCGGACAACTGAACGCAAACAACTCACCCGCTGCCGGAACTGGAGATCGTCCCGATGGAGGCTCCTGCTCTAGCCCTGTTCGTGTGGAGCAAACAACGCATCGTGCCGGTCGAATCACGGACTTCAGTATCACCGAAGAATTCTTCGACACCAGCCTGAATCCGATTCAGGCAGACGTCAGTCTGGGTCTGCGAGTTCTCACCGTCGATGACTTGGGCTTCCAGCATCGAGGTGGGCAGTTCTTATGCACTATCACAAACGCAAAGAAGAGCTGTCTCAGATGTTTGGTCTCGGAGAACTGGGATCGCTTGGAATCGAAAGGCTGCCTCTATGAATCGCTTTCAGTGCGTTTACCCTGCCGACGGATCTTCGAGCCACCGCGTTCGCTCAGAACAGTCGCTACTCCGGGCTGGAGATTCTGAAACTAAAACTGCCAGACGGACGAGAAGTCGCCTATGTCGCTCGTCGCTTCGTTCCACAGCCCGAGCGATTTGAAACACTCCGCGAACATGCCGTCAGCGAAGGTGATCGTCCCGACAACCTGGCGGCTCATTACATGGGAGATCCCGAACAGTTCTGGCGTCTGGCCGATGCAAACAATGTGCTCAACCCAATTGAACTGACGTCTGAAGTTGGACGCCACATTCGTATCACTCTGCCCGAAGGTATTCCGGGGATGCCCCATGCTTAAAGGCATACACCTGACATTGATGGTTGGCCCTGCCGTGCCCGTTCCGGTGCCACGGATGGTGCTCGACGCGCTGACATCCGTGGAAGTGACCAACACGACTTCCGGTCCCAGCGGTTTTTCGCTGAGCTTCACGCTCACGAACAATTCGCCGTTGCAGACGATCTTCCTGCTGGCTGGCAGAGCGATGCCTCCGATGATCCGCGTGGTGCTGGTTGCTACGATCAACGGTGTTCCGGAAGTGCTGATCGATGGGGTGATGACGCAGCATGAAATTCAACCCGGTTCCAATGGCTATTCGACGCTGAAGATCATGGGTGAAGACCTGACGCGCGTGATGGACTATCAGCAGTTGAGTGGCATCCCCTACCCTGCGATGCCGTCGGCTGCCCGAGTGGCCGTGATCCTTGCCAAGTATCTTGCGCTGGGCGTTCTTCCGATCATTGTGCCGCCGTTCCTTCAGGATGCGGAAAGCCCGCTGGACACGATTCCTCTGCAACAGGGCACGGACCTGTGTTACCTGCGATTGCTGGCCAGCAACGTCGGCCATGTGTTCTATATCGAACCGGGACCGGTGCCGCTGACCAGCCGTGCCTACTGGGGACCGGAAATTAAGACCGGAATTCCGCAGCCAGCTTTGAATATCAATATGGATGCTCACACAAATTGTGAGTCCCTGAATTTCCGATTCAACAGCGAAGGGCGAGTCATGCCGTATGTGACGGTGCATGAGCCCATTTCGAAGTTGCCAATCCCGATTCCGATCCCAACTGACATCAGTGTTCTGAATCCTCCACTGGGGCTGATTCCGCCGATCCCCAAGTCGTTCGTGGAAGTTGAAGATACGTCCAAGCTCACGCCGACGAAGGCTTTGCTGAGAGGACTGGCACAGGCCTCCAAATCGGCAGACGCAGTCACCGCCAGTGGCTCACTGGATGTGTCTCGCTATGGCCGCCCGTTGAAGGCACGCCGACTTGTTGGGGTTCGGGGAGCTGGCCCGGCGTTCGATGGACTGTACTACGTTCGCAGCGTGACGCATCAGATTCAGCGTGGATCGTACAAGCAAAGTTTTGAACTCAGCCGCAACGGACTGGTCTCCACTGTTCCGAGGGTACCCGTATGATTACAGAAGCATCCAGAGGATCCATCGGAGGTCAGGTCGACACATCGAAGCCGCGATATTACGGCAAGTACCGCGGCACGGTCGTGAATAACGTCGATCCCAAAGGCCAGGGGCGAGTACAGGTCCTCGTGCCACAGATTATGCCGGGACCATTGGCTTCCTGGGCCATGATGTGCACACCGGTCGGTGGTATCCAGCACGGCATGTTTGCCGTGCCGCCTCCAAAGACAGGGGTCTGGGTCGAGTTCGAACAAGGCGACATCGACTATCCGATCTGGACAGGTTGCTTCATCGGAGCCGGTTTCGAAGCGCCGAAACAGGCCCCCACGGTCAATCCGCTGTTTCAGTCTATCACACTGCAGACTCCGACTCAGAACTGCGTGGTGATTGATGACACGCCGGTCAAGGGAGGAGTGATCATCAAGATTCGAACAGGAGCAAAGATCACGGTCACGGATGTGGGAATCGAACTGGATAATGGACTCGGAGCGTCCATCAAGATGATCGGACCCACGATTCAGATCGATGCGAACGTGGTTGCGATTAACGGTACGAACCTGACCATTCTGAAGTAGACGTGATTTATGCCTGGATTCTTTCTTCATCTCAACGCAACCGTGCAGTGTGCTCATCAGGGCATGGCAACGCCAACGACACCAAACCCCAAGGTGCTCGTCAGCGGCATGCCGATCACGACGATGCCCAAACAGTATGTCATTGCAGGATGCCCTTTTACGAACGGCACGACGCCTCAACCGTGCCTGACCGCTCAATGGACATCAGCGGCCATGAAAGTCTTTGCAGGAGGTGAGCCGGTGCTGCTGATGGACAGCCAGGCAATTACGACACCGAACGGAGTTCCGTTGCTGGTGACATCGACGCAACAGAAAGTGATTGGAGCATGAAATGTAGGAAAGCGGAAAGCCGAGAGCGGAAAGCCGATTCGCTGACCGTCGTCCGACACGACCCACAGACTGAAAACTGAACACTGAAAACTGAACTCTTCCCATGCAAATCCGGTTTCCATTCAGCTTTGACAACTTCGGCCGCACGGCGGCAGCGGATGACGCTGCGCATGTGCGTCAGATGATTGAGCAAGTGCTGTTTACGAATCCGGGCGAACGAGTCAACCGGCCGGATTTCGGCAGTGGTCTGTTGCAACTGGTCTTCGCTCCCAACAGCGATGCGCTTGCGGCGGCATTGCAGGCGAATGTTCATGGTTCACTGCAGCGCTGGCTGGGTGACGTGATCGATGTCCGAGATCTGGCGGTCGACAATATCGATTCCAAGCTGATCGTGACGGTCAAGTATGCTCTGGTTCGCACGAGTGAACAGCGGACGGAGACCTTCGAAAGGAGCGTGGTCTGATGACTGACGACGCTCTGACATGCAACACCTCGCAGCGACGCGACAAGTTGCGACAGGAAAGCAAATTCAACGGGATTGAATTTGTCGAGTTCGAGCCGTCCTCCTGCGGCAAGAACGAATTGCGAGTGTATTTCCTCTGTCAGGTTCCCGATCAACTTCGGGCGTCTGAATTTGAGCTTTACAGTCCGATGCTTCGGAAGTCGATGCGGGTTCAGTGCTTCGCAAAAGTGGGTGCTTGCCCAAACTCAGTGATCTTGACAACTGAATCCACACTTTGCGACGGCGCCGAGTACATCCTCACCATTCGCCGACCGCGGGACATCGATCCCCAGTATGCTCGATTTCGCTTCACAGCCCATGGCAAAGTGGTCGACATCGATCCGAAGCGGAAGCCCACCGGCCAACACTGTGCTCCCGAGGATGCCAGAATCAATTATCTGGCTCGCGACTATGCCAGCTTTCGCCAGATGCTGCTGGATCGCCTGGCTCAGACGGTTCCCGGCTGGAAGGAACGCCACGTTCCGGACATCGGCATCACGCTGGTCGAATTGTTTGCCTACGTCGGTGACAACCTGGCGTATTATCAGGATGCCGTGGCGACGGAGGCGTACCTGAATACCGCTCGCCAGCGCATCTCGGTCAAACGTCATGCCAGACTCGTCGACTATCAGCTTCACGAAGGCTGCAATGCCCGAACGTTCATGCATCTGAACGTCGTGGGCAGCGATCGGTGATTCTGGATCCGGATGATGTCTACTTCGTGACTCAGCACCCGGACCCTCGGCTCAAGAATCAGGCGGTGTTGAGCCCCGCAGATCTGGAAACGCTGCCTCCGAATTCTGTGCAGCCGTTCGAGATCGTCCGCTGGGAACCACGATGTCGAACGCTGACGTGCAATGACTTGAAGAACGTTGTGGGATTGATGGCGGCCCTGGTGCTCAGCGATAGGCCAACCGATTCAAAATACGTAAAAGAAGTTGCCAATTTCATTTGGCACCATCTGCCAGACGAGTTAAGGACTCAGATTCTGGAGTACGTTAAGACTGCGGACGGACGGCCTCCCGAGCCGCTGGCTGACA
This sequence comes from Planctomycetaceae bacterium, assembly GCA_046349695.1. Taxonomy (GTDB): domain Bacteria; phylum Planctomycetota; class Planctomycetia; order Planctomycetales; family Planctomycetaceae; genus SXXK01. The sequence continues at coordinate 20,513 of JAXMBV010000049.1, read as the reverse complement.
ATCTTCTGAGAATGCTCAACCGGATCCTGCAACAATACTGCCTTCATGCAGTGGTGCCCTCGAGTTTCGTTGAAGGAGATCCTGTTAGAAGTAAGCTGTCGGCATATCTTGCCACGGGAGCGACGACTGTCGAGGAAAATACTCGTATCCTCACCACCGTCTTCAGCGACTTCTTTTCTCGCATGGACGATTCGCTGATCGAACTGCATCCTGGTCAGAACGAGATGCGGTTCTACACCTGGGATCAGTCGGAATGTCATCTTCCGGTCGGTGCAACGAGTGCCGTCCTGTGTGACGATCCCTCCTGCAACGGGGCCACTGTGCAGGAATTCATCGTTCCAGCACTCTCGCCGACTGAGTTGTATGAGGCAGACTCGGCAACTGTTGCATCTTCACAGATGAAAACGAAGCTCAGTCCCTACGTTCTGGCGTATCTTGACGATATCGATCTGAACACAAACGGACGACAGGGCTGGAATCTTCGTCATCTGTCGGTTGGTGACATCCTGATCTTTGAAGAGAAGATCGGCCCAAAGACACACAATCCGGCCGATGCGAATCCGCAGCATCGTCAGGCCGTTCGACTCACGCGAGTCAGCTTCAGCGTCGATCCGGTCTCGCGAGTTCGGCTGGTGGAAATCGAGTGGGATCAATCAGATGCTCTGCGGTTTCCGCTTTGCATTTCCTCGATCGGGCCTGTCGAAGACGGGTGTCCACTTCGCAACGACGTGAGCGTGGCACGAGGCAACGTGTTGCTGGTCGATCATGGGAGAACGCTGGACCCCGAGTGGATCGGCGAACCGATGCCGATCATGCGGCGAGAACAATGCGGGGACTCATGGCTGGACGAGGTAGCTCTGCCAACACCATCACGATCCGAACTGTTTCGTCCGGTGCTGCATGATGTGGATCTGACATTTGCACAGCCAGTGACCGCATGCGCCACTGCCACCGCCCTGCTCGTTCAGGAACCTCACAAAGCCATACCAGCACTCACGGTCCATGGGTTCCCGGTGGCAACGGAACCAGATGATTCGTTCCGTGATGACGACGTGCCACCCCCAACACTCATGACCCTCAGTGATCTTGACGATCCGCTGCGAATCGTGCAGCGTTTGCAGGCGTTTGATTCCGAAGAAATGCAGCGGCTGGAAAGCATGCTGCCACCCCATGCCGCGCGGTTCCTGCAGGACGTTCGCACGGATCAGACTCTTCGGAGACTCGTCGCGAACATGATTCTGTCGAAACAACCCGGCCCTGGCAGCAGGTCCTGCGGAACTGCTGAGATCGTGGCAGGAGGAGATGGGTCGATCGATCGAAAACATCGTCGCGAAGCGCAGCAATTTGCTGCCGCTCTTCAGGCAGCCGTTACGTGGACTGTCAAGCAGCATCTGCTGGACAGTGATTCAGAAGACCAGGACGTTGTCGTTGAAGTCACCAATGATCGGCATACGCATCTGAGATTTGGCGATGACGATCTCGGCCGACGTCCCGTCGCCGGAACCTCATTTTATGTGACATACCGTGTCGGAAATGGAACGGCAGGCAATGTGGGGGCCGATCGAATTCGCCATCTGGTCTTTCGAACGACTCAACCTGCCGGAATCAAGAGTGTTCGCAATCCGCTGCCCGCGACGGGAGGCCAGGAACCGGAATCGCTGGATCACGCACGCGTTCATGCTCCCTCGCAATACAAGAAACTCCGGCGAGCGATCATTGCCGACGACTACGCGGCCATTGCCATGCGAGAATTCGCGGATGAGATCCAACAGGCTCGGGCGATGCTGAACTGGATGGGCACCTGGTACGAAGTGTCTGTTGCGGTGGATCCCAGGTCGTCTGTAACGAATCCCGCGGCACTGGTGAAGAGGATCGAATCGACGCTGAACCAGTATCGTCGGATTGGTCATCTGCTGAAGGTGGATTTGCCACGGTACGTTGGCCTGGAAATCGAAATGGTTGTTTGTGTGCGCAGCAATCATCTGTCGGCCCATGTTCGACAGGAACTCCTGGATCGCTTCAGTTCGAGCACTCTGGGCGATGGATCTCGCGGCTTCTTTCATCCTGACAATTTTGGTTTTGGCGATTCTCTTTCGATAAGCCAGATCATTGCCGAGGCGAAGAACGTTGCGGGCGTCGAGAACATCGACATCACAGTGTTCGAGAAGAAAGGCCAGGGAGATCAGGGCGAGCGCGAGAACGGTGTGATGTTGTTCGGAGCTTTGGAAATCCCACGACTCGACAACGACCCACTCCGCCCCGAAGCTGCTGTCTTCCGCCTGAAGATGGAGGGCTCGCGATGAAAACGCACATGAGCAGTCGATTCTCACTGTCCAAGAGGATTGCATTCCGTAGGTCCTTTCTGCCGGAAAGGACTTTCGCCGTCAGGCGAACCCCAATCGCGATCGCTGCGGTCCGACGCTCCGCTGCCACGTATCCGCATCGTCCGGGAGTTTCCCCATCCGCCCATGTCGCGGCGAGCCGCGAAGTCCTGCCCGGCAGGCAGGACCTACAAAAGCCAACGATCACGACGAACTAACGCACGATGGGAGGTTCTGTCATGACTGATCACGCAAAGAACTGTCTACCCTGCGATGGAATTCAGGTCATCACGCCTCGACCGGTTTACAACCGACCTGGCCTTGATGCATTGAAGTACCGCATTGGCACTCAATCATCGTTCTTCGAAAGTCTGCTGGCCCGCATTAGTACGCTCACGGCAGAAGAACTGGCCGAACTGTCACTGAGCGTCAACCAGCGTGTTCAGCAGCGTCGCAATCGGAAGGCGAAGTCACCCTCGAAGACGGAGCATCCACTTCGCGACTGGCTCACGACGCGAGAAAAGAACGACCCGGCCATCGCGATGCTGGACGCCTGGTCCGTCGTTGCGGACGTGCTGACGTTATATCAGGAACGCATCGCCAATGAGGGCTTTTTGAGGACCGCCCAGGAACGCCGTTCCATCCAGGAACTCGCCCGCCTCACCGGCTACCGCCTGCGCCCGGGAGTCTCGTCTACCGTCTACCTCGCCTTCGAAGTCGAAGACACCAACACCACCATCCCCTTCGGCAACGCCGCCCCGACAACCCAATCCAACACGCCCATCCTCATCCCCAAAGGCACGGCTGTCAAAAGCACTCCAGCCCCGGGGACAAAGGAGGAACCGCAGACGTTTGAGACGTCGAGGGGACTCATTGCCAGAGTGAATTGGAACGAGATTCGACCTCGAATGTCACGACCCCAGAGAATCGACCCAAGTACGGTGCATGACTTGGAAAAGCTGTACTTCAAGGGAAATGGCCTGAGACTCAGTCGAAACGACTACCTGTGCGTTTTCTATGATCCAGCGCAGGAACCGGTCTTAAAGCGAATCGCCTCCGTGGATGATGATCAGAAGAACCAACGAACAACTGTTACCCTTCAGTTGGATGAACTCGCGCCAAAGAAGTTGTTGGAGGAGATACGGAAAGCAATCACGGAGTTTGGTAATCTGCAGTCGCCCCCCCAAGCGGAAACGACGAGGCAGATGATCAGCCAGCATTTTGCCGACGTGATCTCAGACCCCAAAAAGCGAGGCAGTCTGCTTCAGGTGGATATTGAGTTCCAAAGGCTAGTTTGCGTGCGGCTCAGTGCGACCGGTGACATTGGCAAGCTGGCTGACGAGTTCTCGAAACGTGTGAAAAATCTCGTGGGGACAGATCAATCGGGTACTCCCTGTCTAAGTACATTGTTGAATCTTGACGCGGCCGCCACTGCCTTCGCACAGAATCTGACGAATGATATCAACGCGTTGAAGTCCGAAGATGACCGTCTCACACAGGTCGATACGCTTTTGAATAGCGCGACTGCGCCAACCATTCCAAAAGTTCTCGTGACGCTGGAGCAGCAAGTCCGCGAACTGGTGTTCCCCGGTACTTCCGTCTCCTGTTGGGCGACGTCACCAGAAATTGTGGCTGCAACAGACAAGCCATTCACTTCGCTGGAGGCCGTAGCCAATGGGATTACTTTCACCCCGCTTGAGGCAAAGGTGACCGTGCTGAGGGGAACGACGCCTAACTTCACGCTCTCGGACCCTGACTTTGATTGGACAAGTCCGAAAGTTACGCCCAAAGCCTCACCGCAAGATTTGCCGACCAGTGTGTCGCTGCTGCGGGCGATCAAGAATCTCACGGCAGGTGATTCCAATGATCGCGATCTGCTTTTGGAACTTCAGGTGGCTGGGAGTCCCGTCGCAATTGTGGTGCGAAGGACAGGTTCACGTCAGTTCCACCTAAAAGTTGAAAAGTCGATGGTCCTGCAAAATGTCCAGCCCCCCCTCTCGAGTGGTCCTACCTCACTAAACATCAGCGTTGAAACGGACTTGTCTACACCTGCAAAAGCGAAGTATGCCGCGCGCGTCACCCTGACGAGACTCGATTCATCGACGGATGTCGGAACACTTTCCCTACCCGGGACTTCCAATTTCAAAGTGACCGGTTCGGGACCAAGCTTCATCATTCTCCAAGAGATGATGCCACAAGACGTGTTGTTCTCTGCCTTCAGCTTGATGCTTGGATCACTCGCCTATCAGGCACCGACTACGGCTGGCGCTGTTGCGGCGGTAATCGAAGTCTTCGATGACCAAAGCCAACTGAATGCAGATCACTGTATCGCGAGTGGGACGATTGACTTGATTTGTTGTGCGCCTGACGAAGGAGAAGAGCGAGCGATCGTTCGCGGGTTGGCATCACTGCATGCCCTTGCCGCCGTCTCCGGTTCGACAGTTACGACGGTGAAGCAGAACTTCCAATCAAAGCTCTGGTCAGCGGAGGCCCAAGCGGCGAACAAGGCGATTCACACTTCGCCTGATTGCCTTGTCAGCAAAGTTAATGAAAAATGCCTGTCCACGACCGCAAAAGCAGTAAAGGAGGCGGCAGGACAGCTGCCCATTTCGGACAACGAACTATGGAAAAGACGCCTAACACAATTCCGCGACAAAATTGCGGGGCGGGTAGTTGCCGCAAAGACGGATGTTGATGGGATCTTGACTGTGGCGCGACAGTCCCTTCAAGCCGGTCAGTCGCCGGGTCCTGTGAGACGACTTGCAGAAGGGGATAGATATCTCGACGCAGTAATCGATACCGAAATCACCCGACTCGAGCAGCTAGGCTCTGCCGGGAACTCAATTGAAGTCTTGGTAAGTTTGGTGGACTCGATCATTCAATTCGATGGCGCACTGCGTACTACCAGCAACGATCTGTTGAAGCGTGCGGCGGATCTGCAAACTAAACTGACCAACTTGCGCCAATCGATCATGTCGGCGATGACTTCGAGGAGAGTCACCTTTCTTGGCGATGCGATCGGTAGCATCAAGCGATCAGACGCGGCGTTTCAAGCCACTTCCGGAATTCCTGCGGAAGAAATGGAAATCGTTAAGTCCGTGAAGGGGTGGCTAACAGCAATGATTGATGAATTCACGCGGCGCCAAAATGAACTTACACCGCGAGCACCATCCGTTAATGATTGTTGCAATAAGACACGTTGCTATCAGATCGACTGTTTTAGAAACCTCATAGAGGCTCAGATAGATCACACGGCATCACCAGCCCCTGCGAACACGCAACCTGAAAAGAATTTGAAGGCGGCTCTTGCTGTCTGCACCGATTTTCGACGCAGCTCACTTAAGACGATTCTTGATGAATTGGGCTCGCTTCTGAGACGAATTCAACCGTTGCGATTCGACCGGGAGGCGACCAAGCCGACGTTTGACACCCTTCAGAAAGCGATCAACACGTTGGATGAGCTTCGCCGCGCGAGCGAGTCCGCACGCCAGAGCTTGGTGACCGACTTGTTGACTCTATTTACCTCAACGTCCGACTTACTGGCTCAACTCACAAGCACCCTTGACAGTTCTCGGCAGGCGTTTCTTTACGACATCCTACGAAGCAGTCGCATCGGTGCGCCAGTGACAGAGCCCAAGGTATTCGCGTTTCGGTCGCAGGCGAATCTTTTTGGATGGAATGCCTCGGATGGTTCCGCAATCGCAGCAGCAATCACAGCGAACCTCAAAACAAAGGTTCCCTGCATCAAGGCGGAGACCGGGACATCCCATCCAAACACCGACGAAGCCGAGAAGTCAGTGAACGAGACAATGGGAACATCCCTCGCCAGTCTTGCGCCGACTCCGGATGACACCGCGGATCTCCAACGGATGTTTATCGACGGTGACTTTCAGCTCACTGGCCCGGGTTCTGTTATTGGACTTCGTTTGCCCGGAGTTGTAGGGCGTGACGAACCCAAGGTGTTCACTGTGGAGAATTCAAGGACGCGACCTCGAACTGCATATGGGGTCAAGGGGAATGCTTCTGAGCTCCGGCTCACGAACGTGTGGTGGCCCGCCAATCGCAATCAAGCCACTCCGTCTGAGTTCGCAGACGTTATCCGCAACACCCGCGTTTTGTGTGACGCTGAAATGTTGTCGCTGGCTGACACACCTGAAGCCGACGGTCTCGAACCCTCGGTGCAGATCGAATGCGATGCCCTGCTCGAAGGGCTTTCCAGCAGCAAGCCAGTCATCATCAGCGGCCACCCCATTATTCCCACCGGACAGTCTGCAACCCGTGTCTGAAAGCTTCACCATTACCGATGTCGACCACTCCATCGAACCAACCCTGTTTGGAGATTCTTTTCGAACGACGATTCGGCTTGATCGGCAGCCGAGCTATTCGTTCAAGCGTGATTCAGTTCGTATCTACGCCAACGTTGTCGAAGGCACTCATGGTGAGACCCAGCCTGAAGTGTTGGGAAGCGGCGATGGAGCAAAAGATTTTCAGAAATTCCTACCAAAACGACCGGAAGTGTCGCAGATTGTGACGCCGAATGAGCGGGGGATTCAGAGTACGCTCGTGGTTAAGGTCAACGACGTTGAATGGGACGAAGAAGAGAGTTTACGAGAGGCTACAGAACAGCAGGAGGCGTTTGTCTCGCAGACGAATGATGCTGAGCAGATGTCTGTTGTATTCGGCGACGGTGTGAATGGGGCTCGCTGCCGACGGGGCTGGAGAATATTCGGGCGGAGTATCGGACTGGCCTGGGTCGCAAAGGGAATGTTGCAGGCGGACAAATCAACCAGTTGCTGGGGGCTCCGCTGGGGTCAAGAAGGTCAATAACCCGTTGGCGGCCAAAGGCGGGGCAGATCCGGAATCGCGGAGCTGGCTCGGGAGCATGCTCCACTGGCCGTGACCGCCATGGATCGACTGGTCTCGGTCCAGGACTACGAAGACTTCGCCAGAACCTATGCTGGCATCGGAAAGGCCAGTGCCTCGATGATTCAGGGCACCGTGCATGTGACGATTGCGGGCTTGATCCGGAGCCGCTGGATGCGGACAACCCGATCTTCAGCAACCTGATGCATGCATTTGGAATCTTTGGCGATCCGTCTCAGTCGTTTGAATTGCATCCACGCGAGGCATCGCTGTTGATCATCGTGGCAAAAATCAAGATTGATCGCCGCTACGAATGGCAGCACGTCCAGCCAAAGATTCGAACGGCTCTTCTGGACCAGTTCCACTACGACCGCCGCGACCTGGGACAAGATGTCCTGCTGAGCGATGCGATTGCAACAATGCAGAGCATCGAAGGGGTTTCGTACGTCGATGTCGATAACTTCGATGCGGTGCGGCAGAATGAGGTCAGTGATCTGGCGACTCGGCTCCAAAAACTGCAACGAGTTTCCCGTATCCACGTGAGTCTGGCTCAGATGGAAGCAGAGTTGCGTCCCGCAGAACTCTGCTATCTCACGCCTGACATCCCCGACACACTCATTCTGGAGTTGATCCCATGACGTCGTGGCCTGATCAGCTCTACAAACTGTTGCCGGCGGTTCATCAGATTCGTGATGCGGAGAACGGAGAAGCTCTGCGTGCGTTTCTGCAGATCATCGGTGAGCAGACTCAGCAGATTCATGAAGACATCGAACGGCTCTACGACAACTGGTTTATCGAAACCAGCGACGACTGGGTTGTGCCGTATCTGGGAGATCTTGTCGGATTCCGTCGCAGCGGAGCAGCCGGTGAACCGGCCGACGCGATCACTCCGCGTGGCCAGTTGCTGAATCGCTTCCTGTATCCTCGCCGCGAGATCGCCAATCTGGTCCGCCGCCGTCGACGCAAAGGAACATTGTCGGTCCTGGAAGACATGGCCCATGATGCGTCCGGCTGGTCGGCACGCGCTGTTGAGTCTTCACGGCTGATTTCATTCTTCCAGAATGTGAAGCATCCCCAGCCGAACATGGGGCGTACGTTCAGCGTGCGAGAGAAGGACACTCATCGTCAAGTCAACACACCTTTTGATAAGGTGGCCCATACGGTTGACGTGCGAGCCATTCAATCGTTGCCGGGAGTCGGCTGGTATCATCCGAAGAAAGTCGGCCTGTTCGTTTGGCGTCGAAAGATTTTTTCGGCCACGATGGTCTGCCCCTGTCGGACCTGCTGCAAACCACAAGACGCAGGCAAGGAAGTCCCCTACTACACGTTCCATCGAGCGGGTATCAGCGCTCCGTTGTATGTTCGGCCGGTCAGAGAGACCGACGAGCTGCACATTGCCGAAGAAGCCAATCTTCCTGTGCCGCTCTATCGCCATCTTCTGGCCGACGAGCACGGTCATGCGAGCGACGCATTCTACGGACTCGGCGGTGCCGAACCCAAAAGCCTTGCGATTTACACTCGCAAAGCAGGAACTCAGGATTGGACTCTGGTACCCGGCGATCAAGTCGTTGTCGCTGATCTGACAGAAGAAGCGATGTCGAAGCTTTCTTCCGAACTGTCCTGTGACTGTGTCGCTGTCGATCCGGAACGTGGCCTGCTCCTTCGAAGCTGCAAGGCGGAACAATGCGAAATCCGAGTGTCCTACCACTACGCCGCCACGGCCGAAATGGGCGGAGGCGAATATGAACGCGAGGTTATGCGCAAGCCGGACGCAACCGTTGTGCGAGTGCGAAGCGAGGATTGTTGCAACGGTGGAGTGATTCCCAGTCTGCTGGATGAAGTTTGGACGCAACTGGAATCAATGGCGGTCCTTCGATCTGCGAATGCGAACTGCAGGGCTGTTTCATCTGAATCCGTATTGAAGCTGAATGGGGATGATGTGACCTCACAACCGTGCACAGACCCCCGTGTTGCGCACTGGATTGTGCAGGAAGATCTGTGTGTGGAGATCTCGGAGAGCGACACGTTTCAGATCCCTGCCAAAGAAACACTTCGAATTGCTGACGGCAAGACGCTCATTATTCGTGCCGCTCGAGGAGCCTGGCCTCATCTGCTGCTCAGTCGTTCAGACTTCCAGAACAGCTGCCCTGATCCGTGGAGGATTCAAATGGGCTCGGGGAGCATTCTGGTACTCGATGGACTGCTGATTAACGGTGTCACGATGCAACTCGAATCAATACCAGACTCGGAGGAAAAGAAAGACCAACAACGACAAATCGTATCGCATGGCTGCGGGCCGTGTGGTGATTCCGGAACGGATCACTCCGTCGCTCCATCGTTGGAGGCGGCACAACTCCATGTGCGACATTCTACATTCGTTCCGGGCGGAAAGATTGGCGGCTGCGGAAGTCATGCGAGTATCAGCATGAAGGTAAAGCTTGGCCATGTCGACCTTCGGCATTCGATTGCGGGAACGATGAATATAGAACATGCAGGCTGCATGAACTGCTGTAGCACAGATTCTGCAAAGCTTGCCAAAAACAAGCTATGCCCACTGGATCCCGTATCGCTTTCCATCTCTGACTCCATCGTCGAGACCGCCCACGGGCTGTGTGCGATCTACTCGAATTGCTGTAACCCGGCGCACGTCGATCTCCGGATCCAGCGATCGACGGTCTTCGGCAATGTATGTGTTCAGCAAATCTCCAGCGCCGAGGACAGCCTCTTCACCGGCATCGTTCATGTTCAACGTCGTGGTCATGGCTATATGCGGTTTTGCTATGTACCAACTGCCGAGGACCTCACACGCAATTTGAGTGTTGGGAGAATGGTCGAGTTTGAAGCGGCCAGAAAACTCCTCAATTCGCTCAATGCAGCATATGACAGGAAGATTGGGGCGACGTTGTCGAACTCAACGGACGCTGATTCCTGTCAAGTCATCCGCACGCCACCTCGATTCAAGTGTCTTCCGGAACCGACGACGAAAGACACAACTTGCTCAACCGGTTGCGGGCAGACAACAGCGGTCAACAATCCTAAAGTCGACGGGCCAGGGTTCGTTAGCCAAAGCTATGGGCAACCTGGGTACGGTGAATTGGCTTTGGACTGTGACGAGCACATTCTTGGTGGCTCGGAAGATCAGTCGGAATTAGGCGCCTTTCATGATCTCTTCCGGCCTCAGCGCGATGCAGCGCTGCGGTCACGACTTCAGGAATACACACCGGCCGACATGCAATCGGCCATTTTGTATGCCGACGATCTGCACCTAGCAGACTTCGGCCGTTTCAGGAGTTCAACACAACACTAAGTCATAAAGCGGAAGGGCGCAAGCCCTCCGGTGTCGGCAATTGGGGTCAAGGTGCAATCCTTGCGTTCTCTTCGACACCGGACGGCTCGCGCCGTACCGCTTACTGAACAAACTTACTCAGCGTGTTGCGTAAACACACACGTTCCTCACGGAGCCCAACTATGTTCGGCGATTTTTCAAGAGACTCTTCGACCCCAGCAAGCACTACACTCGAGTGCTGATGCAACAGGGCCGGCCGTTGCTGGATGCGGATTGGAATGAGCGGTATCAATTCTGTTAGGTCGCGAATGGAATCTCGCTCGTTCGCTGCTCCGTCGTGATCATGGGACATTCGACGGCGGGTTCCTTCCTCTGATTACGGTCGACGGCAATAACCTCAAATCAGTAAAGATCACGGGTGGTTCATACTACGTCAATGGCCTTCTTTGTCGGTTCTGCCCCGACAAGGACAACGAGCAAGGCATTACGGAGCGGATCACCAAGTATGTGGAGAAATTGAAGAAGGACAGCGGCACGAAATGGCTCGTTTACCTCGAGGCTTGGGAACAGACCATTTCCGCGATCGAGGAGAATTCCCTCTTCGAGCCGTCATTGAACTGGAGCGATACATCTTTGCGGGGACATGTCAGTTGGGCCGTCCGAGCACGACAAATCGCAGCGCCGCAGAAAGAAGATAAGGAAAAGCCGAAATGCAGTGAATGTACTGACATTGACTGTGATGGAAACACTTGGTCCTCGTGTACAACGGCGAATGATTCGAAAACAATCCACATCCGCAAGCGCCCGGGAACCTCCACACCAAACTCAGCGTGTGAATCAATGGTCTCTCAAGGGAACTCAGCGCAAGAAGCCTTGTATCGAATCGAAGTGCACCAATCCGGTGTTCCGTACAAATTGGTGCAAGGAGAGAACCTAGGGGCTTCGTGTGCGGAGTGTATGACCTTCAAATGGTCGCGAGAGAATGGTGCATCGCTAGTGTCAATTGCCGAAACAAATCCCGCGGATATCGTCACAGTGCGTCCGCAAGCAAAAAGAGTGAGTCAGTCCTTCGTTCCTGGCGATCGTGTGGAACTCCTCGACGCCCTCGGGCGAAATGTGAACGATGGGAGAAGACTGCCCTCTGTTCGTGCCAATGACCGTGGAAAACTGACTCTTGAACCTGCGCTGTCGAAGGTAGATCCCTATGCTAATGATCCAGAACTCTTGCTCACGGACGCTCCTCCTTCGGATGGCCCGTCGTCGTTGTCTCTCCGACGTTGGAACCAGTTTGGAGTCGAATTTCGGAAAGTACCAGAATCACAGCAAACGCAGTTCGTTAGTACACTGCTCGCTGATGGCAAGCTCGCACTAACCGAAGACGGAGTTGCGCTTGCCGTCGTTGGCGAAAAGAACTCAATCTGGCTTGAACTTGAACACGGAATCCAAGTCCAATTCACACCGGATTGCTGGTACTCGTCAGGGGACTATTGGCTGATTCGAACCTCGGCAACGACGTCTGATGGATTTTGGCCCGAGTACATTGCAAAAGCAGCTGTCGAAGAGCGGCCTCTACCTCTTGCCGGTGGGCACTCATTCGCGCCACTCGCAAGAGTGACATTCACGGACAAACGGGTCGATGTTGACTTCTGTTGGAATGGAAAAACGCTCCAGGACTTGCCAAGGCCAAGCGCTGTAGTGCAACCAGCACCTGCCGCGGAAGCAGCTACTCCGGCCTTTTTTCGTCCTCCGATTAGCACGCCTCCAGTGGCAACCGCCGTTTCGCTCCTTTCTGGTGAAGGCGCTAAAGCCCTCAAGGGCTATTTCGCCTCACCGCACGATCTGACTCGTCGCATCTTTGCGAGGCATTTGAATCAGGCGAAGGAGTTGCAATCTGATCGGTACCGGAAGTACCGATCGGCGCTGCTGTTGAGCGAGATTCTCGAGGATTCCTTCGACAAGTACTTCGCCAAAGTCGATCGGTGTCTGCGTCTGTCGGCATCGGAGCGTGCTGTCGTGGAGGCGGATGCGCGTGCTGATTATGAACTGGCGACGGAGTTTGAACGGACGCTGATGTCCGACGATCGATCTCGCACTCGTCTTGCCTGAATCGACTGAATCACTTCGATTCGAAATCACGTACTTAAGAGGCGACTTATGGAATATTCAGACGATGACCTGGTAAACGACGTGGCACTCTTTGCATCAGAGATTCACTATTGCCTTCTGAATGGAGGTGTTCGTTCGCGATCGATGAAGCGACTGGGCCGCCTGGCAAGAAAGAATCCGGACCTTGCACAGGTTCTTGACATCAAAGTTGCCGAATTTCAGCGCGTGCTGCGCGAAGAACGCATCCCAACACTCTGGAATCTACCGGCTCGCATCACCGAATGGATGTCGGACCGTGCCAAATTCACAGCACCACGCGAAATCGTGACGACGCTGGCCTATGTGGTGTTTGCAGTTGTTGCTGTGGATACGGTGAAGACACGCGTTCCATGGAAAGCCCTGGCGAACCGCGTGTTGAACGGCGATCACTACGTCGCCGCCAATTCCAATGAAGAGTTTGATCTGTTTTCGATTCCCGAAGCCAGACCGCGGATACGTTTCTCTGAACCTGCCGACTCACTGGGGACCGAGCCCATTTTGACTTCGGTCAGTCCTCAGAACGCAGAAAAGAAACTGAGTCCGGTTGAGGAACTGGATGCGATGATCTCCGAGCGAATCCTGCATGTGATGGAAACTCCGGAATTCCGGGAGGCCCTGATCAAGAAGCTGGCCGACGCTCAGGGGACATCGCCTGCAAAGCCGGATGACAAGATGGTTCGTGAGATCATTCGGAACGAACTGGAGTCCCATGGCAAAACGCAGGCTGGCGATAACCCAAATCCTGTCGTTCCTGTCTCGCCCGATGCGTCTGTGCAGGTCAATCCAGCATCCGCTGCTCCTGAGACTACAGTGGTCCCTGGGGCGAGCACCGAAGTTCCGGTGGAATCACCGGTTGCTGCCACGGCCGCCGCGACAACACAGGGAGGTCCCTGATGGACGGAGTCGTTGTTCAAGCGGCTGTGGACGCGGTTTCACCCACGTTGTGGCGAACGTGGTTTGAAAGCGGTCTGTCAGCGATTCACCGCAACGACATGACGGCAGCGATCCGCTGGCTGGAGGAGTCGGTCCGTCATGTCAGTTCCTGTGGTCCGGAGGATCTTCACCGCGCTGCAGCCTGCGCACACCTGGCCTATGCGCACTGGCGGCGTTACGAGCAATGGGAGCAGCGAGCGAGCGATCCGTGTACCACGGAAACTGAGCGCCGCGAATTGAACTCGTTACTGGAGGGGGAACGGCAAAAAGCGGCCGATGCGGCGAACTGTTCGCTTCCGATTCTCAAGGCTGCTCCACGATCTTCCGAAACCGAATTTGCGAGAGCTCGGGCTGCGCATGTCTCGGGTGAAGTCCACCTCTATGCCGATGAGAAGAACGCTGCGGCTGAGTGCTTTCATTTGGCGCTCCGGGAGTACTCAACTCACCCGGGGAATCAGGCTGCCGTTAACGAAGTACTGTATCTGGTGTTCTCACTGCATTATCAGCTTTCAGAATTCGAGCAGTGCCTGTTGTTGCTCAACAATATGGAACAAAATGCAGCGGCGGCAAATGACTCACAGCTCCTGGCTCGATTCCTCGCAGGACGCGCAGCATGTCTTATCCAGCTCGGACGCTACCGAGATGCACGTCGCATCTATGATCGGTGGAGAGCACTCGTGCCGGAATGTGCGGCAGGAGACTGCACCAACTATGCTTGTGCGTACGCGGAAATACTATTTGGCAGAGTTCTGCTTCTTCTTGGGGAGTATCCTGAAGCCGATCGCCTTATCACTGCGGGTTCTTGCTGGGTAGAAGAGGCGGTTGCCAGTCGAATCCGCTGTGGCTGCAGTATTTCCGTACAGCTTTCGTCGTTACGGTTCGATGCGGCGCTGCTGAGAGTGGAATCGCCATTATGTCAGGGCGACCTGGAATATGTACGTGATCGACTGGCAGATGCTACCGCGCTCAATCCCCCCTGGTCGGATCGCAGGATTCAGCTGAGTCTTGTCAGTGGCCAGGTCAGTCTGGCTCTGGGAGATTTCCGAAATGCGTGCCGATGCTTTTTGGAGGCAAAAAGGGCCACGGAAGCTCTTGCCACCTGTCGCCATGTATTCCTGATCCCTGCACTGCTCGGCCTTTCGCGAGTTGACAGTGAAACAAGTGACTGGGCCGCGTCAATTCAGCTCGCCAGTCAGGCAATATGTCTGCTTGAAAGATGACAAAGCCATCAGTACACTGGATGGTATTGTCACTGTTGACTTTGGCGATGGCCTATGTACGCGACGACCGCAGCGAAGCGGCTCATCCGCTGTGTGAACGATCGCGTGATCTGCTCCGAATGACGTTGAGCTTCGCACATCCTGTCGAAGCCGTAATCTATGCCACATCCGCAGAGCACTTTCTGAGTCGACAGCGAACGGACGAAGCTATTGAAGCATGCGACGTCTCTCGCAGAATCCTGTGGCAATCCAATTCGAGGGATGGGTTTGCGATGTCCCGGATTGACCGAATTGAAGGCGAAGCCACTCTTGTCGCCGGGCACATCCCGTGTGCGTTCAGTTTATTCACTCGATCGCTGACGATCTGGCAGGGACCAGGAGCAGCGGCTCAAATGTGAACATCCTGAAAAGGCAATCATCCTTCTGGGATTTGCCATGACGCAGGTAGCGCTTGAAGACTTTTCTGATGCAGAGACCACATTTGCACAGCTTCGTCAGTCGCTTTGCAACTTCAAGGGAAACGCAGTCGCGCAGGCTATGAGCTGAATCGTCGCGGAAATCTCATGTTGAAGTGTCGACTGTATGTCGTTGCGATGTGGCTCACTTTCACGCCCGTGAGTACTACACCGAGTGTTACGGACCAGATCATGCGCATACGCGTCAGGTGCAGGAAAATGAAGCTGAAGCAAAAACGCAGGGCTGAGAAGGACTGATGATCCCCCATATTACGCAGAAGAGACTGCAAAGACGACATCGTTCACTTTTGGCGACCAGAGGACGAAAACATGGCACGACAACGTGAAACATGGTATGTGCCGAAGGATCCGCGAGAGCGGCTGGCTGTACTGGCTATTCTTGCATCCGGGCTCTTTTGTCTTTAACGAAGACATCTTTCGCTGGATTGAACGGCAGAAGGAAGCCGTACATTCTGCATTTCGTGACAAGATGCCGATTGATGTCGAAATTGATCATGTTCGCGCACTGGCGGAGTCGCTCATGCCTGATCTTCGCAGCAACCAGGAGGCCATTGTCTGCGAACAGGTTGAGGTCGAAGAGCTGCGACGAGTGCTGGCCATGGAGCAGATTCAACTGGCTTCGGATCGTGATGAATTGCTTTCGCTGCGAGCACTGTTGACGGCCGAAATGCAGGCAGCGCCGGATAAAATTGGTCAGTCTGCAATTCAGTTGCGTCAGTCACTGAAAGAGGCATTTGAACGCTATCGGGTGGCGGAGGACGCATTCAAAGTTCGCGAAAACGTGCTTCAGTTCCGGGAGGATGCTCTCTCCAGGGCAATCACAAAACAAAATGCCTTGCTTCGCAGGAAGGATGAACTGGAGTTGCAGGTGCAGTCTCTTGAAAGTCGTATGCGACTAATTGACAAGGACGGCGTTGACAACCATATGCGAGTGGATCGACAGAAATTAAGGACATGCGAGGAACTGCTCGCGTCATTAAAGAAGCGATTGACAGTCGCGGAACGGCTGGCTGAGGCAGAACGCACTGGCATAGTGGCACCTTCACTGCCGGACAAATGGGAAATCAGAGGAGAGACAATGATAGAGAAGGAGATCGACACGTATTTTCAGAGGAGTCTGAATGACGTTGAAGAACAATAGCGGCTGAATGTACCAAGAGCAGGCGTAATCCTGTCATCTATAACGTGGATCCGACTTTGGTTGTCGGTGCTCATATTGCTCAGGAACTTATTCAATTTTGGAGAAATTATGAAGCTTATTAAGAAGTCAGTCATGACGGCGACCGCCGTCTCAGCTGTTGCGGCCATGATATTTGGACGCGATGCAATCAGTTACGTCTCAACAGCATTCAGGGGAGTTCAGGACGCAGTCAAATCTGAAGTGCCCGTCGAGTTTGAAGTTGAGCGTGCACGTGATCTTGTGGCACAGCTAGTTCCGGATATCAGAAAGTGTATGCACAAGATTGCCGAGCAGCAGGTGGATGTGGAATCTCGACAACTCCAGCTTTCTGAGAAGGAAGCGTCGCTGAACAAGCAGAAGGAGGTGATACTTGCCATGCAGAACGATTTGTCAAACGGCAAGGGTGAGTATGTCTACGCTGGCTTGTCTTATACCTCTGCGGAGGTGAAGCAGGACCTGGAGCGTCGCTTTGATCGCTACAAGGCCGCCGAGTCCGTCCTGATGTCAGATAAGAAGATTCTGGAAGCAAGACGTCAGACGCTGGCCGCCAACACTCAGCGACTGAGCGATTTGAACGAAGCGAAGATGGATCTCCAGGTGAAGATTGAACAACTGGAAGCTCGAGCCCAAACGGTTGCTGCTGCCGAATCTGTTAGTTCTTTGGCAATTGACGATTCCAGTCTGAGTCAGGCGGCAAAGCTGATCGAAGATCTGAATCGTCAGCTCGACGTTAAAGAGCGAGTCATGGATGCAGAGGCGAAGTTTGCGGATCTGATTCCAGTCGAACAGAAGCGTGATGATGCCGAAGGGGACATTTCCAGGCAGATCGAACTTCACTTTGGGCTTGCGCCAAAATCAGCGGCGGTCGCGAAATCCAAGTAGCAACGGCACGTTGTCCGGTGCAATGGTGAATGAGAGTGCCCTCAAGTGTCACTTCGAGGGCATTTCTTTTTTCAAATGCCACCCCGGGTATATCCATCGAATGAACGAGGGTTGAGGATTGATTGCTCTTGAATTAAGGGTACGCATCCAGAGGGATGATACCTCTTGGCAACGGTCGGCAACACAAGAGTACTCGCTCGCCCATTCGAGAGATCGCGTGGAGGCTATTTCTTGGGCAAGCTGAGAATGGACGACTTTCGTGTTTCGTCGTTTGGGAAAACTCGTCCGGTGATCATGGTTTGCCAGATATGGTCAAAGACGACTCCGGGTTCGCCCTTCCTTTTTCCCGAACGGAAATAGGAATGTCCTTTAGGGTTGTCGTAGACCGTGTTCACATCATCGCAATCAATGGCATAGACATTTCTGGGGGTCAGGTCCATGTCTTCGGGGCCTGTATGCCCAAGCCTGCGAGATGCTTCTCCATTTTTCACGTTGGCCACCTTGCTTGCGCGAAGTGCCAGATCGTCCGAGGCGAAGTAAACAACCACGTTGCGAGATGTATGGCTGATGAGTTCGCCCGGCTGCCCCTTGGCCAAAGATTCATTCAGGACGTCTGCGGCGACCAGGAACGTGTTACGAAAAAGAAGCGGTAGTCCGCCTTTCTGGTCGTACCTTCTCCAGAGTTCCAGCGTTTGCCGAAGGACTCGGTTTCCCATCGAATGGGCAAGCACGTTGATGCGTTTTGTGCAGGGGTCGTCAGCAGGATTGCTCTCTGCAGAGTTTCTCCATTCCATGAATTTCTCGAACATTCGACCGAAGGCATAGGCACTTGCATCGGCCGATTTTTCATCTGACCAATAGGCGCTCACCAAGCCGTCTTCGCTGTCGCATGGCCAGATGACAGGGATCACGAGAACTTCGTTTGGTTTTTTCTTGTTGCAAAGAGACTGCGTTTCCTCCGCAGCATCAAAGACATCTTCGGGCAGATTCGAAAAGCCATGGATGTACAACATCAGTTGGCGGTATTCTGAAGCTTTCAATTCGGAGAGCAGACCCCGGCTTCCAATCTCCTCGTAGATTCCCTTTTTCGAACGTCGACAACAGTAAAAGGAACGGCTCGGGGCGTTGTTCTTCAGGTCGAACTGAAAGTTGCGGTTCAAGTCAGGTTCTGTGACAACGGTTGGTGCTCTGCTTGTGATGAACAACATTTGCATGGAATCCCAAATGGCTTCAGAGGAGCACTTTCCAGCCGTTACTGACATGGCTGCATTGCAAGCCGTCTGATGCTCAAGCATCGCTGGGCGCTGGGGGTGAATTGAGGAGTAAAGCGATGCTAGGAGCGATGACGGCGCAGATTCAAGTAATGAGTTGGACAATCTGTGTAAAAAACGATTCCTGTAGTAGCCATAGAACCGCGCAATTAGGGTGCCATTTATTGATCCATACAGGTTCGGATGAAAACCGTACAATTTGCATTTCCGGTGGGGGAAGAACGAACTGGACACTGTTCGTTTGAGCGGTAGCGGTCTGCTGACGATCACAATGCCGACATTGCGACGGTTCTTTTGGGCTGTGCTGATCTTTGCCTTGCTGCCCTTGGAGAGGATTGGCAGGAGCTCTCGTTCTCCCTTTCAACGAGCTTGTCGTCGGGCGGATGCTTGGCGAGCGGTGCGGTGAAGTCGCGAATGCTTGTCAAAGTAGGTTCTTTCTGCCGGAAAGGACTTTCGCGGAAAGGCGAACTCATGTTCTGGCACTGAAGCAATCTCATGGCGATGTCGGTTCCACGTTTTGCTTTGAAGAATGTGGCAACTGACAGATGCGCTGGTCGCGGCAAGGCCGCGAAGTGCCACCCGGCAGTCGGCACCTACACGCGAAGTGCCGCCGGGCAGTCGGCACCTACAAAAGTCCGCACAATGTGTGATAGCGGTGGGTGGGAGAGAGGGCTGGTGGAAATTGGCTGAGGCGGGGTGGTAGACTTCGTGTCTGGACTCCTGGGCGTGTTGATGCGGTGTGTTTGGGGTAGCGGAATTGTCGTGGTGCCCGCCTGAACGGCGGTGCTGAGATGGTTTCTTCCACGCGAAACTGTGGGGCTGAGTTGTAGTGGAACTCGGCAGAGTTCCCATGGTCAACGAAAGCCGTGGGATCTCTGGCGAGATCCACTACACAGTGTTGCCTGAACGGGGTTCCGCTGTTTTTGTGTCAATCGTCTGTTGGGAATAGGCAGCCATGCATTTTCGTTGTCCGAACTGTCACCAGCCCGTTCAGATTCAGGGGAATGCCGGAGCGCCGGATGATCACACGATGGATGGTGTGACGTGTCCTTCGTGCAACAGTCATTTCAGTCTCTCAGAAAATGATGCCTCGACGATGACTCTGCCAGCCGGTCGGCGGGTGGAGCATTTTGAGCTGCATGAGATTCTTGGTGAAGGGTCGTTTGGAACGGTCTACAAAGCGTGGGACCTGGAACTGCAGCGCTATGTCGCGCTGAAGGTGCCTCGTTCAGGGATCATCACGGCGGAAAGCAGTGCTCAGTTCCTTCGTGAAGCCCGAATGGTCGCTCAGATTGAACATTCCAATGTGGTCAGCGTCTATGAGATTGGGAAGTACGAAGATTCGTTCTATATCGCCAGTCAGCTGATCGATGGAGTAACGCTGAGGGAGCGGCTGAAGATTCGACCGTTCACAGAACGCGAGGCTGCCGAGCTGCTGATTCCACTGCTTCGAGCGATTCAGGTGTTTCACGATCAGGGGATCATTCATCGTGACCTGAAGCCAGGCAACGTCCTCATCAGCGCCGATGGGACTCCGTACGTCGTGGACTTCGGACTGGCTCGACGTGAAAGTCCGGGTGAGGTGACGGTGACACATGACGGAAAGGTCGTTGGCACGATCCTCTACATGTCTCCCGAGCAGGCTCGTGGCGAGATCAAGCAGCTGACGAATCGGACCGACATCTTTGCAATGGGCGTCATCCTGTTTGAACTGTTGACCGGACAGCGTCCGTTCGAAGCCGCAGGTTCTCGAACGGTTCTGTACCGCATTACAACAGAAGACGCACCGTCGCCTCGCAGCTTGAAGAAGGGGCTCTCACGAGATTTGGAGACGATCTGCCTGAAGGCCCTCCGAAAGGTCCCCGCAGATCGCTACGAATCTGCGAAGGAGATGGCCGAAGATCTGCAGCGGTTTCTGGACGGCAAGCCAATTGAA
>JAXMBV010000048.1:0-46293 GCA_046349695.1 Planctomycetaceae bacterium | reverse complement strand
GAGTCACAGCGACTGCACGGAACCGTTCATGATCGTTGCGAATGTTGAGCATGATGGAGCCGTCGCTCAGCAGCGCGGCCTGACATTCGTTGCCGCCTTCGAACGCCGGTTGACCGACAGTCCACGACTTTCCATGGTCGCGACTGATCATGATGGTCGCAAAGGTCGCCAGTCGATCTCTTCCCGTGCGCCCCTGAACCGGCATCACGAGCGTTCCGTCCGCCAGACAGAATCCCGATTGCGGAGACGGCGCCAAAAGCCACCAGGATTCGTGCTTGAGCTGTCGAGTCAGGTTCTCGGGCGGCGACCAGGTGAGTCCGTCATCCGTTGAGCGGACCATCATGAACTGAGCAGCCGTGCCGATTTCAAAGCCCGGTTCGGAACCATCATCGTTCCATTGATGCTTGCCCGGCTTTCCATTCATCCAGACGGCGAAGCAGAAGATCTCGCCGGTCTGTCGATCAACGATGATGCCTGGATCGCTGCAGCCGTTCTGTTCCTGCGGCAGTCCGCCATATTCGCCCATGTCCATGATGACACGGGTCGGTTCCCAGGTCGTGCCGCGGTCCGTGCTGCGGCTGAGCCCGATGTCGATGTCTTCCTGCAGGTCACGTCCCGTGCGCCGACGCATGTCGTACACACACAGGAGCGTACCGTTCTTGGTCGTTGTCAGTGCCGGGATACGATAGGTGTGGACGCCATCGTCGTTGTGACGGCGAAGAGCAACGCCGATGCGATGCTTCGAATTGGCGACGTCGTTTTCCGGCGTCACGGTTCCCACGGATGTTTCGATTGCTGTGCAGGAGGACACGATCTGGTGCTGCAGATGGACGCGTTGTCTGAGTCGACACGAAAGCCAGAAGACATTCTTCCCGGGCTTCAGCGGCGAGGCACCTCGGAAGGTGATAGTCTCTGCGGGCGGCATCGAATCGCCGACAGGGTTCACCGGGGAGAAAGGCTCCTGGTCGCCCGTTGAGAACAGCGTCAGTAACTCGATGTCATATAGATCATCGGTGCCTGCAAGTGAAACCGTTAGAGCCTGGAATGCGACGTCCGGCTTTTCACCCGCATCGATGACAATTCGCATCAGCGGACCGTGCTCATTGCGAACAAGGATCGGATGCACGGGCTGCCTGACGGTTGCTGTGATTCCGTTCGCGGCTTTCGTCTCGCCCGCCACCGCCACTGGGTGAGTTGCGAGGAGCATCAGCGTGATCGTCATTGCCAGTCGCAGCTTGAGAGCTGGATCGAACGTTCGCAGGAATTCTCTGAGCTTCATCGTCTGCTCCTGTGTTTCAGGATCAATGTGCCCCGACAGTCCGAGCACTTCGAGTGGGGAGTTCTCGCGTCGGAGACACGAGGCACTTTGATTTCAAAGTTTGTGCTGGTGAGCTCTGTGGATCGGCTGACCTGCCGCAAAATTAGCGTAAACTGCCGCCAGTGTGCACCATGACGAGACTCAAACGCCAGCTTGAAGGTCAGTTGATTCAGACATGATCATCGAAACCACATCCAAACAGGTCGCCGGCTCCCTCTGGTTTGGGAGCCATTCATGAGCGACGCATCAAGCCCACTCGCGCCTCAGGGACAGGTCCTGATCTACACGGACGGCGGATCACAGCTTCGAGTTCGACTGGACGGCAACACCGTCTGGCTCACACAGAAACTGATGGCGGAGCTGTACGGGGTCACTGTGCCAACGGTCAACGAACATTTGGCTGGCATCTACAAAGACGGTGAATTGCTTGAAGAAGCAACTATTCGGAATTTCCGAATAGTTCAGCGCGAAGGCAGTCGCGACGTTTCCCGCAACGTCGATCACTATTCTCTCGACGTCATTCTGGCTGTCGGTTACCGCGTCCGATCGGCTCGAGGCACATCATTTCGCCAATGGGCCACAGCACGACTTTCGGAACTCCTGGTCAAGGGGTTCACAATGGACGACCAGCGATTGAAGGAAGGGCGGACGCTGGGCGGTGATTACTTTGACGAGCTGCTGGACCGCATTCGTGACATCCGATCTTCGGAGCGACTGTTCTATCAGAAGATCACGGACATCTACGCCACAAGTATCGATTACGATCCATCGGCCGAATCCTCACAGCTCTTCTTTCAGACCGTGCAGAACAAAATGCACTGGGCTGCACATGGTCATACGGCAGCGGAAGTCATCGCCGCGCGAGCCGACTCTGCGAAACCTCATATGGGGCTGACGAACTGGAAGAACGCACCTTCCGGCCCGTGCGAAAGCCGGATGTCAGGCATCGCCAAACCATCTGAGCGAAGAGGAACTGGGCCCTGAATCTGATCGTACTGGGCTTTGCTCCGACTTTGCGGAACCCGTGCCACCAGCCGGGAGGCCTGGCGTCCATGAGTGACTGGATCACCAAGCTCGACGAAACCTCAGAACGCCAGATCCTCAACCACGCCGGAAAGATCTCCACGAAACAGCTCGTTTGAAAGCCGAAACCGAGTTTGAAAAATTCCACACGGCTCAGCTTTCTTCCGCAAGCGGTGGATCAACACCTTCTCAAGCAGCAATTGACGAGCCGAAGAAGATCGAAGGTGAAGCAAAAGCCCAGATCACGACACTCGAAACGCTGAGCTGAAGCTGCTGAGATCACAGGCTGGCCCAACAACCGTCTCGAGAGCGCAGGACGGCTTCGCACAATAACACCTCCGATGTCCGCAAAACTCGGGAACGGTGTGCGCTTCATGTCGCCCGGCAATGTAGCTGTAGAAACTGGAAAACAGCTTAAAAGTGTCTGAAATCCTTCATTGTGTCCCCAGATAATTTGTGATCGCAAGTGGGTTTCGGGACTCAGAAGCGATGGGTCTCGCATGAGGATTTCGTTGGCACCATCACGCTGGCCGATCCAGAGTTCATTTGGCATCGCTGTCTCCACGCAAGGGACTTCCGAGTCCGCGACTTCGAAGCAGGATGTCTCTTGCGGCCCGCTGTTGTCTGTGAAACCCAAAGACATCCATTTCAGTGCCGTTGTCGAAACGGAGCATGACGGCACCACAATCGTCCGTCGTCACAGCCATCCTCTCCACCGAGTCCGCCGATTTCGCTAACTCTGAAAAGGTCTCCGCCACCTGATGGACACAGGCGAGTCGGATGAACGGTCCGCAGGTCGGGCGCAGACGGCCGTAATCCCGTGACCTCGTGACAAACTGCATCAGATCCAGCCAGGTGTTCCAATGTCAGCAACAGCCCGCAAGTCTCCCGTCCCCAGTTGACACCCTCCAGTTGAAATCGGTGTCATAGAGCAACCAGTCCTGAACGTACGAGCCGGAGACATGCAACAGTTCGTCAGCGCACCGTTCGCCATTCTGGTGGCCGCTTCATGACACTGGGATAGAAGCGGATGTTGTAAGCGACGCCCGCGGCAAGCTCCAGTAGCTTCAGCGATCGCACCAACTTAGCAGATCTGACTGACGTCACGGTAAAGTGGCTTTTCGCACATCACATGCTTGCCGGCCCCTCAATGCGGCTGCCCGGTGAGTAATGCAGACGATTTGGTGTTGCCAGGTGAATGACGCCGACGTCCGGATCGGCAGCCGCTTCGTCAAAGATTCATAGCCCCGAGGTAATCCGACGCGGTTGCGTTTCGAGATTTCTCCGGCGATGAACCGACAATTGCCAGCGACAGGCACACCGGCACGCGCAACCCTTCGACGCACAGGTCCACGAAGCCCGTACCGACAACCACAGCTGCCGGAGTTCGCCGATCTGTGTTCATAACACTTCACCTTCCATCACCGGTCATCCGTTCGGAAGGGAGAGACGCCGGAGTACGGCCGTACAGGTCGGGCTGTGCGTAACGTCGGGGCTGGAGATGAGGACCGTGTTGCCTTCGATGCGGGCGTTGGCGGGTTTCACTGCCGTGGATCTTCAATTCGCAATCACGTTCTCAGTTCGCCGCCTTTAGCGCTCCGGGGCTGCCTTTTTCGGTGTGACGGAACGTGACAACGATCGTATCGCCTGAACCTTATGTCCCGCAGGCACCGTAGCCTGACGTCGCCATCATTCTGACCGTAGACGGCTCCTCGCGCCCAGAGTGCCAGGCGATGGCCGACGTCCTGCTTATTCTTTTGATGGATGTCCTTCGGGTTTCACCGATGTCGACCATGCCGGTTTTGGGAAGGCCTGGTGAGTCTTCAGCATGGCTTCACGCACCAGCCAGACCAGCCTTCTCCATCGCGCCCGAAGTTGCTGAACCCAGGCAACGGGAAGCTCTTCGCCCTGTAGCGTGATCGCCAGTCCTTCACCAGCAGAGGTAACTGGTGCTGATACAGCCAGTTTTGCCGCGCTGTGAATTCGTTTCGCCCCGATACCACACCACGCCTCGAATCGCGTACGGATCAGCGCGATCTTGCCGTTGAACAAAACCACCTGGCACAGATTCCAGCGGATCGCGAGGGCGACGCGGCGGCTGCTTCGCCGTCTTTCTTTGCCTGTTCAGTCTCAGTCTCCAGCGAGCACCTGCTTCTCGTGTCTGCCTTCATCGTGGCTTCGTCGAGTGTGTTCGCATTGCCACCGGCATTCAGCTCCGGCACGGACGCCTGAGCCTCCGGTGCGATCCATGCTTCAATCGGAGTTCCGCCGACGGACGAATTGATCAGCCTGAC
The DNA here is from genome assembly GCA_046349695.1 of Planctomycetaceae bacterium. Taxonomy (GTDB): domain Bacteria; phylum Planctomycetota; class Planctomycetia; order Planctomycetales; family Planctomycetaceae; genus SXXK01. The sequence continues at coordinate 41,658 of JAXMBV010000048.1, read as the reverse complement.
GGGCATGTTCAGTTCTGCGATGCAGCTCACGTCCGAAGAAGTACAGAGGCCGCAGAATATCCTGCGACGGTTTCCGGCGAACATACAGTCCACTTGCCTTTGCTGTCAGACTGAATCGTCGCGGCTCCTTTGGAGTCTTTGAACATCCGAATGAGCGGGAACCTCGCTGCCGTTTGTTCTGTTTCAAAAAATCCTTTTCTCGCGGTTGACGGTCATCGCCATGTTGGACTGACCGGAGCCCAGCCAGACTTCGCCGACCAGAACATTCAGACTTCCAGTTTGCGATCCGGCCTGACCGCACGGTCAGGGTTCGTGATCTCCACGCTGGCGAACAACGGTTCGAGCTTCGCTCGCCATCGTCCGGATTCATCAGCGACCGCGCTTTGCTCTGCTCGCCAAATTCGACGATGATCTTCGCCGGGATCAGCCCAGCCCCAGACCGGCACCGGCTTGCCCTGTTGCAACACCGATGATCCCGAACACGGCCGCCAGTTTCAGGTCACCCGCCGGAGACAAAGCTCAGCGGAAGCAGAATAGTGTGGCGATGAAGGTGAATATGCGTTTCAGCAGATTCTGTAGAGAGTGCGAGAGTTCTCGCGTCGGTGACACGAGGCAGACATATCTCGTTCTCTGCAACCACTTGTGCCGTGCATTTCGGCAAGGGCGGGGACCAGACAATTTCTGTTGCAGAGGGCCTTTTTGAATCTGCCGGAACAATGGCGTCGGGTGAAGTGGTCGTTCCACGCAATGGGCGAGGCTGGTTGAGGAGGGAACATGGCAAAGAAGGCCGCAGCATCTCAGCGAGTCACCAGCAAGCTCACGGCGAAAGCGAAGACGTCGATGGTTAGCACCACTCAGCCAGCTGCAGAAAGCGACGAGCGGCCGACGCGGAGCGTACAGGCTTGTGGAAAGCGTGCCGGATCATCAGCGGCTGATCGGTGCTTTGCGGCGTCTGTTAAGGAAACGAATGCCCACAGCCTGCGAACTTGTGTACGAATATCGCGACTGCTTCGTGATCAGCTATTCGCCGAATGATCACGGCCATGAGGGCCCTTCGCGATCAGAGGCAGTGAGGGCGGCGTCAAGTTCTACTTCAATCGGGGCAAGGAGCCGGATCCTTCGAAGCTGCTGAAAGGGCCCGCAGCGCGTTCGATCGATTGAAAGTGCTCGTCTGGTCGTCCAGAGGTCGTCAGTTTGATCGACGGCTGCTGGCTCTGAACACCATTCCGTTCGCAGAAACTGGTCGCGGGCTTCGGTGGTTGTGCGTTCCACGAAAGCGTCTTCTGCGAAAGCGTCTTCCAAGAAGCGAAAGTCAGGTTGAGCTCTTCAGCTGGCGCGCTTACTGTTTTGCCAGCCGCGTTTCCCGTGGTGAAGTCTCGCGAAGTGGTAAGGGTTTGTTTGGCCAACAACGATAGACAGGCATCACATGATTCATGCCGAACAGCCAACTCGCACGTATCAGATCGAACCCAGCACATTGAGCTGCTGGTCTGATTCTGCTGACGATTCAGGAAGGCGGCGATCATTGGACGGAGCGGTTCCGGTAAATCCACGCTGCTGAATCTTCTGGGTTTGGGGCTGGATCGACTGACGCCCGCTGATGGTTCACAATCAGCGGCTGGAAGACATCTCGCGGAATCAGATGGCGGAATATCGATTGAGAACGATCGGTGTCATCTTTCAGTCGTTCCAGCTGGTGCCTCAGCGAACCGCACTTCAGAACGTGGAACTGCCGTTGATTCTCAGTGGCGTTGACCGAATTCAGCGTCAGACGATAGCGAAAGACTGGTTGTCGAAGGTCGGGCTGTTTCGACGTCAGCATCACTTGCCCAGTCAGCTGTCCGGCGGCGAACAGCAGCGAGTCGCGATTGCTCGCGCCCTGGTGAATCGTCCCAAAGTCATTCTGGCTGATGAACCCACGGGCAATCTGGACACACAAACGGCCGGCGAGATTATGGACCTGCTGATGACTCTTTGTCGCGAGCTGGGAATGACATCGGTGATTGTCACTCATGATGTTCAGGTTGCCAGGACGTGCAGTGAGCGGCAGTTTCGGATGACCGCCGGAACTCTGTCGGAGGTCTCTGCTGATGAAGTCCTCTGATCTCTTTGGCATGGCTCTGCATAATCTCCGGCAGCGGCGAATACGAACGCTGCTGAACCTGGTCGGCATCGTCACGGGCTGCATTGTGCTGCTGATGACGGCGGCTGGGACGTCCGGAGTACGTCAGGCCTTTCACACACTCTTTGAATCTTCCGACTTCACTCGACACATCTATTTGTTCCCACGCCTTGGTCGCTGGGAGGAGCCGCCGGAAGGTACGATCGTGATTGATGCAAAGATCAGCGATGCTCGGCGGGAACGAATTCGCATGGCCATGGTCAGTGAATGGAATGCGGATCAGCGCAGTTCGGAGGACGAACATGCGATCTCGCTCGAGAAACTGGAGGCCATTCGTCAACTGCCGCACGTCGTTTCGGTGATTCCGGAGGCGACATCGTCCTGTACGATTTCGTCGGGAACGTCGATCATTCCCACATGGCTCGGCCCCCTGGATGTTCACAGTGTGGAGGCCGTCAGCCGATTGCTCGCAGGCTCTTTACCGAAGCCGGATGATCGTGAAGGTGTTCTGGTGGATGAATTCGTTGCATGGAAAATGGGCTACCGCGACGACGCTGATTTGCCAAAGCTGATCGGGCAGCCGCTGTCGATTGAATATCGAATCACAAAGGCGGGCGTCACAAGAATCTACGACCTTTTGTCATCGCAACGAGGTTCGCTGGATATTGGTCAGATTCAGCAACAGACGCAGTTCCTGCAAACCCTGGTTCAGCTGATCGGTGATCTCGACAGGACAACGCTTTCGGAGGAACAGAAGAATCAGTTACGCAGTCTGATCGGCAGCGGACTCGGCACGGATCAAAAGGAAGAAATCGTCTGCACTCGAACATTCATTGTAAGAGGCATCTCCTATTCGGGATCAGCAAACTCCGTCACCTCGCTGTTTCGTCAGTGGTTCATGAATCGCAGCGGCGGTGGATTGATGATTCATCCGGACGTCGCGACCGAAATCTACCTGAGTCGTCCGGACACCACATCGTTCTTCAACGCGACGGTGACAGTTGATCGGTCGACGAATCTGGAAGAAGTGACGACGGCTCTGGAGAAACTGAAGCTCCAGCCACAATCCGCGTTGGGGGTCCTGAAGAACATCGATTATCAGATTGAACAAAGTTCGTGGATCGTCTATGGAATTGCGGTTACGATCCTGTTGACAGCAGCCGTGGGGATGTCGAACGCTCTGGTGCTGTCGATTGTGGAACGAACGCCGGAGTTTGGCATCATGAAATCACTGGGTGCCCGCGACTCGGACATCCTGAAGCTGATGATTGCCGAGGGCGCCATCCTGGGTTTGATTGGCGCGACCATCGCTGTTCTGGTGAGTATTGTGCTGGGGATCTGCGGACAGTTTCTGCTGAGAGCGTACATCGAGTCACAGGCTCAGACGGAGCTGGCGGGCAATCTGTTCCAGTTGCGGCTGGTTCCAGTTCTGCTTGTCGCGGTGATCTCGGTCACTCTCTGCATCTTCGCCAGCATCCTTCCCGCCTGGCGCGCTGCTCGTCTGGACCCCGTCGTCGCCATGCGCCGAGTGTAAAGCGACTGTCCTCAGTCGCTTCCATCACACTCCCGCTCCCAATCTTCATCTTCATCCCGCCTCTAACCGGCAGGTCGCGAACCGCGCGTGCCCTCCGAAGACTCTGCGTCATGAATTCACCGGACGGCTCGCGCCGTTCCGCTACAAGATCCCTGACCGCGTTGCAGGTTCCCGTCATCCCTTTGATAACAACTGTCGCGACCTCGATCCGCTTCCGGTTGCGGGGAGCCTGAGTCCAAGCCCGATTCTTTGCAAATCACAGCAAAAATGCGAGCCGGCCGGAATCCGGGGGATCTGGCATGACGGCTGCTCTTTCCGGATCCAGCACTTGTTGTCCTGCTGTTTTGTATCCATGACGGAGCAAAGCCATGTGGAATGTGATTCGGTCGGTTCTGTTCGGAGAGGGTGTTTCCAGCGTCAGTTCAGATTCCAGTCGGCGACGTCACGCTGTGTCGCCGGTCGTTGCGGAAACTCAGGAACTGGAAGTTCGTGAAGTGATGTCGGCCAGTACGATTCATGACTGGAATGACGTGCTGCTGGATGCGATCCGTGCGGAACAACCGGCTCCTCCGGTGGCATCGCGAGCGATGGCGATGGTCAGCACTGCGGTCTTTGATGCCGTCAACTCCATCGACGGTCGTTATGAATCGTACATGACGTTTGCCAACGTCACTCCTCTGGCATCCAAAGACGCCGCAGCCGCTGCTGCTGCTCACCGAACACTGTCAGCCCTGTTTCCTTCACAGCGTTACTACTTTGATGCGGCTTTGAATGCGACGCTGTCGGCGATTTCTCGCGGGTCGCTGCGTGATGCCGGAATCGGAGCCGGTGTCTTCGTCGCCGATCGCATTTTGAATGCTCGTCGAACCGACGGCTGGGATCGCATCGTCTCCTATGTTCCTGGCGACTACGCCGGCGACTGGAATCCGACGGCACCAGATTACGCTCCGGCCGTGCTTCCTCAGTGGGGACTGGTACGACCATGGGCCATGAGTCGACAGAATCAGTTTCTTCCCACGGCTCCTCCTTCCATGACATCGGCTCAGTACGCTCGCGATCTGAACGAAGTGAAGGCGATTGGCTCAGCCACCAGCCGAGTCCGAACGAATGACCAGACCAACATCGCATTGTTCTGGGCCGGCACTGCGGGAACCGCCACACCTCCGGGCCAGTGGAACATGATTGCTCAGACGATCGCAGAAGGCGAAGGCCTGTCTATGGAAGAAAGTGCTCGCATGTACGCCGTGCTGAATATCGCACTGGCCGACGCCGCGATCACATCGTGGCATGCCAAGTACCTGTACGACCTGTGGCGACCCATCGACGCGATTCGCAATGCGGATCTCGATCAGAACCCGTCGACCGTTCGTGATGCTTCGTGGACACCTCTGCTGAAGACGCCAGCGTTTCCAACCTACACATCGGGTCACAGTACCTTCAGCGCAGCAGCTGCAGCTGTGCTGTCGGATGTCTTTGGGACGGATGCGATTGGCTTTGTGGCTCGTTCAGAAATTGTGGGCGTTCCTGATCGGCTCTACACGAATCTTCGATCTGCGGCCGCGGAAGCCGGATTGAGTCGCATCTATGGAGGCATTCACTTCCAGTTCGACAACGCTGCGGGGCTCTCCAGCGGCGATGCACTCGGACGGTTCGTTGCGGCCAACTGTCTGCCGATGCGAGCCGGTGCACAGGTCGTGAACGGAGCCCTTCAGGTCTTCGGGACCAGTCGCAGCGATACGATTCGAATTGATGTCTGGGGTTCATCGCTGAACATCATGATCAATGGACGATCGATGCTGACAACGCCCGGCACCTGGATTTCCTGCATCTGTATCGACGCCGGCCCCGGACATGATGACGTCTGGATCAGTTCCCGAATCGGGATCTCCGCGACTATCGAAGGTGGCACAGGCAATGACCGGCTGTCCGGTGGCAGCGGAAACGATACACTCTTCGGCGATTCAGGAAACGACATCCTGTTCGGCAACTGGGGGAACGACAGCCTGTATGGCGGACTCGGCGACGACACACTCGACGGCGGCGCGGGATTCAATTCTCTGAATGCCGGCTTCGGTTTCGACACACTTTACATCAGCCGCTTCCGAGATATCTTCGACCTCGGTCCTGGCCGAAAGCGAGTCTTCTGGCGATAACCACTTCCTGGCCATGACGCGATCTGTTCCAGGCTGCTGATCACATCTACATCCTTGCGGTTTCCTTACAGTCGGGATAGCCGGTGCAGCCCCAGAAGTTCTGGCCGGCTTTCCTGCCTTGCTTGGCAGTTCGCAGAGCCATCTGTTTGCCGCACTTCGGGCACCTTGGACCGGTCACGGACGAAGTCGGTGCGTCGGGGACAACTGCAGGAGCTTGTGACGCGAAAGGTTGAACGCTGGATGGTGGAGGCGTGACTGGCTGAGCGGCAACGGTGCTATTGTTGGCGTTTGCCATCGGCTGATTGGAACTGGCAGGCACTTCGGTTGGCTCGCCGTTATGTCCGCGAGCCCGATCCGGGGCACTGCCGTCCAGAGTTGCGATGCGCTGATCCAGCAGAAAACTGGCCTGATGAATCAGACAGATGGCCGCGTTGGCTCGAACGGCCGGATCACTGTGTTCCAGCCATCCAGCATACAGAGACCAACGCTGATGATCGGACAACATGGACATATCGGTCGTCGCCGCGGATGGACTCGGTGCGGAATTGTCTTTGGGTCGCCGAGCCACATTGCGAATCGAATTCAGTTCGGCGGAATCCAGTGTCCACTGAGTCAGTCTGCGATGTCGCAGGTAGTCTTCGTAGTCCAGCAGGAGTTCTTCCAGACATCGGCGAGCATACCGAGTCCCATCCAGCTCCACTTCCGAAGACTGCGTCAGACTTCTTCCGGCATCGGCGAGACTGTGGCGACAGTCCCGAGCCACCTGGAGCATCTGACTGGCGGTGGTCGGTCGATCTTTCAGAAACGTCTCGCAGAACCACCACGTTGCGTCATAGATCAGTGTGACCGCCTGAAACGACGCGCGCTGACGATACCCGAAACTCTTTCGCTGTTTGCTCATGATGTGTGTCCATGGGTGGTGTTTTTGTTGTCACTAGACAGCACAAAAATAATCACCCGTTAACATCGCGTCAAGCGTTCTGGTCCTGCCGAGCCGTGTTTACAGCATGTAGTGGATCTCGCCAGAGATCCCACAAACTCCCTCCCAGAAATCCCTCGACGTTGATGATGGGAACTCTGGCGAGTTCCACTACTGCTCGGTTGATGGGAACTGGATTGCTGGAACTCTGGCGAGTTCCACTACATTGAGGAACCCGCGTCATTCTGTTTTTGCCGTGTGCTCAATCGCAGACCTGAGGTTCTTCACGGACCTTTCCGGTTCATTCTTCGGATCCGGTTCGAAATGACAGAACCACGTGCCATCGGGCTTCAGAAAGATCATGGCGGAGTTCTGCTTCTCCTCAAGTTCGTGGTCCGGAATCAGCTTCTTCAGTTCCTCCAACTGAGCCGCATCGAGCCAGAGGACTCGGCATTTTCGAATGCCATCACGAATTGCTTTCAGTGACTCGTCGTCGATGACAATGCCTTCACGATCTTCTGCGGTTCCTCGCAGCAAGGCATGAAACCATCGAGCCTGCTCGGAATCCGGTACCGCCACCATGATGGCAATTGGCTGATCCTTTTCTGCCGCAGCCTTCTTTGCTTCCGCGAGCTTTTGGTCGAGGTCTTCATATCGTGCAAACTGCCCACTCAGTGACTGGAGTTGGCCGTCAAAGGGCAAACTGTCCTGACTCTCCGGTAGTTCCTTCCAGCGGCCTTGATTGCCCTGTGGCCGCGAAACCGAGTTTTCACTGACCGCGATCTTGAAATCGGTCTTTGCCCCTGGCTCCAGCGAGACGTTGCTGAAACTGATCCAGCGACGAACTTTCCGAATTCGAAATTCCCAGTGATCCAGCTTGTACTCGGACAAGTCAAAATACGGAACAGATGCATTCGCCACTTCCCAAACGCCTGCCCCGCTGCGGTTGTGTCGGATTCCATTGACGTCAACCGCTGCGACCTCGTAGTCGAAGTTGATATCGCCTGCGACACCTTCGAGCCCGATCAGGTCGTGCATCACATGGAATTTCTTCAACGCGGAGTAGGTGTCCTTTTGTAACGCACTCATCTCCGGTGCGGCTCGAAGAGTTCCGTCGGAGTCTGCCGCTTGCCAGGGGCCCCAGCTCTCGGTGATGCCAAGCCGAAACGACATCACACGGTCGTCACCAGGCTTGCCTGAAAATGAAAACACGGACGGCGATACGATCTTGCTCGGAGTCGTGAACCGTCGCAGATGTCCGAGGTCATCGAACACGATCGTCTGGCCGTCCTGCAATTGCTGGCACGAAATCACGAAATCGTGGGTTGAAATGTCGCCACTCGCCACACGCAGGGGCTGAGGCCACTTTTCTGTCACCGCGACCAGACTCCCATCGCCGCTCCATGCTGTTTTGGGATCGTCCAAGGAACGAACGCCAAGGAGTCGTACGGGAAGTTCATGCGACACATCGGACAGATGCGCTGTTTGTTCCGGTGGCGTATCGACGGTTGACTGGTTGTTTGCAGTGGACGATTTCGGTGGTTGGATTGGAACCGTTTTCACTGTGGCTTTCGGGCTGCTCTTCTGGCCTGGCTTCAGCGAAACGTCGTCAAAAGTCACCCAGTAGCGATACGGGCGAAGGCGGAATTCGAAGTGATCCAGTTGCTCACGAGGGATGTTGAAGATGTCGACCGACAAGTGTCTCGGTGGCGACCCCTCAAAGGTCCCCGCCACGGGATCGTGACGCTTGCCGCTCTTGTCGACGGCCACGAGATCAGCCTGTGCGGTATCGTCGACTCCCTTCAGTCCAATCCACGCAAACCGACTTTCGTTCCCAACCAGGCTGACATGACTCACACCGATGCGGTTGTAGACATCTCGACAGTCCGCCGGGATTTCCACATCCTCCTGCTCCTCACCGTCCGGGTCGACCTTCACCCATGGCCCCCATTCGACATCGGTGACTCCCACGTGGAACGATGCTGAGTTCGGCGATCCCAGTGGTTCGACAATCGCGCGCACGATTCCGGATTCGTCAGGATGCAGGTACGACTTGATTTCATCTGCTCGACAGGCCACTTGCTGTCCGGCTGACAGACCCCGACATTGAAACAGAACGTGCCGAGTTCCCTCGGCATACTGAGGCGAGCCGTCATACCACTCCGGTAGTTGCGGTGGCGCGGCGTAGACTTCTCCGTGACCTCGCCACACCGGTGCTGGTGCAACCGTGTGCTTCCCGTTGTCCGCCTTTGTCTTCCAGTGCTCATGAATCGCCAGCAGTTCCACAGAGAGATTCTCCGTCAGCGCCGCAGTAAGGGCGTGTGAATCGGGAGGCACGCTTTCGGTGGCCTTAGCAGGCTCTTTCGTCGTCTTTTCATCTTTCGCCACAGCCGCTGCTTCGTCATTCCCCGCGACCGCGGCTGACCAGCTCAAGCCTGCTACGAGACACGTCAGCAAACAGACAAGAGCCAGAATACTCGCGCTGCCAGGTCCTGCGTCATCCGCAGGTACAGACAGGATTCGGCGAACTCGCGCCAGCAGCGAACCTCCGCGAGCATTCAAGGCCAGCACTGCAGAATGCGTGCGGTACTCTTCCACCGCCAAAAGTGCTTTGCCATAGTCGAGGTGATTGTTTAGAGCTGTGACGACCAGATCATCGCAACAGTTTTCTCGCTCGATTCGAATCCGGCTCGAAAGCCACCAGACGGCGGGATGGTAGAAGAAGAGTGTCTCCATCAGCGTCTGCATCAGATTGGTGAAGTAGTCATACCGTTTCACATGAGCCAGTTCGTGAGCGAGGATGGCTTCCAGCTGCGTCACCGGCACACTCGTGGCGAAACTCGCCGGCAGCAGAATGAGACTTCGATAACAACCGATGACAACAGGAGAACTCACGAGCCTCGAAACCAGCACATCCACATGACGCCGCACCTGAAGAGTCTCGCACAGCGCCTGCAACTTCTCCCGCACAAACTCCGGTGCGGCCGATGCGCCTCGCGAACGCAGCCGGTAGACACTGACCCAGCCGGCGATCGGACGCAGGGAAAACACAAGCACACCAAAACTCCAGGCGGCCACCATGGTGCTGAGCCACGGTCGCAGAATGGAAAGCAGCTGGTCTCTCCATCCACTGTTTTTTTGAGTTGGCTGACGAGCAGCTTCCTTCGCGTTGAACGATGCCCGAGGCATCGCCGCCGAATCTGCTGGCAGCGCTGAACCGGCCGCGGCATCTTCTTCGCTCGGAAGGAAAGCCACGGCTTCACCGGACGGAAGATCCGTAACAACTGAGCCCGGTACCGGCTCCATCTTGCACCATGTCACAACCGGGCACGCGCTCATGATCAGCAGTGCGACCAGCTGAAGAGCATAGCGCGAGGAAGACGATACGCGACGCAGTGAACGCTCGATGAACCAGACCAAAAGTGCCACAACGAACAGCTGCCACACGGAATGCAGCAAAACCCAGCCCAGGGTTTCCACCAGAGACTGATTCACAATGGTTCCGAGCAGATGTAGTGACATGCTTATGCTCCAGAAGGTCGCCTGATTGTTGCCCGATTGTGGCGTCGCAGTGGTTTTGTGTTTGTCTGCGGCGAAGTGCTGTTAGGAGGGCCGTGAGGGGGTTGAGCTACGATGGGGTTCTCGCGTCGGAGACACGAGCCACGATTTGGTGAACACTAGCGCCCTTCCATTTCATCCAGGAGCCGACGCACTTCGGTCAGCTCATCCGGTGACGCTTTCGCCGACTTCAGTGCGTGCAGTACGAGACTCATCGCGGCCCCGTCGTACACCTTGTCAATCAGGTTTCGCACCATCTGTTTGCCGGCGGAATCACGACTGATCGCGGCGCGGTACACATGAGGCGACACGCTTTCGTCCCGCTTCACGAGCCCCTTGTCGATCATCACCGACAGCATTTTCACGGTCGTGGAATAATTCGTTCCCTTGTCCGCACTGAGCCTTGCATGGATCTCACGCACCGGACTGGGCCCCAGCTCCCACAACACCGACAGCATCTGCAGCTCCACCTCAGTGGGCTGACTGGATTTTCCTCGAGTCATCATCGTCTCCGTCTTCACAAACTCTCGCCAGTTAATTTATGGCGAATTCTTTCGCTTTCAATTGTAGCGAATGCTTTCGCTACGCAAAGCGTAATTTCAGAATTTGTGAGAACGGAAGATCGACCGATGATCCCGCGATTCCAAATAGCGGAAGGGCGCGAGCCCTCCGGTGACGCGCGGGATGCGAGTCATGGGATGATGCGAATGATGTGAATTCTGGTTGGCTATGAGCGGCCCGGGCCAGGAGCCTTTCAGCCCTTGTTGGTGCTGAGCTGCACCAGCTGAATGCGCTGGGCTTCTTCGTCGCTGACGTAATCGCTGTGGCAGTTGGCTTTGCCGTGTTCGGCTCCAACGGTCTTGCGAGTCTTGCTGGCGAGGCGATGAATTTCCTCCGGCGACAGGACGCCTCGCTTTTCCAGGATCTCCTTCTGCTCGGCTGACAGAGCATCAGTGACGCGGGCTTTGTCCCACTGGAAGGCGTCGGCTTTGCCACTGGCGAATTCCTGAATCTCCTTGCTGATGCGAACGCTGCACCAGTCATGGCCGCACATCGCACAGAAGTCCGTATCAACGTCCAGGTCTTCGTCGTGATACGCGCGAGCCGTATCCGGGTCGAAGCTGAGTTCGAAGTGCTTCTGCCAGTTCAGTGCGGCGCGAGCTTTCGTGAGTTCGTCGTCGCGGTCACGAGTTCCCGGGATGCCAAGAGCGACGTCGGCGGCATGAGCTGCAATCTTGTAGGCAATGCAGCCCTGCTTGACGTCATCCTTCTTGGGCAGGCCGAGATGTTCTTTCGGCGTGACGTAACACAGCATGCTGGCTCCGTGCCACGCGGCATTCGTCGCGCCGATGCAGCTGGTGATATGGTCGTAGCCAGGAAACATGTCGGTCACAAGAGGGCCCAGCACATAAAACGGTGCGCCGTGGCACAGGCGGCGCTGAAGCTTCATGTTGAATTCGATCTGATCGAGTGGCACATGGCCTGGTCCTTCGATCATGACCTGCACGCCCTTCCGCCATGCTCGTTCTGTCAGCTCACCAAGAGTCGACAGTTCGGAAAGCTGAGCAATATCCGTGGCGTCGGCGAGACCACCTGGACGCAGGCCATCACCGATGCTGAAGGTCACATCGTGCCGTCGCATGACGTCGCAGATTGCTTCCCAGTTTGTGTACATCAGGTTCTGCTGCCGATGATGAATCATCCACTTGGCCAGCAGCGAACCGCCTCGGCTGACAATCCCGATCAGTCGATCGCGAACGTACGACAAATGTTCCTGAAGCACACCAGCGTGAATCGTGAAGTAGTCAACGCCCTGCTGAGCCTGATGCTCCAGAGTCGCCAGCACGTGCTCAATGGTCAGCGTTTCAATGCGTCGGCCGATGATCATGGAATAGATCGGAACGGTTCCGATCGGGACGGTGCTGTTGCGAATGATCGCATCGCGGCAGGCATCCAGATCACCACCGGTCGACAGGTCCATCACTGTGTCCGCACCCCAGCGTTCTGCCCAGCGGAGTTTTTCCACTTCTTCATCGGTGCCGGAAGAAACGGGCGACGCACCCATGTTGGCGTTGATCTTGGTCTTCGACGCGCGGCCAATGCACATCGGTTCCAGAGCATACTTCAGGTGCTGTTTGTTGGCGGGAATCACCATGCGTCCGGCGGCCACTTCATCCCGGATCTGTTCGGCCGTCAGGTGCTGTTCGGTTTCGGCAACGCGGTGCATTTCCGGAGTGGTGATGCCCAGGCGAGCATATTCCAGCTGAGTCGAAGGCTCGAATCCTTCCGGAGCCTGCCAGGCCTCAGCACACTCATAGTTGGTTTCAAATCCAGGCTTGCGAACCCAGTCGGAAGGCATGAAATCCCAGGCAGTCTTGTCGGACGGCTGAGGCATTCCCGGGGTATCCGGCGACGAATACGTCAGCGCGCCACTGCGACCAGGAGCCAGGCGAGGAGCCCTTGCGAAGCTGCCGGGTGTCGTTCCGGCGTGCTGGCTGCTGGGGTCAGACGCCTCAATCCTGGGCATGAAACCGACAACTCGCTCAGCATGATTCATCGAAATTTCCTGACAATTGACTGGATCTCTGCAACTCAAAAACCGGCCGTAAATCCTAGTGGCACAACGACGATTTGCAATGAGCTTTTGACAGCTAAGATACTCCTGTCTCAGATGTACCAGAAAGCAGACATCAACAGGAATTGAGACACAATCATCGTCAGGAGCGTGGACAGGTTCATGGGCAGGAAACTGACAGCCCGTATCGACGCTCGTCTGACATTATGGAGCTGATGGTCGGGAATCTCGAATGAATATGGCTCGTCCGACGCCCATCGAATCTTACGAGGACGCTTTGCGATGGCTCTATGATCGCATCGATTACGAACGGATCCGTCCGACCGGGCAGAGTCCCTTTCGGCTCGAACGGATCCAGCGGCTTCTCAAGCGAATCGGCTCTCCTCAGGAGCGTATCCCGTGTGTTCACATCGCGGGAACGAAGGGCAAGGGTTCGACGGCCGCGATGATTGATTCGATCCTGCAGGCCGCCGGCATTCGGACGGGGCTCTTCACATCGCCGCACATTGAGCAGTTTGAAGAACGCATGCGGGTCTGTGGTCACATGCCAAAGCCCGAACAGCTGACTCGCCTGGTCGCACAGCTCAGCCGGATTCTGGAATCGGCCGATGCAGAAGCCGGGGATCGTGAACCCACATTTTTCGAAATGACTACTCTGCTGGGCTGGATGCTGTTTGATGAAGAACGCGTGCAGCTGGCCGTGCTGGAAACCGGGCTCGGCGGTCGGCTGGACTGCACCAATGTGTGCGACCCGCTTGTGACAGTCATCACCAGCATTGGCCTGGACCATACTCACATTCTTGGCAACACACTTCAGAAGATCGCGTTTGAAAAGGCCGGCATTCTGAAGCCCGGCGTTCCGGTCGTTCAGGGACAACTCCCAGGCGAAGCAGATGCCGTGGTCGAAGAGCGTGCGACCGAACTTGGCTGTCAGCGTCTTGTTTGCGGCCGAGATTTTGCATGGCACGAATCTGCTTCGTCCACGCCAGCATCCTCTGCGTCCGGCACCGCGCGACGACGGCATCAGAACCTGATGATTCTGACTCCGAGCCGCCGCTATGATCGACTCTCAATTCCGCTGCTCGGAGTTCATCAGGCGCATAACGCCAGCCTGGCCGTGATGGCTTGTGAGATTCTGCGAGATGGCAACTGGCCGCAGATTGATGATTCCGCCATTGCTCACGGACTGCAGCAGACTCACTGGCCGCTTCGCTTTGAGATCTTTGACGGCGAGCCCACGATCGTGCTGGACGCAGCCCACAATCCGGATTCCATGCGAGCCGTCTGTCAGGTTCTGGAAGGCAGTGAGTGGAAGAATCGAAGACGCGTGCTGATCTTTGCGGCTTCGGCCGACAAAGATGTGCGTTCGATGATGAGCATCATTGTGCCGCATTTCGATGAGGTTGTGCTGACTCGTTTCCTCGGGAATCCTCGCAGCGTTCCTGTCGCTCAGCTTCAGGAAATGGCAGCCGACATCTTGAAGGACGCCGAACGGGTTCCTGCGATCCACGGAGAAGATTCGCCGGAAGAAGCACTGACTAAGGCTCGAGGTCTCGCCGGGGCCAGGGACCTGATCTGCGTCACAGGGTCTATCTTTCTTGCAGCCGAAACACGAGGCCTGCTGAAGGAACAAGGGCTGAGAAGTCCGTGATCCGGAATCACGGTCTGGCATCAACCTGCACGGCCGCCGTTGCGGCTTCTTCGATCAGCGTTTCGGTCTGAGTACCTTTTGAGGTCAGTACGGACTCCGGTCCCAGAGCACCAATGACCGTTTCGTTATAGCGAAACTCGCGGGACAGCATCACGCCTCGCTTCAGGTCAAAGCGGAACTTCCCGGACGGTGTCGCCTGGATCAGCTGAGTCTTGATCATCACGCCTCGAAGAGGAGTATTCACGGACGAACGAAATGACACGAGTGCCACTCCGTCCTTGATCTCATCCAGACGGTAAGTTCTGAGAATCGACACCGGCAAGGCGGCGTTTTCCGATCCTCGTACGAGCACCTGAATGCTCTCCTTCCATGATTCACCCGCAGCAACGGGAGTCTCAGGAAGCAGCATCAGAAATGATCCTGGATCATTGCGAGTTGCCGGCGCATTGAAGGCCGCAAAGCCGTTGATCGACTCCTCATCTTTGTCTCGAATGATTGCCTGAGGATCCTCTTTGGGATAACACGACGCACCGACGGTTGAGATCCAGTATTGGACCGCTGATCCCTTCAGGCTGTGTGCCACAGGCCGGAACAACCCGGGCACTTCTGTCGGCTTCATGGAACTGTCGAACTGAACCGGCGGATCATTGTCCACCTGTTTCTGCATCCAGACCTTTTCAAACTGCATCGACAGTTTTGCGGCTCCGTCTGGTTCGATGGATGAAACGGTAAAGAGCCGCATCTGACGCACTTCGGACACGTCGACCTTCTTTGCTTCGCCAACGGTCGCGTCGAGCGTCATCTTCTGGATGGATTCGTACCGCAGTTTCTGAGACGGATGGAACTGATACCGCAGCAGGTGCTTTTCTGTCGTCGTCTCGGTCGCGGCCTTCGTCGTCGGCTCAGGTTTGGTCGCTTCGGTTGTTTCCGTCTTTGTTGTCTCCGTGGCCGCCGGAGCTGGCACAGCAGACTGTGAAGCCGCAGCAGCAGACTGTGAAACCGAAGCAGCGGGCGCTGCAGGATCCTGAATCAGAGCAACGATCAGGCAGAGAGAATTGAGCATCATGCCGGCAGTCCTGGTCATTCAAGGTTCCGCAGCGTCACGAGTTTCTTCCTGAAACAACGCTGGCCGCTCCATCAGACTCTAGCAGAATCCAAACTTGAGCCGCGAGACGGATTTCAGCCGTATTCCGGAACCATCAGGGTGCAGGTCAAACAGCGACCGGCAGAATCTGCCGAACGCGGATGACCAGCGGCAATTCCTGCGGCAACGGAGCTGTCGAAAAACAAAAAGGGCTCGGTACCAGACGGTGCCGAGCCCTTTGAATTGTTTCGTGAGATCGATGAACGGAATTAGTTCAGGATCTTGCTGGTGTCTTCAACGACTTTCTTGATTGCGTCGGCGTCGAGCTTGCCGTCTTCAAAGGCGTAGTTGACCTTCACGTTGGATTCGACCCACATCATGACTGTGACCGAAGCCTTTTCGTTGATCTTGTACTTGGCTGGGCCAACGGCATTTTCGAACACGGTCAGTGGTGTGTGAGCAATCTTGTTCTCTTCAGCAACCTTCTTCAGTGCGGTTTCCTGAGCATCCGGATCTTCGCTCAGAACGGTCACAAAGGCGGCCATCTTCTTTTCACCGTTCTTGCCAACGACTGCGTCAATTTCTTTGACCAGCTTCGTTGTGTTTTCGTCCATTTTGCGGACGAAGATGCTGACAACTGGTCGGTTACCATATTGACAGCGATAGCACAGCTTCTCCCCTTCAGATGGACCGGTAATGTCGGTCACATTGAAGGCTGCAGGAAATTCATCTACCTGCAGACCGGACTTGAGATCGGAGGCATGAACGGCCGACAGGCCTGCCACCATCAGACTCAGCACACATGCAGCCACATACTTCCTCATCAGACAACTCTCCCTCAACAGGTCTACAAAAAAGAAAGCCCGGCACCTGGCTGGACCTCCATCATTACCGAGACGAGCGTCTCGTAACTAACCATTGAAGAACACGGGACACAACCAGTGCTCTCATCCCTGCATTCTGGTTCGCTTGCAGGCGAACGGATTATTCGGCGTCAGCAGTGAGACGTCGAACGGTTTCCAGCACGATTTGGCAATCCTTCTGAGGTTCAACCGCCGTGCTCTTCTTTACAATCTTCCCATCTTTCCCAATAACAAACGTCCAGCGACTGGCAGTGACACCGCGAGTAAACGAGTGCTCCACGCCATCCACCATACGCGTAATCGTGTCCCCTTCGCGAAACGGAACTCCGAAGGATTTTGCAATTCGTCCTTCCTGATCCGCAAGCAGCGTAAAGTTTAACGAATGCATTCGGGTGAACAATGCATGATTCTGTGGTGAGTCTCCGCTGATGCCAACGACTTCGACATCCGCGGATTCCAGAGCTTCCTTCATGTCACGGTAGGCACAGGCCTGCTGAGTGCATCCGTTGGTAAGATCTGCCGGATAGAAATAGACCACAACATACTTTTTTCCAATGTGGTCAACCGATTTCCAGACGTCCCCATTTGCCGTCTTCGCTTCGAATTCAGGGACGACATCGCCTTCGTTCAAACAAACATCCACCCCTTCGCTGCCGGCATACAGTGAACCAGCAACGAAAAGTGTCAGCAGGATGCTCAGTTGAATCGGATGAAAGGGGGCTAGACAACGACCGAAGGAAAACATCGAACAACTCCGTAACCGAATCTGCTGGTTCGGTTTTCAGCGTCGCTCCATCAACGCAGCAGCTTTGAACTCGTTGAACAACGGGATAACAAGCCAAATCCTGAGACGCGTTTTTGCACGGACGTGCAGCTGGGTGGGTAAAGGGGCGGGCAGGTTTCGGCAGGATAATGTGTGCACGACGGCACACAGAATTGTTCAAAAAGAATACGAATCGCCGTGGATGCCGTCAAATCTCGACTTCTGCGGAAAGTGAATTCTCGGGAATTTGCACTGCAGGGCAGGGCGACGGGCACCGGCTGATCTTGATTTTGTCACCGAAAACCGGCCAAACGCGTCGGTCAGCCTGGTTTGACCGAGAGACAGGCCCCACTGTGGAGTGACCAGACTCAGCCAAATCGTGCTCGTAGACCCGTTCGCACCCGATCCAGTTCCTTCTTCATCTGGGCATAGCCAATGACGCCGCCCATCGCGCCGGACATGCCTTTTTCAACAGTCACCACCGTGCCCGAAAGTCCTGGCTGCACGGTCACGTGAAATCGACACCGCTTGATCAAAGCACCCAGCAGCATTCGAAGAATATTGCTGCCGATGCCATAGTAACCATCGGTCGACGTCCCGGATTCCAGACGATACTTCTCGCTCAGGAAATAGTCGGCAACCATCTGTGCTGCATCTTCAACCGATCTGCTGCTGGTAATGGCCCAGCCGCCTGCAGTGCCAGCGGTTTCCGGTGTGTCATAAGGATTCGACATAAAGGTTCTCACGTTGGGGCAGGTTGCTTACACGTCATTGCGGTCAATGGAGTACGCCTTTTAACATCCTGACGGATGAGATGTCATTCGTCGGACAGTTCTTTTTGCCATCATCACTTGCCGAATAGTCCGACTACACCCGATGTCACAGGCTGACTGCTGAAATGAACGATGATCCTCGATTCCGAACAACGATTGCGGCTGCTCTGTTCATCTGGGGAGCTGTGTTCCCATTGACCAGCGAGACAGCACGTGCCGACGATGCCCCTCGATTCAATGTTCTGATGATTCTGGTCGACGATCTGAAACCTGCTCTGGGATGTTACGGTGATCCTGCTGCAAAGTCCCCGAACATCGATCGCCTGTCCTCGCGTTGTCTGCGGTTCGATCGAGCCTACTGCAATCAGGCCGTGTGCGCGCCGTCTCGATTCACGCTGATGCTGGGGTCTCATTCCACCGCCAGCGGGCTCTACGATCTTGCCAGCCGGCTGCGTGATCGACATCCCAATGCTGTGACGCTGCCGCAGTTCTTCGCCGCCCATGGTTATCAGACTCAGTCACTTGGCAAGGTCTTTCATATTGGTCATGGCAATCAGGGTGATCCTGCCTCTTTTTCCCGACCACACTTTCATGACAAGGTCGTAGAGTATCTGGATCCGGCCAGTACCGGCGGTCAGCTGACTCGCGAAGAAGCTCTCTTCACCAATCAGAAGCTTCGCGAGATCAGGACTCTGCCGCGAGGCGCCGCGTTTGAGTCTCCGGTGGCTGAGGACGACGACTACGCAGACGGTCGAGTTGCCAGTGAGACGATTCGCCGACTCCGCGAGACGAAAGAGCATGCTCAGAAGACAGACGAACCCTTCTTCATCGTAGCCGGTTTCGTTCGTCCGCATCTTCCGTTTTCAGCGCCGAAGAAATACTGGGATCTTTTTGACCCCGCCGACTTGCCTTTATCCGCTCAGCAGAACCTTCCTGCGGATGCTCCGAAGGTTGCTGGAAAACGCGGCGGCGAGATCACGGCGTACTCGCCCATCCCGGACGATCTGTCAGCCGCGATTCCGGAAGCACTGCAGCGTCAGCTGGTTCATGGATACTATGCCAGTACCGCCTACATGGATGCTCAGGTGGGCCGAGTCCTCGACGAACTCGACGCACTCGGTCTGTACGAATCGACCATTATCGTCCTCTGGAGCGATCATGGTTACCATCTCGGCGATCATGGCATCTGGACGAAGCATACGAACTATGAGCAGGCTACTCGCATCCCGCTGCTGATTCATGTGCCTGGAGTTACGAAGCCAGGTTCCGTCACACGGCAGCTGACTGAAACAGTCGATCTGTATCCAACGCTTGCGGACGTCGCTGGACTCCCGGCACCAACGGGTCCTCAGCCGATGAGCGGCCTCAGTCTTCGGCCCGTTCTGCAGAACCCCGATGCTCGCATCCGCGATCATGCGTTCCATGCCTACCCCAATGCAAAACTGGGACGAGCCATTCGGACGGAACGGTATCGACTGGTGGAATGGAAGGCACCAGGTCAGCCCTCGGAGTCCGCTGAAATCGAACTCTACGACTACGAGTCAGATCCTCAGGAACTTCGAAACCTGGCAGGCGAGCATCCTGCAATCGTCCAGGAGCTCCGCGAGATTCTGAATCGCTATCCTGAAGCGGTCAGTCGTTAAGGTTGCAGAACCAGGACTCGGAAATCGGTTGTGCAATGGCCGTTGCAGGTAGCGTCCAGCAGGTGCATTTCTGTCACTCCGGGCTGGGCATTGTCCTCTGCTGTGACCGTCACGGTGAAGACGTTGAGTCCATCGTCGCGAAGCGGTGCGTACTCAGTCTTCCCCGCATACGCAATGGCCTCAGGATAGTCAGCAACGGATATTTTCAGGCCGTCTTTGCTGAAGAGCCGATTGCCTTTGAGCGTCGGGTTTTTGAAGGACGGTTTTCCTTCGACCATCTCGGCGAGACTAAAGCCGCCACCCCGCGTCAGTCCCACAGTGCACGGCGTTGTCAGCAGGAGTTCTTTGGATTCGCCGGGCTTCAGCGCTACCAGCGGAGCAATGGATTTCTCGTGTGACGCTTTCGCCTTTGTCGCTGATTGAGCAGGCTCCTGTGCGCCTGTTGCGGCGTACAGGAAGAGGCCTGAAGTGGAAACGGCAAGAGCAGCAATCAGCAACGTCCGCATGATGAGTTTCCTTGTTCGGAAGGAATTGGATTGCAGGCCACCTGACGCTCTGCAGTCAGGCAGAAAACGCGTCGGTGTCATGTCGTTATAATCATCACGAGTCGGTTCAGGTAGAGCGGTCTCAGGTTCTTACAAAGAACTTACGAGGTCTGCTGGTACGACACGTCCAGATCCAGAGAGATTGCATGATTGTTGTCGAGCTACTCCTGCACCGTCGTCAAAAGTTTCAGCTCCGTAAATGGATTCGGTGCTGGCTGATCAGAATCAAATCGATGAGCGCTCATCCACGCGAACTTTGTTTCGGCCGCGCTTGACGGATCGGGATCCGGCAACGGCTTTCCGTCCGCTTCCGCGTACAAGGTCCGAACCACGGGAACTCGCTGCGATGCTTTGGGAACAAGGTCGTAGTCTGTTCCACGAGTCTGCAGGAACCACGTGTTGTCCCGGAACCCGTGGACAAGGCGATCATGCACGGCACTCACAAGCTGCAGCTTCTGCTCATCGCTCAGATTCTTGTCCGCTCTGATCAGGCCAGCCAGTTTCTGTGTTTCCGAAACGTCAAAGCTGACCCAGCCATACGGCGGAAGAAACGCTTCCAGTTTGCAGTGCGAGGGCGATGCTTTGGGAAACGGATTGATCCCATAGGTGACTCGTGTCGGAACGGACAGTAATCGTCCCATCGCGGCACAGAAGCCATGGTAATCGCTGCAGTGCCCGCGTCGGTTTTCGAGTGCATGCAGAGAACTGGCCTGCAGCGACGCCTTCGAATGGTCGTAGACAAAATTCTCATCGGCCCAGGTCATGACCGCATCCATGTCCAGCAGAGGATTGCGCCGCTCAGGCACGATCTGCTTCATCAGCTCATCGAAGCGATCATCCAGGACAACTGCCTGCTGCTCGCCTTTCAGCCACGGTTCAAACGCCACGGGCCATTGCTCCGGCGTTTCCACTCGAGCAGGATCGATGTTCCAGTTCAGCTGCGATGTCGAAATCTTCAACTGGTGCCGAATCACCTGAGCACCCTGAGGATTCGGAAACTCGAAGTACGCGAATGTGTTCCCAAATCGTTCCTCGGTCCCGACCTTTGGTTCAACAGACACCGGAAACGTGCTGAATGTGGATTCGCGGACCGTCTGCACCGAATCCGTCGGAGGCACGGGCACCCAGACTCGAAGCAGCTTCGTCTTGTATGGCGCGGTGATCGTGAACATCAACTCGCCGGTCCACGTCACTGGATGACTGGCCTGAGCGGTGTAAGGCTGCTGAGGATCCAGAATGGCAACCTTCGTTGTGCCCGTTCGCGCGGATTGCAGGCCGACGGTATTCACCGCGCAGACTTCATAGGAATGGGTTGCGCCCGGCTCCGGCTTTGCGTCGGTGAACTCCATATTGATCAGCGGCTGAGTCGGTGTGTCGCTGTACGAGAGATTCTGAAACAGTGGCCGACCGAACGGGTTCTTCGGCTGCTCGGGAACTCGCGCGAGTTCCTTGCCGTCGCGAAAGATCACGAAGCCAGCAAGCCCGCTCTCCGGATCCGCTTCAGCAGTCCACGTCAGTTTTGTTCCGTTCACTTTGAGCTCGCCAGGCACCGGAGGAACTGTGGCGTCGCTGACATTGGAATCTCGAGTGTACTGAACCCAGGCGGCTGCGATGGATTCGGTGGGCAGCCAGATAGAACCGTTCAACTCGCCTCGAAATTCATTCGCTGGAACCGGAGCTTCAATTGCCGGATCGCCGGGCTTGAGTGTCGTCAGCCAGCCACTGTCGGCGGGAATCTCACGCAGCGGCTGACCAGGCTGCATCGGCAGTCGAAGCGTCAGACAGGCATCGAGCCATGGGATTGCCAAATAGCGCTGGTTGCCGCAGTCGTGACTGGAGAGCGGATCGATCGAAACACCAATGAGTGCTCGTTTGGCTCGCAGCGTTTTCCAGAACGTTTCAACGCCCGGCCAGACTCCCGCGAATCGTCCTTCCTTGTCGGTCACGCCTTCCTTCGTTCCAAGATTGCACATGACCGGAACAGTCAGCGACGCCTCCGATATGTCATACGGCTTCTTTGGCGACGATGGATTGGCCACGACCGCTGGAACTCCGGAACGAAGCCAGGCAGCCGCAACGCGATCGGGATGAAGCAACACCATTCCCCCAGCCCAGTGTCCTCCGCCGCTGTGTCCCCACAACGCCCATGGCACATTGGGAAGTTCCGGATGTCCGCAAAGCTCTGCCAGATCTTTGAGCGCCTTCTGGAACGCGGCGTCTGAACCATTTCGAGGATCGCACCACATCTGGCAGTCGGCTTTCTCGGGCTGCTCAACCACCGGCGCGATCAGTGCACAGTCATGCTTCTTTGCCAGCGCCTGCCAGTGAAGATCGAAGGCTCCGGTCTGGCCGGACTTGCACGAACCTTCGCCGCAGCCGTGCTGATGAACGACGACACCTCGCAGCGTCTTCACACCTGGAGGAACCCAGATCGTGTAGCTGACCGGATAGATCAGTTCGCCATCCTTTGCGGAAGCCTCATAGCGAACACGATAATACGGCGGCTCTACGGAGAGCGAATTTGCGTACGTCCCGTCCTGGGCCGCGACACCCGACAATCCACACAGCAGCACGCCAACAACCAACACAACGCCGCGCATCGCAGAATCCTCCGGGAACAATGAGACCAGCATGAAGGAATCACTGTAACGGAATTCGGCCCCAGTGTAGAGCAGTTGTCCTCAACTGCTTAGATCGCGCTGGGATATGTGGACATGGAATCGCAGTCAGGGGTGTGAAACGGCTGAGGACAGCCGTTCTACGATTGTTCTACACTTACGGCGACAGGCGCTGATGCTTCCAGCTTCCATCCGGCTGAAGCAGATACTCAAAACGGTCATGAAGGCGGCTGGGCTGACCCTGCCAGAATTCCAGACGATCGGGGATGACTCGGAAGCCGCCCCAGAAGGAGGGCCACGGGACTTCGCCGCCGGAGAACTTCTGCTTCAGTTCCGCGAGTTTCGTTTCCAGCAGACTGCGAGTCGTAATAACGGTGCTCTGCTGCGACACCCAGGCTCCCAGCTGGCTTCCTCGAGGACGAGTGGCGAAGTACGTCATGGATTCCAGTGTCGAGACTTTTTCGGCTCGGCCCTGGATCGACAGCTGTCGCTGCAGAGGCAACCACTGGAACAGCAGGGCAACTCGGGGATTCTGGCTGATGTGCTGAGCCTTGCAGCTTTCCAGATTCGTGAAGAAGACAAAGCCGTTGCGGTCATACGACTTCAGAAGCACGGTCCTCAGCCGAGGAGCGCCGGTGGAGTCGACGGTCGCGAGCGACATCGCGTTGGGTTCGAGAACATCCGCAGCGACGGCGGTCTGGTACCATTCCTGAAACTGTTCGAACGGGCTGTCCAGCAGGCTGCTTTCATCAATCGGCGGCGCATCGTATTCACGGCGCTGATGGTGGATGGGCTTGTCGCTGGTCAAAGGAATTTTCTCCGAAGCATTACGAACAACTGTCATCTGGAAGCAGCTCCAATGGCTGCTCTACACTTTAGGACCACTTCCGTTTTCTGCCAATGCGGAATGATGAGCACGACTTTCGGAATGTGACTGGGATCGAAGCCAGTGTCGTTCTACATTCCGTCCGTCTCCGCAGGGAACATTTTGATCCTGCTGGAGTTTGGCTGTTGCGATGAGTTCTGGAAGTAAGTTGATCCGATGCCTCGCGTTTTTGTCAAAGAACTGAAGGACGGCGATTCCGTCAACGAGATTTTCCTGCTGGCCGACAAACAGCTGCGCGCGAATCGGAACGCGAATCTGTACCTGCTGGCCACACTGCGTGACCGATCCGGCGTGATCAGTGGCCTGATGTGGAACGTGACGGATGATTCCGTGCAGCATCTGGCAGCCGGTGACTTTGTGCGAGTTCGCGGGAAGGTGCAGCTCTATCAGGGCAACCTGCAGATGATCGTGGCTCATATCGAAGCCGTTCCGGAACAGGCGTGCAACCCCGATGACTTCCACGTACAGCCTCAGGCCAACGCAGGTCCTCTGCTGACGCGGCTTCGCGAACTGCTGATGTCCATTCGCTGCCCCGAGCTGAATGCTCTGGCCATGGTGTTTCTGGAAGACAGCCGCCTGGTCGATGCTCTCTGTGCGGCTCCCGCCGGCGTGAAGGCGCATCATGCTTATATGGGCGGCCTGATCGAACATGTGGTTTCGATGTCCGAGGTGGCAGACAAAATCTGTCAGCAGTACCCAACACTCGATCGCGATCTGCTGCTGCTGGGAGTCCTTCTGCATGACCTTGGCAAAGTGCGTGAACTGTCCTGGGACCCGACTCTGGCATACACCGACGAAGGCCAGCTGCTCGGCCACATTCATATCGGCATCGAGCTTCTGAACGAAAAGCTCAAGGTGGCCGAACTGCTGATCAGTCGCCCATTCGATGCAGAAAAAGTCCTGCGACTGAAACACATGATCATCAGCCATCATGGAAGTCGCGAGTTTGGCAGCCCGACGGTTCCGATGACTCCCGAAGCCATCGCGCTCAACTGCATCGACACACTCGACGCCAAGCTGCACGAGTTTACTCGGGCGATTGAAGACGACATGAATTCCGAATCGTCATGGACCCCGTTCAATCCTCGCAACGATCGTCGGCTGTTCAAAGGTTTCGCGAAGAAGGACGTCTAAGGCACCATGTCGAGGCTCGCGCTGCGCGTTCAGCGCCGCAGCAGGAATTCATTGGAATTCAGCACGGCCCAGGTAATGTCCTGCAGGGCCGTGCGGCGATCTTTGGCCGTTGCCACGTGCTGACTCATAGACTGAAGTTCTGCGTCTGTCGGAGAACGGCTGAGCGCGGTCCACCAGAGACTGGTCACAAATTCGTCGGTTGTCTGACTGGACGACACGGCTCGATCGATGCGACTGCCGGATTCCTTCAACAGCTCCGTGACCACTGAACCAGCCACCATCTCCATCGTTTGAGCCAGGGTTGTTTCGCCCGTCCGTTCACATTCGCACGTTTGCAGTCGACCGGGTTTTCCAAACAGTGCGAGAAAGCGGTCGCCGGCTTCCGGGCGGCTGTAGCGATGTCCGCCGTTGCGAACACCGGCCAGCTGCACTGCTCGAATCCCTTCCGGATATCCGCCGAACCGAACCGAAACATCAACAGCCTGAGCCATGGTGTCGAGCATCTGTTCGGCGGTCAGTCGGCGAGGAATCGTGTGGGAGAACAGCACGGCGTCGTGACCATTCGTAGCGTTGGCTTCCGACGAGAGCTGATACGTTTTCGAATTGAGGATCAGGCTCATCAGGGGACGAACACGGAAGCCTCCTTTGATGAATTCGCTCTTCAGCACATCCAGCAGTTCCGGGTTCGAAGGAGGATTCGTGTTGCGAAAGTCATCGATCGGATCCACAACGCCGATGCCGAACAGCTGGTACCAGATGCGATTGGCCTGAGTTGCCACGAAGCGATCATTCGCGGGATCACTCAGCCATTGCCCAAGCACCTGCAGGCGATCACCCTTGAATGCCGTTGGATCAGCAGCCGCGTTTCCCAGGAATCGAGGACTGATCGTCTTGCCGGTCGTCGGGTTTCGAACGTCACCGCTGTCCTTCAGGAAGACGATCTGTTCGCCATCGAATTCGTGCTTGTCATTCTCATCACGCCGACGGTTTTCGATGATCTTGTAATCAATGCGAGCAAAGAAGTTGGTCCAGCCATAATAATCATCCTGTGTCCATCGATCGAACGGATGATTGTGACATCGAGCACACTGAAGCCGGATGCCAAGAAACACCTGTGCCGCCGACTCGGCTCGTTCTTCCGGCGTCCTGAGGGCTCGATAAAAATTGGTTGGCGGATGCGAATAGGTACTTCCGCGAGCTTCCACGACCTCCGCACAGAACTGGTTCAGCGGTTTGTCCGAAGCCACACTTTCGCGGATCCAGTGGTAGAAAACATCCACGCCCTTCGAATCCAGCGTCTTGTCTTCGACTCGCAGCAAGTCCGCCCATCGCAGTGCCTGAAAGTCTGTGTATTCCGACGATGCCAGCAGACGAGCGATCAGTTGTTCGCGTTTGCCGGGATCGGTCGATGCCACAAATTCGCGAGCATCCTTTTCCGACGGCAACAGTCCGGTGACATCCAGGTAAACTCGACGAAGAAACGTTGCGTCGTCGCACACTGGAGAAGGGTTGATCTTCAGGCGCCGAAGCTGATCAAGCACCGCACGATCGATGGGGTTGTCTGACGCCGGTGCCTGAAAGACAAACCCTGGCCGCTGAGGCACATATTCGACTCGAGCCACCGTTTGCTGGTTCAGATATCGAACCGTTACGGAGGTGTGGCGAGCCATGTCGGTGTCAGCAAACTGAATTTCGCCGGACGGTCGCACAATAACGGACGGATCAGACGATTCAAACACGGCGAGTCCGTTGACGCTTCGTGTCGTGCCGTCGCTGAACTCCGCAGTGGCTTCCAGAGACACACTGTTCTTTGGTGCTTCCAGCGTGATGAAGGGTGGTGTGACATTCAGTCGAACGATGTGCGGCACGGAGTCTGCGTCGCGCGGCATGCCCGCTGCAATCCAGTCGTGCAGGATCTGGTATTCGTGACTTGTGACCGAGAAGCGTCGTCCGCCTTCGTGAGGAACCTGCATCGAGGGCTTCTGAAGGAGCAAGCTCTCTTCCGGCGCCAGGACGTTGGTTCGTCGGGCTCCCAGCTGTCGAGTGAGCGTGATGAAGTCGGCATCCGGATCCTGCCCGCGCAGGGAAATGCGAAACCCTCCTTTGCCATTCTGGTTCCCATGGCATGTGCCCAGGCTGCAGCCGGATCGAGTCAGCACGGCCATGACGTCGTTACGAAAGGACGGCACAGCATCGTCGGCAGCGACCATCGTCGCTTCATGAACGAGCGTCGGGCACAGCAGTGTCATCAGGCAGAAGACGGAGACTCGCAAAACACTCATGCGGAATACCGGGGATGGATGCACAGGAAGGAAGCAAAGGCAGGAGTGCGTATTGTGGTATCATTCAAGCCGATTCGGCCAGCGAAATCCGGTGCCTGTATGAAAAAGCGATGGCCGCGGGTGTCTCGGTGGATCTGACAATTACAGTTGCGAGTTGTCACGAAGGGATTGCGGGTGAGGTTGGTTTGTCGTCAAGATATCGGCAAATGACATTCGACAGACGGCCGGAATGACGGCTGGATGAGACTGGACGGGATGAGGCTGAGCGATGGCGTGGGACGTCAGTGAATTTCATCGGCGGGATTTGCTGCGAGTCGGCGGGGCTGGCTTGCTGGGATTGACGCTGCCGAAGTGGCTGAAGGCGGCAGATCAGCAGCCCGCGGCTCGACGTGCTCCGGCGAAGTCCGTCATCTTTCTGTTCCAGTGGGGTGGACCGAGTCATGTGGATACGTTCGACATGAAGCCGGACGCTCCGGACGGTTATCGTTCACTCTACAAGACCATTCCGACCTCCGTGCCTGGCATGATGGTGTGTGAACATCTGCCAAAGACCGCGAAAGTCATGCACCAGTTTGCTCAGATTCGAACGGTGCATCATCGAATGAACAACCACAACTCCGCAGGCTACACGGCACTGACGGGGTACGAGCCGCCGATTGACGATCAGCGGCTTCGTGAGTCGCTGGATCTGTCACCTTCGTACGGTTCCGTGGTTGACGCGATCGCTCCGAATACGAATGGGATGCCGACGAGTGTCGCGTTTCCGTACCAGATCTCCGATGGTTCGATCACGCCAGGGCAGCGAGCCAGCTTCCTGGGTAAGCAGCACGATCCGCTGTTCTTCAAGGATGATCCGAATGCGAAGGACTTCAAGCTGTCGCAGCTGAGTCTTCCGTCCGACATTTCTCTGGACCGGTTGAGCAATCGGCGAGGACTTCAGGAGATCATCAACCAGCAGGCCAGGGAGCTCGATCAGTCCGACGCCGCGAAAGGCCTGGACGCCTATTACACTCGCGCGCTGGAGATGCTGAATTCCACCAAAGTGCGAGACGCCTTCGACCTTTCGCGCGAACCGGATGTTCTGCGAGAAGCGTACGGGCGAACGACGTACGGACAAAGCTGCCTGCTTGCTCGACGCCTGGTGGAATCCGGCGTCAAGTTTGTGACCGTGTACTTTGCTCCAAGCATCGGTGGTCGAAGCAAGACCGATGGCGGATGGGACACACACGGCTTCGACAATACTCGCATGTATGAGATTCTGCCCGAATGGCATCTGCCTGTCACCGACCAGACTCTGCCGGTCCTGCTGAATGACTTGAGCGATCGAGGACTCCTGGAGGAGACTCTGGTTGTCTGGATGGGCGAGTTTGGTCGGACGCCGAAGATTAACGACAACATCAGCCGGGATCACTGGCCGAAATGTTACACGGTGCTGATGGCCGGAGGAGGAATTCAGGGCGGCGCGGTTTACGGAGCGTCTGACAAGTACGGAGCCGTCCCGGATCGCGATCCGGTGACGACGGGTGATCTGGCCGCGACGATGTTCCATGCTCTCGGGATCGATCACAACATCGAAGTGCACGACAACCTGAATCGCCCACTGCCGCTCGCCAAAGGCCGGCCTGTGACCGACATCTTTGCATAGTGTAGAACGATTGTCCTCAATCGTTTCATCTGTGCCTGAGTGTAGAACGATTGTCCTCAATCGTTTCACAAACATCGCAACGGTTGGGTAACGGCTGAGGACAGCCGTTCTACACTGGGGATTTGCCGCTCGTATACCAGTGTAAAACGATTGTCCTCAATCGTTCATCTGTGCCTGGGGGTAGAACGATTGTCCTCAATCGTCTCACAAACACAGCAACGGCTGGGTAACGGCTGAGGACAGCCGTTCTACACTGGGGATTGGCCACCCTGTGGTTGGCGGAACGAACAGTGACTTTGGGATTTCAAAGTGAGGCCTGCCGGTTTTTGAGCAGATTTGCGGGGAATTTGTCTGGCGGGCGGAAAAGGCTGAGGCAAAACCGCATCGAAAGAGGCGAAAATTTGGTGTTCGGCAACGTCCCTGTTGAGATTCGACCGGCGATGGCTCACCATTCCGTTTTTGACGCAACGTCGGTCCGTCGAAACTTCGAAGAATCGAAGATGATCGCAGGGCTGGCATCACCGTTTAGCTGACTCCAAGCGCACTCATGACGACTCTGCGAACCTGTCGCCTGGTAACACTGGGCTGCAAAGTCAACCAGTATGAAACTCAGCTCGTTCGCGAAGCGCTGCTGCAAAGTGGCTATCGAGAAGCGAAGGACGAAGAGTCAGCGGAGCTGTGCGTTGTGAACACGTGCACCGTGACCAACACGGGCGATTCGAAGTCTCGTCAGGTCATTCGCCAGCTGGCTCGCCAGAACCCCGGTGCCAAAACGATCGTCATGGGCTGTTATGCGACTCGCGATCCTCGCGCGGTGTCCGAACTGCCGAATGTGATCGAAGTGGTCACCGACAAGCGTGAGCTGCCCGATGTGCTGTCTCGCTTTGGCGTCGCTGAACTTCCCACCGGCATCACGGAGTTTGAAGGTCGTCAGCGTGCGTTTGTGAAGATTCAGGACGGATGCATTTTGAAGTGTTCGTACTGCATCATTCCCACGGTACGGCCGGGTCTTCGAAGTCGTCGACCGATCGATATCGAAGAAGAGATGCGGGCTCTGATTGATCACGGTTATCGTGAGATCGTGATCAGCGGCATCCACATGGGTCACTTCGGTGTGGATACAAACAACCTGGTTCCCGGTGACAAGCCTGAGCGGCTGTGGCATCTGCTTCGTCGGCTGGATCGCATTCCCGGCGACTGGCGCATGCGGTTGTCGAGCATCGAAGCGGTGGAAGTCAACGAGGAGTTTATACGTGCCGCGGGAGACTGTGAGCATCTGTGTCCGCAGTTTCATCCGGCACTCCAAAGCGGCAGCAACTCGGTGCTGACTCGCATGCGTCGACGTTACCGAGTCGAACGGTTTCTGGAACGGCTGGAACAGATTCGCGACATGCTGGGCAACGATCCTGCCTTCAGCACGGATGTGATTGTTGGCTTTCCCGGTGAGACAGACGCGGAGTTTGAAGAGACTCTGGAGACCTGCCGCAAGGCTCGTTTCATGAAGGTGCATGTGTTTCCATTCAGTCGACGTGATGGCACTCCGGCCGCGACGATGCCGAATCAGATTCCGCCGGAAGTGATTCGCGAACGCGTGTCGATTCTGAGCAACCTGGAGCGAGACCTCGCCGAGCAGTTTTATCGGACTCGCCTGGCATCATCAGCTGCCGGCGCGGCCGCCACCAGCACGGCCGGCGCAACGTTGAAGGTCCTGGCCGAGCGGTCGTCGGAATCGCGCGAAGGGTATCTTCGAGGGACCGATCAGTGGTACATGCCGGTGGAGTTTCCGGGGAACGAAGGCGACATTGGGCATTATGTGAACTGCCGTGGACTTTCAGCGTCGCGGGAAGGTGTGCTGGCTGAGCGACTGGATCCGGTTCGTTCGCCCGAGCAGCGTCGTCAGTTTGCTCACGAGCATCCTGAAGCATCTTCCGAAATGAATCTGAACGATGATGGCTGTGAAAGCAACGGCTGTGTTGAGGAAATAAGTTCTGTGGGGATGTCGGTGGTTGAATTGAAAGTGCCCGGATTGAATCTCAGCGCGGGAGCATCATCATGGCCACGCTGATTGCGATTGAAGGGATTGACGGAGCAGGCAAGGGGACTCAGGCCGGCCGCCTCGTGCAGTCGCTGAAGGATCTTGGGTACCGAGTCGACACGCTGCAGTTTCCACGGTACAGCCAGACGACGTTCGGCTCCGCGATTGGGGATTTTCTGAACGGCCGCTTTGGTTCGCTGAACGACGTGCATCCTCAGCTTGCAGCGGTTCTGTACGCGGGCGATCGCTTTGAATCTCGATCGCTGCTGATGCAGATGATGGAAGACAATGACGTCGTCGTGCTGGATCGCTTTGTCGGATCCAATCTTGCTCATCAGTCTGCAAAGCTTGATGGCGAACAGCGACACGCACTGATCGAATGGATTGAGAAGGTCGAGTTTGGAGTCTTCGGACTTCCTCGCCCGAGCCTGACGGTGCTGATTGATATGTCCAGCCAGATGAGCCGCGAACTGGTCTCACGCAAAGCGACTCGCGACTATACGACTCAGGAAGCCGATCTGCAGGAATCCGATCTGCCGTATCTCGAACGCGTGCGACGCTGCTACCTCGCACTGTCACACAGTCGGCTGGACTGGCGGACGGTGCATGGTCTGAAGGAAGACGGAAGCCTCAGAACCATTGAGTGTGTTGCGGAGGAGATTCTGGGCCTCGTGCGAACTCAGCTGGCCGGAGTGTAACGTGACAGAGCGAGCCAATCGAAGAATCGTGGACGATCCTGATCCCAGCGGGGAATTTCTGGTGGCCCGTTCACGAGCTTTTGAACGACTTGGTCTGATGCTGATCGTCATGCCCGTCGCGTTTCTGTTTCTGAAGCATTACTTTCAGCAGCGAGCAGAAGCGATTTACAAGCCGACGATGGCGCTGGTGAATACTCAGGATGAAGCGGTGCAGGCAAAGGAAGTTTGCCGTGTGAAGGACGACCAGATCACTGAAGCGAGCGGCCTGGCGGCCAGTTATCAGCATGCTGACAGCTTCTGGATTCACAACGATTCCGGAGATCAGCCTCGGTTGTTCCTTGTTGATTCAAAGGGAAAGACGCGGCTGATTGCTGAAGTCAAAGATGCCAGGGCGTACGACTGGGAAGATATGTGTTCGTTTCGCAAAGACGAAACATCGTATCTGCTGATTGCCGACACCGGAGACAACGGGCGCGTTCGCAATGGAAGCGACACCGCATGTCGTCTGTATCTTGTGGAAGAACCGAAGGACGAACTGGATTCGAAGAAGGTCCGGACGATTAAGCTTCCAGTTGTGTCAACGATTGAATTCACATACCCCGACGGGCCTGTAGACTGTGAAAGCGTGGCAGTCGACGTCGAGCAGAATCAGATCCTGTTTGTGTCCAAGACAAATCCGTTTCAGTGTCAGGTGTTTTCGATTCCGCTGGAACTCCGTGAGAAGAAACGATCCGTCAAAGCAACGCCTGTGCGTCAGATCGGGATGGCGTGGGCCACGGGAATGGACGTTTCGCCGGACGGCCGCAAGATGGTCATTGTGAATCCGCTGAGCGGTGTTCTGGTGGAACGTCAGAAGGACGAAGGCTGGTCCGAAGCGTTTGCTCGGCAGGCGATCCCGCTGACACTTCCCGCCCGTGCTCAGGGGGAAACAGTTTGCTTCTCAACCGACGGATCCAGGATCTATCTGAACAGCGAAGGCCAGAATCAGCCGCTGTGGGTGATGCCGGTTCCCGCCGAATAGCGCGGCGTTGCCAGGCTTGCTCATCAATGCGTTCCGCTGCGACCATCATCTGCTTATGATGCGTATCGTTATCCAGTGTGGAACGGCTGTCCCAGCCGTTTTTGCTTTGCTGCGTTTTCCTGACTCTGATTGTTTTGGGATGAGGAAGCGGACGAGCTCACAGGCCCTGAACGGGAGAACTGAGAATGATGCGGCATTGGTTGTTCGCGCTTGTTCTGATTGCGAGCCACGGACGTTCTTTAACGGCCTCTGCACCTGCTGTCGGTCATTCCCAAAACCACTCGGACGATCGCCCCAATATTGTCATCCTCTATGCAGACGACATGGGCTACGGCGACCTGGGAATTCAGAATCCGGACAGTCGCATTCCCACGCCTCATCTGGATCAGCTCGCCAGGGAAGGTACTCGATTCACGGATGCTCATAGTTCATCCGGAGTCTGCACACCCAGCCGATATGCTCTTCTGCATGGTCGATACCACTGGCGCAAATTTCATGGCATTGTTAATTCCTTCGACCAGCCGGTCATGGATGACGAACGTGTGACCATTCCGGAAATGCTGAAGGGAAAGGGCTATCGAACGGCATGCATTGGCAAATGGCATCTGGGCTGGGACTGGAATTCCATTCGGATTTCTGACGCGAAGCCGGATCCGAAGAAGGGGTATCCTCCGAACGCTTTTGACTGGTCGAAACCGATCCCTGGCGGCCCGCTCGCTCACGGGTTTGATGACTACTTTGGTGATGACGTCCCCAACTTTCCGCCCTACGCGTGGTTTGAGAACGATCGAGTCATCACGACGCCAACGGTTGCTCTGACCACGCCGCCAAAGACGGCAGAAGGGCAATGGGAAGCGCGGCCAGGTCCGTCGGTCAAAGACTGGGACTTCTGGGCAGTGATGCCGAAGCTGACGGACCGCGCGGTGGAATGGATTGGCGAGCAGAAGCAGGGAGAACCATTCTTCCTGTACGTTCCGTTCACGTCGCCACATGCTCCCATCATTCCCACGGAGGACTTTGTGGGGAAGTCGAAGGCCAATGGGTATGGAGACTTTGTCGTTCAGACCGACGACACTGTTGGCCGAATCCTGAAAGCTCTTGAAGACGGCGGGTTCACGAAAAACACGATCGTGATTTTCTCCGCTGACAACGGGCCGGAACATTATGCGTATGCTCGTGTTCGCAATTTTGGACATCGCAGCATGGGGCCGCTGCGAGGCCTGAAACGGGATCTCTGGGAAGGCGGGCACCGAGTTCCTTTTCTCGTGCGATGGCCCGGTGTCGTGCCTGCCGGTCGAGTGAGCAACGATCTGTTGAGCCAGATTGATCTTCACGCAACTCTGGCAGCCGTTGTCGGTGCCGAGGTGCCCGAGAATTCTGGTGAGGACAGTCTGAGCCAACTGGCGCTCTGGAAAGGCTCAGGGCCAGGCGTCAGAACATCTCTCGTGCATAACACGAACGCGAACGGTTATGCCGTCCGGAAGGGCGACTGGGTGCTGATCGATTTCAAGACCGGCGGCGTGTCTGCGGTCCCGGCCTGGTTCGACGAAGAAAACGGCTATGCAGCGAATGCCGAGGCAGGGGAGCTTTACAACTTGAAAGAAGACCTTAGCCAGAAGAAGAATCTCTACGGCAGCATGCCGGACAAAGTCCGAGAACTTCAGGAAGAACTCGCACGCATCCGAAAAATGTAACGATCGTAGCTCGTGTCTCCGACGCGAGAGGCGCAAACCGTCCGGTGCCGCAAGAGCAGGCTCAGGTCCTCCTGATCCGTGCCAATCTGAGGGCTTCAACGTTTCGACGGCTCTGCAGGAACCTCGCCCTCCCACCTTTTTGGCTGGCTCTTACTTCGGCTTCAATTCGTTTCCGCTTTTGTCCGTCGGGTAGACAGCGTTGTGTTGTTCGAGTGATTCAGTAAGTCGCTTCATCATGCGCTGCAGGTTCTCAGGATCTCTCGCAGCAAAATCCTGCTGCTCGAACGGGTCTTCGCTGAGATGAAACAGTTGATAGTGCGACCCTGATGATGCTTTCCCGGGAATGTAGTGATAGACGACCTTCCAGTCTTCGTCACGAAAACTGCTCCAGTAGCCGCTGCGATGAGGTGCATGAGGATAGTGAACGAGCAACTCACTGCGGTGTCCGGGATCTGGCTGCCCTGTTAAAAGTCCAACAAGATTCTGTCCATCGATCACGTGTGA
This sequence comes from Planctomycetaceae bacterium, assembly GCA_046349695.1. GTDB lineage: Bacteria > Planctomycetota > Planctomycetia > Planctomycetales > Planctomycetaceae > SXXK01. The sequence continues at coordinate 6,958 of JAXMBV010000048.1, read as the reverse complement.
TTCTGGAACCGGTATCTCAGCGACACTCAGGATTGTCGGAAACACATCGTGAACGGCAGCCAGTTGTGTCTGGATGGTTCCTGCAGAGATCTTCAGCCGCTGCTGATGAACGTTTGTGGAATCTGGTTTGCCCCAGGACACAATCATCGGGACTCGAACGCCTCCTTCATAGTGGCTGCCCTTGCGACCTCGCAGAGGTGCGGCGCAGGCGACATCGTGTTCGTGTCCCAGCGGAGCGTCGGAGCCGTTGTCGCCCAGAAAGATCACCAGAGTGTTTTCAGCCACGCCAAGATCGTGGAGATGCTGCATGAGATCGCCGAGTGATTTGTCCATTCCTTCAACCAGCGTCGCGAACGCCTGAGCATTCGCAGGCTTGCCGGAATCTCGATAGTGATCTGCAAAACGCGGGTCCGAGTTGAACGGAGCATGGACCGCGTACTGCGCGAAGTACAAAAAGAATGGCTGATGGCTGGTGACAGCCTCCGAAACATGACGCTTGGCCTCTTCGGTGAGCGCATCCGTCAGGAAGGTGTCGGTTCCATGGAATCGCTCCAGTCCGGGAACTGCGGCTGGCTCTGTTTTCTTCACTGAGCCGCCAGCGTTGCCGTAGTTCTTCTGGCCGTAGTAGCTGGCCGGAGCCCCGATCGAAGCACCGGCGACATTCACATCGAAACCCAGGTTGGCCGGATTTGCTCCGGCGTAGTTTCGAGGGGAAAAATGTCCCTTGCCCACATGAATTGTTCGGTAGCCATGACTTCGCAAAAGGCCGGGCAGAGTCACATCTCCTGGTGAGAGCCCAAGCCAGTTCCAGCTTTGGGGGCCCTGAGGTCCGCGATTGTTCGTGTCCGGGTTGATCCAGTTTGTGGTCCTGTGCCGAGCGGCATTTTGTCCCGTCATGATGGCGATTCGAGTCGGCGAGCAAACACTCATGGCATTCAACTGACTGAATCGCACGCCCCGATCTGCCAGAGCCTGCATCGCCGGGGTTCGATAGTAATCGTTCAACGGATACCGCTGAGGCTTCCCGGACCGGTCTGTCAGGAACGGGACAGACGTATCCATGACACCCATGTCATCCACGAGCATCACCACGATATTGGGGCGTGACGGTGAACCCTTCGCTCCGCTCACAGGAACTCGCTCAGCCCCGGTCGACGCCGCTGGCAAATCACCCATGACGCACATCAATACGACAAAACGAGTCAACCAACCGGACACAGTCCCCATCACAGAATCTCCTTCAAAGCATGGCAGGTGCCCATGATTGCCAATTCCGGACAGCCGGTCGAGTCGTCCGGGACTCAACTTCAGGTGCCATGCACCGAAATCAAAAAACTTAGTCTTTTCACTCGAGATTCTCGTACCAGTTGCACGCGGCCGGGGATGAGGTACGAACCGATGGTGCATGGCACCTAGCAATTGTGGTGCATGGCGCCGGTGGGGAAAAAAGGGGCGTTAAACTGAATCGGTTACACGATGGCGGGTGAGAGGCGGTGGACGGAATTCCAATGGGGCCATGATTCCTCTTGCTTCAGCCTGCAGAACTTTGAGAAACTGTCGATTTCCAGAGAGATATTGCGCGAAATTCCGACGTGGTTGTCGGCGGGTTTCCATTGGCAGTATCGGGATCTGTTCGAGATTCGTGCAGAAAAGGCAGTCTCAATGATTCGGCTCGCTTCGTTCCTAAGTCTTTTCCTTGCGGTGCTTTGCGTCTCCTCCACCGCGAATGGTCAGGGGCTGATTTTTGCTCTGCCGGAAGATGGAACGGCCGTGGAATATGAAGGCGAACTGACACAGGGGACTTCGGTGGATGATGAAAATCCGCTGAAGTGGAGCTGTGAGCTGACCATTCAGTCCGTTGGTAAAGAAGACGCTGAGTATCTGGGTAAAGTGCAGCCGTGCCGCTGGTTGGAAATCAAGTGCCTGACGGGCAGCAAGAAGGAAACTCGAATTGACCCAGGTCCTTCTGGATCAAGGATTTACAAAGTTCTCGTCCCCGAAAGCGTGATCAACAGCGAGCCTGTGGACGCAGATGGGATCCCGAATGACATGCTGCCAATTGTGAAGGGTTTCCGCCGAGTCGGTGAAGAGGCGGTCGCTCCAATCAAGACTCCGATCCTCCGGTTTTATCCCACAATTGCGATGTTGGGCAGCTATGTGGATCCGGAAGTGATTGCCACAAACGCGGCTCCTGAGGTCATTTTGCAGGGGCCTGCGATTTCAGCCGTCCACAAGAAGGGGAAGATCCTGATGGAAAGCCAGAAGATTCGGACGACAAACGAGGCCGAATACTGGGTTTCAAAGGATGTTCCGTTTGGTCTGGCGCGCTGGGTGGTGACGGAAACCACGGAAGAAAAGGAACTCGCTGCTCCGCGAACTGAGTTCAAAGTCACGACCGTGAAGAAAGTCGACATGAAGCTCTCCCGAATCCGCAATAATGCCGAGAGCGAACTGGTCACCGACGGTATGTAATTCGACTGGCCCTGCTGCTGCTGGCCAATTTCGGCCAATCGTCGCCAATCGCAAGCAACGGCTTGCCTGTCACAGGGGGCGTCGATATGATCCGCGTTTCGACTTTTCCGGGCAAATTTGCGCGCTGAGCTCAGAGCCCGGGTACTCGGTTGCAACTCCTTGCGCCCGTGGTGTTTACATCATTGGCTTTTGCTTGAGTGCTGGTCGGGGACATCGCTGAAATCTTTTTGGGTAGTGTTCTTTCGTCGTGTTTGAGTCTATTTCACAAGGTCTGGGGAAAGCGTTTTCGGCGTTCCGGGGAACCGGGAAGATCACCGAAGGCAATATCCGCGAAGGCATGCAGCAGGTCCGCAAGGCACTGCTGGAGGCTGACGTTGCGTATGACGTTGTCCAGAGCTTTGTGGAAAAGGTGACGAAGGACGCTGTCGGTGAAAAGGTCCTGAAGTCGCTCCGTCCTGAGGAGCAGATCGTTGGTATTGTTCATCAGGAACTGATCAACCTGATGGGGCCGGTGGATCATACTCTGGCCATCAAGCGTGATGGTCTCAGTGTGATCATGATGTGCGGTTTGCAGGGTTCTGGTAAGACCACGACCTGCGGCAAGCTGGCACGTCGGCTGAAGGAAGCGGGTGTTGAACCGTTTCTTGTTGCGGCGGACTTGCAGCGACCAGCGGCCATTGAGCAGTTGAAAGTGATTGGCGGCCAGGTTGGCTGTCCGGTCTACGCAGAAGATCCTAAAGCAAGTAACCCGGTTCAGGTGTGCCGGAACGGGGTGAAAGAAGCAAAGCGTGTTGGCGCGCGGGTCGTGATTCTCGACACCGCCGGACGACTTCACGTGGATGCAGCTCTGATGAAGGAGCTGCAGCAGATTGATAACAGTGTCGCGCCGGATCAGGCACTCCTGGTCTGTGATGCGATGACCGGTCAGGACGCCGTCAACAGTGCCAAAGCCTTCAATGAAGCGCTGGAGCTGGACGGCGTGATTCTCACCAAGCTCGACGGCGATACTCGGGGCGGTGCGGCTCTGAGCGTCAAAGCCGTGACAGGCGTGCCGATCAAGTTTATCGGCGTGGGCGAGCAGCTGGATCGGCTTGAAGATTTCCATCCGGATCGAATGGCCGGCCGAATCCTCGGGATGGGCGACATCGTTTCGCTCTTCGAGAAGGCTCAGCGGGAATTCGACGAAGAGGAAATGCTGCGTCAGCAGGAGAAGATGCAGCAGGGCAAGTTCACGCTTGAAGATTTCCGCAAGCAAATGCGGCAGATCAAAAAGCTGGGCTCGATGCGGGAAATCATGAAAATGATCCCCGGTCTTGGGGGCATTGTTGATCAGCTGGGTGATTTGAACCCGGAAGACGACATGCTGCGGATCGAGGGAATTATCAACTCGATGACCCCCGCGGAGCGTTCGAATCCGGAAGTGATTGACCGGAGTCGTCGTAATCGAATTGCCCTGGGAAGCGGAGTTCAGCCTGCGGACGTGAACAAACTGCTGAAAGACTTCTCCATGATGGCGAAGATGATGCAGGGAATGTCCAATATGGGTCTGCGAGACCGGATGAAGGCCGTCAAAGGCCTGGCAGACGGTGGATTCATGAACCCAGGGGCTGAGATTCGTGAAAAGAAGTTAAGAAGTCAGCGTGGGCCGGTCGACCGAGACGAGGCTCGTGACAAGAAAAAGAAACAACGGAAAGAAGCGGCAAAGGCCAAGAAACGAAACCGGAAACGGTAGTCGGGCTGATCGGCAGAATCTGCCGGTTCTTCCGTTGGAATATGTGTTCACTGTGTGTTCGGTCGCCAGACCGCGGGTCGGACAGGCAGTGTGGTTCTTCAGATAGTTCAGGAGTAGCAATGGCTGTTCGAATCCGCATGAAGAAGATGGGACGAAAGCATCGTCCATTCTTCCGCATCTGTGTGATGGACTCTCAGGTCCAGCGCGATGGCAAGGCAATTGAAGAAGTTGGGTTCTACGACCCGATGGTCCACGACAAAGCCGCTCGAGTGAAGATGAATCTTGAGCGAGTGGACTATTGGTTGTCTGTCGGCGCACAGCCAAGCGAAAAGGTGAATGCACTGATTCGCAAGGTGAAGACCAACAAGTTCGGCACAGCCAAGGCACCTCCGCCGATGCTGGCACCGAAGGTCAAGGAAGCTCCAGCAGCCGAAGCGCCTGCTGAAGCTCCTGCCGCTGAGTAATCCAGAGGTCTGCTGCAACGTGGCCGTGGTGAATGTCATGGTCAGGGATTGCGGTGGGCTCCTGAGCGTTATGGACGTCGACTGCAATGCGGTTTGATATCCTCACCCTGTTTCCGGAGATGTTCCAGAGTTATCTGGGACAAGGTCACCTGAAGCGGGCCATTGAACGCGGTCTGGTGGATATTCAGCTGCACAATTTCCGGGAGTATGCTCCCGGAAAGCGAAAGCAGGTCGATGACAAGCCGTTTGGCGGCGGTCCCGGGATGCTGATCATGTGCCAGCCGGTGTTTGACTGTGTGGAAGCCGTTCAGGCTTCAGGCACAGGACCTGGCAAGCTGCTCATGATGACGCCTCAGGGACGACGTCTGGATCAGAAGCTGGTTGAAGAACTGGCGGAGGAACCCAGACTCTTACTTCTGTGCGGTCGTTACGAAGGCTTTGATGATCGAATTCGTCAGGGGCTTCAACCCATGGAAGTTTCGGTCGGCGACTTCATCTGCAACGGTGGAGAAGTCCCGGCCATGCTGATCGTCGATACGGTCATTCGGTTGATTCCGGGTGTTCTGCACGACGAAACCAGCAGCCGTTACGATTCGTTCAGCAATGCCGGGTTACTGGAACATCCGCAGTTTACGCGTCCTCGTGAATTTCGCGGAATGGTGGTTCCCGACGTGCTGATCAATGGTGACCATCAAAAGATTGCTGACTGGCAGCGGGAAGAAAGTCTGAGAAGAACGGCCGAGCGTCGGCAGGATCTTCTGGACGGACCCGCTTCGCCGGACTCGAGCCTGAAGTAAAAGGCTCGCATAGTGTGTACAGATCTGATTTGTTGAGTTGAAAGGAACCCGAACCATGCGTGACAAGCTTTTGGAAGCTGTCGAAAAAACCAGCCTTCGTGAACAGCAGCTGCAGTTTGCAATCGGCGATACCGTCGACGTGCATACTCGAATTCTGGAAGGCAACAAAGAGCGAATCCAGAAGTTCAGCGGCGTTGTGATTGCTCGCCGTGGCTCTGGCACTCGCGAAATGTTCACCGTTCGACGCATCGTTCAGGGCGAAGGCGTTGAGCGATCATTCCCGGTGAACTCCCCAAAGATTGCTCACATCGAAGTGACTCGACACGCTCGCGTCCGTCGAGCCAAGCTGTTCTATCTGCGTGATCGAGCAGGCAAGGCCACACGTCTTCGCGAACGAAATGCGAAGCCATGGGAAGTTAAGGTCGGCGACGCAAAATGATGTCGTAGTCAGGACAGTCCGGTCTGGCGACTGTTCCTGCTGCGCGCATTGCTGACTGTGAAGATCTCTCCGAGCGATGGCCGGGACACGGGTTCTCCTGGCCTTCGCTTTTTTGCTGCGCCAGTGTAGAGCAGTTGTCCCCAACTGCTCCGCTGCCCACCGCCAGTATCAGCCCGGAATCGCGGTACCGGAAGGCAGTAAGCGACTGAGGACAGTCGCTCTACCAAGGACAGTCGCTCTACCAAGGACAGTCGCTCTACCAGGGGCAGTTGCTTTACCTTGGTGCGTTGGGATTGACCAAAACGCCGGTTTCCAGCAAGATCCGCCGCTTCACTCTCACCGGTCGCAAAAATGGCCGGAAAATCTCCGTTTCTCTCAACCTCATCTGACAGCAAGCCTCCCACGGGAATGCGCTCTGGCTGTCTTCGCGTGCACCAATGAACTCAGGAATCAAACCGGACCGCCTCGAACTGGCTCGACTTGAGAAGCTGGAGAAAATCCAGTCTTTGGGTCATGACCCGTGGGGACAGCGGTTTGACAATCATCAGGCGATCGCAGCCGTACGAGAAAAGTGTCCGGCCGAATCGGGGAACGACGGAGAAACCGTACGAATTGCCGGCCGAATCATGGGCCGACGCAAGGCTGGCAAGCTGCGATTCATCGACCTGCAGGACCAGACCGGTTCGATTCAGCTGCTGTGCTCCAAAGGCGACATGACTGAGCCTCAGTGGGAACTCGTCAGTGCTCTGGATGACGGAGACCTGATCGGAATTGATGGCCCGCTCCGACGCACGAACACCGGCGAAGTTTCAGTCTTCGTCAAAGAACTGACGATTCTGTGCAAGTCGCTCGCTCAGCCGCCGGAAAAATTCCACGGCTTGAAGGACGAAGAAATTCTGGTCCGCCAGCGGTATCTGGATCTGATCTACAGCGAAGGCGTGCTGGCTCGGATGCTGAAGCGATCCAGCATCATTGATTCCGTGCGGCAGACACTTCGCAGCAATCGCTTTCACGAAGTTGAAACGCCCGTGCTGCACTCCGTGGCTGGCGGTGC
>JAXMBV010000047.1:0-47018 GCA_046349695.1 Planctomycetaceae bacterium | reverse complement strand
ATGCTTCTGGAAATGGGGCAGTTCGTTCTCGATTCCGGCAGGATCCTTGGCGGACTCGGAATCCTGGAAGATGGTTATGACCAGACCGCCGAACTGCATGCTCTTGCTCCTGGCGATATTCTTCGCCGAGAAGCTGAATTGCTGGAACACCATCGAACGTACTTCCCGCGTTTGCCCGTTGATGACCTGAACGTGCTGATCGTGCGAACCATCGGAAAGACCTACAGCGGCACGGGCATGGACACGAATGTGATTGGGCGGCGGGGAATCCATGACTTTGAAGATCTGACCTCTCCGCGCATTCGTGTGATCGCTGCTCTTGAGCTTTCTGCGTCCTCTCAGGGAAATGCTCTGGGTGTCGGAAATGCCGACTTCATCACGCAGCGTCTTCGCGATTCGATCGATGAACACAAGACGCTGATTAACACTCTGACGACCGGCGATATGGATCGTGCCAAGATCCCGGCGACGCTCAAGAATGACCAAACTGTGATTCAGGTGGTTCAGGATCGCTATGGTCCTCACCGATGGATGTTCATTCCCAACACACTGCACCTCGACACCCTGTTCGTCTCGGCTGATCTGAAGCCAGAACTGGAATCGCATCCCCTGTGTTCGATCGATCCTGAGCCAGTTGATGTGACATTCAACGATGGAAAACTCGGCCTTGAATTCTGAGAGCTAACAAGAGACTCAAGCCGGGCCGTGTGGTGCCGAATTAAGTCAGACAGCCCGCTGAATGCTGGTGGCACCGCAACATGTCAGTAGAATGCCGTGCGGCAGGCGAGCATTCTGTCGTTACTCAATTCCAGACAAAGCAGACCCAATGATTTCGAGTGTCATGACGTTCGGCCGTGTGTCAGTTTTCCTCTGCGCTGTATTCTTCACGGCCACGTGCGGTGCGGAGGACTTTCGAATCCTCTCCTGGAACGTTGAGAGCAATCGTCCTGGCCAGGATCCAGTGAGTGATCCCGCGACGATCGCCGCAGAGCTCAAGGACCTGGCCCGCGGTGCAGAGACGAAGTTCGGCATACTGGTCCTGAGCGAATGTGCTCCGGATTCGATGGAAGCGTTTCGAGCCGCCGCGGCGGAAGGCCTTGGAAATCCGGTTGATTATGTCTCGTCTGCCAGTGGCGGGTTTGCCGATTCTGACAGCCTCATGCTGCTGGTGGACACAACTCAGTTTGAAATCGTCGACGCGATGGAACTTCATCGCTTCGGCGGGATCAAGGGAAACTTCAATAATCCCGCAGACGCTTCCGATCCGGGGGCCCTTCGAGCACGATCGCCTCTGGCGGTTCGACTTCTAAGCAAGTCTCGAAACGCGACGTTCTGGGTGATCGCCAATCACCTCGCGCGAGGAGAGGCGGATCTGAGAACAGAACAGGCCAGGATGCTGCGAAAGTGGGCCGACACCAACAAAGAACCTGTGATTACCGCAGGGGATTTCAATTTCGACTATGAGTTCAAAACTCAAAAGGGAAATGCGGGCTTTGATGCAATGATGGAAGGCGGGACCTGGCAGTGGCTCAAGCCGGATCCCCTCATCGATTCCAACTGGTCCGACGATCGACGAGTCACCGACAAGCGAGTCGATCGATATCCCGACTCCATCCTTGACTTCGTCTTCGTGGCGAACGAAGCCAAGTCATGGAACGGTACCTCAAGAGTCGTCGTACGCCCCAACGATTTTCCGGATACCGAAAAGACCAGCGACCACCGACCACTGATCACAGGGTTCTCTGTGAAGTAGATCACTCAGGCTCGTTTGAAAGTTCCAGCTTGCCAGGGAAGACGACCGCTTCCGTGATGACCTCGTAATCACTGGCGGCCATCGCGGAATAGTCAAAGGTGATGTTGTCGGCAGTGGTGATGGCTCGAGTGTCGTTCAGTCGAATGAGTTCGATGCGTCCCAAAGCCTGTACTTCTCCGTTGTCTTTCCTTGCCAGCACAACACCCGTGGCATCAAAGGCAATGCTGGTGAAACCTTCGGGCACCGGGGAGACACCAGCGGCTGGGAACTCCTTGCCGGCGAGTTTGATGCCAACACGTCGATCGGTCAAAACCTGGAAAGCGCCGCAGCGAGTCGCAAAGTTATTTTCAAGGCGAAACATGGACAGTCCCGTGGTGTCCTGGATCGCGGCGTGTTGCCGGCAGCCGGTGACCATCAGAGGGCCCGGAGTAAAGTCGGTCAGAAGTTGATTGGTGCTCGACGCATCCGGGCCACCCGGAAAATGGAGTTCACGTCGGCGTCGATAACCAGGTGTGCCGCCATTTTCGGCCACTGAAGTTTCACCATTCGAGCCAGTTGGCTCTTGTGGAACATTTCTGGTAAAGCCTGTTTCAATGATGGCATCCTTTGGGGCCTCAGCACTCAGAAGTGACGAGGGCAGCAGGGAATCGAGTGACGGTGACAGCAGTTTCTTCTGCTGAAGAATTCCCTGAACCTCAATCTTCGAGAGGCTTTCAAAGGACTCCGCCCAGCCTTGCACAACTTCATCAGGAGCATCCGGGAATTCTCGACGAATCAGCTCGCAAGCCTCGTCCCGCGAAACGCCTTCCGGTGCAGATGGCGTGAATCCGAATTCGTGACCTTGCTCAGTCGACGGAATATCGGATGGGGTATTCGCCACGGATTCCGAGTTGTCATGGAACTCGCCAGAGTTCCCTTCATCAGCCAGCGTTGCGGGATCTCTGGCGAGATCCGCTGCAAAATCATTCACATCACGCGTGTTTGGAAAGAACTGCGGGCTTGTATCCTGAGCTGTTTCGGCCTGCAGGAGCTGTCTTGAAAACGGAGGAGACTTCGGGCCCGGCGTGATGTCTCGCCCGGCAAGCACGCCAAGGGCGGAAAGTGAAAGCACCAGAGCACTCAGAAGCAAACCGCGAAACATCTCGACATCCCTGTTCGATCGCAAAATTCGCTGTTTTCCTTCAGCGACTCAGCCAGAAATAGCAGTTTTCCGGAAACCAGTCCATAGAGGTCGATGGAAGTCTGCAGGTCGATTGTTTGTTTTGTGCGAAGATGCAGGCCGATATCCAGGGATTTTGGCAGCCACCACAGCCCTCGGGTGCCTGGAAGGCGATCTTGAGGCATCTCGAAAAAACTGCAAAACTCCAGTGCTGACAGAGACTGCCATCGCGCCTCCCGGAGCCATTCGAGTGTCATGGACGACACACACGACTGACGAACATGTTTCACCGGGGGAGCAGTGCGTCCTGTGTCTGCTGCCCTTACTTGCCGTTTCGCTGGTCGCTGGATGCCTTTCTTCTCCGCCCAAAGCCATGAGTGGCGGTGCCAGCTCGATTCAGGTTTCTGATGCTCAGCGCGATCCGCTTTGGGAGCGAGCTGTCGTGGTGCTCAATCGAAATCACTTCCAGATTGCTCGCGAAAGCAAACTGGAAGGGGTGATTGAAACAAGCTACCGAGCAGGCTCAAGTCTGCTGGAACCATGGCACCCGGATTCTGTCGGGCTCGAAAACCGAATGGAGAGCACGCTGCAGTCGATCCGAAGAAAAGTCACCGTCACAATGCAGTCGAACGGATCGGGAACCATGCTGGTCAATGTCCGAGTTGACAAGGAAATTGAAGACCTGCCTGGCATAGCAGCCAACTATGAAGGCGGTGCGACGTTCAATGAAGCACAGCCGCTGAATCGAGATCTCAGCCAGGTCGTGGGGCAGTCGGGACCATCGCGATGGCTGTTGGTCGGCCGCGATCCTCTGCTTGAGAACAAGATCCTCAGCGAAATCCAGGGCGCGTGGATCCCTTAGCAGCTTGAATTGGCAGAGAGTAAGAGGATCGGCGACCAAATTCGGTGGTGCACCGTAGTCAAGCAAGATGCCTGCTGGCTAGACTGCGGGTCCTTCCTCAGTCAGACCGCCCGCATTCTCCGAGGTCTCCGATGGCTGTTCATTCTCGCCTGACTCCTCTGCTTCCCTGCGCTTCGTTACTCGCGCGGAGGGACATGCTGTCGATTTCCGGAGTTGCTGTTGCCGGTGCTCTTGCGCCGCTGGGGTTTGCCGAAGACTCAACGGCTGTTGAACTGAAGAAGGCAGACTCCGTCATCTTTCTCTGGATGGGTGGTGGTGTCACACATTTGGAGTCCTTTGATCCCAAGCCACAGGCACCGGAAGAAATTCGAGGCACGCTCAAGGCCATCTCCACAGCGCTGCCCGGTGTGTTCTTCGGTGAACCGATGGCAAAGCTCGCGCGACTTGCCGAAGATCTGTGCGTTGTCCGCAGCTTTTCTCACGACAGCAATGATCACCTGTTGAGCCAGGTCTATACTCTGACCGGACGCAAAGTGACGATGGCTCAGTTGTATGACGAGCCGAACATTGGGTCGGTTGTTTCCAAACTTCAGGGGCCGCGAAACGGACTTCCGGGTTACATCGCCGTCCCCGGGATTACTCGCCCGGGTCCTCCGCCGTACAACTTTTTCGTCGGTGGCTGGCTGGGAAATGCATACGCTCCGTTCTGCACAGGTGGCGTTCCGGATCAGCCGGATTTCACCATCGGAGAAAAGTCGCCTAACCCAAGCCCGATCGCGCATGAAGATCTGACACCCAAAGACCTTCGCATTCTTGACGGGCTCAGTGAGTCTCGACTGTCCAGCCGGATGGAACTTCAGCGAACACTCTCCACAGCAGCTCGAAGACTTGAGAAAGATGTGGCACAGCAGGCTCGTGAGGGCCACATTGAGAATGCTCTCCGACTGCTGACTTCCGATGCCGTTCGATCCGCATTTGATCTTAGCCGCGAGCGTCCAGAGACGGTCGAACAGTACGGACAAACAAAGATCGGCCAGCGCTGTCTTCTGGCACGACGTCTTGTCGAATCAGGGGCGAGGTTCGTGATGGTCGATTATGGATACGACCCGGATTACGGAAACCTGTGGGACAACCACAACGCGCCCGGTCAGAACTTTCCGCATGTCTCTGAACTGTGTATGCGAGGCTATCACCTGGCAGGGACGGACCGAGCCTGTGCAGCGCTGATCTCTGACTTGAAGGAACGAGGACTTCTGGATCGGACGCTTGTTGTTTTCCTCACCGAGTTTGGCCGGACTCCACGGATCAACACGCTTGGCGGGCGTGATCACTGGGGAACATGCGGCTCGATGTTCTTTGCTGGCGGAGGAGCAAAGGGAGGCCAGGTCATTGGAGGCTCCGACGACCAGGGCGCGTGGCCGACGAGCAATCCGGTTGGTCCGGCGGACATCGCTGCGACGATCTACCAGGCCCTGGGAATTTCTCAGGAGATTCGCATTCCCGATCAGCTCGGCCGGCCTCATCCGGTTCTGGACCATGGTCAGCCAATTGCCGGTGTGTTGTAACACAGTCAGGATCTCAGCAGCCCAGGAATTGGTGCGGCGGCGGACAGCTGCTGCGTAAGTTCTCGCGGGGCATTTGGCACCAGTCGCAGTTGTCCGACATCAAAGAGACTGTGCAGAATTGTGGCGATTAGATTGGGGATGCGCTGCGGAGAACTTGCTGGTTCACCGGCATCACGACTGGATTCCCCGATGACCTGCCCCATGTTCAGCCCGCCACCGGTCAGCAGCAACGGAGCCAGCCCGCCCCAGTGGTCGCGTCCTCCGTTTGCATTGATGCGCGGAGTACGTCCCATTTCGCCACACGCAACAAGCAGAATCTTGTCCTGAAGTCCTCGGGCCCAGAGGTCTTCAATGAATGCGGAAAGAGCATGGTCCAGTGGAGCACCCATGTAACGCATGCCTTCTTCGACGCCCGCATTATTGACGTCGGCATGCATGTCCCACACGAAGTTCGTGGTGACTGTGACGAATCCGCATCCAGATTCGCAGAGCCGTCGAGCCAGCAGCAGAAGCTTTCCGAGGCTCTGCACGTTATCCACATAGTTCTTGTGATTGTTCCAGCGACGATCAATGGCGTCCGGGGTCAGCAGAGGAAACGTGTCGTATCGCTGAAGCGTCTTCGCGTCTTCTTTGCTGAGATCAAATGCTGACGCGGCACCGCCGATAATGGTCTCAAAGGCCTGCTGCTGCACACGGTCAAGGCCCGTCAACAATCCTCCCTGTTCCGCATTGCGTCGGATCGTATCCAGCTTCTGAAGCAGGAATCGGCGATCGTCCAGACGATTCCGGTCGACATGAAGTTTCATGTTGTCCTGGGCTTCACCTTCTGCACCAGGAACGAACGGACGAAAACCGTTACCCAGTTTTCCGGCTGAAGTGAAATCGCCGAAATTCTTCACCGCCGGCTGAGCAGTTGGAATGACGGACTGAGGAAATAGCGCCACGTTGGTGGGGAATCCTGAGCCTGGGCGATTCGTGCCGGCGACTCGGGCATAAAGAGATCCAAGATTGGCGTTCAGGGTGTCACGGCAGACAATGGGCTTGATGTCGTGATTGCCATCCCCCGTGACGAAGGATCGAACAATCGACAGTTTGTCACTGAGCCCCGCAAGCTTCGGAAATGCAGACCCAAAGGTGATGCCTGGTGTTCGAGTCTGAATCTCTCCGTTGGCACTTTGAATTCCAACCGGAGCGGTCATCTTGGGATCAAAAGTTTCTGTCTGGCTGGGACCGCCGTGGAGAAACAGAAAGATGACGGAACGATCCCGGAGCACCGACTGACTGGCCACCGAGGCCGCGGCATTTGCGGCCAGCAAATTCCCAATCGTCAGCCCGCCAAGCGAAAGCTGTCCGGCCTGCAGGAACGTACGTCGTCCCACACGAGAGTTGTAATCCCATAAAGAAAGCATGGGGCGGCTCCGGTCAGGACGCGCTGCACAGGGCAGTGGAAGGTGGGAAAATTTGCGGGACTGGAAGTGTGACAAAACTCCCGCTCAATCGCAAATCTTTTGCGCGAAGCACTGGACAACCGAACGACAGAAGACAATGCCACAAAAGAACTTCCAGCGCAAGGTGCCATGCACCTGTAGTGCACCTGCAACACTGAATCGCACGCCGGGTAGCTGGCGCATCCGGCTTGATGTGTTGTCAAATGGGGCGGTCTGTTGATTTGCGGCAACACAAGAATGGGCAGTGAGCAAAAGATAGCGACCTGCGCGAAGTGTTGCCGTTCGTCATCCTGCAAACTTCGCAGTCAACGCATTCTTCCTGAGACTCGCGGTTGCCGCGGGATATGTTTCTTATCCAGCCGGATCTCCGCCTGCTTTCGGGACAGAAAACGGGAATGGAGAAGCTTTCTCTTTGAGTCCGGTTGTTCGGCATGGGTAAGGTGAACCGAGCACGATTTCGTGTGAGCCTCTTGCGGTTTGGACACCGCGGGGCTTAAGAGAGTCTGCAATTGGAGCAATGAAATGCGTTGGCGAACTTGGCTGGCAGCAGTGGCAGTGCTCACTGTGACGGGAGGCACCGTCCAGGCGGGTTTGTGTGGAATCGCGTCGTATCCGTGTTACCCGGTTGTCGCTTGTCCTCAACAGACATGCTACACGACCTGCAAGGTCGCGACCGAAACCTGTTATCGCACGGTCTGCGAGACGGTGTACGAACCACAGGAATACACTTCAACGCGAACGGTGTATGAGAACGTCTACGAAAACCTGGAACAAACCTGTTATCGAACGGTAACAGAGACCGCGTACCGTGAAGAGCAATACACCGTTTGCAAGCCAGTGACAGAGACCGCCGTTCGGCAGGAAGTGTATTGCGTTCAGAAGCCTGTCGTGGAAACTCGATACCAGTCCTGCAATTACACGGTTCAGCGTCCTGTCTGGGAAGACCGTGTTCGCGAATGTCGTTACACGGTTCAGCAGCCTGTCTGTGAGACGATTCAGCGCGAATGTCGCCAGACAGTCATGAAGTGCGTCTCAGAAACAATCAATCAGGAGCGATGTTACACAGTGATGCGTCCCGAGACGCGCACTCGCTGCGTTCAGCGCAACGTTGGCCGCTGGGTCACACAGACTCAGTGCATTCCCGGCCCTGTGATGCGACGAGTTGTTCCGGGCCCGTGTGGTCCTCAGGTGTGCAACGTGCAGTGTCCGCCGCGTCAGGTTTGTCGACGAGTGTGGTGCCCTCAGGTTGTTCAGGAGCAGATTCCTTACACCGTGATGGTTCCTCAGGTTGTGAAGCAGACATGCCCGGTTCAGGTGACTCGCTACGTGCCGGAAGTTGTCGTTAAGAATATTCCAGTGACCGTCACACGAATGGTCTGCAAGGAAGTCGTTCAGAAGGTTCCTTACCGAGTCTGCCGAATGGAATGCGAAACTCGCACACAGCAGATTCCGTATCAGGTGTGTCGAATGGTCACAGAACAGAAGACTCGGGAGATTCCTTATTCTGTCTGCAAGATGGTCAGCGAAACCTGCACTCGCAAAGTGCCCTATTGTGTCACTCGCCAGGTGCCTTACACGTCAACTCGCCGAGTTTGCAAGCTGGTACCTCGCGAGGTCCAGCAGACGTGCACTCGAATGGTGGCTCGCCAGGTGATGAAGCAGGTCCCGTACACTCGCTGCATTCTGGTTCCGGAAACAACCTGCTGCACGTCGCTGTGTGCCCCAGGCATTGGTTCCAGCTGTGCCTCCGGTGACTGTGCCGGAACAAGCGTAGATGCCGCGAAGCCTGCTGTTCCTCAGCCCGAGGCTGGTCAGAATTTGAAGTAAGGCAGCTTTGACACAAAGCTGTTTGGCCCATCCTGAACGCTCGGCACCTTTGCTGAGCGTTTTTTCTTTTCCGGTCTCAGATCTTTAGTGGTCTCAGGAAAATCACGCGGAATCAGGGATTCGGCGAAGTTGCATTTGTCGCGGCATTCCGCAGAACACACACTTCCCACCCAGTGTCTTTGACACGTTCGCAGAATTCTTTGTTCCATCGAAATTTGAGCCACGTATGTCTGTGTTTCGACCTGCCATTGATCGGATGGCCGGCTATGCGCCCGGTGAACAGCCTCAGGAAACAGGCTGGGTGAAGCTGAATACCAATGAGAATCCGTATCCACCGTCGCCGCGCGTGATTGATGCGATCCGTCGCACGGCGGAGGGGCGGCTGAACATTTACCCGGACCCGCATGCGACCGCGTTCCGACGGACGGCAGCAGCGCTCTTCAATGTCGACCCGGAGTGGATTCTGCCCGCGAATGGCAGCGACGAAAATCTGACCATCATCACTCGATCGTTCTGCGATGCCGGCCAGTCGGTTGGATATCCCTATCCCAGTTATGTTCTGTACGAATCACTGGCTCAAATTCAGGACTGTGGTGTCGTCCGCCTTCGACTGAATTCCCAGTGGCAGTGGGACAAATCAGCCGCTGCCGAACTGCGTCGATCTCTTCGAGTGTTCTATGTGCCGAATCCCAACTCGCCGACGGGTACTCTGTGGTCGCCGGATCAGCTGACGGAACTTCTGCCCGATAATGGAGTGCTCGTACTTGATGAAGCCTACGGTGATTTTTGCACGAAGCCTCATCGTGGCGAACTGCTGAAGGATGCTCGCTTTGAAAACCGTCTGGTGGTGACACGGACATTCAGCAAGTCATACAGTCTTGCAGGCATTCGTTTTGGCTTTGCGATCGCTCATCCGTCCCTGATTGACGGCATGCGCAAGGTGAAGGACAGCTACAACTGCGATGCAATTTCCATTGCCGCCGCGACCGCGGCTCTTGAAGATCAGGCGTGGATGGAAGCGAATCGCCAGAAGATCCTTGCGACTCGCGAACGGTTGGCAGCGGCACTTGGCGGGCTGGGCTTCAATGTCCATCCAAGCCAGGCAAATTTTGTCTGGGTGACTCACCCGACGAGTCGCCACCGCGAGATTTATGAACAGCTGAAAGAACGCCGAATCCTGATTCGCTACATGCGTTTCCCGGATGGAAATCCCGATGGTTCGATGCTCGACGGACTTCGCATCACGATTGGAACGGACTCAGAAATCGATCGCGTACTTGAAGTTCTTCCGGACGTGATCGCTCGCGCCACATCGGACGTGACGTAGCCTCGCCACGCTGTGAAGGAATCTGTAGTGGATCTCGCCAGAGATCCCATCATCTACGAAACTCATGGGAACTCTGGCGAGTTCCACTACAGTCAGGCCTACTCTCCGGAAACGGCTGGCACTTGTTACCAGTGTGGAACGGATACAGAGGCAGATCGTGCCTGCGGAAGGGAAGTCCTCGATGTCTGTGTTTGCCGGACTGACATTTGATAACCGATTTACTCGGGAACTGCCGGCTGATCCGGATGTGTCAAATCGCCGTCGGCCCGTGCGCGGAGCGTGTTATTCGAGGGTCCGGCCAACTCCGGTGGCATCGCCGAAGCTGATTGGCTGGTCATCGGACATGGCCATTCGGCTGAGCCTTCCTTTGGTTCCCGGCGGTCACGCAGACGAACTCGCAAGTGTCCTTGGCGGCAACGTGGTTGTGGAGGGAATGGACCCGTTTGCGATGTGTTATGGCGGGCATCAGTTTGGCAACTGGGCCGGGCAGCTGGGAGACGGTCGAGCGATCAATCTGGGGGAAGTTCGCAACTCAGCCGGTGAGTACTGGATGCTGCAGCTCAAGGGAGCAGGTCCGACGCCTTATTCCCGGACCGCTGACGGACTTGCTGTGCTTCGTTCTTCCGTGCGTGAGTTTCTTTGCAGTGAAGCGATGCACTGGCTGGGAGTCCCGACGACACGAGCACTGAGTCTGGTCACGACGGGCGAGCGCGTTGTCCGTGACATGTTCTATGACGGCAATCCTCAGAGGGAACCCGGTGCTGTCGTCTGTCGAGTCGCTCCGTCGTTCACGCGGTTCGGCAATTTTCAGATCCTCACGGCACGAGGCGAACTTGAGATTCTCAACAAGCTCATAGATCACACGATAGTCCACGATTTTCAGTGGACCAATCCCTCTTCGCCGGAGACTCGCACGCGCTGGTTTCATGAAGTGTGTCGCCGCACTGCCGACATGATCGTTCACTGGATGCGAGTTGGATTTGTTCATGGCGTCATGAACACCGATAACATGTCGATCCTTGGACTGACGATTGACTACGGCCCCTATGGCTGGCTTGAGAACTACGACCCTGACTGGACACCAAACACGACGGATGCCTCAGGTCGTCGATACGCGTTCGCTCAACAGCCGCAGATTGCTCTGTGGAATCTGATTCAACTGGCCAACGCGCTGGCCCCGGTTTTTCCAGGTGTCGAACCTCTGCAGGCCGGAATCGATCTCTATACCTCGCACTTCAATGCAGAAGTGGCTGCCATGATGAATGCGAAACTGGGGCTTCCGGCGGACATACCGGTCGAGTTTTCCGAGCTCTCAGGCAAGCTGTTGGAAATCATGAGCAGCATCGAAACTGACATGACCATTTTCTATCGAGTCCTCGGCAATGTTCCGCTGGGTGGTTCCGGTGAGTTGTCATCTGAGGCATGGAATGATGCCATTCAGGACCTTGGCGCCTCGTGGTATCGCCCGGATCAGGCCACTGACTCCTATCGGCAGACTCTTAAGGCATGGCTGCAGGAATACCGAGTGGCACTCCGGTCGCTTGAGATTTCGGATGAAGACCGCCGAGCCTCGATGGCACGCGTGAACCCAAAGTTTGTTCTGCGAAATTACCTGGCACAACTTGCGATCGACCGCGCTGAACAGGGAGACAACGGCCTGATCGAAGAACTGCTTCAGGTCCTGCAGAAGCCCTATGACGATCAACCGGAGAAAGATCACCTCGCTCAAAAGCGTCCGGACTGGGCAAGACACAGAGCGGGCTGTTCAATGTTGTCCTGCAGCTCCTGAACGATCGAGCATACGTCGACGGTGACGCAACTTGCGCGATGCAGAGCGACGACTTTTCCGGCACTCGTCTACATGCCAAGCCGTCGTCGAAGGATTTCATCGTGGTGACGAATATGGCCCGCCAGAATCCAGGCGAGTGCTCGAACTGAGATTCTGCTGTTGCTGGCCGTGCCCGTTCGTAGCCATGCCTCGGGGGCCAGGTTCTGCAGAAAGAGGATATTGACTTTTCGAGTATGCTCGAACATCTCAACGATATCCGCCAGCGGCGCCGGATGCTCCTCTGATGCCACCGAGTAATGATTCTCATCGAAGCCTGGCAATGGCGTCTGATCGCCTCTGCCGATTCGATGGAGCCGATGCCCAAAGATCCGTTCACCGTCAAGCAGATGATCCAGAACCTGGCGAATGTTCCAGCTGTACGGAGCGTGAACCAGCGTCGCTGAACTTTCGGGAATGGAACGCCAGAGCTGGACAATGTCTGTCAGCTGCTGCTTCAGCACCTGGAGAATCTCCGTCTCCGGAACCTTCGCAACATATCCGGCATAGAATTCCGCATACTCATCACTGCCCGGTCGCATCTGTGTACCTTCCCAGGAATCAATCTGTCATAAAGAGGCCCGGATGATGGGGGCACCAACCGATGAAGTCAAACCGTCAGCAGCGACGTGTTCTTTCAGCCGGAGGTTGGTCGTCATCCAGAATCGCATGGGTGAACAGGGTGGCCGTTTTGAGTCGACGGTCTAAAACGTCCATTGAGTTTTGTCTTTGCCGACGAATTACTGGGATTGCTGCTGAAAGGGACATCCGATGAATCGTGTTCGCCTCCTGATTGCCTGTCTGCTGGTGCACTGCAGTGTCAGCTTCGGTGAGGATTTCACGCAGTTTCGCGGAAACCAGGGGAACGGCGTTGCTGAGAAAACGGAGCTTCCCGAGACGTGGTCTGGCGAAACAGGACTTCGCTGGAAAATTGCCAGCCCAGGCGCTGGCTGGTCGCAGCCTGTGATCTGGAAGGACCGCGTTTACATGACCGGCGCGGTGTCGGAAAAGGACATTCGACCAGCCAACTTTGCGGACGGAGTGAAGTCACCTCAGAGCATGGGAGTCTCGCTCTTCGCGAAAGCTCCGGATGTCGCAATCCAGTGGAAGTTGTTCTGCCTCGATCTCGCAACCGGCAAACCGCTTTGGGAGCAGACGATTGTGGAGGGGAAGCCGAAGTTCCCTATTCACCCATCGAACTCATGGGCGACAGAAACACCAACAGTGGACAACGATGGCATTTGTGTTCTGTTCGGCGCCAGTGGCGTTGTGGCTGGTGTTTCGCACGAGGGAAGCGTCCGCTGGACGAAAGAGGTTGGCGTCTTCAAGACCTCAAACAGCTTCGGGACCGGAAGTTCGCTGGTGTCACATGAAGGACTCGTGTTCGTGCAGAACTTCAATGAAGAATCCGCCATCGTGCGTGCGTTCAACATTTCGAACGGCGAAGAGAAATGGAAGTACCAGCGTCCGGAAACGATTACCTCCTGGAGTACTCCGCTGATCTGGAAAAACAGCACGCGGTCGGAACTGGTAGTCTCCGGCGGTGAGCAGCTGGAAAGTCTCGACCCGGCAACCGGCGAAGTGCTGTGGACACTGCGTAACGTCAAAGCGGCAACTGCATGTTCCCCATGCTGCGATGAAGCTCAGTTGTACTTTGGCGGCAGTGATCCGTTTTCGAAGGGGCCTTTGTTTGCGTTGAAGGCTGGAGCCAAAGGAGATGTGGCTCCGGAAAAGAAAAATGGCCCGTTCAATGAGTGCGCGTGGCTGCAGGAACGTCAGGCTCCGGGCATGTCGTCTCCAGTCTCGACGGGCGAATTTGTGTACGCGATTGAGAACAATATTCTGAAGTGCTTCCGAGCCGCGGATGGGGAACGTCTGTATCAAACTCGCCTGCCGGGACTCGATCTGGTCGCAGCATGCCCCATCCTTGTCGGATCAAACCTGTTTGTCATTGACGAAAACGGCAAGTCTCTGACGGTCAAAACCGGGCCGGAGTTTGTCGTCGTGGGAAAGGGCGAGATTGGCGAGACGGTGTGGGCGACACCAGCGCTGGCGAATGGAGCGCTGATTATCCGAGGCGTGAATTCAGTCTTCTGTGTCCCGACGAAGGATTAGAAACGGTTGGGGCGGCGATTGACGGGGTAGGGAACGCGGGTTTGGTGCAGGAACTCTGGTGAGTTGCACGACTTTGCTTGGGAACTCTGGTGAGTGCCACTACTTTGCTTGGGAACTTTGGCGAGTTCCACGACTTTGCCTGGGAACTCTGGTGAGTTCCACTACGGATGAAATGGGTGTTGTGATCTTGCGGACTTCCGAGATGGTCGATCTGAGCGGCTGAAAGTTGCTGCGGCTTCCGCTATCCTCCTTTGCTGGTTGACGTTCACTTCGTCAGGGGAGGAGTCTGGATCATGTCTCGCGGTGAGACGACTGCATGTTACGTGGGTAGTTTTGACCCGATGACACTGGGGCATCTGGACATTATTCGTCGTGCCTCCAGGATCTTCAGTCACGTGACCGTTGGGATCGGAATTAATCCCGACAAGAACTCATTGTTTACTCCGGCAGAGCGAGTGGAGCTGTGTGCGGCTTCTGTTTCTGACCTTCCCAATGTGGAAGTCCGGACCTTTGATGGCCTGGCCGTCGAGTTTGTGCGGCAATGTGGCAGCCGGATCCTGCTGCGCGGGGTGAGGACTCTTTCGGACATCGAAGCGGAGTTTTCGATGACGCTGACAAATCGAGTCCTGGACGAAGAGATTGAATCCGTCTTCCTGATGTCGGCGGAGCGATTTGCCCATATTTCCAGTTCGTTGATCAAGCAGATCGCGAAAATGGCGCGAGAAGGGGTTCGCGAACGATTGAAGGATTTCGTTCCGGTCCCCATCATCGAACCACTCATCCGTCGACTCAACGAGTAACTCAAGACAAACCCGCCCGGAAGCGATGATGGTTCGCATCACGGTCGGAGCAGGAAAAAGATCCTTTCGGAGAATCCAGATGGTCAAGACCGCCTCAACGATGTTGCCGCTCGGCACAGAAGCACCGGAGTTTTCGCTTCCGAATGTGGATGGCAAAATCGTCACTCGTTCACAGTTCGCCGGGAAGCCACTGGTGGTGGTCTTCATGTGCAACCACTGCCCGTTCGTGGTCCATATTCGTTCGGCACTTGCAGCGTTCGCCAAAGAGTATGCTGCGAAGGGCGTCGCGGTTGTGGGCATCAGCAGCAACTACACGGGGACTCATCCTCAGGACGGCCCGGAGCAGATGAAGAAGGAAGCTGTCGACGCCGGTTATGCATTCCCGTATCTGTATGATGAAACGCAGGCTGTTGCACGAGCCTACAAGGCAGCGTGTACGCCGGACATTTATCTCTTCGATGCGGACCATTCACTGGTGTATCGCGGACAGTTTGATTCCAGCCGTCCGGGCAATGGGCAGCCAGTCACCGGCGCTGACCTGCGAAGTGCGTGCGATGCTGTACTGGCTGGAAAGACGGTCGCTGGTGATCAGCGTCCGAGTATTGGCTGTAACATCAAATGGATTCCGGGGAAAGAACCGGAATACTTCACTGGCATTGCCGCCGGCTGATGTCGTTCAGGCAGTGTCGCTGGTTTGAACAAGGTTCGAACCGGCGGCGAGTGCTGGTCTCTGTGTCATTGAGTGTTTTCAAGGTCGTTCAGAAAGACAACCAACATGTCGTCCGAAATGTCTGCCGGTTTGAAGCTGCTGCATGAATTGCTTTTGAAGCTGGCGGAAGCGGAAGGGGCTATGGCCGAAGGCCCGCGTCTGATCGGAGTTGCTGAACGCCAGGTGACTCTGGGTGAGCAGCAGATTGAAGCTCAAAAACAGGTGATCAAAGAAGTGCGGAAGTCTGCGGATGATTTCAACCTGAAGCTCAAGACCAAAGAGGGCGAAATCCTGAAGCTTCAGGGACAGCTCAATACCGCCACTTCCAACAAAGAATATGACATCATCAAAGGGCAGATCGAAACCGGCAAGAAGGATCGCGGGGAGATCGAAGAACAGGGACTGATGGGGCTGGAAGCCGTCGACGAGGCTCAGAAGAAACTGAAGGAGCTGGAAGCGGACCTTCAGAAACGCAAGCAGCAGGTTCAGTCGGTAAAGGCAAACTTCGAGGCTGAGAAGCCGAAGCTGGAAGGGAATATTGCTTCTCTTCAGTCTGAGATCGCGGAATGCGAAAAAATTATTCCTGCGTCCGATCAGGCCACCTGGAAACGGCTGCGAGTTGCTCACAGCGCCGCGGCATTGGCACCTCTTGACGGGGACTTTTGTTCCGCGTGCAGCAATCGAGTCACGACACAGGACCAGGTCCGCATCCGAACCAGTAACCTGGTGATTTGTCGCGGCTGTGGTCGAATCCTCTACCAGGCGTAGACTGCTGCAAATTGTCGAAAAACCTGTTTTTTCCGGGCCAACCTGCCAGGATTCGGCTGTAAAAACCGAATCGACTCTGTGCTAACGACTGAATCGCAGAATCAAGGACCCGCCTATGCGTTCCCACTTCCTGCCTGGCCTTTTTTCCTCCCGAACCATCAGCGCCATTGCATTATTGCTGGGGCTGTCCTGCGGTGTCGCGGACATTAATGGGCAGGAGATTCGCCCGGAATCCCTTTTGCCACGTTCTACTGTCCTCTATGTCGCCATGGACGCTCCGCCTGCGGCGATGGCGAGTGTTCTGGATCACTCTGTCAGCAAGCAGATCCAGTCTTTGGACGTGTATCAGAAGGCGACTCAAAGTCAGGAGTATCGCAACTTCCTGACCGGGCGGAAATTCTTCGAACTTCAGATCGGAGCAGAATGGCGGGCGGCCATCGAGGCACTGTCTGCGAAGGGCATCTATGGTGGCTTTGACGCAGAGACGAAAGGCGGCGTTCTGCTGGTTCGAGGCAAGGACGAAGAAACCCTGGAGAACTTTCGGACAAAGATCCTGGAGTTAACTCGGCTTAGCGGTGGCGAGACTCGACCGACAACCGATTACAAAGGTGTCGCTGTCTATCGGCTTCCTGAAGGCGGCGCGGCGGTCTTCAAAGACTGGCTGATCGTTACCAACAAAGGCGATCTCGGAAAACAGGTCATTGATCGAATCGTCGCGACGCCTGATGAGAAGCAGGAATCACTTGCGGACAATCCGGTCTATCAGCAGGCCAGTCAGACTCGAGCGGCCTCACAGGTCTGGTCGTTTGTTGATCTTGGTGCGATTCGAAGCAGTGGCGGCGCTCAGAAGGTGTTCGAAGGACAGGCAGAAAATCCGCTGGCCGAACTGATTGTTGGCGGGATTCAAAGTGTGTTACAGCATGCTGACTGGGTGACGTCTGACTTGTCCGTCAGCGAACAGGGACTGACATGGAATTTCACATCCCCGCTGGCCGAGGACTGGATTCCCGAGCAGCGTCAGTATTACTTCGGCCCCGCAAATTCCGGCCAGGCTCCGGCGCTTCCTGAGGTTGCAGACACACTGCTCACTCTGTCAGCCTATCGCGACGTTTCGGCAATGTGGGTTCGTGCTGGTGATCTCTTCAACGAACAGATGAATGACAAGCTGGCGGAAGCAGATGCGGGATTATCAACGATCTTTGCAGGCAAGGATTTTGGTGAAGAGATCCTTGGATCATTTGCACCGGAAATCGGAGTCGTTGTTGTTCGGCAGGATTTCGCCGCAGTGAAACCGACTCCGGCTCTGCGACTGCCCGCCTTCGCCCTGGTCCTGAAGCTGAAAGATCCGGAAACAATGCGTGCCGAGCTGCGGCGCACTTTTCAGAGCGCGATTGGATTTTTCAACATTGTGGGAGCACAGAATGGAAATCCACAGCTTGAAATGGACATGCAGAAAGTTGGCGAGACGGACCTGATTACTTCGAGGTACCTGCCGGAAAAGAAGGACCGCGATTCCACCACCGCGCCGATCATTTACAACTTCTCGCCGTCTGTGAGTTTCACCGGAGACCGTTTCGTTCTGGCCTCTACAGCTCAGCTGGCAGAAAAGCTTGGAACGGCACCGTTGAAAGAGGGAGCGAAGGCAAACACTGCGGTGGAGCTACATGCAGATGTTCTGCGAGATGCTCTGGTGGATAATCGAGAACAGCTGGTCACTCAGAATATGCTGACCGAGGGAAATTCGCGTGAAGAAGCCGAAGCCGCGGTCGGACTGCTCCTGGAAGTCATGAACAACTTCAAAGGCGCGGGCTTGCATCTGAAGGCAGACAAAGACCGGCTGAGCCTGCAGTTTCGAATTGATACAAATTCCGCGGCTCGATAAACGCAGCTCAACGTGAACCGCAACCCTGCAGTGCGAGCATTTTGATTGGAGAGGCTCGTATGAACTTTGAGATCGATCCGGAATGGGCATGGCGGGAGTTTTCACCCGACACGGAGACTCCCTGGAATCTTCGGACCGCATCGCACCTGTTTCGCCGCCTTGGATTTGGAGCAAACCAGACAGAGCTCGACGCAGCCCTGCAGCGGAAGCCTTCGGAGGTTGTTGACGAACTTCTGAGTCTTCAGGAGCCAGCCGACTTTCAGAAAGAAATGAAGTCGCTTGCTGATTCGGCTCTGGCAACGGGCAATGTGAAACAGTTGTCGGCGTGGTGGGCCTATCGCATGCTGGCGTCACCGTCGCAGGCCCTTGAAAAGACCACGCTGTTCTGGCACGGACACTTTGCGACCAGCGCGGAAAAAGTGACTGAGGGGCAGCTGATGCTGACTCAGAACGAGCTGCTTCGCCGCTATGCATTCGGCGACTTCTCACAGCTGCTGCTGGAGATTTCCCGTGATGCCGCGATGCTGATCTATCTCGATTCGGCGACCAACCGAAAAGCTCACCCGAATGAGAACTACGCGCGGGAAATCATGGAGCTGTTTTGCCTGGGCGAAGGCAATTATTCCGAGACGGATATTCGCGAACTGGCTCGTTGTTTTACTGGCTGGGAGGTGCGACGCGGCGAGTTTCGCTTCAATCGATTCCAGCACGATACCGGAACGAAGAACATCCTGGGCAAGTCGGGTGAATTCGGCGGTGAGGATGGTGTCAGGATTGTTCTGGAGCAGAAGTCAGCGCCGGAATTTCTGGTGTCGAAACTGATTCGCTACTTCGTCATGGATGAACCGGCTGCATCGCCGGAACTGATTGCTCCTCTGGCCAGAGAGATGCGAGAATCCGGCATGCAGATTCGGCCGGTGCTGCGACGCATTCTGACCAGCCAGCTGTTTTATTCGCCGCTGGCGATCGGTCGAAAAATCAAGTCTCCGGTCGAGATGGCGATCGGGCTGCTCCGTTCGCTGGAAGGCACGACAAACAGTTTTGAGCTGGCGGAATCTCTGCAGCAGCTTGGGCAGGGCCTGTTGTATCCACCCAGCGTCAAAGGCTGGGACGGAGGACGGACGTGGATCAATTCTTCAACGCTTCTGGGCCGCAGCAATCTGGTCCGCGACCTGATCACCCATGAGAAGACTCGATTTGGTCGGACATCGCTGAAACAGTATCTTGCGGGCCGCAAGGTGACTCAGCCGCGAGCCATCATTGATCATCTGGAAGAGCGATTGTTTGCCGTTCAAATTCCGGAAGCCGCCAAAGAGCGAATTCAGAAGTTGATGGCACCGTCGACCGACAAAGCAATCATCGAAGGGCTGCATGCACTGTGCACGCTCCCTGAGTTTCAGCTTGCCTGAAAGTCCGAACAGGAGGCAATTCATGCAAAACTCATCACGACGCAACTTTCTGCGCCACACAGCAGCGGGGACCGCCGTTCTGACGTTTGGCGGCATCGCGCCGAAGGCTCTTCACGCGGCGGCGATGGCACAGAAAAGTGAACGCATCCTTGTCGTCATTGAACTTCAGGGAGGCAACGACGGACTGAATACTGTTGTTCCCTTTGAAGACTCAAAGTACCAAAAGCTTCGCCCGAAGCTGGCTCTGAAAAAGAGTGATGTGTTGTCGATCGGCGAAGGTCTTGGATTTCACAGTTCACTGCGAGGGTTCGCGGATTTGCTTGAAGCGGGCAAACTTGCTGTGATCCAGGGAGTTGGTTACGACAATCCAAACCGCAGTCATTTTGAATCCATGGACATCTGGCACACATGTCAGCGCAAAGAGGAAACTCGAACTGACGGCTGGCTTGGCCGGTACTTTGAGAAGGAAGCGGTCGAGGCGGGCACCGATCCAGCGGCTCTGCATCTGGGCGGCGACAAGCAGCCCTTCGCGCTGATGTCGCGAACCGTGCGAACGCCTTCCATTCGTTCTCTCGAACAGTTTCGCCTTCAGGGTGCGGATGATGCAGATTTCCGCAAAGCCGTTCAGGAACTTGCGGATGCAAAGCGAGGTGCCGGAAACGACCTGCTCGACTTTGTCCAGACAAGTACCAGCTCCGCGATTGCCGCCAGTGAACGGCTCAGTGGAGCCGCAGGGAAGTCGACGTCTTCAGTCGTATGGCCTCAGAGCCCTCTGGCCGATCAGCTGCAGACTGTGGCGAAGTTGATTCGATCCGGTCTGACGACTTCAGTGTACTATGTGACTCTGAACGGCTTCGATACACACTCACAGCAGCCCGACGTCCATGCGGCTCTGCTGCGTCAGCTTTCAGAATCTGTGAAAGCACTGCTGGATGATGTCAGCGAGCAGGGACAATCGGACCGTGTGGCGGTGATGTGCTTCAGCGAATTCGGTCGCCGGGTTGAGGAGAATGCGAGTGATGGCACGGATCACGGAACGGCTGGCCCCATGTTTATTGCCGGGTCAGCGAAGCAGATCAGCGCCGGACTGATTGGCGAACATCCAAAATTGAACGACTTGAAGGACGGCGACCTGAAGCACCACACGGACTTTCGCCAGGTGTATGCCGCGGTGATCGAGAAGTGGTTCCAGACACCATCCTCCGAGATCCTGAAGGGGACCTGGAATCCGGTTCCTGTCTTCCGATAAGTCCTTTCGAGAGATCCGGTTTTCGACATGACTAGGGCTGTCTGGCTGCTCCTGCTTCTAGCGCTGACACTGCGAATTGCAGCGGCAGTCGTCGTGGACCAGCACGTTCGAAACGCCGGACGAACCTTTCTGATCGAAGGGGACGCAAACGGCTACTGGGAACTCGGCCGGAAGATTGCGGACGGGCAGCCATATGAGATCCATGTGCCTCCAAGGAAGATCCTGAGGACTCCTGGATTTCCGCTCTTCCTGGCGCTTTCAATCAAGCTCTTCGGAGCCAGTGTGCTGGCGGCATCAGTAGCCATGGCCTTTGTCGGGACGGCCACATGCTGGCTCACCTGGTGTCTCGCCAGAAGGCTTCTGGACGATCGCATCGCTCTGATCGCGCTGACGATGGTGTCCGTTTCACCTCTGCAAATTGGTTCCTGCATTCAGATACTGTCAGAAGGTTTGTTTTCATTCTGGGTTCTCGTCAGCCTGGTGGCGTTGCAGTCCCTTTGGAAGATCGCGAGCACCAAATCTGCGGCAAGGTTTTTCGCTGCAGCCTTGTTCACAGGTGTGGTGATTGGACTTGGAACCCTCGTCCGGCCTGGCTGGTTGTTGTGGGCTGTGTTTTGTCTTCCGGCAATTCTTCTGGCCGACGGAATCACTCGCCAGCGAAAACTCGCGTTGGTGGTCATCATCCCCATGGGGTGCTGGCTGGCACTGGTTCCCTGGGCATGGCGAAACTACGAAGCGACTGGACATTGGGTGCACACATCGCTGTGGTCAGGCCCCAGTCTCTACGACGGACTTCATCCCGCCGCGACGGGGATCAGTGATATGACGTTTGTCGATCAGGACGGCGTGTTTCAGAGGCTCAGCGAATACGACGCGAATGAACATTACAAGAAGCTGGCCATTCAGTTCGTGCTTCAAAACCCGTGGCGAACGCTGGAACTGGCCATGTTGAAAGCAGGGCGCTACCTGAGCCCGACCCTGAACGCATCTGGGTTTTCGGGAGGTCCGTTTGCGATCTTTTGCGCGGCCTGGTACGCGTTTTTCACGGTTTTTGTGGGTCTAGGGGCTTGGAGTCTCGGATCGCGAAAAGCGGTTGTCTTCCTGCTGGCAGGGCCGTTTCTGCAGTTTCTGCTGGTTCATATGGTGTTTGTTGGGTCAATCCGCTATCGTCTGCCCGTGGAATTTCCGCTGTCAATCCTTGCGGCCGCAGGGATTGATTACATCATTCGACGCAAGGTTCTAATTGATCGAGCTGCATGAGGCAGGCGGTCTGAATCTTTCGATGCTGGTGCATGGACGCATGAGGTTCTTTGCTGTATTTCGCTGGATGATCCTGCTGATCCTGTTCGCACTTGGTGCGGCGGGAGCGGCTGGTCTTTGGCTTTGGTCCAACAGCGACAGCCTCATCCGACGCCAGATTCTGCAAACGTTCGACAAGCGGGCTCCTGATCTCCTGATGCAGCTGGAGGGGATTCAGTTTCTGAGCACATCCTCGGTCCGAATCAAAGGGGTCGAGATTCGGGATCGCGAAACAGACAAGCCGCTTGCTCGCATTGAAGAACTGACCGCAGAGATTGATGAAGCGATTCTGGCGGAGCGGCAGCAGGTGCTGCTTCGAAGCCTGCATCTGAAGGGGCTTGATATCCTTCTGGAGCGCACCGCGAACGGTCGATGGAACTGGCAGGACTACGAGTTCGTCAAGGACGAAACGATGCCGTTCATCCCGCCGACCGTCTCCATCGAAAATCTGCGAGCACAGATTCAGATGGACCACGGGGATGATATTCCTCCGGCAAGCTTGCTGCTGACGTCGTCACGGTTTCAGGCAGTGCCTTCGTCCGGTGACGGTTACGATTTCCTTGGCACGCTGGATCTGCCCGGGGCTGGAAGTCTTCAGCTAAAAGGGGGATGTGATCTTGCTGAAAAGACATGGAACCTGAGCGGCAGCGTCAATGGCCTGAACGCGAATCAGAGCCTTGTGGAGATTGCCAAGTCGACTGCGCCCCAGCTGGCATCGAGACTGGAACAGCTTGACACGACCATGCAGCGAGTCCTGCCGCCGACTGGGGAGATGACGGCTTCAAGTGAGGCGAATTCAACAGCGTTGCTGATCGGCAACAGTCAGACGGCCCCGCGATTTTCCGGGACGGTTGACGTCGACTTCGCAGTGGAGAAGAAAACCGGGCAGAAAGTCCCGGACCTCCGACTGAAAGTCAACATCTACGACGGTCAGCTCAGTTCACCATTGCTGCCATTTCGACTGACTGATGTGCAGGCGCTGTTCTTCTGGGAAAACTCCCGAGTGGTCTTTCAGCTGAAGAATGCCCGCGACGGCGACGCACTGGCGACGGGCGATTTTCAGATGTCGTTTGATGAAGACGCTGCGCCTCCGACAGCATCACTGCATCTGGAAAAGTTCCCTGTCACCATGCAGCTGAAACCACTTCTGCCGCCCAAGTCGCAGAAGTTCTTCGACCACTTTCAGCCAGGCGGAACGATTACTGGCGATGCGGTCGTGCAGCGATTTCCAAATGGGAAGTGGCTGCCCGTTTCCGTGCGTGGTGAATCCAATGACGGAACGATGATGTTCCACAAGTTTCGAAGTCCCGCGACAGGCATCAAGGCAACTCTGAAGCAGCGACCGTTGCCAGAGAACCCGTCGTCGATGCTGGATGTTGTGTTCGATATCGATGCCGCCGGAACAGTGAGCGGTCGACCGGTGACGGCGGTTGGCTGGCTGAAGAATGTTGGTCCGGAACTGGAACACCGCTTCGACGTGCATGTCGATGATTTTCCGATCGACAGTCGATTTCGCGATGCCCTCGACGAGCAGGGGCGGAAAGTCATCGAGACGATCAATATTTCCGGAGTCGGATCGGCGGACATTTCCTGTTATCGGGCACCGGGACTGGATAAGCCAACGGACATCGTCATCGTGGCCGATGTGAAGGATTCCCAGGTTCGATTTCGAGGATTCCCGTACGACATCGATCGACTGACGGGGCGTGTGGAATTTCGATCGGCGGAGAAAACGTGGACGTTCTCTGGTCTGCGCGGGTATCACGGCACGGCGGAGCTGACTGGGCAGGGAACCTTTCGAGGCTTGCCGGCTCCCGGAGTTCTTGACCTGACGATCGGGACCGTTGGAGCCAGCCTGGATGCGGATCTGTTCAATGCTCTGAATGAATCTTCCAGAGCCGTCTGGGCCATTGTGAATCCGGAATCGGGGAAGGTCAGCCTGACCACTCAGATTTCCTGGACCGCGCTGCCGGGGCAGAAGCCGATTGTTCGTCTTGAGGACGTGAGTGTTTATGACGCGGTCATTACGCCGCGACCATTTCCGTACCGCATGAAGATTCTTTCGGGCAAGTTCAGCTACGATCCGAACGATCCTCGCGCCGCGGGACGTCAGCATTGTGAGATCAAACAGGTGAAGGCGGAACATGATGGTTCGGTCATCACGGCAGGCGGATGGGCCGAAGTCGGTTCTGCAGGAGACTGGCAGGTCCATCTGAACGATCTCAATGCGCTCGACATGAAACCGGACGATGACCTTCGCGCCGCATTGCCCGACAGCTGGCGCGGGACGATGTCGCGACTGGGGCAGGCGGGGCGAGTCTCGATTGAAGGATCGGAAATTGACTTCCGCGGGATGACAAAAGACCCATCGCCGCCCACGGCCGCGTGGAGAATGAATGTTCGCCTGAAGAACTGCGAAGTTGCGGCAGGGCTGGATCTGAAGAATGTTTCAGGGCTCGTCCGGGCCGCTGGTCAGTGGGATGGTGTCGGCCTGACGAACCAGGGAGAAATCCGACTCGATCGCGTTGACGTCCTGGACATGACCATCGCCGGCGTGACAGGACCGTACTCGATGTCCGACGATGAACTTGTCCTTGGAAGTCGCGAAGTGATCCTTGGCAACGTGCGCCCCGACTCTGTGCCGGCAGAAGAACGCGTTCGAGCCCAGGCGTACGGCGGCACTCTGGAAATGGACGGCATGATCGACCTTCGCGCCGGACAGGGCTATCGTTTCTTTGCAGAACTGAAGAACGCTCTGCTTGCGGACTATGCTCGAAAACACATGCCGGAGCAGCGAGGACTCGAGGGAGTCGTGAATTCCTGGATCTTTGTGTTCGGCGACGGAGACTCGCCGGAGAACCTGCAGGGCAAAGGACAACTTCTGATCAATCCGGCATCGCTGTTCGAAGTTCCTGTGGTTCTGGAACTGCTCTCTGCAATGTCCCGACTGAATTTCACGGTATCGAATCGCACGGCATTCAATTATGCACTGATGACATTCACCATTCAGGACGAAGCCTTCTGGTTTGATCCCATCGATCTGGTGGGTGATGCCATCTCGCTTCGCGGCCGTGGGCATATTGGCTTTGGCGGCGATATCCTGATGGACTTCTTTAGTCGACCGCCGCGTCCGACGGGGCCACGTATTCCATTCAGTAACCTGTTGATGTCCGGTGCGACTCAGTGGGTCACAGTGCAGGTGCGAGGAACCATCGATCGTCCTCAGACCGAAGTGAGCAACCGTCCGAAGATAGATGAAAATATGCGTCAGCTGCTCAGCAACTTTGAACCACGTCCCGGCGGTCCGATCCCAGGACTCGTCCTTCCGAACATGCTGGGATTTCCTATGGCTCCGGTACAGGGGAGGATTCCTCAGACTCCGGTGCCAAGGTCCCAATGATGATCCTCAACCGAGACGGCAAGGCCCCTGCTGAGCCGCTCAATGCATGACCATCGCCTTCCCAATTTGTGTTTCTCAACACACCATCACGGAATGTTGACACCCAGACGTCGCAGTTCGGTCGTCAGCCGGATCAACGGCAGGCCGATGATGGAAGTGAAGTCCTCTGTCTGAATCTGTTCGAACAATCCAATCCCAGCCGCTTCAATGCGATAACTTCCCGCACAATCGAGCGGCTGGTCTTTGACAACATACCGCTCAATTTCTTCGTTCGTCAGCGATCGCATGCGCAGGGTTGTGATGCTGCTGAATTCAATTCGTTGCTGCTGAAAACAAAGGCAGACAGCAGTGACGAGTCGATGACTTACCCCTGACATTCGCTGAAGCTGCTGGCAGGCCCGGTCAACAGTGTGTGGTTTTCCCAGAATCTGGCCGTTCAGATCAGCCACCTGATCCGATCCGATGACAATTGCATCACTGTGGAGAGCAGCGACAGCTTCTGCCTTCAGACGGGCGAGGTTCTGAGCCGTCTGATCAGGACTCAGCCCTGAATCTTTCACTGAGTCTTCGTCCACGCTGGGAGAGATGCAGTGGAAATCACTGATCAGGCGAGCAAGCAGTTCTTTTCGATATGGTGAACCACTGGCCAGGATAACAGGCGGCATTTCATACTCTCGGACTTGCGGCATTGGACATTCGTTCGCTGTGCCCGTGCATTTTGGCGATGCTGTAGTGTGACAGAGAAGTCGTTACCGAAAATTCCGGATAGAGCGAATCTGATGTGGTGAAGGTTACCGCTGCAAACACCGAATAGAACAACAGCGGGTGAGGGATCGCCTCGCGCTTGCAATGTCGTTGAAGTGCAGCAGGGAAGCAGGGAGCCGTCTGATGACGTCCAAAGGTTTGCAGTTTTCGCTTCGGCAAATTCTGCCGCTGACCATTCTGGTGCTGGCTCAGTGCAGCGTCGCAATGGGACAGCTGGGCGAAGGCGGAACCGATGGGCCTGAGCCTCGGGTGATACTGCCTGACCATACGCATTCGGTCCCGGTTCGAACAGCTTCCAAAGAGATTACTGAATCCACCGATCCGCTCGTTAAGCTGGTCTGGGAAACCCGAGAAGCACAGCGCCGAAGGCTTCTTTCCGTCGAGCAGCATACGCCGTGGCAGATCATGCATGGTCTGCTTGGACTGCGTCAGGACTTTCTGATCAATCACAACAACAAGCCGATCAACGGACTCGAGTGGATCTACTCGGGACCGACATACATGAATGAGTCCTGGTTTCAGAAGACTCCCCACGGTGGTCGAGCTCACCCGTTCAGCAAGCCATACTGGTTTGAAGGGCACATCAATCAGTTTCTCGCGATCCTGTCGATGTGCAACGTCCCGCTGGATCAGCAGTTCGCAACTCCACAGGGTCCCATCACGATGCGCGATATGCTGAAGAACGCGCAGATGACGGTGAATGCAAAGGAAGAAGTCACCTGGACGCTCTGGGCTCTTTCCACTTACCTTCCGCCAGACGCCACCTGGGTCAATGCGGCAGGTGAACAGTGGAGTATCGAAAAGCTTGTCCAGATTGAAACGGGTAAAAAGGTCGGTGGACCAACTTCGCCCTGCGGTGGAACGCACGGCCTGTTTGCACTCGCTCGAGCCCGCAATGTCTACCTTCGCACAGGAAAACCTCTTCGAGGAGTCTGGCTGGAAGCGGATCAGAAGATCAAACGGTACATCGACACAGCGATGAGGCTTCGAAACAACGATGGTTCATTGTCCTCTGCGTTTTTCAAGGGGAAAGAATTCAAGCAGGATTTCGACAAGCGCATGGCCAGCGAAGGACATCTCCTTGAGTTTCTGATGATGGCCGTGTCTCAGGAAGAACTGAAACAGCCGTGGGTCCGCAAGGCCATTGAAACAACGGCCAATGACCTGATGGCAAACCGCAAAGCGTACGTCAGTTGCTCTCCGCTCTACCATGCCACGAACGCTCTGTCGATTTACCTCGAACGAGTCGCTCCGTCAGGCGTTCCGGAGATGGCAAAGAAGACGGATACCGCGACGTCAGTCTCATCGTCCCGAAATCTGGGACCAGCGTCGACTCAGAAGCCAGGACCGGTTCCGGCCGTACCGCAGACGCTGTCGACCAACAAGCCGGCCACACCAACACCAGCTGCTGATCCGTCAAAGTCCGGACCAACGACCGGCAGTGCAAAACCTCCGGTGACTCAGCCAGCTCCGGCGGTTCAGAGTCCTGCGCCTGCCAAAGCGGATCTCAAGACGGCTCCGGCTGGTCAGGGAAGTCCGATGCCTTCACCGGCCGCGACTTCACCGGTGGTGACGTCCCCGCCGCAGGAGAAACCGAAACCG
This sequence comes from Planctomycetaceae bacterium, assembly GCA_046349695.1. Lineage (GTDB taxonomy): Bacteria > Planctomycetota > Planctomycetia > Planctomycetales > Planctomycetaceae > SXXK01. The sequence goes on along the minus strand of JAXMBV010000047.1, from coordinate 19,254 downwards.
CAGCCGACTCCTGCAACGCCCGGTTCAGCGAGTACCGTCCTCAAGTCGCGGCATGCTGGCAACACCCGGTTCGCACCGGTGCACCAGCGGCGGCACCCAGTGCGACCCCCGCGACACCTGGACCGACACAACCAGCTCCGACTGAACCCGCTCCTGCGGCACCAGCGCTGATGCCAACACCGGAACCAAACGGCCAGGTGGCTCCGGTGCCGGCAAGTCAATCACCCACAGTCGTGCTGGCGTTACCAGCAGAACCAATGACGAGTGCGCCAGCGATTGATACGGTCGCGCCTCCGACAGGAACGTCTCCAGGACCGGTGACCGATGAACGCTTTGACAGGCTTGTGGACATCGTAGTGATGCCACAACCGCTGTCCGCGGTCTTCCGCTCGGTCAGCCTGGGTGGGCCGTCAATCATCGAGGCTCCTAAGGCTCCGGCTGCTGTGAGCAACGAAGGCGAGAAGGCCCCGGTGACGCCGCCCGCGACGGGAACACCGACCGGAAACCTCACGGTGACTCCGGCTCCCCAGCCGCAGCCAAAGCCGGCTCAGCCACAGGCATCGCCGCGGCGAACATGGCGGCCATCAACGCGGCAGGGACGTTCATCCGGCGGCTTTATGCGGCGCTGATTGCCGCGGAACCGTTGCCCCTGGAAGTCACTGTGATGTCAATTCTCAACACGAGGCAACGCGCAGTTGAGGGAAGGCAACGTCCACTTTTCGCAACATTTCGAATTGCGTCAGAAGATCGGATGTTGTAACTTCTTGAGAGAAAAGGACTTCCAGCCGCGTTAGGCAACGCGGACATAATTCGTCTACTTTCGGTTCACACTTTGCATCACCGTTCAGAACCCCTCACACGGTGGCAATGGTGAATGTTCCTGAGTCAGGAAGCCCGAAAGTAACATCGATGAGTTCTCGAAAAAAGCAGCGTCTAAGCGTTCGAATTGAAGACGATTTCGCGATTGTCGCCCTGGACGATATGGAAATCTGGGACGGAGCGGATCTGGCTCTGCTTCGAGAAGCGCTGTCTGCCTTGATCGAGAAGGATGGTTTCCGCGCGATTGGCGTGGATTTGACTTCGGTGAAGTACATCCCAAGCGGCTTCTTCGGAATGCTGTTTGAATGGTACGAGCAGGGCCTGAAGATCCGCCTGTGCTCACCGCAGAAGAACGTCGAACAGATGCTCTGGTTCCGCATGTTCTTTGTTCGCGAAGACGCAACATCGTATCGGCTGAGCGACGACGAAATGCGTCACAATACACCGAATGAGCAGGTCGAATACCATCGCCGCGAGTTTATGGAAGATCCGGAACTGCAGGACGAGGAAGAGCTGGAAGAACACATCAAAGCTGTGCGTTTTGGCGTGAAGGCGACGGAGCCGATGATCTGACTCAACGAACGGCCAGCACGCGACATTCAAGCTCCCAACGTGCTCGCCGGAGATCGAATCCGACACCGACACAAAAAAAGGCCTCAGGACATCCTGAGGCCTTTTCTGTTTTGATTGATGGGTGTGCCCGTTCAGGCAACGGTCGTTGTTGAACCGCGGACAATTTGCGTGACCGCATCGGCCGCGTTTGTTGTTTCCTGGACGCAGCGGGAAATGTCGCCGGTTGCCAGACGCTGCTCGTCTGCAGCTCGGGCGATTTCCTGATTGACCGAATCCACTTCGCTGATCACATGGAAGATCTGATTAATGTCGCTGACGGTTGTGTCCGTCGCGGCTCGCATTTCATCCAGGCGGGCACGAATTTCCTGAGTGGCTTCGCTGGTCTGACGAGCGAGTGCTTTGACTTCGTTGGCGACGACGGCGAATCCCTTTCCGGATTCTCCGGCACGGGCCGCTTCGATCGTGGCATTGAGTGCCAGAAGATTGGTCTTGCCTGCGATGCTTTCAATCAGGGCAACGACACCATGAATCTGTTCTGCTGCGTTGCCAAGGCTGGTGACGGAGGTTCGACCTCGGTCAGCCACTTCGGAAGCTCCGCGGGAAACGCTTGCGGCTCGTTCTGTATTGCGGGCAATTGTGCTGATCGAGTAAGTCATCTGAGTGATTGCGGATGCGGCAGTGCCGGTCGTGACTCTCAGTGCATCGACAGCGGTTTCAATCGGAGCGGCAACAGCCTTGGCACCGCGAACACCGAGGAGGAATGCTGTCACGAGACAGCCCGCGAGAGGAACGAGAATGGCAAGGGCCGCGATGATCTGAGCCCAGCGGACTCCGGAGAGAATCTCTTCAACACAATCGTCAGCAGCAACCTCAATCTCGTCCGCAAATCGAAGCAGCTCAGAGGAGATATTGAGGTAGTCACTCTTCGCACTCTGCATCTTCTGATAACTGCTGATGTAATCGTCCATCGCAGCCGCGGAAGCATCAAACTGAGTTCGGCAGACGTCGGCCATCTTCTGGCCTGTGTACAGTCCTTCAAGGTCTTCAGCGGTGAAGGGCGTATCAAACGTGCCGGTCGCCAGCATGGAGTCCATGGCTTCCCGATGAAACGCCCGGGCTTCCTGAATCTCCTTCATGGCATCATTCACATTGTGTCCGGCATTCAGCTGTTCGAGGTAATACAGCTGTGTGAGGAACCCAATACTCGATTCCATTCCGCCATCAGCGGCTGCCCAGCGAACACCAATGCCCCCGTTCCAGGTGAACGGAGTGTCTGGATTTCCTTCAAGGCTTTCGACCTGTGAATCTCCGATCACTTCCAGTCGCTCGCTAACTTTGATGAAGCTCTCTGCTTTGGACTTGAATGTCGCTTTTTTTCGTTCGTACTGCTCATGGCTGTTCAACAGCGAGGACAGTGCTTCTTCATATTTGGTCGCCCATCCGTTCAGTGTCTCAAGCTTGCGGCTGTCAAGCAGCCCTGCTTCACCGACGCGTGCGAGATTGTCTCGCATGTAGTTGCGGCTCTCTTCCAGCTTTTCCTTATTCGTGGACGGGTCATTCCCGGCCAGGATATTGGAAGCAGCAATCATCTGCCCCTGAATGCCGATCGATGTCATCATCGCTCCATCGGCAGTGGTCCATGCTGGCCCGGAAAGCCGGGAGATCAGTCGACTCAGGGAGAAAATTCCAAAGGCACTTGCTGCACCGCAGATGACCACGAGTGCTCCGACAACAACGTAGCCGGCGGCCATTCGCTTCCACAGAGTCAGATGTTCCAGCTTCATGAGTTCTTGATCCCGAACAGGATTGATCGTGTCCGCACCAGACTGTTTCCGGTTCTGCAGATGGAATGTTCGCTGATTGCCCCGAACTTCGATCCGCGAGGGCCAGCCCGATTGGCTTCCCCTGGAAAGGATCGTTATCGAAGACACTCAGGCGGACTGAACGGCAGTTTGGATTTCCGATCCGGCAACTCGGGGAAGGAAGAAAAAACCTTTGGGTTGTAACGGCTGGAACAGTCGAGCATGGGGAATGCACTCCGGTCTCCCTCCCAGGCGACGAGCCCGCTGCGGGTATGCCCAGCCCGATGTTTGCCCCATGGGTCAAGTCGTAGAATGGCCACCCTCGGCCGTCTCAAACCGCTCCTCCAACCGTAAGTAGGTGCCGCTTGCCGAGCGGCACTTTGCGGCTTGCCGCAACCAGCGACCAGAGGAGGTGCCACAGGTATCGCAGGCGGACGTGGAAGGGTGTAGTCGCGGATGATTGTCAAAATGGGAGGGCGAGGCTCCTGCCGAGCCGCGTGCTTCTGGTGACGCCCGCGTGTTGAGAGCTCAAGGATTAATGGTTAATGAACAATGAAAAGTGCAAATTGCGACTATTTCCTGTCGCCCATTTTCTGTCCGACCCAAACCCATCACTTTGCAATTTTCAATCTCCAATAACCATTAACCATTTCTTCCCGCAGCACCGCCCTCCCGGAATGGCACTGCGTTACGATCTGACGAAATCCGCGACTGCACCGGACCTGGAATCGCAGCTCCCCTCGGCGTGCAAGTTGCCCTTCGAGCCACTAACATGCGGCCCTGACCGTTCCATTGGCCTGTCTGCAACGGCTCCGGCAGCACAGTCCGCCTGAAGAGTCCCCGAAGAGCCCTGCTGAATGAAAGTTGTTCGCATGAAATTGCTGCAGCGAAGCCTGATCTTCCCTGTCACTCTCCTGATGAGTTCACTAAGCACCTATGGTCAGGACTCCGGTCCTTCGGCCGATAAGCCCCTGCCCGTTTCTGCCGAACGCGCTTTTCCCAATCTCACCTTCGAGCGCCCCATCGTGGTGACGCACGCTGGTGACGGATCCGATCGACTGTTCGTCGCCGAGCAGGATGGTGTCGTCAAGGTGATCCCGAACGATCAGGAATGCGAGGAAGCCACTGTCTTCCTGGACATCAATGAACGCTGCGTCTATGCAGACAATCAGAATGAGGAAGGTCTGCTTGGGATGGCGTTCCACCCCAAGTTCAAACAAAACGGACAGTTCTTCCTGTATTACACGTCCAATGAGTCACCCCATCTTTCGGTGGTATCACGCTTCACGGTGTCAAAGGACAATCCGAATCAGGCGGACGAGAAGTCTGAAGAGATTCTGATGCGCATCCCTCAGCCGTTCTGGAACCACAACGGCGGGACGATCGAATTTGGGCCGGACGGATTCCTCTACATTGCACTCGGTGACGGAGGCAATGCGAATGATCCTCAGGGAAATGGACAGAACCTGACGACACTGCTGGGCTCGATTCTCCGTATCGATGTGGATCATCGCGATGGAGATCTTGCGTACGCGATTCCAAAGGACAATCCCTTCATCAAGACCGAAGTTCCAGTCGGCCCGCGCGGACAGACAGCAAAAGCCTGCCCGGAAATCTACGCCTACGGTGTTCGCAACATCTGGCGCCTTTCGTTCGATTCAAAGACCGGCGATCTCTGGGCGGCTGATGTCGGTCAGAACCTCTGGGAAGAAATCAACATCATCCAGAAAGGCGGCAACTATGGATGGAACGTTCGCGAAGCCAAACACTGGTTCCGACCTGACGGCAAAGATGTCGACCGCAAAGACCTCATCGATCCCGTGTTTGAATATCACCACGACATCGGCAAGTCGATCACTGGCGGAACGGTCTACCGCGGCACTCGCGTTCCGGAACTCGTCGGAAAGTATGTCTACGGTGACTATGTCTCCGGACGACTGTGGGCTCTGGATTACGATGTGAAAGCCGGGAAGGTCAAAGCCAATTACTCGCTGACCGGCGAAAACCTTCCGATGCTCAGCTTTGGAACGGATCAATCAGGCGACGTGTATTTCACAACGCCGTTTGGCAGCCTGTACCGCTTCCGCTCCGACGCGAAATAGGGAGGCAGGGTTGGGGCCCGTTCCTGGTTCTTGGTTCCTGGTTCCTGGTTAATGGTTAATGGTTAATGGTTAATGGAGATTGAAAATTGCAAAGTGAGACACAGCGCAATTTGCACTTTCCATTTTTCATTAACCATTAATCCTTGAACCCTTCCTCAGGCTGGTGTCGCCCAAACCACAACTCGGCAGGAGCCTCGCCCTCCCAGTTTGCAAAACACAGGCAACGAGGAACCAGGAACCATTTTCTCCGTCCGCCCCCGCCCTCCCGCTCTTCCAGTTCTCAGACCGAACTGACAATGATCCGCGAAGGAGACTGCGGCACATCGAGCAGTTGATTCGAATGGAACCCGGCGTTCTCAAACAGCCTGCGGTATTCCGCGAATGTGTACGCGTCTCCTTCACCGGTCGTCATCAGCATCGTGAGTGCGAACGTGGCCGGTATCGGCGGCGAAATCCGATTTTCATTCGGAACAAATTCCAGCGTCACGATCATTCCGCCCGGGTTCAAGCGTTCCTTCAGGCGTCGCAGCAAAGCTTCGCAGACGGACTGACTGAAGTGATGCAGAAAATTGGTCAGCAGGATGCAGTCAAACGATCCGGGATAATCGATCGTCATGACATCGCCCGGTAGAAATTCATACCGATCCAGCAGTCCCGCCTGCTCGACGTTTCGCCGAGTCACCGTCAGCACGGGGGCAAAATCCTGAGCAACAATCGTGGAGGCTGGGTTCTGCCGCACGATCGAAAGCCCGAACTGTCCATGGCTGGCAGCGATGTCAAAGACTCGAATTGGCCTCTGCCCAAATCGCTCCGACACAAGCGAGGCAATGAACAACGCCGATGGCATCATCAGCGGCGCCATGGATTCAGCAAACTCAATCCACGGTTCGTAGTCCAGCTTTGTGCTGCCACCGTCCGGTAACAGCGTCCCGCCTTTCCTGACGGCGCCGGTGACCCCACCAAAGATGCGGATCATTTCATCCGAGGCGACGAATCTGGCCATCGCTCCCATGTACTGAGGTGAGGCTTCGTCGAGAAACAGTGCAGATGTTGGTGTCAGCGAATAGTCCTGTTCTGACTTCGCAAGAAATCCCAGAACCGTCAGATAATCGCACAGGATTCGAATTCCTCGAACGCTCGCATTGCATTCTCGAGCGATTTCGCCAGCGTTTTTTGGCCGGTCATGAATCACCGAAAACATTCGCAGCTCGATCGCCGCACGCAACGCTCCGGTACGCTGATAGGCATTCAGTGTCTCAAAGATCATCGCCGGATTGGGGCCGTTTGGCACAGAACTCTCGCTCATGACGGATTCTCCTTCTGCCCTGGGCGAAAACGACCGTCAGTTCAATCGCCTTCGTCACTTCTACTCGGAGCTTTGACGACTGCAGTCTACTCGAGCAACACGCATGCACGGAAACCTGCTGACCTTTTCGTAGTTCTGAAAACAGGCAAACACAGCACACGCTGACGGCGACATGAGGGCTACAATGAGAAAGGGTGATCGTGCGACGTCGGCGCAGCAGGTTCTGTAAGGACGTTCATCGCGGCATCTCAGGGAAGCACCTGCCATGAATCCTGTTTATCCTGTGAACGACTATGGGCCCTTGATGCCCGGGCTGGTCATGGCGGCCGTAGCCATCGTGCACGTCTTTCTGGCTCAGTTCGCTGTGGGCGGTGGAATTCTGCTGTGCTACTTCCAGTGGCTGGCCATGACCGGTCGCAGCAGAACTGCCCGAGTTTTCGTGAATGGCTACTTCAAGATCCTGGTTTTGATCAGCTTCGTTCTGGGAGCAATGACTGGCGTTGGCATTTGGTTTACGTCGATTCAGGTGAGTGCTCCGACGATCGGTCAAATGGTGTTCAATTTCCACTGGATCTGGGCGACGGAATGGACGTTCTTCAGTCTTGAGGTTGTCGCTGGCTATTGCTTCTACCGATACCACGACCAATTGTCTGACAGAACCAGCCTGATTTTGCTGAGTCTGTATGCGTTCGCGGCGTGGATGAGTCTGTTCTGGATCAACGGCATTCTCAGCTGGCAGCTCACGCCGGGCGCATGGCTGGAAACACAATCGCTGGCGGACGGCTTTTTCAACCCAGGCTTCTGGCCCAGTTTGCTCTTCAGAACCATCGTCTGCATGACTCTGGCCGCCCTGATTGGATGCATTGTCGTTAACGTCATTCCTTCATTCGATCGTTCCGAGAAGCAGGAACTGATCAACCGAGCCGCTCACCTGATGACGCCGATGCTGGCGATGCCTCTGCTGGGCGGCTGGTATCTGCTTTCGATGCCGGCAGACAGTCGCAGCTGGGTTCTGGGTGGCAGTCCGGCGATGATGCTCTTCTTCATGATCTCCGTCGGTGCGTCCCTTGCGATTGGATCCTACGCCCTGATCGGGTTGTGGTTTCAGAAGTTGTACATCAACGGTGCCACGGCGACTCTGTTGCTGTTCATGGCTTTTGGAGCAACAGCCGGAGGAGAATTCGTCCGTGAGGGCTCGCGGAAACCTTACACCGTTCGACATGTCCTGTATTCGAACGGCATTCGTCCGCAGGATGTTGCAGCACTGCGACAGCGAGGTTGCGCGACGGATGATCCATTCCCGGTGACGTTTGAATCAGTACTCCCGAACGCCACCGTGGAACTTGGGGCGAAGGTCTTTCGGCGTCAGTGTGCCGTCTGTCATACGATGGAAGGAGCCAACGCGATTGTTCACCTGACCGGCACATGGGACACCGACCAGATGCGAATGAACATCGCAAAGCTTCAGCATACGAAGCCGTTCATGCCGCCGTTCGCCGGAACCGCAAAGGAACTCGAATGTCTGGTTCAGTACATTCGCTGGGTCAAATCCAAGCGGCAGCAGAACTGGGATGAGCAGCTCTCTCAGGATGCTCTGGATCGGATCACTGCATGGCTTGAGGAGGCTGGAACAGAGCCTGCCGACGCTGAACGGACAGCAGACTCCTCGTCGGAAGGAACGGAAGAAATCGAAGGGAGCGCCCGACAATGAACACCGCGTTCCCGTTCGGCTTTGAAGTCTCCCTGACGTTCTACCTCACGGTCTATGTGCTGACTCTGGTGGTCCACGTTGTTCTGATGGCCTATGTGCTGGCCGGAAGCCTTTGGCTTACATGGGCGTCACTGTTTCCAGGCAAGGACGAGACTCCTCGAACAATGCAGCCAATGTCGCGCCTTCTGCGAGACTGGATGCCCTTCGCACTCAGCGGCGCGATCACTGCAGGAGTTGCTCCCCTGTTGTTTGTTCAGATTCTGTATCCGCAGCCGTTCTACACTGCGAACCTGCTGCTGGGATGGCGCTGGATGGTCGTCATCCCAATCCTGATCACGGTGTTCTATCTACTCTATGTGGTCAAAAGCCGGGCAATTGCTTCATGGGGACTGCCGCTGCGAGTTCTGCTGGCGTGCAGCGTCGCGGCCTGTTTTTTGTTCATCGCGTTTTGCTGGACTGCGAATCACCTGCTGAGCCTGAATGCAGCAAACTGGCCGACGACATTCCAGTCCGGCGTCGCTGTGACCTCGGCGATTACGCTCATTCTTCGTCTCCTGACATGGGTCTGCGGAACTCTGCCTGTCATGAGCCTTCTGGGCACATGGCAGCTGCGAGGCATGAGAACTCGAACGGCCAAATGGGATTCGGAATCTTCTGATACGCTTTCCAGCATCAACTGGAATTCAAGCTTTGCTCAGGAGAACCACCGACTTATGAATCTGTCTGTTGCTGGAACGATCGGTGCTGTTGTCTTTGCAGCGTTCTACTTTTTCCGACTCGACAATGATGTTCGAACATCCGTCACAGGCCCGGCTGGTTTCCCCTGGCTGATCGCTTTGCTCGCTTCCTCCGCAGCGATCGTGGTGGTTTCCGTTTTGCTGCGAAAAAAGTCCGCAACGCCGTTGTTGTCACTGCTTGGCCTGACAACGGCCCAGATAGTTTTTCTGATCGCCGCTGCGAGTCTTCGTGAGATAGTCCGACTGGCTCAAGCCGACCTGCAGACCGTTGCAGCAAGCGCTGCCGATGCGTTTCAAATCGGGGGCTTCGGTGTGTTCCTGATCTTTGCCGTGATCAATGCAGGGTTGATTGCTCTGTGCATCGTCCTTGTGAAGGGCAAGCCGCAGGCGACACAGTCCGAGTAGCCGTCATTCTCTGAGTGACGCTTTGCGAATGCGTTCCCGCTTTGCCTGGCAAAGCTGCTGAGCCGCCGAACATCACCTTGGCCACAGGGAGGCAAATACGAGGCCGGTGACCAGGCCAAATGCGATTCCGTCAAAGATGTCCATCAGCATTGGGCGGCGATGAGTCCCGAACCAGATATGGTGAGGAATTCCGCCGAAGGCATAGGCCAGAATGCCCGCTGTGCCAGTGACCTGAAAGACTCTGGAAAAACCTGCGCCGTTGTCGAGCGCCAGTGTTCCGAGATAGGCAATGAAGAAACTTGTCACCAGGTAGAATGTAAACGACTTGATCAGGTTGCTGCCCATGTTGACCGGGCCCGACCAGATATTGATGGTTCCCCAGGGACCGCTTGTCATCCGCTGCTGCTTTTCCTGGTTCTTCATTTGTTCCGGAGATCGCAGCATCGGGAACATGTACATGCCAGCTCGGATCCCGGACTTGCGGAGAAAATCCATCGTGCCTTCTTCTTCAGGCAGTTCTTTCCAGTCTGGATTGTGGTGACCGATCACAACCCACGCCAGAAAACTCGCAAAGAAGACGGCGACGGCGGAGAGCAGGATTGGCAACCAAAGAGCAGCAAGTTCAGTCATGGCGAGAGATCCGGGAAGTCAGGGCGAGGCAAATTCAGAGCAGCCGCCCGCATTTGACCCCCGGAAATGCGACTTTTCCACCCGAACCGGTCGCAACGATTCGTGATCTTTGGAATTTCAACTTTTGTGACCGAACCCTTTGCACACCGCCCTGTCACCGATATCATTCCGCCACCCAACCGCTCCGATAGCTCAGTTGGTAGAGCAACTGACTCTTAATCAGTAGGTCCAAGGTTCGAATCCTTGTCGGAGCATTTCGCAAATTGTTTTGGCTCAATCACTTACGCTTTCGGCTTTCGTCGAAAGCGTTTTTTGTTTCCCGATCAGTGGTCCAAACTGTCAGCGAAACCTCCACGACGAACGCTCGTCCGGCTTGCCAAGCAAGTAAGAATTCGCCGCATGTCTTCAAGTGCGGTTGGACCGACTTCCGAGGAGATCCCGACAACACTCGATGGCTCGAACTGCCTGAAGGAGTTGCCAGGCGGGAGTCCCTTGTTGGAGCCATTCCTTTGCGAACGCAACGACCAAATCACGATTGCTTGGCCGCTCGCCTCCCCAGTTGAACCCCTTCCCTCGGCGTACCGTGCCAACCAGCCAGGAAACCAGGTCTGGTCATTCCTGTTTGGAACGTGAACCTTCTCCGCCACGCGAAACGCATCGACACTGATGGGGACCTCTAGCCGCCAATCTGCGTTGTTCGCGGCACCTGCGGCAAGCCGCCTGTCTCTTCCGTTGAGCCGCCCTTGAATCCGCGCCATCCGCGGTTCACTCACCAAAGCCAATTCCAGGGTGACAACCCGCGTCGCCAGCGGTAAACTCTGACCGGCACGGGTTCCTCACCGTGATGAATTCCGCAAGGGCCATTGCTGAGCCCGCACCGCTCACAAAGCGGCAAAGTTCAACGCACGATCTCGACCTCGGCTAATCGCCAGACGCATAGATCGCAATTCGTTATCCGCTAAGAGGCACCCATGCCATGTGATGACACAGATCACGACCGAAATGGGGATCGCATGGTTAATGCCTTCCCCGGGAACTTGATCGCTTGTAGCTCAACTCGTGTGGTCGCCCTTGGGCAGCCAATACTTGCAGTGGCTCATGACCATTACGGTGAATGGCAAGTTCTTCATGGCGATCTGATGCCGGACGACAAAATCGCCCAAATATGCATGGCATGTGCTGTGAAACGTGATCCGTCGCTAATGGAGTTGTCGGACCTCCCACGCGGTTGGATCGCAACGAGGAAGAGCCGATATAAGCGATGGAAGCGAGAAATTCTGGAGAGACCCAACGATCCTATTTGGGTGCGCATCCTGAGCTTCTTGTTTGGCTTGTTTCGTGGTAGAAACGGCTGAGATTGACTTACACCTGCACGAAGAATCTCAACTCCTGTCAGGTGGAGAAACACGCGGATAACCAATAATGCTTTGACTTCGCGGCCGGTGAGCCTTGAGGACTTTTGGGCACGGTTTCCGGTGGCTTATGCACACCGGCAAGGGTTGTGTCGGCCCGCTGAACCTGAATCGCAAGCCTGTAGGGTCTCGCTTTGCATTGTTGATTGGGTGAGTGCTGAGCGGTGCTGATGAATGTAATCTTTTGCTTCGTGCCATGTCGGGTAGTGCAAAAACCTGGTCCCACCGAGGTGTACTCGGTGGCGGATGTTCTTGTAGTCAAGGTCATCATCGCCACTGGGTTCTATCCCAGTGGAGTCAGGTTGTTGCCTATCACGGCCTCGGCTTCCAAGCAGGGCCACCAAACCAATTCAGCACAATCCGGTCTCCTGCCTTATCCGCGAACATCCACGCCATCCGCGGTTCACTCACCAAAGCCAATTCCAGGGTGACAACCCGCATCGCCAGCGGTAAACTCTGACCGGCGAGGAGTCCTCACCGTGATGAATCCCGCAATTGGTGTTTACAGAGCCCACGCTGCGAACAAAGCGGCAAGCTTCAACGCACGACCTGTACGTCGGCTAATCGCCAGACGCAGAGATCGCAATTCGTTTTCATCAAAACCGAACCTTTTTCTGGCCTACTTGTCTCCCCACCGAAGCCAAATTGTTGGTATGCAAGAAACGTCCATCAGCGTGATGCTATGCCTGCCACACACGAAATTCGTGCCAACTACGATAGAGATACTATCGTCATCTACCAGGCGTACGCCGCCAACATCGCCGATGTCGCACTGAAACAACAGCGATTTGTGTCTCCGTTTTCGTTTCATCGCATGACATGGATCAAGCCGTCGTTTCTATGGTTAATGCACCGCAGCAATTGGGGAGAGAAGGCCAACCAACAGAGGACTCTCGCTGTGCATATCACGCGGGCTGGCTGGGAAAAAGCACTTTCCCTCGGTACGCTCACACATCCGGAACCATCGGTCTTTCCAGATCCATCTGCATGGGAGACAGAATTTGCAAATTCACCTGTCCATATACAATGGGATACCGAGCGCAGTCTTCGGGGAGCTGGGCTGAATCACTTCAGCATTCAGGTTGGCATTGGACGGCAATTGATTCAAGAATACGTTGACCAGTGGATCGTGAAAATCGAAGACCTTACTTCCACTGTCTCAAAGATTCGCGATCGGCTAAGATCAGGCGATGTGAAAAACGCGAAGCGTCATCTGCCGTCCGAACGCGTTTACCCGATTGAATCACGAATCGGGAATCGCATCCTGATTCAATAAAAGGCAGAACAACTAAGGATTTGACTTCGCGGCGGGCGAGGTGAGGGCGTGGTGTGTGGTTGGTGGTTGAGCGAGGTGGGCTTGTGGCTGAGCGAGCCAGGGAGCCGAAGGCTTTCTAAATGCCTTTGTTCCAGAAGCCGGGTGGATTTAGGAGAGTCGCTCGTCCTTTGGGAAAAGCATGGCCGCGGAAGGCGACCGTCAGCAGTTTTCAGTTGGCAGTGTTCAGGGAATCGCAGGGCAAGCGGCGAGTTCAGAAGAGTCGCGAGCCAAGAAAAAATGCGTTCCGGACCTCTTGATTTGCGATCATCCATGTTGGACTGCCGTTCACCTACCGCATGCAATCTTGGCCGAGCTGTTCCGGTGATGTGTCGACCCTCCGGGTCTTGAGGACTTCTTCTTTCTTCGTTACCGGTGGCTTACGCACACCGGCAAGGGTTCTGTCGGCCCGCTGGGCCTGAATCGCAAGCCTGTGAGTTTTGCTTTGTCTTGTTGAATGTGTGAGTGCTGAGCGGTGCTGATGAATGTCCCAATCTTTTGCTTCGTGCTATGTCGGGTACTGCAGAAACCGGGTCCCACCGAGGTGCACTCGGTGGCGGATGTTTTGTGAGTCAGGCCATCACCGCCACTGGGTTCTATCCCAGTGGAGTCAGGTTTTTGCACTACCACGGCCTCGACTTCCAAACACGGCCACCAAACCAAATCAGCACTGTCCGGTCTCCCGCCTTATCCGCAAACATCCGCGCCATCCGCGGTTCACTCACCAAGGCCATTTCCAGGGTGGCAACTTGCGTCGCCAGCAGTAAACTCTAAGACGCAAGGATTCCTCACCGTGATGAATCCCGCAAGGGCCATTCCTGAGCCCGCACCGCTCACAAAGCGGCAAAGTTCAACGCACGATCTATACCTCGGCTAATCGCCGGACGCATAGATCGCAATTCGTTATACCCAGAAGACATGACCATGAGCGAGAAACTGCCTCTCATCAATCGATATCATGCCGCGTGGATTGAACACGGCACGCGCGTGGCGCAGCGTCAGAATGCCATACAAATCTACATGGCCTCAGTAGCGGCACTGTTCGCGCTATCCTTTGCCGGTGTGGATCGAACTAAAGAAGGTGGCAACTTCTCTGGCATTGGGCATTTTCTGTTTTTGGGTACGCTTTTTCTTTCCGTCGCGGGAACGATTCTTGTTTGGATGCACCATCGGGTAATGCAGAACCTCTGTGCATTCATGGCCCGCTGCGAACGCCACGCCGCTGAAGAGATAAAGCAATTATCTACATCTGCGTCGGATGATCTGTTTTACTTCTATCAACCGTCAACAAACAAGCTTCACGGATTTCATGCTGGGCAACGGCTTTTGCACCGCGTCATGTTGTCTATAATTTTCGACGTACCGCCATTTGCCGCCGCCTTCATTGTGTCTTCGCACTTAAACATGTGGACAATCATCTTCGGTCTAATTGCGTTGGCAGTCGTGACCATGATTCCGTATATGGACTTGTATCGAGACACCGACGGGGCATAACGAAAGTCGGGATAGGGGTCAGCCTTGCGGCTGAGCCACTCCGACACCACCCGGCATGCGGGTCCGCACCGGGCGGTTCCGTTTCTTCGCAGTGAGCGTCTGCCAGAGCGTTAACAGACTCGCCAGTCCTGTCTGCGTGAGGCCCTGTTGTGGAAGTGCCTGGGGCGGCAGGCACAGTGATCGACCGTGCTTCATGCACCGCCTGACTCGACGACATCACCCACGCGCCTTTGCTGCTCATACCATGAGTCACGGCCTGATCTTAAGAGATGGAGGCTCTTTGTCGTGTATGCCGTGTTGCGATTCGTGGACTGAGCGTCGTTTTTCTGATGCTCGGCAGTAGTTTCAGGTGATCAGTTTCACGATTGGCGAGCCGGTTGCTTTGAGACGGTCGAGGTACTTCGCTTCGTCGTAGGGAACTGGATCCTTCCAGCAGCGATGAATGATTCGCAGCCATTTGTACGCCAATGCCCGAGAGGTCGTCTGGGCGGACTTTCCGAGTGAGCGCTGGTGATCGTAATAGGCTTTGGCCCATGCGCAGGTGCGAATTGACAGTCCGGCATATTCATGAAACGTCTGCTTCATGAATTTCGTGCAGGCCCATCGGGCAGTCACCGTCTTTACCTTCCCGCTTTGATGTGCGAGAGGAGCAATGCCGGTGGCTCCCTGAAGTGACTCCGCGGTCGGGTAGCGACTGCGGTCGTCACCAAGTGCCGCAATGATGGGTGATTTGATTTCGGCCCAAGGGGCCAGCAACAACTTAGCCCGGGGCATCGCCCCGGGGTTGCATGTCTGAAAGAAGGTGAAGCCCTGAAGGGGCGGTACAATGGATTGCATCGTCTGCTGAGACGCAGTTGTTGTTGCGTCCTTTCAGGACTTTGGAGATCGTGCTTGATGTTCCTGGGGCGATGCCCCAGGCTGATTTGTGGTTGCCCCGATTGGGGCGGAGTGCAGTGTCCTGTGCCCTGCGAGCGGGCTCAGCTGGAAATCGGCATACATCTGAGCCGCGCCCAGAGCCAGAATTACAGGGTAATACAGCTTCAGGATGGCTCGCAGTTCGTTGGCGAACGCCACTCGCTGATCCACAAGTTTGCGCCGGTCTTCGCCCAGACTGGCGAGTTCTCTGGTGAGCGGCTCATCGCGTTTCAAAGGTCGCAGCTGGTCGCGATAGGGTGACAGGTACTGGCAGAGCAATTGTGCATCCGCCGGATCATTTTTCCCTCCGCCGTGAGCAAACGCTTTGCGATAGTTGGCGAGTGCAGCCGGATTGACCGGGAAGATGTTCAAATCCTGGAACATCAGCAGGGCGTTGATGAGTGCGCGTCGTGTTTGTTCAACCGCCACAAGGAAGCGAGCCTGAAATCAATACTCTCCAGTAAATCAGGTACTCCACCGCCGCATCAGTTTCGAATTGTCGCCGCCTCTGCTGGCTGTAGACTGGCCGCACCGCAGGCGACACATTCATCGTATGCGGATCACCATAAGCCGCGGGCCGCGCGGTTTCTGCGATCACAGTTGGTTGGCCGCGGCCTGGTTAACCGTCGCGTTTTGCCATCAAAACCGAACCTTTTTCTGGCCTACTTGTCTCCTCACCGAAGCCAAATTGTTGGTATGCGAAACGTCCATCAGCGTGATGCTATGCCTGCCACACACGAAATTCGTTGCCAACTACGATAGAGATACTATCGTCATCTACCAGGCGTACGCGCCAGCATCGCCGATGTCGCACTGAAACAACAGCGGAATTTGTGTCTCCGTTTTCGTTTCATCGCATGACATGGATCAAGCCGTCGTTTCTATGGTTAATGCCGCAACGGTGGGGGACAGAAGGCCAGCCAACAGGAACCTCGCTGTGCATATCACGCGGGCTGAGCAGGAAAAAAACGCTTTCCCTCGGTACGCTCACACATCCGGAACCATCGGTCTTTCCAGATCCATCTGCATGGGAGACAGAATTTGCAAATTCACCTGTCCATATACAATGGGATACCGAGCGCAGTCTTCGGGGAGCTGGGCTGAATCACTTCAGCATTCAGGTTGGCATTGGACGGCAATTGATTCAAGAATACGTTGACCAGTGGATCGTGAAAATCGAAAGACCTTACTTCCACTGTCTCAAAGATTCATGATCGGCTAAGATCAGGCGATGTGAAAAACGCGAAGCGTCATCTGCCGTCCGAACGCGTTTACCCGATTGAATCACGAATCGGGAATCGCATCCTGATTCAATAAAAGGCAGAACAACTAAGGATTTGACTTCGCGGCGGGCGAGGTGAGGGCGTGGTGTGTGGTTGGTGGTTGAGCGAGTGGGCTTGTGGTACGAGCGAGCCAGGAGCCGGGAAACAAATGCCTTTGTTCCAGAAGCCGGGTGGATTTAGGAGAGTCGCTCGTCCTTTGGGAAAAGCATGGCCGCGGAAGGCGACCGTCAGCAGTTTTCAGTTGGCGGTGTTCAGGGAATCGCAGGGCAAGCGGCGAGTTCAGAAGAGTCGCGAGCCAAGAAAAAATGCGTTCCGGACCTCTTGATTTGCGATCATCCATGTTGGACTGCCGTTCACCTACCGCATGCAATCTTGGCCGAGCTGTTCCGGTGATGTGTCGACCCTCCGGGTCTTGAGGACTTCTTCTTTCTTCGTTACCGGTGGCTTACGCACACCGGCAAGGGTTCTGTCGGCCCGCTGGGCCTGAATCGCACGCCTGTGACTCTCGCTGTGTCTTTTTGATTGGGTGAGTGCTGAGCGGTGCTGATGAATGTCCCAGTCTTTTGCTTCGTGCCATGTCGGGTAGTGCAAAAACCGGGTCCCACCGAGGTGTACTCGGTGGCGGATGCTTCGTGAGTCAGGCCATCACCGCCACTGGGTTCTATCCCAGTGGAGTCAGGTTTTTGTACTACCACGGCCTCGACTTCCAAACAGGGCATCAAACCAAATCAGCCTGTCCGGTCTCCTGCCTTATCCGCGAACATCCGCGCCATCCGCGGTTCACTCACCAAAGCCATTTCCAGGGTGACAAGTGGCATCGCCAGCGGTAAACTCTGACCGGCGAGGAGTCCTCATCGGGATGAATCCCGCATGGGCCATTCCTGAGCCCGCACCGCTCACAAACCGGCAAAGTTCAACGCACGATCTATACGTCTGCTAATCGCCGGCCGCAGAGATCGCAATTCGTTCGGCACCAGAGGAGATCACCTATTGCAATCAGCCGTCGAGAGAGCCGTTGCTGACAAACTGCTGTGGGCTCACGACGACGGCAGTCCAGTTGCGCCGAGAGACGAGTTCGGAGCAATTGAAATGGCCACTATTGCTCGACGTCGTTGGAACTCTTTTGCACGCCGCCATAAGAACGTCCCGAAAACACTGCAGGGTAGAATCGAAGACTTGGCACGAGGATTGGCTGAGAAATTCACTGATGGGGGCTGGCCAATGGTTGGCCCCCTGATCAGCGACTATCGATGGCTGGCGGAGCAAATTGCGCCGTTACTGGATGCAAAAAGCGAGACCGAAATCAGGCAGAGTGATTTTCCATCCCATGAGTAGTTGAGCTGGGTCGCTTATGGAAGAACCACGAGGTGCCGAACAAGTCGCTGAACCGGAGACACCTGAGTGACTGAGTCACGTGTTGAATTGGTATTGAATCAGAAGTTAAGCCGGTTGCTTTGAGGCGGTCGAGGTACTTCGCTACGTCGTAGGGAACTGGATCCTTTCAGCAGCGATGAATGATCCGCAGTGATTTGTACGCCAATGCCCGAGTGGTCGTCTGGGCAGTCGGCATCATTGCCTTCCGGCGGTTGAGATGGTCAATTGTCCGAGCCCCTCGGATTCAATCGCAACCCAGATCGCGTTGGATGCTGATGGTGAATGGCGTTGCTGCTCGGAGCCTCCGCTGGGAAGAGGATTGGCAGTCATTAACCGCGGATTGCGCGGATGTACGCGGATAAGTCGCAAACGTGCGCGAGTGGCTCCGATGCACGGGTGTCATTGCGACTCAACGCACGGAGGATCGAAGGAGCGAGTTGAGCAGGACTTCTTCTTGGTTCGTTTCCGGTGGTGTTGGGATTATGATTAAGATGAAGATTAAGATTAGGATAAGAAGACTTTTGGAAAGAGTGTGGGCACGGAGGGCTGACGCCCAGCCGCTCGCCTGTGAGGTGGCGTTTCTCGGCGCCCATTATCGAGGGTTGCAGGGAATCTATAAGACTCCCCTCGGCCTTCAACACATGAGTTCCGAACATTTGTCTCTGTGGAATCCTGCCCAGGAACGCACTATGCCCATCATTGCAGTCCTCGAAGATGAACAACGACGCATTTCTGCAATTCGTACGGCCGCACGACAGTATTTTGTTGGCTGCGAGCTTCGGATCTTCGTTTCAGCTCGGGAGATGATCGCATGGCTCTCGACTGTTCCTTCGGACGTCTGCATCCTGTCGCTGGATTGTGATCTTGATCTGTCTGCCGTGAGCGACAACCAATGTGGAACTGGTGAAGATGTGACGGCCTATCTCGCGTCAGACCGATCTGATTACTCGGTCCTGATTCACAGCTCCAACGCGATGCGAGCACCCGCGATGCACATGGAACTGATACTGGCTGGTTGCAGACGAGTCGCACTGTGTCCGTTCAAGGATTCGGACAGCTGGGCAGCGGACGTGCGTGCTCATCTTGACTCCACACGGACGAGCCACTGACAAAATTGTTGAGGTTGAGGCAAAGCCGGAGGTCGAATGTTCGTCGAACCAACTTCGGTTTTGCGGCAAACCTCACAAGAACATGAAGGCATTGAGATGCGAGTCATTGGTGTCGAAAGCGTTCTTGCACTTGCGGCCTGCGAACATTTCCTGTTCAAAGCCGTTTTCAATGAATCAGGTGCGATCTTCTTTCCTTCGACGACAGAGCACCGTGATGCGGGTCAGGCAGGCATTCGATACGCGGACAATTATGAAGGGAACGCGCTGGCT
>JAXMBV010000046.1:0-47791 GCA_046349695.1 Planctomycetaceae bacterium | reverse complement strand
GCAAGTCCTCTCTTCTTGGCAATCCGCCCCGGAACGAATCACGTACTCCAGAACCGAGAGGCGGACGGATAATTGACACCCTCTACACCAAGTCAGTATCATAAGCGGAGGGTACCGCAGGTCAATATTTCACTTACTGCGAAGGAAATCTAATGCCTGAAGGTCGTAAGTCAATCCGTGTTACGTGCTCGACATGTGGTCAGCAATACAACAATCATCGAGTGCTCCATGAAGTCGTAAGGCGGTTGTGTGACGGCCCCGACGAACCGGCTCATACGCATGAGTATCATCGCTTCGTACAATGCATGGGCTGTGAATCCCTGAAGTATGTGACCAGCAGGGAAGATCTCCACGCTCCGTATCCATACGAAGGTGAAGAAGCCGACGTCAAAGTGTTTCCAGATGCACCCGGCGTTGCGTCAAAACGCGAACCGGGCTTTGACCCCAGCGAGGCTGTGATTCCTGAAAATGTATGGAAGATGTACTCTGAGACTCTTCATGCTTTGAACGCGGGGATACGGACGCTCGCTGCCGGAGGCCTTCGCGCCACAGTTGAGGCCATTTGTCTTGAAAATGGCCTTACCGGTGGGAATCTTCAGAAGAAGATTGACGAACTGGCGGCTAAGAATTTGCTCACCGCCTCGCAGGCCGCGCTACTGCATGAAGAGAGATACTTAGGTAATGCCGCCCTTCATGAACTAGAAACGCCTCCACATCAAGCGATCGAGGATGGGCTACAAATCGTTGAAGGGCTAATCACTACTATCTACATTTTGCCCAAAAAAGCAGAGCGCCTGCGCAAGGCTCGCGAAAGCAAAAGCAGCTAATAAGTCGCTGAGACTGGCGATATTAAAAGACAGGCCAACTACTATTTTGGCGACTATCAAGAACAGTCTCATCATCTTCCCGAAGCACAATCATCGACTGATCCTGTGCACGACAGAGAAACTGGCTTTCTCGGGCATTCTTTGTGTAAAAAACCGGAATGCCCTGGCTCTCCATGGATATCACTAAGTCACCAACGGTCAAGCAGGGATTATCTTCTTTGGCAGTTACTGTGTCACCAAGCCATTTTGTGAGCCTTGCTTCAGCGTTAGAGATCTCCCGGCTCTTCAAGGAATGATCGAGACCAGAAAGAACATTGAGTATGCGTCTCATATTCTCGGTCATTGACGAAATAAACGTTCCGATCTCGCAATTTTTGGCCGATGAGCATTTTGTAGCGGAGGTGTCATCCAGTTTGGCGCAGCCGCAACCTGAGTATTGCACAACTTGACCTACGGATTCATCGAATCGTCTTAATCCGAACTGTTCCCATCCGGACAAAATCAGATCAAACATCTCACCAGCATCGGTCAAGGGTTTTCCATTAAAGGCTGCGGTTGCAAATACATCAAGACAGATTGATAGTTTGCGACGATTGAACGGCAACCCGAGTTTTGAATTGATATGACGAAGAGTTTCTGCCGTATCAAATTTGTTCTTCCTTAGTGCGTTCCTGACATAACGCACATCGGTTAGGAATCGTCTCTTAAACTCTTGGCGAACAACCAAACCAGTAACGGTGAACCCAAATTGTGACAGTCGCCTGTTGATTTTCGCCTTTACATCCCGACTTCCGATAAATCGCGCAATTTGAATTGTTGTGTCGAGAAAAATTGCGGTTGTCATGGCAGTGTAGATACGTTGTTTAAGACGGCTGGCTAAAGAAGAGTAACGTATCAAATCCAGATGATGCAAGCAGTGACATTGCCTCGGAGAGGTCATCCTTTGTCAGCATGCGATTTGACAGAAACGATACAAGTCTCCTTAATCCATGGCATTGTGAGATAGTAAACTCTTCATCACGGCTGTTTTCGAGAAGCGCCTGCCTGGTAAAGGCAATTACTGATCGCCAAGACTCCAAACCAACGTCCCGGTATCTCCACAGAATCTCGACTGCTTGTCGATATGCTTCCACAGCAAGCGACAATTCAACCACATCTACACCCTGTCCTGCATGGGCAGATTCCATCAAATGTGATGCGTTTTCGAGTGCCGCGACAGAAGTCCTTAGTTCCTTTCGGATGGATGGTGATATCGCTAATGTCGCTGGGTTGGTTACCTGTCCACGGTGCACCCGAGCACCAGAGGAATGTACCTCAATTCGATCTTGAGTGATAGAGGCTGCTGTAAAAGGCGAACGCGGCGAGTCTTCATACGCACTCACTTGCTGAATGGACGACGATTCGCCCGCATCACCAGTTCGATAGAATGACATCACGTTGTCCTGATGGAGTTTCTGAAGCAAGCAATATTGGTTCTGTGGTGATTCTTAATGAACTCACCAGTCAGAACATCTTCTGCCGGTAAATCTGAGAATGTGTCAATATCAATAACAGCAAACGCAGCGCGACGCCGGCGTACCCAAGCGCTTTTCTTCTCCGCAGC
This sequence comes from Planctomycetaceae bacterium, assembly GCA_046349695.1. Classification (GTDB taxonomy): domain Bacteria; phylum Planctomycetota; class Planctomycetia; order Planctomycetales; family Planctomycetaceae; genus SXXK01. Next base: position 45,361 of record JAXMBV010000046.1, on the reverse strand, counting down.
CAGGAGAACGCTATCTTGCTGTTTGGATAGCACGTGAGATCGAATCGTCGCAGGTGAGTCGTTTCGGTCCAGAATGGCCTCTTTCCGTCCCGTTTCGATTGCGATTCTTGTACTAAACTGTTCAGTTTCAAGAATGAAACTGACATTCAGTTCCTTCAACTTGGCGCTAAACGCTGTCTCCAAAAGTGATGATGGTTCCACTAATTTGAGTGACTGGACCCAATTATTGGCCTCTTGTTCAGTATCAAATCCGGCTTCATAAAATTGCCTGAATCCTATGCGAGTACGTTCTGTAGGCTTTACATTGCTCGTGTATAGGTCAGCAAGAAAGTCGCAGTCATCGGCGAATTCCAAAATCTCGTCGGAACTGTAACTCGTTAGGTCAGGTTTTGTTGCGAGGCTCAAAATCAGCCGATTGTCGCATATCGACGCATCTAGTCCCGATGAAATGCATGAAAAACTTCCACCCAAGCCATTTTTGGGGTCGGGGCTAAAGAACCAATCCGGGTGCGATTCTGAGATGACAGTCAGGATTTTTCCAAATCTCTCGTAGAAGAGACCTGAGCGGGAGTACCGGATCTCAACCGCCACTTGACGCAACCGCAACTCCACACCGGACAATAATTTGAAGCTGTGGACCGCCATTCTGGTACCCAAAAAAAAATGCCGTCACAAAAAGCAATCATCATGCATTTGATATCGAGGGACAATGCATGGAAAATTGGGGGAAACAACGATTTTTGTGGTCCGAATCGACCCGATGAATGAGGTTACCGTCATTCAGGGGCTAGTTCAACTGTTCATGCAGTCACACTGAGGTGCGTCTTTCAAAAAAATGGGGCTCACCCCCAAATCGGGAATGAGCCCCCTCATCACTCATCAAGCCCCGATGTCGGGGAAACAGCCTCCATCAATCCCCGATGTCGGGGAACATTCACCGCCCGATGTCGGGCGCTACCACGCTGCGACGATCACACCATCAACGCCCCGGAAAACCTGAAGTCTCTCCGCGGGAGCATCATTCAGCATTGCCTGCGCGGTCTCCAACGATCGACTCACCAACACATGTTCCGGGGAATCGTGATAGTTCAGCAACTCCTCCAGCTGTTCAGGGCAATCATCCACGCCCCAAACTGCAAGCTCAGCACCGACCGGCAACACATCGGCCATCGAGCCATCCACAACAGCAAACTCAATCACGCTCATGACTCATCTCCCCTCAAGGTTTTCGTCTCGAACTGGAGCGAATGTAGGCGCGCAATTCCGCCCTCGCAAGGGCAATGTAGGGGTGCTGTGTGGCTACCCTATACGCTCAAGCAATCCAGCGAGCGCATCATCAGCGCAGTGACTCACGAATTATTTTGCACAAAATTGTGCAAGCCTATACGGTCCCAGCAGCCCGGGCGCGCAACAGCGCTATGGCAACCGTATCAATCGCACGTTCCAGGCGATCACCGTAAGTGCCTACACCAACTCCGATGAACTCCGCAGCTTGCCTCTGATTCATTCCATCCAGATGGAGTTCCAGCGCCTCGCGCTCAAGAAATGGCAAGCATCGGATCTCCCGCCGCAACATCAGCAACTCGCTGGAGAGATCCTCCTCCGGTTCAACAACGCCGACCGTGGCCATGGAGCGTGGATCACCATCACCTCCAAATGCATCTGTCTCACGTTGTTCGAAGTTCTCATGTCGCAACTTCTGTTGCATTGAGAGGGTATTCTTCGATTTCAATCGCCAATATACTTGCCGACTAGCCCAGGTCGAGAACGAAGACTTTTCCGGATCATATGTCTTAGCGGCTTCAAACAACGCCAACATGGCATGACTGTACGCTTCCGTATCTTCGACCTTGTCACACCCCTCCATCCACTTTGCGATTCGCAGGCCACGCGATGCCAGACCCTTGTGGTCTTCCCAGTTTACTGCCGGTTCACTCATGGCGTTCTCCAAATTCAAAGTTGATACAACCAACCAAGGGCCTTGCGCTGCGCGTCGCATGGAGTACATATCGGCGGGATCACAACGTCCAACCGATTGAACTGACCGAGTTTCTCACTCAGCAACGACTGCGCCGCCTGTGATCGCTCCAACGCTGTCTCTCGTGATTCGCAAAGCAGAAGGATCAACCGGTCACCATTGCGATCATATCCCGATGGAGACGCAACCAATCCAATTGACTGGAGGAGTTCGCACGCCTCGCGCGCCAGTGCATCCGGAATTGTTCCAATCTCGATTCTCATCGGGCAATCTGCCTCAAACTGATCTCACCAAACTGTGTCCAGCCATGGAAACCCGATCCATCACGGAAAGGCCTTTCTTCTGGCTTGAACTCCTCCAGAACGCAATACGGCAATACACACGCATCCACAACGAGAACTCCTGCAATGCCCTCCTCGCGCAGAGTGTCAAAGTATCGCCGCGATTCCCAAAAGTCAGCCTCCGTTGCATAGCCAGTGAAGGCAACACGGATCTTGACCTCCCGTGTGGTTGAACGCCCCGCAAAGATCTTCGCACCGCGCACGCCATACCACACCTTGACCGATTCAGGGCGTTGGAATGCGCCGAATACGGGCAGGCCATGCATGGCGAAGGGTAAAGCAATCCCATTGAGGTAGATCATGGTGCACCAGCAGCAACGGGTTGACGATCAACGGGGCGTTGTTCCGGTTTCCTTCCCGCCATTTGGGCGAGCAAATCACGCTGTTGTCGCCCGATGTCATTCTGCTTGACCAACTCATCTTTCAATGATCGGATCGCAGCAATCTGTTCACGAACAAACTCAGCATCAGCACCAGTGACCACAGAACCTCGTTGCCTTGGGTCGAGCAACGCCTCCAGCGCCTTCGCCCATGCCTCAACTTTATCGTTCGACTTCTCAACTGAAGCCTCACCCATGAATCGCTCAATGGGTTTGGCGAGCATATCCGGACCCGGGAGGTTCAGTTGCCGCACAGTGTCCTGGAAGATTGCCCTCGCCTTGAACTGGTCTCCAGACTCCCCATTCATGTGGTCCATGTCCGCTTGCATTTTGCGCAGTTCAGCCGCTTGCCTTCGAATGAACTCAGCGTCCTCACCAACAATTGGAGTGGCTCGCAACTCTGGATTGAGCATATCCTCCAGCGAGCGAGCGTAAGCCTCCGCGGGGCGCTTTGATCCTGAGGCGCGAGTCATCGCCAATCCACGTTCCACCCGTTCGGCAATGAAGTCAGGACCTGGCAGATTCACTTGAGCAATTGTCTCATCAAAGATCTTCTTTGCTTGCCCCGCCTCAGCAGCAACTCCAGTCACTTGCCGTTCAGCAATGTTTGCAGCGGAGCGCCGGTCCGCCCGCACTACACCAGTGACCGCATCGACAGCACCAGCAAGCTTATCAAACTCACCCAGCGCGCCAGCGGGATCAGTAATTCTCTTCTTCGCTTTGTCCTCGAATTCTTTCGCTCGATCACTCTGGATGAGAATCTCCCGTACTGCCGTCTTGCCGATGGATTCACGTTGGGTCTCCAGAAACTGAAGTGCCAACCCCTGATTCTCACGCATCATTTGCAGGCGCGCGTCAAAATCCCGAGTGGCCATGAACTTATCAATGGTGGCTTGATCCACATTGGCCGTTCCACCATCGTCCAGCTTCTTTGAAAGCTCAGGCGCGAACGAATCCATTCGCGTGAACAGTTGCCGCATGGTGGTTGCGGTATTCGCGCCAGTTGGGTCTTTGATGATTTGACCGATGACAGCAGAAATCTCCAACGCACGTTCGGTACTCACACCGTTTTGGTGCATACCCTGCGCAGTTGCCGCAGCGATACCAGGTCCGATGTTGTTCACAAAATCCTGGAGACCAACCGCGCGAGACTCGCTCTGAGTCTGAAGCAACTGCCCCAGGGCTTGACGGTAGTCCTTCATCCCACCGAGTGTGGCAATGTCGAGTGTTCCAGCAACGAGCGCGTTCGCCTTGTTCGCATCGCCAGCAGTCAGTTGAAGAGTTGCCTCAGCCAACTTCATCGACTCCTCAAGGTCCTTAGCGCCCGCGGATATTGCAGTTCCCAGGATGTTCGCCAATCCCTCCTGGGTTGTTCCAATCCCCAGCTTCCCAAGGCGTGTTTGGGATTCAACAATCATCTTTCGAGCTTGGGGAACCGCATCAGCGCCAATGTTCACGCCAACATCGGCCAACGCCTGGTCGAGGGTCCGGCGCTGATTCGCAGCTTCCTGCCCAATACGGTTCGCTTTCTCAAGCTCAAATACAATTCCATCAACAATGGTTCGGAGTGTGAAGAAACTCGCCGCCATCGCTCCAATCTGTTCAATGACCGCTTGCCCCGATCTCCCAATACCACTCGCACCATTCGCCATTTCCTGTTTCGCCGCCCGCAAAGAGCCACGCAACTGGTCAACCTTCTGACGCTGTTCGTCGAACGCTCGACTGCCAACAGCAAGGCGCTTCAGAATCGCCTCATTGGCCTTCAGTTCCGCCTCGAGCGATTTGAAGGAACCAACAGCACCGCGCGCCGATCGTTCCGCCGCATTCGCCGCGTTTTGAAAACTCTTCGCGGTTGAATCAGCAGCGGCGCGCAGCTTCCCGATTTCTCCAACGGGTTGCGTTGCATTCGCCACAAGGGTTACGCGCATCTCAGACATTGGCTGGATCCTGTAGTTTAATGCCCATCACTTGCGCCACCAGACTCTGGAGACTCTCCTGAGAGAACAGTCTCAAGTGAGAGACCACCTCTGGGGTGATCCGGTAGTTAATTTGCAGAATGGCAACGAGCCAGAACCAATCATTGGTCAAATCGAAGGTCAGCACCATTCCGCCCTCGTCATTCGCAACGATTGCCTCCACGCATCGCTTCTCAACTTCTGTGACGAGCCAGTTGTATCTCTCATCCACCACCCACTTGAGAGTTCCATCGGGTTGGAGAAGCGGGAAACGATCCAGCTTCTCAAGGTCGCAGATGGACCAGGATTCCCCATTGCCCAACCGGACAAAGTTGCCCTTCCGGACATCCGGTCTCCTGAGATCCCGTTCCGTTGGCGGAGAACTATTCCAAATTCCAACCCAGTACGCGCCTGATTCTCGGTCACCATGTTTGGCGGATGGAATCCAAGTCTGTTCGGAGGGCGTATAGCGCAATTGGTTCTGATCGGGACTCAGCCACCCAAACAGCAGACCAGCCTTTTCCTCAGGACCCTGAACCTGGCGAACATCGATCCCCGCGGCAAGCTCCCCCAGTCCAACAGACTGGAGAACATCCCTTGTAGACTTCGAGAGCGAACTCGAATCAGTCGGCACAAATACCAGGAACCGCATATTCCCTCTCCCCCCATACAAAAAAAGGCAGGCAAGCCCATTGACCCGCCTGCCCCACGATTTGATTGGATTGCTTACAGCGCCACGTTGACAGATGACGTCAGCGCCAATGGATGGACTACAATCGTTCCAGATGAGTTTGACCGAGCATCCCCGGAAAGAGTGCTCAACTGGCGCAGCCCTGAAACAGCGCTCACCGTGATATGATTTGCACCGCCAATTGCATCAATGATCCCGCCTGAGGTTCTCCGAGCGAACTTGCAAACCACTCCAGTTCCCAATCCAGCAGCATTCAACACACTAAGAGATGCATCAGCGTCTTCAGTCGTGATTTCAATCGTTGGCAGAATCTCAACGATGAAAGCTGCCGTTGGGAACGGTCCGCCCCCGTAGTTCTTCACTTCCACCTTGATCCCGGTATTGATCGTGACCGCCTGGAGTTGGGGCACACTCGTTCCATTGATCAGCACATCGTACAACATGAACTCACTGACAAATGTTGCATCCGGCAACGCCAGGTTGCTCACATTCGACGTGGGAGACGTGAACGAATTCGCCGCAAGGTAACGCAACATCAGATCGATGGTTGCGGACTGCCCAACACTGCCCTTGATTGATTCCGGAGTGATCAATGTTCGATCACACAACAGCGCCGAATGAACTGATCCAGACGCGTAGGTTGCGCACCCCGCCCTTTGGCGGAATGGAACCGAGACCGTATCCGTGCCAGCGCACAATGGCAGACCGTTCTGAATGAACGTCGACGTATTCAGCGCCAGCACCGTTGCCAGGTCTGTCGAGGTCACATTCGTTGAATGAGCCGTCTCGCCCTGAAACTGCGCCGATGCCTTCACGTTACCAGAAGCGAATGCTGGAATGTTCGTTGCATTCGTTGAGTGGTTCAGGTTCGTGATTTGATGAATGACCGCAATATTGCCGAGAGCGATATCGTACGCTGAATGAGCCATGGTATTTATCCTACTGTTCTACGCCGCTTACGCTTAAACGATGGGTCTTCCGCTAACTTGACAAACTTCTGAAGGAAACTGAATTGGTTCGCGCGTTCCTCTTCCTCAGAGAACGCCTCCAGTTCCCGCCTGTACTGATCCCGCAATGGTGATTCGTTACTTCCACGCGCCCGCAATTCCGCCTTCTTACTCGTTGCGATCACTTTGGCACTCCTCAGGATTGCCGCCTGAAGTGCACCAGTCTTGAACAAGGGGCGTTGGGTTTTGAATTTCCACGCCTTGTACTTCATGTATTTTTTGGTTCGAGGTCTGTATCCGTACTTCTTCACAGCCCCGTTTTCAAAGTGCCCTGGTAGTCTCTCCCGGTGTTCCTGCATGACCAGATTCCCGGTCAGCCGCAACACTTGATCGATTGCCCGATCCGTCAATAGGTCATCCTCAATAACTGCCTTGAGGGCAATCATTGTCAGCCTCCAGCCTCAACGAGGAGAACAGTCCACCATCGCTCCTCGTTGTTGTCTGTGTCTTTCATGTCTGCCCGTTGCGGGGCAATCACTGTGCGGATGTTTGTGATATTCAACCTTGTGCCCGATGCCGCAAGATTCCTGACGTCATCGCAAACACCTTCAATCCTGGACAAGAAAGACGCGTACCGTTCTGACAAACTCTTCGCCTGGTCAGCATCGAGTGTTTTCGCTTCGATCAACAATGTGAGTTCGACAGTTGTTCCCCAGGAACTCGTTGTGCCTTTGGATGAATTGAAATCCTCCAGCGCCACAAGTGCCCGTGGGACAGACTTTGGTTGTTTGGCTACATCCTCGAACTGATACTCATCGTCCTCAGCGTACCCGTACCCAATCTTTGCAAGCGCATCATTCGCATTCGCAACACCGAACAATGTTCGCAGAGACGTTGATTCACTCAGCATCTCGCGAAACTTGACCAGGGGTTGGAAGATGTGAAGTCCGAGCGCCATCAGCGATTACCCGATAGAGTGCTGTGAGATGTGGATTCCTTGCGCTTCGCAAAAGCGTGAATCACAACGAATCCAGCCGCCTCGTTTCGATCAATCGCCTCAATCGAGAACGATTGACCGCGGAACACCAGTCCATTCACCGTTCGGATCTTCGGAACCTCAGCGGTTGCGAACGCTTCAGCCCAAGGAACCAGGACTTCAGCCCGCAGAATCATCTGTTGACCACGATCTGAGTTGCCCTCTGAGGCAGTCACCTTGATGATTCCACTGACTTCCCCGATCGACTCCGCGGAACCTGCTTTGGTTACAACAACGCATTCAGCAAACTGCCACATATGGGCAGAGACTTGCATCTGTGCGATGTCATGAAACAGAGACATGGTTCAAGCCTTAGAGCAAGGTGTGCCACTCGTCGAGTGAGCGCGGAGTTCACTCACCCGAGAGCCAGGGGCGAGAGCTGTCGAGTGGCACACCCGAGGAGTGCACCAATTAGCCGTTGAGGTCCCAAAGGAGTTCTTTACCGGCAGAACAAGCCTTGAGGGCCTTGCCCATGTTCACGCTGCTTGCTGTCCCGGTTGCACAAATCGTCTGAGTGGCCACCACCACAGCAACCGTTGCACCAGCAGCAAAAGCCACTGGAGACGTCGCCCGGCAATAACCGTTCATCTTAAGCGCTACCGGCGCGCCAGCAGACAGATCCGGACCACCACGCACGATCCCGACTCGACCGTCTGGAGCGAGCCGCATATCACCACCACTCCACGTTTCACCGTTTGCAACGGTAGTGGAAACGGTCCAATCATCGTTCGACAGTTCAACAGCCATAAATCACCTCAACGGAATGACGGGACATCGCCCGTTCAGAAGAATCACTTGATCCCAGCGCGTTCGCTGGAGACGTTGTTTTCCACGATCGCATATCACCACTCCAGAACTTTGAACATCGAGCCGATTACGACTCGCTTACAGGTTGCTTGTCAGCTTCCGCCTCAAGCCAGCATTTGGGCCTAATGTGGCCACCAGCCTTGAGCCATTCCCACGTTTCAGCAGACACATCGGATTCGATGATCTCATGACCGACATGGAGATACCCAAGCGGGGAGACAATCGTTGGTGACATGACGATATAGGGCTCGCACATCACCATCGGAGCAGTTGGTTCAGTTGCAGTCTGCTCACTGCTGTCGGCGTTCTTTTTCGCCATGGCAAAACTCCAGAAGAGAAACCCGGGGAGCGAACTCCCCGGTGAGTTGTCAGACCATCAGACCGTGAGACTACGGCCGACCGAGGACCAGACCGGCATAGCTCGATACACCAGCGCCGATCGGGAATTGGACATCCAGGCTGATGCCATACTTACCACCGCCCTGGAGGACAGTGCTCGAAATCGTTGGCATGCCATTGTTGCCCTCGAGCGTTCCCACACAGATACCATAGTCCCCGCCCTTAGCAGCAATGAACCAGGTTGTTGGAACCGCAGCAACATTGGCCTCAGTGACCGGATCAACGAATCCGGTATCGATGCGGGAATCAGACTGAGTTCCCAGGTTGCGTTTCAGGATCGGATTCGCAACGCCATTTGCCGCCGCGGCTTCACGGATCTCCGCAGACGATGCCAACTGGTCAGCGGTGAATCCGTTGGTGATCCCGGTGACGAGATACGCATCCCGGAGATTCAGGTTCAGACCAGCAGAACCCTTCTGAGATCCCAGCGCGTTCAGACCGCTCTGGAGGGAAGACATGGACAGACCATATCCCGTACCCAGCAAGTTGCCGTGAGACGCGTGGAACAGTGCGATGCCATCACTCAGCGCTGAGTTGGTCAACAGCAGTGCATACACTAGGTCCGGGCGCAGTGACCGGATTGCCAGTGCGTACGCATCCAGGGCAGTCTTCCACGCACCAATCTCATCGTCGATGAGGTCCTGTCGATCCAGCACCAGCGTTTCCGCATAGTCATAAATGCGATACGTTTCCATCGTGTCCGCAAACGTTGCGTGTTTCGCTTCAGTTCCACGATCACGTCGGCGCAGTCGACCACCCTCCAGACGATGGAGTTCCTGGCGCTTGAAGTTCTTCACCGGAACGTCTTTCGTCCAACCCTGCGTTGAATCATTCATGTCGCCAAGCGCAGACAACAGAACCGCACCCATTGCCTGAGTGTAGATCGTGCTCACACTCGGAATGCTGAACGCTCGAGTGATCATGTCGACACGACCGATCGGCGCTTCAACCTGATTGATCTTCAGGGCCTCACGGCAGAGATCCGATGAGGAGATCCCGCGGTACGCGTCAGACCGCTCAAGGTTGTTTTCCACTTCCTTCTGGATGCTCTCGCGAACCTTGGTTCCTGGCTTGTGGAACTTCATTGTGCGAGTGTATTCGTCATACACCATCCGATGAGCCACATTCTCAGGATTCACTCCCAACTGGCGAGCAACCTCAAACGCCAGCGCCATCGTCGTGCGATCGCGCTCAGACCGATTGCCCGCAACGGTAATCTGTGGCGCGTCGTTGGATGGAGTTGGAGACTGCTTGCGCTGCTTTTGCAGGTCAGCCAGGAACTTTGCTCGCGCTGAATCCACATCGCAATTCACATCATCCACCGCGGCGCGAACCACATCCGGGCTCACACCTTCCGCAATGTCCTGAATCGCCGCTCGTCGCTTCGATTCACGTTCAACCCCCTGTCGAATCAGGGCTTCATTGTCAACAGCCTGCACTGGGGCAGGATCAGTAGTTGCACCGCTCATTGCGTTGCCTCTTCTTTCGTTTTTGCCGCCAGTACCGGCAGGCGAACCACATTCAACGGCAGGCACAGCGCCCGCCAACTTTTGACTTCGTTCAGCAATAAGGCGCTGCGCCTCATCCAGAGTGACCTGCACACAGGCAGATCGTGCTTTTGCGCCTGGGTCAGCACCAATCGGAACGGCGCTTCCCTCATTCAATTGCCACTTCAACGCGATTCTCAGGCGTCGCGCTGCATTCGCAGTAAACATCCGACCGCCCAACTCAATCGTCTCTCCAGCCTCAACCATCACCGATGAAGTCACCTGGTAACCGACTGAGATATCCTTCACATGACCGCCGCGGTATTTGCGGAAGACCTTCATGGCCTCCTCGTCTTCCTGGTCGAAGAGCATCGTTCCCAGGGTGTGGTTGGTGGCTTCTTCAGTGACCACGCCCTCGAAGTGTCCGAGCACCTTCGAAACACTGGAACGGTCGTGAGAATCCAGCAACGGGATGTGAGGCGCAAGGGTCCGACCGCTCGCGAGGAGAATCTCGTCGATCACTTCCCACCGAGACCGGTCGAACATCAACACCGGCGCTTCAGTGCTCATGACACAGTCAATTGATGCCTTCGCATCATTCGCGGATTCCGCGCGGATGGAGGCAATTCGTGAATTGATGATTTCGATTTCCTTCGACATATCTTTCATCCCGCCAACGCGCTGATGAGACCATCGGCGCTCGCATCTGATTTCAACAAACCGGCATCACCCAGAAGTGATCCAACGAACTTCTCACCCAGTCCCGGGCGTATCTGATCCAGCACCTCGATTGACCGGCGCAGCTTGCTCACAGCCTCAGGGGCAGTGATTCCATTTTCGTGCCAAACGTCGATCAGAGATTTGGTCAACGTCTGGAGTTGTGTCTGATTCGCAACCGCTTCCTTCACCGGATCCACGCATGGAATCGGTGCATAGACACCAATCACGCGTACCGGTACGGGAGCCTTTGGCAATAGCTTCCGCAGCATCGCCTCACGCAACACCTGGTCGAAAACCGGACTCATTCGACGATCGATGAGCCACTGCTCTTTTTCGATGGAACGGGCATACAACAGCCGATCCATCCGAGCGCCAGAGTAAGTGTGTTCTGCGGAATTCTGACGGAAGATGAGCAACGGCATGGACAGTGACCGCGCCACATCCCGCCAGCGCTCATCCCGGAACGCAACGTAGTTTTGCTGTGGTTGCTTTGGGTCGAGGGTTTTGACTTCTTTGCCCTTTGGAGCGTGAAAGAAATTCGTCAATCCCAGCTTGACCGCCTGCGCACCAGCCACAACCGGCGCGTTCTCGTGTTTGTCCTGGAAGATGATTGCCAGGCTCGCCGCCAACTGCGCGGCCTTCATCACCTGCTCATCAAGTTGCCGCAAGTCACCGAGCGTACCCAATCCAGAAGCCAACCATGGCACCCCAGCAATCTGCCCGGGCTCGATGGTCCTCATATGGTGAATCATCTGACGCGCTTCAACAGGTTCCGCCTTGCTGGTCGAATACGTGCCGAATGATTCTGGAGTGGCAACGTGATATCTCAGACGCTTGCCTGACTTATCCCTTTCGATCCCGAGGCGGACACTTCCGCCCGAGACACATCTCAGAACTCGTTCCGCATGAATTGGGAGCAATCGCAGGGAAATTGGAGTCAATCCGGACGAGCCGCCCTCCAGGATTTCCTGGAACGCATTTCCACAAGTCCACTGTTGAAGAATGGATATCTGTAGGATTTCAGCGCCGCTCAGTTCACTGTTGTAGTCACAGTGATCAAACCACTCGCGGATGAGTTCTTCAGCCTGCCCAATGTATGCCTCAAGGGCCTTTGCTTCTGACTCTGGCACATTGGCGGACTTCGGGACTACTTGCCAGGACGGACCACCGGGCGAAACGATGTCAGCGCTGTGAGTATCCGCAGCACCCTGGATGGTTGGATTGACAGTCAATTCATGGGTGCATCGTGTGATGAGCACTCCAAGATTGTTGACGAGATCCTCATTGAGAGTTCGACCGGTCGCATTGATCCACTGCAGCGCGTTCTGGTCTGTGACCGTCGCAGCTTCCCACCTGCGCAGTTCCATCGATTGTGGAACATTGCGTTGCTCAACGAGATCGAAACGCGACTCAGGGACTGCCTTTGGTTTCCTGAACCAGGAGAGGAACGGGATCATAGACCACGCTCCCCGGCATAGCCGTAAGCCTGGACCACAACACCGCCCGTTGGCGAGCCAATCGCCTCAATGCGATCCAACTGAAGGAGGAACGCATCAATCGCCCGACGATCCCAAGTCTGAGTGGAAAGACCCTGGATTGATCCATCTGGAATGGTGGCGAGAAGTAGTTGGGCCTTCAACGCAAGCTTGCGCGCTTCAAAATAGTCATCACGAGCAACCGCATCGAAAGCACCGCTGCGAAGTTGGTCGAGGTTTTCAACGAGAGAGTTGCCCATACCCTCGACTATACGAGGGCGAATTCAACTTACTGCTTTGCGGTTATTGCGCAGTCCACAATGTGGACAAACTCTGACGAGTATCGAAAAACTGAAAGCGATGGCGGAGAGTGGTGCTCCTGCTGTTAGGGTGGTGCATCACCCCATTTTCGACAAACCATACACCGTTATCCAGTTGATGGCGAATACTTACTCATCAGATCCCTGCAAACCCTGATGGACGTCAAAATGTTCTCGCCTGCCAAATTTGTAAAACATTCCATCCCCACGGTTTTTGTAAGAATCTCCCGCCAAGACTGCCCGGCAAGGCTCCTTTATGGCAATGGAAGGGACGCAATTCTTGGTCTGATGGAGCCTGTGAGGCTGGGACAGATCATTGAGCTCATCGTCGACGACGGACGGTTTCCTGGCCTCTATTCGGGGGTCATCCATTCAATTGTGTTGTGCCCGGAGTACGCGAAGTGTGGAATCACTTTCCGTGATTTCGTGCCTCATCTACTACATCTCGCAGAGACAAAGGGTTGCACTCGGAGAGTTCGTTTCTCTTGTTCAAAGTCTGGTCTCATTCGAAACCGACTGGATCGTCTTACGATGCCAGCCAGGGCCATTGACTACTCACGGCGCGGAGTTTCGCTAGAGTGTTACCGCCCGTTTCGGGAAGGTGACCCAATTGTCTTTGAGTTCCATGACCGGAAGACAAGCACCAAACAACTTGAACTCACCGTGCGATGGTCCCATTTCGATGGCCAATTGCATTGCTCTGGATGCGAGCTACAACAGGGCAGCATGTTTGAATATCCCCTTTCAACCATCGACGTTTGGGAAGCGCTATCCGTTATCGCCTGAAGTTCCTTCATTCCGGAATCGTGAGTGCTTCGAGAATCGGGATACTTGCACATGTTGCACATCAGACAAGCCAGGTTTATTGAGACGATACTTCAGGTGGGTTTTGATCACGCTGTAGCATGGGCCTGCCGATGGCGATCCTATCCCGGCCCCTGCGGTTCACGCCGCGGGGTTCTCTTCCACCACTCACGGGGGAAAACTCAATGTTGACAACGACCACACGAATTCAGAAGGTTCATGAACTCGCGATAGTCCTCACGGACAAAGATATTGGATGATCCGACTACCGAATAGCCAGATTCAGCACAGAGCACCTGACTACTGAAACAACGAAACTCACAGGATTTATCAGCATGTCGCACACCGATAACATCGGCATCTTGTGCAAATATCCAGTTGACTGAACCATCAAGCACTTCGGCGGACTGAAAACCAAACTGCCTTGCACGTTCCTTACATAATTCGCAGGCCCTCATCACAATGATGTGCATTGCGTCGCCAGGAAAGTAGCCACCAAAAAAACAAATTGCCTTCATCAGTTCCCCTCCATGGGTACAGGTCCAGAACAACCAAAGCCATATTTTACTGGACGGGACACAGGCAAGAAATACACTGTGAAAAATTGTGGCTACTATTGGCGATTACGTTCCGCAACCGGCCTCATCGTCCGGAATGGCTTCCGGCAATCGCCACATACATGATATCGGATCCGCGCTTTGGTCCCAGAGACTGCCGTCCGATATCCTCCGCAATGAGGACACCTGGCGTGGGGAGCCCACTCAGCGGGGCGAGGTGATTCCTTTGGGCATGTGAATGTGAATCGCTCGCCGCAAACGTCGCAGCGGTACAATCCCGATCGTTCCGGGTCGAACGCTGGAGTAGGCAAGACCGTTGGACCCAACCGAGTACACCGGCAACTCCCACAATGTGGGCAAGCCAACTTGGAATTCAGTATCACGATACCCTCCCCCTCGAGAATCAGAACAGCCCGCCAACTGACGAACCTGGTAATTGCCATTCAATGACTTCTGGTTGCTCTGGAGGCGTTGACGCCAGCAACCTCGAAAGTGCATCATCCACCGACCGCGCAGCCATGGCCAGGTATGCCGCATCCAGCCAGTGATTTGCGCCGCGCGGTTCACCAAACGTTGTAACCAGTTCACCACCAACACTTCGTTCAATTTCTGGTTCACTCGTCAGTTGCGCCAAGAATGCCCGGAGTGACCGCTCTTCAGCATTCGCAAACGTCAATCCATTCCGCCCTTCAATTCGGGCTCGCATGGATTGGAGAAGGCGCGACTTCCACCGGTTGGCGTCAAGCTCTACCAACCATCGGTCAGCAACGTGGGCGATATGGAAACCATCGCCGATCAATCGGCAATGCGATCCCGTGGCGCGGGGTGTCCGATATGACTGGTCGCGCAGGATCCCAGCGCCGAACCCCTTGCACGGCATCCAGAATGGATCACGCTCGCAAGCTTTCTGGATCATCTGAGTCTGCCATCCAGCATCGCATAGCGCGAATGAGACTGGGAGAATTTTGTCTGACGCATCAACGGGAACCCCATCGCCAAAACGTTTTTGGAGTGCCTCAAGGGTTTCAGTCAGCCCTTCCTCAGTCGTAAGTTGGTTGTTGACTGACTCGACACCCCAGGAGACGAATCGAGGTCCCAGTGCATCCCGAAACGCCAATAGCGCCCAATGCACTTGCGTCTTTCTCACATCAACACCCGCATAAACCTTGATGGTATCCCGGGGAGCAAATCCGATTGACGGATTGGAACATCGGGTCAGCAGCGCCCGCACCTCCAGCGGGGCAATCTCCAGTGTCTGCTGTTTCACCGGCACCGCAAACCGAAATTGACTGATAGCGCGATCCTTATTTGCCCGCGCCTCAGGATTCTCCAACCGCTCCCTCGACCATTCCTCAACTGCAATACTCCCAGCGTCCGAGAACGCATTGCTCGCCGCGGAAAAGCGAAACCCAAGTTTCCGAGTTGGAGGGATGTCGCCTTGTGTATTATTGTCCAAATCAATCGTCTGACCGGCATGGATAAGCCGCGCTGATTGGAGATTGCGCAGGCGCTCTGATTCATTCCAGACGATCCCGCAGCGCGGACATGAGAAGCGACCATTCGCGCGGGCTTGTTCTTCAGTTTTTGCATCTTGCCAACCCACGAGGTGTTCACGTTCCGGCGCAACATGATTGCCGCAACCATGGCAAGGCATCACGACGCTTGAGGCAGTCCCGCCAATGTAGTTGGACCACATCAGAGACTCCTCGACTGTGACCGTGCATTCAGCCAATACTCGTTCGCTTCCCGCAAAGTGCGCAACTCGCCCACGGATCTGTTCCCACTTTGATGATTCTTCAGAGTTCGTTCCACGTGCCCCGAATGCCTCAGCCTCAGTCACAATCAAATTCCGCGCTGTGGATCCAGCGCGTTGAGTATCACCCCCTCCAGCCCCCATGAACTGGAGGGATACACCATTTCGGAAAGTTACGATTTCTCCAATCCCGCCCTTTGATCCAGACCCGGAACTCGGAAGCAACCCACGGAAACTTGACGCCTCCAGCATGGGCAGGATGTCCTTTCGCCACTTGACTGATCGCATCGCCAAATCGGGCAATCCGAAAATCACATCCTCCTGACGCTCGAACAGACAATGGAACATCCACGCGACAATGCTGAATGACTTGCCCGCCTGGTGCGGTCCGATAATCCAGGACTCGCGCCAGTAGTCACTGGAGAGTTCCTCCAGCAAGAGCGTTGTTGCTGGTTGAAATCTCCTGGAGAACTTCTCCCCCCGGTATCGACCGGTTGGATATCGCAACTCCGCCTCAGCAAAGTCGACGATTGAACGAATGCGGCGCGGTCGTGCGAACCTCAGCACCTCTGGAACGTATCGCAAGGCGTTACGGCGATAGATTCCAGCATTCAGAGCGCCAACACTCATTCCATCGCCTCGGGATCGGAGGCGGATTCCTGCGCGGCGCTAAGTGACTCCTCAAAGGAGCTAAACGCCCGGTCAAACAGCGGGAGGACATCCCGACCGGTTGCAGCATTCACCTTGTCGCACGCCTGGCGAATCTCCCGCGCGAGATCACCAATGATCGATCGGATATCGGCGAATGAGACCGCATCGCCGATTGCCTTCGAGACTTTGTGTGCCTTGAGCCTCAAATCCAGCCTCTCACTCTCAATTGAGAGGTCCTCTGGATCGCTTCGAATCTCGATTCCGAGTTGCCCCGCAACTTCATTCCGGATTGTCTTCGGCGCTCGATGCACCAGCCACCACAGAAACACGGGCAACGCCTCGCGCAGTCCGTCACGATCGGCGCGCGGAAATCCAGCCTCACGAGCGTATTTGCTGATCGTTTGGGGACTGATTTTGAGCAAGCGGGCAAGGTCAGCCTGGTTCAGGGTCATCATCACCAGCCAAAAAAAGTGGTCTGTGCAAAAAAATCAAACGGGTGATCACCCGATCGGGTAAAAAACGGCAGTCTTCAGGAGGACCCAGGGGCGATTATCTGAACCCCCTGGGGTGGCAGTTTTAGGGGTGTTTTTTGATCGTCCCTGGGGTGGATTTCATCGCCTGGAATCCACGTGATCTCTGATGGGTCAACGGGCACACATTCGCGCGTCCCATCAGCATGCGAACGCACCCGATCAGACCAGTAGACATTGTTCTCAACAAACCCCTGCTGCGCATCACGCAAAGCGATAAACGCCCCACGCACATTGCACACACCGACATGAGTGCGGAATCGCAAGAACCCCTGCAATCCTTCCCATTCTGACTGGAATGGCAGTCCACGTTCCGCGCATCTAATTTGCGCCCAAATCCAGCAGTGTTCGACACTCATCGTCTCTTCCCTTTGCCCAATCGCCCGAGTTGCGCAGCCTCATCCAACGTCATCCCACGGCGCAGCCTCGCTCTGATTGTGAATTCACCAACTCCAGATTTTTGGATGGCCTCAGCAAGCTTCTCCCGATCAACACGGATGAATCGCCTCTTGGCCTTGCCAACCGCCTCATCCACCGGCATCAACTCGAGTCTGCGCCGCATTTGCGCGAGAGATATCCCAGCAACGCTCGCAAGTTCCATTGCCGTCAGATCCTGTCCTTGATATTGCCACCGGCGCGGCACTGTGCGCTGGATGCCTTTGCGCGATCGTTGGTCTCCGAGAGCAACCGCAGCCTCTGGAGTCATCCCGTCCCGTAGTCGCGCGCCAATTGTCGATGGTTGCACAGTGGCGATTTGGGCCAACTCGACAACAGTCAGCATCTGCCCCCGAAACAGATACTGCCGTGGCCTTGAACCAATCGGTTTTGGAGGTCGGAATTGCACCGCCTCATCTGGACTCATTGCCCAGAGGCGCTTACGCATCGTCGTCACGCAGACTCCAGCAATTCGCGCCAATTCCGTCAGTGACTTTGTCTCACCCCGGAACGGAATTCGTCTCCCAAGTTTTGGCTCAAAATCCATCGCCTGATCAACTGGCATCAATGCCAATCTACGGCACATCCCGGCGTGGCTGATTCCAGCCAACTCCGCTAGTTCACGAATCGAGCAACGCCGACCTTGCCATCGATACTTGTGATAGCGGCGCAACTTCCGCTTTGCCGGAGGTTTCTTCGGCCGCTCTCCAGCGAGGATTGCATCCGCAGTTAGTCCAGCCTTGATCCACGTTGTGATTGTCCACTTACTGACGTTGCAGGCCTCTGCAATTTGCTGGAGCGATACCCTGCAACCATCATTGAGCACGAAAATGCGACTACACGAGATCGGTGCATCAAGCGGGCATGATTGCATCCACGTGTGGCGACATTCCACGCACCGCATTGAGCGATACCCGCCACGATCCCGCCGCCGCGCCATCACTTGCGGCTCCTTGTTGCCGCAGCGGGGGCAGTCCGTGGTGTCTTCTGGCAGGAGCCTCGCCTGGTGCGTTGCCTCGCGCGTCTCAACCTTGCAATGCCAGCAATGGTACTTGCCGCTCGCACCGCTTCGAAGTACCACATGTCGCCCGCACGCCTCATGCAAAGCGACAAAATGCACTTGCCCACCTGCGCGAAATGGCACACCGATTCTGGTGAAGCCAGACGGTACAGACGTATGGACAAACTCGCGAATTATGATCGACATTCCAACACTCCTCAACCTCACTATACGGGCCTAATTTGGAGGAGTGCTCATGTGCCAAAATCCGCGCTGGCGGGGTCACCTTGTGATTATTGTTGTCTTGCCAGCACCAGACCGGCGATCCGACAGCCTCAGAATGATTTCTGCACCAGCCCGAATTCGACTGGAAATACGGTCATCAATTCCAGCCCGAGCAATCCCCGTCACCTGAATATTGCTTGTCATCACAATCGGCTTGCCGCGCCGAAACTCCATGATGTCGAACAGTGCCTGCTGCATGGGCGCGGTGTATTCACGAAAGAATATGTCATCCAGAAACAGGCAACTACACTCCCGGATCTTGTGCCACTCCTGACGAATCTCTGGACTAGTCCTCCCAGTCGCCAGTGTCAACATCAAGTCATCCGCTCGCCGCCAGATCGGGTATCTGGATGCAAGGTAAACCAGTGAGGCAATACTTGATTTCCCAGTCCCTGTCAGTCCCGAGATGTAGATCGGAAACATTCCCGAGCAAAGCGCGTCAGCAATCCGACGCTGAACATGCTCCGACTTATGAACCTCACCCCACGATGCTTTCTCGTACCCAGCAACCGGAGTCGTCTGGATCGGCTCGTTAAATAACTTCTTGGCGTCGATCGTCATGCGCTTCATCCAAAAAACGACTGTTCTCACCTGACAACGTGGTCACACCCTTCTTCCGCGGGATCTTTAACTCATCCTGCCACCGCTTCTGATTCAACCAGGTCGCCGCATGACAAACCTCCGTTCCGGTGGCCTCCACGTACTTCGCATACACTTCAGCTTTCGCAATCATTTCATCCAACGAGACATCTGCGATTGCCTTCAGATACGCAAACCTGGCGTTCTCCTTCGCTGTCTTCCGTGGATAGGCACTCCAGAACTTCTCAAAACCTTCCTCATCGAAGTTAGATGGAAGCTTCTTTGGATCCCGAGGCTTCTTGCCGCCGAGTAGCCGGTCAGATCGCGCCTTAAAGTCTTTCCCCAGCGCCTCCCGCTTTTCTGCCGCCGTCACCAGTTCGATCTGATCCAAAGTCTTCTGAATGCCTCCAATGGCTCGCACGACAGCCGTTACGACTGCCGTGAATCCAAGAACACGTCCCGCAAAACTTGAGAACTCTTCCAGCGCCCCTGGGGATTCAACCAAAATCTGAATCAATTGCTCGCGAGTGTATTCAGGCACAGTCTGTTGGATGTCTACTTTGGGCTTCCGCCGTTTTGGGACATCACGGCGGGTGATTCGCTCTCCTGACTTCGCGCGCTCGACGAGTTCCTCGACCGCTGAATCTGAAGCATCCTCAAGGGCATAGATCACACTCAGACCCAAATGCGACACAGTTTCGCATTTGCCTCGCCATCGCTCAGCGGCGTTCATCAGGCGTTGTGCTGTTCGCGGCGTCATTGAGAACTCAACATCCAGCCATGGCAACCATTGGCCATGAGGCAATAGCGCCTTGACTTCCAATAGTGATTCCCCAATCGCCAGCATATCGCTGACCGATCTCTCAATCCGAGGCTTAATACTCAGCGCTGCGCTGCGTACCTCATCTCGGTCCGACTCTGGGATGAGCCCATAGTCATACTCCAGCTTGATCAATTCCATTGTGACTCCTCGTGGCTTCGCCACTCGTTGAAAAAAGCGCGCACCGGTTCCGTACTCGGGTTTTCACCTGGTCAAAGATTTACGAGCTAGACCACTCAATTCCTCGCTCGGGAGCATTCCTGTGGCGAACCGGCAACTCCACAGGAACTCACGCTCCAACCATCCACCACTGGGACAGCGTCAGCTTGCTCAGATCCGTGCCCTGAGCGGACATGAGGCTCACAACACGTGTGGCCACTCCAGCGATGCAACCGCTCTCAGGGCTCGCTGAGCCCTATCATCATTCGAAGGTCACTATACGAGGATTTTTGTGAAACCCCTCAGTCGCATGAAATCCGTGTTGCCGCGCTAATCCGCACCAGGAGATACGCGACTCCGAGGACATCAATCTCGCCAAGCTCGATCTGCCCGGCTTGCTGGAGGGCCTGGAGATCCTCAGCGAATAGGAGATCAGAGATCTCAGCATCGCTCGCCATTTCCGGAAGCATCCGCACCACGATCCCACGCTTGTCGGAAAATGATCGCAACACTCGGAGCGCCCGGCGCTGTCGGGTCTCTGCGGGGGTCATCGGACCACCTCAGCACCGCCCTGGCCAATCAGCGCTGGATTGCGAGCGATGTTGAGCAGATGACACCATGGGATACGGACCCATTTGCCACGTCTTGCTTCCGGCAACGAGCCGTCACGCATCATCGAATAGATCATTGGTTTGCTGATCCGTAGAAACTCACAAGCTTCACGAACCGTTGCCAACCCTAAGTGCGCCCCATCCGGTTGTTCTGGTACCATCCCTCTTCCTCCCTCTGGTTAATGGCAGTAACTGCCGCACATTCCAGAGAATCGACGAATGGAATCAGGGAGCCACAGGAATTTTTGAATTTTCACTCACCGAGGGAATCAGCCCAGCCGATAGCCCGACAAGCATTTTGACAATAACCAGAATTTACCGCCGTTGCCTAAACGTGAAGAAACACACGGAAATTCGATTACTTCGGTTTACCACAAAACCCAGTATTTTCACAGGAAACGCGGAACTACGGAACCGAAGGTTAATGGTTCGAGCCCATTCGAGTGCAAATCAAGAGCCCGCAAGACTTTAAGAGGTTTTGCGGGCTTTTTTTGTCCGATTGTTCGCCTGTGAGTGTAAAACGACTGTCCTCAGTCGTTGACCGCCTGGTCAGGCCACTGTGGACCACTTCGCCAGGTTCGACAAAGCGAACCGCAACATTGGGTAGCGCAGGCGCAGCCTGTGCCGCCAAGCGGTCGGAAGCCGAAGGGCAAGCGTGGTTACTCCAGTCCACCGTGTCCCAACGTCAACTTACTGAAAACTGAACACTGAAAACTGAAAACTGAAAACTCCCTTTCGTCGAGCGGGATGCGTCAGCTTCCCGGTATGCGTTTCGGTCGTGTGAAACGCATTTGGAACCGCGAATGAACGCGAATTCACGCGAATAAAGCAACGGAACGGTCGCACATCTTTTTGCTCGCACCTGAACTCTGATCATTGTTGCGGATGTCGGACAAAAAATGTGTGACAGAAAATGATCGCTGGCAGTGCCTCCGACGGACAATCCGCTTTTCGCCTTCTTCCGTTTCTTTCGGCTCCAAACAAGCTCACTCGGCGAGCGGAGTGTGTCAACGCTCCGGTCTCACGATCATTGATCACGATGTGGTGCAGGGCAGAAGAATGGTGGCAAGAGAATAGTCGCAGGCGCATTCTGGAGTCTTGCCTTTCTGCGTTTATTCTTCTGCCCCAATTCTTTTTCCACCCCCTCTCGAGCAAGAGCCGGGTAGCACAGGTGCAGCCTGTGCCGCGAAGCGGTCGGAAGCCTAAGGGATAGCGTGGTTACGCCAATGCACCGTGTCTCGGCACTAATGTAGGTGCCGCTTGCCGAGCGGCACTTCGCGGCTTGCCGCGACCAGCGACCTGACGAGTGTCCGCGTGAATGCAGGTGACCGTGGAAACCCAGCACCGCCGAGTGTGTTCTTTTGTTGCGAAAGGCTTTGGCATCAAGCGCATGCGAGACAAGGTTCGCCTGACGGCGAAAGTGCTTTCCGGCAGAAAGCACCTACAACCGAAAAACACCGCGAATCCACTACCATTCCCATCAACTCGGGATTGACGACCACTCCCCCTGGAAGTTCAATTCCTGGGAGATCAGCATCCTCTTCACTGGCCGTCCTCATGCCTCTCTACCGAACACTGAAAGCCGAACACCGAAAACTCCGCGAATGCGGTAACCTGAGCCCCGTGCATGACTGGAACACGACGACCATCAAAGGGGCTGTGCAGTCAAGAACGCATGGCCCCGCGCATGAACTGCTGACGATGGCGGGAGCCCAGGTGACGAACAGTCCGCGGACCCTCACCTAAGCGAAAAGAAATGCGGCCCAGCAGTCAAAAAACTGCCTCCAATCCTGAAAGGCAAACCCGATGGGCGACCGAATGTCGAACTGGAGTAACCTACGGTGGGCAAGAATTCGCGAAATTTGCATATCCGTGTGTCTGTTAGCTGTTTTTTTTGTGACTCTCGCCTTATTTCTCGTAGGCGTGACCGCTCCACCGCGATTCGATTGCAGTCTGGTGAATACGCGTTGGGAAATCGATGAGAATTCAGCGATGACGATGATTGTTTCTGTGCGTTGGGAGAACCAAGGCGAATCGCCGTACTAGAGGTCCTTTCAAAACTGCCTTAAGCATATTTTCAGGCAGGCCAGATGTACAAATCCTTCAAAGAGATGAGCATGGCGTTCGTGGCGTGTCAGCAGGCGGCGTTCATACTGCAGCCAGCTGATGGTCCGCTCGACCTTCCAGCGACTGCGATAGCGTCGCAGCTTGCGACCATCCTGCCGCGACGGTTTCCTGCGTCCTTCCCGATGAGGAGTCACAAGCTCGGTCCCGCGCATTTCCAGTGCATCTCGCAGCCAGTCCGCATCAGCCGCTTTGTCGTACAGCAGATAACGGATCCGCTTCTTTGTCACCCGGATGTCGACCAGTGTCTCAATCGTATTGACTTCTGCATCCTGTGCGGAAGTGGTGAAAGCGGAGATCGGAATACCTTCGGCCTCTGTCAGCAGCATGACCTTGGTGCCTTTTCCCTTCTTGGTCTTGCCAACCTCAAGACCCCCTTTTTTGCAGGCGAAAAGGTGCCATCACCCATTGCCTGCGACCAGTGCAGAAGTCCTCGTCGATCCATTTTCCGGATCAGACGCTGCCAGGCTTCAACGATCAACCCGGCTTCCGTCCATTCTTTGTGCCGTCGCCAGCATGTCGAAGGTGAGGGATACCGATCCGGGAGATCTTCCCAGCGTCCACCGTTCTTGAGTATCCAGAAGATACCTTCCAAACAGGCTCGGGCATCAATTCGTGGTCGTCCACCTTTGGGTGAAGGATCCGGGTTCTCAAACAGATCCTTGATCAGGTTCCACTGTGCATCAGAAATGAAGGGTTTCGGGGCCGTCCTGGACCCTGTCGTATTCGGCCGACGTCGTCTCGGCCACATGGACAGGGTAATCAACATGAGAGCATCTCCTTTCGCTCTCATTGCTCAGCAACTTCCCTGCCATTGAATTTATTACAATCCGGGTTTTGAAAGGACCTCTACTACGTTGACGCAGATTTGCATCCATACCGATCGTTCAAACTCTTTTCTCCCAGTGGGCTAGAAATAACGAAAATTACTAGCGCTGGACCTTATCTCCTTGCCAGGACGGTGAGCGTTTCTGACTTGCGTGAACTTGGGCCGGGTGAGTCGATTGAGTTCGATGTGCGCGTTTCGTTCGTTGTTGGGCAGATCGAGGGGCGATATGTAATCGTGCTTTCTGATTCCGGTCTGACTGCCCGCCTCTTGCCGGACACTCCGTACATTTTACGTCACTATCCGCGTGCAGTGATGAAGGGCGTTCCTGGACTCGTTTTGGAGAACGGACGTGTCGTTGCGGTCGATGAATATTTCACTTCTTACAAAAGTTATGTTCCAGAACGCAGTTCGGTATCGATTCCATTTGTGACGCCGAGTATAGAAACTGTATCCCGCGTATTCGCGGGAGATCGTAAGGGTTCAAGAAATTAGACCGCGGAAAAGGGTTCCCGAAAACAATGCCATCTCAAGCGACAAACGCTAATATTTACGTCTTAAATGTAACGGATGGATTTCGTAGATTTTGGGCGAATTGAGAGGGGCCTTTTACGACTGCCCTGTGCATCTTTTTTTTTAGGTCCCTAATCGACCTCAACCGTCACGCGAGCAATCTCGTCAATCGTCGTTTTTCCGGACAGCACTTTCTGAAGCCCGTCCGTTCTCATTGGTAGCATACCGCTCTTGAGTGCGGCGGTTCGTATTTGGGGCGGCATTGGTTCGCCGGGTGATCAGGCTTTGGATCTGATCATCAATCGTGAGCAGTTCAAACACCGCGCAGGCAAACGACAGACGAGTTTGAACACAGTTCGTCAAAGTCTTCCGCTGATTCCCGAAGTAACAGGCGATCCAGCCGTCGCTCCGGCAAGGAAGGCCCTCGCCTGGGCGACCGAGAAATACAAGCGCATCAACTTGTCGAGAGACCGAGTCTGAATGGCACCATCATTCAGCCACCGCGATACTGTTTCGGCCGCGATACCAAGATGCTCCGCAAAAGCCTTTTGGCTTACTTCACATAACTCGATACCCGCACGAATCTCCGCGACTGTCAAAAGGCCCAGATGCTTTCGAAGCGCCAAAGAAATCTGCGCATCGGTGTCCGCCGTGAAATACTGTTCGCCGCAGTTTTCACATCGATCAATTTGCAGACTCGGCACCTGAAACGAGTGAACCTTCCCCTCATGCCGAACCTTTGCGTCGTAAAGAACTACAGACTGCATGACGGAGGTCTTTCCGCAGGCAAAACAATGCCGCGGGTATGGACGCTCTATGGCACTGTGTTCTGACTCGTGTTTAGGCATACTTCATATTCACAATGAAAATGACGGGGCCACCTGGAGCCCGTTGGCCTTCCAAATCGCCCATGAGAGTAGACGGCGAATTGACATACATCAAGAATATCGCCTCGATTCCTGAAGAACTAGATGAAAGAACTGGCATAAGCCAGAAAAATGCGATCACCCGATCACTTTTATCCCTGATTCTGGAGTTCCGTTCTGATCAATTGCTCCGTCGACGAGTCAGCGTTCCGAGGTGATCAAACTCCCAGCCCTGCTTCATCTCGGTCTTGGAGTCAATGGTACCCTAGGTATATAAGCTTAAGACATATTTAGTAAGCGGTCAAGAGTTCGCACATTTTGTCTGCCGTAGAGAATCCCAATGTACCGACGTGCTTTTCAACGGTCGACTCCAGCCAGTTTGCAGACTCCGACTGTCCTCTGCTACAACTGAAAACTGCTTGTACCCGACGTGATTCGAAGGCTCAGGCACAGAGGCATGTTCGCGCTCGCGGCACACGGGTGTGCCGCGGGCGTTTTGTTTTTTTGCAGACAGTACCAACCATGACCGTTTTTGAGCCGACTGAGGGAGCTGTGGAGGAGGAATTTGGGGTTCCGATTCCGGGGGTGATTCAGCCGCAGGAATTGTGGGCGAAGACGGCTCTGAAGAAGGTGCCGGAGGGGAAGATCTCATGGTCCGAGCTGTTCGGGCGAACGGCTCCCGTGGTGATTGACATCGGGTGCGGCAATGGTCGGTCGATGCTGGCGAGCGCGATTGATCGGCCGGAGTGTGATTTTCTGGGTGTCGATATTCTTCCGGTTGTGATCCGCTATGCGACTCGGCGAGCCAACCAGCGGGGGCTCGCGAATACTCGCTGGGCCGTGATCGGTGGTCGGGAATTGCTTGCGGACCATGTGGAAGCTGACAGCGTCGCCGAGATCCACTGCTACCATCCTCAGCCTTACTACCGCAAAGACCAGGTCGGACTCCGATTGATCACGCCGTCATTCCTCTGGCTCGTCCATCAGGCACTCAAGCGAGGCGGGCGGTTTGTGATCCAGACGGATCATCCTGGATACTGGGCGTATATGACTCGCATCCTTCCGGTCTTCTTCGAGTTTCGGGAGCAAAAAAGTCCCTGGCCCCATGCGCCGAAAGGGATCACTCGGCGAGAAATTATTGCTCGCAGTCACGGGCTTCCGATCTTTCGAGGCGAAGGCACGGCTCGCATGGATCTTGATCCGGAGAAGGCCGTGGCACTGGCGGAATCACTGCTGCTTCCGACGTTCAATGCCGATCGACGGCTGCAGGCTCTGGACCAGTTGGAGCGAGGAGGAGGCGTGGAAAAATCGCCGCGGTCCGGAAACAGGCCGGCTCGGGGAAATGCGCCGAAGCGAGGGAGAGGGCGAGGGAGGAGGAGGTGAATCGCGGGGGCGTTCTTGGTTCTTGGTTTGAGGAAATGGTTAATGGTTATTGGTTAATGGAAATTGCAAAGTGGGTGGGAGAGTAGAGCGATTGTCCTCAATCGCTGATCGCGGTTTTGTTTCGGGATTAGGATTAAGGTTAAGATTAGGATTAAGAGATTGGGGGGAAAGGGTGCTGGGTTCCCGCCTGCGCGGGAATGACGGGAGGGCGGGCGCGGTGTTGGAAGCCACAAACGCAGCAGGCCGCACAAAGCGTCACAAACCAAGAAGCACAAACCCAGTACGAAGAACCAAGAACCAAGAACCCCTTCGCCCCTGCCGCTTGGGCCGGTGATTAGCCTTTGAGCGGGTATTTGCGCCAGAGTTTGCGTTGTTCAGACATGATGCGGCTGAATGCGACGGGCGGGGAGAAGCTGACCGCGAAGCAGTGTTCGGATACTCGCACAACATGGATCATTCCGGAGTACTCTTCGCCCTCGGAAAAAAACATGGTTCCGGCATCCGGAAATATTTCTCGCTGCCACTCGCCGGTTTTTTCGAGCCTGGCGCCGCTTTCGGAGAGGTCCAGAACAACAAACTCGGCGTCACCAACGAACAGCACGGGCCGTTCCGGTTTTGGATATTGTAGCCGGTAGAATTTTCGACGCTGAATCATCATGACTCAGTGATTGACTCTGAAGTGATGTTCGCCACCTGGTCCGCTCAGGAGTGAGACCCTGTCCACTGGATACGCTAGGTCGTGTGTCGAACCAATTTCGCAGTTCCGCAGCGAAAGGTCTTATCCCACAACGATGCGAAGTGCGTCTGTTCCGATTGTACGGATTCTGCAGGGACGTCGACCGAAACACTCGAAGTTCGTACACGGCGAGTTTGCCTGGGGAGAACCCCGAACTAGATTCCAGACAGGCAGCGTTCTGCGTGCGACATTTCTGTCGTCGTCGAAGCGTCTCCCAATGAGGCTCGATCGCATTTCAGGCCCTGGCGTGCCAATTGCCGAGTAAGCATCATGAACCGCACCAATCAAGTGAGACTGATCTGCACCGCGCTGGCCGCGCTCTGTGTTCAGACACTGTTTGCTGCCGATGACACGGTCTACACGGTTCACGTTTCTCCCTTCATGCAGATTGACGCCATGACGGCGGATCGCACTGCAACTCATCCGTTGACGACCGGCAATATCTCGTTTACGAACAACCGCTGGTTTGCAAGAACGAGTTCCGGCACAGGATCCACTGTTCGATTCTCAACCGACCATGCCTTTCAGCATGTCGCCAGTCCGTCGTCACAGCGAGACGCGCGACTGACTCTGACGAGTCTCGCCGGCAATTCGAGCGGGCGATGGCAGTACGACGTTGTGACCGACACAACGAACTACGCCGCCGGGGATGGAACAGCGACCGTTCAAGTCTCCTCCCGCGCACCCGGCACGGCCATTATCAACATGCGGGTCGACTTTCTGACCGGCACGCCATCAACCCTTCGTCAGGGGCAGTACCAAATGACTGTCATCGGGACGATCTCTGAGAACTGATGGACATCGTTCCGGCAAACGTCTTCACCCCTCCATCGACGTAGTGGAACTCGCCAGAGTTCCTGTCGTCAACGAATGGTGTGGGATCCTGGGCGAGGAACGTTGCAGGATCTCTGGCGAGATCCACTACAGGGGTTTTCGCTTTGGCCTCTCGATTAAATCGCCCTGCTGGGAGCCTCGCGGTCTCTTTGACAACAAGTTACCTTTGTTATCACGTTGTCAGGAACCGAACAACACTTGCCGCGGTTCTACCGTCTGCGGTGAGTTTCCCGAGTCCCACGCCAGGAAGAAGTCGACATGGCCGGTCCCGAAGAACTGCTGTCCGCAGGTGCCTTGGTATCTCTCGACCAAACGCTCAGCAAAGAGCAAACGGCCGATACCGTCAGTGCTCGAAGCTATCGCCACCCTGCTCTCGGAGACCGCGTCGTCGTTCGACTCGCGGCTGATAATCTGGCTGTGGGTGATGACCTGACGATGGAGTTTCTGGGGTTTGAAGCTCCCGAGGTCAACGGCCCCCTTGCCAGGCGTCAGCGTCAGGCACTGGGCTTCCCCAGCTGGGCCATCATCAATGATCCGAAGCATGCTCGCTACGCGCTGGAGCTTGTCAAAGAGTTCAAGAAAGCAGTGCGACGGTCAAAAGCCAAGCCGGGGCATGGATACGATTCCTTCGTTGAAATTGCCAAGCGTCTGGGAAAGAGTGTCGCGCATTTCCTTCCGTCATTCTGGGAGCAGGTCGGTCGGGAATTCATTGCACTCGATAACGCCACCTACGCGTCTCGCGCATTTGGCAAGGCGCGTGAAGCAGAGAAAGTCCATGCGCTGAAGGTGGATGAAACACTCCGGAAGGAAGCGTTCCTGGAGTTTGCTCTGGCCGGCGCTGTCAGTATCAAGGCGCTGACGGAGTATGGTCGGGATCTTGCGGCGGCTCTGGAGCCTTCAGAGGCCTGGATGTTCTTCCGCGAACTGTGCATTCGAAGAACGCTGGGAGGCATGCCGCCGTGGACGTCCATGATCAAAGACATCACTCCGCTGATCAAAGCCGCGAAGCTCGACGTCGTTGAGGAAACTCAGAAGATCATCGTCGATCTTGTTGAGTCACCCGCGATCTCCCGAGCAAGCTTTGCCTTCTGGGAATCTGTTTCAAAGGCGATGATTCCGCTGGTCGCCGGGAATGCTCATGTCGCCGGGGTGCTGCTGAACCTGATTCCCCAAACGTCTGCGTGGAAGAGTGAGCACTGTCGCTGGCTGGAGATTCTGAACGGCTGGGGGATTCTGCAGAATGCCTGGAAAGGCGATGTGGCAACGGAAGCCGGCCCGGTGGGTGGTACCGCAGCATGGCTGAACCGTGTCCTGCAGCAGGGCGGTGAATTGACTCAGGTGTTGTTCGATGCGGTCGGGCAAATGCAGGAGAAACTTCGACATGAAGCCGTGCCCGTCGCACCCTATTACAAGGCTCGCTGGGGCAATCGATGGTTTGTGGATGTTGATCTTCTCGACTACCTCCTGGAGTTGAAGATTTCAGTTGCCGATCCGCCGCCAGAACTTGAGATCCCGCTCAACGAATGGGCACGACTCAAGGAAAAGGCTGCGAAGAATCGGCCTCGCGATCCGATGCACCTGGTTGCCGACTCGCGATTCGCCAAAGCGTTCCATGTGGCGCTCCAGGGAGTTATCGGGGACGCGACATTCGAAGCGATTGCGGCCGGCAAGTCTGCCATGCGTGAAGCACGAAGAGAATGGCTGCTGCGCCAGATTCGCGGAGTCTCTGCATTCGGACTTCCTGATTCGGAGACGTTTCTGGATCTCCTCGAATCAAAGACGACTCGGGCGATCTTCCAGGAGTTTCCGGAAGCAATGCCGGAGCTGGAGAAAGCATCGATCGTTGTGCCGCTGATGCGAACTCTGCAGACCGGCCTGATGGATGAGTATGGCTGGCCTCTGCTGGAAAGTGTGTTTGAAGAGTTCAAAGCCGCCGGAGTCATGGCACCGATGGTCTTCGGCCAGTTTCCCTACGTCATTGTGACGGACCGATTGAAGGCTGTTGTTCTTCGTGGGAATGAAATCGTTCATCGAGCGGAACTGAAGATAGCGGCGGGCGACAAACTGAAGCAATTGATGTTCATCGATGGCGATCTGGTTGTCTGGGCGGGAGGGAATTACCAGGTATCGTGTTTCTGGAACAGCGATCCTCAGCCAATGGAAGGCGGCTATCTTTACTGGGACGCGGGAATCAGGGGAGTCATCGGGGATTTGCCGGACGGCGGCTCCATTGTGGGAACGAAGATTGTTCACCGGAATGAGAAGACCCCTCCGCCTTCTGAAATCGATTATGGACTGCGAGGCGATGGAAAACACTGGTGGAAGGAATCGTGGGAATACAACCAATCCACAAGTCGGTCCAGCCTGCAACTTCAGGAACTGGATCCTCGAACAGGTCAGCTTGGTCGAAAGTCACTCCCGTCATGGTTTGAAGATTTTCTGACCGAAGGCGCGACACTGGAACTTGGGAGTTCCTCCCTTTTGCCGGTGAAGTCAGGGTTCGCAAAATCGCCGCTGGGAATACAGAACGGGCTGGTCGGCTTCCGCGTTCGTTCTCAGTCCGGCGTCGTTCGCATCGAGGGAATCGATGGTCGTGCGGTGGAATCGAAATCGACACGGAACTACTCACTGCTGCTCAGCCAGCCCGGGTCTTCACAGTTCCTTCCGATTCAGATGGAGACAGAGTATCGAGGGTGGAAGCTCTTTCGCATCTGTGATCCAACGGGCGAATTCACTGGCTCAGAAGTTCGCACCGGAATTGGGGCGTACAATCGAGGGCAGGTGTTTTCCGTTCCGCCGATTTTCCTTCACGCGTTTGAAGTTCGGGACGCCGCGGCATCCAAGAAGCTTCGTGCCATCACAGAATCAGACGTGCGGGAACTCCTGCTGGCGGAGAACAGGGACGTCGAGTACTTCCGGGCGAATGGTTCTCAGGCAAAGTCGACATCTGTCATCGACAAGATTCGTGGAGATTCGACTTTGACGCGCGCTGCTCGAACGATCAGCGAGAACGATGACTTCAAGCAGCTTGATTCCGCCATCGAAAAACTCCTGGGGCCGAATTCCGACAGGAAGCTGCGGATCGGTCTTCGCGGAGTCGTGATCCGAGCGGGCAATAAGGAACGAGCCATTGCGACCTTGATCACGCGACGCAAGGAAGCGCCGGCTGACACAATCGTTGCCAATGTTCATGAAGCCGACTCTTCGATCGAACACTTCATTCGAAAGATCAACCATGGATTCCGGGCGATTCCGGGACGGTCATTTGTGGAAGCAGTGAATGAACTGGGACAGTTTCTGAATGGCACCAGGGACCTTGTCCTGTTCCCGGGGCCGTGGTTCAGCATTCTGCCCAACCTCGTCAACTGCATCGCAGAAAGAACGTGGGCGTTGTTTTGTGACAACCCTGCTGATCTCTGCTGGCGACCTTTTGCGGAACTGTGGATCAAGTCGCCGATGGGCAGTCTGACGGGACGGTTCCGCAGGTACTCCGGAAACTCGACGTCCGGAGATTTCCTTTCGAGGCAGATTGCGGCCGTGGAAACTCAGACCAACCTGGTCTCCGCCACGGGTTATGCAACAAACGTCTGTATTCCGGTCAGCGAGCAAAAGAACCGGTACCTCGTCTTTAAGACGCCGACTCAGTACGACGTCCTTGAATACTCGCCGGATGGTCAGTTTCGGACGCTGGAAGGCCTGGCGATCTTGCCGACAACTGTTCAGGAGTACCCAGAGTTTGTATGGAAGGCTGATCGCTGGGCTTCGTTTCTTCGCTGCACGGGAGATAGTGGGCTAGCGTTGCCGTCTCCGGACTTCTTTGCAACCCTTTCGAAAGAACTTCATGCGTCCGCCGCTGAGGTCGCCATCGTGTGGTTTGGGCTTCCCAACGTGGATTCGTATCAGACTCATTTCATGCCGGTCCACCTGCGAGACTCATGCAAGCTGAAGGCAAAGGAATGTTCTGCCGCCAGGGAGTCGCTGAAGGCTCTTTCGACTTCACGGCGTTATGAGCTGGTTCGCTCCCTGATCGACGGAGACCCAGCGGAGCTCTGGGAAGATCCTCCGACCCAGGCCGCTGAACGACTGAGTCGTGTCTGGCTTAACGACAAGCAACGGCTGCCATTGTCCGCCGAGTGGATTGAGAAACTCTGTGATGCCTTTGAGTATGGGCAGAACAAGAACCGCGTTCTTCAGGCCATGAACGTGCCGACCGAGGATCCACTCTTCCACGTGGCTGCTCGATGGACCGTGCGTCAGCGCGCGGGCGCGTATTATCGGGAGATTCTGCCCGAAGATATCAACATCGAGTATTTCGACAGCATGACATTGCGAGGATCGGTGATCGGGATCCTGATGCTCAACTATGGACTTCCGGTGGGAGATCCTGCGAGACAGAAGATGCCCGCGTTGCATCAGCAGCTTCTGAAGGCACTTGGTTCCAGGGACCTTGTGCTTCATCTGGGTTCGACACACCTCTTCAATGAAAAAGATCCGGACCACACGAGCAAGGTGGTCGAATCACTGGTGGCGAAGCCGACGCAGCAGGAGAAAGTCCTGACGGCAGACGATGGAAATCTGTGGGTGATCCTTGAAGGATACCAGGTTTACATGGGATTCCGCCCCGGCAAAATTATGAACCAGGCTGCCTGGACGAAGATTGATGGCCAGGTCCAGGGGCTGCAGCAGGATCGACTGGGCAACCTTCCTCAATTCGAAGGATACTCTTCGGTCGTGATCTTTCGTCAGATTCAGATCGCCCGATCCGAAGGAA
The DNA here is from genome assembly GCA_046349695.1 of Planctomycetaceae bacterium. GTDB lineage: Bacteria > Planctomycetota > Planctomycetia > Planctomycetales > Planctomycetaceae > SXXK01. The sequence goes on along the minus strand of JAXMBV010000046.1, from coordinate 12,588 downwards.
TGGCGGCCATCATTCAGCGCATTCAGAACACGCCAGTGCCGCCGGGAGAATGGGAATGCAACCCGCTGCACTCGGCACCGGCCACAGTAGCCGCCGCAGCAAAGAAACTGAAAGTCTCGGAAGCTGCCGCGACCTACTACCTTCAGGTCCTGACTCTTCCAGATCCGACGGACAAGAACATCCAAGCGTGGAATCACTGGACTTCCAGCGCGCAGAAGGCGGCCGGAAAAGAACTGATCGAAAAGCGACTTCTGATTGAAGCATCCCGCTCCCGGGCCGGTCGAAAGCTGTTCCTGCCCGGCGGCTGGGAAGATCTCAAGGCGCCTCATCTGCCGCTCGAAACATGGAAGCTGCCGCTCTTCCAGATGACTCGCGAACCCGGCGGTCGTGCCGTTCCGCCCCTGTCTCGAATCATCCCGCTGGAACCCGTGCACCTGCTCTTCGAACGGGCGTGGAAACGAATTGCAAGTGGCGATCTTCCGAAGTACGAAGAGGTGCGATAGGAACGAGGGGGGGCTTGGTTCTTGGTTCTTGGTTCTTGGCGGCAATGATTAATGGTTGATGGAGATTGCAAAGTGCAAAGTGTAGAGCGATTGTCCTCAATCGCTGGCTTCACATGACTCACATGATTCACATGATTCGCATGCTTCCCATGATTCACATACTTCCTACGCATTTCACGGACATGGGCTGCGGGTTCTTTGTTCTTGGTTGCTGGGTTCCCGTCGTTCCCGCCTGCGCGGGAATGACGGGTGGATGGTGATTTCAGATTTGAAATTTGAGATTTCAAATTGGAGTGTAGAGCGATTGTCCTCAATCGCTCGGCCGGCTCGGTTCCAGCGTCATCGTTGAATAGGGGCGAGCGACGAAGCCGAGGGATTCGTAGAGGGCGCGTGCTTTTGTGTTGCGGTGCGAGACTTCCAGGCAGATGCGGGCCGTCCCGTCGGGGCAGTGCTTCACGATGTGGTTCAGAAAGGCCGTCCCAAATCCTCGATTTCGAAACGCAGGCTTCACGTACAGTTCGTCCACAAACAAAAGTACGCCGCCGTATTCGTTGCTCCAGTAGGGAACCAGGATCGAATAGCCACAAAGGTCGGAGTTGTGCTGAAGAAGAAGGATGCTTCCCTGATCCGGATGCTGCAGCAGACGGGAAATGGTTCTCTGAAAGTACTCCGATGAGATCTGCCCCGTTGCCGGAGGATCCTCGCGATACAATTCCGCCATCATCCCAGACAGCTCAAAAGCCTGCTGTCTGTCCGTCATCCGAACAAATCTCAATCCATCCATTCTCAGAAGTCCGTCCCAGAAAAGGTCCTAATCCTAATCCTAATCTTAATCTTAATCTTAATAGCCTCTTCAAAAACTCAGGCGAAGTGTCCTGTAGTGGATCTCACCAGAGATCCCACACCATTCCTTCATAGGCAGGAACTCTGGCGAGTTCCACTACTTTGATGAATGCCGGACTTCTGTCTTCACCGGAGGGCTTGCGGCCTTCCGCTATTTGTTATTGGGGCAGCAAGAGGGTTTTGATGCCGGCTGTCAGTTCGTCATCGATGGCTGGGTCACAGAACGCGACACTCACTTCATAGCCGCCTTGAGGATACGCTTCGCGGGTTGGAACGTACCACGGGCCTCCGTCGCCGTAGGCTGCGGTGGCCACAAAGCGTCCGGTGGCGATTTGTTGTGCTCGAAGCTGGTACTCAATGAAGCATTCGCCTGGCAGGTGCAGCAGGTCGATATCATTGATTCGCAGGTGACTGAGTACGATCGGGGTTCTCTTTTCCAGACGCTGCAGCCAGGCAAGTTCGAACGCAGGGCGATTTCGGCCAACGACAGCGTTGGCTTTGTTCGAAATTGCCGCTGCGAGAGTTTCAGCGTTGAGCGAGCTGTTCGCCGGCGGCAGCAGGTCGGCTGTGTTCCAGTTCGCCGTCTGGACGGTTTCCTTCTTCAGGTCTTTGTCGGCGGCAATCATGCCTTCGTAGATTCGTCGAGTCAGAATCGGACGCGTTTCTTTGGACCCATCGTTGTATTTTCCAGCCGACACATTGCCCGCGCAGCCGGTGAAGTAGACATGAGTCGTCCCTGGTTCATCCGCCTGACGCTGCTTTCGAGCAAGGCCGACAAAGTCGCTGGTGGCTCTTCCATCACCGTAGTAACTCATTGGATGAGTCGCGTAGTAGTGACAGCAGAGCAGCTTGCGATCACCGTTGTAAAACGCCACCGTCTTCAGGAACGGGTCAATCAGCCCTTCCGTCATTGCTCGCAGCGCGGGATCCGTGCAGGAGCTTCCTCGCATGCTGATGATGCGACCGTCCGCTCCGACGTTGATCCTGCGGTTGCTGGCAACTTCCAGAACTCGTCCCTGCCCATGTCCCACATGAGTCACCGGTTCGGCTTTCGGAATTGCGTCGCGGATCGCCTTCTGAATCTTCTCCAGGCACTGGTCGAAGAAGGCAACATCGAGGATGTGAGGCAAATCGCCCTGCTCAGCGACAATCTTTTCCGCATCCAGGCACGCAAATGGCGCGTTGTGCTGATGAACACATTGCACGGCAACACGATCCGGCGTTGTTCCTGCAGCCTCGGCCATCGCCTGACGCCATTTCACATGCGCTGAGTTCAGGATACCTGTCCAGTCCACCGCACAGATGACAATGGGGTCGCCGGCACCGAGCAACACAAATCCGATGGCTTCCTGAGCGTCATCAACGGCAACAATCGGCTTGATCCATCCTCCGCAGCAACCGTGCCCCATGGGTGGCGTCACATCGATACGAAACGGAGCGATGCTCAGTTGCGACGTGCTGCTCCAGTGAGCGGCCTGAATGGCATTCGGCAGCGCACCGTTGATTGACGCTGCCGCAACTGCTGTCGCGAGCCCGGACTGTACCAGAAATTTTCTTCGAGCCATCGTGTTCATAGCGACCACCTGTGCAATGCTGGCGAAGTCAAACTGTGAGGTATCCGGATCCGGAAGACGCGGCTCGGCGAGGGCCTCGCCCGCGTCGCGCTCTCTTCTTCAACAGGCGACTACTAGCGCCCTTCGATTCGATACAGAGCTTTTGCCGTTCGCAGGAACAAGGCTTTCCCCGCAACAGCAGGCGATGCCATGAACCCATCGTCCAGTTTGTTCTGAGCAACCTGTTCGAATTCATCGCCGGCCTTGATGACCGTGCAGGTGCCCTCATGATTAAAGAAGTAGAGATGATTCTCCGCGGCCAGAGGCGATGCGGAATAGTCTCCCGGGAGACGTGCGAACCATTTTTCGTCACCCGTTTCCGCATTCAGGCAGCGAGCAATGCCTTTGTCGCTGACGAAATAGAGGTTCGGTCCAACCACGATCATTGATGGCTTCTGGGGGATTTGCTTATCCGACATCCACGCAATGTGGCTGCTCGTGACGTCGCCTTCCCCAGTGAATCGAACAGCCAGAAGTCTTGACTGCATGTAGCTTGTCGCGATGTAAACGCGATCGCCCTGAATCACGGGACGAGGCACTGTGGAAAAGCCAAGCTGTCCGTAGGCCGCTTTCCAGACTTCTTTTCCGTCTCGCGCGTCATAGCCGTACACCCAGTTTGCTGCGGGTGAAATCAGGATCGGCCGACCGTTAACGTCCACAAGCAGTGGAGTGCCGTAGGCTTTCTTCAGTTCCGGAGTTGGATCCATTTCTCCTGAACGCTGAGTCTGCCAGACGACTTCGCCATTTTCGCGATTCAATGCCGCGATCGACTGCGTATTCGTCCCGTCAAGGTGCACGATCACCAGGTTCTCCCAAACGATCGGGGAGCTGCCCGGGCCGTTCTGGTGCTCCAGTTTGAGTGTGTCGTTCTTCCAGAGCACCTTGCCAGTTTCGCGATCAATGGCGGCCGTGCCGTACGTACCGAAATGGCAGAAAAGCTGACCTCCGGAAATGACGGGCGTCGGAGAGGCGTAACTGTTCATAGAATGCTTCGGCTCCGGAGTTTCCACGGAGAAAATCGACACGGTCTTCTCAATGGCTCCGGTCTCCCGGTTCACACAAATGGCCTGCAGATCCAGCCCGCCTGCCAGCTGAAGCCCCTGTGAATTCTTGATGGCCTTGAGTCGCTGTTCCAGCTCCTCCGGCGACAGTTCTTTCGTGATGGCCGTTGTGAGCCAGATTTCATTTCCCGAGATCACCGGGGACGAATGTCCTTCGCCGGGAATCAGAGTTTTCCACGCGACATGCTCTGTTTCACTCCATGTGAGAGGCAGACCGACAGCTTCCGTGTGACCCTGGCCGTCGGGTCCCCGAAACTGTGGCCATTCATCGCCAGCGAGCACCATCACAGGCAGAAATGCAAATGCCAGGAGCGTCCGAAAAAGCAGGGAGGAAACAACATGGCGGCTGGAAGCAAACGTCATCACGGCTGGATCTCAATTGAAAACGAAGGGATGGAACAACACGCGGGAAGACTCATTCTTGCGAACGAATGCCCGTTTGGAAACTGACTCACGACTCTCGCAGTGATTTCAGGTTGTAGAGCTCTGCAAACCGCAATGACTGGAGCCTTCTGCCTTTGCAGAGAAACGGTTACGTTGCCCTCATACCACATCGAACGATGATCCCGCGGCCGTTTTTACAACCAGACAGAACATTTGGCAGCGCCGTCGTTATGCGGCACTAAACGAGGGTTACATCGTATGTTTCGACTTGCTGTCACGTCCTTGACACTGTGCGTGTCTCTTCTCCATGCCCCTCTTTTTTGGGCGAACCGGATCTGAGCATGCAGTGTCGTCACAGTGCTCGTGGATCCGCCCTGCTGATTCCCTCGTCCAGTTCTTTTTCGCGAAGGCAAAAATGCGAGTCAGTATCCTTGGGAATTCCGGATCAGGAAAATCGACGCTGGCTCGCAGGCTGGCTGATCTGTTCAAAGCCCCGGTACTGGATCTTGATACGGTCGCATGGGAACCGGGGAAGATCGCCGTGCCGCGAGATTCATCGCTGGCCTGTCGTGACATCGATCAATTTGTCGCTTCCGCGCCGGCCGCATCATGGATTGTGGAAGGCTGTTACGGCGCGCTGGTGCAATGGACACTGAGGCACCAGCCGCTGCTGATTTTTCTGGATCCGGGCGCAGAACAGTGCCTTGCTCACTGCAGAAACCGTCCGTTTGAACCACACAAATATCGAACTCCGGAAGATCAGGATTCCATGCTTCCTGCTCTGCTGACCTGGGTCGAAGACTACTACACGCGAGCAGGCGACATGAGCCATCAGGATCATCAGCAGCGATTCGATGAATACGATGGCCCAAAGCTCAGACTTGCAGCCACGGACGAATGGCTGCGGACAATTGAGATGGAAGTCGGGCGGGAAAGAGTGTGAGGTTTGGGAGGCCGGCCGGTAGGAATTCCTGGACGCCGGCAGGAAGGAATTCTGGCGAATTCCACTACACCGGATGCGTAGTGGACTTCGCCAGAAGTCCTTTCACTTCGCCGCCCAACAAATCAACCGAAGCCGTGATTTTCCCTGTTTCAGGGGGTTCGCTTAACCCTTTGCCAGGAAGGGGCCTTTGCCGCTATCCTGCCCGCCTGTCCCAATGGAAAATCTCGCAGGCTTCTAACACCACAGTTTCTGAATCATGTCTGTATTGCTGCAGGTGACCGACGCGGTCAAGAGTTATGGCGACCAGATGCTTCTGGATGAAGCCAACGTCACTCTTTACGAAAACGTGAAAGTCGGATTTGTCGGGCGGAATGGCGCCGGCAAATCGACGTTTCTGCGAGTCCTTCTGGGCGACGAAGAGCTGGATAGCGGCTCGGTCTCTCGGTCGCCGCACCTGCGAGTCGGCTATCTGCGCCAGCACGATCCATTTCAGGAAGGCGAATCGGCGCTCGAGTTCCTGATCCGGGACAGCGGCCAGCCTGACTGGAAATGCGGGGAAGTCGCCGCAGAATTCGAGCTCAAGGGCGATTATCTGAACGGGCCGGTCAAGCGTCTTTCCGGCGGCTGGCAGACTCGAGTGAAGCTGGCGGCCCTGCTGCTTCATGATCCAAATCTGCTGATGCTGGACGAACCGACAAACTTTCTCGACCTGCGCACTCAGATTCTTCTTGAACATTTTCTGAAGCACTTCCCGGCGGCGTGTCTGGTTGTGTCACACGACCGGGAATTCCTCACGTCAACATGCAGTCATACGCTTGAGCTGAATCGCGGACGACTGACCATGTACACGGGCAAAATTGGTGCGTACCTGGAACATCTGGAGCAGGAAAAGGTCCGAGCAGAGCGAACGAATGCCGCGGTCCTTGCCAAGCAGAAACAGCTTCAACGTTTTATCGACAAGAACAAAGCAAAGCCCACTGGTGCCAGCCAGGCTCGTTCGAAACAAAAGCAGCTCGATCGACTGACGCTCGAAGAGATCGAAGTGGATCTCCCAACCGCACATATCCGAGCGCCCATCGTGGAGCCTCGACAGGGCCCCTGTGTGCGCTGCCTGGATCTTTCGATCGGCTATGACAGCAAACCGGTTGTGTCCGGAGTTGAGCTGGAGATTGAACATCAGCAGCGAGCTGCCATTGTCGGGGACAACGGCCAGGGCAAGACGACCTTGCTTCGAACGCTGGTCGAATCTCTCAAACCCGTCGCCGGAAAAGTCAAATGGGGCTACGGATGCGAGATCGGTGTTTACGCACAGCACGTTTACACGACCCTGCCTCAGGACCAGACGGTTCTGGAATATCTCGAATACAAAGCGAAGCCCGGTTCAACGACTCAGGACTGCCTCGCCGTTGCCGGCTCGCTGCTGTTTCGCGGTGGTCACACGAAGAAGCCCATTCGAGTACTCTCAGGGGGCGAACGAGCTCGTTTGTGCATGGCTGGACTTTTGCTGGGAACGTACAACATTCTGGTTCTGGACGAACCTGGCAACCATCTGGATGTTGAAACCGTCGAATCACTGGCTGAGGCGCTGTTGGCTTACAAGGGGACAGTTCTCTTCACCAGCCACGATCGACACTTTGTCCGACGGATCGCCACAAACATCATCGAAGTGCGTGACGGCAAAGTTCGAAACTACGCGGGCTCGTACGACGACTATATCTACTACGTCAACAAAGAGATCGAAGAGGGAGAACGCGAACGAGCCTCAAACCGAATGTCGCAGCCGCCGGCCGGCAAGGGAGCAGCCAAAACTGACAAGGCGGCACCGGTCAAAGATATCCATCAGCAGCGTAAGACTCTGCGAAATCTCGAAAAGACGATTTCGCGCCTGGATGAACAGAAGAAGGCTCTCAATGCCGAAATGCTGAAAACGTCTGACGCAAAGAAGGCGATGGAGCTTCATGTTCAGATTGAATCAGTGGGCAAGGAGTTGGCCGAAGCCGAAGAACGCTGGTGCGAACTTCAGCAGGAACTTGGTGAGTGGTAAGGCTCCCGCCGAGCCGTGGGGTTGGCGACACCAGCGCGACGAGGGCTCAAGGATTAATGGTTAATGAAAAATGGAAAGTGCAAAATGTGCTCTGTCTCACTTTGCATTTTTCAATCTCCAATAATCATTAACCATTTCCTCCGTCTCGTAGTGGATCTCGCCAGAGATCCCATCATGTCCAAATCCATCGGTGTCTTTCCCACCGGCAGAGCAAGCCTCGCGCCGAGCAGTGACTTGGGTGACGCCAGCGCGGGGAAGGGCTCAAGGATTGGTGGTTAATGAAAAATGAAAAGTGCAAAATGTGCTCTGTCCCACTTTGCATTTTTCAATCTCCAATAACCATTAACCATTTCGTCCGTCCGCAATCGCACCAGGTCACGCACAGTTCTCCTGCCTCCATTCTTCTTCCCGCGTCGACTCAACTCACCATCCCCTCACTGCGACTATTTTCTGTCGCACATTTTTTGTCTGACCCAACCCCATCACTCTGCATTTTTCAATTTCCAATAACCATTAACCACTTCTTCCCTCCGCCGCCCTGCCAGGTCGAGCAACGTCGTGAAAAGTCTCGTAGTGGATCTCGCCAGAGATCTCATGTGCAAATCCCAAAACGCTTTTCTGCACGAACAGACCGCCTCATTTTTGACCTATCCAATGCAAAAAGGGGAAGGCACAGAGCCTTCCCCTTTTCAGATGATGTTTTGACCAGCGACTTGTCCGTCGCTAATCGCAGATTACTTTTCTTCGCCGCCGCCAAGGCTGAACAGCGGACCTGAGCCTGAGCCCATGCCACCCTTCAGTTCTTCGCGAGGCTTTGCTGCTGGAGCGGATGCTGCGCTTGAGCCGTCAGTTGCTTCAGGAGCTTCTGCTTCCTTCGACGTTTCTGTCTTGCGGCTCAGACCGATCTTACGCTCACCCGTGTCGACACGCAGAATTCGAACTTCCAGTTCCTGGCCGACAGAGACCAGGTTTTCCGGATGCTCGACCTTGTGGTCGGCCAGTTCAGAAACATGCAGCAGGCCTTCGAGGTCGTCTTCCAGCTGAACGAACACACCGAAGTTGGTGATCTTCGTAACCTTGCCGGTAACGGTCTTGCCTGGAGCATACTTCTCCGGGATTCGAGTTTCCCATGGGTCTTCGGCCAGCTGCTTCAGGCCGAGAGCAATACGGCGTCGGTCTTCGTCGACTGACAGAATCTGACACTCGATCGGGTCGCCCTTCTTCAGGATTTCGTTGGCATGAGACACCTTGCGGGTCCATGACATGTCGCTGATGTGAAGAAGACCGTCAACGCCTTCCTGCAGTTCAACAAACGCACCGTAGTTGGTGAGATTGCGAACCGTGCCTTTGACGATTGAACCGACTGGGTACTTCGCTGCAACTTCGTCCCATGGATTTGGCTGAGTCTGCTTCATGCCCAGCGAAATCTCCTGCTTGTCCTCGTTGATTCCGAGAACCATCACTTCGACCTTGTCGCCGATGGCAACCAGTTCGCTTGGATGATTGACTCGGCGAGTCCATGACATTTCGCTGATGTGGACCAGACCTTCGATGCCGTCTTCCAGCTTGACGAACGCACCGTAAGACAGCACGTTGACAACTTCGCCCTGGACCTTGGAGCCCACTGGGTACTTGGAGCTGATGTTCGCCCATGGGCTGGCAGACTTCTGCTTCAGGCCCAGTGCGATCTTTTCCTTTTCGTAGTCAATGTTCAGGACCATGACTTCGATTTCGTCATCGATCTTGACCATTTCAGTTGGGTGACTGATACGTCCCCAGCTCATGTCCGTAATGTGCAGAAGACCGTCGATACCACCGAGGTCGACGAATGCACCGAAGTCCGCGATGTTCTTGACCGTGCCTTTGCGAACCTGCCCGATCTGCAGATTGGAAAGCAGAGTCTTCTTCATCTTTTCGCGTTCTTCTTCGATCAGACGGCGACGTGACACAACGATGTTGCGCCGTGCTTCGTCGATCTTCAGAATCATGCACTCGATTTCCTGGCCGATGTATTCTGCAATGTCGTTCGGACGACGGATGTCGACCTGGCTGGCTGGCAGGAACACATTGACACCGATATTCAGCAGCAGACCACCCTTGATCTTGCGGATGACCTGACCCTTGACGATATCGCCTTCCTTGTGAGTGCTGATGATCTTTTCCCACTCGCGGCGACGGTCCGCCTTGCGCTTGGAAAGAACAATCAGGCCGATTGAGTCTTCGAACTCTTCCAGTTCAACTTCAATCTTCTGGCCAACTTCCGGAGGAGGCTCGGTCTCGTCCCATTCGTCTCGCTGGACGACGCCTTCACTCTTATAGCCGATGTCAACAACAACCTCTTCGTTGTCAACTCGAACGATCGTCCCTGTCAGGATCTGATTCAGGTCGTACGCCTGAGCTTCCTGATGGTAAATGTCTTCTTCGGCAAAGTCGGGGAACGACGCGGCAATCACTGCGTCAAGTTCCGCCTCATCAATGTGAAATTCTCTCAAAAGGTGACGATCGACCATTCCAATATCCTGCCTAAAACGTGCGACGCAGCCCCGGTAAACCAGTTCGCGACACGGAGTTAAGGGCCATGTGACCTGCCGCCTCAGCACTCGCTGAAGCCACTTTTGGCGCAGCCACGGGGAAACGCAGCATAATAAGGGGACATTTTCGGCAAGTCCAGCCGAGCCTCCGCACTGCGATTACCATTTGGACCCCTTTCCCGAACTCGTCCATCCTCACCATCGCGGGTTCACCGGCAATTACGGGTACATTTGGACACTTCGGCGGGTTCGCGCTTCGTTTTTCAGCTCATGGCCCTGTTTGTTACAGTGGTCGGGTCCGCTTCTTTTCACTTCGTCTGGAACATCCATGCCCTCCTTTTTGAGCCGATTCCGTTCCCTGATTTTCCTGTGTGTTCTTCTCGCTGGTCCGGCTGCTGGCCATGTTCAGGCTCAAACGGCGGACGCTTTGCTGGAGGATTTCTTCAACCAGCACCTCGAGCAGTCGTTCGAAATGCGGCCGCTGGAGGCCACGATGCTGGGGGATCATCGCTTCGATCATCTGGTGGATGACATTTCTCCGGACGCCCGTCGCAAGTGGCTGGAACATTACAAGAGCCAGCTCAAAAAGCTCCCGGAAGCTGTTCCGTATGACAAGCTCAGTCGCAGCGCTCAGATTGATTTTGAAATCCTGCGCGATGAGCTGATTCGCAACATCTGGCTCTCGGAGAACACGCGTCCCTTTGAAGAAGATCCACGAACGTACGGCAGCTATATCAGCGACAGTGTTTATTCGCTGCTGGTCCAATCCACACTGCCAAAGGAAACCAACGTTCGAAACGCAATTTCACGCATGCGGGAAATTCCTCGCATCGTCCGAACCGCCAGAGAAACTCTGCGTGACTCACCGCCTTCGATTCTGGAAACAGCCATCCTCCAGAACAAAGGCGCGATCGGATTCTATGAGAAAGGGATCTTTGAACTTGTTGGATCCACCGAACAGGACGAACAGCTTCGAAGTGTTGCTCGCGATGCAGTTGCCTCGCTTAAGGAACACCAGACCTTTCTGGAAGACAGTCGCCGGCTTCGCGCGAACGGGGAGTGGCGTCTTGGCAAGCCGCTGTTTTCTGAGAAGCTCGAATTGGTACTCGGCGCCGGCATGACGGCCGATCAGGTTCTGGCGGACGCCGAGGCAGAATTTACTCGCGTGCAGCGAGAGATGTATGTCGTTTCCCGTCAGCTGTGGAGCCACTACTATCCAGACAGAGTTCTGCCGGTGGACGATGAAGCCGGTCGCCGGGAAACAATCTCACTGGTGACTGCCGCAGTCAGCAAAGAACATGGCAAGCCGGAAGAACTGGTTGATGATGCACGCGCGACGGCGGGAAAGATCAAAGACTTCATTCGAGCACGCGACATTCTTCGACTGCCGGAACCTGATCGCTGCCAGATCATCGAGATGCCGGAGTTCCGTCGTGGCAATTCACTCGCGTATCTCGACCCCGCACTGCCCCTCGATCCTCAGGGCATCAGTTCGTATGCGGTCAGTCCGCCACCAGCAGACTGGGGCGCAGATCGAGTCCGCAGTTTCCTGGAAGAGTACAACGATCACATGCTTCAGATCCTGACGATCCACGAAGCCTATCCGGGACACTACGTGCAGCTGGAATATTCCAATCGTTGCCCGTCCAGGATCCGCCGCATCCTTCAGTCAGGAGTCTTCATCGAAGGATGGGCCGTGTACACCGAACAAATGATGCTGGATCAGGGTTACGGCGAAGGCAGTTTGCAGCTTCGGCTGAACCAGCTGAAGTTTTACCTGCGAGCAGTGGCCAACGCGATACTCGACCACCGCATGCACTGCACGGCAATGACCGATGATGAGGCCTACGACTTTCTGACCAAAGGCGCTTACCAGTCCGAAGGCGAAGCACGCCTGAAGATCATCCGCGCCAAACAAAGCTCGACCCAGCTAAGCACCTACTTCGTCGGACGCATGGCGCATTATCGTCTGCGTCAGGAAATTCAGAAAGAACTCGGCGGCAGCTTTGAGCTTGGTCGATTCCACGAAGCAGTGCTGGATCATGGTTCAGTGCCCATGAAATACCTGCCGGAACTCGTTCGGACCCGACTGAAGACAGCGCGTTAGATGTGAGTGCCACTCAGGGTTTCGATGACGTAGTGGACTTCACCAGAAGTCCCTCATCTCCGCATCACAGGATCACGTCATGTGACTCAGGACCAGCATCGCGCGGACTTTGGCCGAAAGAATTCTGGCGAATTCCACTACAGGGTCCATGCGGCGTTTTGAATCACGATGCGGTAGCCATCCGGATCCTCATACGTTCGCCCATTCACATCCCAGTATGGATTGAAGGAGGGTACTGCGGCACAGCCCAGTGATTCAATGTGGTCGACCACCGCTTGCCATTGTGCAGCGTCCGGAAGATAGAAGACCAGCAGATGTTCCTGCGAAGGAACTGCCCCCGCACGATGGCCGCGTTTGGTTGTGAATTCGAGATGATATCCGGAATGCTCGTGGCCGAGCATCGCTCCGTCGAATCCATCATGGTCTGCAAAGCTCCCGAGCACTTTGAACCCGAGCACATGGCAGTAGAAAGCAATCACTTCCTGCAGGCGATCCGTCGGACGCGCCACCCGCAGGTGTGCTGAAGCCAAAGGAGCCAATTGAGACGCGTTGTCATTCA
>JAXMBV010000045.1:0-51184 GCA_046349695.1 Planctomycetaceae bacterium | reverse complement strand
GGGCAATCGCCTTGATAGCTGACCAGCACACACAAACATGACAAATTACGGTTCACGGTGTCTGAAAATCATTTCGTGGAAGAATCAGGCATCTTTCCACGAAATGCCTCTGATTCCACGATTAGGTGAGTGTTTTTGAGAGAGTGTGATTATTGACGAGAACGGGTGAGAAGTGCATAATCCCCAGTGTTTTGACGCGTTTCATCGAATTTTGTGGCGTTCGAAATGGTCCATGGCATGCAAGAGGTCAGGGGTTCAACTCCCCTATCCTCCACTTCAAAAAAGACTGGGTTATCGCCCAGTCTTTTTTTGTTTGTTGAGCGTGGGCTGGAGCCCATCCTCATCGCAGTACAACGTAGAGGAGATAGATGATCAGTGACATCAGGAGACCGAAGGTTCCAAGGGGAATCGTGCTGGATGGTCGCGCAGTTTGCAGATCGGCTTGCGGATCGACCTTCTGACATCGGCTGATGATGCGATCGTATTCCGGAAGTCCGGGGCTCATGACGACGCGTTCGTCGCCGTCAATCTGGACTCGACAGGCGTGAATGACATTTGGAGGAGCTGCACCGAACAAGATTGCCCTTTGGCTGCCCTCATCGAACGTCAGCGTCAGTTTGTACTCTGGCACATAGAGAAAAGTATCGTCCCAGAAGCCATGCAGTCGTGAACCTCTGAGTCGTGCCTGGAGCACTCCCAGCCATTGCGGGTCGTCGTCATGGTCTTTCGATGCATTTAGCGACGGTGACACCGCAACGATCTTCGCGTATTGAATCAGCCACCAAGTGCTTTTCCGGTTCTTTTCTGACACTGGAAGACCCTTCTGGGACGAATGACTGACCGTGGATGCAGTTTCCACTGCTCGTATGCAATGCACAATCCTGGCTGGGTACCATTTACCTTGAACCCAGCCACGGGCTCCAAGGTTGCTGTGCAGTGGCTACGTTCACACGGCATGCTTCGAACACTCGTCGTGTGTTCAGTTCCATCAGTGAGTTTTCAGAGTAAACTGTCCTCCCCGTCAGGTGATGCTGACGATGGCACTCAACAACGCTGAAAAACCCACGATCCATCCACTCCGACGTGCGTGCAACGTCGTGAAAGGAAGCAGAAACACGACCGCAGGCTCATGTTCGAACAGACCTTCAAAAACATCGACGACGTTCTTCGCAAGGAAGCCGGATGTGCCAGTGAACTGGACTACACCGAACAATCGTCCTGGCTGCTGTTCCTGAAGTATCTGGACGCTCTGGAACGAGACAAGGCCACAGAAGCGGAATTGGAAGGCAGAAAGTACACGCACATCCTCGACAAGCCGTACCGCTGGGAAACATGGTCGACACCGAAGGGGAAGGATGGCAAGATTGACCACAACGTCGCCATGGTCGGCGATGATCTCACAAAGTTTGTGACTGACAGGTTGTTCCCGTACCTGCAGTCGTTCAAGCAGAAGGCCAGCGGGCCGAACACGATCGAGTACAAGATCGGGGAGATCTTCGGCGAGATCACGAACCGCATTCAGAGCGGTTACAACCTGCGAGAGATCATTGACCACATCGATGAACTCCGCTTTGGCTCTCAGGCGGAAGCCACAGTCGATGCAAATCGGACGCGGCGTCGGATAGTGCCGCCTCTTTCCAATTAGGTGTAAAAATGAAACGCTACAACCATGTCATGTTGGGCCAAAAGAGCATATTCGCTCAGGAGTGTTTCGCAGGTAGTTTCATTGGAGCGGATTTTGGAATTGCTCAGGACCTTACACACAAGCTGCCAGAAGACTGGAGGGAGTTCAATCGAGAGTTCATTCCAGTGTTCCTCGCCTCTCATCCACAGAAGACAAAGATCAGTGCTGGACTGGCTTGCGGTGCCCTCTGGACGGTTTCGAAGGGTCTCAAGAAAGGTGACGTTGTCGTCAGTCCGGATGGCCAGGGTTCATATCGCGTTGCCGAGATCGCCGGAGAATATTACTACGAATCGGGGAAAATACTCTGCCATCGTCGGCCCGTCCGTTGGCTTAATGTGACGATCGCACGAAATGTAATGAGTGAGGGCCTGCGAAACTCAACGGGGTCAATTGGAACAGTCAGTGATATCTCACAGCATGCAGAAGAACTGGAGCGTCTCATCAATGGTGCCGGTGGTCCGCAGTTGTTCACGAACGATTCGTCAGTCGAAGATGCGTCCTCATTTGCTTTAGAATCGCATCTGGAAGAGTTTCTCGTCAAGAACTGGGCACACACGGAACTTGGCAAGGACTACGACATCTACGAAGAAGACGGCGAACTGGCTCAGCAGTATCAAACCGACACCGGGCCTCTGGACATCCTGGCCATCAGCAAGGACAAGCAACGCCTGCTGGTCGTGGAGTTGAAGAAAGGCCGAGCCAGCGACGCGGTGGTCGGTCAGACACTTCGCTACATGAGCTACGTGAAGGACGAACTTGCGGAGGACAACCAGACAGTACTCGGGGCCATCATTGCTCACGAAGACGACCAACGTATCCGCCGAGCCTTGACGATGACGCCGAACATCACGTTCTTTCGGTATCAAGTGAGTTTCAAGCTGGTGAAGGGGTAGGGAATGACAATTACTCCAGCACAAATTGACGAATGGCGAGCCGCGCGTTCAGAGCATCAGAATCTGGAGTTCAAGGAGGCAAAGGATGGCTTGGATAGTCGAAAGCTCTGCCGATACTGCGTGGGCCTGGCCAATGAAGGTGGCGGACATCTGCTACTTGGGATCGAGGACAAGCCGCCTCGGAAGGTGGTCGGCACGGCCGCAGTCAACGATCCCGTTGGTATGGCAGCAAAGCTGTTTAGCACCTTGAAGTTTCGCGTGGAGGTTGAAGAAGTTCAACACCCCGGCGGTAGAGTCATTGTTTTTCAAATTCCCAGCCGTCCCCTTGGCACGGCGTACCAGTACGAAGGTGCGTATCTCATGCGTTCCGGGGAAGAACTGGTACCAATGAGTGAAGATCGTTTGCGAACGATCTTTGCTGAGGGGCAGCCGGATTGGCTCTCGCAGTCAGCAATGTCTGCGGCGGCAGACGATGACGTAATTGCGATGTTGGATACTCAGGGTTACTTCGATTTGCTAAAGCTGCCATATCCCACTCAACGAACCGGTGTGCTGGAGCGGCTGACTGGAGATGGCCTGATCCGAGAAGATGGCAATGGTTGGGAGATTTCCAACCTGGCTGCTGTTTTGTTCGCCAAGAAGCTTGACGCTTTTTCGCCTGCTTTGGCAAGGAAAGCAGTGCGAGTAGTGATTTACGATGGCATCAACAAGCTGAAAACGAAAGATGACAAGCCGGGCAATCGCGGATATGCCATCGGATTCGAATCGCTTGTGGATTTCGTACATTCGGCTGCACCGCAGAATCGATTCATCGAACAGGCCGTGCGTGAAGAAGTCAAGATGTTCCCTAAACAGGCGCTCCGCGAACTGATCGCCAATGCCCTTGTTCATCAGGATTTTCTTATGACAGGGACATCCGTGATGATTGAGATGTACGATGATCGCGTAGAGATCTCCAATCCGGGACTTCCACCAATCAAGGTAGAGCGGTTCATCGATGAGTACAGATCGCGGAATGAAAGACTCGCAGATCTGATGAGAAGGATGGGAATTTGTGAAGAGAAAGGGAGTGGCATCGATAAAGTGATCACGGCAGCCGAGTTCTTCCAGTTACCGGCCCCGGATTTTCGTGCGGGTGAATTGCGTACAACGGCAATCTTGTTCGCTCATCAGGAGTTTCCGGAAATGTCGCGATCCGATCGGATTCGTGCTTGTTACCAGCATTGCTGTTTGCAGTATGTCAGCGGGAAAACAATGTCCAACCAATCATTGAGGACGCGTTTTGGTGTGGATGAAAACAAAGTGGCGACGGTCTCAACGGTCATCATGGCAGCCAAAGATGCTGGTCTGATCAAGCAGGACGCTTCCGAATCGATGTCCACTCGGTACGCCCGCTACCTGCCGTTTTGGGCCTAGAGTGTTTTATCGCTAGCGGTAACCCGGTAGAAAAATAGTCGCAAATCCTTTTCTGTATTGGGGTTACTTCTTCAATTGCAAACCTGAGAATGCCCATGAACGAAGCCGAAACCAGAGCGGAACGCATCAATCCGTCACTTGCTGCGGCTGGCTGGGGCGTCGTTGCTGGAAGTCGAATTCGCCGTGAGTACCCAATCACGCTGGGCCGGCTGGAGGGGCGAGGGCGGCGCGGGAATGCCCTGAAGGCTGACTACGTCCTGGAGTACAAGAACACCAAGCTGGCAGCCGTTGAAGCGAAGGCCTGGGATGAAGAATTGACGGAAGGCGTCAGTCAGGCAAAAGACTACGCGAACAAGCTTCAATTGCGGTACACCTTTGCCACTAACGGCCGAGGCATCTACGGCATCGACATGGAGACCGGCCACGAAGGCGAAGTGCCTTCGTTTCCGTCGCCCGATGAACTCTGGAACAAGACCTTTGCCATCGCGAACCATTGGCGGGATCGTTTTGCGTCCATCCCGTTTGAAGATTGCGGCGGATACTTTCAGGGGCGGTACTACCAGGACATCGCGATCGAACGAGCACTCAACGCGATCAGTGAAGGCAATGACCGAATCCTGCTGACTCTTGCCACCGGTACCAACAACTCCATGTCCGACGCCGTCGCCGATCTCGGCAAGGCCGAAGACATCAGCCGCATCTTAGCCGGATTTCAGAAGTTCCTGTATCAGGGTGGTTTGTAAAATTTCAGAATCGCGGCGTTCCCCGTACCTATGTCGGAGGTGGAGAGCGATTCATGCCTCGCAAACCTCGCCGCCGCCCAGTTCACTGGACAACGATCGCGGTTCCGATTGGAGCTGTTATTGCTGCTCTGGAGGCGTTGCTTTGCCGGCTTGCTTCGCCATCCATTTTTTGCCGATGTCGGACGCTGCGAAATCGGCGTACTCAGCGATGGTTGAAACGTCGCCAAAATCTATTCCAAATTTCTCACCGATCTCATCGAGCAAAGCAGCGGTCGCGGCATGATCTTTCAGCTTCAGCAGCAGGCCGACTTCTGTCCAGTAAACATGAAGCACATCCGGGACCGCCTGACGAATCTGGGTCATTGTTGAGCGGGCTTCTTCCAGTCGGTTCAGCGCGATCAGGGCATCGATTTTGTAGATGTTCAGGTACGGATCCTGCACGCTGGACACCAGCCGATCAATTGCCTTGAGTAAGTCCTCATGGCGTTCCTGAACGATCAACAGATCGATGGATCGCAAATCTCTGGAAACATCTTCCGGATACAGTCGTTCCAGTTCCCGAATCGTGGCGACGTATGCTGCCTCATCAACCTGTTGAGCTGCCGTAAGTTTCAACAGCAGAATTGTTTTGTCATTCTGGAGCTCTCCGGTCAGGGAATTCAGAACCGTCAGTGCCTGAGTATGGTTGCCCGCCTGCATGAGCTGATTGGCTTCCATCAACTTTTTGAACTGCTTGACGACTTCGGCTTCAGCACCTGTGAGACGAGCGAGGATTCCGGAGTTTTGCTGTGCGATGGCCGGCAGCGCCAGTCGCCGAATTGTCTGACTAACGGGTTCGCCGGTGAGATGCACATGAATGTCAGCGATCATTGGCTGGCCGGATGCATTCTTTGACAGAATCAGTTCGTGATGATTCACACCGCCTTCCGCCGGAACCATTCGAAACATTGGCCGAATTTCATCACCCGTCTTCACCATGCGAACAAAACTGTAGCTGCCACCAGCCTGAGCGCCCTGTATGATCTCGTCGGTGAGCCTTTTGACTCCTCCAGAATGTCTGATCCCGGCTGTGAAATCGTTCCGGAATTTTGGGTCGACGTCGATGCCAGCCAGAATTCGGCTGATCAAAGTCGATTCATCAATCAGCGCCTGGAACGCAGCGGAATTCTGTTCTGCGACTGCAGCCTCGACTGCTTTCCGAATCACTTCCGCATCAGCTTCTGACACCGGAGCCAGGTGTGTTAGTTCATTCAGTTTTTGAGTCGACAGTTCCGCCGACGGAGCTGGAGCCGAAGTCTTGCCTTCACAGCCAAGCGAACTTACCAGTCCAACCAGCAAAATCCACTGTGCCAATTTTTGATTGCGAATCATTTACGTCCGGACTCCCGTTGAAGGCCATCAGTGACAGACCTGCGTTTGAAGGATCGAAGTTCCGGGATCGTAAAGAGCTTAGCCGGGATTGGGTACCGTTCTCTCCTGACAAAACCGTGTCGGGTGTCATCGCCGATTTCGGCAGGCCGGACAGATCGCAGCGAGTTCCGGCAAGGCGACGTCTGATCGCAATCTCACAACCATCGTTGCCATAGCGCACCTTCCGGTTGCGGGTCCGATTGTTCAGCGGCGTTTTGCGGTGGTGCCGCAATGAGAGACGGGGCGGAGTTTGGTGAAGGCGGAGCTGGCCTGAGTTGCTTTCATCCGCAAGAGTCATGGGATCTCTGGTGAGATCCACTACAGGCTCGTGCAGATCAGCGGCCCCTCATCCGGCCTGCGGCCACCTTCTCCCCGATGCGGGGAGAAGGGTATATGTTTTGGGGGCCTCGTTTCAGCGATCACAGAGCGATTCTGGTGCAGGAACAGTCGGTTGCTGTTTGCTGAGCAATGAGCAGGCACGGTGCGGTGTCCTCGGCGGTCAGGCCGATGTGGCCGTTGGGGAGCCAGAGGGTGCTGCGGCCGCAGGAGGGGAGGGTGCCTTTGGAGTTGCCGTGGTTGGCCATGACGACGAGCATCTCATGTTGCTGTGCGTAGCTCTGAAGTCGAGGTGTGTCTCCGGCGTACCACTGCTCAGTCAGGAACACGCTTGCCGCATAAACCCGGCAATCGCTTGCTCGATACCACGCGGGGTGAGATGCCTTTGAGGAATCGGCGCAGATGGCGATTCCGATTTTGACTCCGGAGACTTCCACGATTCCGGGTCGTGTCCCCGGTTCGAAGAATGTGGGCTCATCGCTCCCAAGGTGCATCTTTGCGTAACAGCTGCGCTGACCATTGGGATGAAAGATGATGGAAGAAAGCCACGGTCTCTTTGTCCCGCTGCGGACGGGTGCTCCAGCGACGATCGTCATGTTGTGAACGAGCGCTAACTGTGAGAGGGAGTCAAGCCGCCTGTCGTCCACATCGATCGCAAGTGCTTCCGCGAGTTCAGGCTCGTAGCCCGTCAGCGACAGCTCCGGAAAGATCAGTACCGAAACCTGATGGTCCGCGGCAACCTGTGCGGCGGATACATGTGTCTCGATATTCAGTTCAATCTCTTCGCAGTATGAAGCGACCTGGGCTGCTGCAATTGCGAATGAAGTCATGAACTAGAGACGATCGTCGAAGACAGTCACAGATTCTGAAACAATCAGTGGCTCGGCCATTTCGTCGTACTTCAGTGAACCCTGTACGACGGCGTTCTTCACGGCGGCCTGGCCCTGAAGCTTGATCGTAAATGTCATCTTCTCGTTCGGTCGGATGGCCTGCACGGTGGCGAATCGAACGATGTTGCGACCTTCTACCAGGTTGCCGGGGACATCCCTGGTTCCAGCGGCCAGGACTTTGATATCCGGCGGAATCTGAACGGCCACTTCAACGTTGCGAGCGATCGCGGTTCCTCGGTTATCAATCGTAATCGTGAATCCAAACTTTTCGCCAATGGCGACCGGCTTGTCCTGACGACTGATGTCCGCCGTCACGTTGTGCAGATCTTCCACTTTGACGATCGTGTTTTCACGAGCCCGCGTGCGGAACCCGGCTGACTCCGTGATCTCAACCATCGACTCCATTTCGCCGGCTGTCTCAGCTGACAATTCGACTTCCAGAACTGACTGCTTGCCAGGTGCAAGCCGAGCGATGTCCCAGCGAATGCGGCGAGTGTCCGGATTGTATGAGCCACCGCTGCTGGCAGCGATGAACCGCATTCCTTCCGGAACCTGTTCAATGACCACGGCATTCGTTGCTTCAAAGTTTGTTTCGTTGGTAATGATGTTCTGGAACTGAGCTGTCCGGCCCACAAATCGCTTTTCCGGACCAAGCCGCTCAATGCTCAGCTGAGCGCCGACGATCTTCACATCCGTGTGAGACGTTGTGACCTGGACGCCCGCCGAAGTCAGCTCCGCGGAGACTCGAATTTGATCACCAGGCTCCGCGGCGACCACGGTCAAATCCACCACTTCGCTCGCCCCGGCACGGAGCGTTTCGATTTCATACTCGAGGTCGCCGCCTTCCGGATGTCGAAGTCCAGGAGGAAGAACGCTTCGCAGAACAACGTCTGATGCGTCACCGGTGCCACGGTTGTGAATTGCGAACTCAAGGCGAACTTCGTCACCCACCTTAACTTCAGGTGGACCATTCAGTTCCAGTTCCAGCTTTGGAGACTTAATCACAGTGGCGGAACGGACCTGAGCCTTGAATCGAACAGTCGCAACTCCGTCCAGAGTGCCTTCGCCGGTTGGCTTGATTCGAACCGTGATCTCGCGTGTTTCGCGGGGAGCGAGTTCAGCAAAATTCCACGACAGCTGACCATTGGACTGGTTGTACTCTGCAACTGGCCGAGAACTGATGTATTCCGCGGCGAGTCCCAGGTCGTCTTCCACGATCACATCAAATGCCGGCGAATCCCCTTCGTTCGAGACCAGAATTTTGTACTCATGAGACACGCCCACAACGGCGCTCTCCGGAGCCTTCTTCTGGATGGTTAGCTGAGGCCGCATGACTTCAGACACGGTTCGCGTCGTGGCGGGACCCAGCTTGCTGCCGTCTCGACCAGGACGACTTGCAGGTTCATCTTCGGTCGCCGGCAGAGGTCGCGTGTTGGAAGGTCGCTCATCGGCTTCCGGCAAGTCACCCGATCCACCAAACGGGGACTCGTCACCAAATGACGAATCATCGCGTCCCGATCGGTCCGGACGAACCGGCGTGGTCTCCCGGGGATATTCCGGCTGAGGAAAGTCTTCATCGGCCGCCGGAAGTTTCGGAGCCTCGTCGCTCGGATCATCGTTAAATGGATTGTCCGTCAGGCCGCCGCTGCCTCCGCGAGAGTTTCGAGGTGCGCTCTCAGAATCTGCTGGTTTCGCCGGCGGAAAACTCGGCTCATCAGCATCGATCTCAAACGTCTTGGATTCCGCAGACTGCTGAGCCCCCGCCGGAGTCACTCGTCGGTCACGTGTTGGTGTTTGAGCAGACCGCGACTTCGAGTTTTCGGATGGTGAAAATGTTGGCGTGTCCCCGCCATCGAAGAATGGGTCACCAGCGCTGTTTGCTGCCGACTTCGGCGTCGCGGCCTTTGGTGCTGGCGCTTTCGGTTGTGGGGTCTTCGCCGGGATGTCGGTATCGGAGTCAAACGGAGATGGTTCCGGAGCGGCTGCCGATGTGCCTGCGTTCGGTGCTGCCGGTTTCACTGGCCCATCAGATTCGAACGGATTGGGTTCGGCAACGGCTGGAGCAGCCGACTTCGTTGCAGATTTGGATGAGGAAGCAGACGGCGTGACGGATGGCACTGGTTCAGGAACCATCATGATTGGAACATCGCTGTCCGATTCAAAATTCGAAGGCTTCGCAGCAGGCTCCGTGGGAGCTGATGACTTCGCATTTGTGCCGGCTGAGTTTCTCGCGGCGGCGTTGCCACTCGCGGATTTCGATTCCGGTGAGCCGGTGGTCCCTTCGTCTTTGCCAAAGAACAGGATGCCATCAGGCTTAGCACCTGGTGCCGACTTTGGAGATGCCGGTGTGACGGCTTCTGGAGTTTCAAAGGTCTTTTCCGTTGCAGCGGCCGCATCAAGAGAAGGGACTGCAGCTTCCTTCTGCGCAGCGCCGGCTGTCGGGGTTGAAGGCGACGCATCATCCGGAAATGGATTCGAATCATCAGCGACAGGCAGGATAGGAGTCGATTCTTCCTGAGAACCGGCCCCTGCTGGTCCACCTGATGCAGTCTTGTCTGCTGTGCCTTCAAATGTCGCAGGCTTGATCGAAGGAGTTTCTTCACCTGAGTGTCCAGCCGGCAGAACAGGGACGGAATCCGATCCTGCGTTGCTGGGTTCTTCGAGCGCAAAAGGATTTGGTTCGTCGGTCAGTTGGTCCTTTTTCACAGTTCGGCGGGCGCTGACAAACGTCTGATCGACTGACTCCGGAGGCGCTGGCGGACCAGGATCATTGATTCCGTCTGTCGAGGCGACATGGGTACCTGATGCAGATTTGCGCGCAGCTTCATCCAGGACGCTGTCAAATTCGGTCGAAGTGTCCGGCGTGAAGGTCGTTTCGTCGCCTTCCCCCGTTCCTGCAGCAGGAACCTGCGCAACACTTTCCGCCGGTGGGCGCAGCCCCGGAAGACGATGCTGCACCTGCAGCACCACAAGCGTTCCAATAGCGATAATGCCAACTGCCGTCAGCAGCTTCCAGATTGAGCTTTGCATGGGAATCCCTTCCCGCGCCGGGAACTTCCTGCGCACCGCCTCCCGCGGAGCGCATGTCAGCGCATGAGCGGCTAAGTAGCAAATTCCGCCGATGGCGCAAAGAGGAGTTTTGATTTGTTCAGGTAACCAGGGGAACGTATGGTGGTTTTGGTGGTGAAGACGCGGAATCGGAGGTAATTCAGGTAAGATGCCTTCGGCCGCGGGGATTTCAGCGGCAGAAACGTTGTGGTTTTAGCGGCAGGGCGCGAGCCCTCCGGTGAGTCTGCCTCGTGAATTCACCGGACGGCTTGCGCCGTTCCGCTACAAAAGTGTAGAACGGCTGTCCTCAGCCGTTTGCGATTCCTTCCTGGTGAAAGCGATTGAGGACAATCGCTCTACACTGAGGAGCCGGCGAACTGCGGCTCAGAATCGACTACGTCTTTCACAGTTCTCACTTTGAGCCAAAGGCAGCGCAGGTGATTGCGTCCAGAGCTTCTGACCATGACCTGCTGGTCGTTGATTTCTGTCCCGCCATCAATGCAGTGAACTCGGTCGAGCACGGGGACTAGCAAAATTCAACGATCAGCGCGAACCTCGTGATCTGGCCTGTGTCCATGAGATCAATGAGGCAAAAAGCGATCGCTAAAAATCGATCCTCAAGGGGCCTAACAATTGTGTTGACTGTGCCCCCCGACTGCAGAATTGCGTACCTGCAGAGTTGTAGTGGAACTCGCCAGAGTTCCATTGATCAACGAAGCCGTAGGGTCTCTGGCGAGATCAACAACATGGTCCTTCACCGCGCGAGCCGTCCGGTGAGATCATTCCGCAGCTAGCGTGGGATTCCGACCGGATATCACCCACTGCGTCGCCGAGGGTGATTGTCTCGCCCTGCAGAAAATCAGCGTTTTCATCGCTGAATCTCCTGTTTTCTGAGTGATCGGTCATCCTGACCTGATTCTGGAACGTACGCGATTCCATTGAATCTCACTCACGAAACGTCACCTCAATTCTCGGAGGCCAATGATCTCGATACGCTCAACGGATCCGACAGTCAAAGAAAATGGTAAATGAAGATGAACGAAACAGAACTTGAATCAATGAAATCAGCCATTCTGGCTGAGACGGGAGCCGTGGATTATCGCCCGGTGACCATGTCGATCATGGCGAAAGCCATGGGTATTAAGAAGAAGCAGCTGCCGGTGTTTAAGGAAGCCCTTGCAACACTGATTGAAGAAGGGCGGATACGGCAAGACAAACAGGGAAGGATGAGGATACGAGGATCCGTGGGACTGGTGTCCGGGATCCTTCGCAAGATCAGCAGTGGTGCGGCCTTTGTGATTCCATCCGCTCGCGATGGTCAGGCCGCACAGGGTGACATCTACATCAGTGCTCGTGATGTCAGAGATGCGCAGACCGGCGACGAGGTCATGGTCCGGCTTTCGGCGAAACGTCGAAGCAACGGCCAGCGATGCGGGACGATCGAAAAGGTCGTCGAACGAGCCACCAGTATCTTCGTCGGCACATACTTTGAATCCGCCGGTCAGGGATTTGTCCGCATCGACGGAACAGCGTTCAACAGTCCGGTGCATGTTGGTGACCCAGGGGCCAAGGGTGCTCAGCCTGACGACAAAGTCGTGATTGAGATGCTTCGGTTTCCCACCGAAGGTCGCTCCGGACAGGCCGTGCTGACAGAAGTCCTTGGAAAGCGCGGTGATCCTGGAGTCGATACTCTGACGGTCATCCGCAGCATGGGACTTCCTCATGAGTTCGGACCGGACGTGCTCGCAGAAGCTCGACGGCAGGCCGACACCTTTTCGGATCAGGTTCCTTCAGACCGCACCGATCTGACGGGCGAGTTGATTATCACGATCGACCCTGTGGACGCGCGGGACTTTGATGATGCAATTTCACTGACACGCTCCGAAGACGGCCACTGGCATCTCGGCGTACACATCGCGGATGTCGCTCATTTTGTTCCGGAAGACGGCCTTCTTGACCGTGAAGCCCGCAAACGCGGAACAAGCGTCTATCTGCCTCGACATGTCATTCCCATGCTGCCGGAACTGATCAGCAACGGACTGGCGAGTCTGCAGCAGGATCAGGTTCGCTACACCAAAACGGTCTTCATTGAATTCGACGCTGCGGGAAGCGTGGTTGGCAGTGATGTGGCCAACACGGCCATTCGAGTCGCTCGCCGATTTGCCTACGAAGAAGTGATGCCGATTATCCAGAATCCTCGTCAGCAGGCGGCCGGAGTTACCGCACCGATCCGGCATCTGCTGGCGAACATGTTTGAACTGGCCATGCTGCTGCGAAAGCGTCGCTACGATCAGGGCTCGCTGCAGATGGGAATTCCGGAAGTCGAAATCGACTTTGATCGAAACGGAGCTGTCATCGGGGCTCATGAACGACACCATGACGAAAGCCATGAGATCATCGAGGAGTTCATGCTGGCGGCAAACATCGCGGTGGCTCGAATGCTCGACGCTCGCCGAATCCCATTTCTTCGCCGCATTCATGGTGACCCTGATGTGCTGAAGATGAATAACTTCCAGCAGTTCTGTCAGGGACTGGGGCTGTCTCTTCAGAAGCCGCAAAGCCGGCATGAACTTCAGTCGCTGATCAAAGGGCTTGCCGGCAAACCGGAAGAGCGAGCGGTGAATTACGCGTTGCTTCGCAGCATGCGGCAGGCCGAATATTCCCCGGAAGAAACAGGGCACTACGCTCTTGCCGAGGAAGAATACTGTCACTTCACCAGTCCGATTCGAAGATATCCGGACCTGACCATTCATCGACTCGTCGACCAGCTTGCTCGAAAAGGCGGAGTTCGGGCGGCCGATGCCAACGTGCTGTTTGAACTTGGACGACACTGTTCCTTCACAGAACGCCGTGCTGAGCGTGCGGAACGCGAATTGATCCGCATCAAACTGCTGCGTTACATGTCGAGCCGAATCGGCGAAGAGATGGATGCGTTCATCACCGGGGTCGAGAGCTTCGGAATGTTCTGTCAGGGAATCCAGATTCCGGCCGAAGGAATGCTGCACCTGAGCGCACTGTCGGATGATTTTTACGTTTTCGATCCGACGACCAGAACGCTGACGGGCAGCCGAACTCGGAGAGAATTCCGCCTCGGCGATCCGATTCGAGTCGTCATTGCGGCGGTTGATATTGATCGACGACAGCTGGAGCTTCGGCTGTCCGAGAAGCAGACAGCGATCAAACGGAACCGGTCGGAGAACTCACGCCGTCCGAACTTTGACCGCAATGATCAGGGAAGCCGATCGAAAGGACGCCGGCAGAAAGACGGTAGCCCTTCCGGTTCTGCGTTCGAACGGAGAAACGGCAAATCGTCCAGACCGAAGAAAGATCGGCGCAAGAAAAAACGCTGACCGAAGATTCGGTCAGCGTCTGAGTGATCCTGGCTCAGGGCAACCTTCGCCCGAAATCAGGCCGCGTCCAGTTCGGACAGTCGGTTGTGAGGAATGAACGACACGGCCTCGTCTTCATTCAGGCAATAACGCATGTAGTACGCATCTTCGCACGTATCGTCGTAGTGACGGCGAAGAACCGTGACGGCTCGGAAGCCGGCGTTGGAAAAGAACAGTTGAGCAGGCACGTTGGTTTCGCGCACTTCGAGAACGATTTCGCGACGACGCTGCTGCGAGAGTTTGTCGACAAGACGCTGAACCATCTGTCGCCCGATGCCGTTGCGACGGACATCCGGGGCAACCGCGAAGTTCAGGATTCGCAGCATGGACTTGTGGAGTTCGTAGATCATGAATCCGACGATTCGATGATCGAGCTCTGCCACCGTGCCTATGCAGTTGCGCTGGCGCAGGCAGCACAGGAATTCTTCTTCGGTCCATGGAAACTGGAAGCTGCCTCGTTCGATCGAGAGCACTTCGTCCATATCACGACGAATCAGCCAGCGGATCTGAGTGCGCGATGCATCCATCATGGATGGTGCACCGTTTCCGGCGGACTGCGGATTAGTTCGCTTCAATCCCATTGCGGCCTCCATGCCGATGAGAACAAATGAATCACACGTCCTGTTACACGAGGAGCTCTGCTCACACTTGTAACCTCGCCTTCTTCAGGCTTCGACGCAGGGAGGCGAAAAGTTAACACAGATCCAAATTCGCGTCCATCCTGATGACAGAATGCTGACCAGCCGTCGGAAAATCCGCGCGCCAGTTTGCTGTGACTGCGGCAATAACTGCCGCGCCACGGGGAGATTTTCCTACCGCCCTGCGCGGAAAGATGCTTTTGGGTCAAGCTCAGAACTCGATTGCCGGCCGCCAAAAATCGCCGTTTTTGCAAAATCGTGGGCCGGTCGGAGGCTGGAGGCTGGAGATTTGAGAGTTGAGATTTGAAAACTGAACACTGAAAACTGAACACTGAAAACTGAACACTGAAAACTGAACACTGAAAACTGAACACTGAAAACTGAACACTGAAAACTGAACACTGAAAACTAGACTCAGCAGAAAGATCAGGACTGAACTGGTCCTGATTGTCATTTTTCGGCACACTCTCTTTGCCGAAAATCACGGGCCGAGGGCCGGGGGGCTGAAGGAGTCAGCCCATTTGATTCACGGCGATCGAGTGCAGGGAACAGGGACCGTTCGTGCGCAAGCTGTTGCAAATTCCGATGCTGATTCTGGCGCTGCTGCTGATTGGCGGTGTCGGGCTGCACATTCTGACCGGGCAACCGATGCTCGACTGCTTCTATGAGTCGACTGTGTTGCTGACGACGGTGGGTTGCCGCGAACCCAATCCGCTGACGGACGGCACAAAGATTTTCATCATGGTCTATCTGTGCTGCGGAGTCGGGGTCGTCACTTACGGTGTTGTGCAGTTCGGTCAGATCCTGATGAACACGGACCTGAAGGCTGTCCTGGAGCGTAGACGTATGGAAAATGACATCTCCAAGCTGACAAATCACTTTATCGTCTGCGGCTACGGACGTATGGGCGCCACTCTTTGTGAGTACCTCGAAACGCGTCGCCAGCCATTTGTGGTTGTGGACGAAAATCCGGCCGTCTTCGACGAAGAATTTCGAGCGCGGCACTGGAAGTTTATTTGCGGTGACGCATCTCAGGACGAGATCCTGCTGAAAGCCGGAATATGTTCTGCGCGCGGCCTCACGACGGTGCTGCCAACGGATCCCGATAATCTGTACGTCGTCCTCTCCG
Organism: Planctomycetaceae bacterium; assembly: GCA_046349695.1. GTDB lineage: Bacteria > Planctomycetota > Planctomycetia > Planctomycetales > Planctomycetaceae > SXXK01. The sequence continues at coordinate 35,608 of JAXMBV010000045.1, read as the reverse complement.
CGCGACTGCTGTGTCCCAAACTGCAGATTGTCGCGCGAGCCAGTGATGATCGAGCGGCTCAGAAGATGATGCAGGCCGGAGCAACCCGCGTGATGAACCCGCTGTCCTCCGGCGCGATTCGAATGGCTCGCTTTATGCTCTCACCGAGCATTGAGAACTTTGTCGAAGTCGCTGAGTCGGAAGGTGTTGACTGGGAGATTGCCGACGTTCAGGTCCCGGCTCATTCTGTTTTGGTCGGTCGCAAGCTGAGCGAATCGGGGCTCAGAGATTCAGGAATCATGCTGCTGGGCGTTCGAAAATCCAACGGCCAAAAGATCTTCCCGCCACCAGGTCATCTGGTGATTGAACCGGGTGACAGCCTGTTTGCATTCGGCAATTCCGAAGGCGTCGCAAAACTCAGTGCCCTCCTGGAGAAGACTTCCGTATGATTCGGACGTGTTCTTCAATGTAGTGGAAGTCGCCAGACTTCCTGCCTGGAGCTGACAAGCCTGCCTGCCGCTAAGAAACGCCGTCTCCAATCTCTGATCGTTCCACTCACACACTGAAAAGCGATGCCATGGGTAACTCAGCCAGCCACGACGAACGTATTGCTCAAATGACATTTTCTTCGGTCTACCCGCACTACGTCGCGAAGGTCGAGAAGAAAGGGCGAACGAAAGAGGAACTGCACGAAGTGCTTCGCTGGCTGACCGGGTTCACTGAGAAAGCCATTCAGAAGCACATCGCGGACAAGTCGACGTTCGAGCAGTTCTTCAGCAAAGCGAAACTCAACCCGAATGCTCACCTGATCACAGGAGTCATCTGCGGCTATCGAGTCGAGGAGATTGAAAACCCACTGACGCAGAAAGTTCGGTATCTCGACAAACTTGTGGATGAACTCGCCAAGGGTCGTGCGATGGAGAAGATTCTTCGAAGTGAGTCCTGATAGAAGGATGTTTGCTAGGAGGTCGAGGCTCCTGCCGAGCCGTGAAACTGGGAGGAAGTACTCGCGTCGGAGACACGAGCCACACTTAGAACACCCAGGGGCGTGCTTGTTTGATGGCGACTTTGCCGTCCTTTGTGATCTTGAATTCGATCTCCATGGCGAATTTGTCGGTGTCTGATTTGCCGTAGAGCTTCTGGAAACGTCCGTGGATTTTGGCCATGTACTTTCGGAGATCTTCAAGATGATTTTGGCTGAGGATCGGTTTTCCATCCGCCGCTTTGCGCACGACCTGCTGGCCATCTTCCTTCCACCAGCCCAGCAGTACTTCTTCTGGTGACGAATCCTGATCGGGGTTCGTCACGAGGTCTTCGCCGACCTGAGCATTCACGTAGTAATTGCCATCGGTCTCGTACAGAACGTCATCGGTCACGGCCACGCCGTTGGCCAGTTCGTCGCTGTAGTTGGGATGCAGCAGAACTCCCATCGCCACCTGCATATGGTCGACCCGATAGAACTCACGCTCCTCAAACGCGCGGAAATTCCAAAGGCTTGCATAAACCTGCTTGATCGACGACGACAAATGTCCTTCATCAGGACGATGCGTGAAGGAATCATAGAGTCCCGCACCGCTGAAGCCGGGCAGGTCTTCATTGTTCGTGCTGGAACGACAGCGAATCGGAGTACCCTCGGGGAATGTCTTCTGAATGTCGGAGATCGCCATCATCATCCAGTCGGGCATCATACCGCCCTCGATCATCTCACGGACTTTCTTCAGCTCCGCTTCCTGAGTCTCGCGATTTTGTGAAAACGATTCACTCTTCAGAACCTCGGCCACTTTTTCATAGAAGCCGTTGTGCTTCATGAACTCGTCGTAGAAGTAAAACGGAACAGCGGCACCATTCGGAACCGTCCCTTCCGGAAAGCCAAACGAGAGCATCGTTGCGATGTTCGTTGTCTTGACGCCGAACGCCGACGAGTCCTGAAACTGGATCTTCGAAAGCGGAAGGATTTCCTTCTTTTCAAGGTCGCGTTTCAGCAACTGAGGTTCCGTGGGACGCAGTGCGGTGAACCATGTGTCGACTTCCTGCTGAGAGGCCTCACGAATCTTGTAACCCTGCGAATTGACTTCGTAGCGAACATACTTGCCGAGCAATGACTTCACGTCGTCCGCCTGAAGAGCATTCGACACATAGGCATTGGGAACCTTGTCCTGCACAGCTCGCAGATTGACGTGCGAGAGCGGCGTCTGTCGAACTTCTGTGATGACGCCGGCAACACGAGGCATCTGATTTGGCAGCGTCCGACAGATCACAATGTCACGCTGGCTGGGAAGCGAGGTCCCTTCCATCACGACGAGTCGACCGAAAGACTCACCTGGATTCATCGGCAAGAACGCGATGTCACCATAGAGGTCGCTGTCGAGATACACGGCCACATCGGAATTCGCGTACTTGTCCTTTTCTGATTCGTAGAGTCGGACGTTTCCGGGAAGCGGATGAAAGGCCAGCTTTCCGGCAACAAACGGCATCGTCTTCAGGATGGTGTCCCGAGCAAACTTGATCTCTTCGAAGGAATACTGATCGTTCGGCTGAAAGTCGAAGATGTAAAGGCCGACAGTTCCGTTGGGGCTTCGAAGGCGAGGCATGTAGCAGACCGCGCCACGCATCATCCGAGTCCCGTTACCGCCACCTGGACCACCGCCACCTGGACCACCACCGGGTCCGCCAAATCCGCCGCGTCCTCTGCCTCCGCCTGGACCGCCCTGCATTCCAATGGCTCCCATAAACTGAGGGTGCGCCTGGTAGTTTTGAGTATTCATCCAGTACGTTTTCGCGTTGTCCGTCATCGCATTTTCGATGATGAACTTCACGAACTCGATGCCGCTCAGATAGGTATCCATCCGAACGGGCCCCTGGTAGGAGAGCTTTTCAAAGGTCTCTCGGTCCGGGACTGATGCGACTCCCATCTCAAACGGCAGCTTATCCGGTTCGATCTTTTCTCGACTGCCTTGCTGTCGGCCAAAACCCGGGCCACCAAAGCCGGGTCCAGGTGGCTGTGCAAAGAGCTCGGCAGGATGACAGGTCGCTGTGGCCAGTGCGAAACAAAGGACAAAAGCCTGGGGAGTCGTCATAGAGTGTTTCCAGCAACAAAATTGGCAGCGTCGGTCGCAGTGGGCAATGAGCAACGATGTACAGTGAAGTTTCATCAGTAAACCGAGGACGGTCGTTTACTATTCGCGTTTTTTGACATCTCCAGCCATTTCCTTCAACAAACAACGGTAGCCATCACTCTTTGCGGCAGATTGTGGACGTCACTCTCTGAGTGACGAACCTGCGATTCTCGACCGACTTGCAGCAACCGCTCGATGTCCGTCCGGCGGATGGTTGCACCCGGAATCGCAAAGCATCACTCAGAGAGTGATGACTACTTTGGCCGGCATGACGCTAGAGGGCGGAAAGTTTTGCGGCAATTGTGGACGTCACTCTCTGAGTGACGAACCTGCGATTCTACACCGATTTGCAACAACCGCTCGATGTCCGTCCGGCGGAACGTTGCCCAAGGAATCGCAGTGCATCACTCAGAGAGTGATGACTACGAAAGGCGAGATTCTCCGCCACCTGGTTTACCCAGGTGGAATCAGGTTTTTGCACTACCCGGCTCTCCACGTTCAAACAAGCACACGCCAAATCAACAACGCATCGTTTCAAGACGAAAAACAGAAGTCTCCTGCCAGCACCGTCCGAATTCGTCCTCTGTGTCTGGCGGAATACACTTTCGCACATATAGTACCATAGTATCTATGTGCCCGTAGTGCCGGTTCCGGCTTGTCTGACAACACCAGAGATCTGTTCCATGACTGTACAAAGCCGCGTGTTCCGCCTGCTTCGGGACTCACTCAAGTTCATCAGGAGAATGCGTTTCCGTAAGTCCCGCCGTCGACAACCGGCGATGAATGGAGAGTCGCTGGAAGTTCGAACGCTGCTGTCCGCGTTCACCGTTACGAATTTGAATGACTCAGGAACCGGCAGCCTGCGTGAAGCCATCGCCAATGCAAATGCCAGCGCAGGAATGGACACGATTTCGTTTGCCGTGACCGGGACGATTCTATTGTCGTCCGGACAACTGACAGTGACTGACAGCGTGAGTATTACAGGGCCCGGTGCCGGTCAGTTGGCGGTGAGTGGCAACCACCAGACGTTCCGCGTATTCCTGATTGACAATTCGGCCACGTCTCTGATTGATGTGACGATCAGTGATCTGACAATTCGAGATGCAGGAAATGGCGTGGCAGCGCTTGATGGCGCCGGTGTCAGGAACGGCGAAAACCTCACGATGAACAGAGTTATTGTGAGTGGTAATCAATCTGGCAGTCAGGGGGGAGGCGGCATCCAGTGTTTTGATGGGAACTTTGTCCTTCAGAATAGTGCGATTCTGAACAACAGTGCGAATCAGGGAGGTGGCCTTGAGTTTTTTGGGGTCTCGCACCTGGTGATCAACACAACGATCTCAGGCAATCAGGCAACGGGACATGTCGGTGGTCTGCTTGCACTGATTGGACCAACGACTGTGCGTAGTTCCACGATCACGAACAACCGCGGTGATGCGGACGGAAATGGCATCGGTGAAAACGGAGGAGCGGCGGGAAATCCTGACCTGCTCACACTGCACAACACGATTGTTGCCGGGAACTTCGTCGGCACAGGAACTCAGCCTCTTGATGCCGCACACCTGACTTCGGCATCATCTCATAACCTCATCGGGTTCGCTGGAGCGGAGGTCGGATTGATCGACGGAGTGAACGGCAACATCGTCGGTGTCAACGGAATTGGAACACGTGCGATCAGCTCGATTCTCGACACCACACTTCGCGACAATGGAGGCCCAACTCCCACATATGCCCTGGCGGTTGGCAGCCCAGCAATCGACTCTGGCGACATCGCCCAGGCGGTGAATTCAACGGGGGGAACTTTGGGCAGCGACCAGCGGGGCGGCAAGTTTGGTCGCGTACTTGACGGCGATCATCTGGGCGGGGCGGTGCTTGACATCGGTGCGTTCGAGTCGCCGGGTATCCGTGTGAACTCACCCAATCCCAACGCGTTCACTCTGCGGCCGACGTTCACCTGGACGGCTATTGCCGGAGCGACCCTGTACAATATTCAAATCAACAACGAGAGTACCGGTCAGGCTCAATTTCATCTGGCGACAGCCAGCACCAACTCGTACACGCCGACGGTTGATTTGGCCATCGGTAAGTTCAGGATGTGGATCCGGCCAATCTTCAATGGCACGCCCGGCAACTGGAGCGCACCGCAACTTTTCACTAATCTGACGCCGACGACGTGGCAGTCGATTTCGCGAACGCAACTCACATCGCGGCCGACGCTTTCATGGACCGCTCTGCCGGGAGCCACGAAGTATGATCTGTGGATCAACAATCAATCGACCGGCCAGCAACAGTTGATTCGTCAGGAAATTACTGGCACATCGTGGACCCCGACAACCGATCTGGCGATGGGCCTCTATCGGGCATGGATTCGCGGAAAAGATGCTGCTGGCAATTTTGCCACGTGGTCGGTGCTGCAGGAACTCCTTGTCGTTCCCGGGCCGACACCAATCGGTCCGCTGAGCGGCACTTTCGACCGGGCTCCCACGTTCAGCTGGAGTCCGGTAACGGGGGCCGCGAGTTACGAGGTGTCACTGCGAAACCTCTCGACCAACACGATGGTGCTGAACGGACAGCTGGTTGCCGGAACGTCGTTCACTCCGGCGTCGAATCTCACGGATGGGCTCTATCGCTGGTGGGCCGTCGCCGTGAGTCCGGCGAACATCGGTCCCATCAAGAGCGGCGGTTCAACCGCGACTGATATCTACGTCGGCGGACGACCGACTTTGATTGCTCCAGTGGCCGGGGCCACGAGTTCTGACCGAACGCCTGCGTTTACATGGCGGGCCATTGACGGAGCTGCCAGCTACAACCTATTTGTAAACCGCACGGATGTCGCACAAGCCGGAGTCATCAATCAATCGGGACTAACCGGAACTTCATTCACACCCGCCACAGATCTCGCTCGCGGAACCTATCGAGCATGGGTCCGTGCGGTGAGTGCAACGAGTGAACTCAGTCCGTGGAGCATTGAGGTAAACTTCACGCTCACATCCAACACCAGTTCAGGAGCAGTAGAGGTTCTCCTGACCAGCGTACTGGTTCCGAACCTGATGCCGGAAACCGGGGAAGAAGCAGTCAGGCTTCGAGTGAAGTCCAGGGAGTCTGCGGATCGACCGACAGCTGAGATGGTCCCTATGGACCGCGAAGTTGACAAGTTGGCTGACGTCGAAGACAGAGTGTGGATGAACACAGATGCCACGATGGCAATCCTGAACTGCATGATCCGCAACAACGAACCCCGCAGAATCGCAACCACAACCTGAACAGGCCATCGGATGGATTCTTCACCGGCCGACAACCATCATGCGATGCTCGTCTGGCCAGAGCTTGCCCTTGGAATCGCAGTGCATCACTCAGAGAGTGATGACTACGAAAGGCGAGATTCCCCGCCACCTGGTTTACCCAGGTGGAATCAGGTTTTTGCACTACCCGGCTCTCCACGTTCAAACAAGCACACGCCAAATCAACAACGCATCGTTTCAAGACGCAAAACAGAAGTCTCCTGCCAGCACCGACTGAATTCGTCCAGCGACACCTGGAAGTGCAAAGACCGTGGACCCACCTGGATAAACCAGGTGGCGGAGCAGAAGATTGGCAGGCGATGTCCGTCTGGCCAGAGCTTGTCCAAGGAATCGCAGTGCATCACTCAGAGAGTGATGGCTACTTTGGTCGGCGTGATACTGGAGGGCGGAAAGTTTTGTGGCAAATTGTGGACGTCACTCTCTGAGTGACGAACCTGCGATTCTTCACCGCCTTGCAGCAACCGAACGATGTCCAGCCGGCGGAAGGGTGCACCGGGAATCGCAAAGCATCACTCAGAGAGTGATGGCTACTTTGTCACGACCTTGTGCCTTGGGCCGTGATTCGGAATTCTCGGGTCCCTGGATCACTGTGTTGGAGAAATGTCAGGTTCAACGCTAGAGTGAGCGATCTTTTGGCCGGACCGCATGGGGTGCAGGCTGAATCTTTGATTCTTATTTGAGCTGATCGTTCTGCAATGAGCCGTGTTTCTGATGTGTTTTCGTCAACGGTCAAGTCGTCCCGCATGGCGTTTATGCCTTTCGTGACCGCCGGTGACCCGGACCTCGCGACGACTCGCGAAGTTCTCCTGGCACTGCGTGATGCTGGCGTGGATTTGATCGAGCTGGGATTTCCCTACAGCGATCCGATCGCCGATGGGCCGGTGATTCAGGCGTCGTACACAAGAGCCCTGGAACGAGGAGTCACGGTCGAACAGATCTTTTCGACACTGGCCTCGGTGAAGGACCAGAAGCTGCCCCCGGTTCTCGCGATGGTCTCTTTCGCGATCATCTTTCGACATGGACCTTCGGAGTTTATTCGCAGGGCTGCGGAAGCGGGATTCAGCGGGCTCATCATTCCAGACCTGCCGGCCGAAGAAGCGGATGACACAGGGGCTCTGGCGAAGAAACACGGTCTGGATCTTGTCCAGCTAATCGCACCGACCACCACGGAACATCGCACCCAGCAGATTCTGAAGGCGTCTACCGGTTTCCTATATTGCATTTCCGTCGCCGGAACCACTGGCGCTCGACGGGAACTGCCGGCGGAACTGACCAGTCAGCTTCGATCTCTCAGAACTCAGTCCCGACTTCCTCTTGCCGTGGGTTTCGGGATCAGTGGTCCAGATCAGGTGGCAGGGTTGTCGAACGTTGCGGACGGAGTCATTGTCGGATCGGCCATGGTGAAACGCATTGCTGACGCCGGGAGCTCCGCCGAAGCGGCAAAGACCGTGAAAGCGTTTGCGGAAGAAATGAAGGCGGCCGCCGCGAAGGCTCGTCCGTCCCTTTCAAATCCATAAGCCGGCAGAATCCGTTCTGCCACCCGGAAATCGGAACTGGCCGTGATCGTTGGAGACTGACATCTCGACTCGCGGCCTCTGCCTGCTATGATCTGAAACCAGAAATCACTTCGCCGACTTTCGGAACCTGTTCATGAAGACATCACATTTTGTCCTGGTACTGATCGCTGCCACCGTCGCGGCTTCGATGCGACTTGTCCCGATGCCGATTTACAACTTTTCTGCGATCAGTGCATTTGCGATTCTGGCAGGCACAGTGGTTCGTCCACTTTGGTTTGCCGTGCTCCTGCCAGTCGCAGTGCGATTGCTGACTGATTGTTTGATTCATCTATCGACGGGCTACGGCTTCTACAGCTCAATGTCGTTTGATTATGCAGCCTACGTGTTGATTGCCGGCCTGGCGTATGCGATTCAGCCAAAGCAGATCCCTCAGTCCGCGGGAACGGCACTGCTTGCAACAGCCGTGTTTTTCGCAGTCAGCAATTTTGGAGCATGGTGCATGCCGCACCCAGCGATGGAAATGTATCCTCGCACCGTGGCAGGGTTGATGACCTGTTATCAAAGTGGCCTGCCATTTTTGAAGGGGACTCTGATCAGCGACATGGTTTTCACCATCGGATTTATTGCAGCGCTGCAGATTGGTTCGGTCCGAGCCGAACAACCGGTTGCAGGCGAGGTTCGATAACTCATGCGACATGACGGAAGAACGCCCGATCAGCTGCGAACAATTCGTCTTCAGCGAGGCTTCACAAAAACTTCGCTTGCGAGCGTTCTGATTGAAGCCGGCAACACGATGGTGCTGTGCACCGCCAGCCTGGAGAAGTCGCTTCCTCCGTGGCGCAAGTCCAAAGATCCGACGGTGCCGCCTCAGGGCTGGGTCACTGCCGAATACAACATGCTGCCTGGCAGCACGACGCCTCGCAAGCAGCGAGACCGCAGCAAGGTGGATGGACGCACGACCGAAATTCAACGGCTGATCGGACGCTCACTTCGCGCTGTCGTCGATTTTCAAGCGCTGGGCGAGAATACTCTGACGATTGACTGTGACGTGCTCCAGGCCGACGGGGGAACTCGAACGGCCAGCATCACCGGCGGCTTCATTGCTCTGGCGGATGCCGTCCGACAAATTCAGGTGGCGGGTGCAAAACCAATCCTGACCGATACCGTGGCCGCCATCAGCGTCGGTGTCGTCGATGGCACTCCTGTTCTGGATCTTGACTACATCGAAGACAGCCGCGCTGAAGTGGACATGAACGTGGTGATGACCGGCAGCGGTAAGTTCATCGAAGTCCAGGGCACAGCCGAGGGGGCGCCGTTTGAGCAGGAGACTTTGAATCAAATGCTGTCACTCGCAAAACAAGGCATCCTCCGCCTGACCGAACTCCAGAAGTCCTATTAGGGGGTTTTCAGTTTTCAGTGTTCAGTGTTCAGAACCAAGAACCAAGAACCAAGAACTAAGATCTACCCCCCGTCTCTCCCTGCTGTACCGCAGGTGCGGGCTCAGCCTTGCTCTTCTCGTTCTGCTTCTCCAGGTTCTCCATGAGCGGCTTGATTCGTTCGAGCAGGCGTTCGTTGGAGCCGATCGCGTCGATCTTCCATCGACCGTCTTCCCGCTTGAAACGGATCGGGATTGCAGACTCATTGGGAATCGTCAGCGTCGCCGAAGCCGTGTCGCCGGTTTCTGAATAGGATGAGACTTCCCCTCGGAGCAGTTCCGGCTGGAACTCCGGTACTTCTGTGGCGATCAGTGTCAGTGCCATCATTCCGAAGGCTGTGCGAAGGTCTCCGCGAGCATGAGTCCTGGTGGTAGCTGAAAGGATGGCATCGACTTCTTCTGATGGGCTGTTCGACAGCTGTTTCACCAGTTCCACAATGTCGATCTCCGGGAAGCCGGCGCTGGATTTTCCGGATTCGATCGCCTTTAACAAGGCCGCAAATTCCGGAGAACCCGTCAACAGTTTCTCCACCCGCGTTTCAAATTCCGCGGCACTCCCGCTCCAATTTTGCATGGCGACTCCGTAAGAATTGCCGTTCAGTATTTCACGCAAAACGGCTTCGGGAGTGAAATAGTCGGCCAGCTCCGTCCATTGATGTGTGGTATACGCCGTTCGAACATTCGCAACAGCTATCCATGGACCGGGTTCGCGGTAGTAGCGCTGAAGTTCCGGTGGCAATTCAGGAACCGGCTTTTTCGCGATGACAGTCTCACCAATCTTCAATGAGTATTCGAACCAGCGACCGCTGCGAGAAATCGCAATGGTGAATGGGAAGTACTGCGAGTTCCATCCAAGAAGACCCGGGCCAAGGACTTCGCTCCCGGGGATCCATCCTCCCGGCATTGCCGGCGCGACACGGCTTCCGTAAAGCGCTGCTGAGGATGCAACGATCGGTTCCCCGGAATCGTAAAGGTTCAGTCTGCTGCGAAACTCAGTCTGTATTTCCACCGGGACAGCATCATCGAGCTTCGTCCACATGTCATTTTCAATTGCCCGCAGCGAACTGGCAAATTCTCGGATCTCCGTTGTCTGTACACCGTCCGAATCCACAGACACGATGGCATGCTGCGATTCCGCCTTCAGATACCGTTCATGCGTCTCTTTCAGGATCGCATTGACGTTCGCCAGTTGTTCGTCGGTGACTTTGAACAATCCGGCGTTCAGCCGTGGGACTGAGTCTTCAAAAACGATGGCAGGTTTTGCAGGCACCAGGTGCTCGTTGACCGCCGGCGCAGCTTCTGCGGGTGCCTGAAATGCATTTTCCCGCATTGTGCTGCCCGGAACAGCGGTTTCAGATGTCGCTGCCGAAGGCATGGCATCCGTGGCAGAAGCCAAACGGGATCCTTCGTTCAAAGTCTCCATCTGCTTCAGGTTTTCCAGAAGACTCTCGTTGGAACCAATGGCGTCGATCTTCCACTGACCGTCTTCACGTTTGAAACGAATGGGAACTGGTGGCTGGCCCGGTTTCGTCAGCGTTGCGGTTGCTGAAGCCGTGTTGCCATTTTCGATTGTGTCGGAGACTTCGCCTTCCAGCAAACTCAGTTCGTTTTCTCCAAGGGCCATCAGGAACAATGCGGTCATTCCAAAGAAATGTTGAATGTCCTCCTGAACCAACTGTTTCGTCCCCAGCGAAATCGCTTCATCGAACTTGTCCGGTGGCAGACTAAGAAGTTGCTGAATGAGACCGCTCAGAGGCAGCTCCGGCAAATGAATGGAGGCTCCTGGAGTCGCTTCAGCCAGTAAGGAAAAGTCCGCAGATTCCGCAATAAGGTTTCTCGCGCGAACTGGAAATTCCAGAGTTCTGTCGGCCGCATTAATGGAGTTCTGCAGCATTTCGATCTGCTCACTCTTACGCAGAATTTCGCGAACCATCGCCTCGTTCGTGAAGTAGCTGGTCAGCCCCAGCCAGCGTTTTTTGGCATATACGGCGCGAGCATTCGCGACGGCCATCCATGGGCCGGGTTCGCGATAGAAACGCTGAAGTGCGGGTGGCAGTGTCGGGGCTTTGTCCGACGGGAGGAAAATCGAGTTCTCTGAATTGATCGCCCAGATGAACCATCGCCCGCTGCGAGAAATCTCAATCTTGAGCGGGTAGAAATCTGCGGACCAGCCAATCACTCCAGGGCCACTCGAAAGCCGCACCCAACTCGGCGTGGTGTCACCTGAGCCTTCCATAGCCGACATTCCCATCGGAGGCGCCTGGTCGTTGAGTTCCACAGCTTCCCCCGTGTCGTGCAGATTGAGCTTCTTACGAAACTCCTTCTGAATCTCCAACGGAACAACATCATCCAGCTTCGTCCACATTTCATTTTCAATCGCTCGCATCTGTTCCGGAAACGCGCTGATCTCGGTCAACAGAACGCCGCTGGCATCGACAGTGATATTCGAATGGAGAGCTTCTTCCCTCAGGTATCGCTGGTGAGTTTCTTTCAGGATCGCATTGACCGCGGCACGCTGTTCGTCGGAGAGATTGAACATGGAGGGATGGATCAGGGGAGCCGAGTCGACGAAGCTTATGGCGGCGGACGGTGTCTTCTGATGGGCGATGGTGACCGTCACAGACGGATTGCGATAAACTTCTTTTCGAATTGCCTCTGTCCGAATCAGTACTTCGGCCCCGCGTGGTGCCATGCCTGCGACAGTGACACTCCCAATCTCTGGCAGATGAATCGTGCCATCATCCTGTACGCGAACTGCAAACTTGGTCTCGTCCTCTTCGGTCGGACCGGTAGCCAGGTGAATCTCCAGCACATCCCCAATGCCAATCGTGTCACTGTTCAACGTGTCGCCGCTGCTCGGATCTGACGGTGATACTTCCATCGTGTTGTCGACCGTCTTGGGCTGAACCCTCGCGGTTGAGTTGAGCTCAGTGATCGCCTGCTGCGTTTTACGATCGCGAATCGACTGAGCTGTGGTGAGCTGCGTCCAGCCTTCCATACCCAACAAAATGACTGCGAACAGCATCGGTGTCATGAGTGCGCCAAGTACAAAGGCGGAGACAACTCGTCCGACACGTCGTTTCTGCTTTGAACTATCAGACGCCTGTGAGGATGCAACCGCAGGCGCTCGCAGCGCGTCCACATCGACCTTCACCTGGCTCGCCTGCTGATAACGGCGATCGGGTTCCTTCGCCAGAGTCCTCAGCACGACTTCATCAAGCCGAACGTCGGTCTGAGCACGTTCAGAGGGAGGTGAAAATCGACCGAGAGGAAGTTCACCGGTCAGAAGCTCGTAGAAGACAACGCCCATGGAATAAATGTCGGCTCGATGATCGATGCTCGGCTGGCCCTCAATCTGTTCCGGAGCCATATAAGCCGGCGTTCCCATCAGCTGATGAGTCCTGGTGAGAGTCGGCATGGTGGGCGACTGCCCCAGAAGCCGGGCGAGTCCGAAGTCCGCAATTTTGACGCGGCCTCGTTTGTCGATCAGGATGTTCTCGGGCTTGATGTCGCGATGAACGACACCTTCATCATGAGCAAACTGCAGGGCATCACACAGCTGGCCGACGATCGCCAGGGCATCTCGGGGATTCAGCTTGCGGATCGGCTCGGCCTGAATCGCCTGTCGCAGAGTCACTCCGTCGACGAATTCCATCAGAAGAAAATAGATTCCCTGACGCTGTCCGAATTCGTAGACCGTGACGATGTGCGGATGACTGAGCGACGCAAGAAGTCTCGCTTCCCGAAGGAATCGTTCCGTGAATCCCGCATCTGCGGCCATTTCTCCCGGCAGCACTTTCAGCGCCGCGACACGATCCAGTTCCTTCTGACGCACTCTGAACACGGCGCCCATGCCGCCCTGACCCAGCAGCTGAAGAATCTCCAGGTGAGGGAACGCGGCCGAAAGAACATCGGCCGACGGTGGATCCCAGGTCCCTTTCGCTCCGGGGCCAAACGTCGAGCCTTTCATTCCCTGCTGCAGCAGACACTTCGGACAAAACGTCTGACCGTTCGCAGTGACGATTTCTCCGCCGCAGATCGTACATGCTGACAATGTCATGGAATCGTCCTTTACCTCTTATTTTTTGCGGCAGGGCGCGAGCCCTCCGGTGAGTCCACTTCTCTTGATCACCGGACGGCTTGCGCCGTTCCGCTACTTCTTCGAGCCGCAAGACTTCATTGGGTCAAGAGCTTTTCTGCCCCTGGCCGGTTCAGGCCGTTGCGAAGGACCACAAGTCCCTCTAATATCAGGAGAAGTATTTCTCGGCGAACGTTACACACAATTTCTGAGCTTTCTTCGGAAGCTTTGCATGCCATCATCGCCTGTCCCCGTCGAGAACCGTTCGCCGAAGCGATTCGTCACGACTCGCTGGAGCCTGATTCTTCAGACACAGGCCCCGGACAACGCTGTTGCTCGCCGCGCGCTGGATGAATTGTGCCGCAGCTACTGGTTTCCCGTGTATGCTTTCATGAGGCAGCAGACGAACGATCTGCATACGGCTCAGGACTGGACACAGGGTTTATTCGCCAGTCTTCTGGCAGCCAACTCACTGGCTCAGCTGCATCCCGAGCATGGGCGATTCCGATCGTTCCTTCTGGTCGCTGCAAAAAACTTCGCCAGCAACGAACGAGACCGACAGTCGGCTCAAAAGCGGGGTGGCGATCGACAGATTCTGACCGTCGACTTTTCGGAAGGCGAACAAAGACTGCTGAAGCTGCCCGTCAGCCAGCTGACACCGGAATTACTCTTCGAACAGCAATGGGCATTGGCACTGCTGGAACGCGTCATGAGTCAGCTGCGAAGCTGGTACGCTCAGGCCGGCACGCTCGAACTGTTCGAACATCTCAGCGCGACCCTGACTGGCGATCCCACAGCGATCCCACTGTGCGACGTGGCCGGGACGTTGAATCTGTCTGAAGAAGCCGTGCGAGTCGCACTGCATCGAATGCGAAAGCGATACCGCCAGATCCTCCAGAACGAAGTCGCTCAAACAACAGAATCCCCCGACGAGGTTCAGCAGGAACTGGCCTATCTGTTAAAAATTCTTTCAACGCATTAGGCGAGCGGCAGGGTGTCAGCCCTCCGAGACCCCGTGCACCCTTCCACTTCTTAATCCTAATCTTAACCATGACTCTGCTCCCCATTCCCGCGACGTAATCTGAACCCGCGGCGAGCGGCCCCGGTGTCAACCGGCCGGTACAACACAACATCGAACACAACGCAGAATCGCAGACCGGGAAGCTTACGCATCCCGCTCGCCAAACAGGAACAGAGAACGGTTACCGAACAGAAAGACACGTCGATGCAAAGTGACCTTTCAGCATGGTTCGGTGAAGTATCGAAAGCTCTTGACTCGCAAGTGTCGCTGCGAGACGGCATGCAGGCTTTGCTGGCTTATTGCAACGAACAACACCCATGGAGGGGCTGGGGCAAAATCGGAGGACTCGATTTCGAAGCTGATGTCGCCAGGTTGGGGACGTGGCTGAATGGCGTCTTGAAAAAGGAACCGCCACCAGACTCCGTGATAGCGTATTGGTTTGGAATCTACAATCCGGTGTACGACCGACAGGCAAGCTGCGACGCTTACATCGCGGGCACCAAAAAATTCGACCCTGGCGATGAGAGTTTCCAGTGGGCTTGTAATCCTGTGTATTTTCCAGCAGGCAAGTACGCGCATTCGAAGGTTCTTGATCAGATCTATCGAGCCGTCAACAAGTCTCCAGTTTCTGCGATGGGCGAGTACACCTTGTGCCTCGGGTACACAGCCTTCGCGGTAAGGGAGTTGGTCAGGAGGACGGACAAAGATCTCCTGCTTGGCAAGTCTGATCAACGCGGACTCGCGGTTGGCTTTGATTCGGGCGATGGCGTAGTTCTCGAAGCAGTGAGTCGATAAGCCAGTTCACCGGAAGGCTCTGACTTCGCAACGGGGCGCCATGAGTCGAGCATGTTTTGTGGGACAGGCCCGCGTCGGAGACACGGCGCACTTTGGGCGTCAAGAGTGTCAAGTATGACACCCCACACGGAAATTCGTTCGACACACATGGGGAAGATTGACGCTGGACCGCTCGACGATGTTATGATTCGCGAGGCATTGGCCGCATACGACATCACACGGTTCTCAATGCGGCAAGCTTCACGTCCAGACGCACCACAGACCAGACTCTCTTCTCAGGTGTTGCCTCATGAAACTTGGCGCTCTCGCAATGTGGCTCGTCCTTGTCGGAATACTTGTGGTGGAGATCTGGGGATTTGTGGACATGCCCCCAAAGCCTCCGCAAACACGATCCTGTTCTCCATCTTCCGAACAGTCTTCGAAATCTTCGCCTGGGTCGCTGTATACAATGGCAACCACTTCCTGCGCAAAGTGATGGGTGGGTGGCTGATGCTCGCTTTCATCCTCTGGCTGGCAACCGCAACCGATATCAATTCAGGCGTCTCGGCACCCCGCGCGTATGCTCAGTGCGCGATCAGCGGTTGCGCGGGCCTTGCATTTCTGTTTCTTCCGCAGCTCCGGCACTTTGTCACGATGCGGTCAGAGCGTTCTGCAGACAATTCCTGACTGAGTCAGGATGAAAATCCCCTTCACTGAGGCTCGGAAAGATGATGCCGATTCAGTGCGATGCATGTGGCATCGCTTACACACCCAGCGCACCGAAATGCCCGGTCTGCGGCAAGCATGACACACCGGCAGCGGCTCTTCGCGCGTGGGCTGAAGAAGAAGCTGAACGCCAGCTCACCGACCGTGTTCCGGCCGACGAAGTGCTTCGGATGATGATCGCGAAGTCATTTCCTGAGCACGATGCGATGCAGAAGCTTCAGGAGATCCAGGGCCGAGTGCGAAAGAAGATTCGCGGAGAGGGCAGGCGGCGATGCCTTCTTGCATCAGCCATCCTATTGTTGGGGCTCACGATATTCTTAGGAGGTCTGTATGGTGGCAGTTTGAGATTGATTATTTTTGGCGCATCACTCGCATTGCTGTCATTAACCGCGTTTTTGAACGGACTCTGGGCGATGCTCGCTGGACGTGACGATCTTTTTGTCGCTGATGATTTGCGATAAGGGAAGCGTTACGGCATTGAGTTCGCAAATCGTAGGCGGTCGGCGTGGACAGAAGCCACCGGACACCCCCCGGCCTGTGTTGGGAATCATGCGAAACTGGCCTCTGAGACGGGCGGGAGGCCTGGGGCGGTGACGCGAGCAGAATGTTGCTCGTCGTCGAATGAACGAATTTCCCGCCACTTTGGGACTTTGAGAAAAATCCGGACTTGTGACAAACGACGCATTTCTGATGGGCAACCAGTCTTTACCCGTTTTGCCACGCTGAATTAGAATCAGCAAACTGCGGGGAATACGCTTCTGCACAAGCGGCCCCGTGGACATGGATGCTCAGGAACGGAAATCCCACAAACTGATTCGGTGAATGCAATGAAGATCGCAGTTCGATTGGCTGCAACACTGCTCTGCACGTTGTCTCTGATGGTTCCCGCGGCTGCTCAGGGGCCTCAGGATGCTCAAATCACGGTCGCCCATCCCGGCTTTGATGCCCTCAAGGCGGACCTGAAGAAGATTCTGGATCTGACGACTCCCGCAGAACAGACTCAGTGGGAAAACATTGAAGGTTACATCGACACCTTCGTCGTCGGCACTGATGGTGGACGACAGGTTCAGGTTCAGGTGCTGACCGGTCTGAATCCCAGTGGCCTGCTGATTGCCGTGCCGCTGTCGGAATCTCAGCCGCTGTTCAAGGAGTTTCGTGAGAACATCGAATCTCTGGGCTACGAAGTCGCTCGCGACAGCAAGGATCAGACGCTGTACAAGCTGAGCCAGGATCCGGAGTTTGGCTGGCTGCGAGTTGTCCCGGACATCAAGTACGCGTTCTTTATTCTGACTCAGGACGCAGACCAGTTGCCGGCACTTCGTGAAATCATCATGAAGGCCACTTTGAAAGACGTCACGATCAATGGCAACATGATTGCCCAGTTGACAAATCCGGACGCGTCCAAGCCAGCTCAGGATGTTCGTCGCAAGGCATTTGACGGCGTTCGAAATCCGGCGATGGAGAAGATTCAGAAGCGCCCGGATGAATCGCAGACGGAATTTGAACTCCGCCAGCTCGCGACAAAAATCACGATGGACGAAGGCGAACGCATCGTTGCAGAAACAGATCTGCTGAGCCTGATGCTGAAGATCGATGCGTCCAAAGAAGGTGCACCGACGGCGAACCTGCTGAGTTCCTACAAGGCCCTCGCGGGTTCAAGCATGGCCGACGTAATGGCTCAGTTCAATACTCAGCCGGACGTCTTCGAATCGGTCGCAAAGTTCCCGGGATCCGCTCTGTCCATTCGCCTGAACCATCCGGTTGACGCGATGCGACAGAAGAATTTTTCGGAGTTTCTCGATCTGACTCAGAAGGACATGGCCGCTCGACTCGAAGCGTCCAAGGAGCGGACAGCAGCCGAAAAGGAAGCCTCCACCAGGGTCATTGCCGGCGTGACGAACGTCGTCAAAGCGTCGATCACGGCTGGCTGGTTCAATGCCTTTGTCGAATCCGTTCCGGATGGCAAAGGCGACTTCATGACGATGATTGCGTACACGACTCCGGCAGCAAAAGATCTGAATACGATTCTGCCGGATCTGGCCAAAGCCGGTTCAGGCACGATCGTGGAAATGAACAAGGACAAGGCTGGCGATGTGGACATTCACCGCATTCAGCTGGCGGAAGGCTTCATTGATCTGTTCGATGACGTCTTTGGCGCGAAGAAGGACATCTTTGTGGGCATCGGCAAAGATCAGGTCTGGATGGCATCCGGAGTTGATGCTCTGGCTCAGCTGAAAACTGCAATCACCAATCTGGGTGCTCCGAAGGCCACGACGACTCCGCTCCACGTCGAGATCAAGCTGCTGCCATGGGCCAAACGCATCGACGACATCAAGAAGAAGGCTGAGAAGCCGACGGACGCCGATGAACTGGAATTGTGGCGAGCGGCTGAACGTCGTCGTGCCCGAGCGATCGCAGCGTTCGAACTGGGCAATGACAACGTCGTGCTCGACTTCAAGGTCGCCAACGGAGAACTCTCCGGCGATCTGATGATTGACACCGGAATGCTCCGATTCGTCAGCAAGATGATGTCAGCGTTCTCCAAGGAGAACCTCGAATAGTCTGGCGATGATGCTCTGAGCCGATCGGCTCCTTCAAATCAGGGAGCATCGTTCCCTGGAGGACGCTTGTATGCAGAGCGAAGAACTCAGCGATTTCGATTCGGACGAAAACGATGTGGATCCGTCCGAATCGGAGTTTGCTATTGAGGATATCGAACTGGCCTACCGCCAGGCACTGGCGGCTCTGGATGAGGCGGAGCGGCAGGTCGGCTCCGTCATGGTGGACTTCGTCGAACCGGCGCCCATTTCGGAAGAGACAGGCGTTACCGACGGCCTCTCGATCGGTGCTCAGCTTGCCGAAGATCTGAAGACCACCGCCGCGCAGACTCAGGCGACCGAACAGTCCGTTCTGGTCGAAGGGATTCGCAGAGTCACTCCGCGTGAAGTGATCGAAGCATCATTGTTCGTCGGTGGTGATGTCGCTCTGACAGCGCGACGACTGGCGTCACTGATCGGCCAGGATGTCGACAACCGCGTTGCCGTCTCACTGATCGATTCGCTGAATCAGACGTATGCTCGTGAAAACCGACCGTACGAGATTCGTCTGCATGAAGGCGGCTACCGCCTGGAGCTTCGTGAAGAGTACTCAGACATTCTGACTCGCACATTCGGACTCGGCCCGCGCGAAGTGAAGCTGTCGCCGGAAACTCTGGAAGTCCTGGCGTTCGTCGCATGGAACCAGCCGGTCGACAATGACAAACTCAGCACGATCGACAAGCCCGGTGCGATGACTCAACTGCGTCAGCTTCTTCGGCTTCAGCTGATTGAGATCAAACGCACCGGAAGCAAGCGTGCCGACATCTGCTACGTTACGACTCCTCGATTCCTGAAACTGTTCGGACTTCAGTCGATCGAAGACCTGCCAACAGCCGACGTGTTCTCATTCAAGTAGTATCCCTCACCACAAGCAGGATGGTCGCCCTCGACCGTCTGCGACTAATTCTCATGGCCTCGCCCTCCCCGTATCGACGAGTGGCCATGCACTGCCGTTGTCAGCCGTCCTGAGCAAGGATTCGAAGGTCTTCGAGGACATCGTCCAGGTCCGGAACACGAAATCCCGGCACGCGTCCGTTTCGATCACACTCATTCAGCAGCAACAGCGTTTCGTAGTCTTCACTTACACGAAGCCGTTGATGCAAACGGAAGCCGATCGATCGGTCTCGAATCTGATGAGCATCCATGTGATGCCGAATCAGCCATTCGGTTCGTTCCGTGATGAACCCTTCCAGTGCTTCAAGCCCGGCGTTCACATGATCGTTCGAATCAATTCCTTTGCCGACATCATGCAGCAGTGCCGCGAGGAGGAATTCTTCGTCGTACGGCAATGCGTCTTCCGCAAGAACGTAACACTGCAGCAAGTGGTACAGCACGTCCCCTTCCGGATGATACTCACGACTTTGGGTCACTCCGGCCAGTGGTACCAGCAGTGACCGATAGACGATGAATCGATCCGGTCCGGCATCCGGACTGCCCGCTACACCGCCATCCCCTTCCGCCGTGAACGCGTCGGGATACTCACGAGCCAGAAACTGTTCGAACTCTGGCAGCGTTGCTCGTTCAATCGCTTTGCCCGTGATCGAACTCTTGAACTGGTAGGAAATCTTGTCCGGAGCGTACATCGTCAGCTCAATCGGGAACTGACTTTCCAGATGGAAGTGCGTGTAGGTTCGTTCTTCTCCATGCTTTCGAACTCGCTTGCGTTCCAGTTCGTACGCAAAGCCTTCCGCTTCCAGCCTTGCTTCAACCGCCTCCGCTGTCGCCGAGAAAATATGAATGTCGATGTCCGAGCCTTCGCGAATATGGCCCGTGAACGTACTGCCGATGATCTTCGGTCGGAAGTTCGCCAGAATCTTCATCATCCTGAACGCTTCGAATCTCATTTCGCGCAGTCGGTCGAAACGAGAAGGGCCTTCGTACAGGTTGGCCAGCCGAAGTATCTCTTCACGAATCTCGGCATTCGTGGGCAGCTCCGACGGTTTGACCCATCCCTTGCAAAGTCGCTGAGCTGCCTTCAGCTTGGCACGGTAGTATTCGGATTCACTGCGCGAGTACATCAGCCGCGCGGATTCCACGATAATGGCACGCCGCAATTTCGCGTCTGTCATGAAGCATGTGTCGGATTTTGCAAGCCAGGACGAACAATCCTGACCCTGGAGGATCAACCATGATTGTTCACCAAGTTCTGCTTATCCCTTCTGAGCCGACACGCGGGATGCACCCAGTCTAGGCTCAAGGCCAGAGTCATTTCAAGAGGAGGATGTTAGAACAGCGCCTGGTTCGCGGAGCAATGGGCCGCAGTCGCGGACATGTGTAGGTGCCGACTGCCGGGCGGCACTTCGCGGCCTGCCGCGACCAGCGCCCAGATGAGGATCCATTGGATCGCAGGTCGCCGTGGATTGAAAGCAGCGCGACGTCTGTGCGTTTGAAATGAGTGGCCTTGGCATCGCGTGTGTGCAAGAACGGGGTTCGCCGGGCGGCGAAAGTCCTGCTCGGCAGATCCGGCAGAAAGGACCTACGTTGGCAAGCATCCGATTATTCACCGACGCAGCGATGGCCTGGAATCTGGGGCAGACTCCTGAGATACTCCCGGTCCTTCCCTTCCTTCAATTCCTGCCTTCGGAATCGTCGCGATGTCAAACAGCGGCCGCCTGTCCGTTTTGCTGCTTATGTCTCTGTTGCTTTTGTCCAGCCTTTCATCCAGCTCATTATTTGCCGATGACTGGCACAAACTTGCCGTTCCCGATGCGTGGCGCAGTGTGCCGTCCGGTGAACTGGCTCCGGTAAATGGGTACTCCTGGTATCGCGCACTCGTGCGAATTCCGAAGGACTGGGATGGTCAGCAGTTGACGCTGTTCGTCGAAGCTCTGGATGATGCTCGTTCGGCATGGATCGGTGGTCAGACCGTAGGAGTCGCCGGGACGTTCCCGCCTCAGTTTCGAAGCGGCCTCGGGGAACGCGGTCGCTACGCCGTGGAATCCGATCAGGTCAAAGGCGGCGAATTTCTGACCGTCGCGATTCGAGTCTACCAGTACGATCCCCGGCCGAATTTCAGCGTCGCTCCGCCGGTGCTGATGAATGAAGCAAAGAAGCAGGCCGTGCGTCTGGAAGGGATCTGGCAGTATCGCCCCGGTGATGAATCGGCCTGGGCCAAAGCCACTGCGGCGGATTTTGGAATTGATCCTGCGGCAGCGACGTCCGATGCCGACGCGGCCGCTCGTGGCGTGTACCAAAAGGTCGACCAGGTCGATGATGTCGAAAAGTATGTGGCTCGTCGAAACGGTGATACGGATCCACTTCCGCCTGCTGAAGCAGTGAAGCACTTCCGGACGCCCGCCGACATGTCAGTCCAGCTGGTCCTCGGAGATCCGGACATTGCTCAGCCGCTGTTCATGACGTGGGATGAGCGAGGACGATTGTGGGTGATGGAATATCGTCAGTACCCTGATCCGGCAGGCCTGAAGATGGTCAGCCGCGATACGTTCCTGCGCTCGGTCTACGACAAAGTTCCTCCACCGCCGCCCAATCATTTCAAAGGTGCGGATCGAATCAGCATCCACGACGACACGAACGGCGACGGAGTCTATGACTCACACAAGATCTTCGTCGACGGACTCAACATTGCATCATCGGTGGCAGTCGGAAGAGGCGGCGTCTATGTGACGAATCCTCCTTACCTGCTGTTCTACCCCGACAAGGATCACGACGATGTGCCGGACGGTGATCCCGAAGTGCTGCTCGAAGGCTTTGGCATTGAAGATTCTCATTCGGTCATCAACAGTCTTCGATTTGGTCCGGACGGATGGCTCTACGGAGCCCAGGGCAGCACAGTGACGGGCATTGTCAGGAAGCCTGGCAGCAAAGAACCGCCCGTGAAGTCACTCGGGCAGCTGATCTGGCGTTATCATCCGGAACGGCACATCTACGAGATTTTCGCTGAGGGAGGCGGAAACTCCTTCGGCTGCGAGATCGATGAAAAGGGACGCATTTTCTCCGGGCACAACGGCGGGGATACTCGCGGCTTTCATTATGTTCAGGGCGGCTACTATCGAAAGGGATTTGGAAAACACGGTCCGCTGTCCAATCCCTATTCGTTCGGCTTCTTCGAACAGATGAAGCACAACAGCGTGCCCCGGTTTACCCACAACTTTATCATCTACGAAGAGAACACACTGGCTCAGAGATTTCGAAGCCAGCTGTTTGGTGTGGAACCTCTGCAGGGCCAGGTGGTGCTCAGCAGTTTTCGCCCGCTGCAGTCGTCCTTCGAAACGGAAGATATCGAGCGAGTGCTGAAGACGGATGATCCGTGGTTTCGCCCGGTCGATATCAAGGCCGGCCCCGATGGTGACATCTACGTCGCTGACCTGTACGAACAGCGAATTGACCACAGCAGCCATTACGCCGGACGTATCGACAAGACGACCGGACGCATCTACAAGCTGACAAAGCCAGACGGTTCCAACGGCGCGCTGCAGACAGCAGCAACGGCCTTTGCCAGTGCCGATGGAGCAAAGCTGGTGGAGTTGCTTTCACATCCTTCCAAGTGGTATCGTCAAACGGCCATTCGCCTTTTGGGAGATCGGCATGATGCTTCACTGATTCCGGAAATCCGCAGCCGGCTGAAGACAGCCTCCGGCCAAACAGCTCTGGAACTGCTCTGGGCTTTGAACGCCTGTGGTGGGCTCAATGATACGGCTGCACTCGAACTGCTTGCGCATGATGATCCGTTTGTACGAGCATGGACCGTTCGCATCGTGTGTGATGCCGCTGCGGTCAATCCGTGGGTCGCCGGTTCGATTGCAATCGTCGCCGAGAAGGAAGCGTACATTGAGGTTCGAAAGCAGATGGCCAGTTCGGCTCGACGTCTGCCTCCCGAGCTTGCGATTCCGATCATTCGTGCGCTTCTGCGCTTTGATGAAGATGCCGCGGACATTCATCAGCCGCTCCTGATCTGGTGGGCCCTGGAAGCTCAGATGGGGCGGACCAGTGTTGAACAGATAACCAGTCAGCTTCTGAGTGACCCAGGCATCTGGCAGCGACCGCTGATGAAACAGACGATGATTGAGCGACTGATGAAGCGTTATGCTCTGGCAGGAACTCGCTCTGATCTTCTGGCCGCCGCCGCGCTCATCAAAGCCGCACCAGATAAGGATTCTGTCGACCGGCTGTTGAAGGGATTCGAAGAAGCGTTTCAGGGACGCAGTCTTGCTGGCATCCCGGAGGAACTCGCAGACGCACTGTCAGCCAGCGGTGGTGGGTCTCTCGCACTTCGATTTCGACAGGGACAGCCCGCTGCAGTGGTCGAAGCGACAAAGACCATTCAGGACTCATCAGCGACTCGCGATGTTCGAAGACAGCTGCTGGAAATTTGCGGCCAGGTCCGTTCGCCCGAACTTCTTGCTGTCTTGCAGAGAGTCATCACCACAGAGCAGGATGACCTGGTTCTTGCCACAGCAATCGCCGCCATCCAGAACTATTCCGATGACTCGATTGCGTCTGAGATTCTGAAGCGTACGAGCACGATGAAGCAGGAAGCATGGCTTGCCTCTGAAGCTCTGCTGGCCAGCCGACCGGCGTGGTCGGTGGCGCTCGTCAGTGCTGTGAAGGCGGGCGATGTTGCGAAGGATAAAGTCAGCGAAGCCGCGGTACGTCGCATGGCCATGCATTCCAACACAGAACTTCGCAAGGCGATCGAACAAGTCTGGGGGCCGCTCTCCGGCCCTTCACCGGCTCAGATCCAGGAGGAACTGGCGCGAGTTGGCACGGAGCTGGCTCAGGGGACGGGCAACCCCAAAGTCGGCAAGCAGCTCTACATGCAAAACTGCGGACGATGCCATTTGCTGTTTGAAGAAGGCGGACGCATCGGACCGGACTTGACTCCGTTCGCTCGCGATAACCTCGAACGCATGCTGACCAGTATCGTGAACCCGAGCCTTGAAATTCGTGAGGGCTTTGAAAACTACCTGGTCGTCACGATCGACGGGCGAGTCCTGAATGGGTTTCTTGTCGAGAAGGACAGTCAGGTCGTGATCCTCCGCGGGGTCGATGGCCAGAACACGGTTCTAAAACAGTCCGATGTCGAGGAAATGAAAGTAGTTCCACAATCCGTCATGCCCGACGGAGCACTCAAATCCTACACCGGCCAGCAACTGCGCGACCTGTTCGCCTACCTTCGCTCAACGCAACCCGTCAACTACTAGAACAGAAAATACCGCCACTGGGTTTACCCCAGTGAAAAAACGTTTTTGCACTACCCAGCTCTCCACGGCCCGACAAGCTTTCGTCGAACCAACAAAGCGGCGCTCCAAAACACAATCCAGAAGTCACACGGCAACCAGCAGCGCCTGCACACGCCAAGCAACGCCTGGTAGTGCAAAAACCGTGGACCCACCTGGATAAACCAGGTGGCGGTGCGGAACATCGCCACTGGGTTTACCCCAGTGGGAATCGGTTTCTGCACTACCAGACATGGCACGAAGCAAAAGATCGGGACATTCATCAGCACCGCTCAGTACTCACCCATTCAACAAGGCAAAGCGAGACTCACAGGCGTGCGATTCAGGCCCCACGGGCAACGCTGTGAAGGAATTTCTGCGGCGAATATCCTGAGCTCCGAGTTGTAGTGGAACTCGCCAGAGTTCCTGTCATCAACCACAGTCGTGGGATCTCTGGCGAGATCCACTACAGAATCCTTCACAGCGGTGCCCCGCGGGCCGACACAACCCCTGCCGGTGTGCGTTAGCCACCGGAAACGAAGCAAGAAGATGTCCTCAAGGCCCGAAGGGTCGACACAACAACGGAACAGCCTGGCACGGCAGATTGCAAGCGGTCAGTATACGGCGGATCGCAAAACAAAAAGGCCCGAAAGCATTCTCGACTGGTGACTACCTCAAACCCGCCTCCAGCCCCGCAGATTCCCTGAAAAACTGAACACTGAAAACTGAACACTGAAAACTGCCGCCTTCCGAACGTGAACACCGAAAACTGAACACTGAAAACTGAACACTGAAAACTGAACGCACTGAAAACTGCCGCCTCCGCGAAGTCAAAGCCAATGCCGTCTCGTAAGGTTATGGCAGCGGTATCGTACTGTACTCAGCATCGCGTACTTCGTACTGTACTCGTACTCGTACTCGATTCGATCCTCGGAAAGACGTCGAGTCGTTCATGATCGAAAGTCGGTTCTGTCATCACGATCCTTTTCGAGTACGAGTACCGTTGCACTGAGTAAGACGAGTACGACTATCCTGACGTACGAATTGCTATCTGAGCGTCCAGCTCGTCCGATAAACGAACTCCAATTGTTCCAGTCCATGACCGCAGGTCGGACACGGACGCACATGCGGGCTTCTTGCCTCGGCGGCCGGCGACTTGGAGAGCGGGGACTGTGTTGGCTTCCCAGTTTGCTGTGTGGGGGTGAGCCAACGGCGTGGTGTACCGGCCGGTTGACACCTGGCCGCTCGCCTTGGGTGGGGTTTCGCTCGAGAACGAGTTCCCAACGCATTAGCAGTGCGAAACAGAGGTGTACAAGCCTGCCCGGCGCTGGATGGTGGTGTCGACGTAAGTCCTTGCCCTGCAAACAAAAACAGCTTCCTGCACTGGAATGCAGGAAGCTGCGGATGGGCGATACAGGACTCGAACCTGTGACCCCTACCATGTCAAGGTAGTGCTCTAACCAACTGAGCCAATCGCCCGGTCGTGGCGAGTTATCGTCGCCGAGGGAGGGGAAATTTATCGGGTTGAAGGAGGAAAAGCAAATTTCCGCGAGAAGAATGTCGCGGCTTTCCGCTCGCTCCGATTTTCGGTGATTTGTTCAGTGGTGTGCGGGGAGGTCACCACCAGGCATGTGATTTTTGTTCAACGCTGGGCGGGAATTCCAAGTGGTGTTGAATGTCTGATTTTGAAGGATGATTCGGATATTCCGCTCCCTTTTGAATCGCTCACGGGGGACTACCCCCGATCGTCGCTCGGTTCTGCATTCACGCTGCTGCTCGTTCGAGAATAGAGGTAACCGAACGTCCGAAACTCGAGCATCCTCATGTCGTCGCCCGATCCATTATCCTCGAAATTGCAGCGAGAACGCCTGCTGACGGTGTCCTCGTCTGAATCCGCTGGAACGCTCACGGACCTCCACGGGAATACTCAGGCAGCGACCGTACTGGACGTCGCTGGGTTTGACCTTTTGCTCCTGGTCCCCTCTGCTGTTCCGCTTGCGAGCCGTATCGAAGTCAGTCTCAAGGCTCATGATCGTCCTGAACCGTTTTCGCTGTCAGGAGTGGTTCACTGGCGACAGACTCGAATCGACCTGTGGGAAATCGGTGTCGCTCTTCCGGAACCTGCGCCGGCTGAACTTCTGTTTGTGGCCGGAGGATCCTCACGGGAAGCCATTCGATACCGTTCTTCAATTCATGGCGACCTTTGGCAGGCACATGAAGGGCGAAGTTGTCGTGCAGCCGTACTCAACTACTCCCGCGACGGTTTCTGCCTGTCGTGTGACCAGAGGATCGAATCCGGTTCCACCGTCATCTTTCACTGGGATGACGACACCGACGGTCATGCGGCCATTCGACGATCCGTTTCCGCCCATGTGAGATGGTCGTCCGATGTCGCCGGCTCCTACCTGATTGGCTGCGATCTGATCAGCGGCACAAGGTATGCCCTGTCCGGGATCGATGTCGACGAACAGATTCGTCGAATTCGTGGTGCCCAGATCGACTGGTCCAGGCTCCTCACGCGTGAAGTTGCTTCAGCACAATAGTCAGGTGCGGCCAGTTGGACTTTCGCGCACTTCGCCCTCCGGAACAAGAATTCCTGCGGCGAATTTGAGGGATTTTTAAGCTGTAGCGGAATTCGCCAGAGTTCCCATAATCAACCAATATTGACGGATCTCTGGCGAGATTCACTACAGGATTCTGCACATTCCTGTCGCAGCGTCGATGCACGGCTGCCTACAGTTCGAAGTACTGAGATTCGTCGTCACTGTCGTTCGCGTCAAATCGAGGCTTTGCTGCCGCCGTTGTCGGTGAGTGTGTCTGAGTTCCCTGCTGTGCAATGCTTCTCAGCAGCTCTTCAGCGGCCGAGAGCGATTCGACACCTCGAATCGACACTGCACTGTCACTGTGATTCATCGAAGCATTTCCAGAAGCCGCGCTGAATCCGGGTCGACCCTGGTTCAGAGCACTGTTGACGGAAGACTCGGTGGAAGATTTCGTCGCTGCGGAAGCGGACTGCCCCGCCATATGATCGTGGTGTGGCTGTGCATTCATCGCTGAGACACTATTCGCCGGGATGGTCGAATCAACGGCGGCCTGCGGTGACACGGCCAGAGCAGGCGCCATCAGATTTGCAGCAGGATCTTCACCGGATTCGCTCTGAATGTCCGATGCGGCCGTTTCCTGTGGACGCTTCATCGAAGCACGTGACTCGGCATCCGGTGACAGCGTCTCACGACACTTGCTGCGGATCTGACTCATCTTTCTCGCCAGTTCCGCGATGGACACCACGGTGGCTCCCAGCGCGATCCAGACGGCGAAGACGTGGTTAATCACACCTTTGAAGTTGGCGATTGCAAGGAACACCGTCATCGTCCCAAGAACGACACTGAGCATAATGCGTCCATTGATGTTGTGTCGCTCGCGCTTCAACGTGGAATGGACGATCGCCTTTTCAACAGACTGTGTGGAAAGTGAGCGGAACGAGTCCATGTTCTCGCGCAGTTTCTGGAGGTCCATTTTCTGACGAGGCGTCGAAGGCATCGACGGATTTTCCGGTGCTGCCGCCGGATCCGCCGATGGAGTGGCAGTGGTACCGGTGGCGGCCGAATCCAGTTCGCCATAGCCATTGGCCATGTACTGTTCGATGAACGATGTCACCTTTGGAAGCTTGGGAGCCTCCTGCTTTGCTGGAGCTGACGCGGCTTTGCCGGAAGAGCCCGATTTCTTCCTTGAATCCCCCTTCAGTTCCTGAGGCAGCGTTGTCCCGGCGGACTTTCGGCTGCGAGCCAGCAACTGTTCCATGTAGTCCTTCACAAAATCTTCTGACTCGGCTTCAGACTCTTCCCCTCCACCGGTCACCTCAGCTGATCTCTGGGCGCTGACGATAGAAGAGGCATCAGAGCCGAAGCTGAGCGACACTGCCTGGGATGTCCCGACCGGTTCCGAAGTGTCGATGTATTCCGGGATCGGTGGCGGTGCAAACTTGTCCGACTCCGATGACCCTCCGATGCCAAACAAAGCAGCCAGTTCGGCTCGCAGTGCACTGGCACCACCAGATTCTGTTCCGCCGGATGCTCCAGACGGCTCTGCGACACCGGCTGCGGTTGCCGGCGTCATGGCTTCATGAGTCGACTCATCAACGATCGTGTCGTGACGGACCACCTGAGTATTTGTGCTGGACGGAACCGCTGGCGGATGGCTGGCATGATGACGCATCGCCATCTGAATTTCCGCGCGGGCCTGTTCGAGCTGCTGTCGAGCCTCCAGGAGTTCACGACGCTGCAGTTCGACTTCGTCTTCTGACTGTTCCAGTTTGCGCTGACGTTCCCGGAGTTCTTCGTCACGGTCGTCCAGAACGGACGCACGGCGATCCAGTTCCTTCGATTCGATGACCAGGGAATCCCGGCTGATCGATTCCCCGGAAGCCTGTTCCTTCAGTCGAGCTTGAAGTTCACGAATAATCTCATCGCGTTCCTTCAGAGCCGAATCCTGTTCTGCGATCTGTGTCTTCAGCTTTTCGGAACCGCTCGAATCGGATCGTTCGTCCGGCAATGCTCCTGCGAAGCCCGTCTGGCGACGCAGGCGTTCAAGTTCTTCCTGAAGATCGCTGATCAGCCGATTTCGTTCTGTCACCTGCTGCTGAAG
The DNA here is from genome assembly GCA_046349695.1 of Planctomycetaceae bacterium. GTDB lineage: Bacteria > Planctomycetota > Planctomycetia > Planctomycetales > Planctomycetaceae > SXXK01. The sequence goes on along the minus strand of JAXMBV010000045.1, from coordinate 6,246 downwards.
TTCGGCCAGACGAGTTCCGTCACCCTGAGTGGCCTGCGCCAGTTCGGCTCGAACGGATTCCAGTTCGGCAAGCAGCCGGGATTCCTGATCGTGGTCAGCATCGGCCGAGTGAACCGGCATCGACGCTTCGGCGCTTTCACCATTCTGACAGAGTCGCAGTGAGAGCGCGGTGACTTTCTCTTCTTCCTGAGCGATTCGAGCTTCCGAAATCTGCAGCTGAGCATTCTTCTCTTCAAGAGTCGCGTAGAGCTTTGAAAGTTCCTGTGACTGTCGCGTCACTTCGGACCGGAGCTTTGCGGCTTCCTCAACGTCGTCACGAGCGTCGGTCAGTGCCTTCTGCAATTCGCGGACGGCGGCCAGCATCGCATCGCGTTCGGATGTCACGGCATCTCGCTGACGTTCCGCGGTGTGCAGCAGTTCGGCCAGTTCCGTCAGCTGAGTATCTTTCGGAATGGTATCTTCGCCTTCCGGAGCGGAAACGTAGTCGCTGAGCTGACGACGGCGCTGTTCCGCCATCTCCAGCTTGAAGTCCTGCACATTTCGATGCAGCGCGGCACCTCGGGATTCAAGCTCATTCTCCCGCGAGCGCAGCAGGGCGACCTGATGTTCCACCGCAACAATTCGTGACGCGATATCGTCACTCTGACGGTTCAGCTTTGACTCAAGATCGCGAACAGCCTGTTCGCGAGTCTTCAGGTCCTGCACCGACTGGCTGACCGCATTCCGTTCGCACAGCAGTGACTTATGAGCGACCTGGAGAGCTTCCCGCTCGGATTCCGCCGCCAGAGTCTGCTGGCGTGCCAGATCACGCTCCAGTGTCAGCCGCTGCTGTTCCAGTTCCAGCGACGACTGACGCTCCATCAGCTCCAGCTGAAGAAGCCGCAGCTTCTCCTCTCGCTCATTGAGCTGTTCGTCGGAAACAGGTGACACGGCCGGCTGCGCGGCCCGCTCTTTGATCTCACGGCGATGAGCTTTCAGTGCGGCAAGACGATCGGCCAGTTCCGCGGATCGAGATTCGAGTTCGCGTTGCCATTCTGTCAGTTCGTTCTGTCTGGCCGCAAGACGGTTCTCTTCGGCAAGCAGTGATTCTGCCTTCTCGGCGATCTGTATTGGCTTCGACTCGCTGAGTCCTGAGCATCTGCCGCTGCTGCTGGAAGCTGATTACGAGATGACTCCAGTTCAGCCAGACGGTTTCGCAGTTCCGCTTCTGCCTGATCCTGTCGGGATTGCTGTTCGGTCAGCACTGCGTCTCGCTCATCCAGATCACGAGACCGGCTGGCCAGAGCTGTTTCCTGACGACGCAGGTCGTTCTGAGATTCGGCCACTTCCTGGCGCAGTCTCAGAATGGTCTCACGTTCCGTATGCAGGGCGGCAAGCTGTTCGACCGCCGCAGCCTGCGCGTCGCCCGCATCGTCGTTTCGTGACTGATCGAGCATCTGGCGAACCTGGGCATCCAGAGCCGCTGTCCGTTCGGACAGCAGTGATTCCCGATCGTTCAACGACTGACGCGACTGTTCCAGCTCTGTTCGAAGCTGTTCCAGTTCATTCTGCTTTGAAGATTGTTCGCTGCTTCGTCGGGCGATCTCCGCCTTCTCTTCCTGAATCGCTGTTTCACGGCAGTGCAGAGTTTCTTCAGTCGACGCAACCATCAGCTGGAAGGCTTCGATTCGTGCATCGAGGTCACGAGTTCGAGCGTCGACAAGTCGGGTGTGTTCTTCGAGCGAAGAGGAGCGTTCGGTGATCTGCTGTTCCCGCTGACTCAGTTCTTCCGCAAACGCTCGGCTCTTTGCATCCCGCTGCAGACTCTCATGTTCCCTGCCGGCAAGGTCGGCACGCTGTGATTCCAGTCGAGCGAACTCAGTTTGCAGAAGCAGGTACTTCTGTTCCAGTTCGGCCGTATGATTACCCAGCAGCTGCTCTCGTGCGTCGAGGGCTGCAACGCGCTGGTTCAGTTCGGTCTGAGCAACGGACTGTGCCTGTTCGGCTTCGCGAAACCTGCTGTCCAGACGACGAAGTTCCGCCTCCAGTTCGGATTCTTTCGCCTTCAGTCGATCGCACTGCTGCTGAACATCCTGACGGCTGCGTTCAAGCTCGGCATAGAGCGACGCATTTCGTTCTGACTGGGAATCCAGATCCAGCTCGCGATCATCCAGCTGTCGCAGCTTTCGATCGAGGTCTGATTTCTGCTTTCGCAGTGACTGTTCCAGAGCGGCAAGGCTGTTCTGCTGCTCAGTCACTTCCCGCATCTGTTCGGCGAGTGTTGAGCGCTGTTCGGTCAGCAGAGTGCTGCGGTCATCCAGTGCCTTCTGGCGTTCCAGCAATGACTGCTCCCGCTCTTTGCTGGCAAGAGCCGCATCGTGCAGCTGTCGCTCCCGCGCATCGAGGGTAGATTTCTGCTCTGCAACAGCGCGCAGTTTCTCCTGCAGTTCTGCAGAATCTGTTGCGACTGCAATGGCTGGGACTGGTGGCGGAATGACTGCAACAGCCTGCGGCAGAATTGGCGCTGCTGGATATCGGACTGGCGCTGCATGCGGGGCGGGAGCTGAGAACAATGGTGGTGCGGCAACAGGAAGCGCCGGTGCTTCCGTCACGAAGCTCGCAGAACGAGTCGGCGGTTCTGCGGAATCAATTCGAAACGAGATCGCTCCAAAGCTCAGCGTATCTCCTGGGGTGAGTGCGCATTCCGTGTGAACCGGCAGTTCATTCACCCAGACTCTGCCATTGCCACGACGAACGGCAAGGTGCCCTGCATGATAGGTCAGATCACAGTGGTCTGCGGCAACTCCATCCGCTTCAATCTGGATATCACAGTGCGCAGCTGCACCGCAGCGATAGTCGCCGTCTTCGGTAAACTGCCATGACCCGAAGTCCGTGCGATACAAAGGCATCAGCACTGGAACTGTGTGTCCGGCAAACCGACCTGTCTGAGGCTTCATCTTGACCGACATTCAAAGTCTCCGTCCGGTCGCAATTCGACATGTTGAAATGACGGCTCTCGTCCCGGGGGCGGTCAGCAACTCTGACGGTTCCGGTTTTGACGATTGCAGCGTCTTCGAAAAATGGAGGCTCTATTGCAACCTAATGGAGTACATAGCCCATGAAACAGAGGCGCGCCGGCAACACCCGATGCCAAAATGCAACGGGGCTGAAAAGATGGACATCCCTGCGAGATGATCCGGAAAATTCTGGTCCGGGTGAGTTTTCCGGTCAGGAAAGTAAGTCAATCTGCGCCGATTCTCCGGTCCTGCTGAGGCAACTCGAGCGGGAGTTTACGGGCATGGTGTGCAGAAGTACTGACGAAAGAAAAAGCAACCCGGATTCCATGCAACGCGCTGCAGGTTTTCGCCGAAGAACAGATATGGACTCCTCTGGGTTCTCAATCCACGCCTTCATCGGCAGGATTGGCCGGAACACAGGGAGGGCTGACTGGGAGGTCAGCATCAACAGCGTGAACTCAAGCGGTGGAACTCGCCATGAGGAAGATGACTCTTCCATTTGCCCTGCTTCTTGCGGGGGCTCTTCAGGGATGCTCAGCCGGGCCCCAGTTCTTTGGGCACCGTGATCAGACCAGTCGTCATGAGCCAGGCTCTGATGCATGGTGGGCCGAAAAGGCAGCATTGCCACCCGGTGTTCGGCAGGAGTGCAAGAAGGGCAAAGTCTGGCCCGCACGTCCTCGATCGACTCAGGAACCCCAGCAGTTCATTCACACCTACCATTCCGCCCATTACTGGCCGCTGCCCTACACCTGCCAGGATGCTCAGGCCGTCTGGGCCAACATCGATCAGCAGACTGCTCTCGGATGGCAGGAAGAAACGACGATTTACGATCGTCACTTCGACCCCATGACACAGCAGCTGACAAAGGCCGGTGAGCTGCACCTCACCTACATCCTTCATGCTGTTCCCGCAGAACGACGAGCGGTCTACATTCAGTCAACGTATGACGCTGCCCTGGATGCTCTTCGCACAGAATCTGTCAACGCCACCATGGCGAAGATGAATTACAACAATTCCGTGACGGTGACTGTACGCGACTGCCAGGAAGTGGGTCGTCCGGCCGCCGAAGTCCAGATGATCAATCAGATGTACCGCGACACCACCCCGACACCTCGCCTTGGCGATGCGGGAAGCGGGTCAGGCGGCTCATCGTCAGGCAGCGAAGGTTCAGGCGGCTGATCCATTCCTGCTCCAAACCGCCATTTGAAAAGGCTCAGGTTGACCCTGAGCCTTTTTTGTTGAACTCAACCGAGCAGTCATGGACGCCTGCGGGAACTGCCAGCTAGTCGCTGAACGCCGCGTCGAAGGCTCGCCCGGATGGTTCGAAGTCGACGTTCTTGCAGAACTGTGCGGCTTCGCGTGCCCCGTGCTCACGATCCATTCCGCTGTCTTCCCACTCGACCGACAGCGGGCCGGAGTACTTCACGGCGTTCAGAGCACGAATGATTTCTTCGAACCGAACTCCACCGCGGCCAACGCTTCGGAAGTCCCAGCCTCGACGAGCATCGCCGAAGGACAGATGACTGGCCAGAATACCCGTTCGTCCGTTCAGCGTGACTGAAGCGTCTTTCATGTGGACGTGGTAGATTCGATTTGGGAAGTAGCGAATAAACTCGACCGGATCAACGCCCTGCCAGATCAAATGGCTTGGGTCAAAGTTGAAACCAAACTCTTCGCGGTGATTCAATGCCTGAAGAGCTTTCTCCGCAGAGTAGATATCAAAGGCAATCTCGGTCGGATGGACTTCCAGTGCGAATTTGACTCCGCAGTCCTGGAAGACATCCAGAATCGGGTTCCATCGTTCTGCCAGCAGCTGATATCCCTTTTCGTACATCGACTTTGGGGTCGGCGGGAAGTCATAGATCAGGTGCCAGATCGATGATCCGGTAAACCCGTTGACGATGCTGACTCCCAGCTTCTGAGCCGCACGCGCCGTGTTCTTCATTTCCTCAGCCGCGCGAGCATTCACACCGGCTGGATCACCGTCGCCCCAGACATAGTCCGGAAGAATGGACTTGTGGCGTGAATCAATGTTGTCCAGAACGGCCTGACCAACAAGGTGATTGGAGATTGCGAACAGCTTCAGGTCATGCTTTTCCAGCAGCTCACGCTTGCGAGCACAATAGGAGTCATCTGACAGTGCCTTCGACACTTCAAAATGGTCGCCCCAGCAGGCCAGCTCCAGACCATCATATCCAAAGTCGCGAGCCTTCTTGCAGAGTGTTTCCAGCGGAAGGTCGGCCCACTGACCTGTGAACAATGTGACTGGACGAGCCATGAATCATCTCCTGGTGGTTGATTAGAGGTGTCAGGAATGCGATGACGTTTCCCGCACCTGCTGATCGAGCAGAATGCAACAGCACCGCACGTGTGAAATTTCAAGAAATGGCGAACAACGCCCGCCAGAATGATCAGACTAATGTCCACCGAAAAGATGTCAATTCACTGCCCTCTGATCAAGCCGAAAACAGTAGCCCGTGTCTCCGACGCGGAACGATTCTTCACAAAAACTCTGTAGTGGATCTCGCCAGAGATCCCGCGACGTTCGTGGATGATGGGAACTCTGGCGAGTTCCACTACGAGTCGGAATGCCAGTAATTTGCTGGGGAAAGGACTTGGCTCAGGTTGACGTTTGAGAGTGGGCTCTCGCGTCGGAGACATGGACTACTTTTTGGAGGGGAGTTCTCGCGTCGGAGACACGAGCCACTTTGGGGCTACTTCTGGATTCGGGCTCCTGGAGTGACGAGGTCGTTGAAGCGATCGATGGGCTCGGCCGCGGTCCAGGCGATTCCTCGCAACAGCAGAATTCGGAATAGAGGATCATCGAAGCTCCAACTGTAGTGACCAGGAATGCTCACGAAGACTCGGCCAGGCTTTTGGTCTCGCACCCACATCTGTGGCGTTGGCTGTCCGTCTTCGGTGCTTGTTGCCAGCAACGTGATGTCCTGAGGATTTCCGGACAGCTTCCAGTAGCTTTCATCGTACATCTGCAAACGGTCAAAGTTGCGCACGATGGGATGATCGGTGTTGTGAATGTCCAGCGTGAGTGGTCCGTGGCGATAGGCAATCGAACCACCTTTGGAAGCAAGACCGATGCGTTTTGCAAAGTCCCCTGCTTCGTCATTTCCGTTGACAGCCCAGTGAATATAGACAGCGCCTCCGCCCCGCTTTAGAAACGCGTCCAGTTTGTCCGGCCGAGGTGAGCTGAAACTGCCCTTCTGGAAGAAGATCAGAATGTCTGCGGACTCCA
>JAXMBV010000044.1:0-51887 GCA_046349695.1 Planctomycetaceae bacterium | reverse complement strand
AATTCTGAAGAGCATCCTGGCGATCAAGCCAGCCGCCAATGCTTCGTTCTACATGATTTTCACTCTGGTCATGCTGGCCATGTTTGTGTGCGTACTGGTGACTCGAAGCTTCGACTACTGGGAAGTGAAGGGCAACGAGCTTCTGCACCACCATGGATTTCTGAGCAACCTGGAACGGTTTTCCGCGCCAAACCTGCGCATCGACAAGGAGATCAATGACCTGTTTGAGTATATGCTGCTCAGGTCCGGCCGGCTGATTATTCACGCAAGCGATGAACGACGTGCGATCGTTCTTGAGAACGTGCTGAACATCAACGCGAAGGAAGACCAGATCACTCGCATGCTTGGTGCACTCCAGGTTCGAGTTCGAACTGACAAGGAATAGTCGAGCAGTCGACGGAACAGCTCGCTGCCATCAGAGTAATTCGTGACCGGCGAGCCCGAAGAAAGATCATCAGCCCGACGATTGGATCGGGCTGATGTCATTTTATGAACTCGGTGACGTGCGTGACTGACATCTACTTTGACAACAACGCAACAACTCCGCTTGACGAACGAGTCATCGAGCGGATGAATGAATGCTGGAAGGATGCGTTCGCCAATCCCGGCAGTCAGCACAGCTTTGGACGATCCGCGCGGAGGGTGCTTGAAGACAGCCGTGAGACTGTGGCGGACATTCTTGACGCGGACGCTTCGGAAGTCATCTTCACCAGCGGCGGCACCGAAGCGCTGAACATGGCAGTCCATGGGTTTACGTTCGGGCGCAGAGGTTTGATTGCATTGACGGCCGGCGAACATCCCGCCGTCCAGCAATCCGTTGCTCAGGCACAGTTATCAGGCATGAGGGCTCATACGATCCCGGTCAACAGCGATGGACTGCTTGACGATTCTGCAGTAGAACAACTGCCGTGGGAAGATCTTCGGCTGGTTTGCCTGTTGCTGGCCCACAATGAAACGGGAGTCATTCAGCAGACACAGAAGCTCTCACAGCGGTGTCTGGAAACAAACACTCCGCTGCTTCTTGATGCCGTCCAGGCTGTAGGCAAGATCCCCGTTAGCTTCCGAAAGCTTCAGGCAACAGCTCTGGCAGCCGCGTCGCACAAGTTTCACGGACCACGTGGCGTGGGCATTCTTCTGCTTCGCCGAGGTGTCAAGCTGGCTCCATTCCTGGTTGGCGGGCATCAGGAATCCGGACGCAGGGCAGGGACAGAATCCGTTCCCTTAATTGCCGGAATGACAAAAGCCCTGGAATTGTGGCACAAAGACCAGACCATTCGTGCTCTCCATGTCCAGGATTTGCGAGATCGACTCGAACGAGAGCTCGAAGCGGCCTGCGCCCCGGTTGTTATCCATGGACGAGGCACGCTGCGGCTCCCGAACACACTCAGCATCGCCTTTCCGGGTGTTTCAGGCGAAGCGCTGCTGGTCAATCTCCATCTGGCCGGCATTGCGTGTTCGCTTGGCAGTACGTGTGCCAGCGGATCAGCCGAACCAGCACCCGCTCTGCTGGCCATGGGACTTGACCCGGAGATCAGCAAGTCCTCTGTTCGTTTTTCGCTGGGATGCCAGAATACGTCAGATGAAGTTCAGCGAGCCGTTCCGATAATTTCTGAAATCGTGGGGCGGCTTCGGCAGGAGGTCGGCCTGAAAAGTTCACAACGTCGCTGAATCGTTAGATGACTGAATGGTAGCCGCTGGAACTGTCAGCCTTTGCAGGAACTTTGAATGGACCTGAACCTGGCCAATCTCCTCACCACAACAAAGGCACGGATGTTCCAGGCTGGCAGCATCGCGTCGCGAAGACTGATGCTGATCTCTGTTGTGGCAGTCTGCACCGCAACGTTCAGCCATCCCGCGATCGCACAACAGCGAGTCTGGGACGACCTTACTCTTCGCGACGCTGTGAAGCGAGCGATGGAGAACGGGTGTGCCTATCTCCGTTCAACACAAAATGATGATGGATCGTGGCAGGGCAGCGGGAACCTGCTTAGCTTTCGCGTCGGTGTCACTTCCCTGGCCGTCATGGCACAGATCAACTGTGATATCCCGGTTGATTCACCGGAAGTCCAGCGAGGACTCGACTATCTCCGTTCCCTTCCTGTTGAGGGGATACAGGGGCACGCCGGGATTTACGAAACATCGCTTGCCGTGATGGCACTCTGCGCTGCCGATCAGCTCGACCGGGATCTTCCACGAATCCAGTTGTATGCACGGCTGATTGAACAGTCTCAGGAGCAAAAGGGACCGGCGGCGGGTTACTGGGGTTACCAGATTAGCCAGGGCGGTACAGGATTCGGAGGAGATGCGAGCAACGGCCAATATGCGGTTCTGGCACTGCGTGATGCCGCGATGGCAGGGGCAAAGGTCTCGCGCGAGACGTGGCAGATGACGCAGGACCGCTGGCTGGCCGATCAGCTTCCGAATGGCGGGTGGGCTTACAACAGCTCGGATCGGAAAACGCGCGGCAGCATGACCGTCGCGGGGCTGTCCACCATTGCGATTACTTCCCGGATGCTGCAGGACGATCGAGATGTGGACGCAGAAGGGCGGCCGGACTGCTGTCTCATTCCTCCACCCAATCTTGCTATGGAAAACGGGCGGCGATGGATGGCTGACAACTTTTCTGTCGTCACAAACCCGGGCCACGGTGATTACTACTTTTATTATCTGTACGGTCTCGAGCGAGCCGGACGTATGAGCGGCATGCGATTCTTTGGACGGTATGACTGGTATCGACTTGGAGCTCAGACACTTGTGGAAGCGCAATTGCCCGGCGGCGACTGGCTTTCTCCGGCGTCCAGCGACCGTGATCCAGTCCTGAACACTTCGATGGCCCTGATGTTCCTTTCGAAAGGTCTGTCTCGAGTTGTCATCAACAAGCTGGATTACAATTCGCCGAACGGGGAATCGCGAGAAGCCGGGGAATGGAATCGTCATCCATACGACATCATGAATCTGGTCGACCTGATTGACACACTTCCCCGCTGGCCACCTCGACTAACCAGCCAGGTCGTCACCATGTCGCGGTTGAAGCCGGAGACGGCAATCGAAGAGCTGAACCAGGCCCCGGTGCTCTTTATTTCCGGCCGGGATGCACCCGTGATGACAGACCAGCAGATCGCGTGGCTGCGAGGATACGTTGATGCGGGCGGATTCATCTTTGCGATGGCGAACTGTGACGGACAAGGATTTGATCAGGGATTTCGCGACATTGTGAAACGCATGTTCCCGCAGGGCGATGCATCACTTCAGAAGCTTCAGGCAGATCATCCGGTCTTTCGAAGCGAGTACCTTCTGAATTCCGAGGGTATCAACCTGCATGGAGTCGACTTTGGCTGTCGAACTTCCATCATTTATTCGCCGGACGACATCGGTTGTCTGTGGCAGAAGTGGATGAAGCACGAGCCGAAGGAACGCAATCCGGACTTAAGCCAGCGAATTCTGCGCGCGACTCGTATCGGCGTGAACGTCATCGCCTATGCGACAGGACGTGAACCACCGGAGAAGCTGAGCGATGCGACTGCGAAGAAGCAAAACGCCGAAGAACACATCGAGCGGGGACTGCTTCAGATTGCCAAGATTCGCCATACAGGAGGCTGGGACACGGCACCCCGCGCTCTTCGAAATCTGCTGACGTCCTTGAACGAAACAGTCGGAGTTGCGGCATCCACGCGAGTCGAAGCGATCCCACCGACTGAGGAAGAACTGAGCCGTTTCCCAATTGTTTACATGCATGGTCGCTATCGATTCCAGCTGCCCGCGCAACAGCAGGAAGCACTGCGCGAATATCTGAAACGCGGTGGTGTGCTGTTTGCCGATTCCTGCTGTGGATCCACTCAGTTCGACCGCAGCTTCAGAGACCTGATTCGTCAGCTTTACCCTGATCAGCAGCTGAAGGAGATTCCGGCAGACCACGAAATGTTTACTGCGACGGTTGGCCACGAGATTAAGGAAGTGACTCGTCGGCGTCTTGTCCCCGGGGAAAAGAATGCTGCCATGTCTGTCCGGATGGAGAAGGGGCCCCCGCTGTTTGAGGGCATCGAAGTCGATGGAAGATATGCGGTGATCTACAGCAAGTACGATCTCAGTTGCGCGCTGGAACATCAGGCGTCACTTTCCTGCGACGGATATGTGGAAGAGGATGCCGCTAAGCTGGCCGTCAATGTGGTTCTTTATGCCATGCTTCAGGACATTTCCTGGTCCAGATTTCTTCCTCCGAGCAATCCTGCTCACTCCGACTCCCAGCGTGCGAAACAGGTGCCGCAGTGAGTCGACGATTGATCATCGGAACAGACGAAGCGGGATACGGTCCAAACCTGGGTCCGCTGATTGTCACGGCAACAGCATGGGAATGTGATGCAGCGACGGAGCCGGCGGAACTGTGGGAGAAGCTGTCAGACGTGGTCTCGAACCAGCCCGTCCGCGATGGCAAACGGCTCTACATCGCAGACTCGAAAGCCGTCTATTCCTCAGGTGACAGCCTCGAAGATCTGGAAGTTCCCGTCCTCGCATTCCTTCGACTGCTGAATCTTAGCCCTGAGTCGCTTGATGGGCTTGGCAATCAGCTTGCTGGTTCGTCTTTTCTGTCGCACTATCTTGCGGAACCATGGAATGAACAGCCAGGTCTGGCGCTTCCGCTGGCCTCCAGCTCAGATCACATCACGGAATGGACCGACCAGCTCAGACAGGCGACGGAAGAGCAGGGAATTCAGTTGCGCGGGATTCGAAGCGGAATCATTTTTCCTGCGGAGTTCAATCGCCGAGTCGCACTGACGGATTCGAAGGGCAGCGTCCTTTCCAGTCAGACGTTGACGCTGGTTCGTTCTTTTCGAGACTCCTTTTCCGACGGTCCCTGTTTTGTTGTCTGCGACAAACATGGAGGACGAAATCGATACGACGAACTAATCGGTGATCACTTCGACGACCAGTTTGTTTTTCGACTTGAGGAGTCGCGTGAGCGTTCGCGTTATCGAATGGGCGACATGGAATTCTGTTTCCGGACGCGGGCCGAAGAACTGATGCCGGTTGCCCTCGCATCGATGGTTGCGAAGTACCTGCGTGAAACCTTCATGATGCAGTTCAACAGGTGGTGGGAACAGCACATTCCGGGACTCCGGCACACTCAGGGCTACCCGGTCGACGCGAAGCGATTCCGGGAAGACATCTCCGCCAAGGTCACTGAGCTGGGCCTCGCGGAGGCCAGCTACTGGCGATCTCGATAAGGCAAGTCGGGGATCTCTGGCGAGATCCACTACAGTTGACTTCAGAGCATCTTCCGCCACCAGAACTTCAGCGTGAACGTTCCTGAAGATACTGCCGGTCCTCTGTGGTCATGACTGGTGACGGAAGATTCATGGCGCGCACCTGAGCCGGAAGCGTTCTTTGTCCCAGCGGCTCCGCGACAAACCAGACTCGGCCATAGCGAGATTCCAGCGAAGACGCTCGCAGCGATTCGCGCTCATCACCAAAGACAATGACCGATGTATTGCGTGTTCTGACATCGGCTCGAAGATTGGCCAGAGTCGAATCAGCCGTCCAGGTTGTCGTGGCCAGATCCAGAACGAACAAGTCACAGTTCAATTGAGACGCAGCAGCATCGAATCCTTCCGGGCTGGTCGCTGCAACCTTTACGGAAAATCCGGCGTCCTGGAGAAGATGTGAAATCAGCAACTGACGCTCACTGTTCGGACTGACAACGACTGCCTCTGGCTTCACCGAGGCGTTTGCCGCTGCAGCGAGAGTTCGCTCAACGGCCGTCTTGCGTGACACTGGCCAGCCTCGGCGAACGAGAATCGCAGCGAGACCTCGAACTCTGGCATCGGAACTTTCGAGAGCCTGTCGCAGAATCTGACCGGCCGCTGTCTGCTGAGTCCCCGATCCATCCAGCAACAGCATCGCTCGCAGACATTCGACGGATGCAACAGGCACTTCAAGTCGAAGAGACAGTTTCAACTGATCAAGAAGGTTCTCCTGCGACAGTGCTGCGGCCACTGTTGGATCTGCCGCCAGTCGCGGACTCGTCGAAGCCAGTTGCAGCAGAGTCTGCAGTCGAAGCACGCGAGCATCGGTTGCTGAGATCGCGAGGGCGTCTTCAATCAGCGCTTCGGCCTTTTGCAGAAGCTCGGGCTTCACCGGCACTTCGGAAACTTCCGCAGGCGGAATTTCAATCGCCTGCGCACCGTTACGCCGAAGGAGAGACTCAATCGACTCCAGCAGAATCACGAGCGCCTGTTCTTTGTCGTCACCGGCAATTCGACCGCGGGAGAGTGTCTGGATCGCAGCAGCGGCAGCACTCTGGACTGACGGGTCGTCGCTGGCTGCCTGATATCGAAGAAGTCGAACCGCAAGCTCCGGATCACTCGTGCCTTGAAGCAGATTCAGGATCCGGATCTGAGTGGAAGGATCCGATGTGGGCAATTGACGAAGAAGTTCGAAACGCAGGTCTCGTGCGTACGTTTCAAGAATCCCCTGAGCAACCTTCCCTGAGGGTGTCGCGGGGTCGCCAGTGAGCAGAACGGGGACGGATGCTTCACCGGCCGTGATCAATTCCAGTTCCGCCCGCTTTGCCGCCGAATCATTCTTTCCCAGCTGCTGCAGAAACGACGCAAGTTCTTCCTGCGAGCGTTGCGGAAGCGCAGTTTGCATGATCTTCAGAAGCTCGCGGGCTTCCGGCTGTAATCTCACGTCGGAATTGAAGTCAATGAAGATGGCGAGTCCGCGGTGCAGGCGAAGTTCAGAAAGCTCCGGTGATCCGGATTTCTGAATCAGTTCTGCCAGAAACTTCCGAGCATCTCCGGGGCGATCCAGTTTCCGAGTGATCTGAACAGCATCGACGATTCCGTCCGCAGTCGTTGGCGGGAACTGAAACACGGAGGATGCGGAACCGGTGTCAGATGTCGCCGGGTCCTGAGCCTGTGCCGGGGAACTCCAGAGGACTGCTGACAGACCGCAGGAAACGGAACCGACAACAACTGTTTTTGCGAATCGGGAGATCACTCGAAGTTGCCCTTTTGGAATTCTGTTCCAGATCAGGAGACGGCATTGAAACAGATTCGAATTCGAACCATTGACAATCAGAACTGATGACATGATTTCCACGGGACGGAGGGCGACGCCACAACGACTTTCCCACAGTGCCCTGAAAACAGCAAATGGTCATTCGCGGGCCGCGTTTTCCAGTAGCTCGTTCACTGGCTTTTCACTCAAAATCGGCGGGTTGCCTCGAATTGAATCAGCCTGCCTGAAGACCGCCGGCACATTCTGGAGTCCCCGCATTGACTCATCATCACAACTGGAATGACTCGCGAAACCCATCGAGGATTGCTCTCAGAAAAAACTGCGAACCATTGTCGGGTCGCTCAACAGAATGCGTCGGCAACAACCCTGACCCACCAACTGCGCTGTCTCTCAACACGATTGCCTCAGCAACAGGCACCGACCGTAAAACCTCCCATTTTCGTGTCCAAATCCACCCTGTGAACAAAATCGTAAATGGCTTTATTTAAACAACTTACGAACAAAACATTCATGAGTGACTCAGAATCAGGCACGTTGTTTGCATTTCCGAGCAATCGATGAATTCGTTGGCACGACAGGCTGAGACCAGGTGGAGGATTGGATCGTTTTCGAAGATTTGACAGCGACACGGATGCCGCTTCAAACACCGAACAAGCGATCTCACCTGAAGTCAGCCTGACTGCCCGATTATTCCACACCGAACCTCATAAACCGCCTCAGGGCAGGGCGTTCGGTGCAAAAGAGCATTCAAATCGGCAATAACTGCGAGGAGATCAGGGCGATGTTGGGAAAACTGTGTTTGAGCATTCGGGCATTTTCGCTCGTGCTCATGATGGGAACAATGAGTCTTGGAATGCCAGCCCTGAATGCGGCGGTCCAGGAAGCAACGCCTGCAACGGAAGCGGCAGCACCTGCCGCGGAAACTCCGGCGACGGAGGCGGCCGCTACAGCGGAAGCACCGGCCGCTGAGTATAGCATTCCAGATGCGATGGAAATCTCCTACTCGATCGACAGTCTGTTTCTGTTTCTGTCTGCCGTCCTTGTCATCTTCATGCAGGCCGGATTCGCGCTGGTGGAAATTGGACTTAACTCTGCAAAGAACGCTGTCAACATTCTGTTCAAGAACACGATTGACTTCTGTATCGGGGTCCTTTTGTTCTATTTTATTGGTTATTCGCTGATGTACCCAGGCAAAGCCTTTGAAGGCAAGTATTTCGGGTTTGCTCAGCCTGACTTTGCCGCAGAGGTTTCCGCGGATGACATGAAAGATGGTTTCTCAACGGCCTCGGGAACCCTGCGTAAGCTTCATCCTCAGGCCGACTTTCTTTTCCAGGCAGCGTTTTGCGCTACGACAGCGACCATCGTTTCAGGTGCGGTCGCTGGACGTCTTAAGTTCTCGGGGTACCTGATTTACACGGTCTTCATCACGGGATTCCTTTACCCTGTCGTTGGTTTCTGGAAGTGGGGCAACGGATGGCTCGGCGTCGCTGGCTTTCATGACTTTGCCGGATCAGCAGTGGTTCATGCCTGCGGCGGATTTGCAGGTCTCGCAGGAGCCTGGATGCTGGGACCTCGAATCGGACGTTACAACGCAGAAGGAAAGTCGATTCCAATTCTCGGACACAATCTCGCCTATGCGACGCTCGGTGTGTTCATTCTGATGATTGGCTGGTACGGCTTTAATCCCGGCAGCCAGCTCGCATTCTCTGGCGGAGGTAATGTCGCTGCGGTATGCAAGATTGCGGTCAACACGACTCTTGCGGCTTGTGCTGGCGGTGCCGTAGGGATGATTCTGAGCTGGGTGGTCTTCAAGAAGCCAGACCTGACGATGTGTCTCAACGGGATTCTCGCGGGTCTCGTTGGCATCACTGCAAACTGTGACTGCGTAACAAACGGCCAGTCGATGATCATTGGAGCAGTCGCGGGCGTGATTGTGATGGCTGCAATCATGGCGCTTGATAAGCTCAAGATTGACGATCCGGTCGGAGCGTTTCCGGTCCATGGCTGCTGCGGTATCTGGGCCTGTATTGCTGCTGGAATCTTCGGTGGCAAGGACATCGTTGTACAGACCTATGGCTCTCTTGCGATTGCCGGGTTCTCTCTGGTGCTGATGCTGGCGGTCTTCGGAGGACTTAAGGCCGTTGGGCTTCTGCGAGTCTCACGCCAGGAAGAGATGGAAGGTCTCGATGTTCATGAGCATGGCATGCCATGTTACGCATCTGACAGTGCCTACTAATGTTCGGTGAATTGAAACAGTGACTAACACCGCAGCGCCCGGCCGATTTTTCGGTTCGGGCTGTCTGCGTTTTCTGTGCCCACCGCTAACGATCAGTTCCATGAAACGTCTTTGCACTTGCTTTCCCACCGAGGGCAAAGACGTTTTCTGGACCTGAAGGAGTTCACGGCTCTTTCTGGACCTTCCTAACCCACGCAAGGCGAGTTTCAGGAGTTTGGTGATGAATTTTGCTTTTGGTCGGTCCGCCTGGCAATTGGCGTGCACCGTATCGGCTGCTTTGTTTGCTCTTCTGGTCACAGCAATACCTGCCGCTGCTCAGGAATCAGTTGCAACGGCGCCGCATCTCACCGGAACCATCGACACCGGTTCCACGACATGGCTGCTGGTCAGTGCGGCTCTGGTCTGCTTCATGATGCCAGGACTTGCACTTTTCTACGGCGGCATGGTTCGTGCCAAAAACGTTCTGAACATGTTCATGTGCGTGATGGTCTGTGTACCGATCGTCACGATTCAATGGATTGCCTGCGGTTACAGTTTCTGTTTTTCGGTCCCTTCGGCGATTTCTGTCGACGGTGGAAAGAACGAAGACGGAACTGATAAGCCCGACATCAGTTACCTTGGCTGGGACTCCAGCCTGGTGATGTTCAAGGGCTTCAGTGATACAAACGCTGACAGTCCGAACTACTACGGAAAGATCCTGACAAGCGGTGATACTACGGGTGCAGCTCCAACAGGAGTTCCGGAGTTGCTGTTCGCGATGTTCCAGATGATGTTTGCCATCATTACTCCAGCGTTGATCGTTGGTGCGATCGCTGAAAGAGTCAAGTTCAGTGCGTGGTGCCTGTTCGTCATTCTGTGGGCGACGCTGGTGTATGATCCCGTTGCTCACTGGGTTTGGAACGTCAATGGATGGCTGTTCCAGAAAGGCGTTCTGGACTTTGCAGGCGGAACCGTTGTCCACATTCTGGCCGGAGCGTCCGCACTGGCATTGATTCTGATTCTCCCAAAGCGGCACGGCTTCCCGAAGGGGCCCTTCCTTCCACACAGTATCGGCTGGACTCTGATGGGAGCTGGCTTCCTGATGGTGGGATGGTTTGGCTTTAACGCCGGATCCGCAATCGCAGTCGGCAAGGATTATCTGCCGGTGTCAGGAGCTGTCGCGGTAATGGCCTTTGCAACCACCGCCATCGCGGGCGGGGCTGCAACGGGATCGTGGATGATTGCCGAATGGCTGCACGCCGGAAAGCCGACAGCGATCGGTGTTGCCTCAGGCATGGTTGCAGGCCTGGTTGTGATCACTCCCTGCGCGGGCCATGTAAGTCCGGGCAGTGCGTTGATCATTGGGCTGATCGGCGGAATCGTCTGCTTCCTGGGAGTCCAGATGAAGCAGCTGTTCAAGTATGACGACTCCCTGGATGTCGTTGGAGTTCACGGCGTTGGTGGTGCACTGGGAGCGGTGCTGGTCGGCTATTTTGCCATTCGACCGGTTGTCGGAGGTATGGACCAGATCATGCTGCAGATTACTGGCATTGTTGTCGCGGCAGTTTATGGCTTCGTTCTGACGGCGATCCTTGGCATCGTGATTCACAAGACGATTGGCTTCACGGTGTCGGAGCACGCTGAAGAAGAAGGCCTTGATGTTTCAGAGCACGGTGAAACGGCATACCGTCTGAACTAAGCCTCGGGAGTCGGCAGAATTCCGCTGCTGGCGGATTCTGCAGGCACACACGACAAGAGCCCGCGAGTTTTCTCGCGGGCTCTTTTTATGTATTCAATCGAAGAGCGAATCCGTCCGCTGTTTGCGCCGGCCTTCAGAGTGAGCCGACGGTGTCACCAAAAGTTCGCCATTCGAGAGTCGAAGGATCCGCCACCTTGCGGTATCCGAGGCTCATGATGACTTCCAGCACTTCGCTCCATGTCGGGAAAGGGCGTCCGCTCTTTCGCTTGTAATCATCCATGGCTCGCATGAATTCAATTTCGGAATCCGAGTAGTCGCGTTCGCAGGTCGTTGGATCAATCTGGCGGCGACGATCCAGACGGCGGCGATCAATGATCTGACGACGCTCTTCAACCGACTGTTCTGTCGCTGCTGGCGCCGGTGGTGTGGAACTGCGACGCTCCACCACTGGCTCGGTCACTGGTTTCGATTCTGAAAGTCGGCGGCGAGATGAGCGACGACGTTCTGTCACAACAACATCGGATGTCATTTCCGACATGAGCATTACCTTCGCGTTCCGGGGAAAAACGGATCACCTGCAAGCGGTTTGACATCCCTGTCGTGCAGGAGATGAACTCAGTTGTAAGGGTCTCCATGACCACACTGGTTCCTGACGATGGTTGAGTATTGCCCCAAAAAAGAGGGTGTGGGGAAATTCTGCCGGTTTGGTGGACCTGTTCGATCAAGGAAACATTAGCACTCATTCAGGAATGCAGGTCGTAGCGGTTGTAACGCCCGTTTGTCGGCTCATCCGGCGATGTTTCGACCGGCCTGAAAAACTCAGCACTGGGACTGAAGTTCTGGCAATTTGGCAGTTCCCCCCATCAACCCGAATTGCGCCGCCCGCAAACGCTCATCCATAAACGATTACTGCAAAACACTTTACATCAATTTCTATGCACAAAAAATCGTTGTGATTTATGGAACAAACTGTGCAGCCTGTGCGCACCGCTCGTTGTTTTGTCAGTTGGCAGAGAGTTTGAACCGACCCGGCCTGCGTTGTGGGCTCCTTTTCTTTCCCGCTTCCGTAGCACTTGCGGAACTGGAGATTCAGATGGCAGTGTTTCGATGGGGACAATCGTGGGACCCGTTCCAGGATTTGGAGCGGGAGGTTGACCGCCTGCTGCAGGGTGTGAACCTAAGCCTGCATGGAGTGCGTTTCAGCCGTCGGTTTCCACAGGTGAATCTCCTGGAACTGGATGATGCCTACGTCCTGACCGCGGAGATTCCAGGGGTGGATCCTAAGGCACTGGAAGTCACCACGGCTTCCGGTTACCTCACGATCAAAGGCACTCGAGTACCACCTGAAGAAGCGAGGGAAGATTCCTTTCGCCGTCAGGAAAGATTCCACGGTCCATGGCAGCGGAAGATTCAGCTGCCGGACAGAATCAATGAAGACGGAATGCGGGCTGATTACACCGCCGGAGTACTTCGAGTCACTCTTCCGAAAGCTCCGTCAGCCACTCCACGACAGATTCGCGTCAACGAATAAGCGGATAAGCGGACTCAAGTCACACTCAAATTGATTCAACCTGGATGATGAGCCCATGAGCCAGCCACAGGATCCAACGTCGCCGGAATCTCAGATGCTGATTCCGGCCACGACGACGCCAGTCCCGGCCGCACCGCCGGAGGCACCAGCGGAACCACGACTGTTGTTCAATCCGCCCATTGATATCTACGAAACTCCCGAGGGCCTGGTGCTTTATGCGGACCTTCCAGGTGTGACCGCAGAAGGTCTTGACCTGCAGGTGCAGGACAGCCGTCTCACCCTGTTTGGAAGAGTTCAGCAGCGGGACCCTGTTGCTCGACAGATTCTTCACCAGGAATATCAGGTCGGCGATTTCCTGCGTTCTTTCATCCTGAGCGATGAAGTAGATCATGATCGAATTCAGGCGAAGCTGACAAATGGTGTGCTTCGAGTCGAGCTTCCAAGAGCTCCGCGAGCCAAGCCTCGCCGAATTGAAGTCTCCCCCGGGTAACAGCCTCATTTGAGTTCGAGATCGCACGATTGCTGCGAACGGCCTGACCATGATGCAAATCGCATCAACAATGACAGGGTTCAGTGAATGCCAAGTCGACGAGAGAAACTGGAAGCAATGCTGGAGGGATCGCCAGCCGATCAGATGCTTCGGTACATGCTGGCGATGGAACTTGACAAAGAAGGTCTTGCTGAACAATCCCTTCAGAATTTCGGTATGCTGATGCAGGATTCCAAACCTTACGTCCCCGCTTTCCTGATGGCTGGTCAGCTGCTCACTCGCCTGGGAAGGGCTAACGAGGCGAAAGACATTTACCAGCGCGGCATCGCTCAGGCTCAGCTTCAGGAGAATGGGCATGCTGCGGGAGAAATGGCGGGATTTCTCGCGTCACTCGATGCCTGATTCAAATGCCGTGGTTACCATCCGTGCCCGTGTGGCACCACCATATTAGACTATGAGTTCACCGGCACCGCCGGTCACCAATATCGTAGAGCCTGAGTTGTTGTTGGAGAAAAGTTGTGGCGAAAACCAGTTCGCAGTCTGAATTCAGTCAGCCGAAAAAACGCCGTCCATTCACGGTGTTCCTGATTGTCGACGATCGCGCAATGAGGGAATCTCTGGCGGAGATTCTGCGAAATCAGAAGATCGACGTTCAGGACTACATGACGGCGATGGAGTTTTATCGGGACTATCGCGAACGCAAGCCAGGCGTTGTTATCGCCGACCTGAATCTTCGCGGTATGAGCGGCCGTGAACTCTTCGACAAGGTCAATGAAGAGTTTCCTGAGCTGCCGGTGATGTTTCTTGCCGGCCATGCCGATGCTCCTACGGCCATTCAGGGAATGCGAGCCGGAGCATGTGACTTTCTCGTGAAACCTGTCTCCGCCGAATCTCTGCTGGCCGCAGCGGCTCGAGGATACGCGTGGTTTTACGATACGGACTGGGACTTCGTCGGCGAAGATCTTGACCAGATTGAAGACAGCCTGGCGCGAGTCACGGACCGTGAACGCGAAGTTCTGGATTTGATTGTGGACGGTTTGTCGAGCCGGGAAATCGGCACGCGGCTGGATGTGAGCACAAAAACGGTGGAAGCTCACCGTGCCCGAATCAATGACAAGATGCGAGCAATCGACCTGCCACATCTCGTACGAATGATGCTCGCACATTCCGACAGCCAGTCTGTCTGATGCCGAGCCGTTCGGCCGCTCGTGAATGAACTGAAAACGCCAGCGAGACCTGCCACGTCTCCGCTGGCGTTTTCTTTGCGCGCTGTTTGACTGCTGAAAGTAGTCAGTCGTAGCGGACCACAGTGTTCCCGGGAAGTCGACGAATCATCCGCTTCATCTCAAGTACCGTCAGCGTGGCCAGGACCTGTGACGCTTCTTCCGTCCTCGAACTCAGCAATTCATCAATCGCAACGGGATGAGACCCGATCAGATTCAGAATGCGCGACTCCACCGCGTTTAATGAGAGTTCGCGGGGACTGTGGACAGTGATCCCCGGACCTGGACGAGCAGGAACCGGAAGCGGTCCGAGGGCCTCCAGAATGTCATCGACATGACGGATCAGCGTGACGCCGTCCCGAATCAGATCGTGACAGCCTGCACTTGCAAGGCTGTCCACCGGTCCCGGCAATGCAAACACTTCTCGTCCCTGTTCCTGAGCGTGTCGAGCCGTGTAGAGGGCTCCGCTGTTCCGTGTCGCTTCGACCACGACGACTCCCAGACACAGCCCGCTGATAATTCGATTGCGCTGTGGGAATAAGCCTGGCAGGATCCGCTGATCCAGGGGCATTTCACTCAGCAACGCGCCCTGCTGAGTAATCTCCGCCGCGAGCTGGTCGTGTTCCGGCGGATAGATATCGCGGACGCCCCCGGCAAGAACGGCAATCGTTCGACCAGCTGCGTTCATCGCTCCCTGATGAGCCGCCAGGTCGATTCCTCGCGCGAGACCACTAACAACCGTGAATCCAGCCTGGGCCAGCTGTCCGGCCAGCCGTTCTGCGTGTCGTCGACCGTATGTCGAGCATCGTCGTGAACCGACGATCGCTATCGCGAGATCATCCTGAGGCAGAAGAACGCCTCTGCGGTAAAGGATTGCAGGAGGATCGCAGATCTCGCGCAGTCTCTCCGGATAATCCTCTGAATCACGCAGCATGACATCGACATCGAGCCGACCACATTCTTCCAGCAACTCGGTAGCTCGCGATTTCAGATCACAATCAACGAGCGCTGCAGCTGTTTTCGGACCAACGCCGTTCACCTGCATCAATGCGTCTGCTGATTGCCGCAGAACATTGCTCGCCGAACCAAATGCGGCAATCAGGTCCGTTTGAATTCGGGGCCCGACGCCGTAAGCCAGCGTGATTGCGACAGAACACACGAGTTCTTCTGGAAAGTCTCTCACGAGATTCCTCCGGCGAACTTGATGAATATCAGGGGTGCAAATTCAAACGTCGCCCCGGAATCCCGGGCAACAACTCAACCAATTTCAACGCGACCGTTTCGGAGAAGACGAACCAGTGTCGCGGTTTCGCGACTGATTTCGTTCCAGTCTGAAACGTCAAACTGAAACTCCGCCAGAGTCGCCGGCGGGACGCTGATTAAGTCTTTGGCGAAGTAACACATCAGCTGCCCGATGCCGGGATTGTGACCAACGATCAGGATCGACTGATCATCCTCGTAGCCATACTGAAGCGGCACCTGAGCAAAGCGGTCTGCCGGAGCGGCATAAAGCTCTTTCAGAAGGATGATCGGACAGCCCGGAGCCACCTTTGCCGCGAAAAGCCTGGCTGTCTCCGTGGTCCGCACGGCCGCAGAAGCAACGACGCGGTCCAGTCCGGAGCCGACACTTTTCCATGCCTCGCCTGTCAGTGTTGCCATGCGAACTCCGTCCTCGGTCAAAGGACGATCGTAGTCCGTTTGCAGTGCAGATTCCGGAGCGGCTTCCGCATGACGCATGAGCAACACAGTTTTCACATCAGCAATCCGGCTGCGAAAACAAACAACTGGAAATCAATTCCGTATCCGGGAACACCGTCTGTCGGATCAACCAGGAACATCCACTTCATGAACTTCAATCATGCGATTGAGTTTTGTGATCTGCAGAACTTCCCGGACATCATCGCTGGGGTTGAAGATCTGAACCTTCAGTGGATAGCCCTCCAGCCGAGTCAGCGAGACGAGGAGCCCCAGCATCCCGCTTGGAACCAGTCTCACTCCGGTCAGGTCAAATGCCACCGTATTCGAGTTATTGCTCTTCAGGAGATCCGTGATCGCGGCTCGGTAATGAGCCGCATTGAATTCGGATGGCACATCGCTTCCTCCAAACCCAAGCACGGTCACAACGCCTGCCGTGTAGACTTTCAGCAGGCCATCTTCTGTGAGGGCATACTGCTGAGTCATGTCTTCGGCGGCCGAGAGGTTTAGTTCATCATTAGACATTGGAAGCCTCAATTACCCAGAGGTAGGAAGTGTCCCTTCTGCCCCCGATGCACTGGCCACAGGTCAAATGGCTTTAACAATGCACCGGAATCCCGTCCATGCGCACAGGATAGCGGGTAACTCTGTCTGTCACCACAAGCGCAGGCAGTTCCGATAAAAATGAGCCCGTTTTATGCTCAAATCCAGTCGCGACTGTTAAGATTGCGCACAGCTTTCTGACCCATTTTTGCTCCATTCACAAACCAGCCGGTGGCGTTTGTCCTATGTCCGTACGCCGTCACAGAACTCCGGAATTTCTGAGGATACCAGCGTTCCGGGGGCTTTTCGCGTTTGTTGTCATCGCAGTCTTTCTGAGACTCAACACGGGGTGCACACATTTTGTCAGCAAGGCAATGGCAAATGAATTGCCGCAGGAATCCAGCAGGCAGATTGAATTCAGCACGGGGATCCTGCCAATCCTGACGAAGGCCGGATGCAACAGTGGCGCCTGCCATGGCGCGGCAACAGGACGCGGTGAGTTCCGGTTGTCGTTGTTTGGAAGCAACCCGGAAGCAGATCATTTCGCGATCGTCCGCCACCTGAACTCGCGCCGCGTGAACCTGGCCTTCCCTGAAAAAAGTCTCGTGGTTCTTAAGCCCTCGGGCGAAGTTGATCACGCTGGAGGTGTTCGTTTCACAACTTCGTCGTCTGAAGCTGCGCGTCTGCGTCAATGGATTAGACTGGGAGCCCATTTTGGTGACCGTCGAAAAGCTGTTTCTCTGCGTTCAGACCCGCCATCCGTCGTGGTCGAACGAGGTCAGACTGCCGCCATCCATTTTGCTGCCGTCCTTTCAGATGGCTCAACGATCGACGTTTCACACCTGGTGGCGGTGACAAACGCAGACCCGGAATCGCTTCAGGTCGACTTGCCAGACCTGGAATCACCTCCGGGGCAAGACACCGAATCGGCCGGTGTTCGAGTAACCGCAGGGCGGGAAGGACGGCATCTGGTCACCGCTCGATTTCCGGGTGTCGTTGTGGCCACAGAAGTCCTTGTGCCATCTCAGAAACCCGTTCCGCCCAAAGCCATCGTTGCCACGCAGGAAATTGATCGTCTGCAGCAGCGACGGTTCGAAACGATGCGGATTGAACCATCATCGCCGGTTGATGATGTTGAGTTCATCCACCGAGCCTCTCTGCTGCTGACGGGGCGCAGACCAGTTTGGGATGACGTTGACTCGTTCACCAAAAATCAGGACACCAATAAGCGGGAGCGACTGATTGAGGAGCTGCTAAAGTCTCCGGACTTTGTGGACTACTGGTCATGGCAGTTGAGTCGACAGTGGCGCGTCACACAAGCCCCCACATCGGAAGCCGCGTCCGCGTGGCACAACTGGATCCGAAAATCTGTTCAGGACGATGCTGGCCTGTTTCTGATGCTGGAGACAATGATTGCGGCCAATGGCAGTCCCGCCGACAATCCGCCAGCTGCGTTCTCCACTGTTTCCCGAGATGCAAGGCAACAAGCCGAGTACTTCAGCGAAGCCTTTCTTGGACTGCGTCTCAGATGCGCCAATTGTCATGACCATCCACTCGACCGTTGGACTCAGGAAGACCATCACGGACTAGCGGCGGTCTTTGCCAGGGTCACGCGAGATCCGGTCGTGGCCGACCGTCCTCAGGGAATCAACATCAACCCGGCGACAGGTCAGCCCGCAATTCCCAGACTGCTTTCCGGCAAAGCACTCACAGACCCAACACGCGGCAGGCAGGAATTGGTTTCATGGGTCAGTGGTGATGGCTCCCGCCTTGTTGCATCTCATTTTGTGAACTTCGTCTGGAAGCAGTTGATGGGGCGAGGATTGGTAGAACCCGCCGACGACTTGCGATCCACCAATCCTCCCGTTCATCCGGAAGTCTTCGAACATCTCGTGAGCCAGTTCATTCAGTCCGGCGGCAAACTGCGGCCCCTCATTCATGAGATCTGCGTGAGTCAGGCATTTGAACGAGGCTCACCGGCGCTCGACACGGCCGACCACATGCAGTTTGGAAGTTCACGGCAGCCAGTTCCGTTGCCCCCCGAAATCCTTCTGGACCAGCTTACACAGGTCACAAACTCCCCAGGTCGCGCGCTGGATCCCGCGTCACGGTCCATTCGTCCGGAATCAAACACTGGCGACCTTGCAGAACTCAGAGTTCAAAGCGGATGTCTGAATGGGTGCATCACTGAGTCGCCTCAGGCCACACTGTCACTCGCGCTGGAAATGATCAACGGTCGAATCGTGAATGAAAGAGTTTCGCCGGATTCCAGGATCATCCAGAGCCTGAAGGAATTGCAGGGCAATGATCACATCATGATCCAGCGTCTTTACGAATGGACGCTTGGTCGACAGCCACTGGAATCGGAAATGACCTTCTGGCTGCATCAATGGAAATCCAGCCAGACTCAAACGAACCATGACGCTGGAGAATTCTTCACGGACGCAGTCTGGACGCTGGTAACAAGCGACGAATTTCGATCGGCGCCGTAGCAGAAGTCAACCCGCGCCCCGGGAAGCTTTGTAGTGGATCTCGCCAGAGATCCCACGAGATTCGTAGATATCAGGAACTCGGGTGAGTTCCACTACAAGTTGGTGCGAGGAATTCTGGCGAATTCCACTACAGTTCGGAACGATCCACCTACTTGCGACCTCGGATTTGATTCAGTCGCTCAAGCATATCAGCCACTCGCTGCGGTTCGTCTTTTGCCAGGTTTCTGGTTTCGCCCGGATCTTCAGAAAGCTTGTAGAGCTGCGGCGAAGGAGAGTTCCCCGTTTCGATGTTCACCTGCTTCGAGACCGCAGGTCCCTTCCCGGCTTCAATCAGTTTCCATGGTCCCTCGCGCAGTGCGAGAACGCCGGCCTGCAACACCAGGGTCTCGCGTCCCTGCGATGATTCACCGATCAGCGATGGAAGGTGATTCTCGCTGTCCAGCTGCACCTCATACGGCAGCGGCTCATTCACAATGGCAGCAAACGTGGCGAAGAAGTCCACCTGGCACATCAGTGCAGACGAAGTTGTCCCGGCTGCAATCCTGCGCGGCCACCGGACGATGAACGGAACTCGAGTGCCGGCTTCAAACGCACTGTACTTTCCGCCTCGATATGGGCCGGCAGGTGTATGATCGCCATTCAGTTCGACGGCCTGATCCTTATACCCATCATTCAGCACAGGACCATTATCGCTGGTGAAGATCACAAGTGTGTTTTCGCGCAGTCCATGCTGATCGAGAGTTCGCAGAATTTCACCGACACTCCAGTCAAGCTCGCTGATCACATCGCCTCGCGGGCCAAGTTCCGTAGAGCCAACGAATCGCGAATGCGGAGCACGAGGCACATGAATGTCATGAGTATTGTAATACAGAAAAAACGGCTGGCTGGCATGAGTTGCCACATGACGATCGATGAATCGAATGGCTTGTTGAGTCAGAACATCTGCCATGTCTTCATCGACCCATCGAGCTGCTGTTCCTCCGGACATGTAACCAATGCGGCTGATACCGTTCACGATCGTCGCGTTGTGCCCATGGTCCCACTGCATCTTCAGCAGTTCAGGATTCTTCAGGCCGGTCGGTTCGTCGCCGATGGGATCACCAAAGCTGACCGAGATCGGGTCGGACTCATCAAGCCCCACGACTTCGTGATTCGCAACGTAGACGGTTGGAACGCGGTCCCCGGTCGCAGGGATCAGGAAGCACTCGTCGAAACCGATTTCCAGTGGCCCGGGTGAGATTGGTTTGTTCCAGTCGATCGCGTCGGTTCCCAGTCCGAGGTGCCATTTTCCGATCGCAGCAGAACGATATCCGGCTTTTTGAAGGAGGCTGGCGACGGTTGGTGTGCCAGGCGTGATGATCGAGGTCGCATCTCCTGGGGCAATCCCGGTACCACGTTTTCGCCACGCGTAGTTTCCCGTCAGCAGCGAATAGCGGGAAGGAGTGCAGGTTGCCGCGGAGCTGTGACCATCAAGAAAGCGACAGCCTTCCGCAGCCAGTCGGTCGATGTTCGGAGTATTGACTCGACGAGCCCCGTAACATCCAACGTCCCCGTAACCCAGGTCGTCGACATAGATGACAACGATGTTTGGATTTTGAGCAAACGAAGAGGACGGGGCGAAAAGAACGAAAAGAGTCCAGAGAACGCCGTGCAGGCAAAGTCGCATAGTCAATCCGGATCGAACAGGAATCTCACAGGTACGGAAGCCACCCGCAGAGATTATTGTTTCGCTCACGAATTTGTTCAATCAGCTGGTTCAGCTGCTGAACTTCACGCAACGATTCCGGCCGGCTTGGAACACCGCCTTTTGGCAATGGAGCGACTGGCTGCTCAGTGGGCTGAGCGAGCTTCTCTGCCAGCGAACCACCGACCGGCTGCTGCGGCAGGACTCGGGCCGGCTCAGAGCCGAGTTCCTTCTGGCTTGTCATATTGGATCGCGATTCGCCGGAGGGATTCCAGCGAAACGTCCAGACAACGCAAATCAGAAGACACGCGGCCAGGAGCGAACCGACGATTCTGATCTGATCCATCCGCCGTCCATTACGAATCTGGACGCTGCAATCGGTCAGCACACGTTCCCGGATTCCGGCCGACAATGTCGGCAACCGTCCCGCACTCTGAAGCAGCTCATGCTCCGGAAGTGAAGGTTCGGGTAATCGATTCTGTGAATTACTCATGGGTTCAAAAATCCTGAATGACAAATACAAAAATCGGAAGACCGATCTATCGAATCAATGGTTCCAGACTGCGCTGAAGCTTTTCCATGGCATAACGATATCGACTGGCCACAGTGTTCTGGGAAAGTCCGAGTGTTTCTGCGATCTCCGCAAATGTCAGATCTTCCCAGTGCTTCAGAATTACAACTTCGTATTGGTTACGCGGCAGAGTCTGCAAAATCCTTCGAACGCTGTCCGCTGTCTCTTCATGAACAATCAGTTCTTCGGCGCTTTCTTCGGATGAGCCATGGTCTGAATCCCCCAGCAACCCGCTTCGTTTCCGCTGATGAATCCTGAGCGCTTCGTTCCGGACGGATCGCAAAAGGTACGGCCATGGTGCTTCTGCTTTGGCCAGCAGACGAGGCCGGAAGGCAATACGGGAAAATGCTCCCTGAAGAGCATCTTCGGCATCAGGCTGATTTCCCGTGATTGTCATCGCGAACCGAACCAGTCGTTGTGCTGTCAGGTCGAACAATTCAGTCAGCGCACGCTGAGGATCCAGCGTCAATAAGTCCACGCTGGCCCTAAACTGGACCTGAAATTCAGAGGCGTCTGACGTGCTCACGGTACTTCTCAAAGACGAGTGCTTGCTCCGTTTGTCTGCCGGATTTGGAAATTCTCAGACGGAACGATATTTTCCCGACTCGAAATCGGCCAGTTCGAACCACAATCCGCCGCTCCCGATTGGCGGAGCAGTCACCTGCTCGTATGTTTAGCAATTGGTCGATTTTCCGAGTCCTTCCTCCGGACTGATTTCCACCCGTTTCATTGGCCAGTTTCAAGGAAATTCACGTGTTCAACACGGTTGGTGTCGTTGGTGCCACAGGTGCCGTTGGCCGAATCATTCTGCAGCTGCTGGAACAGCGCAAATTTCAGGCTCAGAACTTTCGCTTCTTTGCGTCCGCTCGCAGTGCAGGGCAAACGGTCACATTCAATGGTAAACCCGTCACTGTGGAACTTCTGACACAGGACTGCTTCAAGGGCATTGACCTGATCATCGCCAGCACGCCCGATGAAACCGCCGCCGAGTATCTGCCAGCGGCCATCGCCGCGGGCTGCAAGGTTATCGACGAATCCGGCTACTGGCGCATGAAGCCAGAGGTGGCTCTTGTCGTTCCCGAAATCAATCCCCAGGATGCTCTGAACGCGAAGGGAATCATCGCCAGCCCGAACTGCTCGACCACGCAGATGGTTCTGGCTCTGAAGCCGCTGCATGACGCAGCAAAAGTTCGGCGGGTCGTTGTCAGCACTTACCAGGCCACCAGCGGCGCCGGGCTCCAGGGCACAGCCGACCTGATCGAAGGCACAAAAGCCGCTTTGGCTGGAACTCCTTACCAGTACACGACCTTCAAGTATCCGATTGCCTTCAATGCGATTCCTCAAATCGGCAGTTTCAAGGAAGAAGGCTACACGAGCGAAGAACTGAAGATGGTCTACGAAACTCGCAAGATCCTGGGCGACGAGAGCATTCAGGTCTGCGCGACATGCATCCGGATTCCGGTTTCGAACTGCCACAGCGAGACCATTAACGTCGAAACAGAGCGGCCGGTTTCCGTCGACGAGGCGAAACGATTGTTCGCCGCGACGCCCGGAATTACCGTGGTCGACGATCCGTTGAATGGAAAGTACCCGATGCCGTCGACATGCGATGGCAGCGACGCGGTCTTTGTCGGCCGCATCCGCAAAGACATGTCGCACCCGAATTGCCTGACCTTCTGGTGCGTTTCAGACAACCTGCGAAAGGGTGCTGCCACGAACGCGGTTCAAATCGCCGAACTTCTGGCGAAGCACACCTGACCATCAGTGGCAAACCGTATCGCCCTTGGCGATGAATGCCAGGCACACATGAAAAAAGGCCGCTGAAACAGTTGTTTCAGCGGCCTTTTCTGTTGAAACGAGGTCGACGGGACTCGAACCCGCGGCCTCCAGCGTGACAGGCTGGCGCTCTAACCGACTGAGCTACGACCCCTTGTTCCACCTCGCCGAAGCGAGAGAGCGAAGGCTATCGGCTTCCGCCCGGGATTTCAAGAATCCTCGGCGAGTATTTCGGCAGACGAGACTGAGAGGTTGAGACGATGACAGGAAATTCGTGCCGTGGTTCGCGCGAAACACGTTCCTGTTCACCCTTCTTTGTTTCTGGAAACTCCTGAGACTTCCTTGAGTCAGACCGATCAAACCCTGGATCGTGTCCATTCGGCAGGCTCCAGCACCTCCAAAACCGTAGTGTCATCCGGACACGGTCAGCCACGGCTCTCGAGGCAAAGATTCGTGAGGGAAATGTCTTGCCAGGCCAGGGCAGCCGTTTTCCAGATTTCGCCTGTTTTAACCCTCAAAATCGGCAATTCTTCTGCAGGTCTGAGAATCCTTGGGACAATGAAACGTCGCTCTGGTCGCCGATATAGGGGAAAGGCAGAATGGCCCTCGGAGGGTTACCGTCATGAATACACCAGATCAATTGTCCGCCGCCAGCGACTCAAATACGCCGGAACCGCGCGAACGGGAATGGGGAACGAAGCTGTTTCTTGGCTTCCTATTCGTCGTCGCCAGTTTCTATGCGATCATTTTGATCTACCACTCCGCAAACCCTCCGGAAACTGTGTCAAACGAAGGTGTCCTGGAACAGTGCCGGCAGATTTGCCTAAAGTACGGCCTGATTTCAACAGGAAACGTTCGGAAGGATGCTGAGGCGTACCTGCAGTTTGCTCAGACGACCAGACTTACGTCCGCTTTGTCCGATATTCTGGCAGACACCACGGCCCCGGCAGCCTCCCAGAAACATTCACTTCTTGAAAAAACGGCTCCGGACTTTTCCCTGCCGGACGATGCAAAACTCACTCAGACCCTGTCAGAACTGGGCCATAACCGTCCGGTTGTTGTCGTGTTTTACCTTGGATACGGTTGCAGCCACTGCGTCGCGCAGCTGCTGGCTCTGGACAAAGACCTGCACTACTTTCGCGAACTCGACGCTGACATCGTCGCCATCAGTTCCGATCCTTCAGAACACACAGCCGCCCGCTTCGTGGAATATGGTCGCTTTGGATTCCCGGTGCTCTCTGACGCCGACCAAAACGTCGCCGCGGCATGGGGCGTCTTCAAGCCCGCGACCGACGACCAGGACGAGGTGATGGATCACGGAACGTTCGTGATTGATCGAAATGGCAAGGTTGTGTGGGCGTTTCAGGGTAAAGAACCGTTTCTGGACAACAGAACCCTGTTGCACGTGATCGCGAAATCTCAGGGGCTGCTCCCCGACACCATGGCCAGCAACAACTAGGATTTGCCATTTTCAATTGGCGTGCCATCGATCATGATTCCCGGCATGGCATGGATGCGCATTCGTCACGGTCTGGAATTCGCCGCTTTTCACCTCATCCTTTTCGTGGTGAAAAGCCTGCCTGTCCGCGCGTCGATTCAATTGGCAAACGGACTGGCGTGGCTGGTTGTGAATATTCTGCCACGCAAGGCCAGCAGGTACTCCGTCGCTGCAGAGAATATTCGCGCAGCATTCGGCTCTGAGACTTCTGATGAACGAGTTCATGAGCTGATTCTTGGGATGTGGCAGCATCTGTTCCGTATGGTCTGCGAGATGGTTCAGCTGCCTCGGCACTTCCGACTGCAGTCCTGTGGCGATGTACTGCTGTTCGAAAAACGCGACGAGTGTGTTCAGGCGATGTGCTCCGGTCGTCCTGTGATTTTTCTCAGCGGACACTTTGGCAATTGGGAAATCAGCGTCAATACATTTGGACACTTCGGGTTTCCAATGGGTGTGGTTGCTCGTTTCATGGACAACCCGTTGCTCCAGGAGTGGTTCCGCGAGTACAGAGAATCCACGGGCAACTGGCTCATCTCAAAAACCGGTGCCGGCGCTGATTTGTCGGCCATCATGAACAGCAATGGAATGGCGTCACTGCTGTGTGACCAGGACGCAGGGCGAAATGGCCTGTTCGTGGACTTCTTCGGCAAGCCAGCTTCCACCGTCAAGTCCATCGCGTTGCTGGCTCTTCAATACAACGCACTCGTGGTTGTGGGCGGTGCATGGCGTTTGCCGCCGGAACAGCAGAAGAACCGTCGATGGGTTCAATTCTGCCTGACGACCCAGGACATTATTGACTCAGCCGAGTTTCAGGATGTGAACGGCATCGAGCGCCTGACCCAGCGATTCACGTCTTCCCTGGAAGCACTCATCCGCAAAGCACCGGAACAGTACTTCTGGGTTCATCGTCGCTGGAAAACACCGCCTGAAGCCAGACGCAGACGCAAAGCAGCGGCCTGATCGCCACCACGAAGCAACTCAGGCGGCCACGAATCTTCGTTCGTCGTCGTTGACCTAAACCAGTTCTTTCATCGGCTCGCGGATATCCACCAGAAACTGCGGGCGACCTGTCGGGTCTGACAACGTGGTGTTCATGACGTCGATTCCGAGATTGTGGTAAGCGGTACCAATAATCTCCTGAACGTGAACAGGTCGCGCGGCGGCATATTCGCCAAGCCGATTCGTTGCTCCAATGGCCTGGCCAGTTCTCATTCCGCCGCCAGCCATCAATGCACAGCTGACCTGTGGCCAGTGATCCCGCCCGGCACCATCGTTGATTCGCGGAGTTCGCCCGAACTCGCCCCAGACCAGAATCGTAACATCTTTCAGCATGCCGCGTTCTTCAAGATCCAGGACCAGTGCGCTCACCGCCTGATCGAGTTTTGAACCATGGTCTCTAACCAGATCAAAGTTCGCGCCATGGCTGTCCCAGCGGCCATAGGACAATGTGACGGAACGAACGCCCGCCTCAACAAGCCGTCGAGCCATCAGAATGTGCTCATTGCACGTTGGAGCACCGTCGTACTGATATTTGTAGGGTTTGCCATCGCCATATCGGGCACGCACTTCGGCGCGCTCTTTGGAAATGTCCAAAGCGTCGGCGAGCTTGCTGGATGTCAGAACGCCAAAAGCAGCATCCGTGAATGCATCCATGCCGGTCATCATGCCTTTCGCATCCGCTTCCCGC
The DNA here is from genome assembly GCA_046349695.1 of Planctomycetaceae bacterium. Lineage (GTDB taxonomy): Bacteria > Planctomycetota > Planctomycetia > Planctomycetales > Planctomycetaceae > SXXK01. Next base: position 25,766 of record JAXMBV010000044.1, on the reverse strand, counting down.
TTGATGTGATCAAGACTCTTCAGCAGAGACTTTCGATCTTCCAGTCGCTCCAGCGAAATGCCATTCAGCGTCAGGTCTTCCATCCCTTTGCCATTGGGGCGAAAAGGCTGGTATGCGGCTCCCAGAAATCCAGCAGGGCCAGGTTCAGACCATGGAACATGCGATGTCTTGTCAGCCAGAGCAACTGCAGGCGGAATCCCCGGGTCGCGAGGTCCATACAGCCGAGACAGCACAGAACCGATCGCCGGCCGACCACCGATGGATTCGATGCTTCTGCGGTCCCATCCGGTCAGACACTGAAACCCGTCATGAGCGCCAGAACATCCGACAACAGACCGAACGACAACCAGTCGATCCATGATGGCCGCGAGTTTCGGAAAACACTCACCAATCTGAATGCCAGGGACCGACGTTTCGATCGGACTGAATTCCCCTCGAATCTCGCGAGGTGCTTCAGTCTTAATGTCCCACATGTCCTGATGTGGCGGACCGCCGCCCAGGAAGATATTGATGATCGCCTTGCCGGATCGTGCATTCGAATTTGAACTGGCCGCTTCCGCCCGCATCAACGATGCCAGTGAAGCATTCGCAGCGGCCCCCATCGCGAAGCCGCCAATCTTCAGAAAACCTCGGCGAGCAATTCCGTCGCAGTACTTTGAGGCGCGGCCAAGTATCGTCAGCATGTCAAAACTCCGGTCAGTGAGGTGGGATCACCGGACTGCTTCGCAACGTCCATCGCGAATGCAACTTGAGGAGGGAAAGCACTCAACCTAAGTGAGATTGAATGCTCTTAGTTGGAAATCGTCATCGCCTGACAGTCACCTGCCGGAAATTTCAACGTCCACGCCGAAATCCTGACTCAATTCTGCGGACCTGTCCAGCCTTTAACCCACCGGATTGACCTCGCCACTCAGATGTTTCATTCCTGCAAATCCTCCAACCGTCACCTGTAGCCATCTAGTTCCCACGCCCGCTCGACCGCTAAGCCGGTGCCCTCACGCTCGACTGCCACAAAAGCAAAAGAAGCCAAAACGACAGCCAGCCATTTTCCTAGCCAGCAATCAAAAGCAGCCCTTTTGGCATACAGGCGCTTAAGGCGGGCAGACATTTCCGTCACAGAAATCCACCATATCTCCCAATCAAACAACAACTTACGACAAACTCAGGATTCCTGCCAGAACATTGGCACGCTCTCTGCAATGTCGAGAATCACTCTGCATGAGTTTGAGGGATTTGGCCATGCGGCATCTCCAGCAGAGCTTACACAACGTTTTGTGGGAGGTACTGAATCATGAACTGGAACACTCTTCTTCACCCAGCTGGCAGCCCATTCGTCGCACTTCGACGTGACTTTGAACGTCAACTGGGGCTGGACAGTCACCCAGCATACGCCGGCATGTCTGTGCTGGAGTTCGAAGACCGCTGGGAGATCCGAGTTGATGTCCCCGGACTGAAGGAATCCGACATCAGTATCACAATGGCTGATGGCGGCCTGGTCGTGGAAGGCGAACGCGTCGAACTGAAACCAGAAGGTGCGGCCGAACTCTTCAATGACCGAGCAAAAGGAAAATTCCGACGTGTTCTGAAGGTCCGCGATCAGGTCGATGCATCCAATATCGATGCCGAATTGAACGACGGCGTCCTTCTGGTGACTCTGCGTCGAAACCCTGAAGCGGGTACTCGGAAGATCGCAATCCGAAGCAAGTCGAACGGCCAGTGTAACGGCTAATCCGGCCCTCACGGCACGACGTCACGATGCTCTGAGATAATCGAACGTATCCACGGAGCTGAACATCGGACACGGATAACAGGATCTGTGCTGACCCGGGATCGTGGTCTGGAGCTTCCCCTCTCCGGACTGCGATTCCGGGTCTCTTTATTGAATCCGTCAGATGTCCCCGCAGAACGAGCGACGTCTGGCGAGCCACTATGACCGTGATCATTCCGGGTCCAGGCCGCCCGATCAACTCAGCAGGGAAGCGATCTCCTTCCCGCCATCGACAACTTTCAGCGGCCGTCCCTGAGGACTCATGTTTTCATGATCTGCATTCACTCCCAGAGCCTTGCAAACAGTTCGCATCAGGTCAGGAACAGTGACTGGATTTTCAGCGATCTCAGATCCATCCTCTGTGCTTGATCCATAGACCTGGCCGCCACGAATGCCGCCACCAGCCATCATCATGCTGAAGACCTTTGGATAATGGTCACGACCTTCCCGAGGGTTGATTTTGGGAGTCCGTCCAAACTCTCCCATCCAGACAACGACCGTATCTTTCAGCATGCCACGATCTCGAAGATCTGTCAGCAGCGTCGCGGTGCCTGGATCAACTTCCGCAGCATTTTTGGCACACTCTTCGAAGTTGTTCTGGTGAGTGTCCCAGTTGCCGGAACGAACTTCCACAAAGGCAACGCCGCGTTCGACCAGTCGTCGAGCCAGCAGACAGCCGCGGCCGAAATTCGAGTCGCCATAGGCAGCCTTGAGTGCTGCCGGTTCTGAGGTGATATCGAATGCTTCTGTCTCGGGTGTCAGCACAAGGCGTGACGCTTTCCCATAGAGTGAATCGTGAGTCTTCGCGAGCTGCTCAGAGCCACTGCGAGCAAACTCGGCAGTCATTCGACCCAGCAGCTCCGTGCGACGGTCAAACCGATCGCGACTGACGGGAAGAGCGATGTTCTCCGGCAGCTGGCCAGGGCGAGCGACAACGAACGGCTCATAGTCCATTCCCAGAAAGCCGGCTCCCTGAGTTGATCCGATGGAAACAAACGATGGCAGCTGACCATCGACATGCCCAATCTGCTGACACACACACGATCCAAACGATGGATGTTTGACGCTGCCGGCCGGCACATAGCCCGTATGCATCTGATACGTCGCTCGGGGATGGCTTCCTTCCTTATTGGTCATCGAGCGGACAATGGCAATGTCCTGCATCTGTTTTGCCACCAACGGAAAGTTCTCGGCAATCTGGATGCCTGCAACACTCGTTTGAATCGCCTCGGTTGGACCACCATTCTCTCTGCCAGGCTTTGGGTCCAGCGTTTCAAACTGGCTTGGTCCACCCTGCATCCACAGCAGGATCATCGACTTTCCCTGCCGGCGCAACTGTTCTGCCTGACTGGCCAGAACACTTCTGAGCCCCAACCCGGCAACTGCCGCGGCGGAAAACTGCTGAAGAAATCGTCGACGAATGATCGAGTCCCGAACAATTCGCACTGAATCAAATATGTTCGTGATCATTTTTAGCTCACCTTTCCCGATGCGGACAGTTGCGTCCAAACGGCAGAGTTACCAGAATTTCTGTCCACACCGCCATTCGCGCAAAGAAATGCGAAGAGGACGGGGCTGACCAAACTGCGCAACCGAAGCCTGCAAACACGGAAGCTCAGAAACAGTCAGCCCCTTCCTCTTCGCATTCTTTTTTTGGCACACCTGGTGAGAGTGCCAAACAGCGGAATTTACAGAGCCCGGAAAAGGGAGGCTGACCGACGAACACCGGTGCCGACAAATAGTGTCGCGGTTTTCAGAAAAAATTGTGACCTGAGAACATCCCGAAACCCACGATGGTCACAGGATGAGTACTCGACGTGAAAATTACTGAAATTCAAGCTGCTAACGACGACTGATAAACTCGGGGGAATTCAAAAGGACCCAGAACAAATCCTCCAGTCCTTCCCGAAGCTTGTCACTGGACTTCAGATAATCCAGTCCCGTCTTCAACTCACCATCGGTCGGCTCCCTCCCAACGGTGGTCAGGTACATTTCCCGAACGATCTCATCCTCGCCCAGGACAGAAGTTGAGATGCGAGTAATCACGTTGTTTTCGCCAGGAGCCGCCAGGATCCGGGAGAGCATTTGTGAATTCATCATGAACAAGGCTTCAGGGATGCTACCGGACAGTTCATCACGAGGTGTGGACGGATCAAACCCGAAGACTCGCGCAAACTCTTCTCGCCCAAGATCCTGCGCGCGCATTTCACCAGGCGATCGTCGTCCTTCGCTCGGCCGCAGTGGCAGGCTGGTGACACCAAGAGACTGACACAAGGCTGCATAGAACTGATCACTTCGCAGCCGCATCGGCTCACATCGTGCAAAGCCTTCTCCGTCCGCATTCGGTGCTCGCTGATAGGTTCGAGTCGCCGCGATTGTCCGGATCAGCCACTTGAGGTCGTAGCCGGAATCAACAAAGCCGTCGCACAGAATGTCCAGCGTCTCTTCATGAGTACACTCACGGTCCGGACCGATATCATCAATCGGCGTGTAGAAGGCTGTGCCGGTCATCTCAAACCAGATCCGGTTCACAATCGCGCGTGAGAACCACTGATTGTTCCGGGACGTAATGAACTCTGCCGCAAGGTTGCGACGTTCCTGATCGGAAAGACCGGATTCAATTCGCTTCGAACTCAGAAAGAACGCCGGGTCGATTTTCTTTCCCTGAGCACCGGGGTCCGAGAGATCCGGCATGAAATGTTCTGTTGCTCCCTGCCCCGGACGTTCGGGTGGCTGTGCTGTCTTCAGTTCTTCAAACGTGAACTTGCCGTCACCGTTCTTGTCAATAATTCCTTTCGCCTGACCAGAAAACAATCGTGCCAGCGGTGAACCCTCGGCTTCCTTCTCTGTGATCACGCTGTCTCGATTCTTATCCAGACGAGTCAGCAGAAACTGTGAAGCAGCAAACTGTCGACCTCGCTCTGCGTTCATCGATCCAATTTCGAAGTCAAACATGTTGTCTGAGTTTCGATCCCGCTGCACGGTGACTCGGGGGAAGAATGCGGTGAACTGATGAAACTGCTCTCTCTTCCAACTGTCCCACGGATGATCGTGACAATTCGCGCACTGAATCTGGATGCCCAGAAACAAGCGTGACGCTTCTGCTGCAATCTCTTCGGCAACCCCTTCATGAGCAAAGATCAGAGCTGTGGCTCCGTTGTTATTCACCGGCCCTGAAGCCGTAATCATCTGCTCGACAATTTTGTCCCAGTGCTTGCCGGCATTCAGTTCTGCTGCCATCCAGTCACCAAAGGCAGCACGAACAATTCCAGCCCGCTGATTGGTCGCACGGCGAAACAGTGCATCTCGCCAGTACCGAGCCCAGTTGTGGCCGTACTGTTCGGATTCCAGCAGAGTATCCACGATTTCTGATCGACGGTTTTCTGACGGTGTCAGTCCGAACGTGGTAATCTCCCCCGGTGTCGCGGGACGTCCAACAATGTCGAGCATCACTCGGCGCAGATACAGCGCGTCGTCACAGGCCGGCACTGACGAATCAATGGCATCGTCCCAGAGACTTTTGTCGACCGCCGCAGCAATGGCCTTCGGGTCCGGAGGGGCAGCAATCGCGGAAACGGTGCAGCAAAACACTGCGGCCGAAACAAGGCAGAAACGATTCATGGGGGACCTCGTCTTTCAGCAATTACGTGAGGTTTCCGTACTTCTTCGTGAAATGGAACTGCGCCGCACCTCGACAGTGACAACGAGTTCAACCACCCGAAACTTACACAGCGCCGCTAATTTTTGAGCGAAATTTCCGATTTGCCAGGATCCCGGGATCCGGCCATTGGTCGAGGCACGCGGAGGTCGATCGGGCACAAACGGTGCGTTCTCGAAACAGCCAGCGGCGAACGCAGGTTCTGTGACGGGTGTCGTCGCCTTACTCACCTGCAGTCAATCTGCCTTTTCAGTACTTCCGCCCGCATTCTCACCCAGCCGGCGATACAATGGCAGGTGGCGGTAATAAACTTCCAGCGTCATGATACTCAGAGACGTCTGGTAGATGCGGCCTCCAAGTCGTCCGTGCGTGTCTGTCACGTCCCAGCTGCCTGCGGCAGGACCGGTCTTCACCTGAGTCGAAACCAGGTGGTCACGCATCTGCAGGTTCCACTGCTTCCACAGGTCTCCGCCATAGTGGTGAAGCACCTGCGTCGCATAATAGTTGTAGTAGATGTTCTCGCGGCTCGGACCAATCTTTGCCAGGTATTCGACTCCGGCCTTCATTTCCGGACGATCCAGCTTCCATCCCATATACATGCGGCAAAGGAGTCCGACGGCTGTCATGGATGGACTTGGACCACCACCCGGCATGTAGCCATACTTGGCTCCGTTCTCGACCGCGACAGTATCCAGAAACTCGCGAGCATCCCGCATCGTCGCATTTTGAACTGTGATGCGGCCGCTTTTTGCGCTTTGCAGTGCCATGACCTGCCAGCCCGTGACCGACGTATCACCCGGAGTACCCGGGTCGTAACGCCAGCCGCCGCCGACCTTGTCCTGGGATCGTTCAATGAAATTGATCGCGTCAATCGCTGCCCGTTTCAGAGTTCGATCTTTCGGTTCCAGCGCGGATGCTTCACACAGACAGATCGTGGCAATCCCCTGAACGTACATTGAAGGATTGCCGCGCAGGCCTCCGCGCAAGTCCAGCCCAGAACTCGTCCGCTCCGCTTTACTCAGCAGGCTGCTCAGCCCCTTCGTCACAGTTTCCTTGTAAATGCCTTCTTTGTCGTGTGTATGTCCCCCGCCGAGAAACGTCAGCAGAGCCATCGAAGTCGCACCGATCGAATCCTGGCCCAGGTCGCCGGGATCACCTGCACCTCCGACATCCGCAAAGTTCCACGAGCCATCCTTGCGCTGAATCTTCTGCAGCCAGGTCAGTCCCTGGTTCACACTCTTTTCACTCTCGGCCGATCCACCGTATTTGCTGATGGCAGCTCGGCGCCCCGCATCCGACCGTCCTCCGAAGTCACCCTTCAGTACCGGCACGTCAGAAACGTCCACCAGATCTTCAAGCGGCATCGACAGCTGCACGGACTCCGGACCGTTGAACTGCATCCGGTGCTTTCCGTTTTCCAATTCCCCAAGCATCTGCTGAATGGTGCTGTCGACATTGAGATCCTTCAGTGAGTCAGGCTGAACAATCTCCGTCAGCTCGACGGCTTCCAGACTATCGTCCTCTTCGTCAGGTATCCCCGTCAGCTGCAGCGTGAGGTCCTCAGGAGGGGACGGCAGCAATACTGAGGCCAGCAAGGCGACAACGACAAGATGCGCCAGAAGACTCACGATCCCCGTGATCATTTCAGACCGTCGCTGGCGAAAAAGATCAGGCAGCGTTTCGCGGAACCAGAGTTTCAGGCGCTGTCCCCGTGTCACCAGCTGAACGGCCCACTGCGGAGGCTGCTTCTTTCGAACGCGCCTTTGTGACTGGCTTCGAACCTGCTGAATGACCGACCGACCGGCAGTGTCTGTTGAGTCCGGAACCAGCGCCCCTTTGAGGTCCTGCTCCGAAACCAGCTCATACCCGGAATCCGATTCATCCTCCGCTGTCTGAGCAGGCGGTTGAGCCGACGTCTCAGGTGCCGGGGCAGGGGGATTCACGCTGCCGCGATTCGCTGCCGCCAATGAAGAACCGGACGAACTCCCGGGGCGAGAGTCGCTGGCGGATTCTTCGGTTGGCGGAAAATCCTGTGACATTGTGCGAGCAATCCCGTTGCGTGCGCTCCGGCCCCACTTTCGTGCACTCACTCAATCACATCATCGGCAGCACTGTAATCTGTCACCGCTGAAGTCAGACGTCAAAACGCAGAATTTGAAACACCCTCCGCCTTTTTTTCGAGCCAGACGGGCACGACAATCAGGCTGACCCGCCGGACGAACGTTTTAATCGATCGGCTGCTTCACTGCCCATTCCGCCAGTGCCTCCCGGTTGATTTTTACGTTATGCCGAGTATCCACGGGCAGGGATCTGTGAAAAAGAATCGTTTGAATCGATTGAGTCAGCGGATTCCTTGCCCCTAAGGCAAGCAGTTCTTTTACCAGCGATGCCGAAGCAGATTCCGTTTCAGGAAATTCCCCTGGCTCCGGTTCGGCGACAAGAACAGGCTGCTGTTGCCCCATGGGCCCAACGCCAACCAGGGCCGACCTGTAGATGCGAGGATGGTTGTTGAAGATCGCCTCACAGCAGACAGAATACATCGGCCCGGTCACCGAGTGGACAATATGAGCCTTTCGACCGCAGAACCAAAGCCGGCCCTCGGAGTCCAGGTATCCCACATCTCCCATTCGATGCCAGAACCCGTTTCCGTCCGGGATCTTGGCCATCGCCGTCGCTTCTGGTCGCCGAAAATACTCGCGAGTCGCAACCGGTCCCCGAACGATGATCTCACCAATCTCGCCGGGACTTAGCACTTCAGCGTCAGCGATCGTTCGAATGACATCAAATGAGGTCTTAATGATTCGAACTTCCATTTGAGGAAACACGGTCCCAACGCACGTTCCTTTGCCGGTCCGTGTCATCTCCGCCGTGCGTCCAAGCACCTCTCGTCCCCCAATCGAAGCGACAGGAAGGCACTCTGTTGCACCGTAAGGAGTGAAAACATCGGCATGGTCCGGCAGGACCGACAACATCCGCTTCAAAACATGGACCGGTACCGGCGCTCCGGCTGAAAGGACTCGTCGCAGCTCGGGCAGCTTTGCTCCGGTGGCCTCACAGAATCGACCAATGCGATTCCACATGGCCGGTGAACCATACGCCTGAGACACTCCCTGTCGGGAAATTGCATCAAGGATTTTCAAAGGATCCACGTTCGCCGGCTTCGTTGGATCCATATCGGGGATCACCGACGTCACCTGCATCGCCAGATTGAACAGGGAAAACAGCGGGAATCCCGGCAGGTCTGTTTCCCCAGGGGAAATCCCGAAGCGGTCCCGAATCAAGTCCACCTGCGCGTCGAACATCCCGTGTTCGTACAACACGCCCTTCGGAGGCCCCGTGCTGCCACTGGTAAAGATGATGGCGGCTGGATCAGTTGACGTCGTTTGAGGATGCTGGCGCGATGATGTCCGTCCCTTCTCCAGCAGACACTGGTACGGCACGCAGCCAAACTTCAGCATCGACTTTCCCACGATCACATTGAACCGAGCATTGCGGTAACGCCACGGCATGAGCCTTCGAAGCAGATGCACCGGCGGAATCGCCAGGAATCCGTCCGGGTCAACATGGTCCAGGCACTTCAGAACACTCTTTCGTCCCATCCCCGGATCAATGAGCGTACACACAGCACCTGACCGAAAAACCCCGAACGTCAATGCGATGAATTCCAGCGACGGCCGCACCATCAGTACCAGGCGATGCCCGGGACGAACCCCCAGATCAATCAGGCCCGACGCGATCTCATCTACCTCGCGATCCAGTTCCGCAAACGTGAGATGAGTCCACGCAACTCGACCACACGCATCCCGCGCTTCAGGGAACACGACGGCTCGCTGATGCGGAACCTTTTGAGCAGAAGTTCGCAGCCGATCTGCGATGTTCAAAGGCCTTGTCATAATCTCCCTGATCTCAATAGCCACCCTCAAGCAACATCACCACCGCCAAACCCAACCACCCCCGGCTCTCCGCTCTCCGCTTTCGGCTTTCCGCTTTCCGCTTTCCCCCCCCTCTCCCACCTGTCGATTCGTCCATCTGCAACGATCGATACGCTGCTAACGTCCGCGCAAAAGTGGCAAACCCTGCGTACTGTAGTGAATTCAGGAAACAACCACATCAAAGCCACGGAAAGAGTCGGGATTCATCTGACACATCGACAAAATCTGCGCCAGGGAAAGACGATGCAAAAGGAGCAGCGTCTCGTCACCAGCGATTCTCGCGACGTCCTCCGGCATTTTTCGCCGTCTGTTTGTTCCCGTCTCAGGGCCGCTTCGGCACTCTGTCCGCGCCGAAATCAATTGTCGGGAACTTCAGTACGGAACCCTCAATACGCCCCGCCTCGAATACAACTTTCCGTTGGCGTCGAGCATTCGAAGACGACTGGACTGCTGCACTTTTCAGGTTCCCCCGGAAGGGATTCCGGCGAATCTGCCCGATCATGACGAAGGAGTTTCGATCGATCAGGCTGAATTCTATCGCACGGAACTCCCGTATCAGCAGGACTGATCAGGACCGTGTTCACGAGAGGTTAGTTCTGTATGCCGCGTACCCGTCGCAGTCCGTCCGCCAAAAAATCGAATTTCGCTGCTCTGTCTGTCACTGCTGCCAGCCTTGCTGCCACCTTCTGCTGTTTTGATCCGGTTCCGGCCGGAGAAGACATCGTCACCACTCAGTCCGCAATCGTCGCTCCTTCGGATGTCCCGCTTCCGCCCGATGCCATCCAGACTTTGTCAACGCCCTCGGAACAGACCAAGTCGATTCCTCAGGAAAACGTGCCTCTCAACGGGATCCTGCTCGACAATAATGAAGCCATTACGTTCTCTCTTCTGCTGCTGGAAGACGGGGCTCGCTTCCTGAAGAACATTGACAACTACACTGTCGTCTTCAACAAGCAGGAACGTATCGGCGGTGACCTTTCCAAGAACCAGATCATCGAACTGAAAGTCCGCCACGAACCTTCATTCAGCGTTTACATGAAGTGGAAGAATGGCGATACCGGACGTCAGGTTCTGTATAACGACGACTACGAAGACAAGAAAATGGTCGTGAAACTTGGCGGGCTCAAGGGCCGACTGCTGCCAGCCATCAAGCTGGACCCGATGGGCGCAGAAGCAATGGCGGAAGCTCGCTACCCGGTCACTCAGGCGGGTCTTCTGGGAATGGCAGAACAGATCATCGCCTATCGTCGAGATGATTTGAAGGCGGGCGAAGGCGTGACCTGCGTCCGACTGCCGAATCAGGTCGTTGACGAGCGAAACTGCTACTGCTTCCAGTACGACTACGCGTCACCGGAATTCAACAAGCTCTACCGCAAGAGCCTGGTGATGATCGACATGCGTTATCACGTGCCAATGCAGGTCGTCAACTACACATGGACCAACGACGTTCAGGGAATGTCGGCCCAGCAGGTTGACGAAGCAACGCTCATCGAGAACTACTCATTCTCTCGCATGGACTTCGGAAAGAACCTGGTCGCAGAAGAATTCAGCCGCGACAATCCATCGTACCGGATGTAATCGAATCGCTCTCGGCGACAACAGCTCCCGCTCGGTCGAAATCCTGACACCCTGCTGACATCCATCAGCAGGGTGTTTCTTTTGCTGGCTGCGCCGTTCGACCGCCGTCACACCGTCGCTTCAAACGGCACACGCAATTCATCAACAAAAAAAAGGCCGGCCCTGTTGAGGCCGGCCGTCTGAAGTTTCACCTTCAGCTCCTGTCACTGCGATCAGTTCACACCCTGAAAGCCCATGGCCGTGAACCGAGGCATCTCGATGGCGTCCAGAATCTTCAGTGCATGGATTGAGTCAAACCCCAGTATGACTCGACGTGCACCCTGCGCGTCGGGTGTTTTCCGTTCCAGCAGAAGCAGATCTCCGGACAACATGTAGCTGACAAACGGAATGGACTCGCCAAAGGTTGTTACCACCATCCCGGTGCGAGGAACGCTGACAGGCCATTCAGCGAAAATCCGTCGCATATCTTTGGCAGTGTTTGCCCCCATAACTCTCTCCCGATTCAAACAAGGATTGCCATGCATGGACTCCTTTCGACAGGCACACAGAACCGACTGTAATGTCAGAAGTCACACGGGACAGAGTGTCGAAATTCCTGACAGCAAATCCTCGTTCGTCAGCACAACCCGCAAAGGTGGGATTTCCTTCCAGGACCTGTTCCGGCGATGAAAGTCCGGCCTGGCCGGGTGCAAGTTCGTGACCAACATTCCGATAAGCAGACCGATCAAATGCAAAGCACTACGCTTTGCCAGCAGTGAACAGAAGGATCTCCGTGCCTGCGCCATCCAACAAATTTGACTGGAAAACACTCAGTGCCAGTTCGGTGGCCACGGTAACGGCGGATCGCCTGCCGACGTCCATCGAACTGCCCGCACTGCCGCACGCCGTGACGGAGTTTGTCCAGAAGTCTTCCAACCCGAATTTTGACGCCGCCGACCTCGCGCGGACCGTGGAGAAAGACTCCGCGCTGACCATTGAACTTCTGAAGTTCGTGAACTCGGCGGCTTTCTCGGTCAAGAATCAGATCCGATCGGTGAAGGATGCCATCGTTCATATCGGCGTCAATTCCGCCCGAGCACATCTGCTGGCAGTGGGAATGAAAGCCGCGACCCGCGCCCTTCGGACCAAGCTTCTGAATCAGCGTAACTTCTGGAATGAGTCCCTGCAGAAAGCCCTCTTTGCGAAAGAAGTCGCAAAGCGAATGGAACTGGATACGGGCCTGGCCTTTCTCGGTGGCCTCCTCCAGGACTTCCTGCTGCCCGTGCTGACAAACACCTTCGACCGGCAGTACATGGCGTTTCTCGACCGCTCCTCAACAGAAGGCCGGGATCTCGTGGAAATGGAACACGAGTGCTTTGGCTGGGATCATGCGTCCGCCGGAGCCTACTTCGCCGCTCAATGGCACTTCCCCGACGACCTTCGCTGTGCGATCTTCTACCACCATTCTCTGCCTATGACTCTGGCAGATCCCAACGGGGAACTGTTTCAGCTGTTCCCGGTCGCTCTCGCGTCGCTCCTGCCCGACCAGCTGCACCAGTCGCCCGAAGGTTTCCGAACGCTGATTCGAGTGGCTCGTCAAAGCCGCTCACTGGACCTCGAAGCCATCTGCCGCACGGTCGATGCAGACCAGATGAAGCTGGCGGAAGGTTATGAAATCCCCAACCATCTGACCGAACTGCTGATCCATACGGAACGCAGCATGTACGCCGCCCAAGCCTGACAAACCCGCCCCAACAACGTAGTGGAAGTCGCCAGACTTCCTGCACGCCAAATGACCGCAATTTTTTCAACGACGCGGCGGGAATGGGAACTCTGGCAAGTTCCACTACAGCAACGACAGGAACTCTGGCGAGTTCCACTACGGTGACGACAGGAACTCTGGCGAGTTCCACTACGGTGACGGGAACTCTGAATCGGTTCCGCTACGATGCGGTGTCATTCGCCTCGGGTTGTTCGGGACTGGAAGCAGCGTCATTCGCTGTCTCACGGAGCCCCGCGGCCCTGGCTTCGAATTCCTTCAGCATCGTTTCCACGTCCGCAGAAAGGCTCTGCAGGAACGAAGTATCCGGAGCCACCTGAGGCGTCGCGGTCACAGTCGCATACGCTTCCAGCCGATCCACGGTGAAGGCCAGCAGGGCCAGCAGGCGAGGAACATCTCGCTCAATCGCCTGAACCAGCTGAGCTGCTCGGCCGCGATACTCATTGCCTTCATGCGCTGCTTCCGCATGCCAGCGTTTAACGCGAGGAACCTGCATCTGAGCAAACTCCATGTCGCGTTTGGCCTGTTCAAGTGCCTTGACTTCTTCAATGCACGAGGGACGAAAATCCCCCATCCGCCTCATTCGACACTGATGCAGACGGACGCGAGCTTCCGTCATCTCGCGACTGCAGTTTTCAATTTCACGCTTCCAGAACTGCGGTCGATCCTGTTCCAGCCAGAAAAGAATATGGCGAAGCTGACTGTCCAGAATGGTAAGACACATTCTGGCTTCTTCCTGAAACGTCAACACGGCCGCGGCAAACTGCCGGATGGCATCTGTTGACGTAACGTTCGCTGACCTGCCCATAGCTCCACCGCTCACGTGGCTTTAGAGGATTGACCCGAAGGGAAGCCTACTGCTGCTGGAGGTACTCTTCCACCAGCTGAGCCTTGCGGAGCAGGTAAGGAATGAACTGCTCATTCGAATCCACGAACCGTGACAAAGCCTTCATGTTGGCAACAAACTCTTCGGAAAACCGAAGATGCTCCTGATCCCGCCATGTCTGCCCGAGATGACTCAACTGGCTGGCAACCGCAGCCGACTTCTCGTTCAGTTCCTCATTGAATCTCCGAAGCATCTGCGCGAACCGGCGCAGCTCACCAGGATCCACAATTGCCTGTGCCATGATCTTCCTCGGATCTTTCTTTTGCCAGCGAAACACGGACCGTGAAGGGCAGGACGATTCTTAAATAACGGGCCCGCGTGTCGCGTCTCCGCCTGTTTGCAAACCCCGATTCCCTGAATCAAGGATTTCCGAGTTCAGCCAACCCCAGGCCTGACACTTCCATCGTCACCTGTGACAGTGACGTCCCACGCGGACATCAATACCTTGATTTTCGGAGATCGCCATGGTGTTCAGAATGAGTGTTGTGATTGTTTCGTTTTGTCTGGTCCAGTCCATCGCCAGTGCTTTTCAACAGGGCCAGGATCCTTGCCCAAAAGACTTCGCGGCCGGAGCAAAACCGCCGAACACGCATTGTACGACCATCAAACTCGCTCAAATCCCCCAGGGTGCCGGCACATCGATCTGCCTTTGGGAGTTGTCGGATTGTACGAACAGCGGTTCTTATGTGGGTACCGGTTACGCACCCTGTGCTTCGCCGTGCCAGTGTAACGGAGGAATCTGCTCCGGCTTGAATTCCCCTGCCTACACGCCAGCACCGACCGCCGGGATCTCGGTCGATGACGAAACGACCGGCGGCACGGCCAGCACCAAAAAGCTGTACGGAAATTCTCAGCGGATCTCCCCGAACACTCTTCCAGATTCCGGCACGGTCATCCCCGCAACTGCCGGAGCCATCATGTCCGGCTGGACTACCACTGGCTGGTCGGTGAAATACATCAAGTGCGTGGACCTGCAGGTTTCAGGTACCAGCATCGCGAAAGTTGCGATCTACAAGCTGTTCAGGAGAACAAGCGCGAACCCGAACGGCCTTCTGGATGAGACAACAGATCGCTACATCGGAACGGCTGTATTGACCCTGGCGACAACGCCGCCAGGTGGCCTTGAAGTCGTTCCGGTGGCTGCCAACGGCGCGATTCTCTTTCCGAAGGACAACGTGGGCAGACACATGGAGGCTGCCGTTCCGGTGACCATTCCACTGAATAAGGCCACTGGCGAAACTGTGAACTGCCGCAAATGGTTCCATGTCCATGGCCTGTACTACCTCCCATAGAGTTCTTCCAATGCCGATGACTCTCACCCAACGGCGTATCAGGTGGGAGTCATCTGCTTTCCGCCAGGCGGAAGTCCCCGGAACAATCGATTCTGGCTGAAAAAACCGACAAATCCTCCCAATCCGAACTGTTTTCGCGATCTGTCACATCGCCCCGATCCCGGCAAAGTGTCAACTGGCCTGTTGCGGACCGTGAATCCTGCTTCTTACGATGTCGATAAGTCCGATACGTCTGTCTATTTCTGCTCACCCGCAGTCCGAGCGAGCCGATGACCAAGAAGCAATATGTTCTCGCCTCATTTCTCGCCGCAGTCCCGGCCTATGGCCTGGTGGCCGCGATGCTCTGGTCACTTTTCGGTGCCGGGATGCTGCAGGACGGAGCACGCGTGTCAGCGGTAATGTGGGTCATTTTCATTCTCACATTCCTCGCGGGACTCGTGATCGGGATCCTTCCCTTTGGCGTGCTGATTTTCCCAGGATTGATGCCAATGGCAGCCATGGCTGGTGCTCCGTCCGGCACTGCGGCTCCCGCTTCCAAAGCCGGTGGCAAGTCGAAGCCCGTCGCGGAAGAACACGAAGACGAAGCGGAAGAGTCGGAAGAATACTCCGAAGAGTTTTCTGACGATGCAGATTCCGGCGAACAGATGTTTGACGATGAAGCGATGGAAGACTTCGACGACTTCGAAGAAGAAGACGATTCCAGCAAGAAGAAGAAAAAACGCTGAGTAACGGTCTGTGATCCAGCCCATGACCTGCCCGGTTTGCTCGAAACCGGTTGATCCGACGGAAACCAAATCGGCCCCGTTCTGCAGCGATCGCTGCCGCAAGGTGGATTTTGTCCGATGGTGGGATGGTCGCTATGCGATCGTCGAAGACCTTTCGAATAACCCCGCCGCCCTGGACAAACTCGCTTCCGAATTCGAAGACTTCCCCGATGATGTGGATGGCTAAGAGCGCATAGTGGATTGTGCCCTGTGGGTCGACTCCGCATGACGTCCCCGGCAATGGCGAACAGCATGAAACTCCATAGGCTCGCTGCGTCGATTCTGCACGTTCTGCTTGCACTGCTCGCGCCGAATGCAATATGTCAGGAATTGAGCGACGAGCTGGACAACAAGGAGTTCCATATCGTTGGATATTTGCCGGATTACCGCATGTCCGACATTGACCTGGCACCTTGCCGACTTCTGACAGACCTCTACGTCTTCTCAGCAGAAGTCTCTCCAAATGGTGCTCTGAAACTGAATCGGCTCCAGAATGCTCCGTGGGCAAAACTGCAAACATTCAAGACGACACATCGGATCCGCATGATCCTGTGCATTGGTGGCTGGGATCGGTCAGCGGGATTCGGACCGATGGCTACGTCCCCCGAATCACGGCAACGCTTCATCGAATCCGTCAAAACCACATGTCTTGAAAAACGGTTCGACGGCATCGACATCGACTGGGAACATCCTTCAAACGAAGCAGAGCAGCAGGCGTACGGGCAACTGTTGATAGAGCTGGTGGAGGCTCTTCATCCGCTGGGACTTCAGGTTTCAGTCACAATGGCCGCCTGGCAGACAATACCGGCGAACGGTCTCAAGTCAGTTGATGCGGTCAATATCATGTCCTACGACCACGACGGCCGGCATTCCACATTCGAGGCCGCTGAAGCTGACATCAAGAAGGTGATCGCCCAGGGAGCCACTGCTTCACAGATTCATCTCGGTGTGCCGTTCTACGGCCGAAGTCTGACAGACCGCAACAAAGCCGTGACTTGGGCGGAGCTGGCGGAACGAGCGACGCCAGGCTCGGATGAATACGACGGAATCTACTTCAACGGGCCAGAAACGATGCGAGCAAAGACCCGCATGGCACTGGAGAAGGGACTCGGCGGAATCATGATCTGGGAACTGGGTCAGGACGCGCCGGGAAAACAGTCACTGCTCAGTGTGATACATGGTGAAGCCCATCGCCCTTCAGCCAGCCCGATCAACTCATCGAAGCCCTGATCGAGACTGACGTTGCGGGCAGGCGGGCAAGTGATGCAAACGCCCAGACTGCCTGTTCCCGCAATTCTTCGGCGACAAGTGGCGAAACACTGAGTTTCCCGAGGCTGGCAAGCGAATTATCAGGCCTTTTTCACTGTTCATTCGGTGCAAAATGCAGTTAACATTCGCCCCTAACTTTCGGACTGACCGCAGGGATCTACGTTTTGACTTTTTGTGAAGAGAGAGTTGCATGAGCACTGTGTCCTCGATGCCCTACAAGGTGGCCAATATCGAACTGGCGGAACTTGGGCGCAAGGAAATCGAGATTGCGGAAATTGAAATGCCGGGCCTGATGGCTCTGCGGGAAAAATACGGTGCCAGCCAGCCTCTGAAAGGTGCTCGCATCGCTGGCTGTCTGCACATGACCATTCAGACGGCCGTTCTGATCGAAACGCTGAAGGCGCTTGGTGCGGAAGTTCAGTGGTCCAGCTGTAACATCTTCTCGACTCAGGATCACGCTGCTGCCGCCATCGCTGCTGCTGGAATTCCAGTGTACGCGTGGAAGGGCATGAACGCGGAAGAGTTCGACTGGTGCATCGAGCAGACTCTGTACTTCCCCGACGGCCAGCCTCTGAACATGATTCTGGACGACGGTGGCGACCTGACAGTGATGGTCCACGAAAAGTATCCGGAACTTCTGCCAGGCATCAAAGGCCTGTCTGAAGAAACAACCACCGGTGTCCACCGCCTGCACCAGATGTTTGCGGCAGGCAAGCTGGCTGTTCCAGCGATCAACGTCAACGACTCAGTCACCAAGAGCAAGTTCGACAACCTGTACGGCTGCCGAGAATCTCTGGCAGACGGCATCAAGCGAGCCACCGACGTCATGGTCGCGGGCAAGGTTGTCGTGATCTGCGGTTACGGCGATGTGGGCAAGGGCTGTGCGGACGCAATGGACGGTCTGGGTGCTCGAGTCATCGTGACAGAGATCGACCCAATCTGTGCTCTGCAGGCCTGCATGGAAGGTTACCAGGTCACAACGATGGACGAAGCCGCTGCAATCGGCGACATCTTCGTCACAACCACTGGTAACATCGATGTGATCCGCGGCGAACACATGGACCGCATGAAGCATCAGGCGATCGTGTGCAACATCGGCCACTTCGACTCAGAAATTCAGATTGCGTATCTGAACAACAACAAGTCGATCCGCAAGATTCGAATCAAAGGCCCAGGCGATGAAGGCGGCCCGGTTGACAAGTATGTCTACGCCAACGGCAAAGCAATCATCGTTCTGGCTGAAGGCCGACTGGTAAATCTTGGCTGTGCTACCGGCCATCCTTCGTTCGTGATGAGCAACAGCTTTACGAACCAGGTCATGGCTCAGATCGCTCTGTGGACAGAAACTGACAAATTCGAAATCGGCGTCCACATGCTGCCAAAGGAACTGGACGAAGAAGTCGCACGCCTGCACCTGTCCAAGCTGGGCGTGAAACTGGAAACGCTGACACCGGAACAGTCCGCCTACATCGGCGTGCCAGTCACCGGCCCATTCAAGCCAGCTCACTACCGCTACTAATCTGACCCACTGAACTCTCAGTGAACCATCAACGCCCGGCTTTCGTCACAGAAAGCCGGGCGTTTTTACTTGGTAGAACGGCTGTCCTCAGCCGTTTCCTGTTTTACTTTGGTACAACGACTGTCCCCAGCCGTCTCCAGCGTTTACTGCTCACACGACTCAAAACCTCATCCAACCACAGGACGGGAAAAAACGATTGCGGACAATCGCTCGACACTCTCCCTCTGCCGTCATAACCGGCCTAATTCCAACGGCTCGGGACTTCCCCGATTCCCAAATCCCGAACCTGGTTTTTTCCGAACCACTTGGTTGCCGATAGAGTCTCAGCTGAGTAGACTTCGGCTCACAAATTTGCCCGCGCAAGTGGCGAAATTGGCAGACGCGCTAGCTTCAGGAGCTAGTGGGAGTTAAATCCCATGCAGGTTCAAGTCCTGTCTTGCGCACTTTCACGAAACGTCGCAGTTTTCTGCGACGTTTTTTCATGCGCCTGTGTTGCGGCTCGACGGGAGCCTCGCCGACCTCCTGCAATTGCCCATGGCCGGCTTCCGGTGAGTTCGATTCCCGCGAAATCATTGCCGTGGTAGAGTCTTCCGGCAGAGTGTTCGCCGGTACGGTTGCCGGCGAACGGCCGAACGTCCATCCAGTCGCGGGTGCTCCGAATGAAAGTGCTGGTCGCCGAAGATGATCGACTGACCCGGGAAGGACTTGTCGAAGTTCTTCAATCGGAAGGATTTCGAGTGGTTGCGGCTCCGGATGGCAACGAAGCACTCAGGCTGTTCAGGGAAGAATCTCCGGACTTCGTCTGCCTCGACGTCATGATGCCCGGACGCAGCGGCTATGAAACCTGCCGCGCCATTCGCTCGACCAAGCCGGAGCTCCCTATCGTGTTTATCAGCGCGAAGGCGGAGGAATTTGATCGGCTGGTGGGCTTCGAACTGGGTGCAGACGACTTCATCGTCAAACCATTCAGCGTTCGCGAAGTCATCGCCCGCATCCGCGCCGTCGCTCGCCGCTGCTATGCTCGCCAGCCTGACGCTCCCGCAGAATTTGACATGGGCGATCTCAAGGTCATCCCCGCCGAGCTGCGTGCTCGTCGAGGCGATCAGATGATCGAGCTCAGTCCTCGCGATGTCCGCATTCTGCAGATCCTCCACGAGAATGCCGGCAAGGCACTCGACCGGAACACGATCTTCCGGTTCGGTTGGGGCGAAGACTACTTCCCCAACAGCCGCACACTCGACCAGCACATTTCACAGCTGCGCAAACGAGTCGAAGCGGATCCGCGCGAACCGAAACTCATCCAAACCGTCCACGGCGTCGGCTACCGCTACGACCCAGTGTAGAACGGCTGTCCTCAGCCGTTACCAGCCTCCGCAAACACCGTCACGCATCCCAAAAAACAGCTACCACAAGCGATTGAGGACAATCGCTCTACACTGTAGAACGGCTGTCCTCAGCCGTTCCCAGCCCACCGCAAACACCCTCACACCACCCAGCCAACACCTACCGCAAGCGATTGAGGACAATCGCTCTACACTTTACATCTGCTGGCCCGTCAATCGAGCCACTTCGTTCACGTCCTTGTCGCCTCGGCCGGACAAACAAACGACAATCACATCATCTTTGCTTCGCTCAGCCGCGGACTTCATCGCCCACGCGATCGCATGAGAAGTCTCGATGGCTGGCAGAATGCCTTCCGTGCGAGCCATTGTGCTGAAGGCGGCCAGCGCTTCGTCATCCAGAATATTCACGTAGTTGACTCGCCCGCAGTCTTTCCAGTAGCTGTGCTCTGGTCCAACGCCAGGATAGTCCAGCCCCGCGGAAATCGAATGCACATCGCTCGTCTGGCCATCTTCATTCTGCAGCACGTAGCTGTAACTGCCGTGCAGAATTCCGGGCTTTCCGTGACTCAGCGTGCTGGCGTGATCCCCTGGCTTTGAACCTCGACCACCCGCTTCCACTCCGGTCAGAGCAACCCCGGCATCGTCGACGAACGGATAGAACATGCCGGCAGAATTGGATCCGCCGCCGACGCACGCGATGACTTCATCCGGCAGACGCCCCACCTGCTCCAGACACTGCTCCCGCGCTTCCCGACCAATGATCGACTGGAAGTCCCGCACCATCATCGGAAACGGATGAGGCCCCACGACGCTGCCGATGATGTAATGAGTATCCCGGACGGACGCCATCCAGTCTCGCATCGCTTCGTTGATGGCATCTCGCAGAGTACGCGAGCCCGTCGTCACAGGACGAACTTCCGCTCCCATCGTTCGCATAATGAAAACATTCAGCTTCTGCCGGCGAACATCTTCTTCTCCCATGTACACAACGCAGGGCAGACCAAAGCGAGCACACGCGGTGGCGGTCGCGACGCCATGCTGACCTGCACCAGTCTCGGCGATCACGCGAGTCTTGCCCATCCGCTGAGTCAGAAGAACCTGGCCCATCGTGTTGTTGATCTTGTGAGCACCCGTGTGGTTCAGGTCTTCTCGCTTGAAATAGATGCGAGCACCGCCGCACTTTTGAGTCAGCCGCTCAGCAAAGTAGAGCGGATTCGGACGCCCGACAAAATACTTCAGCAGGTCACGCAGCTGGCGATCAAACTCCGGATCCTTCTTCGCTGCTTCGTACGCCTCTGTCAGCTGGTCCAGAGCATACATCAGAGTTTCAGGAACGTATCGACGGCCAAATTCGCCAAATCGACCTCGCTCATCCGGCACTGCACTGACTGGAGCTGATGAACTGACCACAGACATGACTCACCCGTTTTCCTGCAATTTCATTCAACGGCCGCACTGACTTTCGCTTCCACGCCATTCAGACAACGACCACACTGTTCAAGCCCCCCACATGATAGCAGTGAGCCCCCAGGATTCCCGGAATTGACGAGTCTCTTTTGTAATTCCCGAACCCTCAAAAGTGATTTGGCCGTTTTGCAGGAACTACCGACGACCGGTAACGCTGTGACGGATTTTTCTGGGCAGAAACCTCTTCCTTGTAGCGGCAGGGCGCGAGCCCTCCGGTGAGTCTGCGTCGTGAATTCACCGGACGGCTTGCGCCGTTCCGCTACAAAATCCTTCGCACAGAGCGTCGGCCAAACCGGAAACTCATCAAATAGTCGACAGGTTCCGTCGCAACTGGCTCAGAACAGCCTTGCTCGCCGGACCGCTGGCGGAAACTTCCATCAGCCGCTCAGTCTCGCCGGTGTGAGAAATCCGGATCGTCAGCCGATCTTCGGGAAGTATGTCCACGACGCGGTCGGCCCATTCCACCAGGCACAGCCATTCGCCGCTGTTGAGATATTCATCCGCACCGATCGCAAGGAACTCTTCCGGATCTCCCAGACGGTACGTGTCAAAGTGCGCAACGGGAATTCGTCCGTCCGTGTACAGCTGCATCAACACAAATGTCGGACTGTTGACTCGATCTTCTGAAACGCCCAGGGCAACGCAGAGTCCCCGAACAAGGCGAGTCTTCCCGGCTCCCAGCTGGCCGTTCAAGGCAATGGTCAGACCACAATCGACCGAAGATGCAAGTGCCAGGGAGAAGCGGTCGGTGTCAGTTTCACACTGACTTCGAAACTGCAGAACATCAGTCATGATTCATCGGACGCTTGTCAACCTTTGTGTTCTCGATCGACTCCACGAAGTTCGCATCCAGCCGATCAGGAACCGAAAACAGAGCATTCTGGCTTGGAGCATCCGCATAGTTCCAGCGCCATAGTCGGTGAGGACGCAGTTCGTGAAGCAATGACTTGCAGCCACTGATGGAACAGCACCCAACAACGACCAACAGTATCCGAATCACTGTTGCTGTGCGAAAGAACTCTCTGAACTTCATACGGCACCGACGTTGCGAATGAATCTGACACAGGCACACACTCGAATAGCATACCCGCCCGCTCACTCCGCCAGACATCCCCAGCCGTCCGTCGCGAATGGATTTCCCCGGCGATGGCTGACAATTCGACAAACTCAGGCAGGAACTGCCGATCACATCCGCCGTGCCGCAGTGTAAAACGGCTGTCCTCAGCCGTTCCCGCCCATCGCATACACTTCACTCACCCAGGCAAACGTAAGCGATTGAGGACAATCGCTCCACAGTGTAAAACGGCTGTCCTCAGCCGTTCCCAGCATCGCACACACTTCACTCACCCCAGCAAACGCAAGCGATTGAGGACAATCGCTCCACAGTGTAAAACGGCTGTCCTCAGCCGTTCCCACCCATCGCATACACTTCGCTCACCCCAGCAAGCGCAAGCGATTGAGGACAATCGCTCTACACTGAACACCAAAATCCGAAACACCAGCCCGTTTGCAGAGACGCATCTCCGCAAGCGGCCTGGTGTTTCAGATATTGTTCGAGCATCCTGACGGGAACAATCTTTGTTCTTGCATAACTTCTCCTGATCTCAGTTTCGAAGGGACTCTCGTTTCGATTCGCAAAGCCGTGAACCGTCTTGGTTCACTTCCCGCTTTGCACAGTCTTATCGAACCACCGCTTCGTCAGCATGCTTGTCTCGAATGTTGTCCAGGGAGGAACTTCGAGGACCAGACTGTGTCGCTGGTCGGCACTTTGCAGAAGCCTGAGCCATGTTCTTCAGCTGAGTCGACTGAGCAACTCGAACTGCGTCGATCAGTACTTCGTCACCATTGGCGACCCCGTCTCGGTCCAGGATTTCGATGTCAGGCGTTACACCTTCGCCAGCCATCTTTCGGCCGTTTGGCGAGTAGAACAGAGCTGTCGTCAGTCGCAGGTCACCCGTGATTGAGTTCAGTGGGAAGTGAGTCTGCACAGAACCCTTTCCGTAGGACTTCGTTCCCATGATCACACCTCGACCATTTTCCTGAATCGCAGCAGCAAAGATCTCACTCGCTGAAGCACTGTCTCCGTCAACAAGAACCACCAGAGGCACGGCCCAGGTTCGGTCAAACTTTGCTGTCTCAACCATGTTGTCACCATTCAGTCGGCCTCGAGTCGTCACGATCGTACCGCAGGCCAGGAATCGGTCGCTGACTTCCACACAGGTCGTCAGCAGGCCACCAGGATTTCCGCGAAGGTCGATAATCAGTGACTTCATGCCCTTGCTGTAGAGATCACTCAGAGCCTGATCGACTTCTGCGGTAGAACCCTGAGCAAACCGACTCAGACTGAAGTATCCAACATTCGTGCCTTCCAGAATTCGAGTATCATTCACGGTCCAGACTCGCACCTTGCGTCGTGTCAGATTGAAGTTTCGCTCTCCTTTCCCTTCACGGTAGATTCGAACAGTCATCTGGCTTCCGCTTGTTCCCTTCATCAGGTCGACGCTGTTGAGCATCTTCATGCCGGACAGTGTGCGACCGTCGATCGAGATGATCACGTCCCCGGACTGAATTCCCGCTTCCGCAGCCGGACCGCCTCGCAGAGCCTTCAGGACCAGCAGACCTTCCGCATGTTCTTTCACTTCAACACCGACACCAACGATTTCTTCTTCAAGAGCCGCCGTCTTCTGCCCCTGCAGCTCGGCACCATTTCGAGTTGTAGGATCCGCAGCTTCAAGACCGGAGAACTTGTCCAGGGTATCGATGCTGGCATTTGCGAATTCGAAAGCCACAACACTCGGAGTCAGTCCTCGAACACTCTGAGAAGCCTGCATCACCTGATTCAATACGGTACGAGCTTCCTGGTAGTTTCGAACTTGCTGACCGTCAGCCAGTCGCCCCAGAACATCTCGGAATCCATCGGTCTGGAATGAATCCGCAGAAATCTGCAGTCCATTCATAAAGGCCGGATTGTCCAGAGCCATCTGCAGGTTTCGCAGTGCCCGTCGTACTCGAACATCGTAACTGGTTGGTTCCAGAGATCGTTCGTCGATCTTCTGAGACACTTCCGCAAACAGCTGCACCGCCTGCTGACTGCTCATCGCACGAATCGCACGAACGTTGACCGGGTTGGAGTAGCGAATGGTCAGAAGCTCGTCGATCTTCGATGTCTCTTCATCTTCCTGACCTCGTGGCAGCGGTGCCGGAACGAACGGATCAAGCCGATCCAGATCGTATCGCGGAGACTGACGACGGTAAGGAGCATCATCGACGGGCTCATTGAACCCGTAATCTCGGCTGCTTCGACTTCCAGTACCCACAGATCCCCGCCCACTCAGACGACTGTCCTGGCGATTGGATCGAACTGGGAACGCAGAACCCAGATCGGCGTCTTCTCGTGCAAAGTCATCGCGTCCATCCAGAGCACGATCAGGCGCGACGACCGGACGTCGAACCCGAAACGGATCCGATGGCATCGTGCGTTCAAGCGGCACTCGGCTGCTGGTGCTGCCCACACGTGAATAATCTGACAGTCGCTCAGGAAGGACTGGAAAGTCCTCAGAGCTGCTCCGTGAAAGCCGGGCTGGCCGAGCTTCATAGGAGCTGTCTCGGTACGAATCATAAGGATCCTGACCGAAGGTCGTGGTTGCCGTCGTCAGGACGGCCATCATCATCATGAGTTTGCTGGAAATGTTCATCTTGCTTTCTCCTACCTGAATCCATTCCTGAAGGTTTGTTTGAAATCCTGAGTTGGCTGAGGGGCCAAAGTTTGTCGTTTGATTTGTTTTGAAAGGGTGTCACTAAGCAACGTGTGGATACTGGTCAGAGACGGCTCGCAGTACGGGGCCGATCACCGCGGGGATCACTGGAGCCGGTGCAGATTCCTCCGCCAGCTCACCTCGAAGCACTCGTACATTGGCCGGCGCCTCAATCCCGATACGGACGGTGCCTTTTCCCGTCTTGATCACTTTGATAACAACGTCTTCGCCGATTCGAATGGTCTCTGCCACTTTTCGAGTAAGAACTAACATGACGACTTACCTCCTGTTTACTTGTCTTGTCCTGCCTGACAGTTCTGTCCACTTCGACAGAAACTTGTTGTTGTCATGTTGAAACAGCTAATGCGAGAACTGTGCCAATTGTGATTCAAACAGAATCCACACCGACAACAACAACGCAAATGCATGTAATTAATAGACTTAAGTCGTTCGGAAGAATTTGCCGGTTTGTCATTTCGGCAAAGCAGGAGAAATTTTTCCGTGACGAGATTTCAAAGCCTCAAATCAGGCTGAACGAAACGTTGTCATTTTGACAATTCCGATCAAGTTGTGGATCTTTTTCTAAAGATCAGTGCTCCGAGCCCTCAGGTCCTCGCACTCCTGCTGTAACAGTTGTTCTGTTGGCGCGAGTAGCAAAGTCGGGGAACAAGGCAAAACGAGGCAGATATTCACTTCTTTTCCGCCCGCTGAGTTGTGGCAAGACATGCTCTAGGGGACGGCCATTCATGACATCTTAGAGCCCGGCTCAATGGGCA
>JAXMBV010000043.1:0-54056 GCA_046349695.1 Planctomycetaceae bacterium | reverse complement strand
AAGGCAGTTTTGAAAGGACCTCTAGTCTTATCCGCGAACATCCTCGCTATCGCGGTTTTCCCACTGCCTGCGGTTTCCCGTTCCGAAGTGTTCGCTGTGCCAGGACGGTCGTACTCGTACTCGTACTCGAAGGGCGCGTACCGAACAAACGGGGTATCGGAGAAACGCGGCGAGTACCAGTACCGCGATGCTGAGTACGAGTAGGAGCCTTGAGGATCTTTGCCTGTTTCGTTTCCGGCGGCTTACGCACACCGGCAAGTGTTGTGTCGGCCCGCTGGGTCTGAATCGCACGCCTGTGAGTCTCGCTTTGCCTTGTTGAATGGGTGAGTGCTGAGCGGTGCTGATGAATGTCCCAGTCTTTTGTTTCGTGCCATGTCGGGTAGTGCAGAAACCGGGTCCCACCGAGGCGTACTCGGTGGCGGATGTTTCGTGAGTCAGGCCATCACCGCCACTGGGTTCTATCCCGGGCTCTATCCCAGTGGACTCAGGTTTTTGCACTACCACGGCCTCGACTTCCAGACGGGGCCACCAAACCAAATCAGCACTGTCCGGTCTCCTGCCTTATCCGCGAACATCCGCGTCATCCGCGGTTCACTCACCGCCGACCGTTTCCAGGGTGACAAGCCGCGTCGCCAGAGGTAAACTCTGACCGGCGAGGATTCCTCACCGTGATGAATCCGCCATTGGCGTTTCCAGAGCCCACGCTGCGGACGAAGCGGCAAAGTTCAACGCACGATCTTTGCGTCGGGGAATCGCCAAACGCAGGGATCGCAATTCGTAATTCCAGCAAGAGAATCGCTACATGAGCCTGCCCGCCAAGCTTCTGACTGAAATCGAAGCTATCCTCCTGCGCGCTGTCCCTGAGATTGTCGCCAAACAGACTACTGGCCAGCCATATTACGCAGCCTTCATCCTGTACTACGGCTCTGATCAGGCTGATGATCGTACTCCAACTCTGATCTTGCCGACAGAATCCCGGCGTGATCGTATCGCTGCCCAGAAAGGTAAAACTGCACCACATCATATTTGGGTTCATGACGAATTCATTGGTGGTGCGGATACGGTTGAGGTTTCCATTCCGGATGAAAGTCTCAGAAACAAGTGTCGCCTCTGGTACCACTTTCACGAAAGTGATCCCACCGTCACTCTGGCGGCCTTCCGCACGATGGTTCAGCGCGTTTCCTGGCAGTTGAACAACCAGGCTCCTTCGCGTTTAAAGAACACCACCAGCGACTTTGTCTACGTGCCGGGTGATATGTCGCATGATTTTTGTGATACGATCGGAGACATGAAAGAGAGCATTCCGGCGGCTCGACTTCAAATGCTGCGTGACAACAGGTGGCTTGGAGTCGACCCTTGGTACGAGCTGCCGGCAGAATGACAAAGGCATCACAAAACGCCGAACACTCTTCGCCCGCCTGCCGCTGATGGCGGGCGTTACGCTTTTGAACTCTGCGTTGACCTACACAAGCACAGATTTGATCTCAATGGACTACGCTTCGGCATTTCAAGCGGTGATCGCTGACCCGCGGTACCAGCGCAACCTTGATTGGGGCGAGGCTCGTCCGGGACATCCGGAAGGTACCGTTCGCGCACACATCGCGGAGATCGAGCCCAACCTTGAGGCCCTGAGATCAAAGCTGTCCGATGAAGATGTTTGGAGGCTGAAGTTACTGATTCACACACATGATTCCTTCAAGGCCGATTCAAAACCTGGCGTACCAATTACTGATCCGGCCAGCCACGCATCGCTGGCCAGGTCATTTCTCGCCGACTTTTGTGATGACGCGGATTTGCTGGCGATGGTGCAATTCCATGACGAGCCATTCGCTCTGTGGCGCCAGGTCGAATCCAGGGGAACCTACAACCAACAGAGAATGGCTGCATTACTCAGTCATATCAAAGACTGGAACTTGTTCCTCGCGTTCAACATCATTGATGGCTGCACCGAAGGCAAGAGTCGGGAACCACTGTTCTGGTTGTTCAAAGAACTCGAAGGCAAGGTCACATCCAACTTCACGGCAGCGGACATCGTGGGGTCATGAGGGCAAGGAAGGCGAATTGAGATGTATTGAAACTTGCGGAGAGTTCAGTGGAGTCGTCCGCAGAAAATGTGGTTCGGGCCATCTTGATTTGCGATCATCCATGTTGGTCCGCCGTTCAGCTACCGCGTGCAATCTGGGCCAAGCTGTTCCGGTGATGTGTCGGCCCGCCTGGGCCTTGAGGACTTTTGGGCACCGTTTCCGGTGGCTTACGCACACCGGCAAGGGTTGTGTCGGCCCGCTGGGCCTGGACGAGCGACACGAGGCACTGCCTTTCGCCGCTTCGTGGCTTCGGGACGGTTTGTGGGTTGCACGGACCTCGGGTTGTCACCCGAGGCTATTTGCTGTGGCAGCTTCGCTGCTGAAGGCAGGCGATTGTCGTATTGTTGTTGTGGCTTATCCGCGATCATCCGCGTCATCCGCGGTTCACTCACTGCCGACCGTTTCCAGGGTGACAAGCAGCGTCGCCAGAGGTAGACTCTGACCGGCGAGGTTTCCTCACCGTGATGAATCTCGCAAGGTGCATTCATGAGCCCACGCTGCTCACAAAGCGGCAAAGTTCAACGCACGATCTTTACGTCGGCCAATTGCCGGGCGCATGCATCGTAATTCGTTCTGCGATCACGAAATTCTCGAACTGGCAATGGCGTTCGTAACTTGCCCCAATCAGATCAACATCCATATTCGCCTCCGACTGAAAATACCGTCGCCCAATCGACGGGGATCTGGTCTGCGCTACTTCGTTCCTGGTATATCGCCTTGCCGGCCGTAATTCTTCCGTTCCCGGTCATCTTCCTCTGCGCCTTTGCGACTGCCCAATACCGACCACCTCAAGACATGAGTTCGTTGCTTGGTGCTGGCGAGGTTGAAGCGGCCTATTTCCTGGCAGCCGTGCTTGCAGTCGTGTGGCTCGCCTTTGTGGTACGGCTCTTTATGCGTGTCTGTAAGCTGTTGAAAAAGGCCGCCGATTATTCCTGACGTTCTGACCCGTGAGAAGCAAATCCTTTCTTCTCACTTGTGGTACTTCTGGCTAAGATTTTCATCTCGACGAAGGTGCCATAAAGCGCCCACGGGAACGGAAATCGCAGAATGACGCCGTGAACATGAACGGCGGTAGTGGGTGTTTCGACATTGAGACTTGTTTCCCGCCGTCCGAATACGGCGGCCGTTGTTCACTTGAAATGAACGAGCGAGCATGCACAGGCACCATCCCTCTCGATCGCGCCGGCAGTTCTTGTTGAGTTGTGGTTGCTCCTCAGCGCTGTGTCTTGCTGCTTCGGCATGCACCCAGAATGCAAACGACGACCAGATACCGGAGGTTGTGCCGATGCTGGATCCGTTCGATCCATCAGA
The DNA here is from genome assembly GCA_046349695.1 of Planctomycetaceae bacterium. Taxonomy (GTDB): domain Bacteria; phylum Planctomycetota; class Planctomycetia; order Planctomycetales; family Planctomycetaceae; genus SXXK01. Next base: position 50,661 of record JAXMBV010000043.1, on the reverse strand, counting down.
GTGGATACTGAAATCTGGTGTGAAACCAAAGTGCAAAGGCGCGGGGCTGGTGGTCGGCCCACTTGACGCAGTGTGTCTGGTCGCACATCGTGAAGAGCTTGCAGCGGCGGGCTACGATTTTGGCAACCCTGTTCCATCAGATGTATTCATCTTTTCCGTCGGTGAAGCCCCGAGCCGCGACCAAACAAAGATCGGCGGCCTTCCATATCTGCATCGTGGTGACTCGTGGCCCACCGATTCAAAAGGAAAGACGCTTCCCTTTATCGCGCAGATGAACTTCCGTGACTCGACGGATATTCTGCAAGCGAAGTTGCCGGGAGACTTGCTGCTCGTATTCGGTGATCTTCCGTCATCGGAGCGTTCACCAGAAGTCGTTCTTATTTGGAAGTCGTTCTCCAATTCCATCAATTCCGAACTCCTGGATGCAGCAGACCTTCCGTGTATGGCTGCATTCGACGCGTTTTACGGTACTCGTTGGCGTACAGCGAACTATCCAGCAGCATATACCAGCCCTCAGAATCGCTCATACACAGCTTCCACGAAATACCATGCTATTGAAGCGTCCGAGATATTCGGAACGCAAATTTCCAGCGCCCCTTTCTTACTTGCGCGAAATCGAAGGTCGATGGAAAGCTCTCCCATCTGCTGTTTTGCACCGGTACACCCAGCCAGTGACGGTCCATTTCCGTTCTGCAATATGCCGTCGCCCTTGCTCGAAATTCGAAGTGTCCGCGATTATCGGTACAGCGATAATCACAAATTTGTTGACCAATGGTTAACGCGGGGGGATTCCACCAGTCTCTACATTATGCAAAATAAGGACGGTAGCTTCAGTCACGAGTTCATTATGGGGTAGCACTGAAGACATAAGATTCTCCGAGTGATTGGATCTGTGTTGAAAAGTGCTGATGAACGCTGATAAGTGTTCCGGTCTGTTACCTCTTGCGATGCCTGGTAGTGCAGAAACCGGGGCCCACCGGGGTAAACCCGGGTGGCGGTGGTTTGTGTTGGCGCAGGTCCATCGACGCCACTGGGTTCACCCCAGTGGAAGCAGGTTTTTGCACTACCACGGTATCTACTGCCACCCCAGCGCCCGCAGAGGAATACAATGTGGCTCCGTTGCTTTGCCCTATCGGCGACGATCGGCGTTCATCCGCGGTTCACTCACCGCCGAGCATTTCAACGGCTAATCACTGGACGGATCGATCACAATCCGTTCGTCAGGACAGTCGTACTCGTACTCGAAAGGATCGTGACGACAGAACCGACTTTCGATCATGAACGACTCGACGTCTTTCCGAGTATCGAATCGAGTACGAGTACGAGTACCGCGATGCTGAGTACGAGTACGATCCCGCTGCCGGGACCTGGCGAACCAGTATGGCTTTGACTCCGCGGCGGGCGAGGCGAGGTTGTGGCGTGTGGTTGGTGGCTGAGCGAGGTGGGCTTGCGGCTGAGCGAGCATGGCTGCGGAAGGCGGCAGTGATCAGTTTTCAGTTGGCAGTTTTCAGGGGATCGCAGGGTAAGCGAAGGGTTCAGTGGAGTCGCCAACTGGAAATGCGTTCCGGACCTTCTTGATTTGCGATCATCCATGTTGGTTCGCTGTTCACCTACCGCTTGCAATCTGGGCCGAGCTGTCCCGGTGACGTGTCGGCCCGCCTGGGCCTTGAGGACTTTTGGGCACCGTTCCGGTGGCTTACGCACACCGGCAAGGGTTGTGGCAGCCCTCCGGGCCTGAGTCGCAGAGACGGGGCGCTTTCTGTTGCCGCTTCGCGGCTTCGGGATGGTTTGTGGGTTGCATGGACCTCGGGTTGTCACCCGAGGCTATTTGCTGTCGCTGCTTCGCTGCTGAAGACCGACGACTACCGACCTGTTGTCGTACCTGATCTGCGTTCATCCGCGGTTCACTCACCGCGAGCATTTCCAGGGTGACAAGTCGCGTCGCCAGCGGTAAACTCTGACCGGCGAGGATTCCTCACCGTGATGAATCCCACAATGGCATTCATGAGCCCGCACTGCTCAAAAGGCGGCAAAGTTCAGCGCACGATCTCTACGTCGGGGAATCACCAGACGCAGAGATCGCAATTCGTTAATTGCAAAGTCATGGATTCACTGCGGCAGGTCATTCGTGCGATTTTCATTGCGATCGTTTCGCCATTGATTGGCTACGGCAGCATGCTGATCCTGGAAGAACTTCGGGTTGTCACACCGAGCAACTTTCCAAAGGAGGCATTCTTCTTCTCGGTGGTCGTACTGACTCTGGTAGCGGCCGGGATTCTCTTTCGGCTCTGGCCGCGCCAACCTGGGCGTCTATGAAATGAACGCCCTGAGTGTTGATTTGGATCATGCTGATCAGCGGCTGGTGAGTGTTCCGGTCTGTAACTTCTTGCAATACCTGGTAGTGCAGAAACCTGGTCCCACCGGGGTAAACCCGGGTGGCGGTGGGGTGTTGGGGCATGTCGATCAATGTCACTGTTGGGTGCGTGTCTGAGGTAAACAGGGGTGGCGGTGAGGTGACTGCTGAATCAGCCAATGATTTCTCTGCGATGATTCACATAGTCCCAGACGACGAAGCGATCGAGATCGTTGCCGGCTGTGAAGAAGACTCGGCCACCGGTGCTTTCGGCGAGCCGATGGGCGAACTGGACGTCTTCATGGGACTGTGACCAGCTTGGAAGCAGGAAGATGTTGATGGTGATACCTTCCCGTTTGCACAGCAGCCCTTCGCGTTTTGTTGCTTCTTCCGTCTTGGGATCTGGCGGATACAACATGTAAAGCAGGCTGCCTTCAAAGTGAGCGGTCGGGAGTCCGTCAGTGATCAGAATCACCTGGCGATTGGGGGAATCCTGAACGGCCAGCAATTGTCGAGACAACTGAAGCCCGTGCTGGATGTTCGTAAAGTGCGGGGGAATGTGAACTTCGCTGACATCTTCGCGGCTCATGTCGGCCCGCAACCGAACGACGGGGCTTGTGATCGTCGGGATCTTTGGCATCAGCGAGACCAGTTCACCGGGAGGCACGACCTTGGCGAACGTATGCATCTCGATAAACCGAAGGAAGTCCCCTGGATATTCCGACGTGATCAGTCCATTCAGCGCCAGGGCCATTCGTTTGACGTTGATGTACTGGCCGTCGTACCTCATCGAACCACTCATATCCATCAGCACAACTGTCGCACACTTGGGGTTGTTGCGAGTCTGATGAATTTCGATATCGCGCTGCTGAAGACGCAGCGGGCGTTCGGAACCCTGACGAAGCATAGCGTTCATCAGCGTGGTCGGAATGTCCATCTGAGTCACCGAGTCGCCGAACTCCCATGCACGAGTCTTCTGCAGTTCCGCGACGCCTTCGCCTGTCACTGGTCCCTGATGTCGCCCTGAGCGAGATGCCTGGAGGTTGCTGAAGATGCGTTCCAGCAACCGGCCCTGGAACATTCGGTAGGCTTTGGGAGTCAGCTGCATCTGACCCTGCTGGCTGACGAGTCCCTGATTCTCCATCATCTGTTTCAGATGTTCGCGAATCTTTTCCTGAAATGCATTCAGGTTCTGCACCATCTCCGGATCAGCAAACTCGCTGAGATCTTCGAGGTCGATGATTGCGATTTGAGCATTCTTCTTTGCGTCTTCGAGCTGTTTCAGCAGTTCATCAATTTTCTGCAGCTCCGCGAAGATCTCGATCGCCTCCGGAACACTCATGGACTTCTGACCGGTGAATTCATACTTCGCCGCCAGCATATCGACCTGGTACTTCTCGCCCATGGTCTCCATCAGGCCGACGAGACGTCCTGCAAATTCCGGTTCGGAATGTTCCGCGCGATACCAGAGTCGTTCCAGGTCGTAGATTTGTTCCTGCTTCAGCGCCTGCCAGAAACTTTTGGAGAACTTGCCTGGCGGCCGGGCCTGGCGAGCCGCATCGGCCATTCGACGAACGGCCTTCTTCTGAACCGAGTCCGTTTCCCAGGTGCTGAGAATCTTCTCCTTTCGCTCCTGCAACATTTTGATCAGGGCATCAAGACTGGGGCCGAGTCCCGCGAACTGACCGGGGTCCAGGCGGATCGCGTTCGCAAGTTCTTCTTCCGTCAGATGTCTCATCGATCCGTAGGCCAGCATGTGTTCAAACGCTGGCGACAGCAGATCCAGCGGGGGCGAATGCGGCGAAGGAATGGCCTTCGGGTCGTACTGCTGATAGGTGTGGATAATGCCACCACGATGTTCCGATCCGGGGCTTTGGCTCATGGCGTGATTCACTTCCTGAAAGTCAAAAGGGATCGGAACAGAGTCGTCTGCGACGTTGCATTTTAGGAGCCTTCAGTTTGCAGACCAGCAGTGTCCTCGGGCAAACTTGAAACCATCTCGATTCAGCGTCAGACTGTGGAATCTTCCGAGTGATGCCCACCGTGCGAAAATGTTCGCACCGAACTTTCGCCTACCCTGTTTTCTTCGAGCAACCCAATGAAACGATTCACGCGATTCCTGACAGCCCTTGTGCTGACCAGCGCTTCGTCGTTTGCCGTGGCAGACGACATCTTTACGTGGAATTTTGACAAGGCTGAGGCCGGCTGGACTCCCAACGGCGACACGGAACTGTCCGTGAAGGATGGCAGTCTGGTCCTGAAATCCAAGGGAAAAGACCCTTACTTTTCAGCACCCGTGGCTGGCCGTGCGGGTGAACACAAGCTGATCATCAGCGCGAAGTTTCGGGGCAACGCGGACATTCAGGTGTTCTGGACGACGGAGGCTTCGCCGAACACGTCCGAGGACAAGTCGGTTCGAACGGAACTGCGAGGCTCTGACAAGGAGTTTCGTTCGGCGAAGGTTTATTTCGCGACTGACTCACCGGTGACTTCTCTGCGGATTGACCCGTTCAGTCGCGGCGGGGAAATGGAAATCGACGAGATCGTTCTGACCGACGAAGCCGCGCCGGTTCCTCAGGCCACACCTGTGAAGGACATGAAAGTTGCAGAGGGTTTTGAAGTCGAACTGTTGTACTCAGTGCCGTACGAAAAGATGGGCTCATGGGTTTGCATGACGACAGATCCAAAGGGGCGACTGATTGTTTCGGACCAGTACGGGAAGCTGTATCGAGTCACTCCGCCTGCGAAAGGTTCAAACGATGAACCGAAGATTGAGCTGATCAATGTGGACGTCGGCATGGCTCAGGGGCTGCTGTGTGCGTTCGATAATCTGTATGTGATGACGAATAGTGGCGATGCTCCGAAAGTTGGTCTGCATATTGTGCGTGACACAAACGGCGATGACCAATATGACTCATCGGAGCATGTGCGACTGTTGAAGGGCGGCAATGAACACGGGCCGCATGCTGTCATTCTGTCTCCTGACAAAAAATCGTTGCTGGTTGCCTGCGGCAATCACACGGCTCCAACCGATTTCTCTCAGTCGCGAGTTCCTCGAATCTGGGCGGAAGATCAACTGCTGCCTCGGATGTGGGATGCTGGTGGCCATGCTGTTGGTGTTCTCGCACCGGGGGGCTGGATCGCTCAGGTGAGTCCTGATGGAAAAGACTGGCAGCTTGTCGCCAGCGGTTTCCGAAACGAGTATGACATCGCGCTGAATTCAGTCGGTGAATTGTTTACCTATGACGCGGACATGGAATGGGACGTGGGCAGTCCATGGTATCGTCCAACTCGCGTGAATCATGTGACAAGCGGAGCTGAGTTTGGCTGGCGATCAGGAACGGGCAAGTGGCCGGCCTATTACCCGGACAGCCTGGGTTCTGTCGTGGATGTTGGACCTGGTTCGCCAACGGGCATTACGTTTGGAACCGGAGCAAAGTTCCCGGCGAAGTACCAGGATTCTCTGTTCATCAGCGACTGGAGTTATGGTGTCATTTACGCCGTGCACATGAAGCCGTCCGGGGCAACATACACGGGTGAACTGGAGCGATTTGTTTCTGCCGCACCGCTGCCTGTCACTGATGTGATTGTGAATCCGGTGGACCAGGCGATGTACTTTACGATCGGCGGCCGAAAGACACAGTCCGGGCTCTACCGAGTGACCTACAAGGGTAAAGATTCGACCGCCGCCGTGGCTGCTCAGAAGGATGGCGGCGAAGAACTGCGAGCACTGCGGCACAAGCTGGAGGCTCTGCATCACGACGGCGCTGCGGATGCTGTCGCCACCGCCTGGCCGTATCTGGGACATGCAGATCGAACGATTCGCTTTGCCGCCCGCACTGCAATTGAGCACCAGCCTGTCGCGTCGTGGACTCAAAAAGCACTGGAAGAAGATTCCAGCGTCGATGCTCGCCTGAACGCACTGCTGGCTCTGGCCCGTTGTGGCGATAAGGCACAGCAGATGCCATTGCTGACCGCCATGCGCGAGATTGACGGATCAAAGCTGAGTGAATCACAAATGCTGGATGCACTGCGAGTTCTGGGACTCTGCTTCATTCGCATGGGTGAACCAGAACCATCGGTTGCTCAGGACGTTTCGAAGATTCTGAACTATTACTATCCATCGAAGAGTCCGACGCTGAATCGAGAACTTTGTCGCATGCTGGTTTATCTGAATGATGAGCAGGTGGCTGCAAAGACTCTGGCCCTGCTGGCGAAAGCTCCGACTCAGGAAGAGCAGATTCACTATGCATACTGCCTGCGAGCACTGAAAGGCCACTGGACGCTTGAGCAGCGCAAGGAATACTTCCAGTGGTTCGTGACCTCGACGACTCTTCGCGGCGGAAATTCGTTCTCCGGTTTCATCAAGAATATCCGTCAGGAAGCCATCGACAAACTGACGACCGAAGAAGCGATTGCACTCAAGGATGTCCTGGAAACACAGCCGTCCGGTGCTGCTGTTCTTGTCGAAGCATCAACACGGCCAGTTGTGAAGGAATGGACCGTTGATGATTTTCTTGCCGATGTCGAAGGGGGACTGACTGGTCGAAGTTACGACAATGGCCGAAAAATGTTTCAGGTGACCGCCTGCTTCAAATGTCATCGATTTGCCGGCGACGGCGGAATCGTGGGCCCTGAATTGACCGCCGTCGCGCGTCGCTACAATGCACGAACTCTTCTGGAATCGATCATTGAGCCGAGCAAAGTGATTTCGGATCAGTACGAGGCCAACATCTTTGTGCTGGATTCCGGCAAGCAGGTCTCGGGGCGAGTCGTGAATCTGAATGGTGACCGCATCATGGTGTGTGAGAACATGCTGGAGCCCGGCAACCTCACTCAGGTGGCTCGTGAAGAGATCGAAGAGACTCTGGTGTCGAAAGTTTCCATGATGCCGGCAGGTCTGATCAACACTCTGACGAAAGAAGAAGTTCTCGACCTGATCGCCTACCTGCAGTCCGGTGGCGATCCTGACTCGCCGGTGTTTACCGGTTCAAAAAAGACAGCTGCTGTTTCAAAACCTATGGAGAAGCCAATGTTCACTGATGCCGGTCACACTGTTGATTCACTTGAGGTCGTGAAGCAGCGGGTGGAAGCGAAAGAAGCCATTCTTGTGGACGTTCGCGAACAGGAAGAATGGGATGCCGGTCATCTGAAGGCTGCGACATTTCTTCCGCTCAGCAAAGTGAAGGACGGCAGTGCGACGGCTGACCTGGAGATGTTGCCAAAGGACAAGCCGATCTACCTGCACTGCAAGGCGGGTGGTCGAGTCCTGATGTGTGCAGAGATGCTGAATGGCAAAGGCTGGGACATCCGGCCGCTGCGGACGGGCTTTGATGGACTGGTGAAGGCCGGCTTTTCAAAGGCCGAGTGATTCACGGAACAGCCTGCTCATTGTAGAACGGCTGTCCTCAGCCGTTTCCCGACTGCCGCTGTGTTTTTGGAGCGATTGAGGACAATCGCTCTACACTCGTGTATCACAGGTCCAGTCCGAGGTGGGTAAAGGGAACTCTGGCGAGTTCCACTACATTGTTTGTTTTAGTGTCCTTCTGAAAGCGTCGCCATGAGTCTTCGTCGATCGGTGTTGTCCTTCGCTGTTGTGATGATTGCTCTGTCGTCTGAAGCGATGGCAGACAAGGTTCGCATTTACATCGGCACCTATACCGAAGGCTTGAGCAAGGGCGTTTACACCTGTGAGTTTGACGATGAAGCCGGCACGTTGTCCGAGCCCGTGCTGGCCGCGGAGCTGAAGAATCCGTCGTTCCTTGCGATTCATCCGTCAGGAAAGTTCGTTTACGCCGTGAACGAAATCAGCGAAGGTCCAGGCCGAGGACAAGGGGGAGTCACCGCTCTGAAAGTCAACGGCGATGGGACTCTGACGAAGATCAACGATCAGGTGTCCGAAGGAGGAGCTCCGTGTCACTGTAATGTTGACGCAACCGGAAAGAACCTGCTGGCTGCCAATTACGTAGGTGGCAACGTCGTCGTGTTCCCGATCAATGAGGATGGATCGCTGGGCCCTGTCTCATGCAACATGCAGCATGAAGGCAGCAGCGTTGACAAAAGTCGTCAGGAAGGGCCGCATGCCCATTCGATCAACCTTAGCAGTGACAATCGATTTGCTTACGCTGCGGATCTCGGGATCGACAAGATCATGATCTATCAGCTGGATGCCGAAAAGCACACGCTGGCTCCTTCGAATCCGCCTGCAGCCCTGGTGACTCCTGGTGGCGGCCCTCGCCATTTCGCCATTCATCCGTCCGGAAATTTTGCCTGGACAAATAATGAGATGACGATGGTCGTTACGGGCTTTCGTCGAGACGCTCAGACGGGTGCTCTGTTTGCCATTCAGGAAATCTCAACGATCCCTGGTGGCTACAACGGCCGAAAGAGCACTGCGGAATGTCTCGTTCATCCAACGGGCAAGTTTCTGTATGTGAGCAATCGCGGACATGAAACGATTACCGCCTACTCGATCGATCAGGAAACGGGTTTGCTGAAGTATCTGGAGAACGAACAGACGGGCGGCAAGGAACCTCGCAACTTCTACATCGAACCCAAAGGCAAGTGGCTGCTCGCGGAGAATCAGAATTCCGATTCTGTGTTTGTCTTCGGCATTGATCAGGAAACCGGGATGCTGAATCCCACCGGACGATCGATCACGGTTGGCAAGCCCGTGTGTATTCGAATGTTGCAGGCTCGCTGACGCAGCTGAAAAGCAGTAGTGGAACTCGCCAGTGTTCCCGTTTTCCTGTGACGTAGTGGAACTCGCCAGAGTTCCTTTGTTCCGGACGTCCAGTGCGCGGGCGGGGAAAGGGTTAATGGTTATTGGAGATTGGGAAATGCAAATTGTTGTTTGAGGGGCAGGCAGAAGAATTGCGCGTCGTGCCTGCTGTCCATGTGCAATTTGCACTTTCCATTTTCCGCTTATCATTAAACATTTCTCCTCTCCATCGGGCCGCGACACCTGAGTCATGTGGCCCGGCTTCCTGATTCGCACTTCGCTCCCGCGACGGAGAATTGGTGAGGCGTGCCGCGGAAATCCGCCTGTTGTGAATTTGCGCAGTCTCCTAAACTTCGGCTGGTCACGCCGTTGGCAGTTTGATCAGGCAGGGAGTCTGGTGCAGCGGCGTCGAGTTGGTGAGAGCTGATGTCTGTTCTGATTGTTGCCTCGGAGGTTACGGACTGGCCTTTCGAGATTCCTGGTGTTGAAGTCATCGATGCGTGGACTTACCTGACGTCGCCGGAGTATGCCGGGGGATCAAAGTCGCAGCGTGTGATGAACCTCTGCCGATCGTATCGGTATCAGAGCACCGGCTACTACGTTTCGCTGCTCGCCGAAGCGCGCGGGCACAAGCCTGTGCCTGGCGTCATTACTCTGCAGGACCTGAAGAACCGTGCTTCGGTCAAGGTTCTGTCAGATGAGCTTGATGAACTGATCCAGCAGAACCTGGGGCCTCTTCAGTCGAACGAGTTTACGCTGAGCGTCTATTTTGGTCGTAACATGGCTCGACGTTACGATCGGCTGGCACTGCATTTGTTCAACCTCTTTGCCGCGCCGTTGCTGCGATTTGAATTTGCCCGGAATGATGAAGGTGTCTGGCAGATTCGCAAAGTGCAGACTCCTGCACCGCATACTCTTCCGGACAGTCACAAGCCGTTCGTGGCCGAGTCTGCGGCGCGGTACTTCTCCGGCCGAGCTTCCGCACCACGGTCTCGGAAACGCACACGGTTCGACATGGCGATTCTGCACGACCCTGATGAAAAGCAGAATGCACCTTCCAACGAAGTGGCCCTGAAGCGATTCATCCGGGCCGCACGGGAACAGGACGTGTATGCCGAACTGATCACAAAGGACGATTACGGACGGCTGCTGGAGTTTGATTCCCTGTTCATCCGGGAAACGACATTCGTGAATCACCACACCTACCGGTTTGCTCGCCGAGCCGCCAAGGAAGGCATGGTGGTCATCGACGATCCCGTGTCGATTCTTCGGTGCACGAACAAAGTTTACCTGGCCGAGATGCTGGCGCGGCACAAGATTGATATTCCGCGTTCGATTGTTGTGCATCGTGAGAACATTCATCGAATTGTCGAAGAGTTCGGCTTTCCGTGTGTCCTGAAGCGACCGGACAGTGCCTTTTCGAAAGGCGTTGTGAAGATTCAGTCCGAGGACGAGCTGAAGACGAAGATTGCCGACTTCCTTGGCGACTCGGAACTGCTGATCGCACAGGAATTTCTCCCGACGACTTTCGACTGGCGAATCGGGATCATTGATCAGAAGCCCTTGTACGCCTGTCGGTATTTCATGGCACCTGGTCACTGGCAGATCGTCCGGCAGGATTGCGACGGACGCGGTCGCTATGGCAAAACGGAAACTCTGCCCGTCGAACTGGCTCCGCGGAAGGCAGTCAAGCTGGCATTGAAGGCGGCAAATCTGATTGGTGATGGTCTGTATGGCGTGGATGTCAAAGAGTCGAATGGAAACTTCTACATTATTGAAGTGAACGACAATCCAAACATCGACGCGGACAGCGAAGACGCCATTCTGAAGGAAGACCTTTACAGTCGGATCATGGAAGTCTTCGTGCGCCGAATGGAACAAAAGAGAGCGCGAATCGACGATTAGCGTTGGAGCAGTCGGAAGACGCTCCGGCCGCGTGTCCGAATTCACCCTGAGAATGTCTCACGGAGTTGACCAGTGTCAGATGGAAGTTCGCAGCGTCTGGGATTGTTTGATGCCTTTGGCGTCGAGCTGGAATACATGATCGTCGCAAAGGAATCGCTCGATGTGCAGCCCGTCTGTGATCGATTGATTGAGGCGGAGTGCGGCGCGATTCAGTCAGATGTCGAACGAGGCGAGATTTCGTGGTCGAACGAACTTGTTCTGCATGTCGTGGAACTGAAGACCACGGAGCCTGCAAAGTCTCTTCAGGGACTGTCGAGCAAGTTTCATGGCGAGGTTCGGCAGATCAATCGCCGTCTGGCCGATCAGGGATGCCGACTGATGCCTTCAGCGATGCATCCGTGGATGGACCCGTTTCGCGAAATGCGTTTATGGCCACATGACTACAGCGTTGTGTACGAGACATTCAATCGGATCTTCGACTGTCGCGGGCATGGCTGGGCGAACCTGCAGAGCGTGCATCTGAATCTTCCTTTTCATGGCGATGAAGAGTTCGGAAAGCTTCACGCGGCGATTCGACTGATACTGCCGCTGTTGCCTGGTCTGGCGGCTTCATCTCCGCTGGCCGAAGGTCGGCTGACCGGTCGCATGGATCAGCGGCTGCATGTGTATCGATCAAACTCCGCGAAGATCCCGGGCATTGCCGGGAAGGTGATTCCGGAACAGGCTTACACCGAAGCTGACTACCAGCGAATCATCTTCGAGCCAATGTTCAAAGAGATCGCTCCTTTTGATCCGGACGGCGTTCTGCAGGATGAGTTTCTGAATGCTCGTGGAGCGATCGCCAGGTTCGGACGTGGTTCAATCGAAATTCGAGTGATCGACATTCAGGAATGTCCGGCTGCTGACCTCGCTGTACTGCAGCTCGTGGTCAGTGTACTGCGAGCCCTTGTGGAAGAGCGCTGGGGGTCGATGCAGGAGCTTCAGGCTGTTGCGGTGGAACCTCTGTATTCGATTCTTCTTTCGGCGATCGACAAGGCAGACCAGGCGATCGTTGAAGATGCGGCGTTGCTGAAGCTACTGGGAATCGAACCTGGCCGTCGGACGATTCAGGAAATCTGGCAGTCGCTGTATCAGCGTCTGAATCCAGTGATGGAAACCGAGTGTCGCAGCGCGATGGATGTGATTCTGGATCAGGGCCCGCTGGCTCGTCGAATTCAGCAGAAGCTGAGCAGGGATGCATCAATGCTGGCCATTACCGACGTGGCACTGGACTTGTGTGATTGTCTCGCAAACGGAACTCAGTATCTGCCGAAACGCCGCTGACAACCGGTTGAAACAGGGAGGACGAGGCTCCTGCCGGGCAGGCAACGTTGCGAAGGGTTTTCTGCAGCGAATTTTCGGAGCTCCGAGCTGTCGTGGAACTCGCCAGAGTTCCTGTCATCAACGACAGTCGTGGGATCTCTGGCGAGATCCACTACAGAATCCTTCACAGCGTTGCCGAGCAGGCCTTTTCCAACTGTGTTCTGGGGGAATCCGAGAAAGTCTGGACGACGGTTTGCCTCGTCCGTGATTCACAGCCACAATGCCCGAAGCGGCAGGTCGTCTGTTCGGTGGATTGACCGATGCGCCGGCCGCGGCGACAGAACTGAAACGACAGGTAAGTTATGGCCATCAACGAAATTCGATCTGTAACCGCTCGCGTGATTCCTCTGCTTCTGGATGACATCGACACCGACCGTATTATTCCGGCCAGGTTCCTGCGCTGCGTGACGTTTGATGGTCTGGGTGAACATGCGTTTGAGGATGATCGGAAGCAGGATGCAAATCATCCGTTCGACAAGCCTCAGTATCAGGGAGCCGGGATTCTGATTGCCGGTCGGAACTTTGGCTGCGGCTCTTCGCGCGAACATGCTCCTCAGTCGCTGATGCGCTGGGGGATCAAGGCGATTATTGCCGAGTCCTTCGCGGAGATTTTCTTCGGAAACTGTAACTCGCTGGGAATCCCGGCCGTTCGCGCATCGCGTGCGGACCTTAGCCGTCTTGCTGCGGCCATCGAAGCCAATCCCGGTCTGGCAGTGACCGTGGATCTGCCGACACTGACCGTGAAAGCGGGTGACATTTCATTCTCCGTGTCGATGCCCGACAGTGCTCGCGATGCTCTGGTCACAGGGCAATGGGACTATCTCGGACGACTGCTGAGCGCTGCCGATGAAGTGACGGCGCATGCGAAGAAGATTCCGTATCTGAACAGTTTTCGCTCATAACAGTTTCCGACGAGGCTGAGAGGAGTGGATTGCCAGGAGTCGCTGCATGGTGGAATCCAACGACGATCGTGATGAACGACTGGCGATCGTCTTTGATCAGCTCATGCAGGATTCTCGCAGTGGTTCGCCGCAGCAAAAACTGGAAGCGGCGATTCGGCAGTACCCGGACCTGGCTCAGGATCTGAAGGAACTATTCGCGACTGCTCAGATCGCCGATGACATCGCCCTGCTCCAGTCGACCGTCATTGAAAAACTCTCCGGCGAATCTGCCAAGGGCGAAACGAATCCTTCACCGATTGGCTCCGTGATCGGTGATTACGAGCTGCGTGAAGAAATCGGTCGCGGCGGTATGGGCGTTGTTTACCGAGCGTGGCAGTTCAGCCTGCAGCGAACGGTCGCTCTGAAGATGATTCCCAACGCGGCCTTTGCTGCCTCGCAGGACCTCGCGCGGCTGCGAGCCGAAGCGCTCGCGGCGGCTCGGCTGAGTCATCCGAATATTGTTCCGGTCTATGAAGTTGGTGAATACGGCGGTCAGCCGTGGTTCAGCATGCAGTTCATTGAAGGCACAACTCTGTCAGCGCGGCTGATGGACGGCCCGATGATGCCTCGTGAGGCTGTGTCGCTGCTGATTCCGATCGTTGAAGCCATTGGTGCCGCACATCGCGCGGGAGTTTTGCATCGAGATCTCAAGCCCAGCAACATTCTGATCGCGTCGGATGGGACTCCGTTTGTGACCGACTTCGGTCTGGCGAAGAGAGTCAGTGTTGGGGAAGAGAGCCTGAATCTGGCTGGCTCCGGATCGGACATGCAAAGCCTGACTCAGAGCGGTGCGATTCTGGGGACGCCCGCGTGGATGTCTCCTGAACAGGCTGCGGGGCAGTCGGATTCGATCGACATCGCGACCGATATTTACAGTCTGGGGGCGGTACTCTTTGCGATGCTCACGGGCCGCCCTCCTTTCCAGGCCGCATCGCCGCTTGATACGGTGTTGATGGTAATTGAACAGGATCCGCCCGATATCAGGATGCTCAATCGCGGCGTCGATTCCGACCTTGAGATGATTGTTCGGAAGTGCCTGCAGAAGCCTCAGGACCTGCGTTATTCGTCGACATCGCTTCTTGCCGCGGACATGCGAGCATGGTTGAATCATGAACCCGTGAGTGCTCGTTCATCGACGATTGCTCAGGTGATGACGCGACTGTTTCGGGAGTCGCACCATGCAGCGATTCTGGAGAACTGGGGACTGTTGTGGATGTGGCACAGCCTTGTTGTGCTGTTGCTATGTCTGATCACCAACGCGATGCAGTTTTCCGGTGTCGATCAGCGATGGCCGTATGTGAGTCTGTGGGTGATCGGTCTCGGGCTCTGGGCCGGCATCTTCTGGAACCTTCGGCATCGAGCCGGTCCGATCACGGCTGTCGAACGTCAGATTGCTCACGTCTGGGGTGGCAGTATGATCGCGTCGTCGATGCTGTTTGCCGTTGAATCGATCATGAATCGACCGGTGCTGGAGTTTTCTCCGGTGCTTGGTGCGATTGCGGGGATGGTGTTCCTGGTCAAAGCCGGAATCTTGTCCGGAAGTTTCTACATTCAGTCGGCCATGATGTTCGCAACTGCGTTGATCATGGCGGCGATTGAAGCCAGCGACATGCCGGACTTCAGCGTGTCCCTGTTCGGGATCATGTCCGCATTGACATTCTTCATGCCCGGGCTGAAGTACTACCGCCAGCAGCGCCGCTCGCGACGTTAACCACGGTCACTCTGAATGCCGTAGTGGAACTCGCCATCGTTTCCTGTGATGTAGTGGAACTCGCCAGGGTTCCTTTTTTCCATGCATCGTGTGTGTGCGGTCAGGGGAAAGGGTTAATGGTTATTGGAGATTGGAAAATGCAAATTGCTGCGTGCGGCGTGCGGTGAAGGCAGAAGAATGGGGCAGGAGAATGTGTTGGGGTGTTCTGGGTCTGACAGAAAATGGGCGACGGAACATAGTCGCAGGGGGCTGCTGTTCATTCGCAATTTGCACTTTCCATTTTTCATTAACCATTAATCACTGCCCCCATCATCAGTTGGCCTCGGCAACAGGGGCAGGAACTCTGGCGAGTTCCACCACGCAGACTTAGGCAATGATCTCATCGATCACGGTGGCTTCCTGGACTCCTGTAAACTTCTGGTTGAGTCCGCCGTGGAAGTAGGTGAGCCGGCGGTGGTCGAAGCCCATGAGTCGAAGAATGGTGGCGTGGAAGTCGCGCACATGACGACGGTTCACAGCGGCTTCTGCTCCGAGTTCATCTGTCTCGCCGTAACTGCAGCCGCCCTTTACTCCGCCACCCGCAAGCCAGCACGTGAAGCCTTTTGGATTGTGGTCACGGCCACCCTGGTTTCCCTGCGACACCGGCTGGCGGCCGAATTCTCCGCCCCAGATCACAAGAGTTTCCTCCAGCAGTCCTCGTTGCTCAAGATCCTGCAGGAGCGCGGCCATCGGACGATCGACTTCCGGACAGTGAATGGAAAGGTTCTCTTCAACGCCGAAATGAGCATCCCAGTTTTGCTGCTGATGTCCGCCGCCGCTGTAGATCTGGATGAAGCGAACGCCGCGTTCAATCAGTCGGCGAGCAATCAGGCACTGGCGACCGAACACGGCCGAGCCTACGGAAAGGCGATGTTCCGGGGCTGGATCAAATAGACCGTACATTTCCTGAGTCGCTCGAGTTTCCTGGCTCAGATCCAGTGCCTCCGGAGCACTGCGCTGAAGTTGAAATGCCAGTTCATAGCTGGCAATTCGAGCCTGCAGTTCTGAGTATCCTGGGTTCATTCGCAGATGTTCGTCATTAAGCTGCTCGAGCGCGTCGATCTGCTGCTTTTGCAGTTCCACGGGATCCGAGGTATGCGGAGTCAGATCCAGGATTGGCTGGCCGAGAGTTCTGAAGACGGTTCCCTGATGCGACGCATCCATGAAGCCTGAACCCCAGTTCGGTGCACCGGGAATCGGACCGCCTCGCGGGTCAAGCATGACGACAAATCCGGGCAGATCCTGATTCTCCGTTCCCAGCCCGTAATTCAGCCACGAACCGAGCGACGGATAACCCTGCAAAATTCGTCCGCAGTTCATCTGCAGGTTGGCAGAACCATGCGCGAAGGAATCCTGGTAGAGACTCTTCACGACCGCCACTTTGTCCATCTGCCGTGCAAAGTGAGGCAAGGCGTCGCTACACCACAGACCGCTCTCACCGCGTTGTTCAAAACGACGCTTGGAAGCCAGCAGCGTTCCTTCACTGACCGCTCGCCGCCGAAGTTCGATTCGAACTTTTTCTCCATCGCGCTTTTGAAGTTCGGGCTTGTAATCGAACAGGTCCATCTGCGAAGGACCGCCGTACATGTACAGAAAGATGCAGTACTTCGCCTTGTGGGGAAGCAAGGGCCCGTGCACTTGAAGGCCGGCAGGATCGCTCTGGTTTGCCAGCTCAGAAGCCATCGCCGCGTTGAAGCGAAAGCCATCCTGTGCCAGCAGGGAACTGAGGGCCAGCCCGGTGAAGCCGGCACCACAGTCCCAGAGAAACTGTCGACGGCGGTGAGTTTGAGATTTCGGTTCGTTGTGATTCAAGGTTCGGTTCCTTTGAACTGTGTGCCTGGGATTTTCATAACATGGAACTACGGCACATACACAAACTCGTTCAGGTTCATCAGCGTGCGGGCAAGAGCCGCGAGTGCTCGGTGTGACACATCATCCTGCTGGCCGCCTGCTGGCTTTGGAGTAATTCGTGGCCACGTTTCCGTCTGCCATTCGCCAGCGCTGTCCGGTCGTGTTCGAACATTGCGGTAGGTGATCTCTGAGCCCCATGTTCGCAGGCCGAACAAATTTCCTTCCAGTGGTTGTTCGAGTTCCGTATCCAGCGTCGGTGACGGAGCATCGTCGACATAAACCTGCAGGCGGTTTCCCTGGATCACGGCTCGCAGAGTATGCCATTCGCCCGGCTTCACGCTGATCGGCACTCGCGCCTTTGGACGCCAGTCCTGACGGTGTTCACCAAACAGAAGAACCTGCCCGGGCAGATCAAGGCTCACTTCATAACCGAACCAGTTGTCTGCACCGGCTCGAGGTTCGCTGACTCGCAGAAGCAGACCTCCGATGTTGGCGCGACCCGGAGTCATCTTCATTTCGATCTGCACTTCGCCGTCATGCAGAGGAGTCTTGTCCAGAAGGATCTTTCCGCCGTTATGCTGACTGACCATCCACGTCGAATCATCAACACGACGCCACTGACCTTCAAAGAGACTCCAGCCCGGTGGCGCGGGGGAGCTGTCGAACGACGCTTCGTGAAGTGCGAAGGTTTTCGCGCCGCTGTCGTTCGAGATCCATTGGAACTGATTGAAGCTGACAGCACCGCCCCAAACTGCAACGCCCAGTCGCCCCTCGACAGAAGCATCTTCCGGGAGCGTTGTTGCAAAAATCTGCTGCCTCTGATGGCCGAGAACGAATCGTGTTGACTGTTCCGAGAGTTCCCATTCGAACGGAATCCACTCATTGGCCGGCAATGCTGCATCGTCCGGCAACGAGATGTACTCGACAGCGTCTTTTCCGCGAAACCGCTGGCGAAGTTCGATCGACCGATGAAGAGGGTCGATGGTCAGTCCCAGTCCATTCCATCCGTCTCCTTCGGCGTCGGCCCGTGCGAGCAGCGTGATGCGTTCTGTGGTTGCGTCGAAGCGGAGTGAACCCTTCAGTGTGCCGAGTCGAAATGGACCGCCGCTCCAGAACGCATGAGGCCCCTGACGGACATCGACAACATCAATGCCCTCATAGCCACCGCCCCAGATGCCGGATCGGAACTGCCAGCCTTCTGGGCCGATGAGGAAGTCAGGGCCCTGCAGTTGTCGCCGATACTCGGAGTACAACGAGACGGGAACGTCTGGCCGAAATGTGATGACCGCGCTTTCCGGCCGCAGTGTCTCTTCGAAGTTTCCGAGTACTCTTTTTGCAGTCGTCAGTTCCGCACTCGAAGGTTCACGCTGAAGAATGCGGCGATACGAGGCTCGAATCTGACTGTCGATGTCGTGATGTTCGGCTTGAATCTTCTCCGCCAGGGCTTCGGCTCGTTCAGCCGTGAAGTGTCCGTGCAGCATCAGCAGTGCCTGAGGTGCGACGGTGGTCAATGGGCGTTCTGTTAATGGCGAAGTCGTATTGGAATAATCCAGAGCCTCCAGCAACGGATCACGTACACTCCTCTTCACCACCGCGTAGAGACTTCGTCGCTTCTGGTCTTCGACGGTGGAGGTTTCCCAGCCAAGTCCAGGTTTGGACTGCCCGGCAAGAACTTCGCCGCTGAGTCGCGGGTACATTTCGCGACCACCGACAGTTGGATTCAATTCACCGCTGGTGACAAGCATTCTGTCGCGAATCGATTCCGCATCCAGGCGGCGCAAACTTCCTCGCCACAGGAGTCGGTTATCAGGATCTTTGGCTTTCGCCGCCTGATGCTGCGGTGACTCATCGATCCCCGATGAACGGCGAAACGCATCACTCATCAGAATGCGTTTGTGAAGATGCTTGATGGACCAGCCATGTTCGACAAAGTCTGCCGCAAGCCAGTCCAGTAATTCCGGATGGCTCGGACGATCGCCCGCTTTGCCAAAGTCACCGGTCGTCGACACGATGCCGCGTCCGAAATGGTAATGCCAGACGCGATTTACCAGGACTCGCGCGGTGAGCGGATGATCCGGACTGGTCAGCCATCGAGCCAGTGCAAGGCGACGACCGCTGCTGGGAAGAATGTCATTCAATGGCGATTCAGACGTGTAGGAGATCGAAGGACTCGATCGTTCCAGCACGCTGAGGAAACCCGCCTGGACGGTCGAACCTGGTGTTGCCGCAGTGCCGCGGATCAGCACGTTGGTTTCCGGAGGTAAACCCGAGTTCTCGCGAACACCGATCGTCCATTCTAGATTGGAAAGTGCTGGTCGAGGCAGCTCGGAATCCAGGCGTCGCCGTTCTTCGTCGCTCAGTGCTGCAGCAAGTTTCTGCTCACGCTGCCGTTGCTGCTCACGAAACGCCTCGACGGCTTTTCGAATCGTTTCTGAATCACCAAGCGGCAGAGTTCCAGCGTTATCAAAGTCAGCCGCTGGATTGTCGTACCGACGAATGTTTCGGAAGTGCGCCAGCAGTCGATAGTAGTCCGCCTGGGGGATCGGATCGAACTTGTGTTCATGGCATCTGGCACATCCGATCGTGAGTCCCAGAAAGGAGGCTCCGACAGTGACCATGACGTCATCGAGTTCATCAAATTCCGCCTGACGCTTGTCATCGGGTTCATCATCGAAAGTGCCAAGCCGATAGTAGCCCGTGGCAACGCGACTGCTGCTGTCGCTGTCCGGAAGCTCATCACCCGCCAGTTGTTCCATGACAAATCGATCGTAGGGCTTATCGTTCAGGAACGCCTGCACCACGTAATCTCGATAGCGCCAGGCGTAGGGTTTGTAGCCGTCACGTTCGTACCCATTCGATTGTGCGAATCGAACAACATCCAGCCAGTGCCGAGCCCAGTGTTCACCGTAGGCAGGGCGAGACATCAAGTCGTCAAGCAGGAGGGAATATTCGTTGGCATCGAAGGAATCACCGTTCGGTTGAATCCGATTCGCCCACGATTCCAGTTCTTCATAGCCTGGTGGAAGCCCCGTCAGTCCAAAGAATGCTCGCTTGATCAGCGTTCGAACGGCAGCCGCTTCGTTTGCAACCAGTCCCTGCTCTCTGAGACGCTGATAAAGGAACGCATCAATGGGCGAATCAAACGGTGTGCCTCCGTGGGGCAGCTTCGGAACTTCAGGCTTTCGAACCGGATGAAACGACCAGTGACTCCGATCCTCTTCTGAAATGGTCGCATCTTTGGAGCGGACGGGTGCACCGGCTTCGTCATCAGCAGGCCAGATGGCTCCCTTTCGAATCCAGTCGGCAATGACCTGAATCTGCTCATCCGGCAACTTGCCGGCCGGAGGCATTTCAAGCCCCTGGTATTTCATCGCCTGAATCAGAAGACTGGCGTCGGGGTCACCAGGAACAATCGCCGGACCGCTCTCCCCGCCTTCCAGAAGATGTGCCTGCGAGAGAATGCGAAGTTCGCCTTTGTGTTTTTCCTTCCCATGACACTCCGCGCAGTGCTGGATCAGCAGCGGCCGCACTTTGGATTCAAAGTGCTGACGATCGTCGTCGCTGGCAAATGATGCGCCGTCGGTTGGTGCATTGGTCTGTTGAGCGATAGTCGATGTTGCTTCGATTGCGAACGCAAAAAGCACACTCGTGATGATGATGAATTGTTGCATGGCGGGAGGGCACAAAGTCGGCGTTGGCAGTGGCTGACACTTTTGGCATGAACATGCGGAGTATCAGGCAGGCGGGAATTGGTTCTCAGGATAACAAAGCTCTGGTCAGTTCCGAACAATTCTCCGGGGTAACTCCCGTTGATCATTCCCGGAAATCCTCGAGCGGGAGCTCGCCGCCTGTTCTGGAAAGTCAGCCCGGTTGGTCGTCCGCAGGGGTGATTTGGATCTGATATTCAGTTTGCAACGGCCAGGCCCTGGGCCTGAAGATGTGCGTTTGGTGAAAAGAGTTCCCATGGAGCCTTGTCTGCGGTAAGCTTCCAGTCCCCGCTGCTGCCGTTTTTCCTCTGAAATGACAGCCGTCGACCTTCCTCGTTTCCTCCCTCCGCTTTGATGAATGAGCATTCAGATGGCACGATTGCGTCTGCTCACAACGGCGAGTCTTTCGGATCCTCAAACGACCCCGCAGGATTGTTGCCATGGCATGCCTGTGAATCGGTCCCGGTTGCGTCGATTGTCGATTCGTCGTGCTTTGAGAGTGGCCAGCGTGTTCATCGCACTGCTGCTGTCGCCTCTGACGAACTCAGCGGATGCTCAGACGGTCTGTCTGCCGTTGCCTCGAGTCCTGACGACGATGCCCATGGGGGGCAAGGCAGGGACGGAGTTTGAGATCACCGTGACCGGGGAGAACATCGATGACGGCGGCGACCTGATCTTCTCACATCCGGGTCTCATGGCGACACCGCAGAAGTCCGCTGATGGCAAGCCGATCGTTGGGAAGTACCTGGTTCGGATCGCCGCGGATTGTCCTCCAGGTTTGTATGAGACTCGCATGATGACTCGCCTGGGAATTTCTTCGGCGAGGATTTTCTCGGTCGGCACTCTGGATGAAGTGCAGCAAGTCCAGGGAAACACGTCTCTGGCCAAAGCCATGCCTCTGCCGATGAACTCCGTCTGCAATTCCGTGATGTCATCGCGTTCCGTCGACCATTATTCGTTTCAGGCAAAGGCGGGACAGCGCTGTCTTGTCCACTGTGCTGCTCGCGGAATTGATTCGAAGCTGGATGCCGTTCTGGTCGTCGGAAATTCGATGGGGCAGGATCTTCTGGTCGAACGACGAGGAGGCGTGCTGGATTTCAAAGCCCCGACGGATGGCACCTACATCATCAAGGTCCACGAACTCACCTACAAAGGCGGCAATGGTTACTTCTATCGGCTGACTCTTCAGGAGTTGGGGGCTGATGCTGCCGTGCCGAAGTTTGCAACCACACATCCGGTAAACACATTCTCCTGGCCGCCGCAGGGCTTGCCGGATCAGGCTTCGCTGCAGGAAACAGAGCCCAACAATTCTGCGGCGCAGGTTCAGAAGATTACTCTGCCCTGCGACCTGTCCGGCAGCTTTGCCACAGCCGCCGATGTCGACATGTTTGAATTCGATGCGAAGAAGGGCGAAGAGTGGTGGGTTGAGGTTGCTTCGGAACGGCTCGGGCGGCCGACCGATCCGTCGATTGTCGTGCAGCGCGTTTCTGGTGAACCCGGCGCGGAAGTGCTCACTGACGTCGCAGAGCTCACGGACATCCCAAGTCCCATGAAGCCATCAAGCAATGGCTATGCTTACGACGGACCTCCGTACGACGGAGGATCTTCGGACATCAACGGCCGGATTGAGATCAAGGAAGACGGGCGCTACCGACTTCAAATCACGGACCTCTTCGGAGGTACTCGCACAGATCCAGCGAATGTCTACCGGCTGATCGTTCGCCAGGCCGCTCCAGATTTCGCGCTGGTCGCGTGGGGCCTGCACATGGAACTTCGCAACGGGGACCGGAATGCACTTTCCAAACCCGTGGCGTTGCGTGGAGGTGTGACGGTCGCACTGGAAGTCGTTGCGATTCGTCGTGATGGATTTGCAGGAGATATCGATCTGTCGCTGGAGAATCTTCCGGATGGCGTGAAGGCCACGGGGCTGAAGATCCCGGCCGGAAGCAATCGAGGCATCGTGTTGATTACGGCCGACCAGAATGCGCCTCGAGCACTGACGTGGGCGAAATTCACAGGCAAGGCCCGCATCAATGATGCGGACGTCGTGCGTCCGTGCCAGATTGCAGCGATGGCATGGCCGATCGTGGATGCATGGGGCGAAATCCCGAGTCCTCGACTTGTTGCTGATTTCCCTGTGTCCGTGAGCGGTTCAGAGTACGCTCCGATTTCCATCGCGGCGAGAGAATCGAAGGTGTGGGAAGTGGTTGCCGGGCAGAAGCTGACGGTTCCCATGATCCATACTCGCCGAACAGATTTTTCCGGCAGTATTCTTCAGATGAGAACCTTTGGAGCAGGCTTTGAAGGCAACCCGCAGTTTGACGTTTCCCTCACTGCCGAGACTTCCGACATCACACTCGACACCGCTGCCCTTAAGACGCCTCCTGGGGATTACCTCGTGGCCTTCTACGGCAGCGCCGTTGCGAAGTACCGTTACAACCCGGACGGTGTTTCTCTGGCAGAACAGGCTCTGAAGAATTCCGAGGCCGAAGTTGCCAGCGCGGTGGCCGATGTGCAGAAGCGGACAGAAGAGCTGGCTGCGGCAACCGAGGAGCAGAAGCCTGAGCGGACTCAGTTGCTGGATGCTGCAAAAATGCGGCAGGCCGCGACCGAGGCTCTGAAAGCCGCAGCGACCGAAGCTCTGAAGGTTGCGAACGACAAAGCAACACCTCGTGATACCGTTGATATTGTGATTACTGAACCCATTGCCATTCGAGTATTGCCGGCGGAGGCCAAATGAGCGATCCATTTCACGCATCATCTGTGACTGGCTGTCGAGGTCCTGCGAGTTTCGGGGCATCGGGGCGACGAGGATTTCTAAGGCTGGGGCTTGGCGGATTCGCGAGCCTTAGTCTTCCGGCGCTGTTTCGACTTCAGGCAGCGGCCGCGGAACAGAACTCCGGTTCAACGTCGTCGGAAAAGACGGCGGTGATCATGGTCTGGAAACCGGGCGGCTGCTCGCACATCGATACGTACGATCCGAAGCCGGATGCGGCAGCTGAGTATCGCGGGCCATTTGGTGTGATCGACACGAAAGTGCCGGGTCTGCAGTTCACCGAGCTGCTGCCCATGCAGGCTGCGATTGCAGACAAGTTCACCGTTCTGCGTTCGATGCGACAAACGGCTGGAGGTCATCCCGCCGGTTCGATGCAGATGCTGTCCGGTGATCCGGATACTCGTGACAAGCCGAAGCCGCGGTTTCCTGACTGGATGACCGTGACGAATTATCTGCGTGCCAAAGAAGGGCCTCGTAATAATCCCCTGCCAGCCTATGTCGGAATCAATCCTCCGCTGGAATACAACGGCCCGGCATACCTTGGCGACAGCTGGTCGCCGTTTACCGTCACCGGCGACCCCAGCGCGCCTTCGTTCTCTGTTCCGAACATTGGACTTACCGATCAGAACGAAATTCGCCGCCTTGGCCGACGCACATCACTGCGTCAGAACCTCGATAATCTGGAACGATCCTTCGACAAGCTTGGCGAACTGGGGGCGTTGGATTCCTTTGAAACGCAGGCAATGACTCTGCTGACGAATCCTCGCACGAAGGAAGCCTTTGACCTCACGAAAGAAGACGATCAAACGCGCGATCGATACGGCCGCAATTCCTGGGGCCAGCAGCTCCTGATGGCTCGGCGCCTGGTGGAAGCCGGCGTTGAAGTGCTGACGACCAGCCTGAGTGGTCCGCTGTGCGGGCGAGTTCAGAACTGGGACGACCACGCGGTCAACCATCACGTTTTCGATGCCATGCGTTTCCGGGCGCATGCGTACGATCAGGCTGTCTCGGCGCTGATTGAAGACATCTATGCTCGAGGACTTGATAAGCGAGTGCTGGTCGTTGTCACCGGCGAGTTTGGACGGACTCCGCTGATCAACTATGCGGCCAGCACGGGTGAAGGAAACGCCAGTGCTCCTGCGGGAACTCAGCAGCCAGGCCGCGATCACTGGCCTCGTGCGTTTTCAAACATCTGGGCGGGTGGCGGCATTGAAACCGGTCGGTGCATCGGGGCCACCGACAAGCGTGGTGAAGATTCCATCGAACGCATTTGCAGTGCGGAAGATTTTCTGGCGACGATCTACCAGCATCTGGGGATCGATGGTCGTCACACGTTCATTCAGGACTTCAACGGTCGCCCGACTCCGATCATCGACAAGGGAAAGCCGATCCCGGAACTGATGCGACGGGTTTAGCGCCGGTTTGTTGCTGAACCGCTGCCGTTGCCGTTATGCTTCAACCCCACTTTGGTACGAATATCGGATTCTTCATTGCAGAGGTTGATATGCTGATTCGCGGTTCATTGGTACTTGGATTGAGCCTTCTTCTGGCGGGTTGTGGTGACCCTGAGCCTTCAGGACCGCTTCCGGCGACGTCCGGTGGTGGAGAATCAGGGGCGGCAGCAAAGACAGAAGAGAGCAAGCCGGCTGAAAAGATGAAAGTTGATCTGGAGGCGGTCAACAAGGCAAAGAAGCTCGTCGGTGATACCGCGCTGCAGATCAGCTTTATGGCTTCCGATGAAGACTTCGATAAGTCCATCACTGGCAAGGATAATGCGCACGGCATTATCAATATTGACGATGCCACAACAGCCCTGGAACTCGTGGCAACTCTTCCAGACAACAAGGAGAACGAGTTCATTCCGGTGCTCAGCAAGTCTGTTGGACCGCTGAAGGATTGCTTCGCGCTGTACAAAAAGTCGCTCGAAACGAAGAAGCCATTTACCGAGGGCGGCGAAACCGGCAAGAACATGGCCAAACTGGCCTCCGACGCGCACCTGAATTTCGCGGTGGCCGTTGATGAGTCGCTGAAGCTGTGTGAACAGAAATAAAGATCGGCACGAACCGGGGCGAAGAGGCCAAAACCGGAGGACTCGCCCTTCCGCTGCTTCAAATAGATTGCAAACGAGCCGTGTCTTTTGGGACACGGCTCGTTTTGTTTCACGGACTTATCGGCCTGGCGGCAAGTCGTCGTCGTCGACAAAATTCGGCGCGGGTTCGTCCAGGTCTTCTTCGAACTCATCGTCGGACAATTCGTCGTCGTCGTCGAGATAGTCACTGCCCCGGCGAACGGTGAAGCCTTCGTCGTCGAACGACAGGATGTCGCCTGCGTCCGGTGCTTCGTCGTCCATCAGCTCCGGTTCGCCGTCAGTCATCTGTGCATCGGTGAGTTCACTCAGCTCCGCTGGCTCGTTCGCATCCTCATCGCCGCTCAGAAGATCCGGATCCGTTTCGCCGCGACCTCGCAGCACAAGCCGAATCGGCACTTCCTGAAACGGTGTTGCTTCACGAAGGTAGCCCAGGAGGTAACGCTTCCATGCTTCATCAAGCAGTGTGGAATCGTTGCACTTCAGGACGATCGTCGGAGGTGATCCGGCAATCTGAGACGCGAAGTAGATCTTCGGACGGCGGTTCTTGCGCATCGGCGGCTGATTCCGCTCAATCGCCATGCGAACCGCTTTGTTCAGCCGAGCCGTGCTCATGCGCAGGTTGGCCTGCTTATGAACCGACTGAGCCAGGTTGATCAGTTTGCGGATGTTGCGACCGTCCTTCGCTGTGATAATCGCAATGGGAACGTGACGCATGGATTCGAAGCTGGTCATCAGATACTTGACCCACTTCTCTGTCGTCATCTTCTCTTCAAGGGCTCGGTCCCACTTGTTGATCACGAAGATGCACGGCTTGTAATGCTCACCGATTTCTTCGACCAGCTGCTTGTCGACGCGGGAAATCGTCTGAGTCGCATCGAAGAACATCAGCACCAGGTCCGCTCGTCGAATACTGCGCTGAGCACGCACCAGGCCGTAGAACTCGATGTCGTTTTCCAGACTCTTTCGTTTCCGAACGCCCGGCGTGTCAATCGCCACGAAGGCTCGACCATCCATCTCAAAGCGGATGTCGATACTGTCGCGCGTCGTGCCGGGAATCTCACTGACGATGACTCGTTCACACTGAGCCAGCTGGTTGATGAACGTGCTCTTGCCGACGTTGCGGCGTCCGACGACAGCAATTCGCATGTCAGCAGGAGCCAGCATGCGATCGCCCTGCTGCTGTTCCTGATCTTCGGCAGGAGGCAGCATCTCCACCACGGCATCAATCAGATCATCGCGGCCACGGTTGGCTTTTACACTGGTCGTGACGTACGGCAGATCGGCGAGCTGAAGAAACTGAACGGCTTCGTCGTCCAGGCGAGGTGAATCGCACTTGTTGACGACCAGCATGGTTGGCTTGCCGGATCGGCGCAGCCTGCGAGCAACTTCTTCATCCAGCGGAGTAATGCCGGACTTTGCGTCGACGACAAACAGCAGCACGTCGGCTTCATCAATGCCCATCGAAATGTGTCGTTCGATGTCTTCTGACAGATCATCGCTGTCGACAATACCGATTCCGCCGGTATCGACAATTTCAAAGTACCGGTCATGTTCGTGCATGATCCAGGTCACGCGATCGCGAGTCACTCCGGCTGTGGGATCGACGACAGAGATCAAACGATCGGCCAGCCAGTTCAGCAGTGAACTCTTTCCGACATTCGGGCGACCGGCAATGGCCACCTTCGGAATCCCCATTTTGGCTGTCCTTCAACACGAGCTGATACGCGAAAAATCGATGTCACAGTCCCGGAGTCTTGCTCCACAGGATCTGCCGCCCTGACACAAGCGTCCATCGATCCGGCCTCCGGCCAATCCGCCAAAGCCCATCAAACCCGAAATTGTACGCAGCGACGGTGATCATCTGCACTCGGCGAAGACCGCTTCCGGCCGACTTTTCCAGAAGTCAGACGTGCCGCATGCGTCAATCATCAGTCTTTTTGCGTGTAACTGTGCTTGAGGGGTTGTACGGCGACGCAAAACCGGAGGTTCGCGGATCAGGCAAGACAACGGAGCCGAGTTGAATTCACTTGCCGGCGCTGGTTAGGCAGTGCAGGCCGTGATAGTGCAAAAACCTTTTACCACTGGGGTGAACCCAGTGGCGTTGATGGACTCGTTCACAACCCACCGCCACCCGGGTTCACCCCGGTGGGAACCGGTTTCTGCACTACCCGGCATGGCACGAAGTAACAGTTCACGAACACTCACCAGCGATGATCAACACTCATCCAATCAACAAAACAAACCGACAATAACAATCTTGCGATTCAGACCCCGCGGGTCGCCACAACCCGTGCGGTGTGCGTAAGTCACCGAAAGCCAGCGGCACCCTGGCCCGCTCCGCCGCAAAGCCCACCGCGCTCACACACCATGACCTCGCCGCGCCCTCACCTCGTGCGCCGCCACGGCAATGCCTTCCCGATTATGCAATGCCTTTCCAGGATTCGTATCGGCGAGTGATGACAGGTGCGAGAACATCATAGTTCTCCCATGTGTCTGCAACGTGGTATATTGATGCAGCACTTTCAGCCAGATTGTCCTCGTAATCATCAATGTATTGCCCGTACCCATTGCCCGACGGTCCGGAATAGTAAGCACAAGCAAAACGCTTGCCTTCATCACTGAGGTCTTCATCCCAGAATTTTCCATCGCAACAGCGAAACAGAAAATCTCGTCCAGTCATTTGTCGCTGTCGAACGGCAAGTAATTCATCCGGAGACTCTTCATCGTGGAACTCACCTTGAAGGCCATTCAAAATTATCCAGGCGAGAAACATGCCGATGTGCGTCCCTCCATTCTCAGAAGGGAGCTCGGACGGAAAATCTCCACCCGAATGCCAATCTGCCCTGTCAATGGCCATATGACTCTCTTTCCGGCTTAACGAACAACATCAGTTAGTTGCCGGTGCTGAGGCTCCAATGCGTGCGCAGGCCTTCGGCAACTATTGCTGCTTTATGAGCAGCGTGGGCTCTGTAATCTCCCCTGCGGGATTCATCACGGTGAGGAAACCTCGCGACTCGGAGTTTACTGCTGGCTCGGTGGCGTGTCACCCGGGAACGGTTGGCACGGAAGCATGCTCAGGGGACTGCGGATGAACTCGGAGGTTCGCGGATCCGGCAAGACAACGATGCCGAGTTGTATACATTTGCCGGCGCTGGTTAGGCAGTAGAGGCCGTGATAGTGCAAAAACCTTTTACCACTGGGGTAAACCCAGTGGCGGTGATCGACTTGCATCCAGCAACCAACCGCCACCCGGGTTTACCCCGGTGGGAACCGGTTTCTGCACTACCCGACATGGCACGAAGTCACAGTTCACGAACACTCACCAGCGATGATCAATACTGATCAAATCACAGAGTGAAACAACTGCCTGTCTTCAGCCTGCGCTGCTTTGCCTAACAAGGGCTGAAAAGCCCTTGACCCAAAGGAGCCTGCCGGCTCGTTGCCAAGTCATCGCTCACGTTGTTCGCTTACCGCAAACATGCACGCACCGTGCGAGCCAGAAACAGAGTAAGACTCTAAGCGGCTTTCATCGGGCGAGCATTCGCGGCCCATTGAATCCATTCCGTCACTTCCGCGAGGTCTGGCTTTCGGCCCTTGCGAAGGATCCGTTCGCCTTCGGTGGTTCGCACGAAAGGTTCCACCTGTGCCAGCAGTTCCGCAGGTTTGCGACTCGCCAGAACTTCTGGTGTGAGGATACCGACGGCGACAAGAATCTGAGCATCATGGCCTCGCAGCTCCGGGATCTGACAGATCAGCCGAGCCTGATTCTGCCACTGCTGAATCACTGTCGGAGTGATCCTGCGATGATTGAGTTTGTCCGCAATCCGTTCCGGTGGCATGCTCAGCAGTTCTTCGACCGTGCGAACACCAATCGAATGCAGCATCTGGGCGGTTCGCGGGCCAATGGACGGTGCACGTTCGACGTCACTCGTTCGGCTCAGGAAGAATCGCATTCCCCCAACTCGCTCGACCGGTACTGTTTCTTCATCGACCGGCTGGTTCGTGGTCTTCAGCTGGCTGGCGAGACGTTTTCGACGTGCCAGTCGGCGAGCACGACGCTCTTCGACGTTCAGGTCTTCGGATGAACGACGCCGGCGACGTTTCGTGGTTGCAGTTGCAGACCCTTCCGTCGGAGAAACTCGCTCCTTTCGTTCGCCCGCTGACGAAACCGTGACACCCGCAATGGGCGCCAATGTCGTCGCTTTCGGAGTTCGAACACCGAAGCGGGATCGACTGTGGCGAGCATCCTCGAGCGTGCGGCTGAACTGACCAAAACGAGCCCAGTTCATGGCCTGCTGTCGATCGATCAGACGACCGCCGCGACGGTAACGAACACCTGCGTCCGAACGCTGGAATTCTGTGACGCGGTCATAGACCGTTTCTGGTCGCAGTTTCGACAGATCATCCACCGTGTGAATCCCTGAAGCGAACAGCAGCGCGGCATCACCACGTCGCAGCATGGGAACTCGAGTCGCCAGTTCGGCCTGTCCTCGCAGAGCCTGAAGTCGCTCAACGGAAACCAGGAAGCCCTTCAGTCGCGTTGCTTCTTCCAGCTGCGGAATCGTGCGCTGAAGCAGGTCGTCGACGGTCAGGATTCCGGAGGCCCGGAGTGCTTCCAGCTCACCAAGAGTGATGCCAGCAAGGTCTTCCACGCCATGGTCCACTTCGAGATAAAAGAGCCAGTTTGTGCTGGAAACAGGTTGTTCGACGCCGACAGCGGCGGGTTGGGGAAACACCTGTTGAGGCGGTGCTTCAATCGGCATCGGAGCTGGTTCCGGCTGAGGCTCAACCCATGCATGAAGCTGCACAGGGACCGGTGGCGGCATCACGACTTCGCGACGTGTCTGGAACTGTCGCACATCGGCGTTGAAGCGAGTCATCACGTCGGCGACTTCGGGTGAAGGCGTCAGAAACAGAATCTGCTGGCCAGCGTCCGCCACTTCCATCAGTAGGCGAGCGGCATTCTGTGAACGACTGTCGGACCCCGTGACGTAGACATCATCCAGAACCATCGGGACACGATGGCTGATCTGTGCTCGCACGTGCAGCAATGCCAGTCGCAACGCCAGTCCCGCCATTTCGCGGCTGGAACGCGACAGGTGCTGCACTCCGACCGGTTCACGATGCAGAGACGAATGAACCATCAGGCGGTCGGGAAGTACTCCGCTCAACTGGAAACACTCGCCATCGGTCAGGCGACGCATGAACTGTGAAGCAAGGTCAAAGACGGGCGAGAGCGTCTTCGTTTTCAGCCGGGCGATCAGATCTTTCAGCGTCGCTTCTGTGCGATCCAGCTGACGTCGCTCTTCCTCAAGCAGCGTGATTTCCGCATCGATTTCGGCGTATCGGGATCGCAGCTCATCGAGCTGTTCGAGAGTCGCCGTGCTGGCCTGCTCGCTGCGCAGTTTCTCCAGCAGAAGTTGTTTCGTGGCACGCTGTGAATCCAGCAGCTGCCGTTCACCAATCAGACCGGCTCGCTCAGATTTCAGTCGCGCATTTGCGGCTTCCAGTTCGGTGGAACCATATCCGTTTGTCAGCAGAGTCGCTGGCAGTTCGCGGTGCCCGGTGAATGAACATGTCACCGCCATGGCCGGCAGAGAAGATTCCTGCAGCACATTCTCCGCGCGACCTTGTTCGAGACGCAGCGTCTGAATCTGGCCTTCCAGCAGCTGGATCATTTGTGCGGCATCAGCCAGGCTTCGCTCCGCCGTCATGGACAGCATCGTTTCCGTATGACGCTCACACTGCTGTTCGTGCCATGTGAGATACTGGCACAGTGCGGCCACTTCGCCTCGCAGCAGTCGAACGGCATCGGTATCAACCACCGTACCAACTCGTGCGACCGTTTCCGCGGAGGTTTCTGCCAGACGCTGAGTCCGTTCTTCGATGCGTGAAACAAGAGCTCGCAGCGACAGAAGTCCGTCCTGGGCATTCATCATTGCGGGCTGCTGCGTTCGCCGACCGCTTTGCTCGCGTTCAATCATCGCACGAATTTCGCGCCAGCGATCGAGGCGAGCACTGACGGAACGGATCTGTTCTTCGAGGTGCGGGCGGTTGAGGCTGACGGAGTTCTTCTGGCGAAGTGCGGCGAGTCGCAGTTCAAGATCCATGATTTCCGTATCGATCAGTCGGACACGCTGATCCATGCGGCCCACGGCATCCGTCAGTTCGGCAATTTCCCTGATCGTCGCTTCGATTCGAGCATTCAGATCGCCGCTGGGTTTACGCAGGACGGCGATCTCGCGAAGCAGCTCACCCTGCCGACGACGCAGTTCGGAAATGTGATGGACGACGCCACCGTGAACGCCGTTGCCATCTCGATCACGAACGGCCTGAGCCAGCGCCTGTTCAGCCTGCCGCAGTTCCGTATCGGCAGGACGGAGATGATCGCATTCAAGACACAGTCGAGTCAGCAGGTCGAAACGTTCTGCTTCACTGCGATCCACCGTGAAGACTTCGCGAAAGACGTCTTCTGTGACCCATCCGGGCAGGACAGATTCGTCTGCCATCGCTGGTGTTCGACCGTAGTCATCCGTCAGCGTACTGGATTCGCGAGTGGCATCCAGCCAGCTTCGACGCAGGACACGAGCACCAGCATTGGCCTGAAGCCGGACGGATCCTGAATCAGCAACGGAATGTTCAACAGCATTGACATTCGACCAGCGTGCAAAGCCGAAGAACAGGCCTCGCAGGAACCGGACGAACGTGGATTTGCCGCAGCCTTCCGCCCCGTGCAGCACGGTCAGGCCGGATGAGAGATTCGCCACGTCCAGCTTCTTCAGCGGGCCATACTGGTCGACATGAATTTGTGAAAAGTACATGTTCGTTGTCCTGTAAAACTCGTCCTGCCCGCAATTCTGCACAGACAAAAATATCGAAGAACAATCACTGCATGTTGAAAGCTGACGCGATCAGTCCCTAACCGGCAAATCGTCGCAGTACTCGAACGGCGACTGGTGTCTCCGCACCGGCATTCAGTGGCATCGAAATCACAGCCGGCCAGTCCGTCGCATTGGCTCCCATTCGACCGGAACGTTCCCGGACCAGCGTCGCGAATTCCGAGATCAGCGTAGACTGCAGACCGCCGACTTCCACAGTGCTGTCGTCACTGAATCGAATGCGACACGGCCACGCTCCCGAATGGCCAGCGTGCAGAGAACTTCGCAGTTCCTTCAGCAGTTCCATTTCAGAAAACGCATGAGCATCCGCGAGGGTCAGAGCGAAGTGTCCATCGACCATCCAGTCCACAACGACCGTGCAGCGCTGACCACCCAGAGTGCGGCTTCGTTCCCGCAGTGTTTCCATCAGCTGAGGAATCGTCGAACCCATGCGACAGGTGACAGCTTCCTGAGCAAAGCGAATGACATCGCCCGGGCAGAATCGTGCGGTCATGCTTCGTCGCAGGCTGTCCGCTTCAATCAGCAAGCCGCCGTAAACTCCGCGCTCGGTGGGTTGAATTGCCTGAGGACATCCGGCGCTCAAACGGAGGTAACCATCATGAGCCGTCACCGCGCCATCGTTGGACGCAAACACCCCAGAGACCTGATTCGATGGAACTGCGGAATAGGCGAGCGACGATGCGGGGCGAACCGACGTCCCGACTTCAATTCGAAGAGCATCCTGTCGGCCCATGGCGGATCGATGTGAGACCTTATAGTCCACTGCACCGAGACTCGCCGGGAGAACATCAAGGCACTGATCAGGAGTCAGTATGGTCGCATCGAGTCGCTGGAGCTGAGCGTCTTCGGCATCGGAATGGCGAACGACCACAAGTCGAATGCCATGTTCCTTCAGTGCAGCCACCTGACTCTTCAGCCATGTAACGGCAAGTTCCAGGTCCTGGTCCTGCTCACACAATCGACCGGCGATCAGTACAAACTGGCAACGCGCTGCGATGGCGGCTTCGAACAGATTCTTGACGGACTGTCGCACTGCCGATGTTGAAATGCGACGCAGCCATTCCGGACTGTCTGAAAGCCCCGCCAGTGCCGAGCCCAGACGGAGTGAATCCATATGCAAAAAACGAATCGATGACATCCAAGCCTCCCTGCCTGGCAACGACGATCGAACGCCCAAACCCCGCGCGTTGATCCAGCCGCTGTTTCGTGAAAACACGGGGAATGTAGGAAAGCGGCGGGTTTGCCACCAGACCAAATCGGCAAAAACTGCCGTTCTGCAAATTCATGGTTTTCGCCATATTTCCTGTGGCTCTGACTGCCGGGTTTCGCGGTCCGTGTCCAAATCGAACGAAGATTCAGGATCGCGACTCCGGTGCCCCGGCCCGTTGTGATCGCGGAGACGGGGCATGGAACACGCGATGACTTCCGGGCGGGTGCTTTCGTCGAAAATCGGTCTCGCGTGCCTCGCAGGAGTCCTTGTCTTCGCCGCCTCTGCGGAAGCGCAGACGTTCCCGGTTGCGCCGCCGCCACCACGGCCAGAGCCGGCTCCCGTGGGACTGGACGCTGGGCAGGCTGCCCCGGATCCACTGGACGAAGAGATCGATCCTTCGGCGGAACAGCCTGTGCCGCCGGAAGTTCAGACGTTCATTCGAGAACTCGCGCTGGTTTTGCTTCCACCCAAATTTGATGATGAAGACGGCTGGGGGGATGAGAAGCGAATTCAGTCCGGCCTCGATATCGACTTTGATGACGGAAGGATCAAGACTCACCGACGCTGGAAGAGCGTCAACCACGGTTCGTGGATCCGCGCGTCGGGCTCACTCGTTGAACCAGAAAAGACCATGACGCTGAAGATCTTTCGTCGCCCAGGTGCAGACTCAAGCGAACAGATTTACCGCATTCAGCTCCTGGCGCGAGCCAACGTGTCGGCAACGCAGCAGCAGTGGAATCACGGTGTGATGTTCTGGAGCATGACGGCAGACGCGGAAGCGGATATTCGGATTGATGTGAACCTGAAAGTTCGAACCGATGTGGTTTCCAAAGATGGCGGAGGATCAACACTTCAGATTCAGCCTGAGGTGACTCATGCCGTCATGCGATTGAATGGATTCAGCCTGAAACGAATCAGCCATGTGCGAGGCGGCATGGCCAGAGAATTCGGCGAAGCGTTTGAAGGTCTTGTCAAGCTGGCCGTTGAACGCCAAAATAAAAAGCTGCCGTCGCAGATCAACAAGGCGCTCGCGAAGCAGAAGGACAAACTGCAGGTGCCGGTGGATCCTGGGGCGTTGTTTGATTTCTTCAGCGGCGATGAAAAGAAGGGCGATGGGAATGATGGGAGTCAGGGGAATTAGAGGAGTTATGGAAGTCAGAGGCGGGTGACTTCGCGGTGGCCGATGAGTCCGCGTTCCAGCATGGATCGAATCACTTCGCGGGCGAGTGGTCCGGCGGCCTTGCTTCCGGATCCGCCATGCTCCAGTGTGACGACGATCACGTATTCCGGGGCATCTGCTGGAAAGAACCCTGCGAACCACGCATGGTCCGGTTTGCCTGGTCCCGCTTCTGCCGTTCCGGTCTTTCCGGCGATGCGAACACCTGGCACGCGAATGGTCTTAAAGCCCGTGCCAATCGGTTCTTCCACAGCAGCGATCAGTCCGGATCGAACAGCGTTCAAATGTTCCTCCTGAATGCCGGGCACGCGCAGGCGATCTTCCTGGGTCATGGTGGCGACGTTGTCCTGTATGTGCCGTGACTGTTCATCGTGGTTGACCAGGCGAGGAGTGACGAGCCATCCTCCATTGGCGACAAAGGCCATCAGCCTTGCCATCTGAAGCGGCGTCGTGGTAAGTCGTGACTGACCGATCGACAGGCCCGTGGCTTCGCGTTCAAATCGCCGCTGAGCCGCGAGTGCTCGACGTTCG
Source organism: Planctomycetaceae bacterium (assembly GCA_046349695.1). GTDB lineage: Bacteria > Planctomycetota > Planctomycetia > Planctomycetales > Planctomycetaceae > SXXK01. The sequence goes on along the minus strand of JAXMBV010000043.1, from coordinate 15,389 downwards.
TCGCTGGCATCAACCGCAGGAGGCTTTTTCGGAAGCGATCCACTCTGCTCGAAGGGAAGGTCGACGCCGGTGACTTTTCCGAATCGAAACTCTTCCGTGCAATCCAGCAGCGGCGAAACACCCATCCGTCGTGCGGCGTCGAAGAAGTAGACGTTGCAGGACTCTGCCAGGGCTGTCTTCAGTGTGACTCGTCCATGGCCGCGCCCGTAGAGTCGATAGATCAGGCAGCGATTCTCATCCGGTGAATTCAGATAGCCCTGACAATCAAACGGCATCTCCGGCGTGATGGTTCCATCTCGCAGTGCCGCAAGTGATGTGAGAATCTTGAATGTCGATCCAGGCGGAAGAGCCATCGCAGAGAATCGCGAAACGAACGGACGTCGTGTGTCGCTGTTGACGGCCGCCCATTCTTTCTCTGATCCGCGAACAAACAGAGACAGATCGAATCCCGGTGCACTTGCGGCGGCAACAATCTGACCATGATGCGCATCCATGACAACGATCGAACCGCCGACCGGGATATGTTCCGGTTCTGGCACGGAAGCAGCTTCCGCGTTTGACGGAGGCTCACCGGATTCGCCCGCCGGCTGTTCCAGTGGCAGCAGGATTCGTTCTGCATCGCCCAGTGATTCCGCAAGCAACTGCTCGGCCAGCATCTGCAGTTCGATATCGATCGACAGGACGACATCGGAACCGCTGGCCGGCCGACGGACAATCTCCGACGACACAATGCGCTGGCGACGGTCGCGCACGATGCGTCGCAGTCCAGGTTGTCCGCTCAACATCTCGTTGTAGCTCATTTCGATCCCGAAACGCCCCGATCGACGATCGCTGTCGGCGGGGTTGGAATCTGCTGTTTTCGGATCCGCGGGTAGTTTCGTTCGAGCGCCCGTGACATGCTCCAGCGTCTCAGACAACGGATAGACTCGCTGAGTCTTCAGCTGCACTCGAATGCCCGGAAACTGTTCCGGATGTTCGGCGATCACAGCGGCCTGGTCCGGCGTGATCTCGTTCAGGACCGTGTGGTATGTCTCTTCTTCGCGGACGTACAGGCGATCGGAATCTTCACGCTCAGGAGACGTCGTCAACGCGCTGCGAACGGAATCCATCACAGACTGTGCGAGGGCGGGAAGGCTCACATCATGGCGCCCTGAGTTTTCGGAAGAATTCTCGGATGAGTCAGATTCATCCGGCGTGTTCGCACCCTTCGCCTCGGCAGCACGACGGTTCACAGATTCGATGATGCGGCGCACCTGCTGCTCAATGCGGACTCGACGAGCATCCAGTTCAGAACGCGGCGTCTGCGTCAGATCACAAACGGCCTGCAGCATCTTTTCCTTCTCATCCAGCAGCGTCTGTTCTGTACGCTGAACCAGAGCCGCATCTGTGCGTTCTTCGCGACTCAGGCGATCACGAACAAGGCGGCGGAGCCATTGTTCGTTCGTGTCCTTTTCCAGCCAGCGATAATGAACCTGAAGCTCATAGAGTTCCCGATCTTCCGCGACGACCGTGGCGCCTGCCAGAATTCGTCCGTCGCGTGCGGGCAGGATTTCTTCCTCAACGGTCGTTTCTGTCAGTGCTGTCAGGTATTCCTGTGGCAATCGGGTCTGAATCCACGCGACTCTTGCCAGAATCAAGGCGGCCATCACCAGGAACACCGCGCCTGGAAACCAGATTCTCCACATGCTTCGCGCGGGACGGTCTTCCGCGTCCCGGGATGCACTTGAGAAGTCTGGATGCTGGAGTGAATTCAGCACAGGTTACTCCGCGCGAGTCAGGCCAAATTCATCACACAGGCGGTAGATCAGCACCATGCCGGCACTGAGCGGCACAGAGATCGTCAGCATCGGCAGAATGGTCTTCAGCAAAGCCTCTGCTGTGGACTGAAACTGAAGCAGCGCATTCCATGGAACATTGCCGATCGTTTGAAGCGCGATGGCGAGCGTGACAAAGAGCGGCAGCTGCAGGGCGGAAGGAATCAGCCTGCGTCGAGTGCGTCGAAGAGCTGGCGAGTCGTCCGTCGTTGTCGTTGCGACTGCGGTCAGAAGTGGCAGCAGGAGCGCGTTGACGGGATACAGCGTGGGGCGAGCGATCCAGTCGAGTAACAGCACGGCACTTGCGATGAAAACACTGGCTGCTGATGGACGCCAGGCCAGGGTCCCGCAGACCATCGGAAGCAGCAGTGATCCATGCGGCAGTGTGTTCGGAAACGCAAGTTCCAGAACCATGGCAAACCAGGCGATCAGCAGGCAGACCAGCGCACGTTTCATGGATCGGCCCTCAGTTCCCAGCACAGCACCTGCACATCATCAGCGTCGTCGAAGTTCACAACCGGCTTCACTCGAACGTCCCATTGTCCGCCCGCGAGGAAGTCTGCTTTGACGACTTCGCCAAAGGTCAGCACCGGGCCATCGACACCGTTCACATCCATGGAAACCACCTGATCACCAATCGCGACGGCTTCAGTGTGAGCGATGCCGGTCAGCGAACATTCGCCATTCCCGAGCCCTTCGAGCATTCCTGTCGCGCCGAAGTGAGCTTCATCGTTTGCGATGCGAAGAATTCTCGCTCGCGCCTTGAATCCCTTTGCGGAAACCGGCAATACAAGACTGACCCATTGCGCGGTCTTGTCGATGCGTCCAATCACAGCCAGTCCATCGACAACTCGATCACCGGCGCGCACGGTGTCTTTGGTGCCGACGTCCAGAAGAATTCCGTCTCCCTGAACGACCAGTTCTGATCGTCGTATGCCCTTGCCCTGCCCCGCGTCAATCATCAGTTCTCGAAGAGAATCCGGCAGACCGGACCGACTCAGGATTTTTGCCGGAACGCTTTGAAGTTCGACGAGTGAATCGCGCGATCGCTCGGCAAACGGAGAATCGCTCGCCTGTCGCCGTTTGAGATCGCGTCGCAGTCGCGCGTTTTCAATCATTAATGTTCGGAGCAGAGTTTCCTGGGAGGATGCCACATGTGAGTCGGAATCTGCCCGGCCGCTTTCCGGATCGGAGGGATTCCGTTGCGCTCGATCGTTCTTGCGACTCGCATCTGTCGAACGGGACACCGCCAGTAGAATTAGCCGCCCGGGACTCAGGATGTCATGGACGATGGGGCGAGCATTTGTCAAAAGTCCCGTGCGGTCCGCAACAAGCGCGACGGCAGCGAGTAGTGACATCAGGCAGGCCGTGATCCACATTCGAAGCTGGCGAGATTCTCTGCGTAATTCTCTGCGGAACTCTGTTCCCATCGCCCGGTCTCCTTATGCGGCTCTTAGGCCATCGTCGAGACTGTTCTTCCAGCGATCGAGATGATCAAGGCAGATCATCGCGCCACGAGTCACCGCGGTTCGCGGCGAATCGGCAAGTCGCACGGGGATGCCAAGCTGCTGAGTGAGGAAGCGGTCAATTCCTCGAAGCAGCGCACCACCGCCGGTCAGCACAATGCCCGTGTCTGCAAGGTCCGCGATCAGTTCCGGCTGACAGCGTTCAATCGTGCGACGGATCGCATCGACGATTTCGTTCAATGGTTCTGCGAGTGCTTCACGAATCTCTTCGCTGGTGACAAGAGCCTTGCGAGGAATACCGCTGGCCGTGTCGAGCCCGCTGGCTTCCTGAGTCAGTTCGTGATCAAGCGGTGCCGCGCTGCCGATGCCAAGCTTGAGCTGTTCGGCTGTCTGCTCACCGATTCGAAGAGAATAGCGTCGGCGGAGGTACCGAACGATCGCTTCGTCCATCGCATCACCCGCCACTCGGATGGACTGCGACGCAACGATGTCCGCAAGACTCATCACGGCCACTTCCGTCGTGCCGCCACCAATGTCGCACACCATGTTGGCCATCGGTTCAGACACCGGCAGCCCCGCGCCGATGCCGGCAGCTCGCGAATCATCGATCAGCCAGATTCGCCCCGCTCCCGCTCGTTCCGCGCTGTTGAAGACCGCCCGACGTTCGACGGCGGAGATGCTGCCGGGGACCGCAATGAGAACGCGAGGTCGCAGACCCTTTCGGTTTCCGCAGGCCTTGCGAAGAAAATAACGCAGCATCGTTTCGCAAAGTTCGAAGTCGTGAATGACTCCGTGTCGCAGCGGCCGCACGGCCTGAATGCCTTCGGGAGTTCGGCCAAGCATTTGCCACGCGAGTTTGCCGACCGCTGTTCCTCGCCCCGCGACTCGCTGAGCACCGCGAGCCACAGCGACGACGGATGGTTCGTCCAGACGAATGCCTTCACCTGGCAATCCGATCTGGGTTGTTGATGTCCCCAGATCAATCGCCAGATCAGCGCAGATTCGTTTTCGAAGCCACGACAGCATCCGTGCTCTCACCCGAACAAAGTCCACGCGCACTCCCTGCGCGACAGAAAAGATCTCGGGTGGAATCTACCGGAACACCGGCATTTTCTGCAATAGGCGCGAATTTCGGCCAAAAACGGCCGGTTTTCGATGACCTGCGTCACGGATTCGAGACGGGAAGGCAAAGCTGCGGCTCAGAGTCCTCGAGCGGGATTCGAATTGCCAGGCTTCTCGGAGTATCGCCGGAGAGCTGTCTGGCGTTCCTGTTCTGTTCGCAGGTACAGCAGTCGAAGAAGCCGTTCGGCTGTTTCCGTCAGCGTCTGTCCTCGACGGTTCATCACAAGTCTTGCCGTTTCAATGGACGCATCGAGCGTTGCGTGCGGGCCGGGCTGGCCGTACATCACCGTCGAGAAACTGGGGACGTGCCGGGGAAGCAGGCGACCGCCCGTCAGCACCATCGCCATCACGCCGATGGATGACCCGGTGTTGAACATGCTGTCCATCGCCGCTTTGCTGTGATCACCGAAGAACGTTCCGACTTTCTGCAATCCTGTTTCGACCATGGTTCCCTGCAGAGGAACTTTGACGGATGAGTAATCATTCTTGAGGTCCGACGTGCACGACATCGCACCGAGATTGACCCAGGGACAGACGTAACTATGTCCGAGGAATCCTTCGTGGTACTTGTTCACAAAGCCATGTAGGATGGACTCTTCAATCTCACCGCCGACACGACAGTGTTCTCCAATCGTCGTTCCTCCTCGAACCAGGGCACGGAAGATCTGTGTGCCACGACCGATGTGGCATGGACCTTCGATGCGAGTAAACGACTGGATCTTTGCATCTCGATCAATCGACACCGGGCCGGTGCGAGTGTCAATGACGACGTAGGGATCGATCAGTGCCTGAGCACTCACGTAGACATCCGCGGGATCGCCGAGCACCTGGACGTGTTCGAGTTCCGGCTTCTGGCTGATTCCTTCATCTTCGAAATCTCGCACCAGCTGGCGCGCGTTGTTTGCGACGAGGTCCCACGGAAATTCCAGCCACAGTCCGGTTGCCGGCAGAATGGGACGCGTTGCCGCAAGCTGCCATGCGGCCAAAGCCGGATCGGATGCAGCGAGGGTTCCGGCTTCGTCTGCAGACAGCAGCACCCATGCAGGATTGCCGTCCAGGAAACCGGCCTGATGAGTCACAAAATCCAGCGGAGTCAACCGACGATCCGGCAGCCAGCGCCCGTTGACGATGAGGAGAGGGCCCTGCCCCAGCCATGCCGGATCATTGACCTTCAGATGTGGCTGTTCTTCCGCATAGGCGTCCACGAGCCACGATCGAACCCATGCACCAAATTCTGCTTCGGGAAACCACCGCTGCAATCGTCTGCGCAGGGATTCTCGACCGCACACCAGTTCGAAAACCGGGCGCGTCAGAGCAAGAGGAGAGAACTTCTCCGCACCCTGATCTTCAAACAGGAGAACTCGCATGACACTTTCAACCTTCCCGCGTGGAACTCACGTAATGTGCCGCGGAAAGGGAAACGGCTGAATGTCATGTGAATCAGAATCTGCCTGTGGGGAGACAACGAGAGAGCGCGTTCTGAGGCAAAGCTGCAAATCGGGGAGTAATCTGTCGCCGGACAGGCGGAATCTGCCGATCAATGTGGCACGACGTTCGGAGGAACGCCTCGGGGAACCGGACGGCTTGCGCCGTTCCGCTACTTGGTCATGTCCAATTCGTGCGGAGTGCTAGTTCAAACGATCGAGACTTCGCTTCAGCGGCCCGAGACGCTTTTCGAGGTCGCTTTTGTCACGGAACTCCGCTTCGGAGAACTTCAGGAATTCATCCAGAGCCACAGCGCAGCGAACGGATGCATCATCATCGCTGTCGGCCTTTCTCAGTTCCGTCAGGTAACCACCAAACTCGGACGCAATGATCTTTCGATAGCGCTCCAGCCCGGCATCGCTCGCCTTCGGGTCGAGAGCAGCGAGCTCCGTATAGACCTCCTTCATACGACTCACATACTGCGCTCGCGCAGCACTGCTGACCGGGAGGCCCGGAATTCGGAAAGTGAGTAACGCCCAGACAGCGACGCCGATAATCGCGATCGCTGCAACGGCCTTCGTTACTTTCTGGCGGAAGTCGTCGTCGCTGAATCGTGACCGTGCGGCACTCTTCGCCTGCTGCCGCGCCGGAGGTGTGGGCGTGGCAATGCCAGATGAGGCCTTCGATGCGAAGCCGGTTGATGGTGATTCCGAAACTGGTGCAGGCTGAATCACCGGGGTCTGGGAGTCGGGCTCCGAGGTCGTTCGCGCTTCCGGCTCTCTCGGCAGTGTGAGCTTTGGCGGCTGGTCATTGCCAGACATCAGGACGTCGCTCAGGAGCTGATCAATCAGAGCATCCTCTTTCTTTTGGCCCTTCGGACGGGAACCGCGGCCCGACTTACCTGATGTTGTTTCATTGCTGACCGATGGCTTCGGAGTTTTGGGAGGTGGCGGCAGGAACGGGATCAGTTCAGGGAAGCTCTTTGCGGGTCCCCATGATCCATTTTCTCCGCAACGCACCATGTCATTGGGTGACAGTTCTCCTTCAAACATCGGGATCAGGTCTTGAAGTTCCATTGGGCCAAGCGTTTGCCCAAGAATCTGGCAGAAGTACAGATGGACGGGAGTCGGTTCTTCTGCCACTGTTTGAGCCGGTGACGGGGCCGGTGTGCGGCTGGTGGTTGATGGATCAACACCGGACTCACCAAATTCGAAGTTGAGGTCCGACAGTTCCATGGCAAAGGCTGAATCGCCCGTTGCTGCGAGGAATTCGGCGACGGTGATCCAGTGATCGCTGTCGACGGAGCGAAGGCGGTCAGTGTCGGACAGCGAGCCAAGTTCGATGAGTTCTCGAATCTCCTGTTCGGAAGTGGGACCGAACTGTTCGTTCAGCAGTTCATAAAACCATGACGACATTGACAACTCCCGGAAACCACACGCATAACGATGGCGGCATTTTGCCAGGCCGCAGCGCAAGTTTCCACAGTTCCTTGCCACGGCAACGATGAGAAGTCCGGGTGCTGCACGATTTGTGGCGGCAAAGTTGTCTTATGACGGCAAAGTTGGCGTCAGCGTCCAAGAGGCGAGCAGCGGGCAGGACAAGGCATCATTTTGCGTCCGCAATCTTCCCGGCCGGTCTCACGCCACTGCCCTTCCTCACACCGTCACCGAGGTCTGCACGAATCTTCTCGGCCAGTGCGGAAAGCTCCGCGACGATTTGAGGATTGTCATTGGCGACGTTCTGTGATTCTGCCGGGTCGGTTTCGAGGTTGTAGAGGCTCAGTTCAATCTGAGCAGTGTCGTACTTCACCGGGATTCCGTCCTTCCCGCCGGCTCGTCCATTCAGAGTTCGGTAGTCGTGGGAGAAGTGCAGCTTCCATTTTCCGCTGCGAACCGCGTGCAGCTGATTTCCCCAGTAGAACGCCAGAACGTCATGCGGTGACTTTTGAGAGTCATCGCCAGTCATCAGAGGAAGGATGCTTTTTCCGTCGATCGGATGTTGCGGCAAAGTGGCTCCCGTCATCTCCGCCACAGTCGGAAGAATGTCGATCGTCATGCACGGTTCCGAGCAAACCGAGCCCGCGGGGATGTGGTCCGGCCACTTCATGATGCAGGGGACTCGACACCCGCCATCGAACATTGTGCCCTTCCCTTCACGCAGCGGCTGAGCAGAACCGGCGTGGTTGCCATAGCTGAGCCACGGGCCGTTGTCAGAGGTGAAGATGACGAGCGTATTCTTTTCGAGGCCGCAGTCGTGCAGAGTCTTCACGATCTGACCCACGGACCAGTCCACTTCCATCAGCACATCGGCGAACAGTCCCTTTCCGCTCTTACCTTCGAACTCGGGCGAGACGAACAGTGGCACATGCACCATGCTGTGTGGGACGTACAGAAAGAACGGCTTGTCACGATGGCGTTCGATGAAGCTGACAGCGTGTTCGGTGTACTGTCGAGTCAACAGCTTCTGATCGTCTGCGGTAACTTGCGGATTGATGATTGCGTTGCCTTCGATCAGCGGAAGATGCGGCCATGTCTTCAGACGTTGTTCCATCGGCAGATGAAGAACCTCCGGATGGAATGGCCACATGTCATTGCTGTAAGGCAGTCCGTAGTATTCATCAAATCCGTTTTGCAGGGGAAGGAACTGCTGATGATGTCCCAGATGCCATTTGCCAAAGCAGGCCGTCGCGTAACCCTTCTGCTGACAGAGTTCGCCGAGTGTCACTTCATCCTGGTGAATGCCAATGGGTGACTTCGGTCCAAGAGCCCCCTGGATTCCAACGCGAACGTTGTAGCATCCCGTCAGCAGGCTGGTTCGGGATGCAGAGCACACCGCCTGGGAGACGTAGAAGTTCGTGAACCTTCGGCCATCATTCGCCAGCTGATTCAGGTTCGGCGTCAGCGACGCATCGCCACCGAACGGTCCGATGTCCGCGTAGCCCATGTCGTCCATGTAGATCAGGACGATGTTTGGTTGTGACTCGTGGTCGCTGGCAGGCAGTCGTTGAGTCATGATGAGTGAAAGCAGAATGCCCACCGTAGTCCAATGACGACAACTTCGCATTTAGGCATACTCCGAGGAATCAATTTCAATCAGACGATCATCGTTCAGCCACAGACGCCAGATGTCTGACGCATGACCGAGTAACAGCGAAGCGGATTCTGCGAATTCCACTGTCCCGCTCCAGTCAATGGACTGAACAACCGCCAAAGATTGGTGACATATGACTGTTCGAAGACCGTTCCGACTGCGTTTTCGGCTGCCGTCGAACAGACGCAAGTTTCCTCAGGTTTCCCATGGCGGGTTTTTACCGATCTCTGCTCATCTCTAGTGCTTGCCAACCCGCCCACCCTACATTACCCTGTTCACCTCAAGCGATCGTTTTGGGCATCTTGTTTGGCAGCCAGGAGAACGTCTGCAACCAATGGAAATGGTTGTGGAACTCAGCAGCGGTCGCTTTGGTGCGTTCACGTTGACAACTCGAATGGAAATGACTTGCTGGTACCTGACACCACCGTCATTTCCGATGCATCCCTGAATTCAAAACGGATCACCTTGCCATGGGCCTTGGCTGGGAGATCTGGTGAATCGCTTGAGGTGGCTCCACGAGAGGTGACCGGGTTCTAGTCCGCTGAGCCGGACGGATTCCCGGATTGCTTGTCCGTCGACAGCATGCCTGGTGTGACTCAGACGCCACGGTCGTGCCACAGTTTGTCCCACAACCACCATCGAATTGCTCTTTGGTGCATTCTTGCATCCTGGATCGCAGTTCGCTTCTCAGGACCAACCCCCGAATTCCCACCACAGTTTGACTCTACAGCAGGATCGGCTGGCACGGACGATTTCATGCCAGGGATCAGAGCACACTGAAATTCATAATGTCGCTGCTCCGCTCAACCGGAGCTTTACCTTGAAAGTGAGTCGTCGAGATGTCGTCGAATCGCACCCGCACGAACTTCTTCCGATCCCTGTTCCGAACAATTTTTCACAGCGGCAAGTCTGCACCAAAGGCATCGAAGCGTTCGACTGCCACGGTTGAAACATTCAGCCGAGCACGACGCGGTCGTACCTCGATGATTGAAATTCTGGAAACACGAGCGTTGCTGGCAACGGTCACATGGGACGGCGGTGCTGGCACATTCAACTGGTTTGATGCCAACAACTGGGACACGAATGCTGTCCCGACCACTGCCGATGACGCCGTCATTCCTGACCTTGTCGGTACTCCGACGATTACGGTCAACGCGACGACGACGGTCAACAGCATCACATCCCTTGAACGGATCGCCTTTAGTGCAGGGACGATTACGATCAATAGCGCTGGCACGTTCAGTGGCGGACTGGATTTGTCGAGCGGGACACTGTCGAGCAACGGAACTTTGGTGACTCCAATTGGGACAACCAGTTCGTGGAGCGGCGGAACTCTGGGTCGAAGCGGAACGGCTACGGTTGTTGATAATGCGGGCGACTGGAGTTTCGGCGGCGCATCATCCAGAAACCTGCAGAATGGCACGTTTAACAACAGCGGCACATTCACTCAGGTCGCCGGGCAACTGGCTGTGAATACCAGCACATTCAACAACCTAAACGGCGGAACCTATTCCGTTTCCGGCAGTCCCAGCAGTCCATTTTTGACAACGTTGAGCGGGTCAGTGAGCAATGCCGGGCTGCTCACGTGTTCCACAACGGCGACGTCGATCAGCGGAACGTTTTCGAACACCGGGATTGTGCGAACCACTGCGCCGGGGGCCAACCTGACAATTCCGGGTGGCAATTCCCATACAGGCAACTTTGACGCATCCAGCGGTACGATCACGTTTGGCACTGGCGCAACGAACTTCAACACGGGAACAACGTTCTCTGCCGGCGCCATTGGAGCGTTCTCATTCAACACCGGCGGCGCGAATTACAACTTCAACGACGACACCAGCATTACTCATGTGGGTTTTTCAGCTGGCAACATCGTCGTTGCTGCCGGGAAAACTCTGACCGTTGCAGGAACGGGTAATTCGCTGAGCGCTGCAGTGATCGCCGGCTCCGGGCAGGTTCGGAATACCGGAACGATTACTCTGACCGGGGCCACTGCGCCGTCCATTTCGGGGACCTTCAGCAATGCCGGCACGTTCAACCATTCAGCGGCCATTTCCATCGGAGTCACCGGGCATGTTATCAATGAGGTCGGGGGGCAATACCTGATCACCGCTAACACCGGCGGACTCAACGTGTCCGGCGGTTCAACCTCGGGAATTCAGAACCTGGGGACCATCCAGCGCACGTCGGGAACGGGCACGTTTACTTTTAACGCGAGTGTTGTGGGGACTCCGACGATCGAGAATGATGGTGTCGTCGATCTTCAGACCGGATCTGCAACATGGCAGGGGGCTTCTGATGCCACGCACAATGGTTCCTTCCTGCTTGGCAATACTACGACCCTGACTTTTTCCAGCGGAACACAGTCGTTCGGAACGAGTTCCACGATCTCCGGACTGGGGACAGCCATCTTCAACGCCGCGACGGCTTTCAACATCACGGACAATGTGACGTTTTCTTCGCGAGTCACCATCTCGGGAGGCACGGTTGTTGCCGCGTCTGGCAAGACTCTGGAGCTGTCAGATGTTGTGGATTTCCAGAGCGGAGCAATCAACGGTGCCGGAACTGTTCTTCTTTCGGGCACCGGAAGTGTGGCCGGGGCCAGCGTGCCCGCTCTGGGTGTCTCGAACTTTGTTCTTTCCGGGACCATGAACCACTCCGGGACAGCCTCCTGGGGTGTGACCGGGAATTTTTTAATCAACAGCACCGGGCAGTACCTGATTACCGCAGCGTCGGGCGGGCTGAACGTTTCTGGCGGAGGAACATCGAGTATCAGAAATCAGGGACTGATTCGACGAAGTTCGGGAGCCGGAAACTTCAATTTCGTTGCATCCATCGTCGGCACACCGACGGTGGAAAACGATGGAACAGTCGAACTTCAATCCGGGACCGCGACCTGGCAGGGTGCAACGGACTCGACGCACAACGGAACGTTCGATCTCTCTGCCGGCACGACCCTGACATTCACGAACGGCGCGCAAAGCTTCGGAACGGGGGCAAGCATTGTCGGAGCGGGTACGGCAGCGTTCACGTCAGGAACGGACAACTTCACGGGGATTGGCACATACACCGCAGCCATGACGGTGTCCGGAGCGACTCTGAATTTCTCCGAAAGCAACACATTGCAGGGAGCGTTAACGGTTTCCAGCGGTATCGTCAGCGTCTCTGCCACGAAGACCGTAACCCTCGCTGCAACGACGCACGCGTGGAATTCCGGTGGCACATTCTCGGGTGCAGGCACACTTCTTGTCGCGGCGACCGGGACATTAACGATCAATCCGAACGGCGCCGGACTGGGACTTCAAACGGTATTGAGCAACCAGGGGACAATCAACGTTACAACCGCCGGCGCGATCAATATGAGCGGTGCGGGGACGATCACCAACTCGGGTCTTATCGATCTGAAGAACGCGGCAGCGACGCTGACCAATGCCGGCATCATCACCAACACCTCTTCCGGGACTCTGAGGAAGTCCACGGCCACCGGAACAGTGACGCTTGGTCGTGTCGATAACAGCGGAACAATCGATGTTCAGACGGGAACGCTGAACATGAATCAGGGAGGTGTCTGGACGGGAGGGACGTACACGGTTTCCTCCGGCGCGCTGTTGCAGACAGCGCTGACTGGCGGTAGCTGGACGTGGTCGGGAACAATGACCGGCTCCGGCGCAGGTCAGATGAAGCATGTGGGGGGCAACGTCGCCATCGGCGGTTCCGGAGCAACGTGGGATTTTGCACCTGGCTTTTTCACCTACAACGCGACAACGACAATCAGTGGACAGCCGGTGACTGTGCCGTCAACGAAGGGTGTCACCTTTGACCCCAACGGAGGAACCACGACGGTCAGTGCCACGCTCAACGTGGCAGGATCAATTACAACGACCAATACGGGCGTTCTGTCTTCGACGGGAACGCTGAATAATACGGGCGTCATCACCGTTGGGTCGGGAACAACTCTTAATGCCAGCGGCACCGTGACTCAGTCAACGACTTCGACTCTGACCGGAGGCACATGGATTACATCGGGAACCATTTCGTTCCCCGCCGGGGCACCGAACATTACGACACTTGGCCCGTCGGCTTCGGTGACATACTCCGGTGCAACTTCTTCATTTCCCAAGTTCGCCACGGTTCAGGACATCCAGGGAACGTTCAATATCATCAACCGAACGTTTACCGGCTCCGCTGCTGGCACCATTGTCAACAGTGGTACGTTTACAATCGACGGAGGAACGTTTGCTCAGACAACAGCACGACCGCTGACACAGACATCGGGGGCCATCACCCTGGCCAACAGTGCATCGATCGCCTCCAGCATTTCATCGGTGACGATTAACGGAGGCACGCTCAGTGGCACAGGAACCATCTCCTCGGCGTCGGTCGTCAACTCCGGAACGATCCAGCCAGGTTCATCACCAGGCATCCTGAACATCACAGGAAACTACACACAGGGGGCCGCTGGAGTCCTGAACATCGAAGTGGGTGGCACCAGCGCTGTGACTCCGGATTTTGATCAGATCCTGATCTCCGGGACAGCCACTCTGGGAGGGACATTGAATGTCTCGCTCATCAATGGTTTTGTGCCAAACAAGAGCGATAACTTCCGATTCATGACGTTTGCTTCACGTTCCGCTGACTTCACCACGATCAATCTGCCTCAATACAACTCAAGATCGCTGCTGAATGCCAGCGCTGGAGCGACAGCCTATGATCTGGTTGGCAATTCACTTCTGGTGAAGAACCTGAACGATACGGGAGCATTCTCGGTTCGTGACCAGATCGCTGCGGCGAATGCGGCATCGGATCTGGACTATCTGGTGTTTCTGGTCGCCGGAACTTTGACGCCCGCTTCGCAGCTGCCGACGATCAGCAATCCCATTGTGATTGATGGCACCAGCGCGCCTGGATATGCCGGTACTCCAGTGGTTGTCATTGACGGTGTGAATGCAGGGGCACTGGCCGACGGGCTCGAGCTGTCTGGCGATGGGTCCACGGTGCGAGGCCTAAATATTCAGCGCTTTGGCGGCAACGGCATCGAAGTTGTGTTCGGGAACAACAACACGTTTACCAGCAACTGGATTGGGGTTAACGCAGCCGGCCTGGCGGCCGCCCCGAATGCTCAGAGCGGAATCCTGATTAATCAGGGAGCCAACAACATTATTGGCGGCTCAACTGCTGCGGCTCGCAATGTAATTTCGGGAAATCTTGTCCATGGAGTGTTCATTGCCGGCAACCTGTCCAGCGGTAACAAGGTCCAGGGCAACTATCTCGGGACCGATGTGAGCGGTACTCTGGCCATCGGTAACGGACAGGCCGGTGTTCGAATTGCCAGTAGCGCTGACGGCAATGTGGTTGGGACGGATGGAGACCTGGTCAACGATGCTGGAGAAGGCAACCTGATCTCTGGAAATGGCTATGGCGTTGAGATCGTCGGGAGTGGAACGACGACCAACGTTGTGGCTGGCAATCTGATCGGTACTGACGCGAATGGCACCGCAGGACTGGGGAATGTCTTTGGTGTCAGAATTGACAGCGGTCCCAGTGCCAACATTATCGGCGGGACATCTTCCGTCAGCAGGAACATCATTAGTGGAAACACGATTGGAATTAACCTGACCGGCACCGGCACTGACGGGAACTTCGTGAAGGGGAATTACATTGGGCTGGCACTGGATGGGGCAACCGCGATCGCAAACAATCGGGGTGTCCTGATCGATGGCAGTGCAAGCGGAAACTACATTGGAACAAACGGTGACGGAGTCAATGATGGCTCTGAAGGCAATGTGATCAGTGGCAACACCGGTTCGTTTGGCTACGGCATTCAGATCTCAGACGCTGATAATAATATTGTCGCCGGCAACCTGATTGGTCTGAACGCTGCAGGCACAACTGCTGTGGCAAATACGGAAGGTGTCTTTGTTCATTTTGGATCGACTGGTAATCGCATTGGCACAGACAGCAATGGCACCAGCGATTCCAGTGAGCGCAATATCATCAGCGGTAACACGGCTCGCGGAGTTCGCATTGAAGGGACCGGAACCACGACGACTCTGGTGGCTGGAAACTTCATCGGCACAAATCAGAGCGGCACATCGGCGATTGCAAACGGCACGGGTATCCTGATTGCATCCGGTGCCACCTCGACCCTTGTTGGTGGTACGACTTCCGCCGCGCTGAATCTGATCAGCGGGAATAATACCGGCATCGACATCATGGGCAGCACCACAGCAAACAATCAGGTGGCAGGCAACCTGATCGGTTTGAATGCTGCGGGTGATAACCGGATCAATGCCGCAGCGGGAATCGCAGGAATTCGTCTGTCCGGTGGTACGCACGACAATATTATCGGTGGTCTTGATGCAGCGTCAGGCAGTGCATCTCGAAATTATATTGCCCCGTATTCCCGAGGCATCTGGATCAATGGAGCCTCTGATAACTTTGTTGCATCGAATTACATCGGTCAGGACGTGGC
>JAXMBV010000042.1:0-55071 GCA_046349695.1 Planctomycetaceae bacterium | reverse complement strand
CTGGGCGCTGTCCCCGTTGTCGGCACCGCAGCGAATGCGAACTGGGTGGTTCCCTGGACTGACCAGGTGGCCGCACGAGAGGCGAAGAAAGAGGACGGCGTATCGTCTTCGAGCAAGGAGGAGCACAACCACGAGGGGCCATCCGCAGGCAAGCCACAGAAGGCAAAGCAGGGGCCGAAGCAAAAAGCATGGGCTCAGATCACTCGATCAAGCGGCGCGATCGTCGGAAGTCTGCTCGGTGGGCTGATCGCGAGTCTGGTTGGGCGACGGCTGACGTACTTCCTGATTAGTCTTGCGACTTTTTTTGCGAGTACGGTTCTGTTTGGACTGTTGACTCCCGGTCAGCCATGGTTCGGCACAGCGACGTTTCTGCTGGGCTTGTTTGGAGTCACGTATTTTGGCTGGCTGCCTCTGTTTCTGCCCGAATTATTTCCGACGTCAGTGCGAGCAGCCGGCAGTGGCATCTCGTTTAATTCCGGGAGGATCATCGCTGCAGGGGTGGTACTCTATGTCGGACTGAGGATGGATCAGTTCGCAGGTGACTATGGCCGCATCGGGCTCTGGAGCGGGATGATCTACGTGGTTGGAATGGTCATCATCTGGTTCGCACCCGCTAAAGGTCAGGTTGCTCAGTCCGACACGGAGAATTCAGCGATGGAATCCGTCAGCAGGCAGCGCGGGTGATGGAATGAAGCGAGTCCCGATGCATCGAAGTGAGCGACTGGGGCTCGACGTGTCTCGTCTGGCGTTTGGAGCGGGACCGGTTTCCGGATTGATGACAGGTGACGATCGGGATGCTCAATGCGCGGTCATGGAAGCCGTCGCGGCGGCAGGCATCAACTGGATTGATACGGCCGCAGGATATGGCGCCGGTCGTTCGGAAGAGAATCTTGGGCAGGTGCTTCAGGCAATGAGCCTGTCACATCCGATGCACATTGCCACAAAAGTCCGACTGACAGAAGAGCAGCTGGCAGGCGACATTCGATCTCATGTTCTTCGCAGTGTAGAAGAGAGCCTTCGCCGGCTTCAGCGTTCTCATGTGACCTTGCTGCAGCTTCATAACGGGCTGACGAAGGAGCGAGCAGACGAAGCGTCGTCTGTTTCGTGCGACGACGTCCTTCGAAAGAACGGGATCGCTGATGCGCTCGACCATGTGCGCGATCAGGGTTTGTGTCGATTCATCGGACTGACAGCGACGGGTCATGCGGAGACGATGAGAGCCGTCATTCGATCGAATCGCTTCGACACGATTCAATGTCCTTACAACATCATCAACCCCAGTGCCGGGATGGTGATGGAGGAAACGTTTCGAGAAGCGAATTACGGCAACATCTTCGAAGACTGTCGGCAGTTTGGGCTGGGTGTTTTTGCTATTCGAGTCTATGCCGGTGGCGCGATACTCGGACAACCGCCAAGTGCCCACACGCTGCGCACGCCCTACTTTCCACTGGACCTCTACGAGCGTGATGCCGCCGCGGCCAGACGACTTGAGGGTGATGAGTGTGATGTGTCTGAAGCCGCCGACAGGCAGGTCGCGAGAGCCCTTCGTTTTGTGCTGGCTCACCCGGCGGTCACCGGAGCCATCATCGGATTTGGCAGGCCGGAACATGTGACGCAGGCGGTTGAAGCCGTGGCGGAGCAGGGGAGCACGGTGCTGTAGTTCCGACGAACGAGTTCTTCGACAAGCCTTCGACCAGTCATCGCGCCTCGGGCCGATCCGGGCAGATCAGGTCGTGAGTTCGAAGAGCGATCTCACGAATTCGGCATTCATTGACGTCCACGCCGAGGCCCGGGCCAGTCAGTCGAGCACCGCGGCCGCCATAGCGAAACGTCAGGTCCTGTTCCGTGAGAGCATCCGTCACCAGGAATCTGTCGAAGCTGCCTTCGAGGTAACGAATGTGTCCCACGTTGCACGCAAAATGACGACCCGCAGCAGAGAGGATACCTGTTTCACCGACCTGACAGCCGAGCTGATAACCGAGCGAATGCTGTCGGGCGAAGGCGGCCAGTTCCAGTGATCTCACGAGTCCGCCGCATTTGGACAAACGGATGTTGAACAGATCACACCAGCCACCGCCGACGGCTCTTTGAGCATCTTCCAGGCAGCACAGCGACTCATCCAGCATGATCGGAATGGAGACCTCACGTCGTACCTGAGCGAGTCCGGCGATTTGTCCGTGTGGAACAGGCTGCTCAAGGCTCGTAGGGCCGTAGTCAAGCAGCGGCTCAAGCTTTGCCTTCACCTCGTCGCATTGCCACGCTTCGTTGGCATCAAGTCTCAGGTCCACCGATCGTCCGACGACCCGTCGGACACGTCGAAGAATGTCGCGATCCGGGATACCGGCTGCTCCCACTTTCACCTTCACCTGTCGAAACGCAAACAACCGCATCTTGAGGGCCGAGAGCCATTGTTTGCGAGGCGACATGGAGGTTACGGCACCGCTGTAAAACACCTCGCGGGAAGACAACAGCAGCGAGACATCATCGGTCGCTCTGGTTGCGGGGAATCGCCATTCAGGCTGCCTTATCAGTGAAGGGATCAGGTCTCCCAGAGACACTCCTTCGCTTCTGCAGGCGGCATCCAGGATCGCCAGTTCAACAGCGCAGCGGACGCTGTTGCCGAAACATTCCCGCAGCGGACCAGCCGGACCGGCACCTGCCGAAGCGTGCAATGATTCCTGTACCCGCAGGAACGGCGAATGGTGAAGGTGCCATGCCGCCTGGACCGCGCTGGTAAAGGTCGCGTCTCGAAGCTGCTCAAAGGAAGACGTCTGCAGAAGGTTCCATGCCGATTCGATGGATTCGCCCGTCACATAGGTTCGAGGCAGTCCTTCGCCCCAGCCTGTGCTGCCGTCATCCATGACGCATCGAACAATCAGCGTGTCGTTTGCTGAACGTTCATGGGACGCGTGCCGGACCGGATTTTTCAGCCGGATCGGAACGTGGAAAGCGGTGAGACGATGAATCTTCATGGAGTCCTACAGTTCAGGAACCGGTGCATCAGCCGGGACATCTGCGCCTTCCCAGTTCACTCGACCCGTCCTGGCATCATACAGAAGAATGCGATCCTTGCTTCCCGGTGCTGGCGGCACACTGGATGCCGGCAACAGTGCCCGGTGTTCCATCAGAACCGCCTGATGGTCCGGATTGGAAGCAAGGTTGGTCCATTCGTTTGGATCGATTGTCATGTGGTAGAGCTCTTCGGAACCGTCCGCATAACGGATATAGCGCCAGTCTCTGGTGCGAACACCATGGTTATCATGATTGTGAGTCGTGATCGCCGGCCATGGGCGAGGAGTCTCAGTGTTGCGGAGCTGAGGGACCAGGCTGTGGCCTTCCTGTGAAGCCGGGGCAGGCAGATTGCAGAGTTCAGCCAGAGTCGGATAGACATCCAGCAGCTCCGCCGGTTCTTTGCAGCGTCCTCCGGCAAGGACTCCCGGGCCGGCAAAAATCAGTGGAACGCGAGTCGACCGTTCCCAGAGCGTGTTTTTCCCTGTGATGTCCTTCTCACCAAGGTGCCATCCATGATCTGACCAAAGGACGACAATCGTATTGTCTGCATAAGGGCTGGCCTCGAGAGCCTTCAGGATTCTGCCAACCTGATCATCAACGAATGCTGTGCTGGCCAGGTAACTTCGGACGAGGTTCTTCCACTGCCCGGATTCCTTCAGAAAGCGTAGTCGCGGCTCGGGCAGTTTCCAGTGCAGGTACCAGCTGAATCGGGGAACGTCACTACGATCGTTCTCGAGGACCGGGGGAAGGATCAGGGAGTCTTCGGGGAAGCGATCGTACCATGACTGCGTCACATAACAGGGGACGTGTGGAAGAAAGAATCCGGTGCAGAGAAAGAAGGGTTTGTCACGCTTCTTCTGGAGCTGTTCGACTGCCCACGACGCAAGTTTATAGTCGCCTTTGTCTTCATCACGATGAGCGAACGTACCCCAGTCGACAAGAGGATGGCCGGACGGAGTGACGACAAGCGGCTTTGGCGGACGAGCACCAACGTCGGAGCCAGGTCCGACAACATCGAACTCGGCATCTTCCTTCTTTCGTCCGTAGGCTCCGTGATAGATCTTTCCTGCCATCAGTGTTTCGTAACCATTTTGCCGAAAGAACTGAGGCAGGGTGGTTGTGTTTTTCAGGACCTCGACCTGTCGCAGTGAAGGGGCGAGACCGTAGACGCCGGAAGAAGAAGGTCGTCGACCCGTCAGCAGACTGGTTCTTGAAGGATTACACAGAGGGGACTGACAATGAGCATTCAGAAACAACACGCCTCGTTGAGCCAGGTGATCGATATTCGGAGTTGATGCCTGAGGATGACCATTGAGGCAGCCGATCCAGTCATTCTGGTCATCGATGGCAATCATCAGGACGTTTGGGCGAGCTTGCGGCGAATTCTCCGTGATCGTCGTGACGTCGTCGGAAGCACAGCAATTGGGGTGTGCCCCGAAGCAGAGGAAGAGAACAAAGAAGGGAACATACAGGGCAGGGACAAGCCAGTGATGGCGCAGGCCGTCGCTCCGGGGACGTGTGGAAATCCCTGAGGATTGCAGATTGTGACGTGAAAGGAACGGGGCCGGAGACGGAGCATGGGACATGGGAAAACCGATCAGACGAAGCAGGAACGCCGGAGCAGGGCTGGGGTAGAACCCGGAGATGCTGGACAGTAACTCGTTGAGGTTCTGCCATCGAGCGAGTCGGATTGCGACGAATGGGAATCAGCATGAAACGGACGAATATCGGAAAGCAGACTGAAGACGTCAGGCGAAACGACCGATCCATAGGGGGCCGCGAAAACGGACTTTTGAAAGCGAAGAGCAGTCAGCGTAACGTGAGTTGTGCAGGCGGTTTACGTCGACGAGAGTTCGAAGGCGGCATGGTGGAGACTCCTTGGTCAGAGCAATCTGAGTGAGGGGAAACGAACCGACTGGACACAGTTGGTGTCAACTCAACCCGGGAACAGCCCGTTGGTGAAAACGTTCGCGAAATGGCGAACTCACGACAGGATGGCTGGACATTGGCGAAATACGTTGCCAAAATGTCCGCCCCCGAAATGGACATCACCTTCGGGGCGTATAGCTCAGATGGTTAGAGCGCAGCTCTGATAAAGCTGAGGTCCGTGGTTCGAGTCCACGTACGCCCACCTCGATGAAATCTTTGGATGACATCGAAGTTGCAGAACGAAGGGGACGTAGCTCAACTGGGAGAGCGCTGCCCTTGCAAGGCAGAGGTTGTCGGTTCGATCCCGATCGTCTCCACTGGCGAAAGCCAAACTTGGGTTGGTTCAGGAAACTTAAAAATTTCTGAACCAAGGTGTTGACGAGGCCTCACCGGCCCGTTACACTACCCCGCTCGCAATTTTGAGCCTGACCGCTCAAGTGCGAATGATCTTTGACAATCGAATGAAGTCTAAGTGGCATCTGTAAACGTTTCCGAGCCCAGAGGGGCTGGCGCGAAAGTGCTGGTCTGTCTGGAATTCGTAATTGTTCTGGCTATTGATCATGGTGGCCAGATACATAAGGGCGTGTGGGGGATGTCTTGGCGCCAGAAGGCGATGAAGGGCGTGGAAGGCTGCGAAAAGCCCGGGGGAGCTGTCAAACGAGCTTTGATCCTGGGATCCCTGAATTACTGTTCACTGAATACATAGGTGATCAGAGCGAACGTGGGGAACTGAAACATCTCAGTACCCACAGGAAGAGAAAGCAAGAGCGACTTCCCTAGTAGCGGCGAGCGAACAGGAAAAAGCCCAAACCGTCGGCATGTCCGGCGGGGTTGTGGGGCTCACATGTGGAGTTACAAATCTGACGGTTAGAAGAATCCGATGGAATTCGGAGCCAAAGAGGGTGACAGCCCCGTATTCGACAACTGATCAGACTCCGTGAGAAACCCCGAGTAGGGCCGGTCACGTGGAACCCGGCTTGAATCCAGGAGGCCCATCTCCTAAGGCTAAGTACTCTCTGGCGACCGATAGTGAAAAAGTAGCGCGAGCGAAAGATGAAAAGCACCCCGGAAGGGGAGTTAAAAGGACCTGAAACCACACGCTTACAAGCTGTCGGAGCACATTGTTGTGTGACGGCGTGCCTTTTGCATAATGATCCAGCGAGTTACTGTCGACGGCCTGGTTAAAGCCTTCAGGGCTGTAGCCTCAGGGAAACCGAGTCTGAATAGGGCGATTTGTCGGCGGCGGTAGACGCGAAACCCGGTGATCTACCCATGGGCAGGTTGAAGCGCGGGTAAGACTGCGTGGAGGACCGAACTCACTAATATTGAAAAATTAGGGGATGACCTGTGGGGAGGAGTAAAAGTCTAATCAAACCGGGAGATAGCTCGTTCTCTCCGAAATAACTTTAGGGTTAGCCTCGAGTCACTACGTTATGGGGGTAGAGCTACTGACTTGGTTTGGGGCCCTTCCCAGGGTACCCTGCCTATCCAAACTCCGAATACCATAACGACTACCTCGGGAGTTAGTCCACGTGGGAGAAGCTGCGTGGTCGAGAGGGAAACAACCCAGATCGCCTGCTAAGGCCCCTAAAATTTGCTGAGTCACAAAGGATGTCTGAATACTGTGACAGCCGGGATGTTGGCTTAGAAGCAGCCACCATTTAAAAAGTGCGTAATAGCTTACCGGTCGAGTATTCTGGCACCGATAATGAACGGGAGTAAGCAAATTGCCGAAGCAGCGGGCTCGAAAGAGCGGTAGGAGAGCGTCCTGAATGCCTTGAAGCGATACCGTGAGGATTCGTGGAGCGTTCAGGAGTGATTATGCTGGAATAAGTAACGATAAAGCAGGTGAGAATCCTGCTCGCCGTAAGCCTAAGGTTTCCTGGGGAAGGTAAATCCGCCCAGGGTTAGCCGGTCCCTTAGTCGAGGCCGAAAGGCGTAGACGATGGAAAGCAGGTTAATATTCCTGCGCCTATTGTGGGGGACGTTGGACGAATAGAGATCGGGGAGTTGGTTTTCCCCGTACCGCAAGGTCGAGCCCCTGGTTGGTGAAGTCTCTTGAAGTACAACCAAGAAAAGCCCACATAATATGACCGTACTAAAACTGACACAGGTAGGCGAGGCGCGTAGCCTCAGGCGCTCGGGAGAACGCTGGTTAAGGAACTCTGCAAATTGGCCCCGTAACTTCGGGATAAGGGGTGCCATCGAAAGATGGTCTCAGCAAAGCGGCACTAGCGACTGTTTACTAAAAACACAGGTCTCTGCGAACTCGTAAGAGGAGGTATAGAGACTGACGCCTGCCCGGTACCGGTAAGTTAATAAAGACGGTTAGCTTTCGGGCGAAGCCGGCAATTGAAGCTCCGGTAAACGGCGGCCGTAACTATGACGGTCCTAAGGTAGCGAAATTCCTTGTCGGGTAAGTTCCGACCTGCATGAATGGCGTAACGACTGGTGCACTGTCTCAATCAGCGACCCGGTGAAATTGTAGCCGTGGTGAAGATGCCACGTACCCGCAGCGTGACGGAAAGACCCCATGAACCTTTACTGCAGGCTGATACTGTCACTTGGCATGTTTTGTGTAGGATAGGTGGGAGGCTTTGAAGTCGGTACGCCAGTATCGATGGAGCCATCCTTGAAATACCACCCTGAACCTGTTAGGTGTCTAACGCTGACCCGTGAACCCGGGCGGCGAACACTGTCAGTTGGGCAGTTTGACTGGGGCGGTCTCCTCCCAAAGAGTAACGGAGGAGCTCAAAGGTACCCTCAGCCTGGTTGGCAATCAGGCGAAGAGCGTAAAGGTAGAAGGGTGCTTGACTGCGAGACAAATGAGTCGAGCAGAAACGAAAGTTGGACTTAGTGATCCGGCGGTTCCGAATGGAAGGGCCGTCGCTCAACAGATAAAAGGTACTCTGGGGATAACAGGCTGATCCCGCCCGAGCGTCCATAGCGGCGGCGGGGTTTGGCACCTCGATGTCGGCTCATCACATCCTGGGGGTGAAGAAGCTCCCAAGGGTTCGGCTGTTCGCCGATTAAAGTGGTACGTGAGCTGGGTTTAAACCGTCGTGAGACAGGTTGGTCCGTATCTGCTGTGGGCGTACGAAACTTGAGGGGTATTCTCCTTAGTACGAGAGGATTTGGAGGGACGTACCTCTGGTGTTCCTGTTGTCACGCCAGTGGCATCGCAGGGTAGCTATGTACGGTTGTGATAAACGCTGAAAGCATATAAGCGTGAAGCCATCCCCAAGATAAGGTTTCGTTGAACTTCGGTTCTGAACTCCCCTGGAAGACTACCAGGTTGATAGGCTGGCTGTGTAAGGCGTGAGAGCGTCTGAGCTGACCGGTACTAACGGAGAAATATCTGGCCACTTTGATTAATAGTCAGATTGTTCACTTAGACTTCATTATCGATAAACGCAGGTGTAGCGGCTCTGCTTGCTCATCTGCGGTTTCCCGGTGAATCACCTGCAAGGAAACACGCGTATCCATTCCGAACACGAACGTTAAGCTTGCAGGGCCAATGATAGTGCCCACCGGCGCGAAAGTAGGTTATGCCGGGATCTTTCACAAAGACCACACCTTCGGGTGTGGTCTTTTTTTGCGCGCTCCGGTTGCTGTTTGACGTGTCCTGTCCACCTTTGGTGCAGTTCGAAAATCATCACACTTGCAGATGATCGGGTGAGACAGTGGAGTCAACGGATTCGCAATCAATCTGTCCGTCAAGCTGGCGGATCAGCCAGTCCAAGTTTCGCCGAGACTGGATTGAGCGCTGGACCTCTTCTGAAGTAGCTGCCTATCAGGCCTGCGCTGGGGAGTTGACTGAAGAACAGCTGGATTGCCATGTCCAGGACCTGAGTCAGGTCTACTGTTTCAACCGACCCATTCACATCCTTGATGTTGGCTCAGGGGCAGGCACCGTTTGCGAAATTCTTTGCCGATGGGCTGTGGCAGCTGGTGGCGAGAGTGATTTTCGTCACGCATGCCGGATCACAGCACTTGAACCATGCCCGGCTATGCTGGAACTGTTGCGCATGCGAACGGCGAGTTTGGGCATTCCGGTTTCTGCGGTGTGTGGATTCAGCGACCATTTGGACGATCGCACATTCTTCCGGGAGGCGACGTTTGACCTGGTTATTTCGAGGCAAGTCGCGAATGGACTGTATGACCCGGTCGCAGCATTTGAGAACTGGCGCTACTGGTTGAGGCCAGGTGGAACAGTGATTCTGATGGACGGAACATTCGATCGCGCCGGGTGGAGCAACGTCTCTGATGTGGATTTGTTTCCGCTGGCTGCAACGAAATCGCTCAGCACAATCCCCTATTTGCTCGCACGGTCAGGATTTGACGTGCAGAGCGTCGGCTGGATGTCTCGCACGAATCAGCACCCGACGACGAGAACTCCGCGTTACGTCGTCGTTGCTCGGAAGAATTCCGACAAATGATTCTCAGACCTCCCTGGCGTTGATGCGATTGTAGAGCGTGTCCCATTCGACGGGCGAAATGGTTGTCTTCCACGAATCGCCCGGTGACAGTCGTTCCAAATCGGGTGTGCTGGCGGGTTTTGCCAGAACCTGGATGGCCTGACGAGTCCCATCAATGGTTCCCGAAACGGTTTTGCCCGAGTCATAGGCTTCATCATTCACCATAGATCCGATCGTCGAAACCACTCGCTCAATCGTGATTGAGACGACCATCGAACTTCCCGCAGCGGCTTTGACGATTTCTGCTCGTTGAGTGCTGTGGCGGCTAACGGCATTCAATTGAGTCACGAGATCCATGATCGAAGCAGCGGTTTTCGGTCGACGCAGTGATGTGGGCATGTCATCGACAGGTTCGACGGCTGGATTCCTGGAATTAGTTTGGCCGGTCAAGGCTCGATTCCGGCGCTCGCTTTCCTCATTCTCGTCTTCTTCCTCGTCCTGAGTTCTGCTTGGGAGCGTGCCGCTATTCTCGGTTGTGGTTGCAGGAGAATAGTCAGTCACAAATTCTGTCGGGACCAATTGCAGTGTTTCCGTCGAGGTCCAGTCGGGGAAACGAGGGATATCGATACGGACTTCCGCCGTCCACTTAATGGAATTGTCCGCCGCTTCGAAACTGAACGCTTCCGAATCGGGGAATGGAATCTGGAGTATTTCTTCAACGGTTTCGCCCGCTTCAACCGTTCCGCCTTCACGAAGGAGATGATTTTCCAGCAGCAGCTGGTGCGTATGTGTGGTTTTGTCAGTCCCGCTTCCCGAAGCTGCGGATTCAATTCCGGAAATCTTCAATGAGATGGAATTGATCACGAACGAACGCCGGGCCGTGAATTTCAGCGACACAGGCCACGATTCGCCCGGAGCAACGACTTTGATGGGCATCGCCAGTTCCACTTTTCCCAGCCGCATCTTCAGCGCCTGACTCTTCAGCCACAGCCAAACGGCAACGATCAGAACAACAGGCAGGAGCAACGTTGCCAGCATGGCCACTGCCACCAGCAGCGCGCCGAGCACCAGGAAGAGGATGATCTTTGCAATCATCCCGGTCGACTGGTTGGCTTCAGGCTTTAGCGACACAATCTGGTCACGTGCTCCCGTGAACTGAGTGGGGACAGCTCCGGGAAGAACGATGAAGTCCTCTTCAGCGGAAGGATTTCTTGCCCATGAGACATCGACTTCGGCGGTCACATAATGATCGATGGAAATCAGGTGGCCGTGGTACGTCACGGGAAACAGCGGAGCCGAGAAGGAAAAAGGAAACTCCAGGTTCTGACCCGGCAGGAGCATGCCGGCCTCCTGCAGCAGCTCCGTTTCTTTCGGGCCGGAATCTGTATTGCCGCGGCCATGCGTCTTCCACGAGTGAGTCAGGCGGATGCCGTTGCTCTTCGTTTCCAGATTCACCGTCACAATCACACGCCCCGTGACGGACTCACCGCCTCGCCATGTGCGGTTGCTGCGATCAAACAGAATGCGAACGTCACACTTCCCGGACATCTTCAGAGTCCTTCATTGACTGAAAATGCTCATAGAGGCAGCCCAGCATGGCTCGGATATTGGAACCATACCGCTCGCAGAGTTGTTCGGCTACACAAAGCGACACCTGCGGAATCGGTCCCGAACCGCGTCGAAACATTCGAATGCGAGCATTCATGATTTCGTGAACTCGCTGCGGAGATGTTTGCCGTTCGGCTGCGATCGTCATGACAGCTCGACCTGCCTGCCGGAGTGAATGCTCGAAGTCCTGATGAGTTCCCAGGATCAGCCGTTTGGGAATTCCCCAGATCGCCCTTTGCTGACGGCGCGTCAGACGCTGGGCTTCATCAACGAAGATGGGTTCTCCGTCCGTTCGGATGGTGACAGTTTCTCCTTCCGGCAACCATGTGTAGCAGGCCGCCGGATACTGCCGAAGCAGTGAAAGAAGGTGTGTTGTCTTCCCGTGTCCTTTGTCACCGATGATCTGCAGGGCGGGCGGAAGCGGATGGCCTTGCTGCGCGAGAAACGAACGAACGTCTTCCACGTCCGTGATCGCAAGTTCGCTTCGCTCTTCGGCACTCAGTTCACCGAACGGATTTCGGCGAAGATTCAGATGTGCAAACGACAGAGCGAAAGCGGGCTTCATTTTTCGGTATTGCCCGGCAGCTGAAGATCGATCCAGACAAGTCGATGATCCGAACACTCGACCAGCTTCTGCGGATCTGCCTTGACTTCCGGCCAGTAGACAAAAGCGGACCTTGCAATCAGGTCCTTTGAAGGCAGCACATAGTCGACTCGCAGGTTACCCACTGACCGATCGTTGAAGTCCGACGTATCGTGAGCCGCGACACCGCGGTGCTGCATGTTCACCTGTTTCTGATTTGCGGACGCTTCCACTGCACCAGGGCTGGTGGGAATCATTGTGGAATTAACTCGAGGATGTTCCAGAAGTTGCTGGATCGCTCCCGTAACACTTCCGCCATCGACTGGATCCGCGTTCTGATCCCCGAGGATGATAAACGATGCCTGGGGATCAAGTGCTGCTGGCTTGCCCGAATCATCTCGCAGCCAGTCGCCGGCTTTCCCGGAGAGATACTCTGACCACAGGCGAATCTCATCGTGATTCCGGCGACCGTTTCGATCCTCCGGGCCATCAAAGGCCGGAGGCGTGGGATGACTTGTCAGCACATGCAGCTTCACGCCGTTGACGTCTATCGGCACATCCCAGTGGCTCTTTGAGGACAAACACAGTACACTCAGATCCTCCTCACTGTACCAACCGCCGATGATGTTGGGTCTCGCCGTCGCGGCTTCGGCCGTCGGAGGAAGCATTGCTCCGGGCATGTCCCTCCAGAGCAGTTTTTGGAACGTTCGGATGCCGCTTCGATCGACAGGGAATGCTGACAGAACGGCCATGCCATACTGTCCCGGATAGCGACCGAATCCAATTGCGTCTCCTGGTCCGTCCGTCTTGCCATCGTGATCCAGATCGCGTCCCGATGGAACGCCCGTGTTCACCGGCGCGGACCAGGCATCAGCAAATTTCAGCGGAGCTTCCGGGCACCAGTCTGCCTCTGCTTCCAGGTAGTTCTTCTGAAAACTTCGCAGTGCTGTCTGGTCGGCGTCGTAGTCAAACTCGTTCAGCAGGACGATATCCGGTCGAACGATGCGAAGGATGCGGGCCACTTTGCGAGCCTGCTGGTTCTGGTCATTGCTGAGATCTCGAATCAGCTGTCCGTCAGAATCTCGATTCAGGCTGCAGTTGAACGTGGCAACTCGGAATGTTCCTTCCGGGACCTTCGTTGACCACTCATCGCCAGATGCCGGGATCGATGTTGTCGCCAGACAAAGAACCGAAAGCACAACTGGTCGCGCGAATGCGTTGAGCATCATGGAAGGGAATCTTGTGACAAAGAATGAGACGTCCGGTGGTGGTACGACGAAGGATCGCCGGATTCACCTGCAGACTCAACTCTGCCCATGTGAATTTCTGATTCAGATGTCATCTGCTCAGCAATGATGCGACTGCGGCTCGCAGTGCATCCAGTTCAGACGGCGAAACCTGTTCGTAGCTTGTTGTTCCGGCATCGTCATCATTCGTCTTTTTCACGGCCGCATCCAGACGCACATATTGACTGACAAACATTCGCAGGTCTTCGTCAGTCCAGGACATCTTCTTCTGAAGCAGATTCAGGTACTCAACCAGTTGCTGTGCATCGCGCCAGGCTTTCAGGCGGAGCGAATGACGGATGATGGTCCTGCCGCTGTCATCCTGATCAAAGATGAACAGTCCCAGCTGATCGGCCTGCTTCAATGCGGATCCATCCTTGTTCACCGTTTGCCATGGCACCATGCCGGAAGCTCCGAATCGGCGGGCATCAAGGGCCCATGCCTGAAGATTGCGATTGCTTTCGTGAACGTGGTTCGATGTCCCATAGACCCAGACCGTGATGCCGTCTCGAACCATGCGATCCATCACCAGCTGTCGGTAACTCTGAAACGCGGATGTTGCGACGACCCAGAGATCACTGCGACTGTCCAGCTGTCCGCGACAGTATTCGGGGCGCGAGATATCAATGCGATAGTCGATCTTCGTCGTGCCGCCCGCGCGTCCGCGGTCCGTGAGTTCACCGTAATACTGAAGCGCACGATAGTCCCAGAAGCCTGACGGTTCATCCAGGATCCATGGGGCCTTGGCCGCATCGTTCATTGACCCTTTGTTATTCAGATAGACCTGAAAGCGAGTCTTGTCCCAGCCGTTCTTCTGTGCAACCCTGCTGAAATCCTGCAGAAGATTCACGAAGGTCTGTGAGTATTCCGGATGCTTGCTGAATGCCTCATACGCGTCCGGATTGCCGTCGAAGTAGGCTCGGCAGTTTAACGGCCAGCTCTCATGAAACGTCAGATAGAAGCCAGGCACAGGAACCGGTCCGCGATGTCCGCTGGCAAAGAGTGAACCATCCAGGCACGGTCCGAAGGCGGCAGCAAAATCATCCCAGTAACCGGACGTCGCTCCCGCAGCCACATTGTCGTAGCGCTTATTGTCCATCCGTTTGCCGGATTTCAGACGCATGTCCAGGTTACTCTTACGCGAACCGGGTGCGGCGGTGTTGTGAGAATAATGCAGGATGTTCGAGTGGACTCGATGATCGTACGCGACCTGCTGCAGCTGAT
The DNA here is from genome assembly GCA_046349695.1 of Planctomycetaceae bacterium. Lineage (GTDB taxonomy): Bacteria > Planctomycetota > Planctomycetia > Planctomycetales > Planctomycetaceae > SXXK01. The sequence goes on along the minus strand of JAXMBV010000042.1, from coordinate 41,011 downwards.
AGTAATCATCCACATGATCCGGAAGGCCGTAGCCATTCATCTCACAGAAGAACGTGGCTTCCTTCGGCAGGGCGAATGGCAGCACCGTTAGTTCAACGGGCAGAACGCGGCCATCAGAAATGCGCACGTGACCCTTTCGAAGGCCGGGCTTTGCGCCGAACGGAACAAACACATCCGCGATCACGCACGTGTCCTGGTCATCACGCAGCATGACTTGTTTGGGAAGCGGAAGCAGAGGATCCGGAATGCTGCGACCTTCGGCCGGGACATAAACCGCCTTCCAGAGTTCCATGCGCGGTGAGCCATCGAGCGTGACCTGAAGGCTTTGCGAAGACTGTCCGCGCAGCAGAAGCTGGAAGCTGGTTACTTCACCTGCCGCAGCCTTTAGGTGAATGGTTTTTCCATCGAAGAGAGCATTCTGAGTTCTGTAATTGGGGGGCAGATTTCCGATCGGCTTTCCTGCGGCGTCATACTTATCGAGCACCGGGATCACACTGACTCCGGTTGGTGTTGCTGACGAAGCGGCCGCGTTTGCTCCAGCAGTGTTCGTGACGGAAGATGTCGCTTCCGCCGGTTTGCGAAACACCACCGCGCGCAGGGATGCCGGTTCAGAAGCCAGGCCGGTTCGGCTGACCGCGATCACGCTGACTTCATGCGCCGTGTCTTTTGCGATTGTGGACGGCAGGTCGCGAATCGAGATCCGCAGTGGCTCGGACGACTTCTTCTCGGTCGCTGCGATAGGAATCAGGTGCCGGGGCAAAGCGTGGCCATCAATGGTGACGCGATACGTCAGAGCATCCGCCGAAGCGTTGAAACTCAGAGCGGCTTCTGACGAACCCTTCGGCGTGAGGCGAAGCTCGGAAGGAGCAGCGGGACGTCGATCGTCGCCGGCTTCAACATCCACTTCCAGCCACGGCTTCTTGCCGGATTGTTCGCGGGCGTAGATCGTCGGGTTTCGTCCGTAGTCCGCGTCGTGTTCATGAATGGCCAGGCCAAATGCCGCGCCGACTGCGATCGCGTGAATCATGTCGGGTGGCACATCCCAGTGATACTTTCCGTCTTTGATTTCTGAGACACACTGATGCACGAGCGTGTTGCCGTTACCTCCGCAAACCGCTGGAAATCGCGCGCCCGGATAGCCCCAGTCGGGAATGCCGTCGATGCCACAACGAAGACCATTGGAAGACTCTTCGCTCCACGGAGTTGCGATCGTCGAAATGGACACCGCGGAGATGGTCTTGTCACCCTGCTCGCAAACGAGCGTTGCTTTGCGAACGATGCGTCCTGCGATGGCGGACACATCAAAGTCCATCGCAACGATGTGCTGATTCCCCTTGATGCGGATGCGTCCCTGCTGCCCCGCGTTCTGCGACCATTCTCCGTCGACCATGACGATCGAGTTGTCCTTCACGACTGGCAAGCGCAGTGTTTCGGACTGAGCCGGCTTGTTCATCAGCATCGCGATTGCGAAAGATGCCACCAGGCTGAAGACGCGAGCGCGCAGAAACGAAAGTGCCATCGGCAAACCTCCGCGTTGGTCAGGGCGAACAGGTGAAAGTGAGCGGCAAGGCGCAGGACGTCGGGTGCTGACACCGGAGGGCTCGCGCCCTTCCGCTAATTATCCAAGGGTGAGTTCTTGTTATGAATGCGAGTGTTCGGGGCCGGGGAACTGGCTGTTTTCCACTTCGCGAATGTACTCCTGCACGGCACTCGTGGCTTGTGCTCGCAGCTGGCCGAATTCCTTCAGGAACTTTGGCTTAAAGGAGGTGTTCAGGCCCAGCATGTCCGGACCGACAAGCACCTGGCCGCTGCAGCGATTGCCCGCACCGATGCCGATGGTGGGGATGCTGAGAGCTTCCGTGATTCGCCCGGCAATGTCTTCCGGGATCAGTTCCAGAATGATGCCAAAGGCGCCGGCGTCTTCAGCCGCGCGCGCATCATCCAGAAGCTGCTGCTCATCGCGCTGGACTTTGCCCATGCCGCCAAGCTGTCGTACGGCCTGAGGACGCATGCCGATATGAGCCATCACGGGAATGTCCGCGCGGCGAATTCCCTGGATCGTCTCTGACTGAATCGCGCCGCCTTCGAGTTTAACAGCATCGGCTCCAGTTTCTTTGATGATCCGGCCGGCGTTACGTACCGCCTGCTTCGGACTCACCTGGTAACTCATGAAAGGCATGTCGACCACCACGAGTGCTCGGCGAACCGCGCGAGTCACCATTTCGCCGTGGTAGATCATGTGGTCGAGCGTCACAGGAAGAGTCGTGGACTTGCCCTGCACGACCATCGCGAGACTGTCGCCGACCAGAATGCTGTCGACGCCTGCTTCGTCCATGATGCCTGCCCACAGATAGTCGTAGGCGGTCAGCATGGTCAGTTTTTTGCCGGACGCTGCGGCTTCGCAGAACGCCGGAACAGTCATCTTGCGCGGAGGCTTTTGCATCGATCCTTATCCCTTCACAATGGGATTCACCAGAGTACCGATGCCCGTGATCGAAATCGCTACCTGATCACCATTTTCGAGCGTGAAGTTGTCTTCGGGAACGATGCCTGTGCCGGTCATCAGGAACGCACCGTTCGGAAGATCGTTCTCCTTGAACAGCCAGCCGACCAGTTCTTCCGGGGTTCGCTTCATCTGACTCAGCTTCGTCGCACCGGTGAATACGACCTGGCCGGCACGTCGAATCTCCAGCTTGATATCAATGGCTTCCGGATCGAGCGGACTTTCGGCCAGCAGCACGCAGGGACCAAGTCCGGCACACTGGGAATAAAACTTGGCCTGTGGCAGATACAGAGGATTCTCGCCTTCGATGTCGCGAGCCGACATATCGTTGCCGATCGAATAGCCAATGATGCGGCCCGACGGATTCGTGACGAGCGTAAACTCGGGTTCGGGAACGGACCAGCTGCTGTCCACTCGAACTCGCAGTGGCTGTCCCGGGCCTGCAACACGATGAGGAGTCGCCTTGAAGAACAGCTCCGGTCGCGCGGCGGTGTAGACCTTGTCGTAATTCGATGCGGAAGTTTCGGACTCCTCCATTCGAGCAATCTGGCTGCGTTTGTAGGTCACGCCGGCCGCCCAGACTTCCTGCTGATCGATCGGAGCCAGCACCGTCACTTCGCTGAGAGGAATCGATGTCGTATCGGGCTTCAGAAGGAATCGAGCCAGCCCGATCGGGTCTGCGGAATTCAGAATGTCCATCAGCGAATGGCAGTGATCAATCTGAGTCAGGTCCAGAGGCTGCACCGCCGTCTCGTGCATCGCAGCCACTCGCATGGACCCATCATTCAGCCGAATCTTGCAAAGCTTCACTGTCCCGATCCTCTTCAGAAAAATCGCACTTCCGCATTCGTGCCGCGACAACCGTTTGTCCGCAGGCAGCAACGCGAAGTCCGGGAGTTTATCGCCTTGACCACGCGGTCGCAAAGTAGGTCGAAACCGGTCCGGAGCATGTTGCTTTTGTCTGGGAATCGTAAGAGTTGGTTCAAAGTGGGCGATGTGAGTTTCCGTTTGTACTTCACTCAGCGGCAGAACCGACGGTATGATGCGGCTATGACTGAAAAACTGACCAAAGAACTCGCTGCGGCACTGCATGCTTCTGGAAACGTCGAACTTCAAGTCGTCGATCCGGAAACATCGCGCCTGTATTTCATTGTGGATAGTGAAACGCACAGGCAAGCAATGGACGCTCTACGTCGTCAGCAGGATCGTGATGCCATCGCTCAAGGCATCGCCGAAATGGAGGCAGGTCGAGGGATGCCGCTCGATGAGGCATTCGATGACATCCGCTCGCAGCTCCGCCTACGGCAGCGTCAGCAGTGAAGTATCGACTAGTTATTCTGCCGCGGGCCGCTGCGGACATCTGTCGGAATGCCGAATGGTGGGCTCAGCATCACTCTTCCGAGCAGGCCGCTAGATGGCTGGACACAGTTCAGACTCAGCTGGAATCGATCGTGGTTTTTCCGGAAAGCCATGGGCTTTCTCCGGAGAATGGCGAATTCCCTTATGAGATTCGCGACAAACTTCTGGGTCTCGGGGCACGCCCTGGCTTTCGAGCCGTATTTACGATCCGGGATTCCACTGTCTACGTTCTGGCCGTGCGCCGTGGGGCCGAAGGGACTTTGCAGCTTGACGACGTGGAGCCGCTCCCTTCGAACTAACCAGCAGACCATTCGTCGTCACCTCGCTTGGAGCCACAGTCGACCGTTCACAGGGAACCTGGTATTCTCAGTAATCTCTTTCGGTCACCCAGCGATTTCGCGTGATGGGTTTCAGGTTGTTCTTGTTGAGCGAGCGGACCAGTGGCTGATCCCGTTGATCCTCAAATCAGGCAGCAGCAGCGCGAGGTCTTCGCATCGAAGATCGAGCGTGCGCGAGAAATGACCATTGAGCAGAAGATCCTCTTAACACTGGAACTGTCAGAGGAAGCGATGGAATGGACTCGCCAGATGATCTAGGCCGAGAACCCTGGCTGGGGACCGGAGGAAGTGGCAGAGGAAATGCGACGTCGTCGTGCGATTCAGCGTCGCATCGAGGATCAGGGGCTTTTCGTGCCGTACCATGAAACCGGGGAACAGGACTCGTGAAGAACACGGATCCTCGCGACCAATCGGCCCGCCCCCGAACTCACTGACGCTCGTTCGACCCCTCCCAAACGGGGTTTGGGTGGGGAGCTTTTGGGGGGCACATGATGCTTACTGCACAAGTCCCTTGGTGAGCTGCAGGAAGGCGGTTTCGAGGTTGACTTCTTCTTCGCGGAAGAGTGTGACGGCGAAGCCGCCCTGGACGAGTGCGGTGGGAAGTTCGCTGTAGTCTTCCACGGTTGGTTTCAGCGTGACTTCCAGCAGAGCATCTTTGCCGATCGCTACTTTCTCCACGCTGTCGAGCTGTTCCAGCAGCTTCGCGGCAGAGTCGACGTTCGTCTTCACTCGGATATGCAGCAGGATGCGCTGGCGGGCTTTGCGCATGACTTCGGCGACGTTGCCGTCGACGATCATATGGCCCTTTTCAATCATGCCGACTCGAGTACACACATCGGCCAGCTCGGGAAGAATGTGGCTGCTGACGATGACCGTCTTCTTCATTTCGCCAAGTCGTCGAAGCAGATTTCGAATCTCAATTCGAGCACGCGGGTCAAGACCGCTGGCAGGTTCATCCAGAAGAAGAACCTGAGGATCATGGAGCAGTGTCCGTGCGAGGCCGATACGCTGCGTCTGTCCGCGAGACAGTTCATTCACCATCGCGTCGCGCTTGAAAGACATGTCCACGAGTTCCAGTTTCTCTTCGACCACCTTGCGACGGCGAGAACCATCGATGCGATACGTGGCAGCAAAGAACTCCAGATACTCAATGACGGTCATGTCATCGTAGACGCCAAAAAAGTCGGGCATGAAACCGACCAGTCGACGAATCTCTTCCTGATCCGTGTAGATCGACTTTCCGCAGACGTACGCTTCGCCATGATCCGGTGCCAGCAACGTGGCGATCATGCGCATGGTCGTGGTCTTGCCGGAACCGTTGGGACCGATGAACCCGAACACGTCACCTTCGTCCAGCTTCAGAGTGATATCGTTGGCGGCGATCAGATGACCGTATCGCTTGGTGAGGTTTCGAGTTTCAATCATGGACGGTGGACCTGAAGACGATGGCAAGTGAACCAGAACCGAAGCCGGAAAACGACGTCATGGACACGACTGATGTACGTCGATTTCGTGCGTTGGGTTGGACGGGACCGGCAAGTTCGATCAGATTGGCGAACATGTCAGGTCATTGCGGAAATGCCAGGAAAACACGCATTCCAGCAGCGGGAATTGCACTCCTCGAGCCCGTCGGGTTCAAGAGCAGGCTCGCCAATTGCCCTGGTTTCGTACTTTCCTGCTCGGCGCATTCGTTTCAGGCGGACTCGTCGGCATCGTCTGGTTCGTCATCAGACTCGAGCTCAAGGTCGGCTCCGAAGTCTTCGGATGCCTCGGCGTTCTCATCCGTCTGTTCTTCCGGGTCAACCCATGTGCCGGCCGCTCGCTCACGGTCTTCTGTGTACGCGTCGGGCTTCGTCATGATCCAGATCATCATCGACGACAGTTCCCAGCAGTCATGCACTATCCAGCCGGCGACATCCGGAGTTTCAAAGTGCTCCGGTGTGCGAAGGACCATAATGGCATCGGGAGTCGACAGCGTTTCTTTCGCCAGCCTCTTGAAGACCGGCGCGAGTGACTTTCGGGGCTGAATCTCTTCCGCGATTCGATACGGCGGGTCCATGAAGATCAGCGAATAGGGCACATAGCCTTCGCCACCGCGAGGACGAAACGAGGTCTTGCGAACATCGGTTTTCCAGCAGATCGCATTCGCATCCGGTGCAATCGTGCGCACGTTGTTCTGCAGCAGCTCGTGAATCTCCGTGCTGGATTCGAAGAAGACGCACGAATGAGCACCGCGGCTGAGCGATTCCATGCCCATCGTGCCGACGCCGGCGAAGATGTCCGCGACTCGCGCGCCGGGGACGAACGCCGCAAGGCGGTCGAAGGTCATCTGACGAACTCGGTCGGTGTACGGCCGAGTAGAATCGTCAGAAGGAGTCTTCAGGAGTCGGCGTCGATAACGACCGGAGATAATTCGAAGGGACATGAATCCGCTTTAATGAGAGTAACAGTGTCGCCAGATCCGTGACACGATCGCAGGTCACCCTGCAAATTGCAAACTGATTTACTGCGGTGTCAGCACGATCTTGCCGGACAGCGAGCCTTCGTTCTGCAAGGTGTTGGCTTCCTGAAGACGATGAGCGCTGACGGCGTCGGCCAGAGGAAACCGGGCTCCGATGATGGGCGTGTATGTTCCCGCAGCAAGGTGCTTGTTCAGATCATCGGCCGCTGATCGCTGTTCGTCCGGTGACGCATTGAACATCGCGAACCCGAAGGCTCGAAGATCCTTCACATAGAACGGACCCAGCGGGAAGACCGGGCGAGCATCCCGGCCGGCCATGAAGATCAGCCGTCCTCGCATCGCCATCAGCGGAATGCAGCGTTCAAGAGCCGGCGTGCGAAGAGTTTCGAACCAGAGATGAATGGGGCCCGTCTGAGCGGTGATCTCCGCAAATCGTTTGTCGATGTCTTCCGTGCGATACTGAATGACGTGGCTCGCTCCCAGCTTGCGGCACGCGTCCGCCTTTTCCGCCGAGCCCGCCGTTGTGATCACCGTCGCACCGATGGCATGAGCCAGTTGGGTCACTGCGGAACCAACACCGCCGGTTCCGCCATTCACAAAGACCACTTCACCGGCCTTCAGTCCGCCGTGGAAGAAGAGTCCCAGATGAGCCGTGATACCCGTCAGCGCGCCGGCGGCGGCAACGTCACTGGAGACATTCTGAGGAGTTGAATACAGCCAGTGTTCATCGATCGCGCAGAATTCGGCGAATGTTCCCTGACGTCCGAAAAGTCCCTGATTGCTTCCCCAGACTCGATCGCCTTTTCTGAATCGCTGACATTCGGGGCCCGTTTCTTCAACCACACCCGCGATGTCGCAGCCAATGATGTACGGTGAAGGCAGGTTGAACTTCACATTGCCCGCTCGAATATAAGTGTCGATAGGATTCACCGACACGGCTTCCATGTGCACCAGAACCTGGCCTTTACCGGGAACAGGCTTTGGAAACTCGCCAACGGTGATTGTCTCGGGCCCGCCGGTGGAAGAGAAGAATGCTGCTTTCATGGGATTGGTTCGCCTGTCCGGGAAGTCGTGACTGATTTCATTCTGTGTATTGTCTCGGAAAATGTGATCAGGTCCAATCGTACAGGACGCTGGCTCAGGTACATTTCCCGCGGACCGCATCGAACTGAGCAGGAATTAGACGCTGACCATGTATGATTTGATTGGAGACATTCACGGCTGTGCCGACGAGCTGACAGAGCTGCTTCATAATCTGGGGTACCGTGAAGAAGCAGGTGTGTATCGGCATCCGGCGCGGCGAGTCATTTTTTGTGGTGACTTCATTGATCGCGGGCCGCGGATACGCGACGTTCTTCGCATCTGTCGAAACATGGTTGAACAGGACGCGGCGCTCGCGGTGATGGGCAACCATGAATTCAACGCACTGGCATTTCATACGCCGGATGAATCTGTACCGGGGCAGTTCCTGAGGAAGCGGACTCCCGGCAACATTCATCAGCACCAGGCCACTCTGGATCAGCTTGACGCCGAAGACATGGCGCGGGCGCTGGAGTGGTTTCGAACGCTGCCAGCGCGCATTGAGCTGGATGGTCTGAGGGCTGTGCATGCCTGCTGGGACCCTCAGGACCTGAGCGTGCTGGATGAAGCTCGTGCGGAACATGGCTGGATGACGACAGCGTTTCTCGAACATGCCTCCCGCAAAGGCGATCCGATTTTTCGAGCGATCGAACGCGTCATGAAGGGCCCGGAAATGAAGCTTCCGAACGGGCTCACGATGACGGACAAGGAAGGAACGCAGCGGCCCTCAGCGCGCATTCGCTGGTTCGAACTTCCCAACGGTCGCACGTGCGGGCAGTATGCTTTGCCGGTGGCGAGTGATCAGGCGCTGCATCACGTTGCGGTCCCGGAAACCGTCCGCGCCTGTCCGTATCCGAAAGATGCGCCTCCGGTGTTCGTGGGACATTACTGGCTGCCGGACAAAAAGCCGGCTCCCCTGGCTCCGAACGTCGCCTGCCTCGACTACAGTGTTGCGAAGGACGGCATGCTCGCGGCTTATCGTTATGATGGCGAAAGAACTCTGCAGGCGGACCGTTTCATGACCGTGCCACGACGATCCGCGAAGCCACATGCGCGAACGAGCGGACACGAATGAAACAGTACGACGTCATTATCATCGGCGGCGGGATTGTCGGGCTGGCCACCGCATGGCAACTGAAACAGCGCGCTCCTGCACTGAAGCTGGCTGTGATTGAAAAGGAAGGCTCTCTGGCCTTTCATCAGACCGGCCGCAATTCGGGTGTTCTTCATTCCGGAATCTACTATCGCCCCGGATCACTTCGAGCCCAAAACTGTCGCCTGGGCAAAGAGGCGCTGGAACGATTTTGTACCGAACATGGTGTCGCCTGGCAGCAGACCGGAAAGGTGATCGTCGCCATCCGCGAAGAGGAGTTTCCACAGCTGGATTTGATCCTCAGTCGTGGTCATCAGAATGGCGTTCGCTGCGAGATGATTGATCGTGAACGACTGCGAGAACTGGAACCACATTGTGCCGGTCTGAAGGCCATTCATGTTCCGGAAGCTGGCATCGTGGATTATCCCGGCGTGTGCGAAAAACTGGGCGAATTGCTGCGGAATGAAGGCGCGGAAATCCATCTGAACTGCCGTGTCGAACGCATCGAACAGCGAACCGACAACGTCCGACTGCATTGTTCTTCGGATGTGTTTGAAGCCCGGGAAGTCATCAACTGTTGCGGGTTGCACAGTGATCGTATGGCTCGACTAAGCGGTCAGAAACTGCGTGAGCGGATTGTTCCGTTTCGTGGCGAGTACTTTGAGCTGCATCCGGAAGCTCAGCACCTTTGCCGGGGGCTGATCTATCCTGTCCCGGATCCTCGCTTCCCGTTTCTCGGCGTCCACTTTACTCGCATGGTTCATGGTGGTGTCGAGTGTGGTCCGAACGCCGTCTTCGCGCTCGCGAGAGAAGGCTACAACTGGCGAACGATCAACCTGCGGGATCTCTGGGAATCGATCACGTATCCGGGTTTTCTTCGGCTCGCCGCACGCAACTGGAAGACAGGCCTGAACGAAATCTGGCGATCACTTTCGAAGGCCGCCTTTGTGCGCGCGTTGCAGCGTCTGATACCGGACATTCGCGCGGAGCATCTGACATCAATCCCTGCCGGCGTGAGAGCTCAGGCGCTGGGACTGGATGGGAAACTGCTGGATGACTTTTTGATCCTGCGTCATGAGCGCGTGATCAACGTCTGCAATGCTCCATCACCGGCCGCGACGGCGTGTCTGAACATTGGGCGAATTGTTGCGGAACAGGTGACGGTAACTTGAGCACAGGGATGAGGCTCGGCCCTCCCCCGAGCTTGCTGGCGCTCGCTCGACCCCTCCCATTGCTTCGCATGGGAGGGGGGCGTTGGTGGGCGATCCAGAGATCGCTCGGCTGGCTTGGCGATTTAGCCCTGGACGGCTCGGCTGAATGCGGACCGCAGTTTCTGGCGGCTGATGCCGCACAGATGAAGCAGGCAGCGAGTCACTTCCTTCCAACCTCGAATGCTGTATGGTCGATAGATGATCGAATGCAGATACCAGTTGAGCGCTGTTCGATCGTCCTTTTCGGCGACGAACCAGGCCGAAGTCTGCCAGACTCGCGCGATGGCCTTGCGTCGCTGAAGAACGGAGACCTGATGTCCGCGAGGTGTGTCGAGCGCGTGCTGAAGAACATTCAGACGGTCGCGACACGTGCGATCATGGTTCTTGGAATTGGACGTGGCTCGCCAGCGATATTCCGTCAGCGGCTGCTGCAGTCCGGCAAACTTGCTGCCCGCGGCCGACATTCGCAGCCACAGATCCCAGTCGCACGTCGTCTTCAGAGTTTCGTCATAACCACCAATCGCCACGAGCGCGGATTTTCGAATCAGCACGGACGAGTGAGTGATGAAGTTGTCGATGATCAGATCTTCGAAAATGTCACCGCGCGGACATTCGCCATCGCGAAAGGTCACGTCGTCCACTCGTTTTGAATCTTCAAAGTTTCGAGCGGCCGTGTAAACGACATCCGCATCTCCGGCGGCCGAAAGCTGTTGTTCCAGCTTCTGTGGATGCCAGAGATCATCGGCATCCAGCATGGCAATCCACTCACCTCCTGCGATCTTTGTCGCAGCATTTCTAGCGGACGCATGACCGCCGTTCTTCTGCCGCACGATCTGCAGGCGATCACCGTACGCTTCCAGAATGGCCATCGTCGCGTCGGTCGAGCCGTCATCCACGACGATGATCTCATAGTCGCCAAACGTCTGTGCGAAGACGGAATCCAGAGCCGCCTGAATGTAAGCCTCGCCGTTGTACACCGGAATGACGATCGAGACTTTCGGTGTCGTCAGCGACGACTTCGAATCTGCCGTTCCGCAGCTGGCCGTTGAAAATGCCTGACAGACAGAAGGCTCAGCACTCAGGATGTTCGTTGTCATGGGAAGATTCGCCGTTGTCAGAATGTCTGAAGCAGAAGTTCAACCGGGAATTCTCAGGAGTTACATTCGCCCCATCGTGCGGACAGACTGTTCCAGATGCAGCATGACGAGAAGTCGGGAGAACAGCACCGGGACTTCTGTTCCATAGGATCGCTGAATCATGGCCTTTGCCAGTCGAGGCAGCAGGAATTGTCGCTGGACGCAGGAATCCTGAGGCCGGCCTGTCATCGCAAACGAACCCAGCCGGCGAGCAAACCGCCAGATTCTGGAACGTCGTTCGGGAACGGTGCCAACCGGCGTCGACACGTATTCGAACTTTGGCAGTTCCGTGTAGAACTGGTCGATCGCTTCGCTGTGGAACAAACGTCCCTTGAAGAACTCAAAGGGCAGATTGATCAACAGATCGAAGACAGAGTGACTCAGGTACGGAGCCAGAATCTGAGTCTTCCGATTCAGCATCCCGTACGGACACAGCGCGAGTTCTCTGCGAACGCGGTTGTAAAAGAAGAAGGGAGCGGCCGGGTTCGGAAGGTCCGCGTACTGTTCCAGTTCCCGTGAGAGTCGATGAACGGCAATACCGCGATTCCATCGGTCATAGGCTTCCGGAGTCAGTGAGTGCGGCAGATACCCTTCGCTGTCCAGCAGCCACGAACTCAGTTCTGCAAACTGTCGATTGCGAAACTGGTCCAGCATGCGAGTATCGTTGTAGACACCGCAGGAGAAAATGTCTCCGGCGATGCCATCCCATGATGCGGCAAAGTTCTGCTCATTCAGCCAGCGTGCCACCGGGACCATTTGAGCATGCTCATCGGCGCAGAAGCTGGTGAGCAGATCTTTTTCCAGTTCATCCGCGAAGCGATCGTCAGACTGTTCAATGATCGTGTGGTTCAGGCCCAAAGCCGCGGTGATTTGCGCGGCCACTTCAGCGTCCGTACTTGGACGAGGAGGCGCGGAGCGGGCGGTGACAACCATCGACGGCGAATGCCCGGCTCGAACAAGTGCGTAAAGAATGTGTCGAGAATCGCGGCCGGCTGAGAGCGGAACGCACATGCGTTCGCCAGGTTCCGGCAGCATCGATTCGACAACCTGCTGGAATCGTTCGCCGTATTCACGAACCGCCTGCTCTCGCGACAGTGTCGAAACGGTTTGAGGAATCGCGGGGGCGTGACTTGTGAGCTGCGGCTTTCCGCCCGACCACGTCAGCTCCGTTCCCGGAGGCAGCAGCTTGATCGCGCGAAACGGCGTGTCGTTCCCCACGTAATATCCGAGTCTCAGAAATACGGCGACGGCAGCATCGTCCAGCGTGGAATCCGCACCGGCGTTCAGAAGGTCGATGGCTGACGTGCTGACACCGAACCCGTCAGGAAATTCACAGTAGTAGACCGGAAGAAAGCCAAAGCGATCGTTGCGAACGGTCAGGCTTCGACCATCCCATGACCACCGCGCCCAGACGCCTTCGTCCTGCACGGTACCCGGTCCGCTGCAACTGTAGCCGAAGGAGGCGACGGGCTGGCCAGTGGTCTGCCACGCGCCTTCTGAGCCACGACGGACGACAAGTGTTGCCTGATGGTCTGGATTCCGATGGAGCACGATTTTGCTTTCGATGAAAAATCCGAGGTCTGAGGAAGGATTTTCGAAAGCCTGGCTTTTGAATCCCTGAGGGGTGTGCGGGATTCATCCGATGCCGAAAAAATGATGTTTCCAAAAGGCAACATCGCGGAAAGGGTGGAACGGCCGCGCGCGGTTGGTGGTGGGTGGTTCTTAGTTCTTAGTTCTTGGTTCTTGGTTCTTGGGTTCTTGGTTCTTGGTTTTGGTTGTGGGTTGTTGGTTGTTGGGTTGTGGGTTGTGGGTTGTGGGCTGTGGGCTGGGGGTTGGGGGTGCAGCTATGGCTGGTGGAGGCGTTCTTTTAGTACGTCAAACCACATGTCGGCGGCTCGGCGCTGGCCGATGGCACTGAAATGACGGCGGGATTTGGCGTCGCCGCGATTTTCGCCCTTGAGTATGTCGGTATCCGGCCCGGGGCCGAATCCCGGTCGAGTCCACAGCTGCTGCAGGGCCATTCGAATTCGGCCTTCGCCTTCGGGGTCGTTGTAAACCGTGGGATGGTGCGTCGACAGAGCACACAGCCAGACCGGTTCAAAGCTCCAGGCATCGACAGCCGTGCGACGAATGCGTTCGATGTTGATCACGTACTGTTCCACCGTGGTCTTCTCAATCACATCGCTTTCGCCCTGCTGCCACAAGACTGCTCGAAAGGAGCCCACGGATTTTCCCGCGGCTTCCAGACGAGGATACAAGCTGCCTTCGGGCAGCCATTGCGTCGACGAGGTCCCTCCGACGGCGACGTTGACGAAGCCGACGGGAAGATTCAGCTCTGTGACAAGTCGGTCACCAAGAGCCGGCCAGATGGAACCTCCGTCACTGCCATCGGGAGCCGGCTGAGGATCATTTGCGACCTGCCAGATGTTCTCGCCAACCTTCTTCGCGGCCACTCGCTTCATCGGATCCTGAACGGACAGTCGTTCATCATTCGTGTTCGTTGCATAAGACTGACCGGCGACAAGAAAGACTTCGCCTACGCCAAATGGCTCGACGGAAGCTATCTCGTCGAGCGATTTCGAAGAACGAACCTCCAGGCGATACCAGCCTCCCTCGGGAACTCGAATGGTTTTGGTCAGCGGCTTCCAAGGTATCGCCTTGTCAGCGTCTACCGCGATGGGCAGCAACAGCACTCGATATTCAAAGCCATTCTCGTTTGATGATTCGCCAGGCGTCTTCAACTCGACTCGCACATCGGCAAAGCCTTTGCTCGGTTTGTCAGTCGATGCCGTCGGTTCGAACGTTCGCTGCAGAACCTGATAGGGCGCAGGTGACGCGATGGAAACACGTGTCACAGTTTCCTGCGCCCTGCCGATGGAAGCGACGGCAACGGGAAACACCAGCATTATGATGATCAGCATCCGGCGAACTCGAAAGGACATGAGCGTTCCTCGTTGCATGGTGAACACGGCAAAAGTATCCTGGCGACAGCGATGAGAGCATACTTCATCAGGTCCAGTGAGCGGAACGGCGCAAGCCGTCCAGTGCCGCAAAAACGGGAGTTCTCGCCCGTCTGCTACTCTCTGTCCTTCCGTTTCCTGGTGTGCCGAACACAGGTGAACCTCAATGAACAAAAATCCCGGCACTGGCCACCCAGACGATGCCAGCACGAACGAGCACAAGGCAGACAACGCCGGCCTGGACGAACATCCAGCCGCCATTCTGGAACTCTGCGTTGGCGGCATCGACGATGTCCTGCTTGCGGCGGAAATGGGCGTTGATCGAATTGAGCTGAACTGCGGCATGACGACGGGGGGACTCACGCCGTCTGCCGGTCTTGTCGCGGCTGCTCGCCGAATTTTCAGCGGGCCTATTGTGGCCATGGTGCGTCCTCGAGAAGGCGGCTTTGCCTATTCGCGTGACGAATTTCTGCTGATGCTGAATGATGCAGAACGAATGGCTGAACTGGGAATCAGCGAATTCGCCATCGGCTTTCTTCGCTCCGAAGGCACGATCGATTTTGAGCGATGTCGCAAGCTGCGAGCCATCCTGCCCAAGTGCCAGCTGGTCTTCCACAAAGCCTTTGACGTGACGCCGGATCGAGCGATCGCGTTGCGGCAATTGATGGATTGTGGGTTCGATCGCATTCTGACCAGCGGCGGTGCCACGACCGCGTTGGAAGGAGCCACTGCGCTGCGGCAACTGAACGAGCTGGCCGGGTCTCGCATCACACTGGTCGCTGGCGGCGGCATCCGCGCGGAGAATGTTGCCGAGGTCATTCAGCGAAGCGGCTGTGCCCAGATTCATTCGGCCGTGCGAGAGATCGCGGATGATCCCTCGATGGCGGTCGACTGCCCGCTTCATTATGGAGTTTCCGGACACGGAGCCGGCAGCTACGGACAGGCCAGCAGACAGAAACTGGCACAACTGCTTCGTTCTCTGAATCGGATTGAGTAAAGCCCAAGGGAATCGTGAAAAGCGACGAAGAACCTGGATGAACCGTGTGTCGGCAAGGCGTAGAATGTCGAACGTTGCGGCCGTGATGACAGGCGATGTCTGTCCTGATCACTCGGATCGCAGAAGTGCCAGATGTGTCAAAGAGGTCCCCGTGTTTGCTCGCCTGCTTTTGCTGTTCGCCATCATTCCTCTGCTGGAACTTTGGCTTCTGATCGAATTGACGAAGCTGACGAGTCTCTGGTGGACCATTGCGCTGGTGATGACCACTGGAATGCTGGGAATGACTCTGGTCCGATGGCAGGGACTTCAGGCTCTGCGACAGATTCAGCAGGCGACGAGTACCGGGCAGTCTCCTTCAACAGCCATCGTGTCGGGCGTTCTGGTGCTGGTCGCAGGAGCGTTGTTGCTGACGCCTGGTATTCTGACAGACACAGCCGGATTTCTTTTGTGCATCCCGTTCGTGCGGAACGCGGTCGCCGGCTGGCTGCAGAAGCGATTGATGATGCGAGTCGTGCAGGGAGTGAAAGGCTCGACGTGGGTCAGTTCATTTTCCGCCAGCTTCTCTTCGTCGCCACCCGGTCCGGCCACCGACGACATGTCCTACGAACGCCCCAGCGTCCGCGTCGTGGATCCAAACGAAGGCCGTCGGCTAACGGAGTAGCCACCCCAAAGTAGCCACCCCAAAGTAGCCATCACTCTCTGAGTGATGAACCGCGTTTGTTAAGCGACGAACTGCGTATTGCCTGCAAGCGAACACCGTGAGCGACGAACAGGCAACGAGTCGGCAGACTCCTCATGTCAAGGGGCCCCGCCCCTTGTCACGCAGCCGGAAGAAGTTCGCAGGCAATCGAATCAATCTGAGCCGGTGAGATTTCCTGCAGTCGTTCCGCAAAGCCGACCAGCAGAGCCATATCGCAGAGACGATTGATGCGTCGTGGGTTTCCGGACGTCACTTCAAACAGTCTCTGAAGAGCAGACTTTGAAAAGATGGACTCAGAAGCACCGGCCTGTTTCAGGCAGCTGACGACGTAGTCCGCCGTCTCTTCCGCGGAAAATCCATTGAGCGGTGTTGTGACGGCAATTCGTTCGCTGATCTGTCCAAAGCGTCGGAGTCGCGCGGCGAGGGCTGGCTGTCCTGACAGGATCATGGCGAGCTGAAGATTGGCGTCGGATTCGGCCAGGCTGAGCAGCGGCTGAATGACAAACTGCAGAGCATCATCGGACAGCAGGTGAGCATCATCAAAGAACAGAAGTGCTCGACGACCCAGTGAGGTGTGTCGACGAAGGTCACTTCGAATATCGCGCAGGACGGCGTCGATGCCGGACGCTGCCGTTGGGGTTCCTTCCGTCAGTTCAGCCTGCACCATTCGAAGGAGTTCGTCACACTGCAGCGCAGGAAAGACGAGGTGAACGAACGGTCGAAGGTCGGTGTGTTCTGACGCAAAGTAGCGCACGAGACTGGACTTGCCGGTTCCTGACGGGCCAACGACCAGACAGGGTCCTGAGAGATTTGACACAGCGTAGTTCAATCGCAGCAATGCGCTATTACAGGCCTTGCTGCGAAAGAACGCCACGGGTTCCGTTGCGTTCGAGAACGGCCGTGCCGTCATGCTCCAATAAGCTTCATACATCGTGTTGCTCAGAACGAGTGTCTTCAAAGGGAATGAACAAATGACGGCAGGAATTACCGGGCTGGCTGAATTCGACCGGTGAATCGCAGAGGCCGTGACTTCGGAGCAGCCTGCGAATCTGCCGCACCCGAGGTCGTTGCGGGGAACGGATCCTGGTCAGGATAGGATGCCGGAACGGAACTTGTGGAAGGCCGCCCTGTGCCATCGGTTCCTTCCGGATTTGCTGATGTCAACGTTGACGGGATCAGCAGTGGAGCGTCGCTGTCTGGATCGGCCGCTGCTGGTTCTGCTGGCTCAGGCAGAGAAGCTCGGTCCGCTGCTTCGAAGTCATCCAGAAAGGCATCAACACTTGTCACAGGATCGTCACCAGCCGCCAGCGAATCTCTGACCGGGCTGTGAGTATCTCGCCACAGTGTCATTCCGCAGACCCCTATCACGAGTGCCGCGACCATGTGTCGATGCTCGCGAATCGCCGCGGCCAGCAGCTGCAGCCGAGTGACTCGGCTGGTGGAACTTCCGGCGGTCCGAGTTTCCAGTGTAGGGGGCGAAGCCTGTGGCGCGGTGGATGATGGATTTCCCGATGTTTCTCCAGCAGCGGAATTCAAAACGGATGGAACTGCAGGAGCAGGGCACTCGCAGGATTCAGCGGGCATTGAACTGCTTGCTTCCGGAGAACAGCATCCGGTCGCTGTGACCGCGGTTGCGACCACGGAGGCGGGTGTCACCGCTTCAGCAGCAACGACCGGCGTTTGCAGTGCTAAGGAGGCAGCCACGGGAGCTGGTGCAGAAACAGCGACTGCGATGGAAGCGGTCTGCGTCGTCTTTTGAGCAGAACATGGTTCTGCTGGTGCGGATGAGCCACAGGCTGTCCCGTCAGGCCCAGCGACGACGCTCTTTGCCACTGCCGGATCAACAGTCGACAGCTTTTGAAGAGCATCACCCAGTGCGTCCAGCATTTGACGGTCTCCCGTTAGAACTCCATTTCCGGAACGGCAATCCTTGCCGAAGTGCGCGGCGCACCCTCTTGCTGCCATGGCGCAAGTTCCCGCATCGTTCAAATCGACTGCTGGTTGTGTCGAACTTTACGATTCTTCGGATTGATCAGGCGAGACCGGCAATCGCGCGGTTGTCGGCCATCAGCCTGTCGTAACGATCATTGCCGTTTCGCTGATTGAACAGTCTGGCAAGCTCTTGTGTTTGTTCGAGGAATCGCTCGGCCAGCATGGCGGCATCGTAGAGATCTCCGTCCTGCGAGAAGCCCATGTTCTCCGGAATGCGAACCTTGACCTGTTTCCCTGGTGACTGAGCTGCAAAGGCCTCGAAGAACAAAGCCGTGGCATTCAGAAAGCGAAACTTCAGTTCTCCGGCCGCACAGTCGGCCACCCACGGCAGGTACTTCGTTATCTGACGCAGGCCTGTCTGGAAGTCACGGGCTCGCACCGGGATCAGCAGCAGGTCGCCCAGCGTGCCAATGTATTTGCGTTCGTTCTGGACCAGCTTGAAGCCGGACTTAGCCAGTTCGACGGCATCGGTCTCTTTACCAACTCGCACCAGCGATTTGACAAGGTGCCCGTTCGTAAACTCCGGGACTTCACCGCACCGCATCCGTCCGGACATGATGGGTTTGGCCAGCTTCAGGGCGTCTTCGTCCTTGTGCATTCTGACGAGTAGTTCGACTTGTCTGTCCGCTTCACAGGCCTTGCAGTCCGACATGCTGTCGCGCGCCATGGCCATGTACTGTTCCTGATACCGCAGAGCTTCGTCGTAGTCTCCCATGCGCATCAGATTCCAGCAGCGATAGTAATGGGCCGTTCGCTCGGAAACGCCAAGGTGCGCGAGGCGCTTTGCCATGTCTTCCTGAAGACGAATGATCTGGTCTCGTGAGACCGAATGAAAGACGGGGATCAGTTCCAGAATGACTTTGTACTGCCAGATCAGGCTGTGTTCGTCGTCCAGCTCCGGGTCTTTGTCGAACTGAGCAAGACACCAGGAGAATGCGACAATGCCCTTTTCCGGAAAGCCCTCTTCGCAGCACAGTCGAACGTAATCGCGTCGAGCTTCATATGCTGTCGGAATGTCCTTGTTCGAATCGGCCAGCCGAAGCAGCTCTTCAAAGACCGCAATCTGCTCACGTCCGTGAGGAACTTCACGCAGACGCTGAAAGAGGCTGTCGTAGTCTGTGGGCATGGAATGGTCTCTCCGGGATGTGGGAGTCAGGAAGCGGGAGTTCGAAGCAGTGGTGAGAATCGCCGAATTACCTGGCGAGAAAATGTTCGATCAGTCCCAGCAGTCCGCTTCCCAGGATCTTTCGTTCTTCCGAAGAAAGCGGATAGTGCCCAAGCAGCAGGGACTGCAGATAGAGAACTTCAATGATGCGCTTCAGAAGCGGCGGATCTGAAATCTCGATCAGCTTTCGAATGAGCGGATTGCGAAAGTTCAGCACCAGCTGCGAATACCCATCCGCACCAACCGCCTGAGCGACGTTGTTCAGGATGCCGCTCCACATGTCGTCGGCGACTTCCGTTGACTGTTCCACCGAACGCAGAAACCTGGCCGAATCGCTGGCCGTGTACAGCGCCGGCAATTCTGCTGGAGCAAATCGTCTGGCTTCCACCCGGCACTTGTACTTTTGCAGTACCACATCAGCCAGCTTCACAAGGTCAAACACCTGCTGCGATTCTTCCAGCGTCAGCTCTTCGAAATCCTGGACCAGATCGTTCGCCTCCATGGGACGAATATCGCAGTCAGGGAACTCATCCGACAGCTTGTCGAGCAGTTCTGCGTCATACGTGTAACCGCCGTTGAACAGACACAGACCCTGAGCACTCGCGACGCTGGCGATCTGCCGGAACTGGTCGACATCTTTCACATAACGAAGAGACTTGTTCGACTGGAAGTAATCCTCGAGCGTTGTTGACCCCGTGGTCGTTTCAAACGGCAGCCAGCGAATGAACAGTCGGTAGAATTCTTCATCTTCGGTCGCCAGTGATTTGATGGGCAGATAATGCAGGCGAATCAGATGCTCCAGTCGGCGACGATCGGACTGCGACAGTTCGATCAGATAGGCCTTGAGACACCGGCCAATCTCATCCTGCGTCTTCTCCAGAGCATCATCCTTGTAGAAGGCATCACGCGCGGCATTCGGACGAAGACGATCCGCATTGATGACACACCGCACAAAGAACGCCCAGCCCGGAAGAAGGCTGCTGGCAGATTCCGTAAGCAGCATATTCTTCAGATAGACTCGATGAGTATGTCGGGACGCCGGACTGGCCGTGAAAGGCAGAACAAACGCAACGCCATCCACGGAACCCGTTTCGCCTCGCAGAGTGACCGCATCCAGGAAGTCGACTCCGAACGTCTGTCGTCCGTACTTCAGCAGAACATCACGCCGCTGCGCGTCGCCGCTGAATGTCTGCCGCCACGGTGCCGTTTCCGTGATCGGCGTGACAGTTCCTTTGTAATGAAGTTCAATCGGTCGCGGCAGATGATGCCCAAAGTACTTCAGCAGTTCCTGAACGCGTTCCCGTTCGAAGTACTCTTCCTTGCCAGGTCTCGGGCGCAGAAACACCTGAGTCCCCGCCGGAAGCGATTGCTGAAGCTGCGTGACGTCGTAGGTTCCGTTCGCTCGACCCGTCCACTGGATCGGCGGAGAATTCTCGCGAGCCGACTGAGTCAGCACGGAGATTTCATCGGACACGACAAACGCCGACAGCAGGCCGATGCCAAACTGCCCGATGAAGTCACCTCGAGACAAATCGCCGGACTTGGAAGATTCACCGATCGTTGCCAGGAACTGATGAACCTCCGATTCAGTCAGCCCGATTCCATCATCTTCCACACAGACCGTGTTGCCGCGATCGCTGGAGATCACTTCGACTCGAATGCGTCCGGAGTATGACGCATCCATCTTTCGCCGCGCGGTGATGGCATCGATGCTGTTTTGAAGCAGCTCGCGAATAAAGACTTCGGGACCACCGTAGAGATGATCTGAAAGAAGCCGAATAACACCGCCAAGGTTCACCTGGAAATTCTGATCCGACGACATCCTGCAAATCACCTGTGGGAGGCTGTGGGAAGCTGGTCGCTGGAGAGTGAGGTTAACCCGCTCCCTCACAAAGTCCAGTGCTGCACGAGAAGCAGTGGGATGGCCGCCCTCGGCCGTCTTCTTTTTGCATTCTTGCTTCCTGTACCGCTTGCTTGATTGCCGTAAGGAGACGTTGAGAGCGATAAGAAGTGAATCGCAGACGGACGAGGGCGGCCATCCTACTGCGAATTGCCTTTTCTGCTTGTTGACGCAGGGTCTGGCATGTCTTAGAGTTGCGGCTCGACAAAATACGGAAAAACCATGCGATCCGGGATCGCGAATTTTGGGATGAAGTGTTGACCGACGAAACGACATTCGAACAACTGGGGCTGCATGCTGCGACGCTGAAGCAGCTGAAAACCATCGGCTACGAAAAGCCAAGTCCAATTCAGGCAGCTTTGATTCCAATTGCCATCACGGGCAAGGACTGCATTGGCCAGGCGCGGACCGGCACCGGCAAGACAGCCGCCTTCATGTTGCCAACGATGGAGCAGGTGGATCCCAGTCTGCCGCGCGTTCAGGCGCTGGTGCTGGCTCCGACTCGCGAACTCAGCGAACAGGTTTATGCCGAATCCAAAAGGCTGGCCGGGAACCTGAAACTGAAGTTTGCACTCGGCGTTGGCGGACGTCCGATGGGCCGACAGATCGACGACCTGCGAGGAGGTGCTCAGATTGTGATCGGCACGCCTGGACGAGTCATCGACCTGCTCAAGCGCGGCCACCTGAAACTGAATGATCTGTTCATTGCCGTTCTGGATGAAGCCGACCGAATGCTGGACATCGGTTTTCGCCCGGACATTGAACGCATTCTGAAGCAGTGTCCGACCGATCGACAGACGCTGCTGCTGTCTGCCACGCTTCCTCCTGAAGTCATGAAGCTGGCTCAGCGATACATGGTGGATCCGGCATCCGTTGACCTGTCCGAAGACCGCGTCGTCGTTGACACGATCGAACAGTTCTACGTGACGGTCGACGAAGATCGCAAGACGGCTCTGCTGCTGCGTGTTCTGGCGCAGGAAAAGCCCAGTCAGGTCATCGTGTTTACTCGCACCAAGCGAGGCGCAGACAAGCTGTTCGAAACATTTTCGAAGCGTCTGAAATCCGGACGCATCGCCGCCATTCATGGTGACCTGCCACAACGGAAGCGCGACAAGGTCATTCGTGATCTGCGATCCGGCGAGCTGCGACTGCTGATCGCGACGGATGTGGTTGGTCGAGGTATCGACGTCAGCGGCATTTCGCACATCATCAACTATGACATCCCTGAATACTGTGACGACTACGTGCATCGCGTGGGTCGAACTGGTCGACTGTCATCCGACCAAAACGGTCGCGCTGTGACGTTTGTCACGCTGGCTCAGGGCGGCGAACTGACCAACATCGAAAAGCGCATCAACACCGTGCTGCCGGAATACAAAGTCGAAGGGTTTGAGGCGTTTCGAAAGAAGGAACGCCCGACGCGAAACATCAGGAAGTTCGGCGGCGAATAATTCCCTTTGAAACACGGCGAAATTGGCAGTTTGCCAGACAAAACCGCCGACTTTCTGACTCTCCGGCTGCGGAAATTGGCGTCCGCAGGTATGCTGTCCGCGACAGATTCACCGTACCTGCAGGGCTCCTTTCAGAAGGTCGGAGCGGTTTCTATGCGGTTTCTTCGATGGGCAATTCTGGCGATCGTCCTGCTGACTGGCCCCGGTCAACTCGGGCTAAGCATGAATCAGCTCCGGGCTGACACACCTGAACAGGTGGCCGCGTCGATTGATCGACTCTTTGAATCCGCATGGAAAGCAAACGGCGTTGAACCCGCGCCGCTGGCGACCGATGAAGAGTATGTGCGTCGCCTTTATCTGGACCTCGCCGGCCGGATCCCAGCCGCCTCCGAAGTGCGCGCGTTCCTCGCGGATACTCGAAGTGACAAGCGTCAGAAACTGGTCGAAGAGCTGCTGGATGGCCCCGCGTTCGTTCGCCATTTCACAATTCTGTGGCGCAATGCTCTGATCCCGGAAGCCTTCAATGACCTCGGGACACGACAGCTTGTGCCAGGTTTTGAAGCATGGCTGTGGAAGCATTTTTCGGACGGAACACCGTACGACAAAATGGTGCATGATCTGATCACCACGTCGATCGACTACGGCGATGATCCCCAGGCGCTGCTGAGATCTGCCAGTTCGCCCAGCGCGTTCTTTATCGTGCGGCAGCTGGCACCGGAAAACCTGGCGACAGGTACATCACGCGCGTTCCTTGGCGTGCGACTCGATTGTGCTCAATGCCACGATCATCCATTCGACAAATGGAAGCGAACGCAGTTCTGGAATATGGCTGCGTTCTATTCAGGGTTTCGGCCAGGCGGAGACACGCCGGAACAGCCGATGATGATGGCTCGTGAAGAGAAGTCACTGCACTCCATTCGCATTCCTTCAACCGGCGAAACGGTCGATGCAAAATTCCTGACCGGTGTCGCTCCGGAATGGAAAGACACGGCTGAACCACGAAAAGTCCTGGCGGACTGGATCACCGCAAAGGACAACCCCTGGTTTGCTCGCATGGCCGCCAATCGGATGTGGGCTCTGTTTCTTGGCCAGGGCATCGTGCAGCCGATCGATGATTTCTCCGACAACAATCCTCCGTCTCACCCGGAAGTTCTGGATCTGCTGGCCAGGGAGTTTGCGGCGAACAACTTCGATCTCCGGTTTCTGGTCCGCACCATCACGGCGACTCGGGTCTATCAGACGTCCAGTCGACTGACCCATGAAAGTCAGAAAGACCCCACTCAGTTTGCCCGTGCGGCTTTGCGGGGAATGACGCCGGAGCAGTTCTTTGACAGCCTTGCGGAAGCGACGGGCTATTATCAGCCGTACCGAACGGACAACCCGTTCGTGATTGACGGCGAAACGCCTCGCGGACGATTTCTGGAGCTCTTCCGTGACGACAATGAATCGCCGTTGATGAAGGAAACGACCATCCTTCAGGCGCTCGCGATGATGAATGGAGACTTCGTTGATGACGCGACCAGCCTGGAGAAAAGTCAGACACTGCGAGCGGTCGTCGATTTTCCTCTGATGTCCGATGACGAACGACTGGAAACGCTGTTCATCTCGGCACTCGGTCGCAAGCCGAACGACCAGGAGAAACAGGCCTTTGGAAAATACCTGAAGGACGGCGGAGCAGCGGGCAATCAGAAGGAAGCTCTGGCCGACATCTTCTGGGCTCTTCTGAACAGCAGCGAGTTCCTGTTCAACCACTGAACCAGTCTCACACATTCGCACCTGGCCGACACCTGAAACACACGCAGACATCGCACAGATCAGACACGTCATTCAACGGTGAACCGACAATGAACGCTTTCACACGCCGCAACTTTGCACGTTACTCCGGACTGTCTCTGCTTGGCGCTTCCATGTCGGGCTGGCTGCCGCGGCTGGCCGCTTCGGTGCAGGAAGCCGGAGCAAAGCCGATTCGTTCGTGCATTTTGCTTTGGATGCCGGGTGGCCCCAGTCAGATGGAAACGTTCGATCCGAAGGAAGGCCAGAAGAACGGCGGTCCAACCAAAGCGATCGATACCAGTGTTCCGGGGATTCGAATCTCCGAGAACCTGCCGCAGGTCGCGAAGGTCATGGAACATCTCGCACCGATTCGTTCGATGACGACCAAAGAAGGCGACCATACTCGAGCAACCTACTATCTTCGCACGGGCTATCTTCCGCAGGGACCGGTGCAGTATCCGACAATGGGATCGTTTCTCGGCAAGGCTCTTGTGAAGTCCGACTGCGACCTGCCGTCATTCATCAGCATCAATCCGTTTCGCGCGTTTAGTCCGGCAGCCTACAGCCCGGGATTTCTTGGCCCGGCGTGGTCGCCTCTGGTTGTCGGTTCTGAAACCGATCAGAACCAGAACATCTCCTTCCAGGTGCGCAACCTGAAGCCGTCAGAACGCCTGGCGGACAACCAGCTGGATTCACGCCTGAACCTGCTCAGTACTCTGGAGACTTCCTTCCTTGCCGAACGACCTGACGGCCCGGGGCGCAGCCATCTGCAGTCGTACGAGAAGGCTATTCGTATGATGAAGTCCGAAGCCGTTGCGGCGTTCAATCTGGAAGAAGAGGAAGCCGTTCTGCGCGAAGCCTATGGACGAAACTCCTTTGGTCAGGGATGCCTGCTTGCTCGCCGGCTGATCGAACGAGGCGTCTCGTTTGTTGAAGTGTCTCTGTCTGAAACAGCGAATGGCGGAGTGATCGGCTGGGATACTCACCTGGACAACTTCAACGCCGTCAAGTCCCTCTGCGGAGTTCTGGATCCCGCCTGGGCCACACTGATGAATGACCTCAAACAGCGAGGCATGCTGGAGAGTACTCTGGTGATCTGGATGGGCGAGTTTGGCCGCACGCCGATCATCAATGAGAACACTGGTCGCGATCACTGGCCGAACAGCTGGAGCACCGTTCTTGGCGGCGGTGGTGTTCGAGGCGGTCAGGTGTATGGTTCTACCAGCGATGATGGCATGGAAGTCCGCGACAATCCGATGAACGTGCCCAACATGATGGCAACGATCTGCCGTGCACTCGGGCTGAATCCGGAAGCGACGAACCTGAGCAACATCGGACGGCCGATTCCTTACGCGGACCATGGATCGGTTGCCGCGGAGACGCTGATTGCCGGGTAAGGCACACCCGGAATTGATCCACAAAAGTAGCGGAAGGGCGCGAGCCCTGCGGTGAATCGGTTGTGTGTCACCGGACGGCTTGCCGTTCCGCTAATTGAATGATCAGAGCTGCGCTCTTTGGGTGGCGGAAGTTCTCGCGTCGGAGACACGAGGCACGATGGGCTCCCGGTGTGACCGTTTCTGTGTTGTCCGGGCATAAGATATGATGCTCGGGAACGAACAGCCCGGCAGCAGAGGCTCCCGAACCTCTCCGCGGCCCATCTTGACTGCGCGAAACAGCAGACGCGGAATACGGGAGCAGGGAATTCCGGCGAATTCCATGTCGACCACTTGCTGTTCCAGGAGCTTCACTATGACCAAATCGTCGATGATCGTGACCGCAATTCTTCTGTGTGCGTGCGTTCCAGCGTCCGCACAACAACCGGCCGTTCAGAAGTTTCTTCAGGAAGGCAAGCTGGCTGACGGAGCCGCTGCCATGCAGAAGAAACTGGATGCCAGCGCTGATGATGCTGAAGCCGGCTTCAGTCTTGGCATCATTCAGTTCTTTCAGGCGGTCGAAGGTCTGGGGCAGGATCAGTATCGCTACGGGCTGCTTGGCGGTCGCCGGCGTCAGCTTCCCATGATGCGCTTGCCGGTTCCGGAGAATGATTCGCCCGAACAGATCTCGTATGCGAAAGCCCGCAAGATCATCGAAAACTTCCTGGAGCGGCTGACGAAGGCAGAAGCGACGCTGGCCAAAGTGAAACCATCCGGAGTCAAGCTGCCTCTGAAAGTCGGACAGGTGCGACTCGATCTGAACGGCGATGGCGTCGGCACGGACGAGGAGTCACTGCTGGAAGTGATGAATGCCATCATGTCCGGCGGTGGTGCGACGGTCGACGAAAGTGTGAATCAGCTGGTGATCGCATTTGATGATGGTGACGTGTTGTGGCTGCGAGGATACTGCCATGTGATGTCAGCGATGTGCGAAGTGGTTCTGGCCTATGACTGGAAGGATCAGTTCGAACGTACGGCCCATCTGTTTTATCCGAATGTCGAAACGCCGTATCAATATCTGGTCGATGAAGGCATTGGACCGCTCGGCGGCTTTAACACGCAGAACATTCTCGATGTCATCGCGATGATTCATACGGTCAACTACGAATGCACGGAACCCAAACGGATGCAGTCGGCACTGACTCACCTGGAGACCGTCGTCAAGCTCAGCCGTGAGTCCTGGAAGCTGATCAACGCAGAGACGGATAACG
The DNA here is from genome assembly GCA_046349695.1 of Planctomycetaceae bacterium. GTDB lineage: Bacteria > Planctomycetota > Planctomycetia > Planctomycetales > Planctomycetaceae > SXXK01. The sequence continues at coordinate 14,248 of JAXMBV010000042.1, read as the reverse complement.
ATCAGGAATGGCTGCCAAACCCGAAGCAGACTGCGGCGTTCAGTCCGAACATGCGAGTCACTCCGGAGATGCAGGCTCAGTGGTTTGTCTTCCTTGATGAAGCCGACGCGATCCTGCAGGGAAAGAAGCTGCTGCCGTTCTGGCGAGGAATTGAAGGCGGATTTGCTCCGTTCCAGAATTCGTTCCCCACGAACCCGAAGATTGGAATTAACCTGCGAAAAGTCTTCACGAATCCTCAGCGTCTGGACCTCGTCCTCTGGATTCAGGGAACAGGCCTGCATCCGTTCCTCGAGACTGGCAGCAAGACCGATCCACAGACGTGGGATCGCATCTTCGACGGATTCCGCGGCCAGTTCTTCCTCTTCATGACGTGGTTCAACTAAGGCACAGTTTAAGTAGCGGAACGGCGCAAGCCGTCCGGTTTCGCATTCACCGGTACTCACCGGCAATGCCCGGCATTCACCGGAGGGCTCGCGCCCTTCCGCTACTTGTTGGAGTCGCAGGGTGGCGAATAAAGGGTGAGACGAATGAATCGATCAAATCCGACCTGCTGTGTGTGTGGCCAGCACAGGAGCCACATGATGTCGGCGGATATGGTTCGCACGTCCGTGGCGGAACTCATCCGCACCGACCATCCGCAGTGGAGCAGCGATTCCTACATCTGCCTCGATGACCTGAATCGCTATCGAGTTCAGTATGTCGGCCGAGTCATGGAAATCGAGCGAGGAGAAATCTCCGCGCTCGATGCGGATGTTCTTCGCAGTCTGCAGGAACAGGAACTGATCTCCGAAGACACCAACAAGGAGATTGCCGAGGCGGCTACATTTGGTGAGAGGATTGCAGACCGGCTGGCATCCTTCGGAGGGAGCTGGACCTTTCTGATCTCGTTCGGACTGGTGCTCTGCGTCTGGATTACCCTGAACAGCGTGGCCCTGCTTCAGAAGCCGTTTGATCCTTTCCCTTTCATCCTGCTGAACCTGGTTCTGTCCTGTCTCGCGGCCATCCAGGCTCCGGTGATCATGATGAGTCAGAATCGCCAGGAAGCTCGCGACCGTCTTCGTGCGGAACACGACTATCGCGTCAATCTGAAAGCGGAACTGGAGATCCGTCATCTCCATTCCAAGCTCGACATGCTGCTGAGCCACCAGTGGCAGCGGCTGCTGGAGATTCAGCAGATCCAGACCGAGCTGATTCAGCAGCTGGCAAAGAAGAACAGTTAGCGGAACGGCGCAAACCGTCCGGTGTCGCACTATCGGCACTCACCGGAGGGCTCGCACCCTTCCGCTATTTTTTGCATATCCATTGATACTGCCAACGTCAGTTGTTCACCGTCGTGTCGTAACGAACACCTTCCGGCGTCGGCACGGGCACAGCAACGGTTGTCCCGAACTTGCCTTCCGTCTTCGTCATCGAATCCACAGCGACAAAGGCGGTGAAGGGGCTCATCAGGCTATAGTCCAGAGCCGTCTGCAGAATCTCCTGCTTCAGCTGAGCTTCCTGCTCCGGTGCTCGTGAAGTCTGAGCCATCAGGTCGGCGATCTTCAGACGCGCCCACACCGCGGCGATGCCCTTGTGTTCCTTCTGAGCATCCTTCGTGTCGGTCATCACCTGGCTTGTCACGACCGTGCTCCCGGATCGTCCTCCGACTTTGACCACACCAGGCTCACCCGTGTAACGCCCCGTCACCGTAATCGGACGTCCGACAATCAGGTCCGGCAGAATCTGAGGATACACGTCGGTCACGTGCATGCTGCCCCAGTCGATCGACACGTCCGTCATGGCCGGATGGCTGATTCGCTTTTCGAAGCGTTCCATGATCTCAACCGGGTTATCGTTCAGGCTCAGATACGCCACAGCTCCTCGACCCAGAAGAGCCATTCTGTCCATGAGATAGCGGTTTGGTGCTTCACCCACTCCGAAGCTGAAGATGCGGGAATCGCCGACCTTTTCGGCAACGGCATTCAGGATGTCCTGATCGTTCCCGATGTATCCGTCTGTCATGAAGGACACCAGGCGATAACGACCTTCGTCGTGCGGAAAATCCAGTGCCGCACGCAGGCCCTGAATCATCTCCGTGCCACCATCACCGTTGAGGGCGTGCAGGTACTTCAAGCCTCGCTGAATGTTCTCCGGCGATGCAATGACCGGCGAAGAGCCAAGCTGAGACGCCGTCGAGCTGAAGTTGATGATCTGGAACGTATCACGCGGTGTCAGGTTTCGCAGAGCATACTCAACGGCCGCTTTGGCCTGTTCCAGAGGACGTCCATTCATGCTTCCGGAGCAGTCAAGCACAAATACCATTTCCATCGGACTGCGCTGCACTCGCTCCAGTTCTGCTGGCGGATAGACCATCATCGTGAAGTACTGACCATGAGCATCCCTGTGGGTCATCATGGCCGTCTTGATCTGATCACCGGCGACTTTGTACTGCAGCACGAAGTCCTTGTTCGGAATCGAATCAGACGGTGACAGAGTAATGACTCGTTCATGTTCGGAACCTGCCGTCACGCTCACCTGATGATTGACGCAGCGAACATCTTCAATCTTGACTCCCGCATCGATCTGCAGGCTGACGGAGATATCATGGCCACTGCGTTCCGACGGACTCAGGTAAGACACTTCCGTGGACTGTCCGCTGGTTCCTGCCGCATTGCGAGCGACAGCGCCGATTCCGTCGGTTGTTGCCGGCGGGTTGTAACGAGGACCAACGACCATCGGAAAGACGAACTCATAGGCACCATCGTCGTATCGCAGAGGATTGAAGTAGCGAATGTTGATGTCAATCTGTTTGCCAGGTTCAATGTTGGCCACCTTCTGAGTAAAAATGTTGGGACGTTCTTCCGTCAGAAGTGATGCCACATACCCCTGTCCTCGAGCTTCGTTGTAGATCTGCTCCGCTTCTTCACGTTCGCGAATGATGCCTCGGATCTTTCGCTCGCCGACCGTCATGACAAATTCATTGACCGCGGCATTCTCCGGCAGCGGGAAGACGTAGACGGCTTCGATCTTTGAACTGTACGGATTGTGAAACTGCTGAGTCACATCGACGGTCGCGATGTAGCCGTCGACAGTGCCATTGACGGACGTGTGCTTCAGCGGAACCGGAACTTCTTTCTCCACATCCGGCAGCTTCGCCATCAGGGCTCCGCAGCCTGGACGATCTTCCGGGGCGGCGGATACCGGTGTGACGCCTCGAGCAATCACCCACAGTTCTTCGCCCGGCATGAGTTCAAACGACACGCGACGAGCTGGCTGGGCAGCCTGAGATCCACTGGGCTGCGAACCAATCATCATACGAGTACTGTTGTTCCAAGCGGCAGCAGCACCATCTTTCGGGCCGTTTTCCATCGATCCGGTTTTGGCGGGAGCACCTGTGGAACCTGAATCGCTGGCTCCGCAACCAATCTGAATCAGGCATAACAGTGAGAACCCCAGCATCGCCAGGGGAAGACTGAGTTTTCTGAGAGTATTCATAAGGACAAGACTCCTTCGTCTGTCTGCCGTCACTGCGACGGCTTGAGTTCGACTTCATCAGGCTGGAGTATTTTCATCTTCACGCACGACACATGCGTGAAGGGTCATGATCTATGGGCATTGCTCGGAACTTTGTGCGTCCATCTAGCGGAACGGCGCAAGCCGTCCGGTGAGTTAAAACCGGAGGGCTCGCGCCCTTTCGCTATTTTCAGGCGATGGTCAGCCGTTTGCCTTTTCAACTTCGATACTGGCGGCGATTGGCTGACCCTCTGCATTGGCCGCTGTTGTCAGCTCGCCAGTCCAGACACGATCGCCAGTTCCTTTCACCTGCACATGCACCCGAGCCACTCGCTGACGGCCCGTGGGAAGGCCGTTTTCGTTGCTGACCTGGAAGGCTCCCAGGATGACTCGGTTGTTCTTCATCGCGCGAGGATCGTAGTACGGAGGATTCTGGAAGGCGGGATGGTCACCACCTTCAATTCCCACGATCTCCACATCCTGAGTTCGGCTCATCAGTTCCAGTTGCCATGCTGCCAGAGACTGATTGGCTGAATCCACGTAGATATCCACGGCTTCGAATCGAACGGCATTCTCATCAGCGACTTCGGGTGCCGGAATTCGCACTTCCGACACAGAGTGAGATTCCTGAGGACGCTCGTTCCTTCCATCCTGAGCCAGTGCAAAGGCCATCAGACAGAAGTCCAGAGCAATTAACAGGACCCAGCACATCGGCAGCCGAAACGGCCAGGCAGATCGATGGGAACATGTTTCGGGCATGATGACTATCCTTTATAAAATGCGGCACGAAAATCGGTCCGCGATGAATTTCGAGTTCCGTGAGAGCCTTCGCCTGTCTCTGCCGCGCACGGTGCGAGTTTGTTTGAGGCAGGCGAACAACGTGTGCGAGGATCTGGCAACGAGCCGGTAGGCTCCTTTGGGTCAAGGGCTTTCGGCCCTTGTTAGAGCATGACGGCTTTGTGAGCCAGAGCATCGACGTCGGCCTGAGTCGTGCGCCCGTCTCCATCCAGATCAACGGCGACAACCGAATCCCCTCGCCGCAGCTGCCGAGCAACCGCGAAGGCATCCAGAATGTCGACGCGACCATTTCCATCCACGTCTTCCTTCAGCGTATTCGCGGACGCCAGCGGCCGCTGACTCTCCTCGTTTCCGCCTGGAGGACGGACCCAAACCATCAGCGCCACGGCAGCGGCGGCCAATGTGGACGTCAGACCCACAAGTTTGAAAATCTTCGAACGGCGCCGCCCGACCATCGGCCGAGCCTCACTAAGCTGCCGGCGAGCATCCGCGAGGATCGCTTCATCCGTGGCAGACGACACCACACCGGAAGCCCCAAACCGCGACCGCAGCGCCTCGCGAATGGACTCCGGCAAATCGTCATCGAACGAAAATTCTGATTGAGGATCAGTCATAGTTTGAGTCACTTTTTCAGAAGAAAGTCCCGTCTCCGGACGACGTCACATTCATTCTCTGCCTGTGAAGTGCGCCAGCTGCCAAAAGGGTTCAAAGGATTTTGGAGATTTTTCGAAGTCGCGCGAACGACACGCCGTAGGATGGCCGCCCTCGGCCGTCTTCTCCCTTTTGCGATTTTGTTCCGGTCGCTGGAAGTGCATGTGGATATGAGGCAACGAGTTTGAAGAGCATTGAGGCGTGAATCGCAGACGGCCGAGGGCGGCCATCCTACGGTCCATAGATCATCAAAGTGCCGCTCGGCAAGCGGCACCTATCTTTGCCGATACACACTTCGTTCGCTTACATTCCCTTCACCCGTTCGGGTTGAACGAACTTTCCCCTGTGGCTTTCTGCATGTCACCAGCACCGATCGACAACAGATCTGATCAGCAGCTGGTCGAGGCGATCAACCAGGGAGAGATGAGCGCGTTTGACGTTCTGTACTTTCGCCACCGCGACTGGACGATGCGGCTGGCGCTGCGATTCACTGGCCACCACGATGATGCACTGGATGTTCTTCAGGAGACCTTCGCCTATCTCGCGCGAAAGTTCCCGGGCTTCGTGCTGACGGCCGCGCTGACAACCTTCCTTTATCCGGCCGTTCGAAATCACTCGCTCGCTTTGCGTCGGAAGCGACTTCGCTCGACCGGCGGCGATGACCTGCTGCCGTTGATTCCGGAAGCCTGCGATTCGACCGTGTCTCAGTCGCAGCTCGAACGCGATGACTGGCGAACCAGATTTGCTTCATTATCCGAGGAGCATCAGGAAGTGTTGCTCATGCGGTTTGTCGACGGGATGTCACTTCCCGAAATCTCAGCGGCTCTCGATCTTCCTGTAGGCACCGTGAAATCACGGCTGCACTATGCGATTCAGGGAGCCAAACAGCTGAACTGGGACTGACGGGTGAATGGCAGGGAGCCGTTGCAGGCGGTATGTTCCGGGCTCACTCTTTCCCTCATATCATTTCCGAGGACACTGCTGATGTCATCTCGCTCTGTGAACCGTCGCGGGTTTGTTTCTGTTGCGGCCGGAAGTTCTCTGCTGGCCGGCGTCCATTCCTCACTGTTTGGCCAGGAAGGCACGAAGCCCGCTGAGCCTGCAAAGAGCCCTCAGGATGCGAAACCGGCCGGTCCGGTCGAAGCGGCGTTTGAACGCGACTATGACGCTCCGAAGTTTAAGCCATCGTGGAAGAAGGAGCAGCTGAATCGTCAGATGCTTCAGGACTTTGTGATCTTCGCACACTCAGAACTCGAGATGACAAAGAAGCTGCTGGATCGTGAACCGGGGTTGTTGAACGGTGCTGTGGACTGGGGTGCTGGCGATTTCGAAACGGCTCTCGGCGGAGCATCTCACATGGGCCGCCGCGACATCGTGACGCTGCTGCTGGAACGTGGCGCCCGCATTGACATCTTCTGTGCGGCCATGCTGGGCCAGCTGGAAGTCATCAAGACGTTTCTCACTCTGCAGCCAACGCTGATCGACGCCAAAGGTCCGCATGGTTTCAGCCTGCACTTCCATGCTCAGGTCGGCGGTGACGAAGCAAAGCCGGTGCTCGACTACCTGCAGTCGATCAAGCAGATTGAACTGAAGCCTGTGCCGTTCCTGAAGAAGTAGGGCAAGGGACGACGTTTTTGTGTCCAGTTAGCGGAACGGCGCGAGGCGTCCGGTGTCGCAAGGACCGGTGTTGCAAGGACAGGTGGCGCAGAAACCGGAGGGCTTGCGCCCTTCCGCTACTTTTGATTGATCACATTTATGCGCGCAATGCTCAGGTTTGTGACGGCTGCCACAATCGGCACTTTTCTTCTGCTGACAGCTGCAACAGCTTCGGCCGCGGAGAAGATTCGCATCGTGCTGGCGGGCGATTCGACCGTGACGGATGAATCTGGCTGGGGACGAGGATTCGCGGAACTGCTGTCTGACGAAGCGGAATGCCTGAACCTGGCGAAGAGCGGTCGCAGTTCGCGCAGTTATCGGACGGAAGGCTGGTGGCAGAAGTGTCTCGATGCGAAACCGCGGTACCTGCTGATTCAGTTTGGCCACAATGATCAGCCGGGCAAGGGACCGGAACGTGAGTCTGCTGCGGAAACCGACTTTCGCGATCACCTGCGAGCATTCGTCAGAGAAGCCCGTGAGCTGCAGATCCAGCCCATTCTTGTGACCTCGCTGACTCGGCGCCGCTGGTCCAAAGATGGCCACATCGAACCGACACTCAGCGAATACGCCGAGGCGACAAGCGTCGTGGCGAAGGAACTGAACGTCCCTCTGGTCGACCTGCATCGACTCAGCATCCAGCAGTGTGAACAGCTTGGCTCCGAGGCCTTTCGGGCCTTTGAACCGATGACCGACAAAGGGGCCGACCATACTCATCTGAACGCCGACGGAGGTCGGGCTGTTGCACCGCTTGTGGCTCTTGCCATGATCGACGCTGTCCCGGAATCACGGTCGCTGTTTGTTCCCGAGAAGGTTGAACAGGCAACTGTTCCTCAGCACCATGAAGCCTCGCTCAAATCCGGAACGTTGCAGCTCGACGAGACGGACGCAACGGTGACGATTCGACAGTCATCGAAGATCGTTCTGACCTACAACAAACTGGCACCGAAAGTTCCGGACGGAATCGACCCGGTCTTTGCTCGAACCGGTTTCTTGCACCCGGTCGCTTCACCAATGGAGCGAATCGTCACGGAGGTTTATCCCTTCGATCATGCTCACCAGTCCGGCATCTTTTCCGCCTGGGTGAAGACTCGCTGGAACGACCGCGAGATTGATTTCTGGAACCTGGCTGGTGGCACGGGCCGCGTCGTTCATCAGCGGGTTCTGAAGACGTTCGCGAATGACGGGACGATCGGCTTCGAAACGGACCTTGTTCACCGAGCCATGCAGGCACCAGCTGTTGATGTTCTGCGAGACCGCTGGAAGGTCACCGTCAACGAGACGGACGGTTCGCATCATTCGTTCGATATTGAATCGACTCAAACGGCCCTGACGGACATGCCTCTCATCGTGCAGAAGTATCATTACGGTGGCATGGCGTTTCGCGGTTGCGTGCGATGGCTGACCGAGAAGGACAGTGATTCGAAGAAGCAGGCCGATCAGACCGCTGAGCGAGAACCCAGCAGCTTTCAAAACGAGTTTGGTTCTGATCGAATCAAAGCCAATCACGAAAAGACTCGCTGGGTTTCCTTCACCGGAATGATCAGTGGTCAGCCTGTGACGCTCACCGTGCTGTCTCACGCTGAGAACTTCCGAGCCCCGCAACCCGCACGCATTCATCCGACGAAGCCGTACTTCGTCTTCAGTCCCTGTGTGGAAGATGAGTTCGTGATTGACCGTGAGCATCCGCTTCATTGCCGCTACCGCTTTCTGATCACAGACCAGTCGGCGGATAAAGACTGGATCGAGCAACAGTGGGATCGATGGTGCGGGCAGGAAGAATAGGCGGTACTCGCGTCGGAGACACGAGCCACGTTGGGGCACGGTCGATCGTTTTACTCAGGAGCGAACTCGGGATCCTGTGATCGGCCCGCGGCCCAGCGTTTCAGGATCTCCAGCTGGCGGCGGCCGTGAAGAAAATAGGAGTCGCTCATCGACTGGACTCGCTGGCGGCAGGCTTCTCTGGCTGTCTGTTCCCACGCCGATGCATCGACCATGGGAGCAAAGCCCGCCTGCTGCATCCAGTGTGCGATCGTGACCGCAATCTCCTCGTGACCTCGAAACGACGGATGCACGTGATCAACCAGGAGAAAGTCACCGGGCAGTTGTTGCGGGGCGAGTTTCGCAAGCAGCTCATGAGCATCAATCAGCGGAACCTGTTCCGCAGTGGCAACGTCATTCATCGCTCTCACGAGCGTCGTTGTCATTCGAAGCGGACATACATCCTCATCGACGGCGCGCTGAAAGCAGCGAAGGGCTTCAGTGGCATCGCCTCTCGATCGATGCCACTGACCAAGTTCATACCATGCCAGTGCGTAGCGGGGATCAAGAGTCACGGCTTCGTTCAGGCAGCGGTTCGCGTCGTCCCACTTCTGTTCTGACAGGAACTGCCGGGACTGTTGAAGCAGGTCAACGATCTGGCCCCGCTCGGCTTCCGACAGCCCGTCAGAAAACTCGGACTTGAATGGCGGACAGTCGGCCAGATTCGTGCAGGGTCGAATCATCAGGAACGGGACATTTTTCCCGCGGCATAAACGGCACATACGAGTCAGGTTGGCTCGATAATGTTCAGCCACCATCGCCGCATGTTCGTCATCGCGATGATAGCCTTCCAGCCCGCCGGCCTGGTCCAGTCGAGTCGTGACTTCGGCATTCAGAACCGGGGGAGCAGAGTTTCCCGGTCCGCTGTCTGCTGCTTCAAGCAGGCTTTCGACAGCCCGAAAACTCTGAAGCCGTGAGGCCGCCTGATAGACAGGTGCCAGGAAGCTCGACATCTGCCTGCGCCCGACGTAGCTGACGTCTTCCAGGAACTCGTTGTGGCCTTCACAGAAGATGATCAGGTCAGGCTCGTACTGAAGGCACTCCTCCAGAATCGGAGCGATCCGATAACTCGCGTAAGAAACACCTCCGCAGTTGATCACCTTCCATGAGTGGCTGGCATCGATCACCTCGAGAGCAAGCGCCGTGAACGCGGGAAAGCTGGTCTCCGTTGAGAACGGACTTCCCTGGACCGTTGAACCACCGAGCACAAAGATGCGGAACTCACCGGGCGGTTTGTGTGTCGCGAACGAATCCGGCTTGAAGAAACCACGACGCGACCGAGCGATCTGCATCGTTGTGCCGTCGTCAGATGATTCAAAGAGCGGGCTGGTGGCGGCGAATCCAACAAACGGGTCTCGATGCGGATCTTCGCTTCCCCAGCCTGTGAGACGGCAAACACCTTCCAGCAGCGCGAAGGGCAGAATGGCAAACAGTACTGCTGCGGGGCGAAACCACCAGCGAGCTGGCCGTTGTTTCTTTACCGCAGCCGCTGCCATCACTTCAGCGATTTCAGAATGGACTCAATTTCTTCTCTGGGTGCGAGGCCAACAAAGCCACCGACCTGCACACCGTTTCGATAGATTCGAACATCAGGAATCCCTGTCACTTCCAGGTGCCTTTGGATCGGCTGATTCTGGTCAACGTCTACCTTGACGACTTCCAGCTTATCACCCCATTTCTTCTTGATCTTTTCAAGCGACGGAGCGAGAGCCTTACATGGTCCACACCAGTCCGCCCAAAAGTCTACAAGGACGAGCGTTTGATCGGTGCGATCGACCAGCTCCAGAAACTTGCCAGACTCATGCATCACAACACCTTCGCTGATAACCAGCCGGTCGACGGTGCCATCAGGAGTCCCCTTAATTGCCTGACCTGTCGAAGGCCCGTCGAGACAGCCCGGGATCAGTGTGGCGAACAGGACCAGCAGCAGTGCGATCCGACGGGGACGAGAACTGTGAATTAGACTGGACATGAATGGGTATCTCCCGAGACCCTTTCAGAGAGATTCCGATTGGTCTCGATGGGAAAAAACAGCAGATGATGGAATGAAACAGCAGACTATAGAGTCCGAAATAGGTCTGGTGAGCACGTCTTTTCTGGAAAATGGACGTCGTTCGCCTTCGCAGACTCGGAATTGTCAGTTTTTCGCCTGTAAGCTGCACACCATCAAGCCTAAATTTGTCGTATTCTGTATTCCGATGATGATCAAGGGATCTCGTCGGTTGGGATATCCTGGTCTATCTGGTTTTGGTTTTTGGGAGAAAGTGTCCATGTCAGTGATCCTGACGGAGAATGCCGCAAACGAAATCAAGCGCGTGATTGCCGAACAGAATCGCCCAGAGCTGAAGTTTGTGCGAGTTGGCGTGGTCGGCGGCGGATGCAGTGGCTTCCAGTACTCTTTCGACTTCACCAACTCCTGGGATGAAGCGAATGACGTGATGGAAGAACATCATGGCGTTGGCGTCGTTGTCGACAAGAAGAGCGACCTGTACCTCGACGGTACCGAGATCGATTTCTACACCGATCTGTCTCGCCGTGGCTTCACGTTCAAGAATCCAAACGCCGTGAAGTCCTGTGGCTGCGGAAGCAGCTTCTCGGCTTAGTTCGGCTATTGGTCAATCAAGGCGATTGTGACAATCGCTCGACACTACTCAGGGCTGCCGAGAATTCTCCGCAGCCCTGTTTCTTTGGTACCGTGTTGAAAGTTGCGGAACGCGCTATGACTCTGGACGAACTTCTTCAGCAGTATGAACTGGGACCAGGTCAGCTTGAAGCCAGCGTGAAGCGAGTCGGCCGCGAACAATGGATGCGGCATCCGGTGCCCGGGACCTGGTCTATTCACGAAGTCGTCTGCCACATTGCCGATTTCGAACTGATCAATGCGGAACGAATGAAGCGAGTTCTTGCGGAAGACAACCCCACGCTCTTCAATGCGGAACCGGACGGCTTCGTCGCCGCACTGCAGTATGACCATCGTAATATGGAAGAAGAGCTGGATCTGATTCGCCTGACTCGCAGCCAGATGGCTCGTATCCTTCGGCAAACGGACGTGGAAGACTTCCAGCGAACGGGCGTTCATTCCGAAGCAGGCCCGCTGACACTGGAGACACTGCTCGAACGAACCACCAGGCACATTCCCCATCACTTGCCGTTCATCGATGCCAAAGTGGATGCTCTTCGCAAAACCTGATTGAGAACCAGCCGTGCTGAATCTTCCGTCACATGAACTCCTTGAGATGCGACACACGTTTCCCTGTGTGTACACGTTCAAGGTCATCGGTTACGCCGACGACAATTTCACAGCTCGCGTTGTTGCCTGTGTTCGCGAAGAACTTCGCCTCGAAACAGATCCGCCGTTCTCGCTGAGGAACACCGCTCACGGCCGCCATGTGGCCGTCACACTCGATCCCACCTGCGAAAGTTCACAGCAGGTCCTTGCGATCTACGCACGTCTGTCCGGACTGGATGGGCTGGTGATGCTGCTCTGAAGTGGGATGGACGCCCTCGTCCGTCTTGTCCCTTATTGGTGGTCGCTCAAAATGCGTTTGGTATGACGCAAACGAACGTGAACAGCAGCGGGAACACAATCGCAGACGGCCGAGGGCGGCCATTCTACGTTCGTCAAATTGCCAAATTTCCCCCAGAACAGTGGTCTAGTTCTGGAAAAACGGGGCAGAGCCGGTAGTTTGGGCGACTCTCCGGCAGCGATCTGGTTCCGGAGAGTGCACGCACTTACTGACGGGAACACGATTCTATGCCTCGCCGATTGCTGGCTTCTCTTGCCGTACTCGCCTGTATCGTTCCGCTGATTCTGAGATCTTCGTCCGCGGACGAAACGTCTACTCCCCAGCAGCCAATCCGCAGCAACCCACCGCGAGTCTACGCTTTGACGGGTGCGAAGGTTGTTGTCAGTGCAGGGCAGACTCTCGAAGACGCGACCATCATTGTTCGCGATGGTCGCATTGAAGCGGTGGGAGCCGGCATTGCCGTTCCCGCGGATGCTCGTGAGATTTCGCTGAAGGGCAAGACGGTCTATCCGGGCTTTGTCGAAGCGTATTCTGAGCAGTCGATTCCGAGTGATCGTCTGAACGGAACAGCTCGGTACTGGAACGGCCAGGTCACTCCTCAGCTTTCCGTAGCCGATGGCGTGATTGAAGAAGATGCGTCGGCGTGGCGAAAGAACGGTTTCGTGGCTCGATTGATTGCACCGGCGGACGGTGTGATTCGAGGCACCAGCGCGGTGTTCTCCACGGGGACTGGTTCTCCGAACACAACGCTGATCTCTCGCGATGTGGCTCAGCACATTCTTCTGACCGTCTCACGACGACGCGGCGGTGGTGGAGGCGTTGGCGGCGGTTTCCCGAGCAGTCCGATGGGCGCAGTCGCTCTCGCGCGACAGGCCATGCTGGATGCTCAGTGGTACCGCGATGCTCAGCAGGCACTGGCTGCGGATTCGTCGCTGCCACCGGTTGAGAAGAACGATGCTCTTGCTGCACTCGAGCCGGTGATCTCCGGAAAGATGCCCGTCATCATTTCCACATCGGATGAACAGTTCGTTCAGCGAGCCGATTTGTATGCTGCGGAGTTTGGTCTGAAGCTGATCGTTCTTGGCAATGGCCGTGAATATCGTCGCCTGCAGGAAGTGGCTTCCATCAAGCGTCCGATGATTCTGCCTCTGTCATTCCCAAGGGCTCCTGCGGTGGGAACGCCAGAAGCGGCCGATGACGTGACGCTCGAGTCACTTCTGCACTGGGACATTGCCCCTGAAAACCCTGGCCGACTGGAAGCTGCTGGCGTCCAGTTTGCCCTGACCACCGATCGATTGTCGGACCGATCCGAATTCCTGAAGGCTCTTCGCAAGGCGGTTGAACGAGGACTCTCGCCGGCCACTGCTCTGCGAGCCATCACCAGCGTGCCGGCTGAGATGTACGGTCTCGGCAAAGACCTGGGCTCTGTGCAGTCCGGCAAACTGGCCAGCTTCGTCGTCACCGATGGCGATCTGTTTGCCGAGAAGACAAAGATCGTTGAAACCTGGGTCGGTGGAGCTCGCTACGAACATTCTCCGGAACCTGCTCGCAAGACGTCCGGCCATTATGAACTGCAGCTGTCACAGTCCGGCCAGTTTCCAACGAAGCTGTACATGGAGCTGATCGATGAAGCGGGACGTCTTCGAGGTCGAATCTCCCGTGAACCGATTGCGAAGTCTCCGGAAGGTGCAGCCCGCCCGACTCGAGGCCCGGGCGATCGCCGACGAGGTGGACGTCGCGGCGAAGGTGGTGCCGACAATCAGACCGAAGAAAAACCAGAAGGCGACAAGCCAGCTGGTGAACAGCCTGCGAGTGACAAGCCAGAAGGTGAAGCCTCCAGCGACAAGCCGGGCACGGCAGTCGTGGATCTCAAGAATCCTCGCCTAAGCGACACGTCACTGACAGCATCCTTTGAAGGCAAGTCCCTTGGCTTCGAAGGCAACGTGCGGCTTTCGCTGACGATGACAGAAGTCGATTCCAGCGTGAAGGATCGTCCGGCCGGCATCGGCACGATTGTCTGGACCGATGGTTCTTCATCCTCCGCGGTGGCTCAGCAGGTGCCTCAGCCGGAACCTCCAAAGCCTGAGCCTCCGAAGTCTGAGCCTCCAAAACCGGAAAACGGTGAAGCCGCTGCGAACACAACGACTCCGCCAGCCGACGGGGCCGCTCCGGCAACACCGGCTCCCGCGACACCGGTTCCACCAGCACCCAATTCCACAGAAGCTCAGACGGCTCAGACCGCATCCACGACTCCGGCGACCACGGCCAACGCCGACAAGGCGAATACCGACACAGCAAATTCCGAC
>JAXMBV010000041.1:0-58746 GCA_046349695.1 Planctomycetaceae bacterium | reverse complement strand
AAGTGTCCTGGGCCAATCGATAGTCCAGCATGTCGAGAAGCGCTGGGCAGGGCTGTCGACGAATTCTGGAAAAGAAATCCGGCCCTGGGTACGCGCGCGAAGAAGCGGCGACAAAGGGATCGTGCGTTGTTCCAAACAGGCGTGCCGTTCCCGCCAGAAGTCGCATGGGGATTCGTCCGGACAGAGCCATCAAAACTCCGTGACGGACGACTCGACGCAGATAATCCCCGCGTGACTGCACGGGCCATTCAGCGTGCAGTCTCTGCATTTGGCTCAGCAGAGCACCATTCTGGACTCGCATCAAACCACCGCCCAGCGCAGTTCCGGTCTTGATGGTCCCGAAGCTGAACATCGACACATCGGCCAGCGTTGGTTCGGTGTGATCGTGCCCGATCCATGACTGGGCACAATCCTCGATCAGGCAGATTCCGTGAGCATCGCACAGGGATCGAAACGGCGCGAGATCGCAGAGTCCTCCAAACAGATGAGCGATCACCAGAGCTTTCGTGCGTGGAGTGATCCTGCGGACCACTTCAGCCACTGATGGGCAAAGAGTCTCCGGCTGGATCTCAAGGCCAACGGGAACCAGTCCGTGTTCCTTCACGATGCGAGGCATGTCCGGGATCGTGAGCCCGGACATCAGAATTTCATCGCCGGGTTGCCAGCCGGAAGCTGTGATCAGAAGATCAAAGCCGCTGCGAACGGAAAGCACCGGCAGCAACGTCGCGGAAGAATGGTCCGTTTCGGCAACGACTTCGCGCGAAGTCGTCAGAACCTTGTTGGCACGACTCTTCAGCGTACACTGGAAGGCATGCCACAGGTCCCGCCACGTCAGATCAATCCGTTTGCGAATCCACATGTTCGTCCCCTCGACAGGATGAGGACATTTCACAGGATTCGGTGACGTGTGGGAAGCGCGTCGCTCACTGTTGATCAGAGAGAGTCACTGCAGACTCGCACCAAAGCACGAGTCTGCAGTATTCCTCCGCACCTACCGTGACTTAAGAGTTTGCCGACGCCAACAAAGGAACCACGGGCGAGTTATCGCACCTGAGCTTCGAACGTGATCGTACCGGAGGCGTGGCCTTTGAGCGGAGCGTCCAGCGTGAATGTCAGCACGGAGCTGCCTTCGCCGTTGGGCTCGACGGATACTGCGCCGGGATGAGTTTCATCGATTGTTGCGGAGCCATCGACGTACTGCAGACGTGAGGTCAGGTTGTCGACGATCTTCACATCATAGACATCGAAGTCGCCGGTGTTCTGGAAGCGGATCGTGAACTTCACGACATCGCCGGACTGAGCTTCTTCGCGATCTGCCAGTTTGATAATCAGCAGATTGCCTTTGGTCTTACGCTGATCTTCCACACCAACAGTCTGCTGCGCTTTGAAGGTCGAGCGAATCTGCGTCGCTGTTGACGTCGAAGCGCTGATGACCGGGTATTGATCACGAGTCCAGGTGATTGCATTGCGGACACCTTCCGCAATCTCCAGGCGATCCCTGCGATTGAACGTGTTGGTTCCTGCGTAGTAACGGCCTTCGTGTCCTTCGTCGACCTTGCGATTCTGATTGGCGGCACTGTTACCCTGAGACGCCGCGGGTGGCATTGCTCCGTTCATGCCGTCCACACGATCTCGAGTTTCCATGCCGTGCAGAATCGTATCATGCACATTCTCCTGGGCAGCCCGGCCGGTTTTGACGTTGCCAACGGCAAGTGCATCCCGTGCTCCAACGGCCTTGTCGACCTTCGTATCAGCAGACAGCGTCGTCACCGTTCGCACAGAACCGAATCGGGGCGCGTAGACCGCGACTCGATTGGAAACCGCCGTGCGCTGGTCGCCGGTGTGGTCCGTGAAACCCGCGACCGTGTCTTCCGATTCGATGCCGGATCGTTGAGGTGTATGCACGGAAGCCGGGTAGCGTCCGTCTCCGCCATCGTAGACGTATTCGTCCGGGTACATTTCCGCGAGTGATGACCATGCGACGGTCTCGCGACGATAAATCGGCGGGCCGTTTGGATCGCATTCCACGCGAGGCTCAGCCGGATAGAATCCTGGAGGACATTCCTGCTCGACCTGTTCAGCCTGATAGGACACAAGCTGCACCTTGCCAGCCGACGGGTGTCCCCTCATCGGGTCAATCGGAGCCGAAGGGTGTGAAGGGATGCGAGCAACGCCGGCACCTTCTTCGGACGCTTCGGGAATGGCCTCTGAATCTTCGGGATAGATCGCCTGCACGGGAACCGCTTCACCTCGCGACTGCTGCTCCAGCATTTGTGGTGTTGTCGTCGAGTAGACGTGATCCGGTTCCTGACGGGCTCGTGACGTCATCCCACAGCCCGGAAACGCCAGAAGGCTGGACCCTGCAAAAGTGCAGGCCAGCAGACGTCGAAGAAATTTTTCCTGTGATGTCATTCGATGCGTCCTGAAATCTGGCAGAAGATCGTGATCATCGCTTGTCGCAGAAAGGTGAAAGCCACTTTCCGACAGGCTAGTTTTGTGTTCGCTGAACAACTCCTGCGGCCTGCTGTCGAGGCTTATTCGACAGTCGGGCCACACCGGCATTCACGGGCACTGATTTGCCAAGGTCAACAGCACCACCGGTGCCGAAGAACGAAATCGGCGTGTTCATGGCTGTCGGTGTTCGACCACCGATGCGAACAATCACCATCGGACGTCCAAGCCGCTCTGCTTCTTCAAGCGCATTGGCACCCTGAGGCACAGAAATCGGAATGTCGCGCCGCAGTGGATCCTGAGTCGCAGCCAGCTGAGGTTCTTCGAGATACACAACTCGTGTGACAAGCTGACCATTCGCAGCGGCTTCCAGATCATCCTTCGTCAGTACGATCGGGATTGGATAGTTCAGAGTACGTCCGACCGGAGGATGGAGGCGATCCAGAATCTCGATCGACGGATACAGCTCCACACCGGGAAGTTCCGGCATGTCAGCGACTCGCAGCCGGTAAAGATGCCCCGCATTGACAGACGCAAGAGCAGGAGCAGCAAGCACCGCAGAGGGTTCAGGGTTAGCCGAATAAATCGCGACGGTCCCTTCGGACGGCAGCTCGATTCGAATCGGCTGAAGATAGTACGGATCATCCTGACGAACTCTGGCCATCATCTCCGCCGTGTAGCCTGGAGGCACACGATCAGAAAACGGATAGTACATCTGCTGCGCTTCGGCTGTACTGACCGACAGCAGACCAGCGGTCAGCAGTGTCAGACTGCAGAAGAAGTGACGAGGCAGAAGAGACATCGGAAGTCCTTTGTCAGACAGATCAGTGACAGCGAGCCGGCAGGCTCCGCCGGGTCAGGGACTTCTCAGCCCTTGCTCGGCTTATGACACAAAAAGAGGGCGAAGGAAGCTTGCGCTTCGATCGCCCCCGCGATTATGGACTTGTGTGAAACAGCATTTTCACAACTTGTCTTCCGTCCAGGAGAGATCTGAAACGATGGATCAGAATCCGTAGACGTTAGCAGCTCGTGACTGTGGATGAGCCACTTCACCAGGAGCGTACACAGGATTGGTTTCCTTGTACTGAATGTGCTTCACTGGAGCTGGCAGGCTGTAGCCTGGGCTGTGTTCCACATCGATCAGCATGTGGTCAACTGGTTCCGGCAGCTTGTTGTCGCTCAGGTTGCGAACAGTGTGAGACTGCAGACCAGCCGGGCCACCGAGTGGCAGGTGTGGAGGCCCTGGCAGACCGATTGGAGTTGCTGTCATCGGCATACCCCAGACAGGCGTTGGGCCCATGCCTGAGACTGGAACTGGCATGCCTGGAGCACCGCCGCCAGCAGCAATCATCGCACCTGGAACACCCTGAACGTCGGCAGGAATCACGCCGATTGGAGTCGGAGGAACATACTGACCGGCTTCTCCGTCCATGCGAGTGAAAGACACTGGCTGAACAGTACCGTCCGGCTGAGGAGCCAGCTGTGGTTCGTCGAAGTTCATTTCCTTGTTGCCGACTCGCAGAACCAGCATGATGGTTCCCATGCGCTCTGCCTGAGCGATCGGGTCAACACCTGGGTCCAGAGTTGTCGAGACCAGAGTTTCGACACCAGCGATGGCTCGAGCCTGGAATTCCGGATCTGGCAGGTAGATGACTTTGGTCACCATGTTGTTGCTTCGGATGTGCTCGATGTCTTCTTCGGTCAGCTCCACTGGAACTGCATTGTGCTGCAGGTAAGCCAGTGTGTTTGGATGACCGGTTCGCACTTCCAGAGTCGGATAGAGGCTCTTGCCTTCCCATCCTTCACCCGGAATGTTGTTGAAGACCAGCTGGTAAATGGCTCCCTGTGGGAAGTCCGCTCGTCCCGGAGCGATAATCTGGTTCGAAGCCAGAACGCTGCCGGACAACCAGCCGACTGACATTCCTTCGTCGGCCAGGAACTTCACCTGAGTCGACATTGGAGGACCAGCCATCATTCCGCCTGGCTGAGCCAGCATTCCCATCACGCCGGGGCCTGGCCCATCGACCATCGGGCCGGGATGCTGAAGCATCGCCGCCGGAGGTGCGACATACTCATTGGAACTCACCACGCTCTGGCCGTCGATGCCGGCACAGCCCATGCAGACGACCACCAAGGCGCCCAGGGCTAGAAAGTAATATCTCATCGCAACCCCTTCCTTGAGATGCCTTGTAGATCGTTCCTGATCTTCGATCCAACGGCAGCCCGCAGATGACCGTACCCTCAAATGCTCTTGACTGTGCCGACCGTCTTCGGTTTTGCTGTCGACCCCGGGAGGGGGCGACCGGTAAACTGAGCCACACAGAACTGAACCCATCAGTCCTGCGCTGGAACTCCGGCCTTTCCGCGGTTTCGATTGACGCCGACACCTTCAGTGCCGCACTATTCGATCCGCTGACGAAAGATCAGCCCGATGTTCCAACGGTCCTTCTCTTCTCTTTTCGGGTCGTCAGATCTCGAATCTTTGGCAAATTCATCAAATTCAGAACATGAATCACAAACCTCAAATCTCGCCTGTCTTGCCAGTGCTTACGGCCTTCCTGTCCCTGGCGACGCTCCTGATGTCAGTGTTTTCACTGGCGAATCCAGGATTTGCGGAGGAATCAAAGACTCAGGTCGCTGATGAGAAGAAAGCGGATCCGGCAGAAAGTGCGAATCCAGATCCAAATCTTCCAGCCGCCGATGAGATCCTGAATCAGGCTCGAACAAAGCTGGAAGGACTGGAATCGCTGAAGTGCGATCTGCATCAGACCGCCCTGATTGCCGGCATGAAACTTCAGGCCTCTGGCACCTATGTGGAAGCGGCCGGAGACAAGGTTCGACTGGAGCTGAATATCTTCGCTCTGACTCCGATGAAAACGGCAGACGGAAAATCACCAGCTCTTGATGCCCCCGCACCGGAACATAAGGACGCGGACAGTCGAGGCACTTTGCTTCAGGTTTGTGATGGCACAGTGGTCCATACGTCCTGGAAGAATGGCGACAAGCAGACACTGTTTCGACGCAATTTGCGAGACATTCAGGCGTCCGTTGCAGGCGTTGAAAAGTACGACGCCCAGTCAGTTGCCATGGACCTCGGAGTGGGTGGCCTGCGGGGACTCGTCGCACGACTGCAGAAGAACATGCTGTTTGTTCCCGTCAAGATGGAGAAGAATGGGGATCGTGACACGTATGAAATCACTGGACGATGGAACGATCGCGTTCGTAAAGAGGTGTTTCAGCTGCCGGAAGGCACCGTTGTCGACTCGCGACCGTTCGTGCCGGAATATGTGAAAATCTATGTTGATCGAGAAAGCCTGTTGATTCGAAGAATCCAGTTCTGGAAGCGGAGCATCGATCAAACTCAAAAGATGGCGAGACCCCTGCTGACACTGGATTTGAGGAATCTCCAGCTCAATGAACAGGTGGATCCTCAGATCTTCTCCTTCACGCCACCAGAAAATGCCGCAGAAGAAGATCAGACGGAAGCCATCATTCAGGCGATCAAGCAGGGCCTGAACCCGCCTCCTGCCGGTCAGCCACCAACGGGCCAGGCTCCGGCAAAATAACGACCGTCCGTCTTTCCCTCCGGATTGAGGTGCACCGGCCCGGTCGAATCAGAGCTCGGGCGCCAATTCGGCCGGTTTTCCAGCAGGAATTTGATCGGATGGTGGAACGCCTGCCCCGATTGAGAAAAATTCCTGAGAAATTGTGAAGGCCACGAACATCCGAAACCGATGTCCGTGCCGTGGATTTGTCTCCTTTTCTCTCTGACCAATCTGGTCTCCGTATCCCAAATCGGAAAGCTGCGTGCTGCGAGGGGACGCATCAAAGGCGATGAAACCACGTTCGCCCGCGGTCAACCGCGGGCTTTTTCGTTGTTGGACTCGGGGGCTCACCCCGGAAAACTGCCGAGCATGGAAATTGTGCGTCAAGCGTTTCTTCACTCCTTTACAAGCGCTGGGACCTGACGCTATACTCCTTGGCTCTTTCCCGTGAAAGTCTATACAAAAGTTCAGTTCGCGATCCTTGGGTAACTGAGGAATGTGTCGCGGAGAAGTCGAATGCCAAAGCAAAAAACCCATAAGGGAATGAAACGCCGTTTTCGAGTGACCGCATCTGGAAAGGCCAAGCATCGCTCGGCTTCCCGTGGCCACTTGCAGAGCCATAAGAGCCCGAAGCGTAAGCGCGGTCTCCGACAGGACGGTGTAGTGGATGGTGCCGAAGCCCGCAAGATTGTGGATGCTCTTCGCCCAAGTCTGTAATTGAAGATTCCTTGTCCCTGGTTCTGAAGGTCTGGTCTCATGCGTGCTCGCTACGGAAAAGCCCGTCACCGCGCCAAAAAGCGTTTGTTCAAAGAAGCGCGTGGTAATTTTGGTGGCCGCAGCAAACTGCTGCGAACTGTCAAAGAAACGATCATTCGATCCCGCGCGTATGCGACTCGGGACCGTCGAGTTCGCAAGCGTGAATTCCGCGCTCTGTGGATTACACGTATCACCGCCGCAGTTCGTGAGCGAGGCCTGTCTTACTCAGCCTTCATGCACGGCCTGTCGCTTGCCAGCATCGCTCTGAACCGCAAGCAGCTCAGCGAGCTGGCTGTTCAGAACCCGGAAGTGTTTAACGAACTGGTTGAGGCATCAAAGAAGGCTCGCGCTTCAGCAGCGTGATCTGACTTCGGTGATGCCTTCACAGGCTTCGCCGACTGACAAAATCAAATCGAACGGGCGAGTCTGTGATCAGACTCGCCCGTTTTCGTTGGTCTTCTGCTACACTCAGGTTCGTTCCTCTGACAGCCAGCACTCACCGCAAAGTGCCAGTGCCGTTTGTTTTGTTGTGAGATCGTCATGGAAATTTTGAACGCATTCAGCGACTACGAATCAGCCGCCCTTCAGGCCATCACCCAGGCGAACGATTCGGATGCTCTGGAGAAGGTCCGCATTGAATTCCTGGGCCAGAAGAACGGACGGATTCGAGACCTTCAGAAACTGGTCGGCACTGCGAAACCTGAAGAGAAGCCAGCCGTTGGAAAGCGATTCAACGAAGTTCGCAACAGTGTGTCCGCAAGTCTGGAAGCCAGGGCGGAACAGCTGAAGAACTCCGCTCGCCAGAAGGCTGCGTCAGACTTCGACGTGACTCTTCCGGGCGAACGTCCTCGCATTGGTCAGCTGCATCCGATTACTCAGGTCATGGGCGAGTTTCGCGAACTGATGGGGCGCTTCGGCTTCACGGTGGTGGACGGTCCTGAGCTGGAAGATGAACGCCACAACTTCGAAGCGCTGAACATCCCGGAAGATCATCCTGCCCGCGACCCGCTCGACAACTTCTACGTGGCGTGTGCATCAGCTGCCGCGGGAGGCCCCGTGCTTCTGCGCAGCCAGACGTCGACCGTACAGATTCGCACGATGGAGTCGATGAAGCCTCCTGTTCGCATCGTTTCACTCGGACGCGTTTACCGTCCGGATACGATCGATGCGACTCATTCGTGCATGTTCCATCAGATGGAAGGCCTGCTGGTAGACCGTCACGTCACGATGGCTCAGCTGAAGACGGTCCTCAGCCAGTTTGCTCGCAGCTTCCTGGGACCTGACGTCGAGATTCGATTCCGTCCGTCGTTCTTTCCGTTCACGGAACCTTCTGTCGAAGTCGACATGAAGTGGGGCAATTCCTGGATGGAAATCGGCGGCGCGGGCATGGTGGATCCGAACGTCTTCGCAGCAGTGGGCTATGACCCGGAAGAGTACACTGGCTTCGCATTCGGACTCGGAATCGAACGCTTCTGCATGAAGCACTTCGGTGTCGATGACATTCGTCGCTTCTACGAAAACGACCTCCGCTTCCTGACCCAATTCTGATGCCGTTGCAGACCGTAACGATTTCCGGGCATTCGATTGAGTTTGAGCTGCCGGATCCCGACGCGATGCTGAATGAAGCCGTGGCCGGCGAAGCCGCTGGAACTCCCGGCTGGGATCCATACTGGGGACTGCTCTGGGCCGCAGCAACACCGACCGCAAAGCTGATGCAGTTTCGCCCCTCCAGCGCGATCACCGCGCTGGAGCTGGGTTGCGGGGTTGGCCTGACCGGCATCGCCGCTCTGCAGGCAGGACTGGAAGTGACGTTTTCAGATCAGTCTCCGGCCGCCGTGCAGATGGCCTGTCGCAATGCGGCTCGGAACGGCTTCCCTTCCGCAAAGGGTCTTGCCTTCGACTGGCAATCGCCGCCCGATAATCAGTTCGATCTTCTGTTCGGCAGCGACATACTCTACGACCCCCGAGGCCATTCACCTCTGCTGATCACGATGAGTCGCATGTTGAATCCCGGCGGACAAGTCTGGATCGGCGACGCCGGCCGAGCCCACGCACCCGCGTTCGTTTCCCTGGCCCAGGCCGCCGGATGGCAAGTCCAAAACCGCGACCACCATTTCCGCCCCATCCACCAACCCGCCCATCTCCAATACCGCCTGCTGATTCTGACCAGACCGTAGTGCCAGCGGGTGGAATTGGTCTGACAGAAAATGTGCGACAAAAAATGGGCGCTGCGCAAGTTCAGCACGGATTGGAGAAGCGGGGCCCTCCGTATTGCCGAAGCACCTCGTGAGCACTCCCCTGCGATGATTTTCTGTCGCCCATTTTTTGTCAGACCACACGCCCTGCGCCAGTTCGTGTCGGGCAGGCTGGACAAGCAGTGTTGTGTCAGTAGCATTCGCGGACGTGTTCTTTGGACGAAGCTGCTTTGTTCGGACCATGCAGTCTACGCAAGAACGCAGCTCGCGCGCATGGTGGGTGCGAGTGAACGGGTGACATCTGGAAACGAATCGTCGATTTCATTCGAATCGAATCGATTTCCGGTCAAACCAAGGTAGGGAGTCAGAGGGTTTACCCTCGCAAGTCACATGGCATCTGTTCCTCAACGTATTGATGGTCCTGTTGCAGTCATCGGCGATGTCCATGGACAGACGGACAAGCTGAAAAGCATCATCGGCCAGCTCGCTCGGCTGCCCGACATTCATCGACGATGGATTGTCTTCATCGGCGATCTCGTCGACCGAGGACCGGATCCGGCCGGAGCCGTCAAGCTCTACTGCGAACTCGCAAAGCAGCATGACAAAGTCACGTGGCTGTGCGGAAATCATGAACTGGCCATGATGGGATCACTGGGCCTGCTGCCCGCGCCGGAACATGTGGAATTCGCCAGTCGCTGGATCAACCATTACGACTCGGACAAGACATTCGCTTCGTATGGCGTTCCTCATGGCAACCTCGAAGCTCTGAAGGAAGCTCTTCCGGAAGAACATCGACGGCTGATGTCCGATCTTCCCTGGAGCATCGAACATCGCGAGTTCCTGTTTGTTCACGCGGGGCTCGACCGCGACATGCCGTTTGAAACGCAGATTCGAATTCTGCGCGAACGAGACTACAGCCTGAGTCATCCGCCGTGGCTGTATTCGAAGACGTTCATCGTGGCCGGACCACCGATGGATTGCCCCGTCCCGGTCGTCATCGGTCACGTGCCGGTTCCGGCCGTTCAGTTCGGCAACGGCATGATCTGCACGGACACCAGTGGCGGCGTCGATGGCGAACTCAGCTGCGTCCTGCTGCCTGAACGAGTCATCCTGCAGTCATCGCGGCCCGGTGCACCTCCTCGCGGCCCCATGGCGCCGCCACCTCCTCCGCCTCGACAGCAAAAGCCCTGGTGGAAAGTCTGGTAGGGGCTCGCCAGGGTTATTGGAGATTGAAAAGTGCAAATTGAGGTTGGGGCCACCATTTTGCATTTTTCAATTTTCAATCGTCAATAATCATTGGTCCCTTGAGACGCCCACCAAGCTCGCCTGCCGGCGCTCGCTCATCGGCTACTACACCACGAACGGCAGTGGTTGTCCGGTGCTGGCCGGCAGAGTAAAGCCGTCGGGGCTAAGCCGAGTGGACGGATCGATGCCGAGTGCTGCCAGGATTGTCGCGCCGAAGTCTTCGGGGCGGACCGGCATGTCGCGGACCCAGGCGGCGGTGTCGTCGGAGCTTCCATACACGGTGCCTCCGGGAATACCACAGCCTGCCATCATCGCCGAATAACAGTTGGGCCAGTGATCGCGCCCGATCGCGGAGGCTCCTCGGCTGATCTTTGGTGTTCTGCCAAACTCACCGACAAGAACGACCAGCGTTGAATCCAGCAGACCGCGTTCTTCAAGATCTTCCAGCAGAGTAGCGACGGACGCGTCGGCTCGGGGCAGCGCATAGCCCAGTCCGTTCCAGCCGTTGTCGAAGATCCCGATGCCGGCGTTACCGTGCATGTCCCACGTTTCGACGCTGACGAACTTGTCATTCGGAGCCAGTCCCATCCAGGCCACGACATTCACAAGTCGCACACCGGCTTCGATCAATCGGCGAGCCATCAGCAGGTTCTGGCCAAAGACATGACGGCCGTAACGGTCTCGCACTTCCGAACGTTCTTCTTCGACATCAAAGGCCTTCTTCGCATCCGGCCCGTGAAGCATCGAGTACGCTCGTTCCTGCATCGACGCAAATGACGAAGCCGCGCCATCACGGTCTGCACCGGACTGAAGCTGCTGAAGAAGCCGCCAGCGTTCTCCGATGCGTGGCAGCATCAGATCATCCGCACTCTCGAATGCTCGAACCTGATAACCGGGAGTTCCTGGGTTGTCATCATGCCGTTCGCCCAGCAGCATCGGAGCGTGGCCCATGCCAAGGAAGCCGCCAGTCAGATACGAAGCATCCGCCGGAGCCGCGCCACCGCCAAACTTCTGAAGCCACACGTGCGACGGCAGCGCGGCTTCGGAAGGACGCACTTTGGTGATGATGGAACCGAGCGACGGAGAATCTTTCCGCGGCGATGAAGAGCCCGCCAGCAGCATCTCATTCGCAATGTTGTGAACGGGCACACTGTGACTCATGGAGCGAATCACGCAGTACTTGTCAGACAGTAGCGCCAGCCGCGGCATCAGTTCGGACACCTGAAAGCCGGGCGTCGCCGTCGCGATCGGCTTGTACGGTCCTCGTACTTCCGCAGGAGCCTTTGGCTTGGGGTCCCACGAATCCAGCTGGCTGAGGCCTCCGTACTGATAAATGAAGATGCACGATCGAGGCTTGCCGTTGGCACGAGTCTGGTCGGCCAGAAGCAGATTCGGCAGCGACAACAGACCTCCAGCCATCGCGGCGGTGCCGATCACACCGCTTTGAACGATTCTTCGCCGTGATAGTGTGGAGGAGAGATTTGTCATGACAGGTCGCAGGTCAGGAAAACGCGTGGTGAGCGGAGCGTCAGGAATTCACCGGACGGCTTGCGCCGTTCCGCTACAAAATCCTTTACAGCGTTGGCAGGCGGGCTTGTTGAGGAAGGACTTTCCTCCGAAATCGTCCAGCATCGGCCTTCGACACGCAAGTGCAAAACACAAATGTCCAGTGATACGGCCAACTGACAATCTGCGACTGGTTCCCTCGTCGCGGAACGATTATGTTATGTCCCGGGCGCGCGTGGTTGTGGCTCGTGTTTCCGACACCGGAAATCCCGCCACGGAGTGTCGGGCCACTTTACGACGCGTTCCGCCTTTATCAGGTGTTGACTTCCCTGGAGAGTTCTCGTGAAAGCACTGATTACCACGTTGGTTTTGCTCTGCCTGACTGTTTCGCAGACATACGGCGACGTGATCGTGATGAAGTCCGGTCAGCGAATCGAAGGCGAAGTTCTGAAGGTCCAGAAGGATACGCTCTTCGTGGACGTCGGCGTTGACGTCGTTCGCATTCCCGTAGACCAGATTCAGGAACGCATCAGTTCAGAACCGGCTAAGCCGGAAGCTGCGAAATCGGAAGCCGGCATTTTCATGTCCGGTGACCTGCCTGAGCGAACCGTCAAGGAACTGGTCTCGAAGTTCGGCGAAGGCGTCGTGCTGATCGAAACACCGGGAGGACTCGGATCCGGCTTCATCATCAACGACCGCGGCTACTGCGTGACCAACTATCATGTCGTCGAAGGGCAAACACGAGTCGCCGTGACGATCTTCCACAAAGGTGACAATGGCGACTTCGAACGTCGAGCCATCCGTGACGTGAAGATTCTGGCACTCAACCCCTACTTCGACCTCGCACTGCTGGAGATTCCGGCGCAAAAGGATCTTCCCTTCCAGCCCGTCCACATTGCCGATGATGATACTCATCGTGAAGGCGACAGTGTGTTCGCCATCGGAAGCCCGCTGGGACTGGAGCGATCGTCTCCGAGGAATCGTCAGTACTCGCAATCGCAACATGGATGGCATCGTCTACATTCAGACGACGGCTCAGATCATCCCGGTAACAGCGGCGGACCGCTCTTCAACAATCGAGGACAGGTTGTTGGCGTGATTAATATGAAGCCGACGTTTGGCGAAGGCCTTGGATTCGCCATTCCGATTGCGTACCTGAAACACTTCCTTCGCAACGAGATGTTCGCGTTCGACAAGACGAATCCGAACACGGGCTATCATTATTCAATTCCGCCGCGTCGCACCAATCCCCGGCCTCTTACGAAGTGCTGACAGAAAAGAAGACGCCGGACAACAAGCCTGCTGACAGCTCGAAGTAACTTCACGGAACATCATCGTGCTGCCTGCGTCCATCATTGCCGCCAAGCGAGATCACCGCGAACCGCCTGAAGAAATTGCGTTCTTCATTCAGCGATACGCGTCCGGCGACATCCCCGATTATCAGATGTCGGTTCTGGCGATGGCCATCTATCTGAATGGTAGTCGACCAGGAGATCGCGTGTCTGACGTCGGAGATGCTGGCTTCAGGAACGGTGCTCAAGTGGCCGAATGATGGTATTCCCGAGTCGACAAACATTCCACGGGCGGGCTCGGAGACAAAACATCCCTGATTCTCGCACCGGATCCTTGCGGAGTGTGGACTTCAGAACCCGATGCTCTCCGGGCGAGGCCTGGGTGCAACGGGCGGTACGCTGGATAAGCTGGAAGCCATTCCGGATTTCGCACGAATCTCTCGCTCGACGAGATGACTCGGCTGACTCAGTCTGTTGGCTTTCAGCGTCATCACCGGGCGTGCCTCGGTTGAACTTCGCGCCGGCGGACCGCAAGCTGTATGCTCTGGAGAGACGTCACGGCGACCGTTCCATCGATCCCGCTGATCACCGGCAGCATCATGAGCAAGAAGCTGGCCGAATCGCTCAATGCCCTGGTGCTGGACGTGAAATTCGGCTCCGGTGCGTTCATGAAGACATTCGAACAGGCGACCGCCCTTGCGGAATCCCTCGTTCGAACAGGCGAACGAATGGGCGTTCGCACGGTGGCCCTGCTGACCGACATGAATCAGCCTCTTGGTCGCATGTGCGGCAACGCGGTTGAGGTCATTGAGTCGATGGATGTGCTCAAAGGGGATGGGCCGGCGGATGTCCGAGACCTGACGATCGAACTTTGTTCCGAGCTGCTCGTGATGACGCATCGAGCCTCCACCGTTGAACAGGCTCGCGTCCAGTGTGCAGCGATCATCGACAGTGGTCGCGCTCCGGAGCGATACTGTCGCATGGTCGTGGCTCAGGGAGGAAATCCACACGCCACTCTGCCGGTCGCTCCCGCGACAGACATCACGGCTCCACACAGCGGCTGGGTTCGGGAGATGGATACGGAAAGCCGCTTGGACTGGCCATTATCAGTCTTGGCGGCGGCCGGAAGAAGATGGGCGATCCAATCGATCACAGCGTCGGCCCTGGAGATGCTCGTTCGAATCGGCGACCGAGTGGAGCAAGGTCAGCCGCTGGTGCGAGTCTTCTCGAAGGACGCGGCCCATGTGAAGTCGATGATCCTCTCATCGATCACGATCGGCGACCACGTCGCCCACTGCCGCTGATCGTCCGCCGCATCGACCACTCGTCAGTGCACGCGTCAAAGTAGGTCCTGCTTGCCGAGCAGGACTTTCGCCGAAAGGCGAACTGCGGCCCGCATGCACGTGATGCCAAAGCCACTGCGCTCAAGCGAACAAACACGCGAAGATGTTTCCACGTCGACCCGCAATCCTGTGGAACGTCGTCAGGTCGCTGGTCGCGGTGGGGCCGCGAAGTGCCGCTCGGCAATCGGCACCTACAGCAGGTCTCGCTTGCCGAGCGAGACTTCGCCGCCAGGCGAACCTGTTCTTGCATGCACGTGATGCCAAAGCCACTCCGCAAAAACGAACAGACTCCGCGATGCTGCGATTCCACGTCGACCTGCAATCCCGTGGTACGTCGTCCGGTGCCTGCTGGTTGCGGCGATGCCGAAGTGCCGCTCGGCAATCGGCACCTACAGTAGGTCTCGCTTGCCGAGCGAGACTTTCGCCGCCAGGCGAACCTGTTCTCGCATGCACGTGATGCCAATGCCACCGCGCTCAAGCGAACAAACACGGCGAAGATGCGTTTCCACGTCGACCTGCAATCCTGTGCAACGTCGTCAGGTCGCCGGTCGCGGTGGACCGCGAAGTGCCGCCTCGGCAATCGGTACCTACAGTAGGTCTCGCTTGCCGAGCGAGACTTTCGCCGCCGGCGAACCTGTTCTTGCATGCACGATGCCAAAGCCACTCCGCAAAACGAACAGACTCCGCGCGGCTGCTATTCCACGTCGACCTGCAATCCCGTGGTACGTCGTCAGGTCGCTGGTCGCGGCGGGCCGCGAAGTGCCGCTCGGCAAGCGGCACCTACAGTAGGTCTCGCTTGCCGAGCGAGACTTTCGCCGCCGGCGGTCCTGTTCTTGCATGCACGTGATGCCAAAGCCACCCGCAAAAACGAACAGACTCCGCGATGCTGCGATTCCCCGTCCGCCTGCGATCCTGTGGAACGTCGTCCGGTCGCTGGTCGCGGCGGGCCGCGAGCCGGCTCGGCAATCGGCACCTACAGTAGTCTCGCTTGCCGAGCTTGCCGAGCAGGACTTCGCCGTCAGGCGAACCTTGATTCTGGCCCATACATCATGCAGACCGCGCGCCAACAAGATACGACGTTATGTTGAAACCAAATTAGCGGAACGGGCGTGCCGTCCGGTGTCGCCAACGCACATCCATTAACTCACCGATGGCTGGTGCCATTCCGCTATTATTGCGGGCGAAAAGTGCCGCTCGGCGAGCGGCACCTACAGGAATGACTTACGTCCCTGTTTCTCCAGTTGAGTCAGCACTTCTCGGATGCGTTCGGACTGAGCGGCATCGGCGACCAGCGTTGCGTCCTCCGTGTGCACGATGACCAGATTCCTCAGGCCCAATGTTGCGACGAGATGGTCCGATGTCGTGCGAACGATGCAGCCCTGAGTATCCACGCCACAGAAGGGGCCAGCTATCCACAGCGTTGCCTTCCGAATCTGTGCCGTTCAGTCGCGGCAAAGACAGCCAGCTTCCGACATCGTCCCACTGGAATCGGTGCTTCGACGACCACAACATCCTGAGCCCGCTCGAGCACCGCGTAGTCGATGGAGATGCTCTTCAGCTTTGGAAACTCCGAGGCAATGACTTCTTCTCTTCGTCCCGCGCGGATTCCATCACGAATCCTCATCAGACCGGAATGCAGCTCCGGCTCGTAGCGTTCGAGCAGATCAATGATCGTCTGAGCTTTCCAGCAGAAGATCCCGCAGTTCCAGAAGAAGCGTCCTTCGCGAAGATACTGCTCCGCCAGACTCTGGTGCGGCTTTTCGCGAAACGAGCGCTCACGCTGTACACGCGAGGCGAGCCGTCGGCAATCTGCGTGCCTCGTTCGATGTATCCATAACCCGTCGCAGGAAACGCCGGAATGACACCAAAGAGAGCCAGGCAGCCTGGATCCTTTTCGACAATCCGGATGGCTCGTCGAGCACCTCGGGCAAACGCTTCGACCGGCTGAATCACATGGTCCGCCGGCATGACAAACATGATGCCGTCCGGATCGGTTTCCAGAATCTCAATCGCCGCCAGACCCACACACGGAGCCGTATTTCTTGCAGCGGGTTCGACGAGCACATTAGCGGCCGGAAGTTCGGGAAGGCTGGCGCGTCATGTCCGCCTGCACATCGTTCGTCACAACCCACGCTCGTGACGCATCAACCCAGTCACTGCAGCGATCCAGAGTCTGCCAATCATGGTCCGATCACCGCCAGCCGAAGCAGCTGTTTGGGCATCCGCTGTCGGTTCTGAGGCCAGAATCGAGTTCCACTGCCACCAGCCATGATCACGGCATGTAACATGATTGTCTTCCTGTGCAGGCGTTCCCTGGCCGATCTGTCACTCCAGACCGATGTTTCTCAGCCGACACAGTTTACCACGCAATTCACCAGCAGCGGGAGACGGACCCGCCATTTTCGTTCCCGCCGAAGATCCTCACAGCCGTCACAGTCGGAATATCCATCCGCCCCCACCGTCATTCCTGCCGAACGGCGAGCGGCTGGACGTCAGTCCTCCGTGCCCCCGCGCATTCGCCGTCATTCCCGCAGGCGGAACGGCGGGAACCCAGCACCTTGTTTCGTAACCGCGGTTCACAGGCTCGCTAGCCATGACTGTGCCGAGCAGTCATGACGCTCACCCATAAGTCGTACGGCGGTCGAGCTCGTCAGGATAGTTCTGGCATGGAATAAAGCGGCTTGACGCAATCTCCGAGTTCGAGGCACTTGGGACGCTAGACCAAGATGACGGCCTGCCGTCTGCTCCCCTTGTTAGTGCGTGACTCCCCGTGGAAGTTAGTCCTGGTGAACGATCCGTTACCGAAGCTCGACAATCTCCTACCAAACGAATTCACGCCGTGTATTACGATAGATTCAGAGTCCACCCTCGCCAATCCGTCCAATCAAGATAGGTTTTCCCGACGACATTGAAATCAAGGAGGTCATTCACCCGTCCCTCAGGGTGATTCTGCTTGAGTTTCGTGACCACCGTCCCGACAGGAAGAAGAGCGTCTACATTATCGAATTCATCCACCTCAAGTACTTCATTAACCTTTTTTCCAGTCAAACTCAAGAAGACAACTCTCGGAGGTTGATCCATCGACCGTGCGGCGTTGCGAGAAAGACTTGTCGGCAGCCAAACGTCACCGCGTTTGTCCCAATTGGTAGTCGAGGTCAACAATGCCACGTTTCCATCACCTTCAACCTCGTGCACTTCCATAACGCGTGAGCGAAGTCTTTGCTTACATCCACCACCAACTTCTTCTGCAATCTGTCACTCTTGTGCCTGAAGTTTATGGTGATTCCACATCCGACCACCGTGGTCGAATCCACTTCCCATTTATCTCCTTTTAGCCACGACTTCGCTGTGGAAGCATATTCCTGTTGGTCTTTGCCTGTCCGAAACTCAACAGTAGGAACGAGTCCTACTTAGTCTTGGGTCAAGGACTTGTACTCTCGCCTGCGGTGGAAACATTTTCAAAATCGATGTGAAAGATATTCGGGGAATCCAGTACGCCTCCCGGCCCTCAAACTTTGTCCAAATTCTGTAGCACAGCGATTTCGGCAGATGACCGTATCGACGTTCTGTTTCCACGGGCAAAGCACTCATTTGCCTGTGAATCTGGAGGGAAATCGATCAAGAAATCCATGTTCGATACTGTTCTTGAAGTGACTCCTTTGGACAGTCTTCTCCAAACGCATATTCGCTTCAAAACAGCAGCTTCGCAGCTTTGATCTCCCTTCGATCACGCTACTGCGAATTTCGTCCAATGATTCTGTTTGAGACAAACAGGTCAGGGCAAACCCATTGAAGCAAACGAATGCAGCCAGGAGATAAATGGCTTGGAGGCAACAGCAATTTTTTTACAGTCCGGCGTATGCAACGCAGGTTTCTCCAAGAGATCCGTTTCCGACTGTCTGGCATGACCCACTTTCTCCTTTGTGCAGCATATCAGAATTCGAAAGGATCAATGTGGGTCCCAATTTATTTCAAGCCACATTGACGAAGCTGAGGATCACTTGATTCATCCAGCGGCTGGACGAACAGACCTACGGAAATGGTTCGGTTCATAGTTAAGTGTGACCAGTCCCGTCAAGATCTTTTGCTGGTTTGCGGACACTCGCCAACATTTTGACCTTTGCTCCACTCAATATTGAACTGACGATCGTTACGCGAAACAACTTCCGTCCTTTGCACGGGGTCGCCTTCCGAGGAGACTCCCTACCGGCGGCGGACTTCGCCATGCTGTGACGAGCCCTGGGGGCTTTGCGAACAAAAGCGGCACCGGACGGCTTATGCCCTTCCGCTACCTATGCTGGACTTCTCCATGAGATGCGTTACTTCCGCGGCTTGCGGGCGATGATGCCGACTCGAGTCAGTTTGGCGGGAAGATGAATGAGGCTCAGCTTCGTGAAGGACACCTCGCAGCCTTCTTCGCGAAGGACGTCCTGCATGACGGAAAGGGCGATGTTGGAATAGTGATAGCGTCGAGATACGAATCGGCCTGATGGGCTCTCGTTCATCTCGATGTTGATCAGCGTTCCCCCGGGAACCAGCATGCGGACCATCTGCCGGATGTGCTGGCCTTGATGTCGTCAGAATATTCGACAACCGCACCGATGCAGATGATACTGATCGATTCGTCGGCCAGTGTTTCTTTCGTTCCGTCCAGATGAGTCAGTTCGTTGGGACGCGAGATGTTGGCAACGCCTGCGGAGATTCGCCCCGGGTTGATTCCACGAGCTTCCGCATTGGCGAGCGTTGTTGTCAGAAAGTTCGGTTCGAGATCGGCCGGTGACGAGCTTCGCTTCGGGGAATCTTCCAGCAGATGCAGGCCCAGCACTCCGGTGCCACAGCCCGCATCAAGGATTCGAATGGGTCCTGGCATAATCCAGCACAACGCTGCGCAGGAAGCGATCCAGACTGCGTCGCACCAAGCGACTTCATGAAGAAGTCATAGACTCGGCTGCTTTTGTAGAGCTTCGGGTTCAGCATGGTGTTGCATCGGGCCAGCGAACAATGTTGGCGACAACGAGACAATTGAAAGGTAGCGGAAGCGC
Organism: Planctomycetaceae bacterium; assembly: GCA_046349695.1. Classification (GTDB taxonomy): domain Bacteria; phylum Planctomycetota; class Planctomycetia; order Planctomycetales; family Planctomycetaceae; genus SXXK01. Next base: position 39,371 of record JAXMBV010000041.1, on the reverse strand, counting down.
GAGCCCCCCGGTTAATGTGCAGACCCCGAGCGCTCGGCGCTGCGCCGCTACATGGAAACCAGGGTTCCGTGAGATGCCTAAGGACCCTCCACCTTGATGAACTGCTCGTACGCCTTCTGTGGCTGAGCCGCTTCGGCGTCACCATCGTGGAAGTACATCGCATATCGCAGTCGCAGCGATTCGCCCGCCTTGAGATGCACTGGAGCCGCTTCCTTTGCACCGTTTGTGTAGGCCTTTTCGCCAAACGGGCTGACGGAGAACAGACCGTAGTCGCGCACGTGGTAGCGGGAAGGGCGGAAGTTCTTCGGATGATCCATGATGGTCACGCCGACTGTCTTCCCATTCACTTCGCCGCTGTAGTCGATCCACGGAAAGGACTTTGCCCCAGCAGTTGGCCGTTGTCTTCGTTCCGTCACTCGCGACGACTCGCCCGCCGTTCTTTTCTTCGGTCGATGAGCCATGCGAATGAACAGGCCTTTCTTGGTGTCTTCAAACACGACATCGTGGCCAGGAGGCCGTGAACGTCATGTCATAAATGACCAGGCGACGGTAAAGAATGTGATCATTGCTTTCTCGATGACTTCCGGCTTTTCGGTTTGCGGATTCAGCCACCGTTGCGGCTCCTGTGGGCGATGCCGATTCTGCATCCGTCGAATGCAAAGCCATCAGGTGTTGCGGATCACACCTTTTTCCGCCCAGAACTTCACGCCGTTGACTTCGTCGATGGCGTTCCGCTACTCCTTTATGATGGGGATGATCGGCGTCGATGGATTCCGAGTTCTCGATTGATGACGACACCCGCGGCCGAGTTCGAACAGGCAGCAGATAGGGCTTTGGCAGCGTTTCGCCGTAGTTGTAGATGCGTGCTGGCCGGCCATTGATGGTGATATCAATAGTCGCCGATTGGCTAATGCGAATCCTTACCTTGTCGCCCGCCTGCACCGAAGGCACCGGCAGGAACGCAGCGGCGATGGTCAGACACGCACACAGTCGAATCAGAACACCTGCGGCGGATATCTTCGAAAACCTCCGCATAGCCGATCAAACTCAGCAGACCCGCATGCTAACGCGTGCATCCGCGCAGGAAAGTCAAGAGAAAAATTGGCGGAGTGTTTTGACCGGTGGCAGCCTGCTGGCTTTGGTTCAGCAGCCCGCCGTTGAGTAATAGTATTGATCACAGCAGGCTGCGGAGGAGAAAGCTGCAGCAGGCCGCAGCACTCCAAAGTCCATCTGCACGTACTACTTTACTTTCAAACAGCCGCGTCCACGAAGCCGATGGGGTCGAAGAGTTCGATGTCGTCGACTTGTTCTCCGACGCTGATGTACCGCCAGGGAAACCCATGTCCTGGCGAAATGGCGGATAACGACGCCGCCGCGGGCTGCCAGTCGAGCTTCGCGCAGGAGACGCGCCCGCAGCCGATGGCCTGGAAAAGCTCTTGGCCTGGCTCAAACCGTTCTGGCCGGTCGGCATCGATCACCAGAAGACTCGTGCGGGCGCATCGGGAATGATCTTCTGCATGACGCGCCGAATCTTCGTCAGCTCATCCATCAGATTCTTCGAGTCTGCAACCGACCTGCCGTATCAACGATCAGATAGCTGCTCCGACTTTCGATCGCTTTCTGCACGCCTTCGAACGCGACAGCCGCCGGATCGGAATTGCTTTCCTTCCGGACGATCGGGTATCCAGTCGCTGCGACCACATCGTCAGTTGCTCAACTGCTGCGGCACGGAATGTCGCCGGCTGCGAGAACCACTTTGTTCTGCTCCTCATCAGCAGATTCGTGAGCTTGGCGATCGAGGTTGTTTTGCCGACGCCGTTGACACCTGCCACCAGAATCACGGTCGGCCCGGAAGCCGTCAGGGGCGAAAGAGGATTTGTGAGGTCCCAGCGAACGTCGTCTTGTCCCTTCAGAAGCTCAATGAGTTCATCACGCACAGTCTTCCAGATGGCATCGACATTGACTGTTCGGCCACCGTGTTCAGCACGGAGCTTCTCGGACAATCCGAGTCGGTAGGCGACGCCCATGTCCGTACGAATCAGACGCTTCAAAGTCCTGAAGCAGCTTGTCATCCAGGATCTCTCCGGACTTGAACAGGTCGCGAATGTCGGTCGCAGAATCTGCTTTGTCTTTTCAAGACCACGTTTCAGACGATCAAACAAGCCCATGATGTGTCACACGATTGAGAGTAAGAAGGAATGGAAGATCCCGAGCCCGCAGGCTCCATTGAATCCTGAACGATCAGGCGCCTGCAGAAATACGGCGGAATCGTTCCCATGCGTCGTCCCAGGCGTCCGGGTTCTTTGGATGAACGTAATGATCTGATCGGCTGCACGACATCACGAATTTCGCTCAGGCTGGAAACATCACCAGCCGACATCGTCCGGACCATGACATTTCCGAGGGCCGTGGCTTCCACTGGTCCTGCAATCACCGGAACTTTGCAGGCATCCGCCGTGAACTGATTCAGCAGAGCATTCTGAGCACCGCCGCCCACCACGTGAATCACCTGAACCTTGACGCCCGTCATTTCTTCGAACCAGCCCAGGACCATGCGATACTTTAGTGCCAGGCTCTCGAGGGCACAGCGAACGAACTGGCCTTCGTCTTCCGGAACCGGCTGACCGGCTCGACGACATTCAGTCGCAATGGCTTCCGTCATGTCAGCAGGTCGCAGGAAATCCGGGCAGTCCGGGTCGACAAGCGACCGGAACGGTGTGGCTCCAGCGGCTTTGCGAGTCAGCTCGGCGTAGTCGGCCTTCAGACCTCGTTCTTCAAATGCCACTTTGCAGCGCTGGACGAGCCAGAGTCCCATGATGTTTTTCAGCAGGCGATACGTTCCATCAATGCCGCCTTCATTGGTCACGTTGCGCTGAAGAGCCTGTTCAGTCAGAATGGCGTTCTTGACTTCGACGCCCATCAGTGACCATGTGCCGCTGCTGATGTAGGCCCAGTCAGGATTGCCTGTGTGAGACGTCGGCACGGCGGCCACAGCAGATCCGGTGTCATGCGTAGCCGGTGCAACGACCTTCACGCCGGAGAGATTTGTGTATTCGGCAACGTCCTTGCGAAGTCCTCCCAGCTGAGTTCCCGGCGAAACAATGTCGGGGAACATCTGAGTCGGGATGTCCAGCTTTCGCAGCAGGTCAACGGCCCACGTTCGAGTCGTCGCGTTCAGCATCTGAGTCGTTGTCGCGTTGGTGAATTCGACGACGCGGCTTCCGCTGAGACACCAGTTGAAGAAGTCCGGGATCATCAGGAAGCGCGTTGCCTGTGACACGAGTTCCGGATCTCGCTCACACATCGCCAGCAGCTGGTACAGTGAATTGATCTGCATGAACTGCAGACCGGTCTGAGAAAAAATCTCGGACCGGGAAACTCGCTGCAGCGCTTTCGCGAGCATTCCATCGGTCCGTGAGTCACGGTAGTTCCAGGGCTGTCCCAGAAGTTCATCGTTGCGATTCATCAGAACGAAATCGACGCCCCAGGTATCGACACCGATAGTGGTGATGGAATTGCCGTACCGTGCAGCTGCTTCCCGCAGACCGTTTTGGATTTCGGACCACAGCCCCACGAGGTTCCAGCGAAGAGTTCCGCCGAGTCGAACGGGGCCGTTGCTGAACCGATGAATCTCATGAAGGGACACATGGCGACCGTCAAACCGCCCCGCCATGATTCGACCGCTCTCCGCGCCCAGGTCGACTGCCAGATACGTCTTTTCCAACATATTTCCGCCAAATTCTGCTGCGTGGGGTACATCCCGGCGGACGCACGCGACTCGTGGGCGTCATACCTGCCAGCGCCGGAGCGGCAGATGATAGCGGTCAGCCGGGGAATTGTCCCAAGAATCCGGCGGTTGTCTGGGTGAATCAAGGGCATGGGAATGGCGGAAATGATGGGGAGCATGTGCATGACGGGAATCCCAGGAGCCAGACAAGTCGGGAGCGTCGGGCTTCATGATTCCCGTGCTTCCCATCACTCCCATCGCAGTCCCTGCCACGACTACACTGCCGCCATGAGGCATCGGCTGACAACTCTTCTGATCTTTCTTGCGGTCGTCCCGGCGTTCGCGCTGCGCGAAGCGGGTGCGCAGGAATTGTCGGACGGGGATGCGGAATTTGTTCTTCAGCTGCGTCGACGAGGTCTGACGGAACTGGCTGAGACACATTGTCGACAGCAGCTTGCCGCTTCCACGTCAGTCCCGCTGAAGACTCGATGGCAGCTGATGCTGACGGATTGTCATGAAGATCATCTCTGGTCTGTCAGCGGCGCGCAGCGGGCGGACTATGTGACAATGGCGGCGTCGCAGATCACCGACTTTCTGAAGGAACAAAAGCCTGGCCGAAACGAAGATGTGGAACTGCAGGTTCGCCAGATCGAATTCCTGTGCGTGGCGGCCAGGATCGAATGTCTTCAGGCCAGCCCGATTGTCTCGGACCCCGATCGCACCAGTGCCATCCGCGTGACGAAGCATGTGGAGTTTGGCAGGGAAGTCTGCCGGCAGGCTCACGAACTTCTGACGATCCTTCAGAAACAGATCGAACAGTATCGCAGGGAACTCGATCAGGACGTCGTACGCGTTGCCCGTTATCGGCTCCGCTGTGCCGAAGCGGAACTTCTTCTAAGCCAGGTTCTTCTGGGAGCAGCGCCCTCGGCGTCGCTGAAGGAACTTCAGGCACAGGCCGATCAGCTCGTGCGAAGCAGCGGTGAAGCGGACAGGTTCCGAGTTCGCCGACTCATGGCCGAGATTATGCTCGCCAGTCGAGATTTTGAGGCATTCGATCTGCGTCAGAAGAATGCCGCGGCGGAGGCTCGGAACAAGGACGAACGACTCTCGCTGCTGTCGCTTCAGATTCAGGCCATGCTCCTTCAGGGACAGCCGTCGGAAGCGATCCAGATTCTGCTGGACGCGCCGGCGGAACTGAGCGTTGCGACGAGTCCTGAAATGCAGGTGCTGAAGCTTCAGGCTTTGCTTCAGCTGAACGAGCTTCTCCATCAGCTGACGGAGGATTCAAAAGAACGACGGGACTCGCTTCAGAAAACGGTCGACGAATTTCTTCCTTTGCAAAGACGGTTGCAGAAGCAGCTCGCCGGTGTCTGGGCGGATCGAGTACGTCGCATTGGTCAGCGATTTGATTCCGTGCAGAAGGTCGGGCCTGACGGCGCGACCGCCATGGAATCCATTACGGACCAGATGGCTGCAGGGCAGCTGAAGGAAGCTCATACGGCGCTCGTCGCGCTGGCGGAACAGCTCCCGGAAAACTCATTGATGGCAGCCAACGTCCAGCTGCAGGCCGGAGACCTCTCCGTCAAAATGCAGGACTGGGACACCGCGATCACGGAGCTTCAACTGGCTTCGAAACTTTTTGAACGGCAGAAAGTTGCCGATCGACAGTCTGCTGCTGATCTTCTTCGCATCTTCGCACTGGGGCAACTCTGGAATACTCAGCCGGACAAAGCCACGCTCGATCAGTACCGCAGCGCGCTCGATCATCACATTCAGCAATTCGCAGAGCAGCCAGCCGTGGTCTCGGCTCTTGAGTGGCGATCGCGATTGCTGCGCGAACAGGAACCGCTTCAAGCCGCTCGCGACCTGATCTCGGCCAATCGATTCACTCAGAAAATCGCCGCAGCAAAAACACCCCCTGCCGGCGTTTCGACGGACGAGTTACGGCGACTGTGCCTTCTGGCGGAGTTGATTCTGAGTGATTCTGTGACGTTGAATCCTGGTAATTCGGACGAGAGAACTTCGGTTCAGAACGAGTTTGACCAGCTGGCCACGACGGCCGCGACGGCCCAGCCCGGGACCAGTCATTCGAATGCGGTTTCACATGAGTCTGTCCGACAGATCTTTGACACGTTTGTCCTGGGTCAGGTTTTCCGGCACAGGATTGATGCCGCGTCATCACCCGCGGTCGACCTGATGGAGACCGCTCAAAGAGCGAACGAGGTTCTTTCGAAGTTGCCCTCTGCAGCTGCCCTGCAGGCCGCACCAAAAAGTGATGTTCAGGCGGAACTTGTGAGACTGACGGTTCGAGCCGATGCCGTTTTGCGGTGCATTCGGATTCTTGCTTCGATGCGACGCCTGGAAGCCGATACCGCGACGGCGGACGATCGCCGTCCCCTTGTTTCGCTTGAGGAGACTGACCGAGACTGGGTGGCCGCGATCCTGCGAAACCAGATCCTGAGAAGCGCTGAGAAAGCGGAGCCGGGAGATCGTGCACTTGCAACCTTCGTCCTGCAGCTGATGACGGCCTCACCGAAACCGGCGCCACCTTTCGCAGAGACAGCGTCGGGCTCACAGGCTCTGCAGCGACAGCTCGATCAGCTTCCCATCATTCTGTCACTTACCGCGATCGCCGAACAACCGTCCGTCGCGAACGCCTATGTGCACAACCTGACAAGCCAGGCGCTGACGGATTCACAAATTCAGAAGCTGGCCACATCGCTGGCGGAGTCGGGAAACACGCCGGGAATCAGCGTCGGCGGACCCGGGAGAGATTTCTGGCTCAAACTTCAGAAGCAGTCGCGACCCGGACAAACTGTCTGGCTCGAAGCGTCGCTGCAGCTTGCCATCATCGAACAAGCCACCGGCACAAAGAAGGAAGCGTTGCGTATCCTTGGTGTTGTGGAGGTCCTTCACCCGGACTGGGGAAGCGCCGAACGAAAGCAAAGAGCTGCAGCACTGAGAGCAGAACTGGAAAAGACTCGATGAGACCTCGCTGGAATCTATCACCCACGCTGATTGCTCAAACAGCCGCAGACCTGCGTCGCTCGCTGCCAGGCGGTGTCCATTGGGCTCCGGAGATCACAAGCGATTACAGCGCCGAGTGTATCGCTGCTCTTTTGCAGGAGCCCGGCGGGTGTGATTCCTTTGCCTGCCGCAACGTTTCCGTGGCCCGCGCCTTGGTGGAACCATTGAAGTCGCTGACTCAGCAGAGTCGCCGTCTCACCGAAGCTCCGAATTCGCAATTGATCATCCGCTATCCCTTGGTTCATCCGAATGACACTGCGTTGCTTGAAGACATCACGTCGGCATTCGCCGTTGTCATCGTGGTCGATCACTTCCGTCATGCCGAACTGGCCTCTGAGGCTGCCGTTCGATCCGGTCAGACCATTCCACTGTTGATTGATGTCGACCTTGGATATCAGCGCACAGGAGTTCGACCGGGACCAGATTCGGTTCTGCTGGCTCAGGCGATCACACGACTGCCAGGCCTGTCACTGGGTGGCGTCTTTCTTCGTACGAGTGTTCTTCCGGAAAGCCCTTCGCTGGCTTCCGATCTCCGAAACTCGATGACCGTCGGCCGACATTGTCTCAAGTTTATCCAGTCGGCAGGAATGGCATGTGACCAGCTGGTCATGGAAGAAACTCGTGGCCTGCCGATCGACGATGATGTCTCTATTGTTTTGAATTCACCGCTCCCCGTTTCACCAGGTTCCATTCAGGAGCCGATGCGATCCGAGTTCGCCGAACATACGGCTCGAGTCATTGCCCGACCATCGCTGGAATGGTGTGTAATTGATGCAGGAACAAATGATCTGCGCACGATCGAAGTGCCCAACGTTCTTCAGCCTGGCGGCGCGACAGTGCGCACCATGGACCGTGAGCAGACAACGCTCAGTCTGGCCGATGAAAGCCTGGACCTTCGAATCGGAGACAGCGTCTCACTGTCTTGCAGCCGCTAATCCCTGAACCAGGAAGCGTGGTTTCATGGAACGAGACAACGGGGAATGGCCGGACTTTCGTAACTTCTGTCTTGATCTGTGTGCACCGGAGGATCATGATTCTGCACAGTGTTCGGGATTTTGAATGAATTGGTGTGAGAGTTGCTGCCGATGGGCTCAATCGTCACACAGTTCGACAACACTCCGCCATCGTTCCCTCCTGGTCTGCACGCTCCATGTCTGCCCCCCAGTCAATCCAGCGCGGTATCCTTCATCAGGTCATGTGCCTGCTGGTGTGTATCGCAGCATGGCGAGGGCCGATGCCTGTTCTGCACGACCACGCCTCGGCGGCAAGCAGTGGACAGTTGCAGGAACACTGTCAGAACTTCCATGGAAACGGCTCTGCGGACTGTTGCGGTCTGCATTTCCACTTCGCGTTGCCTCGTGATGTTTACGGGGATTCCTGTCCGGATTCGGACAAGACGATTCCGGAAATCACGACGTTTGCCTGTGCTGCTGGATCTTGTCAGCTCCAGGTGTTCGCTGATGATCTCACACACTGGGTCGATCCTGGTGCGATGACAGCCAGCATTGTTCAGGATCGCCAGGATTACCGGGAGGATTCGTCCGGGCATCATCTGCGGTCCTTCCTGTCGACTCTTTGCATCAGTCGACCTATGTCCGCCGTCACGACTTCGTGGCTGTTGTAGACATCGTTGCAGAGCGGACTGCATTGTTCAGCGTGAACCATGTGATTCACGCGAGGCTTAGGCGAAAGTCCTCCTGAGGCGTGCCAATCCGAGGACCTGCAGCCCTTCAGCGGCTCGGCAGGAGCCTCGCCTCCCCGTTTAAAGCTGGCTCCCGTTTTCCACAGGCTCCGTTTTTATCGGGCCCCCATTTTTCGGTTCCACAAAACTTCCCCGCAATGGAAGTGTGTTCTCTTGAGTTCAAAGGTGACGTATGAAGAACGCCGGATGGTTCAGGATCGCTGCTGGAATTCTTGTTGTCGGTGGGGCTGCGGCCGGTGCCTGGTGGAAGTGGCAGCAACCAGCTCCTGGTGATTCAGCCGCTGCAAATGAACCGGAAGCAACGACTGCAGAAGCGGCCGTCACGGATGTCCTTGACCTTCCGACTGAAAAGGTGGCCGCCGCACAGCTTCAGCTCGCATCGGCTGCGACAACTGAGCTGATTCATGAACACGTCGTGCCGGGACGACTTCAATATGACGATCGGCAGCACATCGTGCTTCGTTCGGCAACAAATGGAATCATTACGCGTCTTCTTGTAAAGCCCGGGCAGTCCGTCAAAGCGGGTGATGTTCTTGTCGAACTGAGCAGTCCGGAAGTGGGCAATGCCCGAGCCGATGCGTTGCTTCGTCAGTCGGAGCTGAAGCTCGCGATTGAAGCGCGTGACTGGGAAAAGGCAACGTGCGACGGGCTGCAGAAACTGTCTGAAGCAATTCGTCGTCGTGATGCCGTCAGCAAGATTCGCAAGGACTTCGAAAACGTCACGCTTGGTAAATCCCGCGAGACCCTGCTGTCCGCATACTCGGATCTGCTGCTTGCTGAAACTCAACTGGAAGCCGCCGAAGAAAATCAGCGCAACGGTGTTATCTCGACTCGAACACTTGATGAGCGTAACAGTAATCGGGACCAGTTCGAAGCCGTGTTAACCGCTTCGATGGAAGAACAGGCATTCCTCGCCGGGCAAAGCTGTCGCAAGGCTGAGATCAGTGTGAAGGACGCTGAGCGCCGACTTCGCGTGAGTCTTCAGAATGTTCGAACGCTGCTTGGTAACACGGCCGTTCAGACTTCGAACAACAACGATGGTCCATCCGGGGAAACGGACATCCCTGAAGATCAGTTATCGCTCGTTCAGCTCAAGGCTCCGTTCGCCGGAACCATCGAACGCTACAACTTCTCGCAGAACGAACGTGTGGAAGCCGGCGAACCGCTGATGACGCTGGCCGACACGACACGACTCTGGGTTTCTGCCGATCTGCGTCAGCGGGAATGGCGAGCACTGCAGCTTCAGCCAGGTGACAAAGTTCGTGTCATGACAACACTCGAAGGCATCGAAAATCGTGAAGCGATCGTTCACTTTGCCGGTCGTGAAGTCGACGTCGCAACGAACGCGGTGCCACTTGTCGCCGTCATCGAAAACCCGGACGGTCGTCTGCGACCAGGCATGTTTGTACGAGTCGCGATTCCGGTCAGCGATCCGAGGAAATCACTCGCGATTCCGGAATCCGCAATCCTCGAACATGATCGGAAGTCCTTCGTGTTCAGTCCGGAAAACGATCACACGTTCCGCCGCATCGACGTCGAGCCAGGTCTGAGGACGAACGGCTTCGTCGAAATTCTGTCCGGCCTGAAGGATGGCGATCAGGTCGTTGCCAACGGTGGTTTCGTGCTGAAGAGCGAGATGCTGCTTCAGGGGGAATCTGAGTAGCCGAAACGGATTCGTAAGGCTCCGACCAGGATCGCTTTCACGTCGACACACTCGCTCCGGACACTCCAAATGCTGGCTCAACTCATTCGTCTGACTCTGGAAAATCGCTTTCTGGTGCTTGTCGGCACAGGCCTTATGGCACTGGCGGGCATCAACGCGGCGATGCACCTTCCCATCGATGCTGTTCCCGACATGACCAACGTTCAGGTCACCGTCATCACGGATGCCGGATCACTGTCTCCGGTCGAAGTGGAACGCTACGTAACGCAACCGGTCGAAGTCACCATGGGCGGACTCCCGGACGTCGAAGAGCTCCGCAGCATCTCTCGCTTTGGTATCTCCGTTGTCACAATCGTCTTTGAAGAAGGCACGGACATTTATCGAGCGCGTCAGCTGGTAGCCGAACGAATTTCTCAGGCCTCATCGCTGATTCCACAGGGATACGGCACACCGGAACTGGGCCCGCTCACAACAGCGCTGGGAGAAATTCTGCAGTTCGAAGTGCGAGGCGAAGGCAAGTCACCGATGGAACTGCGCACGATCCTGGAATGGGACGTGGCGCCTCGACTGCGTGAAGTTCCGGGCGTGACGGAAATCAATACTCACGGCGGCTACTATCAGACGTTCGAAATTCGCCCGGACCCGGATCTGCTGAGCAGTTACTCACTGACCTTCGAACAGCTCTTCTCGGCACTCGAAGCCAACAACGCGTCGGCTGGCGGCGGATATGTGGTTCACCAGAATGAACAGCGATTCCTTCGAGGTCAGGCTCTGGTCACGGGGATCAAAGACATTGAACAAATCGTCGTTCGTCGCGAAGCCGGTGGAACGCCATTGCTGGTCCGCGATGTGGCCGAAGTCTCCATCGCGCCGATGACTCGCCAGGGCGCGGTGACTCGCGATGCGCGAGGCGAAGCGGTGACGGGCCTGGTGATGATGCTGATCGGCGAGAACTCGCGCGAGGTTGTCGGACGCGTCAGTGAGCGCATCGCCGAGATTCAGAAGACGATGCCGCCAGGAGTTACGCTCGAAATCACTTACGATCGATCGGCCCTGATTGGACGAACGCTTCACACTGTTGTGAAGAATCTGATCGAAGGCGGAGCACTGGTGATCGTGGTTCTGCTGGTCATGCTGGGCAGCTTCCGCGCCGGAGTGATCACGGCTCTGGCGATCCCTCTGTCCATGCTGTTCGCCACCAGCATGATGCAGGTGTTTGGGGTCACGGCGAGCCTGATGAGTCTGGGAGCGATCGACTTCGGGCTGATCGTCGACTCGTCTGTCATCATGGTCGAAAACTGCATTCATCGATTGTCCCACAATGCTCAGGGACGCCGTCATGTGGACATCATTCGAGATGCCGCGATTGAAGTTCGAAAGCCCACGATGTTCGGCGAGCTGATTATTTCCATCGTGTACCTGCCGATTCTGATGCTGCAGGGAACCGAAGGAAAGCTCTTCCGTCCGATGGCTCTGACCGTTCTGTTTGCACTGCTTGGCTCGCTGATCCTGTCGATGACATTCATGCCGGCGATGGCTTCACTGGCACTGCCTCGCAAGATGCAGGACAAGGACGTCTTTCTGGTTCGATGGATCAAATGGTTCTATCGCCCGATCGTCTCGCGAGCGATCAGCTATCCGAAGGTCACCGCTGCGATTGCTCTGGGTGTGTTCGCCATCAGCATTCCTGTGGGACAGCGACTGGGTGGCGAATTCATGCCTCGCCTGGAAGAAGGTGACCTCCTGATCGAAGCCGTTCGTCTCCCCAGTGCTTCACTGGAAGGAGCCATCACGATGTCTCAGCAGATCGAAGAGCAGGTGATCAAGTTCCAGGAAGTCAAAACGGTCTTCTGCAAGACCGGTCGACCGGAAATCGCAAACGATGTGATGGGCGTTCATCAGACCGACGTCTGGGTACTTCTGAAAGATCATCACGAATGGCGTCCCGGCATGACGCGCGACAAACTGATCGAAGAGCTTTCAGACGTTTTGAATCGTAACGTTCCCGGCGTTGCCTTCGGGTTTACTCAGCCGATCGAAATGCGAGTCGATGAACTGGTTGCCGGCGTAAAGGCCGACGTCGCCGTACTGTTGTACGGTGATGATCTGAATGAGCTGGCACGAATCTCCAAAGAGATCGAAACGACGCTCAGGGAAATCCAGGGCGCGGTGGACGTAAAAGCGGATTACCAGGCCAACCTGACAACAATCACCATTGTCCCCGATCGTGACGCGATGGCTCATTATGGCATTGATGCTCGCCAGGTCATGGATGTTGTGGAAGCCATGGGCGGTCGTCAGGTCGGAACCATCTTTGAAGGTCGAGCACGGTTTCCGATTCGTGTTCGTTTGCCGGACGACTGGCGTTCCAACATTGAACGCCTGAAGCAGCTGCCGGTGGGAGAAGCTGGCGGGATGCCTGTTCCTCTGGAAGAACTGGCCGACATTCGCGTGGAAGAAACGCCTCCGTCCGTCGACCATGAATCCAACCGTCGCCGGACCTTCGTGTCGGCCAACGTTCGAGGACGTGACGTGGCAACATTCGTTGAGGAAGCTCAAAAGGCGGTCGAGAAGAACATCAAAATCCCAACTGGCTACGAAGTGAAGTGGGGCGGTGACTTCGAGAATCTTCAATCTGCCAAGATGCGACTGATGCTGATCACACCAGTCGTGCTGCTCATGATCTTCCTGTTGCTCTACACGTCCTTTAAGTCGACTCGCCTGGCACTGCTGATCTTCCTGGCCGTTCCGATGGCGGCCAGCGGCGGAATCTTCGCGCTCAAGATGCGAGGCATGCCGTTCAGCATTTCGGCCGGTGTCGGATTCATCGCGCTGTTTGGTGTCGCGGTGCTGAACGGTCTCGTCTGGGTCAGTGCGGCCGAACATCTTCGCAAGCGAAAGATCCCGCTGGAAGAAGCGACTCGCGAAACAGCTCTGTCCCGTCTGCGGCCCGTTCTGATGACCGCGTTTGTTGCGAGCCTTGGGTTTCTTCCGATGGCCATGTCGACCAGCGACGGTGCGGAAATGCAGAAACCACTGGCGACCGTGGTGATCGGTGGACTGGTGACTTCCACGCTTCTGACGTCACTAGTGATCCCGGCAATTTATCCGTGGTTTGCACGAGGACTCAAGACGGAAGAAGATCTGGAAGATGCCGTTGTGGAAGAACACTTCGGCGACACAATGGAACCAGGCCCGGCTCACTGATGGGCAGTGATCACCGTGGCGGGATCGTCAGCGGAAAGGAAGTTCAGGTCAGCGATGTCGACACATTCGATTCAGCGTATTGGCGAGTCTGCTCGATGGGCCGACGTGGTGATCCATGCCGGAGTGGCACGCTGGGTCGAAGTGGCCGCGGACCGATCGCAGGACGTTCGAGGACAGGTCACGCAGGTGCTGGCTCAGATTGATGAGACGCTCACGCAGATTCAAAGCTCGCGCGAGCATCTGCTGCAGATCCTGATTTACCTGGCGGACCTGAAAGACATCGGCACACTGAACGAACTCTGGGACGCCTGGGTCCCCCTCGGTCATGCGCCCGTCCGCGCCTGCGTGCAGGCCGGCATGGCTGCCGATTGCCTGGTGGAAATGATCATCACCGCGGCAGTGCCTGTGTAGATCCTCTCTGCCGGAGAGGATTTTCGCCGCTGGATTTTGTAGCGGAACGGCGCAAGCCGTCCGGTGAATGCACGACTCGCACTCACCGGAGTTGTAGTGGGACTCGCCAGAGTTCCTGTCATCAACGAAAGTCGTGGGATCTCTGGCGAGATCCACTACAGAATCCCTTCGATGCGTTGCCCGGCAGGCAGCACCTACCAGCGCAGTGACGCTGGAAACAGCGGCGTAGCTCCTGGTTGAGTACACGTCCAGGAAGCGACGTTGCTGGCTCGCTGGTGCACTTCGGAGAGCGGGCGTTTCAGCAGCAGCCCGATGCTAAGCGCGGCAGTGAAGGCATCGCCGGCTCCGACGGTGTCGACAACGTTGACTGGCCGACCTGCGATCTCGCTGTGTTCGCCATTCTTTCCGAAGATCGCAGAGCCGTTGGCGCCCCGAGTCAGCACGAGCCACTTCAGGGGGAACTGCTCCAGGATTCTCTGTGCGATGTCTTCGTCCGTGCCGGTCAGTTCCAGCAGCGAACCCAGGATGCGAATCTCGTCGTTGTTCAGCTTCAGCACATCCGCCAGCGGCAGCGAGGCGCGAATAACCTCGGGAGTCCAGTACGGTGGCCGCAGGTTAATGTCGAAGATCTTCAGGCAGTCTGTTCGAGTCGCCTGAAGCAGTCGGTGAACGGTCTGTTCCGATTCCGGTGCTCGCTGGCCGAGTGTTCCGAAGCAGATGGCATCAAGACTCTTCGCCAGTTCTTCCAGCGCGTGGTCGTACTGCAGATGATCCCAGGCAATGTCTTCCAGAAAGCGATAAGTGGCTTCACGGCGCTCATTGAGCTGAACGATCACCTGTCCGGTCGGGTACTGATTGCGCTGAACAAAGGATGTATCGACGTTCCGCTGACGAAGCTCCTGAATGGCTCGATCACCTTCCGGATCCCGTCCCACCGCGCTGATCATCAAAACGTCGACCAGATCACCACCCACACCCGCCGCACTGCAGGAGAAATTCGCCGGTGCTCCGCCAAAGTGAGCTGCATCCGGGAAGACGTCCCAGAGAATCTCGCCAAGACCGGCAATTCGAAATCGTTGTGGCATGATCTTCATCCGCAAACAATGTCCATCGTAGCTCGTGTCTCCGACGCGAGTACCCATCGAAGTGTCTCCGACGTCTTACGCTAACACACCGGGCGAAGAAATCCCACGCGGCTTTCGCGAAGAGAACCAAAGCATCGCGCGCAGCATTTCGGCCCACGATGTGATCCAGGGACCGAAAGCCAGCGCGACTTTCGCGAGATGAGGGCACCAGGCTGGGGTGCCAGAGAATGCGGTAGACAGGACTTGAACCTGCACGGGTTGCCCCACACGCCCCTCAAGCGTGCGCGTCTGCCAATTTCGCCACTACCGCAAGGCAGCTGGACCTGTTTCGTCTTTTCGATCCATGGTTCTTCGTCAAAACAAAGGAGCCACGGCGAGATTCGCAAGTCCGCGGGGAGAATACCAATCGGGGCGATTGAGATTCAAGCGGATCATTGCGACAACAAAGAGCGATGACAAATTCCCGAAAAAAGGCTGCCTTATCTTCGACACAATCCGACTCGCTGGAGTTCGCCCGTTTGAGATGCCGGCCTCAAAAAACGGGGCTTCACGTACCGAGCTGGTCGCAGGATCCACCGAAAAACCTGACATGGGTGAGAAGTTCGGCGGAAATGCGGTTTTTGCCCGGTGGAGATCAGCACGGAGACGGCTAAACTTCGCACCTTTCGGAAAGGCCACCATCGCCATTTGATGCGATCCGGCCGTTCTGTGTCCATCTGCGAGATCTTCTTCGACTGGATTTGATTCATGGAAGCCGGAATCGTCGGCCTGCCCAACGTGGGCAAAAGCACCCTCTTCAATGCTCTGACCTGTTCCACGGCCGCTCAGAGTGCGAACTATCCGTTCTGCACCATTGAACCGAACGAAGGCATCGTCAGCGTTCCGGACGAACGCCTGCAGAAAATCACGAAGTACATTCCTCCGCAGAAGGTCATCCCCGCAGCACTGAAGCTGGTGGACATCGCCGGCATTGTTAAAGGTGCAAGCGAAGGTGAAGGCCTGGGCAACAAGTTCCTGAGCCACATTCGCGAAGTGGATGCCATCATGCAGGTCGTTCGATGCTTCGTCGACGATGACATCACTCACGTTGGCGGCGGCGTAAATCCTCTGTCAGACATCGAGACGATTGAAACGGAGCTGATGCTCGCCGACATGCAGACTCTGGAGAACTCCCTGCCCAAGGCTCAGCGTTCTGCCAAGAGCGGCGACAAGGAGGCCAAGCTCCGTGCAACCGTGATGGAAAAGTGTTCGGAGTGGGTGAACAGCGGGAAGCCGCTTCGAGTCGCTGAGTTTACGGACGAAGAAAAAAAGGTCGTTCGAGCCATCGGCCTGATGACGGCCAAGCCTGTTCTGTTCGTCGCCAATGTGTCCGAAGATGATCTCGAAGGCCAGGGCGACCTGGTGATGGACGTTCGTCGTTACGCAACCGAACACGGTGCATCGGTCGTTCCGATCTGCGCGAAGCTGGAAGCGGAACTGGCCGAACTGGATGAAGCCGATCGAAACGACATGCTGCAGTCCGTTGGTCTCACCGAACCAGGACTCGGCCCACTCGCACGAGCCATCTACAAGACGCTGGGGCTGCAAAGCTACTTCACCGCTGGTGAGAAGGAAGTGCGGGCATGGACCATTCCGGTCGGTGCCACGGCTCCTCAGGCGGCCGGCGTGATTCACAGCGACTTTGAACGCGGCTTCATTCGCTGCGAAGTTTACACCCTGGAAGATCTTGAAACGTACAAGTCGGAAAAAGACATCCGAGCCGCCGGCAAGCTTCGTGTCGAAGGCAAAACGTACGTGATGCAGGACGGCGATATCTGTCACTTCCTGTTTAACGTCTAAAGTCGTTTCCGCTCAGACGCGCAGAGATTCTTGCATGCTGATCGCGATCGAAACATCAGGAATGTCAGGATCTCTCGCGCTGGCCAGCGACGGCAACGTCGTTGCCTCGAGGACGCTGAAGTCCGAAGGTCGACGCCACGCACAGTCGCTGGTGTCTGAAGCGTCGCAGATGCTGACGGAAGTCTCGCTCACCGTTCAGGATCTCACGGGGGTTGCTGTCAGCATCGGTCCCGGCAGTTTTACGGGCTTGCGAGTCGGTCTGGTGTTCGCGAAGACACTTGCGTGGATCCAGAACATTCCACTGGTCGCCGTGGATACTCATCGCGCCATGGCGCAGCAGCGGTCTTCGTCTCGCGAAAGCGTCACCATCCTGAGCGACGCGCAGAGAAACGAGCTGTTCGTGTCGTCGTACGAATGGACCGCAAACTCCGACGTCTGCGAGATTCTGGGTGAAATCGGGATCAGCAAGCCTGACGAACTTCCTGTTCGTTTTCCGCTGGCCGGACCTGGGCTGGCAAAACACCGTGATGCGCTGATGGAATTGGGGCATCGTCTGGTTGAAGAGCCCATCGAGCCTCTTGCGGATACGGTCGCCCTGGTCGGCGTGGAGATGATGCGGAAGCAGCAGTTCTCCGTCCCGGAAACACTGGAACCCATCTACATCCGCCCCAGCTACGCCGAAGAAAAACGCGCCCGTTAAGCTTCTAAGACTCAGACTTGTCAGCGTGGAATACTGTCGCAACCGTTCAGCAAGCCTCTTCCGATGCCATGACGGTACTCCATATCGCTGGGTGACGCTCCCTAAGATCAGCGAACGGCCGATCGTGTTGACCACTTCCTGTCAGAATCCATCCAATCAATCCGTGCTCATCGGCCTCACGAAGATCCATAATCAGCTGGTTCGCCTCTGATGGTGCTTCCAGGAACCGCTCCACGGTCGCTTTGAGCCGACGAAACGACCGGATGTAGCCTTTCGAAACAGCTTCTCGCTGTCCGTCCAGCCGCAGAATACTGACCGTGTGATGCCCTCGGACATTTGGAGAACCGTCGGCTGCGTATCGCATCGTGAGGATTCCCGTCCTGGGCTCAAATTCCAGAAACTCCCATGGATTATCGGCCGTGGGGTCAATCAGCAAAGGGCGATCCTGATCCAGCGGGAATTGAGCCCCTTTATGGCGACCACATTGCGTACAGCACAAAAGAAGATTTGGCCATACCAGCATCTTTGAAGGGTACGCGCTCTTCGGCCAGAAATGATCGATATCCGTTCCATGGGAATCGCTGCAGTACATGCAACGCTCACGATCTCCTGCCATGGATCAAAGAGTTGTCAGGATCTTCCGATCAAGCAATTTCGTCTGGCGACATCGCTTCCATTCAGCGTCCGCAGAGAACCCGGGCTGCCGACAATTCACGTTCACTTCAGCCTGCTTCAACTCCAGCTCGCTGGCGGTCTCCGGTGCCAGATCTGGCCGGAAAATACGACGCATCGACTACTCCTCGTCATCATTGATCCAGGGAAGCAATTGCTGTATTCGAGCAGTATCCTGTGCCGTCAATGCATGCCCTGATCGCCGTTTTGCTTCCAGTTCCGCATAGGCTCTTCGGTTCTTAATGGCGAGTGGTGACCTTGTCGCTTCAAGCTGAAATGCAGAAGACAGCAAGATCGTGTCCGGCCGTGATGCGATAACCTTCTGGTACTCCTCATCTGATAAGGGAAATGGCCTGGTATCACTGCCAGGTTCTGGAAGAACGAACAATCCATTTGGATCGGCAGCCTGGCAAATGATTGGACTGTGACTTGTCACCAGGAACTGAACCTTTGGAAAGCGAGACTTCAACCAGAAGCCTATTTCCCGCTGCCACTCAGGATGCAGATGAGCATCGACCTCATCGATCAGCACGACACCACTTCGCTCGACGATGAGCTTTCCGTCAGCATCTCTGCCGGTGAGGTCCTCAACTCCATAGGCATGTACGAAATGCCGAAAGATGTCAACCAGCAACGCCAGCGCCGCCCGGTATCCATCACTCATCTCACCCCACGCCAGCTGGATACCATTGCGATCTTTCAACCAGAGTCCGTCGGAGTCGACTCGATCAATTCGAAGCTGATTAGGCATCAAATCGTCATTCAGCAGTTCTGTGAGAAGTTCCAGCTGTCGAGCCTCATTCTGGTGATTCTCCAGCCGCTTGTAGTTCAGGTCACGCAACCATCGGTCTGCTTCTGCAAGCGAAGCCGCTTCCTGAAACATCGTGGCAAATCGGGTTGTTGACGGCGACACCATTTGCTGCATGGCGTCAGGCGAAGCCCCAAAAACACGGCGGAACGGCCCGTAACCACAGCTCAGCCAGCCAGACGCAGACGTCGACCAAATCGTTCGATCCGGGGTACTGTAGTTGCTTGCAACAGATTCTGGCGGGGCAACAACCAGTGATGTTTCGCGACCACCGTTTTGCAGCAAAACCCTTGCAGGGAAATTCTCTCTCGGGCCACGCCCCTTCTCCGATAGTCCATCGTCCGATGGCACTCGCACAACGTCAATCTCGATAGAAGATTCAAGGTCACCGGCACCGTGGCGAATCCAACGATGAAAACTCGGCTGAAGTGATCTCGCAACGTCCTTCCCCGCCAGGCAGATGGCGATCGACTTCAGAAAAGTGCTTTTGCCCGAGCCATTGTCGCCAGTGAAAACAGTCCAGCCCGCGTACGAGCCACCTGGTCGCTCAAGGCGGAAATCGAGGTTCTCGAACCCCCGAATGTTCTTTAGTGCTATGCGATGCAGGTACATGGCTTTGTGTTTTCAGGGAACAGGAACGTCTCCGACACGAATCACGTCCCGCGGTTAGAGTCTTATTCTGCTTCCAGCATGCACGGCGTGCGCATGTTTGAAGCAAGCGAACAACGTGCGCGACAATCGGGCAACAAGCCGTTGGGCTCCTTTGGGTCAAGGGCGTTTCGGCCCACCACAAGGTCGCAGAGAACAAACGGGGGCGTCACCAAACGCATGATACGTGTAATCGACCTTGTGTTCAGAACGCTCAAGCCCTGCGTAAAATTCAGATTGATTTCGAGTTCAACACAGTACTCTTCACTCTTTGGCCTCGATTCAGCCAACATTTGCGCCGATTGTTCACGATCCTATCGCGCCAGCGACTGTCGTGCTTCTTCACCGTTTCGATGTTCCAGCCTTACGTTGTACCGCAGCATTTGCTCGGGAGTCTGTGAGATCATCTCGAGTACTCCAAAGGCTTCCTGGAAGACTCTGTCGGGAAAAAGACGCTGGACATCTTCAATGGTCATCGTCTGGACGTTTGCAAGGAAGTAAGCCCATTGTTCCATAGGTGTCGCATGGCAGACTAACTCTGCTGTGATCTGGAGATGATGCAGCTGCAGGATACGAATCTGGAAATCGTCGGTCGCGGCCAGATTTGACTTGGAATCCCTCATGCGAAAGTCCAGATGCAACGAGGGCTGACTGGAGGACAAGGCACCCGAAAGCACACAAATGGTGATGGAAGGCCGCGGCGTCTGATAGCTCAGGGCCTCGTCCAGCAGACCTGTGAAGGATGCCGCGGCACAGTACGTGAGGCGCTGCGGCAATTCTGACGGAACCGATGTCAAAATCTCCAGGTTCAGCCGCCGACCCTTTGCGTCTGTAGCCAGCACCGACACCTGATCGTCATTCGACTTGATGCCCGGAATCGAGTCCCGGAAGGCCACCTGAGTCATCTGTGGCTGCCCTCCAAGAATCGCGTTGACGAAATGCACCGTAATACCCGAGTGCTCAGGACTTCCCAGCATGAGCTTGAATGCGTAGTCCACCAGCGGACTGATGCCAATCGCCATAGGTGCCTCTCTTTGATGTCGATTCCAGGTGTCGTCACAGCAGCGATTTGCCGATTGCTCCGAATCAGTGTGGTAATTATACAACCACGTAGTCCAATTGCAATCGATGGCCTCGAGTCGATCCTTAAATCGCGTATTCCGGCTCCGGCATGAACACGCGGGCCGTTTTGGGATGGACGTAGACGGTGTCACCGGATTGCAGTCGCAGGACGGCGGCACGGTCGCGGATCAGGTCGATGTTGAGTTCCACTCCGTACTCTTCCGCGAAGACTCGCACCTTCACCACAGCGCCAGCCGGGTTCACCTGAAGCACTCGAGCTGCAAGCGATGCGGCCGTGGCGACTCGGTCAATCTCCAGCTCGTGAGGTCTCACATAGGCGGTCGCGTTCCGAGGCTCTTCGTGAGTATACGCTTCGTAAGCAAGGCTGAACGGACCAAGCTCAACACGTCCCGCCTTGACGCGGCCGTGAAACACGTTCACATTGCCAAGGAAGTCCATCACGAAGGGGGTCGCCGGATGATCGAAGACATCCTGAGGCGTACCAATCTGTTCAATCTTGCCATGATTCATCACCACGACCTGGTCAGCCATTTCAAAGGCTTCTTCCTGATCATGAGTCACAAAGACGGTCGTCACATGCATCTCTTCGTGCAGTTTGCGAAGCCACGTGCGAAGTTCCTGACGCACCTTGGCATCCAGTGCACCGAAGGGTTCATCAAGAAGCAGCATCTGTGGACGCATGGCGAGCGCTCGCGCCAGAGCAACTCGCTGACGCTGGCCGCCGGAAAGTTCTGACGGGAAACGACTGCCCAGCCCTTCCAGGCGCACGAGTGACAGCAGTTCCTTCACGCGAGCATTTGCGATGTCTTTTGCCACCTTGCGAACTCGCAGTCCGAACGCCACGTTTTCAAAGACCGTCATGTGGCGAAACAGGGCATAGTGCTGGAACACAAAACCCACTTCGCGATCGCGAGCTGCTTTCTCCGTGACGTCTTCTTCCTGAAACAGCACGGTGCCGGAATCCGGTGTTTCCAGACCTGCGATAATTCGCAGCAATGTGGTCTTGCCTGACCCCGAAGGACCAAGCAGCGCGGTCAGGCTGCCGGAGGGAACATTCAGGCTGACATCGCTCAGTGCCTGGAAGTTTCCGAATCGACGGGACACGCTCTGAATGCTGATGCTCATGGTTCTACCCTTCTTTCTCTTCTGACATTGCCGCCAGCTGATATTCGGTCCATCGTTCCAGCAAAATTCGTGCGGCCAGCGTGGCAAGGGCCATCAGAGTCAGCACGGAGGCGACGGCATAGGAGCCTGGGTTGTTGTATTCCTGAAACAGCTTTTCGACTCGCAGCGGCATCGTGTCGGTCTGACCGCCGATCCCACCGGAGACGACTTTCACCGCACCAAATTCCCCGATCGCGCGGGCGTGGCACTGGATGATGCCGAACAGCAGGCCCCACTTGATGTTGGGAAGGGTAATTCGCCAGAACAGCTGCCAGCGGTTGGCTCCCAGACTGACGGCCGCCAGCTCTTCGTCGCTGCCCAGAGATTCCATCAGAGGAATCAGCTCGCGGGCGACGAACGGCATCGTGACAAACGTCGTGGCCATCAGCAGACCCGGCCATGAAAACACTACCTGCACACCCCACTCGCGAAGAGTTGGGCCGAGGAAGCCCTGCATTCCGTAAACCAGAAGAATGCAGAGGCCGGCAACGACAGGCGATACGGCAAAGGGAAGATCCAGCAGCGTCAGAAGCAGCACGCGGCCTGGAAATCGAAACTTGGTCAGCGTCCATGCGGCAGCAATGCCAAAGATCGTGTTCAGCAATACTGCCACGGGAGCCAGTACGACGGTCAGAAAGATCGAATGCTGAGTATCGCGGTCTCTGACAAGTTCCGCCCACCATGCCGCAGGTCCGTTTCCAAACGCCTGCACGAACACATAGATTAGCGGAACGATAATCAGCACCGTGACAACGAAACACGAAATGCTGATCAGCAGAATACGCAGCCACAGTGGTTCGTTCGCCACATGGCGGCCAGCAACGCGAGTTTGTCGGGCACTAAGATGCATAGCGTCGATTCCTTGCTTCAAGCCAGCTGATCAGTCCCAGCGTCAGTACTGATCCTGCGAGCAGCACCACGGCGATGGCAGTGGCTTCGGCGTAGCTGTACTCGTCCAGCTTCTGCACGATCAGCACCGGAGCAATCTCCGTCTTGAACGGCATATTGCCTGAGACGAAAACGACCGAGCCGTATTCGCCAAGTCCTCGGGCAAACGCGAGAGCAAAGCCCGTGGCCAGAGCAGGGCGGAGCGAAGGCAGGATAACCCGCCAGAAGGTTTGCCAGCGGTTGGCTCCCAGAGACGCTGCGGCTTCTTCGATGTCTCCTTCCAGACTGCCCAGAAGCGGCTGCACGGTACGAACCACGAACGGCAATCCAAGGAAGACCAGAACCAGCACGATCGCCAGTCGCGAGTAAGCTCCCTGAATGCCCAGTGGAATCAGGAACTGACCAAACCATCCGTTCTTCACATACAGGCTGGAATACACAAGCCCCGCAACCGCTGTGGGCAATGCGAAGGGAAGGTCAATGACGGCGTCCATCAGACGACGGCCAGGAAATTCATAGCGAACCAGCACCCATGCCAGCAGCGTTCCCAGAATGACGTCAATCACTGCAGCAATCGCTGAGGTCGAGAACGTCAGGAAGTAGGCCGACCGGGCGCGAGCGGACCACGCCGAGGCCACAAACTGCGGCCAGTCGAGCGATGCCGTTTTGAAAAGACAGGCACCAAGTGGTATCACCAGTAGGATGCCAAGATAGGCGACGGTCACAGTGAGGCCGGAGGCAAAGCCTGGCAACGGACTGGACCGTCGGCGTTGTTTTGGGGAACCCATGAATTGTCCTGTCCAGCGACCATCCGAACGAAACGGATGTTCGACACGCGTCTGTTGCTATGTCGGAGATTCGCCAGGTGGCGAACCCGCGGTGCAGCCGCATTTGCAGCTGCAGGTATCCCGACGAAAAGTAAAGCCCTGTGTCGCCTGCTGCAGTGCGGTATGTCCGGTTCCGCAGACAGGCCTTTCCAACTGCGGCTACTGACCACCAACTTTGGTCTTCAGCAGTCGACGCCGTTCCAGCCGATCGATCTGGACGACAACGCCATCCTGTACGATCACAGTAACCTGCCCGAAACGCAGGTTCTGCAGAGCATCCTTTACACGCTCAATCACTTCCTCTTCATCAGGCTCAGGCGATTCGGCTCGGTCAGAGGAAGGAGCACGATTTCGAGACATGGCGTTAACCTCACTGAGTTCCAGAACGATCCACCAGATTCACTCACAAGCCGTCCGGTGAATTCACGACGCACACTCACCGGAGGGCTCGCGCCCTGCCGCTACAAACACAACGATTCTGCAGAGAAAAACCTTGCGATGCTCACTTGCCCTGACCGCCTTCATAGATGCGATCAAACTCACCACCGTCGGCAAAGAACTTTGTCTGAGCTTCATCCCAGCCACCACCAACGACATCCGTCACGGTGAACAGCTTCAGTTCAGGGAACGATGCTTTATGGGCTTCCAGAACCTTGGCGTCCGTCGGCCGATAGTAGTGTTTTGCGATGATCTCCTGACCTTCAGGCGTATAAAGAAACTCCAGGTACTTCTTCACGACATCCCGAGTTCCCTTGCGATCAACAACCTGATCCACCATGGCAATATGAGGCTCCGCGAGGATACTCAGAGACGGAAAGATCAGCTCCAGTTCGCCATTCGCTTCCTTGATTTCGAGGTGTGCTTCGCTCTCCCAGGTCAGATGCACGTCACCAATGCCCTTCTGAGCAAACGTGGTTGTGGCTCCTCGAGCACCTGTGTCCAGAACAGGCACCTGCTTGTAAAGCTGCGTGATGAACTTGCGAGCATCTTCTTCAGAGCCACCGTTCTTCAGCACGCTTCCCCAGGCCGCCAGGAAGGCCAGCTTTCCGTTGCCCGAAGTCTTCGGGTTCGGAGTAATCACCTGGATGTCACTGCGAACGAGGTCAGCCCAATCCTTGACGCCCTTCGGGTTCCCTTTGCGAACAACAAAGACAATCGTGGACGTGTAGGGCAGGCTGCGATTCGGAAACGTGTCGAGCCAGCCGTCCTTCAGCAGACCCTTCTTGTGCAGCTGCTCCGTATCGGACCACAGAGCCAGCGATGCGACATCCGCCTCAAGCCCGTCAATCACTGCGCGAGCCTGGCTGCCAGACGCCCCATGAGACTGCTTAATCGTGACGGCCTTACCGGTCTGGGCCACGGCGACCTTTTCGAATTCCGCGTTGAGGTCTTTCCACAGCTCCCGAGTCGGGTCGTAGGACACGTTCAGCAATTCGACAGACGGCGTTCCCTCAGGAGCATTCGAGTCGGAACCCTTCGAGCAGCCCACTAGAGTGAGCAAGGAGACCAGGGTCACCAGAGAAAAGCATTTCATCGACAATTACCCCAGAAACAAAACCACGACCTAGTGTGTGATACTTTTGGCCAAAAAAAACACGGAGATGACCTAAATCCCATCCCCGTAAGACATTTCTGCAGAGAACACTTCTTCACGACGGACGATCGTGCTGCCGAACACTTTTTCCAGCGTCGCACCATCCATCAGTCGCGCGATGTAGTTTCGAATATCCAGCATGACTCGGCGAAACTTGCACGCCCCTTCCTGAGTACACGGCTCATAATGAGACGTGGAAACACAGGAAATGGGAGCCAGAATGCCGTCAAAATGCCGGACAATTTCCCCCATCGTGATCTCGCCCGGATCCTTCGCCAGCTCAAAGCCGCCGTCTCGTCCGGCAATGCTGTTGACCCAGCCACGAGACTTCAGATCCAGCATGATCTGTTCGAGAAACCGGCGAGGAATGTCGTTCTTCTCCGCAATTTCCCGAATCGAAATCGGTCCACGCCCACGACTTGCCACCAAAGTGAACAAGGCTCTAAGAGCATAATCCGATTTCTTGGACAACTTCATCGGCAAACCCGAGCGGCTGCTTCCGTAAATAACACCAAACAGGTCGTGATTCTAGGGAGACCCCTATTCCTGTCAATCGCCACTTCGGCAGACCAGGACAATCTGCAGAACCTGGAATCCATCCGCCAGCCAAACCGGCAATTCCTGCCACAAACATGTGAGACCGAAACGGCTGTCCGGCCTTCCTACCCATCGCGTGGCAGATCGCACGTTGCTGGCCGTTTCGGTTCAAGCTTCCAGCAGCGCTTTCGCTTTAGATGACGAGTCTGACTTCGTCTCCCGATTTCGACGATTCGACCATCACAGACATCGATCATTATCTGACCAAACTTCAGGCTTCGCAGCGTCCGCCGAATGGTCATGAGCTGATCCGCTGTCAGCTCCATAAAATGCCCTTCTGCAAATCGTGTGACCAAACAATCGCCGAAACGAGTTTTGCGTCCGTCATCGAAGCGACGGTGTTCTGCTGTGCTGGGGATCAATCTGAAGCTGACCATTTCCCTGGACTTTGAACAGCAGGTCCAGAGGAGAATCCACCGGAACCACACGACCACATCGGCGGCAACGCAGGTCTCCGCAGGAATCCGGATCAGGGTCTTCTCCCGCAACATGTCCTCTGGTCAGACACACCAGTTCGTTCCAAAGCTGCATGACGTTAGTCTCCTCATGCGATTTCAGGTTTACGCAAAGATCTCTTTAACCACGTTGCCTTCAACATCCGTCAAACGGAAATTTCGCCCGCCGTAGTTGTAAGTCAGCTCTTCATGATGAAGGCCCATAAGCGCAAGGAGCGTGGCATGCAGGTCACTCGTGTGCATACGACCGTCGACAGCCTTCAGTCCAAACTCGTCCGTAGCACCATACGAAAATCCAGGCTTCACTCCCGCCCCCGCCAGCCACATCGGGAACCCTGTGATGTTATGGTCTCGGCCGTCTGGTCCCTGAGCCGTCGGCATACGACCAAACTCACTTCCAAACAGCACGAGCGTATCCTCCAGGAGTCCTCGCTGTTCAAGATCTGCCAGCAGCGCTGCGGTCGGCTGATCCGTGGCTTTCGCATTGTTGATCAGTCCGTTGTGAAGATTGTTATGGTGGTCCCATCCACCCTGACGAACTTCGACAAAGCGAACTCCGGATTCGCTCAGCCGTCGAGCCAGCAGGCATTGCCGTGCAAAGCTCCCGCCTGGCCCATCTGTTACACCGTAGGCGTCCAGCACATGCTTCGGCTCTGTTGAAAGGTCCAGCAGCTCCGGTACTCGATTCTGCATCCGGAAGGCGAGTTCATAGGACTCAATGATGCCATCCAGTGCTTCAGGAGCACCGGACTGTGTGCCAAGATCACGATTCATCGACTGCAGCAGGTCCAGCTGCTGTCGCTGAAGCTGTGACATCTGGCTTGCTCGAAGGTTCGGAAGGTATCCGGTATCCGTGACCTTCGTTCCCTGATAGTACGCAGGTAGAAACGCTGTCCCATAGTTGATCGCTCCGCCAAAATTGGGAGACGGATTGATCGTAATGTAACCTGGCAGATCCTGGTTTTCCGTTCCCAGTCCGTACAGCAGCCACGCTCCCATGGAAGGACGTGTCAGCGACGCAATCTTCGCTCCGGTGTGAAGCTGAATCACGGCCTGCGGATGTGCTGGCGTATCTGTGTGCAGTGCTCGAATGAAGCACAGACGGTCAACGTGTTTTGCCACGTTCGGATACAGCTCAGAGACCCAGGTTCCCGTCTGGCCATGCTGAGTAAATCGAAACTTCGACGCGACCAGTTTGCCGCCACCGGGTCCTGGCTTGCCGTCGTTTTCCTGCAGAGTTTTCTTGTACTCAAAAGTATCCACATGAGACATCGCCCCTTCCATGAACAGGAAGATGATGCGCTTTGCCTTCACGGGAAAGTGCGGCGGCTTTGGTACCAGTGGTCCAGGTGTCGCACTGGACTCTGAAGCGCGAGACGTCCTGCTTCCGGCCAGCATTCCCGCCAGTGCAAGATATCCAAATCCCGCACTGGAAGATTTCAGCAGCTGGCGTCGCGACGGGAACAGCGAAGGGTTTCCTGTTGGGTTCATAATGACTTCCCTGAGAAAGGCTCTGCAACTGCAGAACCATTGGATCGAAATGGATGGAATTCACTGACCAGCCAATAACCGCATCACGGCTTATCGGACGTACAGAAACTCCGCACTGCCCATCACGGCCTGCACCAGACTATGCCATGCCGCAGCCTGAGGATTGGATGCGATGATCTGTTCTTCCGGAGCAACTTCCTCTTCCTGTGCCACGTCATCAGGATTCGCCAGCTGTGCCGCCTGGGCCTGAGACGCTGCGAGCTGCGGATCGGGAGTTCCTTCTTTCGGTGGCTCCGCGGCGGCCACTGATGCGGCATCCGGTGCTGTTGCTGCACTCGCCCCAGACGCCGCAGCAAAGTGCTCGGCCAGCAGTGCTCCGGCTTCCGACGAGAAACGACTCACGAACGCCACGGAGCGTTCCGTTTCCGCCGGAGTCGGAGCACGCCCCAGAAGTCTCAGATAAACCTGTCGTACGCGCTCTTCATCACTCGCCGAACTTCCACTGATTTGTTCCGCAAGGTACAGAGACTGCTTTCGCACAAACGTATCATTCAGCAGATACAGAGACTGAGCTGGTACGGTCGTCGTTTCCCGATTGCCGGTGACCAGACCCTGTTCCGCAAAGTCAAAGACCTCCAGAGACTTCGGCACCAGCGTTCGCAGAAGAGGAAGATACACGCTGCGTCGTTCGCTCTTCGCGGCATAGTCCAGAATGCCTTTCGCCTCTGGTCCGTTGTTTCGAAGCTCGATCACTCGCAGTGCTGCTGCCACGGATCCGTTTTCCGGAGTCGAGTTCAGACGACCGGAGCCGACGAGCTGCGCATCCCGGATTTCCTCCGCCGTCAGACGACGAGGCGAATGGCGCCAGACCAGACGATTCTGAGGATCCTTCAGCAGATGTTCGGCGGTCGTATCACCGCTCAGCCTGTAGCTGCGAGACAGCACAATGGAACGAACAAGACTCTTCACCGACCAGCCGTTATGAATCAGACGGCCAGCCAGATGATCCAGCAGTTCCGGATGTGACGGACGTTCGCCAGTCACTCCGAAGTTATCAGTCGTGCTGACGATGCCCGTTCCAAACAGGTGGTACCAAACACGATTCGCCAGGACTCGCGATGTCAGCGGGTTCGCCGGATCGGTCAGCCACTGAGCCAGCTGCAGGCGTCCGCTTGTTCCTTCCGGAATCGTCGGATGCTGCGGTCCCTGCACGACGCTCAGGAATCCTCGCGGTACTTTCGGCCCCAGTTGCTCGGCTTCACCACGATAGCGAATTTCTGTGTCGCCTGGTGAACCGGAATCCCGTGCTCCCAACGCGGTCTCTGCAGTTGCGGCCGGATCTGTCAGTGCGACGTATTCGGCCTGAGCGCGATTCCACTTCTGACGGGCAATCTGTCGCATCGGCCGGCCATTCGGACCAGGCTTCTCAGCATCCGCGCTGTCACGAATCCGCTCAAATTCGGCTTTGGCTTCATCCGCCTTTTGCTTTGCCTGAGCAATCTTCGTCTTCTGCTCTTCCGACAGCTCCTTGTTTTCAGACAGCATCAGCAGCAGGCTGGTGTCATAGTATTCCAGTCCGCCGCCACCCATCTTGTTGCGAAGTCCGGCACACAGGTCAGTGCTGTGGAAGATCCCAACCAGAGCGTAATACTCGGACGCAGGTATCGGATCAAATTTGTGATCGTGGCATCGAGCACAGCTGACCGACAGTCCAAGCACGGACTTGGTGACCGTGTCAATCTGTTCGTCGATGTTGTCCATAACAAAGCGAACTTTGAACCGTTGATTCACATCTTTGACACCCAGTGCCAGAAAGCCGGTTGCGATCAGGTGCTCCTTGCGCTGCTCAGGAGTTTCATGCGGCAAAAGGTCGCCGGCGATCTGTTCGCGCAGAAACTGATCGTAGGGCTTGTCCCTGTTGAACGACTGAATGACGTAATCGCGATACTTCCACGCCTGAGGATAAGGCAGGTTACGAGCCGAACCTGTGGATTCCCCGTAACGAGCCAGGTCCAGCCAGTGTCGACCCCAGTGTTCTCCAAACGCCGGACTGGCCAGCAGACGCTCCACGACGGTTTCGTAAGCCGACGGTGATTCATCGGCCAGAAAGTTCTGAACGTCTTCCGCAGATGGTGGAAGTCCTGTCAGATCAAACGTGACTCGTCGCAGCAGCGCTTCGCGGCCGGCATCACCGACCGGGGGAAGCCCCGCTTCTTCCAGCTTCGCCAGGACAAAGCGATCGATGTCGTCGCGAGCCCAGTCGGTATTCTTCACCGCCGGAACCGCCGGAGAAGTCAGCGGCTGCCAGGCCCAGTGGCTCTTGCGAAGTTCCGCGTAATGGTCGCTCATGGTGCCCAGATCATCCGGAGCTTCCGGACCTGGCCACCATGCACCATCAGCGATCCATTGCTTCAAAACGTCGATCTCTTCATCAGAGATTTTCGAATCCGGAGGCATCTGCAACTTCGGATCAGCATGGCTGACTGCTCGGATCAACAGGCTTTCGTTCGGCTGGCCTTCCACAATCGCCGGACCTCGTCCGCCTCCGGCAACAATCCCGTTGCGGTCATCCACTCGAAGCCCGCCCGCCGCTTTGTTGTCCGCGGAATGGCAGTTGTAACAATGGCCGGCAAGGACAGGACGAACCTTCTTTTCAAAGTACTCCTGCTTCGCGCTTTGATCGTCAGCCTGTACCACGCTGCTGATCATCACCATCGTGACGGCACACTGAGTCAGCCGTTTGCTGAATCTGGTCATCCCTGTCTCCCTTGTTTCACCCTGCGAAACTGTGCGATCTGATTCGTTGCTCTGCTGTTCTTCATCCGTCTCCGTCGAAGCCTCATACACGTAGAACTGATGTCCCTGTCTGCGAACAACTCGACGGGATCGGCAGACAGACTGGTGACGGCGGTTGTTGAGAAACGCTGCGACTTCAAGAAGAAGCGAAAGGAAGACCAGTGACGTTCCGATGACGATTCCGGCAACACCAGGCATTCGACCGGTACACAATGCGGCCATCCCGCAGGCTGCCAGCAGGCTCAGCCCTGCCGGCCACAGACCTCGAAGCACCTGAGCGACTCGCCACGATCCGGAAACGGACCCGGACAAACTGATCTTCGTTCGTTTCATTGCAGCACCCCTGACTGATGCTCCTGTCACGGAGCATGCCTTAATTCCTGTTCTTTGCCGCTTTCCTGCCGCCGTTCTGCTGAGCCGCTGGAACCCAGCTTGGATTCATCGAACGCAGTGTTCGCCTGATAATCGGTCCCGTAGAATGGCAGCGATGATTCACTCATGACTTCAGCCGTCCTTCCGCAAGGTCGAAGTCGATGATGTTGTCGCCGGACTTGACTTCTCGATCGAAGAGCAGCTCGACCTTTTCCTTGTAGCCTTCAGGCAGCTGTGGTGTCACCATCAGACCGGTCTTTCGGTCTTCCACCTGAATTTCGTCTTTCGCCGCAGTTCGAATAGTGACTTCATGGCGAGCCACCATGGCCCCCTGTTTCGAAGGGCTGTATTGAAGAACAAACTTGCCCTCGGCATCGGTGTAGGCAGAGCCGTAGGTTCCCGGCGGATCGACAGGCTGAAAGACAACGTAAGCAAATGGAATGGCTTTGCCACCCTGCGAAACAGTTCCCGAGACGGTCCCGATCTCCGGACCATCGGAACATCCCGCCAGTGCCAGTGAGCACAGGGCCGCTGAGATGATGGCGTTGATTTTCATAGACGTTATTCCTGATCGTCGCACTCGCTTGTGCGATCCATGCATTGGTATCAGAAGGGAGGACCGTGGTGCTGCAACAGGCGTATTCCTGATCCCTCAGCTGTTGTCAGCACCACGGGAGACTCCGGCAAAGACAATGAGCGATGATTCCTAGAACTCTCCGATCACCAGACCGTCTGCACGACGGCCCAGCTTCTGAAACAAACCAAGAGTCGCCGCAGGAGATGCCTGATTTGGCTGAACATTGTTGAACTCAATGTTCTCGCTCAGGAACTTCACGCTTCCATCCCCGAACAGGAACTGGGCTCCGCCAGTGTGCTGGCTGCTGAAGGCTCGTGAAACGGCCGGGTTCCCGTTCGGCTGCAGTACCGGGTCATTGATCTTCACGTCCAGGATCGCCAGATTCTGACGTGATCCCCAGATGCCCGTTCCGGTGTAGTTACGCTGGCCGATCCAGTTGGCCGCCCAGCCGAGCTTCCAGTCGCGTTCGCCAACAATGAACGTGTTGGACAGACCGTCAGTGATGTCACGGAACTGAACCTTGCTGTTTCCCCAGAATGTACCAAAGGGATCACGGCCACTGACAATCCAGTCTTCCGGCGTTGACCATCGTGAACCAGACACCGCGACGTAGTTCGATGTCGACAGGTAGACCGGCTGGTTCCCGAAAAACGGCGAATACGGTACGTCCCACTCGCGGCGCGAATTCAGATCCGGTGCGATATCTGATGGGCATCGATAGAACGGCAGCTTTGTCTTCACGGCATAATCGCGTGCGGTCGCGTTCGCGGTGTTCTTCAACAGAGCATCAAGATCCACGCCGTTGGCCTGAATCGTCTGAAACAGATTCTGCTGCTCCAGCTGAGGAAGAATGAAGGTGCCCCAGCCATAAGAGCCCAGTGCGGCAACGTTCTGATTGCCGGACTTGTGCACAACACCAGGCGGCAGTGTGTTGTAGGTGTCGTGATAGTTGTGCAGAGCAAGTCCGATCTGCTTCAGATTGTTCTTGCACTGTGTCCTGCGAGCCGCTTCACGAGCCTGCTGGACAGCCGGAAGCAGAAGAGCCACAAGAATGGCAATGATCGCGATCACAACCAGTAATTCGATCAGCGTAAATCCGCGCTTCCGATGCGACGGATTTCGGAACAAGGAAATTTCAGACATGACAGTCTCCCCACAGTTCAAATGAAAGAAAGCTGTCCGTACCGCGATCGCTCACATCAGCTGCTGCGAACAATGCCGCCAGCCTGACATGTTGATCTTGAGCGCTGTGCCGGGACTCCCCCGGACGTTCTTCATGCGCGCGACGCGACTCGGCGTCTCAGCACGGACCAAAGAGAAAGCTCTGAATTGGCAGGGCAGGGCCCCGACGTCAGAAACAAAACGCAGTCGGACAGCAACCGACCTGCGTGGCGCAGTGGCTTAGCAGCAGCAACAACAACACGATGCAGACATTTGTGACTCCCTGAGTCTGCGTGTGCGCCTCTATAAAGCTAGTCAGCAGCAGCACTGGAAAAGTGGCTGGTGTATCCCCGTCGCAGCAGCCCAAGTTTTGGCCACTTAATGATCACCAGCTAAGTCGTGGTTTTATCTTCGTCAATTTTTCCGTTCTGTCAATACGGTTTTTCGAAGAATTTCTGCAGTCGCGGGTTCTCCGGAAGGCCATACCCTCAACGGCCCTTTGGCCTGATCCGCCTCAGTTCATCAATCACGGAATTGTCGGAGGGTTGAATCATGCCGAATGTCTACCATGGTCGGTTCACTTCCGAAACGGACCGTCACGTCGCGCAGCCGGGGCCGGATGATGAGACCTGGTTCCAGGGCATTCTTGCCAGCACAAGAGCCATCCCGCACGTATCGGTGATGCCCGCGAACATCAGGCCGGCTCCGACAAAACCGCTCAGCCCCACAAACCACGGATGAACGAAGTAACTGAGCACGACACCAGACAGGACAAGGAACCCGGCGGCGATGCGAACCTGACGTTCCAGCGACACCGCCTTGCGCCCTCGGACAACGGGCAGCCCGGCTTCCACACAGGCCTTTGTTCCGCCTTCGACGTTGATCACATTCGTGTAGCCCGCCGCATGGAACTTCTCACAGGCCGTTCGTCCGCGACTTCCGGCCTGGCAGATCACATACAAAGGCGCCGATCCGGACCGCTGGCTGATCAGGTTGCCGCAGTTCAATTGATCAAGAGGAACATTGCGAGCAATCGTCAGATGCACTTCACGATACTCCACCGGAGTTCGCACATCGATCAGTTCAATCGATTCGCCCGCCTGAATCTTCGATGCCAGCTGGCCTGGTGTAATGGTCGCAACACTCATGATGGTCCTCCGTGCTCAGTCAGAATCCTGTTACTCAATCATGCCTCTGCGGCACTCCGTTCCTCAGCTCTTCTGAACACCATAGCGTCCTTCGACACACTTCAGAAGATCAGCCACATGAGTCTCGCAGACCTTGTAGAAAACTCGACGCCCATCCTTTTCACTCGACAACAAGCCGCAGCGCAGCATCAGCCGCAGATGCTCCGAAGCCATCGGACTGGGAATCTCACACGCGTCCGCAAGATCACCCACCGTGTAGTCGCTCTGAAGCAGCATCTGGATCATGCGAAGCCGGTGAGGATGCGCGATGGTCTTCAGACACTCGGCCGCTTTGCCCAGTTCTTCCAGTGATGTGAGCTTGAGTGCTTTCGAGGCCATCCTGTGCCTTCCCTGAACTTCCCGCAATTCATCCGAAGCCTGATTCTTCAGCACCAGCTATCGCACGATGCGTCTAACCGCATCCGCCAGCCGATCAATCTCTTCCTTCGTGTTGTAGAACGCCAGCGATGGTCGCACCGTGGCTTCCAGTCCAAAGCGTCGAAGCGATGGCTGCGAGCAATGATGGCCGGATCGGACAGCAATGCCTTCCGCATCCAGCATCTTGCCGATGTCTTCCGGTCGACGATTCGGAAGCACAAACGACAGGACGCCGACTTTCTCCTTCGCCGTTCCAATCAGCCGCAGCCCCGGAATCTCCGTCAGTCGTGCGGTGCCGTATTCCAGAAGCTGATGCTCGTACTGCGCAATCGCGGGCAGGCCAAGCCGAGTGACATAGTCGAGCGCGGCTCCCAGGCCAACAGCATCGCCAATGCTGGGTGTTCCCGCTTCAAACTTTGCCGGCGGATCACTGTAGGTCGTCTGCTCAAACGTCACGTTGCGAATCATATTGCCGCCGCCCTGCCATGGAGGCATGACCTGCTGCAGCTCTTTGCGAACGTACAGAGCACCGATACCCGTCGGTGCAAAAATCTTGTGCCCTGAAAACACAAAATAGTCGCAACCCAGAGACTGCACGTTCACCGCAAGATGCGCTACCGTCTGAGCACCATCGATCAGCACCTGGGCCCCCCAGCGTTTGGCCGAACGAATCATGGATTCAATCGGAAGAATGGTTCCCAGACTGTTCGACGCATGAGTCAGCGAAACAATCTTTGTCTGCGGTCCCAGCAGCGATTCGTACGCGTCCAGCAGAATCTCACCATGATCATTCACCGGGATGACGCGAATCACCGCACCGGTTTCGCGAGCCACCATCTGCCACGGCACGATGTTGGCATGATGCTCCAGAGTCGACAGAACAATCTCATCGCCGGGCCGAAGGAAATGCCGCCCGGTCGTCTGCGCGACAAGGTTAATGGCTTCCGTCGTTCCTCGCACAAAGATGATCTCTTCCGCAGAACCTGCTCCGATGAAACGCTGAATCTTCTGTCGAGCACCTTCATACGCGTCCGTTGAACGTGCGGCCAGAGTATGCGCGGCTCGATGGATGTTCGAATTATCCCTCGAGTAATAGTGGATCATCGCATCGATCACCGACTGCGGCTTCTGCGTCGTTGCAGCATTGTCAAACCAGACCAGCTGCTTCCCGTGCACCTGCTGATGAAGGGCCGGAAAGTCGCGACGAATCTGATTCACATCGAACGCCCGACCGGATGTTCCCGCCCCCTGAGCGGCTCTGCGGAAACTCATTCCTTCCGGCGTCGTCTGAGAAGACTCACACAATCCCGTGTCGGACGAGTAATTCAACGCTCGCACTTTCGCCACGAACGCCGAAATCCCCTGCGCTTCGGAAGGGCTGAGCGTGCCCGTAGCCGACGTGCCGGAATGGGCTGAATCCGCCATTGGCGCAGGAATCTGACCAAAGCCGGAATTCAGTGCCATCATCGGCGAAAACACATCCGGCTGACCCTGCGGCATCATCGGAACGGTCGGCAATGACGCCGGTGTTCCCGGCATTCCCGGAAACGTCGGTCCCGAGGAACCTGGCGTCGGCACCGTCGTCGGCATCACAACTCCCGCTGGCATCACTGGCGGAATCGAAGGCATCGCAGCAGGCGCAGAACCTGTGGGCAACGCTCCGAATCCGGCAAACGCTGATGAACCGGGAAACGACGCAGGGGCACTCTGCTGGCTGGCTGAAACAGCATCCTGAAACAGCCGCGAAGCAATCTGACTGATCATGTCGTGAGACAGTTCTGACATTTCAATTCCTCAGATCGACACTGTGAATCACAGATTTGCGATCATTCGTCAGTCGAAAGAACCAACCGGATTACTTCACCTTGGGTGCGCGATTGTCATAGTCGTGGTAGTAACCGACTTCGACGTTCTCCAGCACGCCCAGTGCATCGTCCGTCAGCACTGCACATGAGAAGTACAGCGTCAGCAGGTACGAAGCCACGCCCAGACTGTCCAGTCCCATCAGTCGCGCTGACAGGCTCGGCATGATCTCACCGGGGATGCCAGACTGATGCAGGCCCACCACGCCCTGATCCGATTCGCCCACACGCAGCAGCAGAATGCTCGTCGTCCCAAACCACTGGTTCGACTGATAGCGGCTCTTCATCTCCAGCTTGTCACACGGAATCAGAGGCACGCCACGCCACAGAATCACGGGCGTACCAAACAGCGTGGTCGTTAACGGTGGCACACCGCGCCATGTGCACTCGCGTTCAAACGCCGCGATCGCTTTCGGATGAGCAAGGAAGAAGGCCGGCTTCTTCCACACCAGGGCCAGCAGTTCATCCAGATCATCCGGCGTTGGTGCGCCATAACGAGTGCTGATGCGCATCGCCGGATCGACGGAGTTGATCAGACCAAACTTCTTGTTGTTGATCAGTTCCCATTCCTGACGTTCCTTGATCCCTTCGATCGTCAGACGCATCTGTTCTTCAAGCTGGTTGTACGGGCCGTTGTACAGGTCCGACACGCGCGTATGCACTCGCACCACCGTCTGCACCGACGACAGGGAGTATTCTCGCGGCGTTGCGGAGTAGTCCACGAACGTCTCCGGGATCTCCACGTTCTCCGCGAAGCCGGACACCAGATCGATGTTCCGTTCGCCGTAACGATTCACCGTCGAGCGCAGTTCCAGATGATCCTTGATCGCTCGTTCAAACTCCGTGCGCTGGCTCGGATTCTCCGCCAGCACCGAATCCAGATCACGACGTGACAGCGTCAGCAGCGTACACGGTGTGATCGTGCGAACGGTCACGTCCGACAGTTTGTCGGACACCAGATCCGATTCGCCGAAGAACTCGCCTTCCGTCAGCAGGGCCAGGCGCAGATTGCTGCCATGAACGCCCTTGCTCAGCACTTCCACCTGACCCTGAGCAATGATGAAGAACTTGTTGCCGTCTTCACCTTCCCCCACCAGCTTGTTCCCCAGTGACACCGTTTCGGAACGAAAGCGATTTGCCATCCGGCTGATGATCGCCGACGTCAGACCCGAAAACAGCGGCACGCTTCGCAGGGATTCCGGCGAGAACGATGCCACGCCGTCGGTCACATCCACACCGATGCGTTCCGCTTTGCTCAGCTCCACCTTTGTGCGGTTCACTCGATACGTGCCGCCATCCACCTGCACCCATGGCAGCAGGTTCAGCAGATAACGCGGCGTGATCGACATCATCTTCGGGGATGTCTTCGTCGTGTTCGCCAGATTACGAGCCACGCTCGTCGTTACACTGCGCTGAAGTAGATTGTCGCTCATCAAAAGTTCCTTCACAGTTCTGACCGTCAGGTCGTATGTTTCAATGGTTCTGAATCAGAAGACTCAGGACGGAAACAGTGTTGTTGACAGGTAGCGTTCGCCGAGGTCGGGCAGGACCACGACGATTCGCTTGCCTTTGTTTTCAGGGCGTTTTGCGACCTGCAGCGTTGCCCATAACGCCGCACCGCAGCTGATGCCGCAGAACAGTCCTTCCAGTTTTGCCAGTCGCCGAGTCGTCTCGGCCGCGTTTTCGTCGGAGACGGTGATCGCTTCATCCACGATCGCCAGGTTCAGATTCTTTGGAATGAATCCTGCGCCGATTCCCTGAATCGTGTGACGCCCCGGTTTGATTTCTTCGCCAGCCAGAGCCTAAGTAATCACGGGGCTGGCAGCAGGTTCCACAGCGATCGCTTTGAAGCCACGACGTCGCTTCTTCAGCACTTCCGCAACACCGGTGATCGTGCCTCCGGTTCCCACACCCGCGACCAGGATGTCGACTTCGCCTCCGCTGTCCTTCCAGATTTCTTCCGCCGTCGTTCGACGATGCACGTCCGGGTTCGCAGGATTCTGAAACTGCTGAGGCATAAACCAGGACTGAGGTGATTCCGCGCGAATCGCTTCCGCTCGACGAATCGCGCCGGCCATTCCTTCGATCGCCGGCGTCAGAGTCACTTCTGCTCCGAACGCTGTGACCAGACGACGGCGTTCGATCGTGGCTGTTTCCGGCATGACCACTCGAAGCCGATATCCGCGCGAAGCACACACGTAGGCGAGCCCGATACCCGTGTTGCCGCTTGTGGCTTCCAGGATCGTTGTGTCCGGGCGAATCTGACCGGCCTTTTCTGCGGCCTCAATCATCGCCAGCGCGATGCGGTCTTTGACGCTCCACAGAGGATTCAGGTTTTCGATTTTTGCGACAACGTCCGCCACACAGCCTTCTGTGATACGACGAAGTCGAACAAGGGGAGTCCGGCCGACACAATCCGTAATCGACTCACAAATCCCACTGGCACTGGAAGCAGCCATGGTAACGCACACCGTTGCGTTATCTCTGAGCAAACGGGGTCCTCCGCGCGCAGCATGACACTGCACAGTTCAGTGAACCCAAAGTGCTGAGTGATCGTGGCACACGGGCCACGGGGCGCGGAGCGGATTGGATGCCCGCTCAATAAATCTGGACTGCTGCCATGGATGGCTCGCAACGGTTCGGCTGGGAAAATCTCTGGTGGAATGCCTTCTCCAGCAGCCGGAACGAAGTTCCGCCAAATCTCCCGAATTACGCAACCGTCAGGAATTCTGTCGCGATCTGCTTTTCCAAAACAGCCCGAACTGGCAATCGTTTTCGAGGTGCATCCTGTGCACGTACCAACGAAAAAGGGACCGGTCAGACCGGTCCCTTCCTGGGGTGAAGGTTTTGGAGGAGCATCCAGGATTATGGGAACTGAGTCACTTCGCCATTGCCGCGGGTGATGAGGCCAACAAACAGTGCGAAGTCAATATTCTCGGAGACGAAGTGAACGCTTCCGTCCGCGAACAGGAACTGAGCACCACCGGTGTGGAACGAGAATGGCTGGCTGGTTCCCTGAACTCCGAAGGCTCCGTTCGGATAAGCCTCTGAACCGACGTCGTATCCGTTGGTCGCGTTGAATGGTGTGGTTCCAAAGAGGGCAGAACCGTCAGCCTTCTGGCCGGTCACCAGGACGTCGCTTGCCGGACGGCACCAGCCACCTGCATTGACTCGATTCGTAGGAACGGACCCAAACTTCTTGGCTCCCTTACGATAGACCGATGGTCGTCCGGCTGTTTCAACCACTGCGATTGTGTTGGACAAACCGTCTGTAATGTCCCGGAACTTTGCGTCTGTGTTCTGAGTAAACACGCCAGAGTAATACTTGTTCGCGGTGTTGGTCGGGTCGGTGAAATCTGGTGTCGCAGGCAGGATGGTCAGAGTTGACGTATTCACCAGAGCGGCGACTCCGCGGTCAACACCCTTCGACAGGGCGTAATCAGAAATGGC
>JAXMBV010000040.1:0-61798 GCA_046349695.1 Planctomycetaceae bacterium | reverse complement strand
ACTCTCCCAGTATTCGTGGAGCGATTGAGGACAATCGCTTTACAATGGCGCCCACACAGCGAGCCCACAGTGTAGAACGGCTGTCCTCAGCCGTTTCGTCTGGACGGAGTACATGCAATGAACTGGTTGACCTCCAATGTCCTGTGGCTGGTTGGTCTTGGGATCATTTTGTCTGTCGCCAGCTTCGTGCGTTTTCGAGAGGCGTTTGGAGCCCCGAATTGGTGGCTTCTTGGACCAGGCATGCTTTGTCTGGT
The DNA here is from genome assembly GCA_046349695.1 of Planctomycetaceae bacterium. Classification (GTDB taxonomy): domain Bacteria; phylum Planctomycetota; class Planctomycetia; order Planctomycetales; family Planctomycetaceae; genus SXXK01. The sequence goes on along the minus strand of JAXMBV010000040.1, from coordinate 61,544 downwards.
TCTGGCGGTGATTTCGGCCTACCGAGCCATCTACGGTCCTCCAGGAAAAGGACCGGTGATTTCTGATGATACTAAAGGTAACGGTCACCAAAAGGATTCATCGGACCTCTCGATGACACCGCTGCAGCGTTTGCAGGCGGCATGGAACGCTGATGATCCTGCCAGCTGGCCGGTGTCAGAGACTTTGGCGAAGTTCAGTGAGATCGCGTATTCGAACCCACTCGAAGCCAGCAAAGAGTTTCAGAGTCTTGGCTTCAACTCATGCATGCCTGTCATCGACGGTTCGATGGCCGGTTATGTGGTTTCGGCTGAGGATGTCACGGTGATCGCATTCCGTGGCACGGACTTCAACGAAATGTCTGACTGGTTTACGAACTTCCAGCGAAAAGCCGCATCGACTCCACATGGAGGTGCTCACGGCGGCTTCTACACTGCATATCAAAAACTGCGAGGTCAGGTTCGGGAAATCGTTGCAGCGCAAAAGCCAAAGCATCTTTGGGTGACCGGACACAGCCTTGGAGGCGCCTTAGCGCTGCTTTGTGCGGCCGACTTTGCTGAAGAAGCAACACAACCGCTCGATGGCGTGATGACGTTTGGCCAGCCATTGATGGTCAAAACGGAACTGGCCGAATATCTCAATGATATGCTCGACGGCAAGTACGTGCGTTTTGTGAACCGCGATGACATCGTGGCTCGCATCGATCCTGGGTATTCCGCCTGCGGTTCTCTTGTGTGGTTCACCGCCGAGAAAGTCTATCGCTCTGAACCACATCGGAAGATCACCGCCGCGGCAGCAGGAAACACCGATGCTCCCACAATCAATGAACTCTCTCCCGAAGCCGCTCCTGCCGATGGCGAACGCAATCCTGGGGAAGCGGAGTCTGATGACCGTTACCGCGAAATTACTCCGCTGAGCGAAGGAGAATTTGAGACTCTGCTGGAGGACTGGAAATCTGAAGCCGTCGAGGCCACCGATGAGCCTCTCGTGACAGATCCAGCCGCAGTGAACGCTGCTGAGGCCGCGGCAGACGGAGCTGTGCGTTCCATGGCCGTCAGCGCGGGACTTGTTCCGCAGCGAGTCCGAGATCATTATATGAGCAACTATCTCGACGAGATCCGTCGTCACCTTGGCGTGTCAGGTACAAGCAACACATCTCAGCCTGAGTGAAAGTCCCTGACTGTTGGCAGACAAGCATGACTGAAAGTCCTTTCCAATCGCCGGAACGCCCCGATATCAACGAACGCAATCTGGATTTCGGCGACTATCAGGTTGTTGGACGATACCTGGTCTGCGGCAGTGAAGTGCTGCTGCCTCAGTACTGCGTAATTTCCGGAGACGAAGATGATCTTGTGAACGTCGACGACACACTCATCTATGTCTCACTCTGGAATCGGATCCTGCATGCTCTGGCGGTCGTCGTCTTATTGCCCATCCTCGCGATTCCCGGATCCCGGTTTCTTCTCATCTCAATGTTTCAGCCCGAACGGCGTGACTGCTGCCGAATCAGCTACTGCCTGGCCCAGCGTTATGTCAGCAGACATCGCTGGAAGCTGGCGATCGGCGCATTGCTGTTCATCGGAGCTGTCGCTTTCTTCCTCTGGTCGATTCAGCAGATACCGACCAAAGGGAAAGGCGTAATCGCCATGCCCCTGACGCTGGTCATCAGCCTGTTCGTTGTCAGCTGGTTTGTTCCGATGCAGGCAAAGCCACTCAGACTGAAATCGCTGCGGCAGGGGTGCTTCTGGATCTCAGGCCTGCGGGAACCCTTCATCCGCCGACTTGAAGAAGGCAGCGATTGACACATCGCCTAGCAACTCGACGACGCCAGCCGCTTAGTTGGAACGCACATTGCTCTCTGCTGCTATCTTCTGTCGCACATTTTCTGTCGGACACCATCTTCCACAATGCGTACTGCTTCCTGACGGGACGAAGGTGATTTGATTTGTTTAGGAACTCTGGCGAGTTCCACTACGGGATTTGGACTTACCGACGATCGAAGAGGTAGTGCGAGACGAACCATTCGCTTCCGTTCTGGTAGCCGAAAAGTTCTGCGCAGGCCATGAAGAACATGCGCCAGCGTGACTGCCACAGTTTCCAGTCCTGACCATAGGCCTTCTTCAGGATGGGCGTGATCTCATTCTCGCTGGCATCCATTCGATTCAGCCAGGCGTTACTGGTTTTCTCGTAATGCTGTCCGTCCCAGCACCACTGGCGAGCCAGCGTCAGGTGCTTCTGGTAGTTCAACAGCAGGTGCTGCGAGGGCATGATTCCGCCGGAGAAAAAGTACCGGGCCATCCAACTGGCTGAACCTTCGTCTTCAAACGGATACGTAAACCGATGGTGGCAAAAGATGTGCACGAACAGCTTTCCCGCCGGATTGAGCCAGCCGGAAATTCTCTGCAGCAGCAATTCGTGATTTCGAACATGCTCGAACATCTCCACGGAAACCACTCGGTCAAATGTCTCCGTCGTCTGAAAGTCGTTGACGTCGCACGTAATGATTCGCAAATTGCTCAGCCCGCGCCGTGCTGCTTCTCCTTCAATGTAGGCTCGCTGCGAATGTGAATTCGAGAGGGCAGTGATCTGTGACTGAGGATAATGCTCCGCCATCCACAGACTCAATGAGCCCCAGCCGCAGCCCAGCTCCAGGATCTTCTGTCCATTGGCCAGTGCCGCATGTTCGCACGTCAGCCTTAGAGCATGCTCTTCCGCTTCTTTCAGACTGACGCAACCTTCCGGCCAGTAGCAGCAGCTGTACTTTCGGTGTGGCCCAAGCGACTTTTCAAAGAAAGCCGCAGGCACCTCATAGTGCTGTTCGTTCGCCTTTTCAGGAACAATGGCGACAGGCCCCGAACAGGCTTCATTCAGAAATGTTCGAAACCTCTCCGCCAGCTGTTCCGGTGAATCAGCCTGAAGCGTCTTCAATCGCGACTTCAACAAACTCCGGATGCCAACTCGCACCGCCGCATCCGGCAAACGCCCCGATTCGGCAAGACCAATCAATGGAGCAACAATATGAAGCAATGGCATGGAAGGAATCCTGGGGAGGTTTTCGGTTTTCAGTTTTCAGAGTGCGGTGCGCAGATCTCAAATTTCAGATCTCAAATCTCAAACCCCGCCGGTGCCTGGGATAGCGAGTGGGCTTTCGGGTTTGGCCCAGAGAACCTGCACCACTCCAATCGCTCGTTCCAGAAACGCGGCTTCGCAGTAGCACAGGTAGTAGCGCCACATCCGAACGAATCGGTCTCCAAACCCAAGACGCCGCACGTTGTCCAGCTGGTCGTGGAATCGCTCATTCCACAGCCGCAGGGTGCGAGCATAGTGGAGTCCGAAATCATCGAGCTTCAACATTCGCAGGCTTGTCGACTTCGCAACACATCGCTGCATCTCAGAAATCGAAGGGAGAAACCCGCCTGGGAAAATGTATTTCTGAATGAAGTCCACGGAGTTCTTGTAACTTTCGTAACGCTGCTCCGGCATCGTAATCGCCTGGATCAGCATGGACCCACGGTCATTCAAAAGTCGATCGCATGTGGCAAAGTACTGAGGCAGGTATTTCTTCCCAACAGCTTCGATCATTTCTATGGAGACCAGCTTGTCAAATTTCCCGTCCAGGTCGCGGTAATCGCGCTTCAGCACAGTGACGCGTTCTGCCAGTCCCGCTTCTTCAACTCGCTGAGTCGCCATTCGGAACTGTTCTTCCGAGATCGTGGTCGTGGTGACACGGCATCCGTACTGCGATGCGGCGTGAATGGCAAAGGTTCCCCATCCACTGCCAATCTCAATGACATCGTCGTCAGGACTCAGACGCAGCTGCCGACAGACTCGGTCCACTTTTTCGAGCGACGCTTCCTGCAGCGTTGTCTGCTCATCGGGAAAAATCCCCGACGAGTACATCATGGTGGGATCGAGGAACAGCGAGAAGAAACTGTTCCCGAGATCGTAATGTTCATGAATATTGCGACGGCTGCCGGATTTTGAGTTTCGGTTCCGCAGATGACGGATCTGATTCCCAACCCGGCTCAGAATGGAAAGCGGTGTTTGAAAGCGACGCAGCACCGGTTCGTTCTGCAGGAGCACTCGAAACAGGTCCGTGAGTTCTTCCGACTCCCATTCGCCATCCAGGTAACTCTCCGCCGCCCCCAGCGCACCGCCGGTGATCAATCTGCGGTAGAACTTCGGTGAATGAACCTGAACATGGCCCGACAGTTCCGTGTGCTGAAGATTCCCAAATCGCTCTGAGCGTCCTGCGTGCTCAAGCACAACCTGTCCCTTCTCGATCCGCGAAAGACTGTTGCGCAACGTCATTCGACAGAATCGTTCAAACAGACAAAGCCATTTTCTCCCAGTCAGGGGAAGCGCTGGCTCTGGTCGGACACTTGATGGATCCTCGGTGCGGACAACTCCGGGGACTCGATCACACGCAAACGGTGACAACTTTGTGGTCTTGCTCATTATCAATCCTGTGTATGAAATCAAAATTTCTCAGGCGGTTCTCGTGGCAGTGGTCGAATTCATCGCTGCTGATTCCGCAGTACTCAGCACATCATGGCTGGTGTTCCCTGAACTGGCTGAGCTCCGGGGATGCGGCACAAAAGGCACCGACTTCCACCAGAGCTTCAGTGCCTGCCAGTAGATGGCAGCCATGATCTTTCCTGTCATCATCGGGTGACGAATCAGCGTTGTTCGCAGACTGCTCGGAGTAATCTCACGGCGATTCAGCTGCATCGCGACGTCGAAAACGGGACCGCCAGTCGACTGACCAGCGGCGTCCGAATCGCTCTGCGTGCCTCGATGGTTTTCAATCTGAATACTCAGAACATCACGAGGCTCGCTGATCAGCCAGCGATACGACATGTCCATGGGCATGAAAGGCGACACATGAAACGCTTTCCGATTCCATAGCTCGCGAGACTTACCGGTCTCCGAATTGACCGGGGCCGGAAGCGCATAAAGATGACGCTCATTCCACGGTGTGTTGTGCACTTCGGCCAGCACCGCTTCGACATGAGTCCCGGATGCATCGAAGCAAAAGTAGTAACTAACCGGATTCATCACGAACCCGAAATACCGAAGGTTCGTCAGCAGCCGAATCGGACCCGATGGACGAAACGCCAGCTGCTGCTGAACCTCATCTCGCACGCATTCGGAAAGGCTTCGATCCGGATCACCTAAATGGTCTTCGCGACGAAACCACGCCACCGCCGCTCGCGAAGTGCTCCAAAGCCACGATCCTTCAAACACCGTGTCGAGTTCATCCAGGTCCAGATACATCTGAAAGACCTGATAACGAAATGTGTTCGACGACGGCACGAACCTTCGGTGGCTGACCCATCCCTGATAAATACAGCTCTCCATCACGCAGCCCCCGTCACCATCGCCGTATGAGTCTCTGACGTCGGAACGGATGTTCGAGCCGACGTTGTCCCTGGCTGAACGCCGTGAATCCCAAACGCTCCGCTGACGGCCAGCGCACTGTTGACACCGTCTTCATGAAATCCGTTGCCCCAGTACGCTCCACAAAAAGACGTACGGTTTTCCCGAATCAATTGCGGATGCTTCTTCTGAAGTTCCATCCGGTCTGTGGTGAAAATCGGATGAGCATACCTGTGACGGGAAATGACTTTACTCGAGTCGATGCCTTTCGTGTCATTCAGAGTCACACAGAACGTCTCATTCGACTGGATGTGCTGCAGGATATTCATGTTGTACGTGATCGTTGCACGCGACTCCGGCTCCACACCAATTCGATAATTCCATGCAGACCATGCGCGACGAGTCGCAGGCAGAATCGACGTGTCGGTGTGCAGGACAGCTTCATTCAGCTCGTACGGGAAGCCTCGCAGTACGCTGCTTTCCAGAGCTGACGGAGCATCAAGGATTCGCAGCGCCTGATCGCTGTGACATGCGAAAATGACTTCATCGAAATGTTCTTCTCCGCGGTCCGTCATCACTGTCACGCAATCAGCAGATCGCCGAACAGATCGGACCGGTGTCTTCAGCCTCAACCGGTCTCGAAACGGACGAACCAGCTGATTCACATATCTTCTGGAGCCTCCGGGAATCGTGTACCACTGCGGCCGATTCCGAAGCGCGAGCAGCCCGTGGTTTCGATAGAACTCCAGAATGAAGCGAATCGGAAACTCACCAAACGTGCCTCGCGGACAGGACCAGATCGCGGCCCCCATCGGAAGCAGGTAGTGATCGGCAAAGGCCTGACTGTATCCTCCGCGAATCAGATAATGCTGCACCGTCTCATCGTGGTCGACAGTGTCTGCATCACGAGTTCCCTCGCGATTGAATTTCAGGATGTCAGCCACCATCTGAAGAAAGGACAGGCGGAAGAGGTTTCTTCGCTGAGCAAACACACCGTTCAGGCCAGAACCGCAATATTCGATCCCCGTTCGGTCGCAGCGAACAGCAAAACTCATCGCCGTCGCCACCCCCTCAACCCCGAGATGGCTCAACAGCTTCATAAAATTGGGATAAGTACGGTCGTTGTAAACGATGAAGCCCGTATCAATCTGGAAGACACGCCCCTCACGTTCGAACTCCACGGTATTGCTGTGACCGCCCGGCTGCTCTCCTGCTTCGAAAACAGTGACTTCATGTGCTGCATGCAGCTGCCATGCACAGGTCAGCCCCGAGATCCCTCCACCAATGATTGCAATCTTCATTAAGGGATCCTTTGTTCAGGCAAAGACTGGCGTGATCAAAACGACCAAAACGATCAACTCTGGAGAGGTTCTAGACGCTGTTTCCTGATTGACAACGCAGACTCTTGAAAAAATCGTTCAAAACGTCCACAGGCATTTTCCCGTGTTTCTGCGTCAAACCGGGGCCTGTCTTCTATGGCCTTGTGGCGAGACATGGGCGCACGATGCAACTCACAGCAGTCTTGCCCGAGTGCTGAGCAGCCGCAGCAGGTTCGGCCATTTCTGCAGGTTTTTGTATTTAAGAGCGACCAGGAACACTCCGCGCCTTTTGCTCAGAGGGCAAGCAGTTTTGTTGGTCTGCTGCGCGAGTTCACAGCTTGTTCACCAGGTGAAGTCCTCAGAAGTCGCTTGCTGAGTTCCCGTCTTCTGAATTTCTGGTGAAGCCGACCGCCGCGAGCCGGAATCGGCGCGGCCTTTGCCAAGTGCATGTCCGGCGACAGAAGTCTGAGATCTTCTGTGGCACTGGCGGTGGTGCGGATCACAACAGGATGCGCTCCACCAGCTGAGAATCAACGACTCTGTGGAAGGACCTGCAAATGAAACAGATGCTTGAAGAGTTTCGTCGCTGGCAGTTGTGGTTTCCCGTCGCGATGGTTCTGATCGCAGCGGTGTCTCTGTACGACACATTCCTGACGATCAAGTTTCGCGACATGATGATCTACATGGAAGAGAACCCGGTCGGATACTGGCTAATGGCAATCTGCGATGGTCAAGTCAGCCTCTTCATCCAGCTGAAACTGGCGGGCACAATGGTCGTGCTGCTGCTGTTGCTTTGGATGAAGATCCGCGAAAGCCGGATGACGCTGCCAGTTACCGGATCACTGGCTTCCTATCAGTGCTGGCTTATGGCGTATTTGACTCTGGCGTAGTCGCAGTGCTCTTGACAGCCGCGTCGCGTCGTGCTCGATACCATTCGACAATAATCGGCAGGACGGAGACGCCAATAATCCCAAAGATCACGAGCGTGAAGTTACGCTTGATGACAGGTACGTTGCCGAAGCCATAGCCGGCGAACAGGAACAGCCCCACCCACACGACGGCTCCGGAAACATTCCATGTCCAGAACCGAATGGTGTTCATTCGGCCAATGCCGGCAACGAAGGGTGCAAACGTTCGGATGATCGGAACAAAACGAGCCAGGAAGATGGCCTTCCCGCCGTACCGTTCATAAAAGTCCTGGGCTTTCAGCAGATGCTTGCGATTCAGCAGTCGTGAAGAATCGCTGTGGAAAACCTTCGGACCGATGAATCGCCCGGCGGAATAGTTGATGGCATCGCCAAAAATGGCAGCGGCCGTTAGCAGAACAAACATCAACCCCAGATTCAGATTCGTTTCCGGAATCGCAACCAGCGCACCAACCGCGAAGAGCAGCGAGTCCCCTGGCAAAAACGGGGTCACGATCAAACCTGTTTCGCAGAACACAATGGCGAACAGGAGTGCATAAAGCCATCCTCCCATGGAGCCCGACAGCTCCGTCAGGTGACGGTCAATATGCAGTATCCAGTCGATCAAATTCTTGATGTGTTCCATGACGACCCGCGGGGCAAACATCCAGTTAGGTGGCCTGAGCAACTCGTTCTTCAGCGTCCTTGAACACAACTCTACGTCGAAATCGGGACGAGTGTTGCTCTTTTGCTGCACCCGCCTGTGCCAAACCTGCTGGTTGTAGCGATTGCTCAGCCAGCCCGTTACATCCACAGATCACCGGCGCGGCGGCAACCTGTGCACTGAACCGTTGCGGTGTTGAAAGCCCCGGATGGCCGTGACACCGTCCGCTAAACTTGAACGTGCTTCAAAGCCTCTTCGGCCGACATGACATAGCCCACGTAGAACGGACCAAACTCCGCGTACTTCGCCGAGGCGCGGTCAAATCGCATGGAATACACGATGTCCTTGATGTGTTCAGGAGCGCGGCTCCAAAGAGTCACGCCCCATTCCCATTCGTCAAAGCCGGTCGATGCGGTGATCAACTGAGACACTCGTCCGGCAAACTTGATCCCGGACGTTGCATGTTCCGCCATCAGCTCACTTCGCGCACTGAATGGCTCCGTGTACCAGTTGGCCAGCGGGTGACGAATCTTGTTCATCGGGTAGAACGTCATCACCGGGAACGGAGGAATATCCGGGTACAGTCGCTGCTGATTCATCGCCGGCAGTCGCTGCTGATAGGCATTGATCTTGGCCTGGTAGGCTGGATCGGACGGACTCGTGCCTTCCCGCTGGAGGCGTTCTGCATACTGCTCCACCGTCGGAACGTACTCGCTGACTTCGGTAATCGACACAAAGGACCAGGTCGATTCCAGCGCCGTTCCGATCCTGCTGGCCCGAAGTCGCTGAACAATCGCGTCGATTCGAAGCGGGTCCGGATCCATCAGCATGAGTCCCAGGTCCGCACGGTGGCCTGAAACAACAGACGTCAGCAGCCGCGCCGGAGCATGTTCCGCTGACGGGTTCAGAATCTCAATCACTTCCGCACGTCCGAAAGCACGATCTTCCGGCGGAACCGATTGCAGAGCACTCTGGTTGATCTTGTAGTAGATGTGCAGGCAGTGCCATCCTTCTTTCATCTGAATGGTCGGCTCAGGCAACGGTGCTGAGTTCTGAGGACGCATGGAACGCTCCGATTTCTATTTGTTTCCGGAATGATGCTGACTCACTGAACGCCAGACGGCGAACTCGCAGCATTGCTGAAAATGTCACCTGGCTGATCAGTCGCCGGTCAAAAGAGTTTTGTTGTCGCGAAACAGCTGAATCAGCAGCTTCTCCAGTCTTGCTCCGCCTTCCGCCGCGACTTTCAGGATCTTTTCAATCGCTGCAGGCTCCAGTGCGTCCGGCAGACACATATCCGTGACAATGGAAAACGCCACAGTTCGTAACCCCGCATGCACGGCAGTAATGCACTCCGGCACTGTCGACATGCCAACAATGTCTGCACCCATCTGGCGCAGCATTCGGTACTCCGCACGTGTTTCCAGGTTCGGCCCTGGAACAGCCACGAGCACTCCTTTATGCGCAGAGATTCCCAGCTGCAGGGCGGTTCGACGAGCAGTCTCCAGCAATGGCCGGTCATACGGCTGACTCATGTCCGGAAAACGCGGGCCGAGTCGGTCGTCATTGATACCGCGAAGAGGATTGTCGGGCATCAGATTGATGTGATCTTCGATGATGATCAGATCGGCCAGCGAGTACTGTGGATTCATCCCTCCGACGGCGCTCGTCAGAAACAGAAATCCTGCGCCCATGGCCTTCATCACGCGGATGGGAAATGTCACCTGTCGCAGTGAATATCCCTCGTAGTAGTGGAACCGACCTTCCATCGCCATCACCGGGACGCCTTCCAGTGTCCCCAGCAACAGCTTGCCGGCATGGGATGGTGCGGTCGAACGAGGAAAGTGAGGAATGCTGGCGTAAGAAATGGCCGCATCCACTTTGATCTGACCAGCGAGTCCGCCGAGCCCTGTTCCGAGGATCAGCCCTGCGGCCGGCCTTTGAGACCAGTGCTGCTTCAGGAACTCTGTCGCTTCCTGAACTTCTTCCCACAACCCCTGCATGGCTATTTCCCTCATCGAACAATAAAAAAGGCACTTCATCGCTGAAGTGCCTTGCGAGTCTACTCAAGTGTGTGCGTGAACTCAATTTGCGGGGGCGTCGACACGCGGGTTCACGCGACTTTGAGACTAAAACTCTTCGTCATCGTCTTCTGCTTCGAAGTCTTCGTCGTCTTCATCGTCGTCGTCGAAGTCATCATCTTCATCTTCTTCGAAGTCATCATCTTCGAAGTCGTCTTCGTCTTCGAAGTCTTCATCGACCTCATCGTCATCGAATTCGTCGTCTTCGTCTTCAATGTCGTCATCGCCGAAATCTTCGTCGAAGCCTTCGTCGTCATCGTCGCCACGCAGTTCAGGACTGACGGTGATGTCAGATCCGTTGAGCAGATCGACACCTGCCAACAATGTTTCCGTGGTTTTGAGATCGTCCGCAACCAGTGTCAACACCATGACCTTCAACCTCTTCTTTGTCCTGTTCCTGGAGTGGGTGAGCGACTCTCGGGCCGCCGTTGACGCGTTTGATAACCAGACACTGAATCCCTTGTCAACCCCGTGCAAACCATGGAGTTCCACAAAATTCACGGCTTTTCATGGGTCGGAAATGGGCTGTCTTCTTTTCGTCCGAAACACGAATCTACTGCAAATCAAAGTTTGTTGCCTGTTCGAATTTCAGAACTGACCCTGCCTGACTGCTACAGTCGGACTCAACTTTCGGAACTCCGGAGCTGATTGCGTGCACCGTCCCGCTGCGAATGAGATTATTCTGGATGACGATGCCTTCTGGATCGTCTTCCGAAACGAGTTGTACGGGCCTTTTCATTACCAGTGGAGCGGTGATCTGCACGGCATTGAGTTCACCTTTAAGGGGGAGAAGTTCGGGGAAGTGTGCAGTGACGAGGAGTTCTTTGCGGACCTGAAGCCATACTCACTTCCGATTTCCGTCGCCCGCGTCGCCACTCTGATTGCCGGTACGATCGCCGTCGGCATCAAGAACGGCAGCACACTCGACGAACGAGTCTCTCATTTGATGGAACTTCTCCACGATTTCCATTTGGATCGTTTTCAGATTCGCGATCAGGGAACCAGACCCAAATCATCGTGAAGAGAAACGCAGGGCTCACACCTTTCAGGAACAGAATTGAACCGCGAATCGACGCGAACGGACGCGAATCCGGCACAGAAGCATATTGCCTGAGATCACGTGCAGCATCACAAACGCCATACTCCAACTGAATCCCCCTGCAATTATTCGCGCCGATTCGCGTGAATTCGCGGTTCCCCTTTCTGCGATTACAAACAGCGACATCGTCTCCTCAACAAAACCCACTTTCTCTCCACCGTTGCGGGAAGAGGTGATGAGGGCAGAAAGATGCTTGGGCAAAAAAACGAAGTGCATGCGGTCCATAACCACAGGGTGCAGCGGAGGAACCGAACCCACGGCGTCAGGAGTTTCGATCCTGTGCTCGGTCTGCACCGCAGTTCAAAAGACGGCTCTGCCCGGCACTTGAATGGCGGACAGGGGCGGGCTATGTTGCAAATCTTCGTAGTGATGCCATCCCTGATACTCTCCTTGTCTTTGTGTGAGAATACAGAAGGGGACTCTGTGGTAGCAGCCAAATCAGCCAGGAGTGCGGGTCCGCTGGGCCGCCGCAATCGTTCTTGCCATCGCTGCCCTTCGCATCTATCCCGAGTTCTTTCCCTGGGGAACGAATCCGATCACAGTTCTTACCTCGTGCTCGCGGGGTGCGTCATTCGATTCGACTCAACTTTCTAAATCGATGCCGCAACTGTCCGACGATGTGAACACTTGGTTCTTATCCACCAGATCCGGTCTCCACGCAACCTTGAAAACTTATCGAACGCAGACGAGTTGCTGCATCCGGTTTCGAACATCAACTATTGGACATGGGTCATCCGTGACAATCTCTTGTGGGGACCAGCGTCGTCACTCAGGGCTTCATGCATGGCGATGCGATCAGGAACGGGCGTCCGCCAAACGCAGTCATCGACAATGCTGGAAACATTACGTTTCATTTCCAGAAATCGGCGCACCCGTCGAACATGTCGCGCCGCGCACTGATTGAGCGGTGCACTGGAAGTTTTCTGGGCTATTTCTAAACCGGAGGGGTAAGGTGCTGCCGCTTTCAGGAACAGAATTGAACCGCTAATCGACGCGAAGAGACGCGAATCAGGCACAGGAAAAATCCCGCAGATCACTTTCGGCATCACCATCGATGCGCTTGCAACTGAATTCCCTGCGATTATTCGCGCCAATTCGCGTGAATTCGCGGTTCCCCTTCTTGCGGACTGTTCACCATGGTCACAAACGAGGACCCCAGAAACGAATTGCCACACGCTCGGGTTCGCGGTGCATCCGTGGCAATGCTTGGTGTGCTTGTCGCACTGATGTCAAATGTTGCTTCCTTCGTCATCGCTTCATCTTTGGCCCCTCGCAGAGTTGAGGGCATCCGGAGCGTTGTTGCGTGGCCATGGGCCACGTATGCAGTGGTAGCCCATCTGATCTCGCTTCTGCTGGCCGTTTCTACATCTTTGTTGATTAGCCGCAGCAAACGCGGCAGGGCAATTCTGATCGCCGCCGCATCGACCACAATCCTTCTTTGGTACTTGGCAAATGGAGCAGGCCTTCTCCATCGGGATTTCGTCGGCAAGCTGTGATACGGACGGCCATGAGACGATCGGCCAGACCTGGCGAATCATCTGGGCATGACGTCCGCCGCTCGCCCTGATCTTGCAGGACGCCAGGTGGAACGATTGAGGACAATCGTTTTACAATGGGCGCAAAAGAAAAGCCCTCGACAATCTTTCGACTGCGAGGGCTCTCATGGGCAGAGGGGGAAGCGAACCCCCGACACCAGGATTTTCAGTCCTGTGCTCTACCAACTGAGCTATCTGCCCGACAACTCGGGGCGGGATGTTAGGGAGTCAATCCCGTCATTACAAGACTACTGGGCACTTCGGCGCAAATTCGAGACTTGTGCGGTCCAGAACGAGCAATTGCCCATACTTTGTCGGTTATGACGACAAGGCTATTGCTTCTGAGGTTCGCCTGCTGGAACCGTTCCGGGTTCCGGGCCCTTGGGATCAGAAACCTCGACGACGATGATCTCAATGGGATACGTCATCGTTGGCCCGGCAGCTGCGCCTCCCGGGGCTCCGCCTTCCATTGCTGCTCCACCACCTGCTGGGAAACCACCAGTCGCTGCAGCGTTGCCAGTCGAAATGAACACGTCCATGGATCGACGCACTCCATTTGGAGCCGTCTTGTTTCCATCGATCCACAGCAGGCCCTTGGACTGGTCAAGTTTTCCTTTGCCGCTGGCCTTCTGTTCGTAGTGCGATATCAACTCATCTTCTTCCCGCTTTCGCTGTGCGGAAAATGTCGTCTTTGCATAATAGACTTTCAGCTCGGAGTCCTTCGGGCCTCCAAGTTCTGCGGCCGGCACTGTCATCACTCCTGCATATTCCGCCGTGCCGCCTCGATGAAGGCGTACTGGAAATGCATCACCGGCACTCTTCATTTTGCCACCGCCAGCAGATGCGGCGCGGGCCTGATCGAGAAGTGAAAGGACCATTGTCTGTCGAGCGGCTGCCCACGAGTCGAGTGCGTTCTTGTCGTCTCCTCGAGCCGGCTTGCTGCGAGGCATTGATTTCAGTACGACCAGAAATCCAGGATCCCTTGCTCCGCCCGCCACCAGGCCGCTGTTTGTCAAACCATCGGCTCCGGCTGTGTGCACTCGGGTCAGGAATTCCAACTCTGCTTCGCGAACTTTTTTGCAAGGCATGGAACCAGACAACACCAGAAGTGACTCCGCAGACTGTAGATCAGTGGCAGCCTTCAGGGCTTTTGCAACAGCAGTGACGCAGGCATCTCCCCAAAGAACCTTTGAAACAGCTTTCAGTGCATCAGCAGGCAGTTTTTCACCTGGAGCAATCGTCGCCATGCCGGTCGAAACGCCACCAAAGCCAACAGCCCCTTCCATCTGACCGCCAGCACCACCAGGCATCGCGCCTGGTGCGGTCAGGCCTGGAGCACCAGCCATTCCCATGCCGACTGCTCCCGGTGCTGCGAGGCCCGGAGCGCCCAGGGCTGGACCGGAAGTCATTTGTCCGCGTTGAGCCATACCTGCCATTCCCGGTGGCATCATGCCGGAGTTCATGCCCATCATGCCGCTTCCAGGCATTCCGCTCTGAGGACTTCTGAAACCACCACTCATGCCAGCCTGCATACCAGTCAAAGCATCCATTGCCTGACCTGAAACGCTGCCGAGTGCCTTGAGACATGCATCGCGACTTTCACCTGGAATTGGTGCCGTACCGTCCAGGAGTGCCGTTAGTACCTGTGAAATCTGAGCCGGGTCAGAATTGAAATTCCGACACATTGAGAAGATGACGATCTCGGCATTCTCAGGAGACTCCAGTGGCGTTTTCACTCCGCCGGAAACAAGGGCAAACAGCGTCTGCCATGCGAGCGGTGACTTGTTCTGAACCAGTCCATCCGCAAGTCCTCGCACGAGTTCTCTGTCGGACAGGCTTCCAGACGCATCTGCACCTGCTGGTCCAGCAGCCCCCGGCATCATCCCTGGTGGCATCATTCCACCGCTTGACATCATGGGCATGTTGGGCATGCCGGCAGCGATCGGGTCGGACGACCCTGCGCCCATCAACGCAGACGAATCTGGTGAGAGCATTCCGGGAGCACCACCGCCTGGAATCTTGCCACTTCCCGGCGCCTGCAGACCGCTGGCAATCGCTCCAACGCCTGGCTGCTGCCACGCCGTTGCCGACTCCAGAATCATCGCTTCGAGGGAATTCACTGCGCGGCGTGGAACATATCGACTTTGTGGAGGTGCGGCAGCAGGGGCACCGGGCGCGCCCGAAAAACCACCCTTCGGCGCCATCCCTGGAGACATCGTCGGACCACCGCTCTGCATCATGCTGGGATCCATTCCAGGAGGCAGGCTGGAATTCATTCCCGGAGACATCATTCCTGGCGGCATCATCGCCCCGGATCCGAATCCGGCACCCGGCGCGGAAGGATTCTGTACGGGCTGCGCAGGAGCTTCGTTGGAAGCAGCCAGAAGAGCCACAAGTAACTCGGCGACCTTTGGATCACCAGGAGATTTCTTAACGCGAGCATTGATCGCTTCGAGTGCTCGGCGATCGCGTTCTTTCACAGCCGACTTCAGATCCTCATCCGACCAATCGGCCACTTTGGCTGGCCGTGATGAAACCGGCGTTTGCGCCATGCCAGGATAACCACCCTGAGGCATCCCAGGGTAAGCGCCCGACATTGGAGCTCCGCCACCGCCTGGTGTGAAGCTCTCCATCTGCATGCCGGCCGCGCCGCCACCTGACATCTGCATTCCCGGAGGGCCGCCGGATGACATCATGCCCGGAGGACCACCGGATGACATCGCCGGAGCTTCCCCGGAAGGTGGTGCCTGCGGAACATTTCCTGCGGCCGCCTCTGGCGCCATCATCATCGGAGCGGCTGCAACAGTGTCACCTCCGCCACCACCGTCAGCCGGAGGTGCAGGAGCCGAACTGCCTCCGGAACTTTGAGCTGCCGGAGCCGGTTCTTCTTCGCCGCCTCCACACCCAGACACTCCACTGCTAAGCAGGATTGTGATACCCAGAAGACTTGTCCGACGAAACACATCCCAGGATGAACGCGGCACGAGTAACTCCCTTAGAACCCTCTTCTGGCAGGTCCAGGTCGTCAAGGACCGATACTTCACAGAAGAGGCAAAAACACCTGATTTCTGACCCCGCAAAACCGTCGCACTGCGCGTTTTGCAGATTCGCCATGGGAAACGCAGGAAAGGTACCGCGGAGACTACGTACCGAAAGTCGGGTTTGCAACTGCCGTTTCACATTCGCGGGTGAATTGTGAGCCCGGTTTTTGCGGCAAACACCGAAAAGTCTCGCTCCGTCAATCCTGCCGGGATTCGGCAGACGTGTGGATCTCGCGGGAGATCTCGCTATCCGATAATGACGCGGGGCCTCATGGCTTCATCCGGGATCGCGTCCCGAACGAGTTCCCGAACGAGGAACGGCACATTCCCTTCCCCGAAGAGCACGAAGCCAAGGTTGGTCTTCAGCGGGCTTTCGTCCGACCAGCCAAAGTGCAGTTCAATCGGCCGCGTTGCCCCATTGAGAGCAATGGCGAGCGCCGCGATTGTCGGGGCAATCGACGTACAATGGCTGACTCGAATGATGTACCTGCCGCCTTCGTGAGCGATATCCAGCATCGGTTCCTGCAGGAACTCGCTTGTGTCGCCAAGTTTCACTTCGACGAATACGACAGGGATATCATCCGTCAGATGGTGCCAGGCCCTCAGTTCCTGTTCCTTTTCGTCCAATGTTCGACCACCTGGGCGGTGAGGAGCGAGGACCGGAATCTCAACGTGCTGCAGTGTGTTCCACCGGAATTTGGAATCGGCGTTGGCAAACTGGAACCGCACCGTGCGCAGTTCATCGCTACGGACAATTCGTGAAATCAATGAGACAACCATGATGGCAAGAATGAAGGCCAGAGAAATGATCAGGCCTTCAGACTTTTCAATCATGATGTCCAAAGCGGTGTACGTGAAGACAAACGTGATGAACAGAGTCGCCCAGGGCATTCGCTTCGCCCAATGGCCAGTCTTCTCGCCATACCGTTCAATTGACACGGCCACGCAGGCACTCAGGATCAGCACCATCACACCCGTCGCATACGCAGCGCTCTGAGCTTCCACGGAAGCACGGAAGATCAAAGTCACAATCAGACATACGACAATGATCACCGCCACCAGCGGACGTGTCGCAGCAACCCAGTCAGGAGCCATCCCGAATCGAGGCAGATAGCGGGGTACGAGATTCAGCAAGCCTGACATCGCACTAGCACCGGCGAAGCACAAAATCGAAATGGTGCTCATGTCATAGATTGTGCCAAAGACATCACCGAAGAATGGCCATAGTTTGCGGCCGCCTTCGGCGTGAGCGAGATAGGCGAGTGATCGTTCAAAAGCCGGTCCGCCAGGAGCAGCGGCTTCCGGTGCGATCAGTGTTGTGACGACGAGCGAAGAACCAATCAGCATCACCGACATGATGAGCGCCGATGTGATCAGCAGCCATTGAGTCCGCTTGATTCGACCGGCAGGGTTTTGTTCGGTATCCGTCGAATCTCCAATGATTTGAGGCATCACCGCAACACCTGTTTCAAAACCGCTCAGGCCCAGAGCCAGCTTCGGAAACAGCAGGATGCTCATCATCAGCGCTGCCCAGAATGTCAGCGGGACCGGAGCGGCGGCCGGCTTTTCGGCAACCGCTTCTGCGTCTTTGGATTTCGGATCGGAGCCCTCTGCTTCTGCTGCATTGCTCTTTACTGCTTCGGCATCGCTGGCTTCCTCAGCCGGCTCCGACGCTTCTTCAGCGTGGTGCGGATGGGCGCCGATATCTCCGGCTTTCAGCTTTTCCCACCAGTCTGAAACGATCGCCGGTTCTTTGGCCATGGTGACCAGCCCGCCAGAGATCACGACCAGATTCAGTGCCAGGTAGACGACAACAATCGCAACCGCAACTCCGAGCACCTCGCGGAAGCCCTTCATAAACATCGCCCCAAGGAGCATGATCATGAAAAGCGTGATTCCCATCTGACTGTGAAGCCAGTGTGGGACGTGCTTGAACAGTGGATTCTCAATGAGGTGCTTGGCGGCATCGGCGGCCGAAAGTGTGATCGTGATCACAAAGTCGGTTGCTGCAAATCCAAGCAGGGTCAGAACCAGAAACTTCCCCGACCAGCCTCGCATCAAACGTTGAAGCATCGAAATCGACCCCTGCCCATGAGGAGACGACTGAGCCACTCGACAGTAAATCGGGACGGCTCCAAAGAGCGTGACAAGCACCAGCAAGATCGTGGCAAGAGGAGCAAGACGCCCCGCATTTGTGATCGCAATCGACGGCTGATACGCCAGAGTACTGAAGTAGTCGACGCCCGTCAGACACAGAACCCAGAGCCAGAACGACTGGTGATGTTCACTGGAATGTGCGGAAGAAGCAGCGCCATGACCATGGGGGTCTGCGGAGGCAGAATTATTCATTGTTGCTCTTACTCAATTACTTCGGTGCGCGATGGTCACCATGAATCGCAAACGAAAAATGGCTGACCACTTAACAGGCGGATCCGCGCACTTCGACCTGGGCCGCATGATGAAATGTTGTGCTCGCACTTTCAAACGAGTCACCGAACACACGAAAACGAGATGTTTCGCTACTCGCTCAGTGGATCATCCGGCAATCGCTACTAGAATCCGACCGACTTTGAGCGGTTACTGGCAATCCGCCGCCGGAATTCGAACCGCCCGGTGCAATTGACAAGCAGCCGCAAACGGCCTGCTGGAATGTTGGATCAAACTTTCAAAGCTTTGGTGCGATCGCCTCTCTAGATGAATTGAATCGGCAATGACAGCTCCCCAAAAGTTAACAGGCGTTCAGTGGCTCGTATGTACGATTGCGGCGATCGGATTTGCATTCGACATTTACGAACTCTTGATGTTGCCGTTGATTTTGAAGCCGGCGATCGCGTCTCTGAGTGCACCACTGATTGAGGCCGCGGTCACGGGCGGAGCCGCTCGCCCTGCGGAAATGGCGAAGTGGTTGCCGGGCGGGGAAAACTACACGTTCTGGGCTCGAACGCTGTTCTTCGTACCAGCTCTGGCTGGGGGAATTTTTGGACTCTTCGGAGGTTGGCTGACCGACCGACTTGGGCGACGCCGAGTTTTGACGTTCAGTATTCTGCTGTACGCGTTTGGAGCGATGGCCGCTGGGTTTGCGACGAACCTCCAGACCCTCCTGATCTTCCGCTGCTGCGTTTTCATTGGTGTTTGTGTGGAATTCGTCGCTGCGGTCGCGTGGCTGGCGGAGCTGTTTCCAAGCCATGAACAGCGCGAAAAGGTGCTGGGCTGGACTCAGGCGTTTTCGTCCTTTGGTGGCCTGATGGTCGCGGGGATGAACATCCTTGCCGGGAAGATTGCTCTTAGTCTCCCGGAGATTCAAGGGGGCCATGAAGCATGGCGTTACACGTTGATTTCGGGTGTCATTCCGGCATTGCCGCTGCTGTTGATTCGTCCGTTTCTCCCAGAGTCTCCGGAATGGCAGAAGAAGAAGGAGTCAGGACAACTGCGTCGGCCGTCAATTGGCGAATTGTTCAGCCCGGCACTTCGCAAGACGACTATTATGACGACTCTTGTGTTTGCAGCGAGCTACGGGATTGCGTTTGGTGCCATTCAGCAGTTGCCGCAAATTCTTGGTGCACAGGCACTTGGAACTCCAAAGGAGTCTGGCCACAAGCAGGTTATCGCGGCCGCCAAGGCCAAAGCCGGTGAGCCAACTGGGAAGAACAAAGAAACCGGTAAACCGGAATATGCCCCGGACCAGAAAAAGGCTGCTGGTAACGAGAGCGATGCCGTCGTTGCAGGTGTAACGCTCTGGCAGGAATTGGGTGGGCTGGTTGGCCGTGCGCTGTTGGCTGTGATGGCACTCAAGATTGCAAGCAGACGAAATCTGCTTCGCTTGTTCCAGATCCCATCACTGATTTTTGTCCCGGCATTGTTCTATTGGATCAGCTCCGCCATGCAGTCTGATTCGCTGACGATGATCAAGGTCGGTGTCTTTTTGGCCGGCGTGCTGACTGTCAGTCAGTTTAGCTTCTGGGGCAACTACATCCCGCTGGTGTTCCCGGTTCACCTCCGTGGCACGGGTGAGAGTTTCGCGGCAAATATTGGTGGCCGAATCCTCGGAACCGCAGCCGCCTTCATTACGATTTCTCTCGCTGGACCTGGCCAAATGGCCATAGTAGGAGCCTGCGTCGCCGGAGCCTACGCCCTGATCGGCGCGATTCTGACAGGGTTCCTGCCCGAACCCGGCACCAACACGGAGCCGCATTGAATTCAATGCAATAGCCCAATGCCGACAATTGATTGATCAGTTGAGTAAAACGAGGAGATCGGCTGCCTGATGTTCGATCGCTACTTTTGTTGTCCGATGGATACTGCATTTGTTCTGTCCTCGAGAACGTATTGGCTGTTTCCTGACAATTGACTCCTGAACTGTCAATTCCCGGGAGCCGGGGCTGCTTCCGCTTGATGCGTGACGGTACAAGTCTATCCTCATAGAATGAGTTCTGCGGGAGCAGCGTTTTTGTGGCGACACAAATCGCTCCCGGCGACTGGTTCCTTCTGCTCGGATACGATCATGTACACTCTCCGCATGGCAAAGCGGATGTTGTTTGAGACCAACAAGCGGCTTCTTTGGAAGCTGTTCTGGAACCTTGGAATCAAGGGGGCTCTCTCGGTTCTGAAGCATCGGCGGCGGATGAAGAAGGGATTGTTCTTCCCCCCGTTTCTCTACGTCTCCATCATCAACAGCTGCAACCTCCGTTGTCAGGGGTGCTGGGTCGATGTGGCTCATAAGCAGAACACCATTGATCTGCCAGCGATGAATCGACTGATCAATGAAGCGAAGGCTCAGGGGAATTCCTTCTTCGGCCTTGTCGGCGGTGAACCGTTCATGCATCCGGAGATCCTCGAGATCATCGCTGCTCACCCGGATTGCTACTTTCAGGTCTTCACGAACGGTCATTTCATTGACGACGCGACGGCGCGACGACTGTTCGAACTGGGCAATGTGACTCCTCTCATCAGCGTTGAAGGGAATGAAATTATCAGTGACGAGAGGCGTGGTCGAGCGGGAGTTTACAGCAAGACTCTGGCAGGCATTCAGAACTGCCTGAAACACAATGTGATGACCGGAGTTTGCACCAGCCTGGCAAAGTCCAACATCGATCATCTCCTGACTGAGCAGTGGGTCGATCGCCTGATCGAAATGGGTGTGCTCTACACATGGTTCCATGTGTATCGCCCGATGGGCCCGGATGCCACAACCGATCTGTGCCTGACTCCTGAACAGCAGCGTCGAGCCCGGCAGTTTGTTGTGGACATGAGAGCAAAGAAACCCATCATCATTATCGACGCTTACTATGATGGTGAAGGGCGTGCATTGTGTCCGGCCGCCAATGGAATCAGTCACCACATCAATCCGTGGGGCGATATTGAGCCGTGCCCAATCGTTCAGTTTTCAGCCGAGTCTATCCATTCGACAAACGACTCGCGGTCTCTCTTTGACAAGTTCACTCAGTCAAAGTTTCTCGCCGGGTTCCGAGAACTCGCGCAGGATACGACTCGCGGCTGCATCGTGCTCGAACGACCCGAACTGCTGGCTCAGCTGGTAGAAAACTGCGGTGCGAAGGATTCCACCGCGCGACACACGGCCATGCAGGAATTGAAATCAATGATTCCTCGAACGTCCCAGTACCACCCTGGTCACGAAATCCCCGAAAAGAACTTCTACTACCGACTTGCGAAGAAATTCCTTTTCAATGACTTCGGTGTCTACGACGGAAAAGACCACAGCAAAACTGCAGCCCCTTTTCTGACGGCGGCCACGGAGCCCGCTCAACAGCAATGACGCCGCGGTGACTTCCAGCGGCCGACTTTTCCAGACGGCACTTGATACGACCCGTACCGCAGCGAACGTGGAATTTCCTGGGCATACCGGCTTCCGTCGTTTCCGGAACATCAAGTTTCCCGTAACATGCTGGCAGTGACAAACAGTGGCAGAATCTCCGTTGCTGGTGGAATCTGAGATTGACACCGCAGGGAATCAGGGGTTGGGCATGTCAGACTTTGAAGATCGATTGCAGAAAGCGATTCAGCGAGGACAGCAGAATCGAAGTGCACTGGGTGCGTCCGCCGAGGCAGATGCGCTCACAGAAGAACAGATGAGGCTACAGCATTCCCAGCTGCGAAATGAAATTGCCGAGCATATCGAGAGCTGTCTGAAGAAACTGTGCGACCATTTTCCGGGATTCGATTACCAGACCGTCGTGAACGAAAAGGGCTGGGGTGCCCGGATTAGCCGTGATGACATTCGGCTGGGAAGGGGAACCGCAAAGAATGAGTACAGCCGCCTCGAGATTCTCGTCCGACCTTTCTCCGATACGCACATCATTGAGATTGCCACCAAAGGCACAATTCGAAATCGGGAGTCTCTGAATCGCTCGAACTTCCGTTTTCTGCGCGAAGCGCAGGTGGACGCACTTCGTCAGATTGTCGACGGAATCGTTCTCGAATTCGCAGAGCAGTTTTCTGCTCACTCATAAGGCTCGAAATCAAATCCGCTCCTCGACTGTGCACCACGACTGTTCGCACTTGCTGCGAATGGCGACGCAATCGAGGAGGGAGCAGGGCCATCCATAATGGAAACGCGGTTATCTCAGTCGCTGCAGCGTCGCTGAAGGTCAACTGGATGCGCAGATGAGCCCCACAGGAGTGACGTCTGCTTCACTTTCCGCAAAGAACCAAACGGAGACTCTATGGATTTCCCCGTCACTTCCGGTGTGAATGGTCTTGAACGCATCGTGGTCAATACGAGAGATGCTCAGGGTGAAGTGTATCTGCAGGGCGCTCATGTGACCTCGTGGCACCCCACTGGGCGCAAGCCTGTTCTTTGGATGAGCGGCCAATCGCTTTTTGATTCAGCAAAGCCAATTCGAGGGGGCATACCGGTGTGTTTCCCGTGGTTTGGCCCCCATCCATCAGATTCCAAAAAGCCAGCTCATGGCACTGCGAGGATCCAGAAGTGGATTCCGGTGAAGTCGCGATGGACCGCTGAAGGAGTCGCCGAGCTTGTTCTGGAGTCGCAACTGGCACCGTTCGATGTGCAGCTCCACATTCGAATGGGGCAGGCACTTGAACTGCGAATGAGCACCAGACTTGCCGCTCAGGAGAAACGCGCCGTTCACATTGAACAGGCTCTACATACCTACTTCTGTGTCACCGATGTGCGAAACATCGAAATTCGAGGCCTCGAGAACTGCCAGTACATCGACAAGATGCTTCAGGCGCGTCGCTGTGAGCCGACTCGGCGGCCAATAACGTTCGGACAGGAAACAGACCGGGTGTACTTCAACACGAAAGATACGGTTGAGATCCATGACTCTGGAGATGGCCGGCAAATTATGATCGAGAAGTCAGGTTCCCTCTCGACCGTTGTCTGGAATCCGTGGATCGACAAGAGTCGACGTATGCCGGACTTTGGTGATTCAGAATGGCCACAAATGGTTTGCGTGGAAACAGCGAACGTTGCTGACAATCGTGTTCTTCTGGCACCCGGTGATGTTCACGAGATGACTCTTCGTGTCACCGTAAAAGATCACTGATTCGATAAGGTCCTGGATTCGAAGGGCTTCCTGATGATGCGTCTTTCCAGCCTGTGTGTGTCGCTACTGTCTGTGACACTGCTTCTGTGTGGCGGCAGTACGCTGCATGCGCAGGAGCCCGAAAAATCTGACGTCTTCGTTGCCGGCGAAGGCGGTGTCTCCCTGTACCGAATTCCGGGAACCGTTGTCACGCCACGGGGAACGGTTCTGGCCTACTGTGAAGCGCGCAAGAACAGCCGCAGTGACTGGGGTGAGATTGAAGTCCATCTGAAACGAAGCACTGACGGAGGACGAACATGGTCGAAGGCGTCCGCGATTGCTCACCGATCGGAACGTATCGCGGGAAAAACCGGGAACGAAAAGACAGACTCGGAACAGACTGTCAACAATCCTGTTGCGATTGTTGATACCGTCGACGGATCTGTTCAATTCCTCTACTGCGTGAACTACTCGCGGTGCTTTTCCATAGAAAGCCGCGACGATGGACTCACATGGTCCGCACCGATCGAGATCACGCAGGTCTTCGAAGCATTTCGCCCACATGTCGACTGGAAAGTTCTCGCCACGGGACCTGGTCACGGAATCCAGCTCCGTTCCGGAAGACTCGTTGTCCCTGTCTGGCTGGCTTACGGTGGTGTCAGAGATCACCATCCATCAGTGACCGCAACCATTTACAGTGATGATCATGGAAAGACCTGGGTTGCCGGAGAAGTCGCCGTCCCGGACCGGATCAGTGCTGGCTGGCATGTGCGGGACGGACAGCCAGCGCGAGAGGTCATGGATGTCGTCGACCCGAATGAATCGATCCTTGCGGAGTTATCCGACGGAACAGTGCTGCTCGTAACTCGAAGCGAATCAAAGGCCAGCCGGAAGCTGCTGACTCGAAGTAAAGACGGTGCAAGTGCCTGGAGCAGCCCGGTGTTTCACGAACAGCTCTGGGAACCGATTTGCATGGCCAGCCTCCTTGCCGTTCCCGACCGCCGGGCAATCGCCTTTTCAAATCCTCGCAGCCTCGCGTTCAACAAAGCCGGGATGGAAATTCCCGGAGGCCGCGGCGAACGAAAGAACCTGTCACTGACAATCAGCCTTGACGACGGATCAACATGGTCCGCGCCCAGGACGCTTGAAGCCGGAGCCAGTGCGTATTCCGATCTGGCTCAGCTTCCCGATGGAACCCTTGTGTGTTTCTACGAAGCCGGAAACGTCCTTCGGTTCGCCCGGATTCCATATGAATGGCTCACTGCGAAGTGATGACGCCACGCACGTAACTCGCCGGGAATTACTTTCTTTGAGCGTGTCAGAAGTCGACCTGTGCACGAACACCAAACAGATCCGTCTGACTTTCCGGGAATGTTGGCGAATCGCTGATGGAATGCACATAGTTGAAGACCATCTTCGTGTATGGATTCCAATACCAGTTCACGCCGGCGGTGTAGTCCATAATCGTACCGCCTCGGATGGCCTGATCGTTGAGATCCAGATACGACCAGCGTCCTGCCACCTCCCAGGCACCCAGACCGGGATTGCAGCAATTTCCGGCGAACGTCAGATTGGATTTTGGAATCACGCGATCGATTGCCCCGGCCTTTCGATCATACGGGCGATGCTCCCCTGTGAGGAAGTAACCGACCTGCGCGTAGGCACCAGGAAGAACGGCGGTCGTATTGTTGTTGCTGACGAAGTTGACCATGGCTTCTGACTGAACGCTCAGTGGACCATTCACCCAAAGCAACTCCGACCCAAGGACGTTGTAATACGGAACGTGGATATTGCCGGTGGCCACAAAGAACGGCGTTCCATTCTGTCCGCCCGGAACCGCCTGACCGCTCGTTCCGACAGCACCGGGGCCGTTTGCTCCGACAAAAAACTCCGGGATCGTTCGGAAGTTCACCGTGTCTGCCGGCGGTGCGTTGAAGAAGTGTCCAATCCCCAGATGCAAATACTCTTTTCCTTCATCTTCCCATGATGGAAGCCACGTCAGACGTTCGGCCGTGCCGTATCCGCCATCGCTCGACAGCGTCCCGCCAAACTGATCCTGCCCGGTTCGAAACACCGACGCTGCCCAGGTATTCGTGAGGTCTTCCGAATAGTCATAGAAGCCGATTGCGATATGACGAAAGGGTGTGAATGGCTGAAAGAGAACTGACCGTTCCATGAATGTCGTGTAGCGGAAGCTGCTGACCACTTCGAGACTGAAAGGTTGTTTCCACTGGCCGATACGGACGTTGCCAAAGAACGGTACTTTTGTCTGTTCGACCCAGACATCAGTGACGGTTGGCCGCCCGATGAACCCAAAGTCCATCTGAAAGAAGTAGTTGGTCAGTTCCGTCACACTGCCCTTGGCCGAAAGTCGAGCTCGGCGGAAGTCGGAACCATCCTGAATCTGCCCGTACTGTTTCTCGCTGTTTGAATCCTGGTGAATCCATCCGGAATCAGCCTGAAAGACCCCGTTGACAGTCACGTTCGGATAGGTCTTCTTGTTCATCTTCTCCTGAAGAGACTTAAATGCAGCGTCGAGTTCAGAAATCTTCTGGCTCTGTGCAGCATCCAATGCAGGATCTTCGGAAGACCACGATGCAGGCGAAGCATGTGCTGCGGTATGCTGCCGATTCTCCACTTCCTCGGCCACAATGTTGCGGACGTCTCCTTCGGTCAAAAGAGGCGATCCTTCAATTCCGGAGAAGACACTCGCGGGAGTTGTTCCGGAGTACATCCAGCCAGAAGGAGGTTCTGCAGACCTGTCTGCATTCCGGATCGTGCGAGACACCGGATTTGCCGTCCCTGAAGCCGCCTCATTCGCGGAAGGAAACTCGGCCGAGTCATCCGGTTCAGGCTGTTCCAGTGCATCAAGGCGCTCATGAAGCTGCTGGTTTTCTTTCTCAAGACTGTCGAGCCTTTGAACCAGCTTCTTCAAAACATCCTCGTCTGTGACATTCTCGTCACAAAGCCCAGACGGACAAACAGTGCACATCACTGCAGCTGCAGTGAGCACGCAAATGGCCAGCCGCATGCCGGTGTCCTTCCCCACAGAATTCATTGAGGCTCACGCAGCGCATTTCGACACCGGCTCGAGGTTATCGTCTGCTGATCTGCGAACGTCCTAACTATCCATTCGGCATTCCAGATCGTGAATCAGCGACCAATTCCGCTGAGCGAATCCCGGATGTTCTCCATAGTAAAGCAACCCTGAACACCCGATCTCCGTCAGGCGGCAGGAGTCGCCGATGTCTCAGGGATCCATGTCCACGAACAGCGACAATGCAACCGGTCTCATGCAATTGCCAGGGACCCGCCCCGATGATGCTGGTGATACGTACCGTTCGCGCTGATGGCTACTTCTGAACGGGAACCATTCCGCTGTGGGAAGCTGCCTGAACGCGAAGGATTCTGCCAACCGGCTTTTTCAAGTCGACAACCACCGGCTGTGATGTTTGCGCGGATGCAACATTACCGGCCGCGTCGCGAGCCAGCAGTCGAAAGTACAGCGACGACGGTGTTCCCGGGCGGATGGCAAACTGATACCCACTCTGATCTGCCTGCCAGTCAAAGACCGGAGTCCACGGACCGCTGGGCGTGACCGCATACTCAAGACGCACGGGAGATGTCGAACTGTTCGATTCCGTGACTCGCCAGTTCAGCTGAATGCTTCCAAACGTATCCATACGTACGGAAGGCTGAGCCATTTCGATGACAGGCGGAGTCTGGTCAACTGTCACGACAATCTCTGGAGCCTGTCCTGGCTGCGGGCGGAGCGTCTGCGATGCCCAGTCCGTTTCGAATCCGAACGGCAAACCCGAACGTTCCTTCACCCATGCTGTCTACCTGGAATGGGCTCTTCAGATCGGCATCGGTTCCATATTTGAACCATTGCTGACCGCCATCTTCGGTCACAAACAGTTCTACGGAGCTGACACCTGATGGCCCAACATCTTCAATCTGGTAGTCGAGGTCGAACACTCGCTCATTCACAATTTGCTTTTCGCCCGGGAGTGGCGAAGGAATCGTGGAAGCAAACGACTCGGCCGGCAGCGGCAAAGTGGCAGACGGAAGATTGATGTTCGATGGTGCTGGTTCGGTGGGATACCCGGCAAATGCGTGCGAGCCATAGGCTCCGGAATGAGCAGCAGGAGAGTTTCCCGGTGTCAACGCCTGCATCGTATTGACCGAAGCAGGTCCTGGAAGAGGAGCTGCTGGCGTAAACGGTGATGGTCCCATCGGCATCGCCTGAACCACTGCCGGTGTTCCAGGAATGGCTGCCGGTGACTGCGACATGGCAGTGGGGCGACTCACATACTGGGCTGTTGCCTCTCCCCGATTTCCTGCGCTGTCGCTCATCGAGGCTCGCAGCGAAATCATGGATCCCGCAGTCACAGGAACGCGCACCTGGCCTGATGACGACGATGCGTAGGTCAATGGACGACGATTGCCACTCAGCCCCTCGGTGCATTCCAGCGAGAACGATTCGGGAACAACCGATGAATCACTGGAAGTCCAGTTCACCAGAGCCTGACCTGGTGCCACTTCGATCACTTCCAGCTGCAGCCTGGGCGCGACCGTATCGACGATGACTTCCATTTCCGGCTCTGAGCCTTCGATCGCAGTTTCGAGGTTGCCCTGAGCATCCGTCATCCGAATGGCGAACGAGTATTTTCCATCTCGTGGGGCAGTGAAGACGAAAGCACCACGGCTTGCCGGAACGGATTGCAACTGATCCCAGGTCTTGCCGCCGTCCTGAGAACCAAACAAGACAGCAAACCCCTCCGCACCCTGATCAGCTGCACCTTCGACTTCGAACGGAATCTCAAAGCGACCGACGTTGGTGACCACCACTTCGTCGTCGCTGGCTGCCGAGCTCAGCAGCGGGAGCGTCGCACCTGCAACCACGGCTGTGGCAAGTGACAATGGACGAAAGGACTGACGCAGTACAGTCAGGAAATGTGACAGCAGCATCTTGGTGTTCCCTCCATGGAACTGCGATGACGGACAAAACTGTCCGCCTGAGTTGCCCCCGAATCCTTCAGCACACAGTGTCGGAACTCGACCGCCTTGCCGGAACACTCGCAAGTCATCCCTGACCTCGTCGTCCTGCAGTTCAATCTGCTTCCCCTGTGGCGAAATTTCGCACATCCCCCTGAACCGATTCCTGAGCGCAGGATCTCGGCGCGAAATTCCTTAGTCGGACATATCGTCGAACGCAGACGGCCCACTTGATCGGAATCGCAATTCCGATGAAATCAGAAGAATCACCCAAGTCTGCACAAACGCAGACTCTGCGAATCGGCAAAAACTGCGATCCAATACAAAAGAAAAAGCCCCCTGAAATCTTGAGACTTCAGGAGGCTTGATTCGCAACGATCGCTGAATTTCAGCGAGGTTGATTACTTGCAGCCACAAGCGGTTGCTGGAGCGCATCCGCCGCATGCTGGAGCTGGAGCACAGGCTGGCTTCCAAACCTGCTGTGTGCAGGTCTGTTCAACCATCTTACAAACCTGAACTTCAACTTCCTTCTGCTCCTGCTTGCAGGTTGTAACGCAGTACTTGTACTCTTCTTCGACCTGAACCGTCTTGCAGACGTTTACAGTGCGAGTCTTGGTCTCTGGCTTACAGACAGTGACGCAGTACTTGTACTCTTCTTCAACTGGAACCTGCTTGCAAACAGTGACAGTGCGAGTCTTGGTCTCTGGCTTGCAGACAGTAACGCAGTACTTGTACTCTTCTTCAACAGCAACCGTCTTGCAGACGTTTACGGTGCGAGTCCTGGTATCTGGCTTACAGACAGTGACGCAGTACTTGTACTCTTCTTCAACTGGAACCTGCTTGCAAACGTTGACAGTACGAGTCTTGGTCTCTGGCTTGCAGACAGTGACGTTGTAGGTGTACTGCTCTTCGCTTCGCTGTGTTTCGTAGCAGGTGTACTCAACTTCGGTCTGAACGACGTTTGGAACCCAAACCTTGCAGGTCTTCTGGCAAGCTGGCTGGCAGCCGCCACAAGATCCGCAACCACCGCATGAGCCACATCCGCCACAAGCGTGGCCGCAGCCGCCGCAGCTGGATTCAACAACGCGGTCTTCCCAGTGACCCTGGTCCTGACAAACCTTGCGAGTCTTCTTCACTGGAACAGTGTGGCACACAGTGCGGGTACCAGTACGCTGCTCAGTTGTAGGAACGAGAACCGTGTAGGTCTCTTCCTTGGCTTCGGTCACAGTCTTGCAAACTGTTCGCTTGCCAACTCGCTCTTCAGTTGTTGGAACCATAACGGTGTAGGATTCTTCCTTAGGCTCAACAACGTGCTTGCAAACGGTTCGCTTGCCAGTTCGTTCTTCAGTCGTCGGAACCATAACCGTGTAAGATTCTTCCTTCTGCTCCGTCTCGGTCTTGCAGATGGTTCGCTTGCCAGTTCGCTCTTCGGTCACTGGAACCATCACTGTGTAAGACTCTTCCTTTGGCTCAGTAACGGTCTTGCAGACCATTCGCTTGCCAACTTTCTCTTCCGTGACTGGTACGTTGACAGTGACAGTTCGCTTTTCTGTCACCATCTGTGGAACGAGAACGGTCTTCTGAACCGTTTCCCATGTGCCGCAGGCTGTGCCGCAGCCGGAATTGCCGCACGCAGAACCACACGCGCTGGCGCCACACGGGCTGCAGCTAGTGGCACAAGGTGCGGAGCAACATTTGCTGACCTTTTTGCCGAAGCAACCGCCAGCCTGGGCGGACGCCGTCAGGGAGACAGCGATCGCCAACGAAAGAATGAAACGCATGCTCTGTAACTCCTCCAAGTTGTTCGAAAACTGACCAACACCACCAAATACACCTGACACCCCGCCAGGTAATTTGCATTCAAAACTGGCATCGCACGAACTACCTATTCAATGCGATGTATCCATTTTGCCACCAATCTAGCCCGCGGTGTTCAATTCCGGAAACGAAAAGTGGAAAAAATGAATAGCCCAGTCAAACAGTAACGCCTGTAGCCTCTGAAATGCATGAAGCAAATGAGCAGTTTGAGTAACCGTTCCGAGCCCGTTTGAGACAGGAAATCAGCAAAATCGGAAGTTTGCGTCAAGTTTGACGATTTGCGGATCTTAGCAGTCGTTAACGGCGTTCCCAGTCAGGAGAGGCCTGCAGAACTCCCTTTCTCGGACAAGCGACGCCGTTCTTTTTTCTCCAAAACTTCCGCCGGAGGCTTTCTGGGTTTTGGAGAACCGGACATCGAAACTTAGACTCCGCGGTTTCCCGGATTCGCCAGGCGGGTCCATTTTCACACTGAAACAGGCGTCAGGTTTCGATGAAGTTCTGCTTAGTTGACCGAATTCAGTCGCTGGTTCCCGGCGAGAGCATTCAGACGATTAAGAATGTTTCGCTGGCCGAAGAATACCTCCAGGATCATTTCCCAGGCTTCTCGATCCTTCCAGGCGTCCTGATGGTGGAGTGCCTGGTGCAGTCGTGCGCGTGGTTGATGCGGGCAACCGACGACTTTCGCCACAGCACAATACTCCTGAAGCAGGCGAAGGCCGTGAAGTTCAACAACTTCCTGAAGCCTGGCGAGACTCTTCAGGTCTCAGCAACGTGGAAGAGTTCAGACGAATCCACCACTGAATTTGTGGCATCCGGAACGGTTAACGGACAGTCTGCGGTCAGTGCAAAACTCACCCTGTCAAAACAGAACCTGGCGACTCACAATCCTCAGATGGCAGACAACGATCGTCGCATCATCGAAGCAATGCGAGACCTGTATTCCCAGTTGTATTCAGGGTCGTAGTGATCTCAGATCTCAAATTTCAGATCTCAAATTTCAAATTTCAAAGCACTACAGCTTTTCCAAGTAACGAACAAAACTCATCCCTTCAATTTGTTTTCACAGGACCCACCAATCATGACAGTCAAAGGCAGAGTGGCATTGGTCACCGGCGGAAGTCGCGGAATTGGACGAGCGATCGTGGAATCGCTCGCCCGAGCCGGTGCCAAGGTTGCATTCGTATACAACTCAAATGCTGCTGCCGCTGAAGAAGTTGCGAATGCACTCAACGCTGAAGGGCACGAAGTCTGGGCGATTCAGGCCGATGTCCGCTCAAAACCAGCGTCTGAAAAAGTCGTTGCAGACGTGGTCGAAAAATGGGGAAAACTTGAGATCCTCGTGAACAACGCCGGCATCATTCGAGATGGGTTGCTGGCCACTATGGACGCTCAACAGTGGCAGGATGTGATCGACACGAACCTGACCAGCGTCTTCAATTTCTGCCAGTCAGCAACTCGTACGATGATGTCCCAGCGCTATGGACGCATCATCAATATGTCGAGCGTTGCAGCGGATGTTTCCAATCCAGGCCAGGCGAACTACGCGGCCAGCAAAGGCGGAGTCGAAGGCTTCACCCGCTGCATCGCCACCGAACTGGCTCGACGCGGCGTGACTGCAAACGCAGTGGCTCCCGGATTCATCGAAACAGACATGACCATCGCCGTGGTGAACGCGGCTGGTGAAGAGATTAAGAAGAAGATTCCAGTACGACGCCTCGGCAAGCCGGAAGACATTTCCAATGCCGTGCTGTTCTTCGCTGCAGACGAATCCTCCTATGTGACGGGCCAGATCCTGAAGGTGGACGGCGGACTCACACTGGGCGGACTCTGATTTTTTGTACACATACAATGCGGTTTTGCGTGCGAATTCCAGAATGACAGGTCGAAGAGCTGCAGGAACGGAGTGTTCCGGGTTGCGGCACGGGAGACTTTTCGAGGAAGTCTGGAAGTTCGTCCAAAAAGCGGCAACAATACGCGTTCTCTTGACGAGCAACACCGGGGAGGTGTGGCTCTCTTGCTTTCCTTTGAGGCAACTGGGTGCCGAGGAGGATGGCGTGTGATCCGGCAACGTTGTCGGATGACAGGAAGTGTTTTGAGGTGTTCAGCCAAAAGTTGAATGCCTGACGACGCTTCACATGGGTTTTGCTTTGGGACAGGTCACCAGTCCAAAGCAAATTGCTGGGTTCCTGGTGGCCGCTGTCTGACTCCGGAAGGGGTCGGATCCGGAGAAGTTGTTCAATGCCTTCAGCTGACGAAATTCTGGACAAGGTTCGTGAGACACTGGTTGATGCTCTGGGAGTTGACGATGACGAAGTCACTCCTTCAGCGACACTGATCGGTGATCTTGGTGCTGAGTCAATCGACTTTCTGGACATCGTGTTCCGCCTTGAGAAGTGCTTCGACATCAAGATTCCTCGAGGTGAACTGTTCCCGGAAAACCTGGCGGCCGCTGATTCCGGATTTGTTGCAGACGGCAAGGTCACACCGGAAGGCATCGCGCAGCTTCGTTCGAAGATGCCTCACGCCGATATTGACGCATTCGCGAAGAATCCGCTTGTGTCGAAGATCTCCGATCTCTTCACCGTCGACATGATCTGCAAGTTCATTGCAGCTCGACTGAAGTAGGATCTGTGATGTTTTGTCGGACCGAAGGCCAGGCCTTCGGTCCGAGTCATTTTGTCTGGCGAGCTTTCACATGCGCTGGTACTGGGTTGATCGTTTCATTGAATTTGAAACAGGCAAACGCGCTCGTGCGGTAAAGAATGTGTCTCTTTCCGAAGAGCACATGCATGATCATTTCCCGGGTTTCCCCGTCATGCCTGCGTCTTTGATGATCGAGGGAATGGCTCAGACGGGCGGCATTCTGCTCGGTGAGCATTACCAGTTTGCATACAACGTGATTCTTGCCAAAGTCCCCAAGATCACCTTTCACAGCTGGGCGTGCCCCGGAGATCAGCTGGTGTATACAGCGGACCTCCAGGATGCTCGCGAAGAAGGTGGCAGTGTGACAGTGACCGCCAAGGTTGGTGAGCGGCTTGTCGCCGATGGTGAAATCGTCTTTGTTCATCTGAAGTCCGATGATCCTCAACTCAGCAGAATCGACCAGAAGAACTTCGTGTTCCGCATGAACCTTCTGGATATCCTGACCGTCGGTAAAGCCGGATCTGGAACACAGAATTAGTCATTCCGCCGGGCTGGCGGGGACTGATGAAATCAATTGACTGCGAAGTTGAGTGACACGGGCCGGAGTTTGAAATGAAACGTCGCGTTGTGGTTACTGGAGTTGGAGCACTGACGCCAATCGGCAACGATGTGCCTACGATGTGGAAGGCACAGCTGGAGTGCCAGAACGGTGTTGGTCCAATCACTCACTTTGATGCTTCAAAGTTTCCAACGAAGTTTGCTGCCGAAGTTCGAGGGTACGATTTCGCAACTCAGGTTGACGACCCGACTCGGTTTGCGGACGCCGGACGGAACGTTCGCTTCGCAATCGGAGCGGCCCGCCAGGCGATTACGGACTCCGGTATTTACGACGATTCCAATTTTAACCCGGCTCGCTTTGGCGTTTATCTGGGAGCCGGAGAAGGACAACAGAACTTTCTTCAGTTCATGACGCTGGTGACGGAAGCCTACAAAAACGGTGAAGTTGACCTGAAGAAATTCACGGGCAGCTTCATTGATCGCATGAATCCTCGGTTCGAGCTGGAACTTGAACCCAATATGCCGGCCGCCCATCTGTCCAGCCTGTTTAATGCTCAGGGCCCCAACCTGAACTGCCTGACAGCCTGTGCAGCTTCCAGCCAGGCCATCGGAGAAGCAACGGAGATCATTCGCCGTGGCGATGCCGATCTGATGCTTTCCGGCGGTGCTCACAGCATGATTCATCCCTTCGGAGTCACCGGGTTCAACCTGCTGACCGCGCTGTCTGAGCGGAACGATTCACCACTCACGGCATCTCGACCGTTCGACCTGAATCGAGATGGCTTTGTCCTGGGCGAAGGCGCTGGGATGCTGATCCTGGAGGAACTGGAGCACGCAAAAGCTCGAGGTGCGAAAATCTACGGCGAAATTCGAGGCTACGGATCCACCGCTGACGCCTACCGCATCACGGACATTCATCCGGAAGGCCGCGGTGCAATTGCCTGCATCAAGATGGCTCTGCGAGATGCGGAACTGAATGCGGAAGACATCGGCTACGTCAATGCACATGGAACCAGTACCAAGGTCAATGACCAGGTGGAAACAGCGGCGGTCAAGGGCGGTCTTGGCGAACATGCATGGAAAACACCGGTTTCCAGCATCAAGAGCATGATGGGCCACCTGATCGCAGCCGCTGGAGCCGTGGAAGCAATTACCTGCCTGCTTGCGATTCGTGATGGTGTGCTCCCGCCGACCATCAACTACGAAACGCCGGATCCGGACTGTGATCTTGATTACATCCCGAACCAGCCGCGCGAGAAAAAGATCAAAGCAGCGCTCTCGAACAGTTTTGGCTTTGGAGGCCAGAACGTCGCGCTCATACTGTCGGAGTTCTCTGGCTAATTCTCCCAGTTTCACACAGGGATGTGTTTGGCCAGTTTCGGGGGAGACCGGGGAGCCAGCCGTGTTTTGGTGGGGATTATTGGCCGGAATCGCTGTCGTGTTACTGATTGGAGAAATCAGTTTCCGGCGCTACGTCATTCCCCGCATTTGTGCGATCTTTGAAAACGTCCCCCCGTTCAACGTCGTGCCCGAGCCGGAAAATCCGAATGCTCAACGGGTTGAATTCCGAACGGCGGATGGACTACTTCTGAAAGGCAGCCTTTGGAACAGTGATCTGGAATCTTCGCTCGGCGTCGTTGTCTTCATGCCGGAATTGAAGGGGACCCACTGGATGGCAGCCCGATACTGCCACGCTCTGATCGAAGAAGGCTTCACTATCCTGTCATTCGATTTTCGTGATCATGGAGAAAGTGACCGCTCGCCGAGTTATTCCCCCATCCACTGGATGACGGAATATGAAATGACGGACGTGGAGGCGGCACTGGAGTTTCTGGAATCGCACCCGAAACTCAGTTCCATGCCCATGATGGCATTTGGCGTCAGTCGTGGCGGAGTAGCCGCATTGCTGGCCGGTTGTCGTTATCCCAGAATCCGGGGAGTCATCGCCGACAGCGCGTTTGGCACCATGGCGATGACACGTTATTTCGTGGATCGCTTTGTTCAGCACGTGATTCCGGAACGAGTGTACCGACTGTTGCCGAACTGGCATGTGCAGCTCACGCTGAAGCAGGCCGTCCAACTCAGCGAACGACGACGCAAATGCTCCTACGTGCACCTTGAAAAAGAAACAAAGGGTCTGGAGTCCGGATCAGTACTGCTGATCTCCGGCGGCCGCGATTCCTATGTCACTCCCGAAATCGCACGTCGCCTTCAGGACATGGTTGGACACGAGTCAGAACTTTGGATCGCTGACAAAGCCAAACACAATATGTCGCGGTCTGTGCAAACAGCCGAGTATGATCGGCGCGTCGTTGAACATGCTCGACGATGCCTTATTGGCAACGCACTGGTCAGCAGCCATGCAGGTCCCAGCGAAGTCGTCCGGCACGGCTAACGGCTGAGTGCCGTTGGTTACTTTTCATATCCGTGCCATGCCCAGACCAATGTATCAGCCAGAGTGTGTTCAAACACATTCCGGTCGCAGTGCTTTGTCGCTTTGCTGAACACGTATCGGTATTCGTAGCCTTTCGCCTTCAGCGCTGCTGCTGTCCGTTCGTTGGCCATCACCCAGTTGTGGTAGGTTTCTTCAGGGTCATTCGCTCGCAGGTCGTTCTCTGAAACGTGCGTGAAGATCCTGAGCGGCTTCGTCTCAGTCGATTCGATCAGCTTCTTGCCCGAATGATATTCCCAGGCTCCCAGCGGATATTCTTTCTCCTCCGGTGCATCATCATCCTGCTGATCCACAAACGTGCCGGAATAGGTAATCAGCCGCCGGAATAAATCGGGGCGGAACCAGCCAGCTGTCAACGTTGCAGCGCCTCCGGAACTGCAGCCCATGATGGCCTTTCCATCAGGATCCGAAGTGAAATCGAGGCCTGGGTAAGCCTTTCGAATGTCCTCGTTCTTCAGAACCGCCGCCAGCACTTCATCATTGATGAATCGAGCAAATCGATCCGACATCGTGTCATACTCAAGGCCGCGTTCGCTGCCCTTGCCATCGTTCCCACCGTTCTCCACCGAAACCACGACGAACGGTGGCAGTCTGCGGCTGGGATCCGTGGCAACGGTGAGATTATCCAGAGCATTGCGAACCAGATTCAGCTGACTGGGGCCATCCAGAGTCACTAATACAGGAGCCTTCGTTCCGTCCTTGTACGCAGCGGGAATGTAAACAAAGATCTTTCGTTCTTTGCGAACTTCCTTTTTCGGATCGAGCGTGGAATCGGTGCCTGGAAAAATTCGACTGTCGGCCAAAGCCATTTTGAACTCGAAACTTCGCCCCTTTGCATTTCCGCGATCAGTCAGGTCCGGATCGAGTTCGTAGTCGGGACCAATGACAAAGTTGCCGTTTCCTTCCAGATGGTGACGCCCCGTGCTCTTCACTTTTTCATCAGCGGAGGCTGTCACAATACTTCCCAAAACGGATGCGAAACCGCAGATCATCACAAGGAGAAAGGACCTTCGAGTAAAACGCATGGCGACGCTCCGCTGCTTTGAAGTTTCGGTGGGATATGATGGCCAGGGCCTGAGACCAATGCCTGAAACAGGCGTTCGAACTGGGATGTTCGGCACGCCGGAATTGCACATTCACAGGACAGATGGTCCGCAAAAATGATTCAACAGGACTCTAACAGCACAGGGTCCTTCGTCAACAACATGTTTCCGTCGGTTGGAGAGTCTTGCTGACAGTGCGGCCATTGGTTGTCACTTCCGATGGCGGCAGTTAACCTCAGCCGGTTCAAACACTTCCCGCCGAGCCGCCAGCTTTCCCACCGGAGCAGCTCAATGATCATCTCACCTGTCCACCGTTTTCCTGAGCGCTTTTGTGTTCTCGTAGCTGCGGTGATCTTCTCTGTGACCACGGTGTCCGCTCAGGACGAATTCGCCGGTCTTCAGCGTGCCTACGAAGCATCCTATCGAGCACAGCTGCAGAAGTACTGTCTGGGCTGCCATTCGACCGTCGAAAAGCAGGGGGACCTCGACCTGCAGAGATTCCAGTCCGTCGTCGACATTCGATCGGATGTGATCCCGTGGCAACGGGCGATCGAAATGATGGACGATGGCGAAATGCCCCCAAAGGAAGCAGAACATCAGCCATCTCCGGCAGAACACAAGGCCTTGCGGAACTGGATTCGCTCAGTGCTCGACGCGGATGCCAGGGCGAATGCCGGCGATCCGGGTCCTGTTGTTCTGAGACGGCTGAACAATGCTGAGTTCACATGGACCATCGAAGATCTGACTCACGTGCCGATGAACGTCGCGGCGGAGTTTCCGGTGGACAGCGCGGCGGGCGAAGGATTCACAAATGTGGGTAACGCTCTGGTGATGTCGCCGGCCCTCGTTCAAAAATATCTCGATGCAGCGCGCGGGGTTGCTTCACACGCCATGATTCTTCCGCACGGCATCGAGTTCTCGCCGCATACGACTGCACGAGACTGGACGGATGAGAAACTCGGCGCGATCCGAAACTTCTATGCTCGATACTCAGACAGCAGCGGCGCGACGCCGGTGAATCTTCAGGGGATTCAGTTTGAAACGAATGGCGGCGGGCGATTGCCCGTCGAAACATATCTGCTGGCAACGATCGCAGATCGCGCCGGGCTTGCTGATGGCACTCTGTCCTTTGAAGAATCCGCAAAGCGTCACGGCATCAGCAGTCGGTACCTCGAAATCCTGTGGCGGGCATTGAACGATACGGAGCCATCGTTGCTCCTGGATCCGATTCGGAATGAATGGAAAACGGCGACCACCGACGACGTGCACCGACTGACCATCATGATTGGTCAGTGGCAGCAGGCACTGTGGCGATTCACGACCGTCGGGCATATCGGAAAACGTGATGGTCCGAAAGCGTGGCAGGAATCTGTCGATCCGCTGGCTGCCCGTCAGGAACTTCGAAAAGCCATGGTGGCTCCCAGTGAAGGTTCCGACATCCATTTGTATCTCGTCACGTCCGACGTCGGAGATGGAAATTCCGGTGACTTCGCGGTTTGGGAGAATGCCCGATTCGTCACCCCTGGTCAGCCCGATCTCCTCCTGAAAGATGTCAAAACCACCGTTGGCACTCTGCACCAATACCGCGTGAAAACTCTGGCTTCCGCCACTGCCTGCCTCGAGGCCGCCGCAGAACTGAGCGCCGATGTTCAGGAAACCAGCAAACCAGATTCAACAACACCTGCACCTGCAACGGAAGACCCCGCAGTCAAAGACCCCGCAACTCAGGACCCAAAGCCGGCTGAACCTGCAGCTCTGGAGACCGCGAGCCCGACCACACCGGTTGAGATCAGCATTCAGTCACTGGCAGAGAAACACAACGTCGACGAAGCCATTCTTGCTGCATGGTTCAATTACCTGGGTGTCGGTCACGGTGAAGCAGAGGTTGCAGGTCATCTGACTTCCAGGATGGAACGCGCCGAAAGCTACGAATTTGTCAAAGGCTGGGTTGGGGCCGATGCACTGAGCGTTATCGCCAATTCATCCGATGAGTTTGTACGAGTTCCGGGGGATCTCAAACCACACAGTGTTGCCGTTCATCCTTCACCTTCGGTTCGCGTGGCCGTTGGCTGGAAGAGTCCTGTGGATGGACTGGTGAAGATCCAGGGAAAAGTACAGCGTGCTCATATGGCATGCGGCAACGGAGTCACATGGCTTCTGGAACTTCGAAAGGGCAGAACTCGTCAGCGCCTTGCTGCGGGCGTTGCGGGTGGCCCGGAAGAACATGTGGTTGGTCCGTTTGAACAGGTCCGAGTCCGAAAGGGAGACTTGCTGTCACTGATCATCGGACCTCGAGATGGCAACCATTCGTGCGACCTCACGGCCATTTCACTTTCAGTCTCAGCGGGTGAGCAGGAATGGGATCTGGCGACGGATATCACTCCGGATCTTCTGTCCGGGAATCCGCACGATGACCGTCACGGGAATCATGCCGTTTGGCATTTCTATGGTGAACCGGACAAAGACAACACGACTGATTCGGTGATACCACAGGGGTCCATTCTCGCCAGGTGGCAATCCGCGGCAACATCTGAAGAACGTCTGAACGCTGCCAACGAGCTTCAGAAACTTCTGACCGACGGTCCCTCGTCGCTTGCAGCAGATTCGCCGGATTTGATCCTTCATCGCCAGCTCTCAGGGCTGAATGGCCCTCTACTGTCGTCATTGCGGACAAAACTGCAGACCGGTGGAATCAGTGCGGGCGAGGCTCCAACTTCGACCTATGGCCTTGAACCTCAGATGTTCGGAACACATCCGGACGGCAGCGCGATTGGCGCATCGGACCTCTGCATCAAAGCACCGGAGATTCTGGAGGTGGTCGTCCCTGCGGATCTGGTGGCTGGTGGTGAGTTCGTTGCGACAGGAGGCTTGCACCAGCCAACCGGCTCGGAAGGATCGATTCAACTGCAGGTGCTGACGCAGAAGCCGGAAACTGCGACAGCTCCTTCCGCCGGTGGAGCGAGACCTTCGGGTGGCAAGTCCACGTGGTCTGACGGCGAACGGCCGCTGATGTTTGACTCGCCGATCCTGGTGAGTGAATCGAGTCAGGCGAGGACTCGCATCCTGGCTCACTTCGATCAGTTTCGACAGCTGTTCCCCGTCGCGCTGTGTTACACGAAGATCGTTCCAGTGGATGAAGTGGTCACACTGACGCTCTACTATCGTGAAGATGATCACCTGAAACGACTGATGCTCCACGAAGAAGAAGCGGCAGAACTGGATCGACTGTGGGACGACATGCATTATGTCAGCCGGTCCGCACTGGCGCTGGTGGATGCCTATGAACAGTTGTGGCAGTTTGCGACTCAGGATGCCGACCCCAGCGCGTTTACGCCGATGCGAGATGGCATCATGAAGAACGCGGAATTGTTTCGTCAGAGGATGACCGAAGCTGAGCCCGTTCATCTTCAGGCCGTTTTGAAATTCGCAGACCAGGCATGGCGGCGCCCTTTGTCAGAATCGGAGCAAAAGGAAATCCTGGATCTGTATCACCGTCTTCGTGCAGAAGAACTGGATCATGAAAGCGCCATCCGAATGCTGATCGCACGCATTCTGGTGACGCCTGAGTTCCTTTACCGCATTGAACAGCCGCCTGCAGGTGCGAAGGCCGCGGCGGTGTCGAACGCGGAACTGGCAACTCGCCTGAGTTACTTCCTCTGGTCGTCCATGCCGGACCAGCCGCTGCGATCTGCTGCCGACAACGGGGAACTTCAGAACCCGGAACGACTCAGGGCAGAAATGCACCGCATGCTGTCGGATGCCAGGGTCCGCCGACTGGCGATTGAGTTTGGCTGCCAGTGGCTGCACGTCCGCGAATTCGATCAAATGGATGAGAAGAGTGAACAGCATTATCCGGAATTCAAAGACCTTCGTGCAGATATGTACGAGGAGACGATCCGGTTCTTCGAAGACATGTTCCGCAATGATCAGTCGATCCTGAATCTTCTCGACGCTGACTACGTGTTCGTCAATGAACGGCTTGCGTCGTTCTATGGAATTTCAGGAGTATCCGGCAGTGAATGGCGGCGAATCGATGGAGCCAAATCGCATTCCCGCGGAGGCATTCTGACTCTCGCTTCGACACTCTCAAAGCAGTCCGGAGCGTCTCGAACCAGTCCCATTCTTCGAGGCAACTGGGTGTCCGAATTCCTGCTGGGAGACAAGCTGCCGAAGCCGCCAAAGGGAGTACCGCTGCTGCCCGAAGAAGCCCCGGCGGATGTCACGGAACGCCAGCTGATTGAAACTCACAGTTCCGATCCGGCCTGTGCAAAGTGCCATCATCGAATCGACCCATTTGGTTTCGCGCTGGAAAAGTTCGATACCATCGGACGACGACGCGATGAGGATAAGCATGGACATTCGATCGATGTTGCCACGGTTCTGCCGGACGGAACGCCGGTGAACGGTGTCGAAGGTCTTCGAGACTATCTCCTGAACAAGCGACGAGACGATTTCCTTCGCACATTTTGCCGACGCCTGCTTGGCTATGCCCTGGGACGGTCGACGCAATTGTCCGATGAACCCCTGATCGATGAGATGCTGAAGGCACTCAGTGAAAATGATTATCGATTCAGTGTTGCCGTTGAGAAGATCGTGCTGAGCCCGCAATTCCGAAATGTCCGAGGAGCCGACGCCGTGTCCGTTCACGAATAAGCAAAAC
Source organism: Planctomycetaceae bacterium (assembly GCA_046349695.1). Taxonomy (GTDB): domain Bacteria; phylum Planctomycetota; class Planctomycetia; order Planctomycetales; family Planctomycetaceae; genus SXXK01. The sequence goes on along the minus strand of JAXMBV010000040.1, from coordinate 19,846 downwards.
CGATTACCTCGGGTAGACAGCTCATTCGTTTCGACGGCGTGACAGACCAGACCGTTCTCAGGCGATTGAATCTCACATAGAAAGAGCCTGACTATGCAACATCGAACAGCTCTGTCGCTGGTCATCCTGTTCTTTGCCGCCTCCTGTCATTGCATTGCAGCGCAGGAGCCGCATGTTTTGTCGGGCCACAACGGTGCGGTGATGATGGCCGACTTCGTGGCGGACGGCAGTCGCGTGGCAACGGCATCTTCAGACCAGTCAGCGTGGCTTTGGGATGTGGCCACAGGAAAGCGGCTGCAGATCTACGCTCAACACACCGGGCCGCTGTATTCCCTGGCAGTCAGTCGCGACGGACGAACACTGGTCACGGGTGCTCAGGACAACACACTGCGAGTCTGGGACCTGCCGATGGCCGTACCGTTATCGCGTCTGGTCGAAATGAACAGTCGTCTGAGTGATCTGGCGCTGTCTCCTGACGGTCGGTCCCTGATCTCGACAGCGGTGGATGGCCAGGTTCGGACGATCGATCTGACCACAAAACCACTTGTCATCGGAACTCGCGCTGGTCATGTGGCGGAAGTGACCTCCCTTGCATGGAGAACTGACGGGGGAACGTTCGCAACGGGCGACTCAACGGGACGCATCATGCTCTGGAGCCCGGATCTGGAAACGCCGCTTTCGGTCCTGAATGCGCACCAGCAGCCAATCCGATCCGTGCAGTTCGTGAACGGAAACCAACAGCTGCTTTCCGTGTCAAGCGACGGAACCATGCGTACCTGGCAACTCACCGTTCCGCCCGGAAAGACTCTTCACACGGCAGATGCAGACGTCACGCACATGGCAGTCGTGCCAGGCCAGGCTCAGGTGATTGCAGCAACAGCGTCCGGGGCATTGCGACTGTTGAATTCACAAACAGGAGAAGTCGTCAGGGAACTGCCACCAGTCGGTGCACCGCCGAATGCGCCGATCTCCAGAGTGTCTCTTTCGCCGAATGGAAGCACGATCTTCTGTGGGCACGCGGACGGAAAGATCTCTGTTCTGTCTGCCGACGGCACACTTCTCGCGCAGTTCACGGGCCATTCTGCTTCAATCTCAGACCTGACTGGGTTGAGTGACAATCAGTCGCTGATGAGTTCATCAGTTGACGGAACAGTTCGCCGCTGGAAATTGCCACCGGCGGCGGTCGCGATGAAAGGCCACCCCAACACGGTTCGCGAAGCTCGCACCGCGCCGTCTCGTCAGTGGACATTGACCGTTGGCGAAGATGGTTCCTGCCGAACGTGGAACAGTGCCGGCAGCATGATGGCTCAGACAACGCTGCACACAACATCCGTTCGCAGTGCCGCCATTCGAGACGACGCGCTCTGTGCAACAGGCGATGCCGAAGGACATGTGTGGCTTTGGAACCCATCCAACGGAACGGCCGAAGGGTATGTGAAAGCTCTCAATGGCCCTGTCCAGGCGATGAGCTTTTCCGCGGAACCAGCGATCCTGATAACGGCTGGTTCTGACGGTTTTATTCGCGGCTGGACACTGCCGTTACCGAAAGCCAGGCCTGCAGAAGGAGAGACTCCGCCGAAGCCAGCGTGGGAAATTCCCGTGCCGGAAGGTCAAAACATCACGCAGATTGTTACGGGCCCTGTGCCGCAGCTTCGTTTCGGACTCACGGCTTCGGGAAGTTCCATCGTCCGATTTCGAACGACCGGAGAACTGGAGGGACTCGCTCCACTTGCAGAAGGCCCCATTCGTCAGGTTGCAGCCAATGACAAAGGGCAACTCGCAACTTTGAACGCCTCGGGAATGCTCGCGCTGCTGAACGAAGATTTCTCACTCAAGAAGAAACACCTTACGCTGCCAAACGCCTCCAGTCTTCGCTGGGATCGCGAAGGAACTCGACTTGCCGTTTGCGATGGGACCGATTTGATCCGCATCGTCAGTGTTGAGACCGGGCGAGTTATGGAAGTCCTGAAGAGCGCGTCTGCCGCAACAGTGGCCGAGTGGAATGGACCGGAACAGCGTTCGCTGACTGTCTGGGGAGCTACGGGAGACGGCCAGCTGCTCAATCAGTCGCTGCTTGGACTCTGGGAGACCGGTGGGAATGTGGCCACATTTTCAACGATCACTCCGGACGGCCAGCAGGTTTGGACCGCGAATGGCGCCGGGCTCCAACTTCGCAGTATGGCGGATGGCAAGGTGACGAAGACTATTGAGAACACATCGCCGACATTCGAACTTGTTCGCAGTGAGAACGGACAGTGGTTGTCATTCGCAACCGCAGACCGCCACTTGAAAACCTGCCGAAGTGACGGCACGCCTGTTTCCGATGTGGTTGTTGACAGCGACATTCAGTGCCTGAACATGAACAATGACGGAAGCCGGTTGCTTGCTGGACTCGCGGACGGCCGAATTCTTGTGATCGATCCGGCATCGGGCAATGTTCTTGAGAGCTTCCGGGACCACACCGCGATGACCGCAATTCGAAGCGTTCGTTTCGCATCCGACAATCTGACCGTTCTCTCGTGTGGAATTGACCATACCGTCAGAACTCAGCGCTGCAGCAGTCAGAAGGTCGTCGCTACGGGACTCACGCCGGGAATGCAGTACACGATCCTTGCGAATGGCATTCAGGCACTCGCGGTGATGCCTGATGCGAAGGTCGTCCTGAAGAACATTACGAATGGTAACACTGATCGCGAATTCAAATTGTCCGGGACGCCGACGATCTCCTTGCTGACGATTCGTCCGGATGGCCAGAGCGTTGCAGCGGCGACCACAACCGGTGAAGTAAATGTCTGGAACTTCAATGACGGAGAAAAGGTGCTCCAGACAATCAACGTCGCTCAGCCCGCATCGTCGCTCGTCTGGACAAACGACGGTCGCCGTCTTGCTGTTGTCTCCGCAGAGGCGATCGAGATTTTTGGGCCCTCGCTCCCGAATGTTCAACCACCGCTGGAATTGGTTCCGTATCAGCAAATCCGCTGCAGCGTTCCGGTGCGCAAAGCCCTGTTTTCGCAGAACGGAAGAACGCTGTACGCCGGACTGGAAAATGGAATCGTGGAAGAGTGGGCCTGTGCGTCGCCGGAACAGCGAAGACAGTTCAATCATGGCGGGCCGGTGTATGGCGTTGCCACGAGCAGTGACGGAAACACGATAGTCTCCTGCAGTACCGATCAGACCGTTCGCGTTTGGGATGTTCTTGCAGGACAGCAGAAGTTCCAGCTCAACGGACACCAGGGAGCTGTGCATTCGGTCGCAATAAATCCGGATGAGAGTCTTGCAGTGTCTTCCGGCGCGGACAAAACGCTGAGGCTTTGGGATATCGTCGGCGGCCGTCAGCTGAAACAGCTGATCGCCTTTGAGTCGACGATGTATTCGGTCGCCATTCACCCGGCAGGTCAGATCATCGCAGCGGCCGGAGCAGACCGAAAAGTGCATCTTGTCGATCTCACAACGGGAGCCGAGATTCGCACGCTGACGGGGCATACCGACTTCGTGCATTCTGTGACGTTTTCCCCGGACGGATCGCGGCTCATGTCTTACGGCTACGCAGGACAGCTTCGAATCTGGAATACGTCCGACGGAACTTTGGTGCGTGAAATTCAGCGAGGTCGCGTCGGCAACAGTGCTCGGTTCTCCCCGGATGGAAAGCAGATCGTGATTGGCAATGGCGACGGGACCGCGTCGGTCTTTGCCGCATTCGAGTAGTCTCAGTGCGCGGTGGCGATTGACACAATCGCTTTACACGGGGCGGTACGCGACAACGGGGAGTCAGCAAGGTATAGTTCGTCCGGTCCGCGGACAGCAGGTGCTGTCGTGAGGTAACGACGAACGAACGGGAAGACGAATGACGACCACAACGGTCCTTGGAGCAGGCGCGATGGGAACAGCCTGCGCCTGGGTGCTTGCTCAGAATGAACAGAGCGATGTCCGACTCTGGGGGCGCAGTTCAGAGTTCACCGCCCGAATCCGCGAATGCCGCCGAAACGAAAGGCTGTTGCCGAATGCGCAACTTCCGGCCAACGTCACGGTGACCAGCGACGCCGCCGCAGCATTATCCGGCGCGGAGGTCATTCTTGTCTGCATTCCCATGAAAGGCCTTCGCGACGCGCTGCGACAAATGGCCGGGAACATTCCATCAAACTCGCTGATGGTCAGCACGATCAAGGGCATTGAGGTCTCAACGCTGCAGCGTCCCAGCCAGATCATTCAGGAGTTCTGTCCGAACAATCCCGTCGTGGCGATCGGCGGGCCGTGCCATGCAGAAGAAGTTGTCGAACGGAAGCCTGCGAGCATTGTTGCGGCTTCAGGGACGGTCGGTGCGGCCGAGCAACTGCAGGCATTGCTCTCAACGGAATTCCTGCGCGTGTACGTGAATTCAGACCTTGTTGGCGTCGAGCTCGGCGGTGCTCTGAAGAACGTGATTGCGATCGCCGCGGGAATCTGCGACGGGCTCGAATTTGGAGACAACGCCAAAGCCGCACTGCTCACCCGCGGCCTGAATGAGATGGTGCGATTCGGAAAGATGATGGGAGCCGATCCGAAGACGTTCTATGGGCTGGCTGGGCTTGGTGATCTTGTCACGACCTGCAACAGTCGACACAGTCGCAACCGCCATGTTGGAGAATGCCTGGGACGAGGACAGAAGCTGTCGGACATTGAACAGTCCATGAATGCCGTGGCGGAAGGCGTCTTGACCACTCACAGCGTTTACATGCTGGCGAAGGCAAAACAGATCGAGATGCCGATTGCGAACCAGGTTTATGCAATGCTGTTCGAAGGGAAATCTCCCCGGGAAGCGACAGAAGAGCTGATGAACCGACCGCTGAAGTCAGAATGAACACGGCAAACACTGAGAAAACACGGTGCACCGTTGAAAACAGTTGGATGCCCTGACCGCTTCGATAAACTCCGAACAGTGTGACCCTTAGCAAGCTGGTGTGATGTTCTCCGGGATCGTTGTGCAGACAAACGGGCCTGGTAAGTGAGACAGAATTTGAGTTCGTTATGGTAAATGCGTCAGTTCACTTAAGCAGCGGACGACTTTCCGTGGAGTTTCAGGTTCAGAACGGACAGGAACCTCTTAAGTCCTCCGCGCCCGAAGCACCGTTGCCGGAACTGTGTCGGCGCGCACTCAGTCAGCCTCTTGGGTTTCCGGAACTGTATCGCTGCGTCATCCCGGGGGACCAGGTGGCGGTGGTTGTCGATCCCGAAACTCCGATGCTGGCGGAGATTCTTCTCGCGGTTCACGAGCAGCTGCAGCTCGTTCCGGACGGAGGCGTGTCCCTGTCGCTCGTGCTTCCTCCGGATCCACAGGGACAATCCTGGGAATGGCTGAAGGAATCTTTGCCGCTGCACGTCCAGCAGCAGATGAAACTGGTGGTGCACGATCCGAACGATCGAACGCAGGTCAGCTATGTGGCCAGCTCCGCAGCGGGCGAACGAATCTATTTGAACCGACTGGTGTCAGAGGCCGATCTGATCGTGACAATCGGACTCATTCGCGCGGACAAAGAACTGGGGTTTCGCGGAACATCAAGCAGCCTGTTTCCGTCACTGTCGGACAAAGAAACTTACGCGCTGATCAAGGCCTCGCTCACTGGTGGAAAAAACACCGAGGGCCAGTCACTGCGAGAGCTCGTGGATGAGATCGGCTGGCTCCTGGGAACTCAATTCACCGTTCAGGTCATTCCCGGTCCGAAAGGTCCGGCGACAGTGCTGGCCGGCCTTCCTGAAGAGGTGTTCCCGACTGGCTGCGAGATGGTCGAAAAAACCTGGGCGGTTTCAGTGGAAGAGGAAGTTCCATCGGTGATCACATCGATCCCCGGCGGCCCGTGTGCGTGGAAGCAACTGGGGCAGGCCCTGCAGTCTGCATCGGAAGTCGTGGAGCAGGGCGGTCGAATCATCGTGGTCGCGGACATCAGCGTTCCTGACGGCCCCGCGGCAACCATGCTCAGAAGGAGTCAGGATCCCGAAGAACTGCTCAAGCCACTTCGACGAGAACCCACACAGGACTCGGAAGAAATTTCGCAGCTGATCGAAGCCTCCCGCAAGGCCCGCATTTATCTGCGAAGTGATCTGCCGACAGAGCTGATCGAAGAGCTTGGTATGTTTCCGCTGGCGACGGAAGAAGAGCTTCAACGACTTGTCTCACCGCTTGAACAGCCGCTGGTTGTCCCCTTTGCAAACTTTGCGATGTGTTCGGTGGGAGCCTGACCGCTGGTCCTGAAAAACTGAAAACAAACATTGAACAACAGCACTTTCCGAAGTGTGGCCGTCATCAACGGGAGTTACTGAGATGCCGTTACTGGGCGTTAACATTGATCATGTCGCGACAGTTCGTCAGGCGCGACGAACGATTGAACCGGATCCTATTCACGCGGCCGTGCTTGCGGAAATGGGCGGTGCCGATGCAATTACGGTCCATCTCCGGGAAGACCGGCGTCACATTCAGGATCGCGATGTCAGGCTGCTTCGAGACATTGTGCGAGTCCGGCTGAATCTGGAAATGGCAGTCTCCGACGAAATCACTCGCATTGCGCTGAGCACACTTCCGGATCAGGCGACTCTGGTCCCGGAACGACGCGAAGAAGTGACGACCGAAGGCGGCCTGGACGTCATCACCCACGCGCAGCGAGTCCGGCAGTGCGTGGATCAGCTGCAGGGGGCGGGGATTCTGGTCAGCCTGTTTATTGATCCCGATCTCGCTCAGGTGGAAAAGGCAAAGCAACTGGGTGTTGAGGCCGTTGAGCTGCACACGGGACGGTATGCTGACGCGAAGACTCGTGAAGAAGCCGACATCGAATTCGACCGCATTCGCGAAGCCGGACAGTTTGCCACGGCCCAAGGGCTGCTGCTGAATCTGGGACATGGGCTCACGTACAGAAACGTTCGAAGAGTTGTCGAAATTCATGGAGTACACGAGCTGAACATTGGACATTCCATCGTCTCACACGCAGTACTCGTCGGTTTCGAACGTGCCGTGCGGGAGATGAAGCAACTGGTGACACTCTGAGTGAACGTGGTCTGATCAATCACTGACGTCATACCAGTGGCGTACTCACACCAATTGAAATCTGAGTCGATTTTTTCTGCGGGAAGCTGAAACCAACATGCCAGGGAACACGTTCGGTACACTGTTCCGAATCACAACTGCCGGCGAGAGCCATGGCCCCGGCAATGTCGTGATTGTTGATGGAGTTCCTCCAGGACTTCCTTTGTCAGCAGATGACCTGCGGCCTGATCTCCAGCGACGACGCCCAGGCCAAAGCGCTCTGGTCACTCAGCGTCAGGAAGACGATGAGCCGGAAATTCTGTCGGGCCTCTTTGAAGGCAGAACAACCGGAACGAGTATCGCCATTCTGATCCGAAATGCGGATCAGCGGAGCGGTGACTATTCAGACATCAAGGACAAGTACCGTCCCGGACATGCTGACTACACCTTTGATGCTCGCTATGGGTTTCGTGATTACCGTGGAGGCGGCCGCAGCAGTGCTCGTGAAACGACGGCCAGAGTCGCTGCGGGAGCGATCGCAAAGAAGCTGATCGCTCAGGAGTTTGGCGGGCAGGTTCTGGCATGGGTCTCTCAGGTTGGGGCCATCAAAGCTCATGTGCCAAACCCCGAGAGCGTCACTCTGGCACAGATCGAAACTCTGCCCGATGGCACTCCGAATGCCGTCAGGTGTCCGGATTACGAAGCTGCCGCAAAGATGGTGGCCCTGATTGACGAAGTGCGGCGAGACACCGATTCGATCGGCGGGATTGCAGACATCGCTGCGACGGGAATCCCGGCAGGACTGGGCGAACCCGTCTTCGATAAGCTGAAAGCGGACCTCGCCAAGGCTCTGTTCAGCCTGCCCGCTGTTCTGGGTGTCGAGTATGGAATCGGCTTTGGATGCGCGACTCTCAGAGGTAGTGAAAACAACGACCTCTTCACGGCAGAAGTGACATCGTCTGGTGCGAAGAAGATCACGACGACAAGCAATCGACATGGAGGAATGCTCGGAGGGATCAGTTCCGGCCTTCCCATCTTGCTGCGGGCGGCGGTGAAGCCAACAAGCAGTCTTTCAAAAGAGCAGTCGACAGTAACTCGCGATGGCGAACCAACGACCATTCGCACAAAGGGCCGTCACGATCCCTGCCTGCTGCCTCGGTTTATTCCGATGGCTGAAGCAATGGTCGCAATTGTGCTGGCGGACCATTGGCTGAGATGGAAAGCGATTCAGGGCAACAAGTGACTGGAGCAGATCGGTGATTGCAATACGGCGTCAACTTTTCCACATGTGCAATCACGGAGTTCGGGGACCAGTGCTGCGGTTGATCTGGTCCCTGCTGTTGACAGTCACCGTCGGACTCGACCATTCCTTCATGTGTGCGACTGTTTCGGCTGCGGCCTGCCTGCAGGATGCTCGCCTGCAGGAAGCAGCCTCTCAATCACTGCCTGTGACAGCGATCGCTTTATCGACCGATGAAAAGCTGCTGTTGATCGCCAATCATCAGGGACTGGCAATCCGGGAGATTCCCGGAGAACCCAAAGACGAACTAAGGGCGTTTGAAGCCGATCAGATTTCCGCACTTGAGTTTTCTCCAAATGGTTCTCTGCTGGCGGTGGCTGGTGGAACACCGGGACAATTCGGCCTGGTCGAAATCCTTGAGTGGCCTGTGTGCAAACGATCTGTGATCAACCGTGATTTCGATGAAGTCTGCACGGCGATCGCATGGTCACCGGATGGACGCTATGTCGCCGCTGGTTGTCACGACTCCACAATACGAGTCCTCGACGTCGCCACCGGAAACACGGCAGCAAAGATCGAAAGCCACAGCCGAGCCATCACGGGGCTGGTCTGGACCACGATGGAAGACCGGCCAGACTCAGGAACGGTTCTGATTTCCTCAAGTCTCGACCAGTCAATCCGGCTCTTCGCACCAACGACCACAGAAACAGGAATCAGCATTTCGCCACTGCGAGCACTCAATCAGCATACTCGAGAAGTGCAGGGCATTGCCGTTGCTGGCAGCAAGCAGCGATTTCAGAATGACCGACTGACGCTGGTCAGCTGGGGCGATGATCGAACATTGCGATTCTGGCAACCACTGACCGGACGCATGATGCGGTTTGCAAAGCTGGAGAGCGACGTTGTAGATGCAGTGTGGGGCGGAAGCGGGCGGTTCGTCATAGCGGCACTTGCAAATGGTGAAATTGTCGCTGTCTCAATGGAGACTGCCGCTGTTGCTCCGTTCCCGCGATTTGACCAGCCGATCGCGAAGCTTACATTCCGCACCAGCACAGATCAGTTGATCGCGTCAGATTTCCGCGGGCAGATCCATTTCCGTTCTGCTCCGCAAACACCGCAGGGAAACTGACACGCCATCGTCACGGATAGAGACGAATCGCATCGATTTCAAAGTCGACGTTGTCCTGAGGATCGACGGAAAAGACGTTGATCTGAGTCAGGTCGTCGAGATCCGTCTTTCTTTCTCTGGGCGCGTTCTTCACTTCCTCCAGCGTCCATCGCAAGGTCCTGACTTCGCCAGCTTTCAAAGGGATATCCACATGAAACCGGTCATCGGGAATGTAACCTCGCTCTTCGTGAAGCCGGTCAACGATTCTGACTCCCAGCACCATCGGCTGATCGGCGCGATTTCGAACAGAGAACTCCACCGCACCGAACCCGGTCCAGTCACCTGGAAAGTACAGCATTGAAGCACCCGGGTAGATCTGACCGTTCAAGCTGCGAATACGCAACGAGTAGCGACCGTCCGTGGCCCAGTCAGTGGAGCGGGCTGCGGTGGCTCCATGAGGTTCCCACGCACCGCGTTCTTCATGTCGTTCAAAGGAAGCGATCAATGGAAACTGTTGCTGCTGAGTAAAGTGCTCACGGAGTTCCTGAAGAGGCCCGATCCCGGGCAGAACAAGAATGCTTAATCCCGCCAGGATGACAATCAGCCGAAGCCAGACCAGACGAACCGCAGCAGCGCCACACACGAGACCTCCGGCAAGAACACCTGCGGCATTTGCAGCTGCATCCTGAATCGACGGATGGCGTCGGACAAGGGCTTGTCCCAGTTCGCCAAATACTCCGACGAAAAACAGCAGGGCAGCAAGAATGAAGAAGCGGGGAATGTTCAAGTGGATCAGCGCTGAGCTGTTTCTGAAACCCAGCTTTGCGGGATCGAAAGCAAAAACACACATTACGAACGTCAAAAAGAAAGCGGGACCATGAGCCAAATCGAAAACAGCCCGCCAGAGCCTTCCATGAAAAGGGAAGGGAAACACGAGCAGGATCATCAATCCAGTCAGTAGCAGACCGATGGCACGGAGACGAAAGGAATGTTCTCGAAATCGCTGCGGCAAATCATGGATGTTCAACACGAGACCTCGGAACTCCCTTCCTGTCTGCCAACTAGCTCTGACTACCGCTGGCCAGATGTTCCCGAAGTTCGGCAATGCCGTCATTAATCACGGCCTTCATCCGGTGAAGGTCGTTCACCGTCTGCTCGAAAAACTCAATCTGTTCGGTTGAAGACAGACGGTTCTCTGACTGAAGCACAATTCGCTCAAGTCGGTGCAGTTGAGCATGCAGCGATTCCTGCAGCACGGTTGGAATTTCTTTGGCCGACGGACGAATCTTTTTCGTCACCACCTGCACGAGGTCGCGTTCGGCCTGTCGCGCGAGAGCATCGAGGACGCGAGGACCGCTCGTCTTTAACTGTCGATCAAGCTCCGCGACGTTCACCAGCCGGCCAAACGGAGATGTTTCTTTCCGTGCAACCTTCTGAGTCGCCTGGATTTTCTCAAGACAGGACTGTGCCTTCTTTGACTGAGGATCATGTTTCAGCGCATCAAGAAAGCACTTTTGCGCGAGACCCAGATTTTTCATCTCGGCGTAGATATTGCCGAGATTGATGTGAGCGTCGACCAGGTCGGGCTTCAGCTTGATCGCTTCTTTGTAGGCAGAAATCGCCATCGTCAGAAGGTTGAGCCCCTTCTGGGCAATTCCCATGTTGTAGTAACCTTCCGCACATCGACGGTCTTTCTGGACCGCACGACGGAGTGCATCAACAGCCTTCTTGTATTCGCCCTGCCGATTCAGAACAGCTCCAAGATTTACCCACGCTTTGGTATGTCCGGAATTGTGACGCGTCAGTTGTTCGAAGGCATCGCGAGCACCTTCGTAGTCCTTCATGAAGAAGCAGGCCATGCCCAGGAGTTCCATCACGTCCTCATCACTGGAGTCCTTTTCCAGCAGATTCCGCAGGACGGAAACGGCCTTCTGATACTCCTTCGCACGCATCAGAGAACGTGCCTGCATGATCGCGCTGTCGGTGGCAGACGGCTGATTCATGGTTGACCTCCGAAAAGCCTGGGTAGAACAGGAATTCTCAGAAAACAGTGGTCGGCGATGTGTCGCCGACTGGTCAGTGAGCAAGTGAATCGGTGGGTTGAGCCCAGAGGTTTGCCGCACCGAACAAGTTTGCCGAAGTTTCTTCCAACACTTTCCTTAACACCGATGTCGACCGCGTTGACCCGTACGTTATACAGGTTTGGGGGAACTTTGCGGAATTCCTTATCACTCAGAATTCCCGAAATCCCAGCCGGAAAATCTTGTCTGTTTTGAAAATGTTAAGCGGGGAAAGACGGTACGGTGCGTGTTTCAGTGGTTCAAGCAGCAATTCCCGAGCAGTCGATTCGAGACTCAGAACCGGGTCAACCGGTGGATGGTGCACTACGGACAAAGTTGAAGTCTGAAAAGATTGTGCAGGTTCTGAATGTCTGGATCGTCGCTAAGGGCAGTGGTAGCAGTTGCTTTGATGACTGCCTGGCTGCTGCCCACTTTTGCGGTCGCGGATGGTGGAACGCGCGAAACGCCTTTGGTGAAAGCCGTTCAACAGTCTCGCAAATCCGTGGTGAATATTCACACGGAAAAGACTGCCGCGGACGACAAAGACTCCCGCTTCTTCTCACCGAAATCACGCAAAGTGACTGGGATGGGAACCGGGATCGTCGTCGATGAGCGCGGATACATCGTCACCAACTTCCATGTCATCCAGGATGTCGATCAGATCACCGTGACACTGGACGGCGGTGCGACATTTGACGCTCGGACGGTCAGCTACGACCGAAAACATGACCTTGCCATCATCCGAGTCAACACGACGGAACCACTGAGCGTCATGCCGATGGGCACTTCGTCTGACCTGATGCTGGCCGAAACTGTCTACGCTGTTGGAAATGCCTTCGGCTACGAACACACGGTCACAGCAGGCATCATCAGTGCGCTGCACCGCGATGTGGAAGTGGATGAAACACAGTCGTACGAAAATCTGATTCAGACGGATGCGAGCATCAATCCAGGCAACAGTGGCGGTCCTCTGCTGAACCTGAATGGCGAAGTGATCGGAATCAACGTAGCCATTCGCTCCGGTGCTCAGCGCATCGGCTTTGCAATTCCCATCGACGATGCTCGAAAAACAATTGCCCGCCTGATGAGTGTTGAACGTCTGAACGGAGTGGCTCATGGCCTGGCCGGGACCGACGTCAAATCTCCAACGGAAAAGAAGCTTGTCGTTGAGCAGGTCGCTGCCGGTAGCGCAGCCGATCTGTGCGGCATCAAACAGGGTGATGTGATCAAAAGCGTTCGTGGTGTGACGATCAATGATGGCACAGACTTCGAACGGTCCTTGCTGGACCTTCCACGTGGCAAGGTCGTCGACGTGACTCTCGTCCGCGACGGCAAGGAACAAACCAAGCAGTTCACCGTCGGCGTAGGCAAGCAGAATGTCGGAATTGCCGCGGCTGGTCAGCAGGATGTGGTTGTTGCCGGTCGCGAAAACCGTACGGCCGAAATTCCGACACTGCCGATCTCCCAGTCAGCCACTTCGGAAGATCCGATCATCACTCGGACATGGGACATCCTTGGGGTCAAGCTGGCTCCACTGTCCGATACCGAAAAGGTCGAGATCACAGGACGAACGTATCCGGGCGCCAAGGGTCCAGTTCGCTACAACGGTGGCCTGAGAGTCGTTTCGGTTCGCCCGAACAGTGTGGCAGCCAGAATCCTGAAGGAAGGCGACATCCTTCTTGGGCTCGATGGTTTTGAAACTCTCGGATCCAACAACCTCAGCTACATTCTTGGCGACAATCGAATCCGCCAGGCGAAGAGCATGAAATGTCAGTACTATCGACGAGGATCCAATCCCCTCGAGGGAACTCTGCAACTGGGCCAGTAAAGCGGTGCAACATCGACTGGCGAAAGACAGCGAGAGGTTAATTCGGGACCCAAATCACAACTGATCATTCGCTCCCCTGCACAGATTTTGTTGAAAGTTGCCCAAACAGCCTGATCAGGGGCGAACAATTCTTCCAAACTGCGCGAAGATGCTGTAAACAAAGGACCTACGCAGTTTTCCCACAATTTTGCGGTTTCAGGGCACGATTCGACCGTCGGCTGGCATCCAACCCGGGTGCTGGACCATGTCAATTTGGTCGGCCTTGCGATTGTGAACTGGAAACACCTGGGACAAAACAGCGTTGTGACGTAGATTGGATGGTTCACCGTTTTCGGATTTCAGTGTGCATCATTGACCCGGAAAACGTTGAATTCTATGAGTCAGTTTGTTGCGGCTTTGTTGCGACGAGCTGGGTTCTGCCCGATGAAACCACTCCTGAACCTGGCAACTTCCGGAAATGAAGTTCGCCGGTAAAGACGCGGACAGATATGTCGACGGTTATTCGCACATGTCCAGGTTGTAAAACAGTCATTCTTTCCGACACTGATCAGTGTCCGGAATGTGGCCACGTGTTTTACCAGCGCCGTTCAACGGATGGCGCAGCCACGTCGACCACCGATGAACTGAAGTCTGCCGCAATTCATGAAGCCTGTCCGCATTGCGGGGAGATGGTGCGTTCCGGTCTCGTTCGCTGCTGGAGCTGCAATGGTTTCATGCGAGCCGATATCGCCGCTCGCTACAAGGACCTGACCAACAATCCTCAGAAGATCATCTACAGCACAATCCCTCTTGAAGAGAGAACTGACTATCTGCCTGCGCGCAATGATGCGGCAGCCGAGCGGCAGACGATTCTTGATGCCGACGAATTCACACTGTCGGATGACCTTCAGCTGAATTCCGTCCTGGAAGCTGCTCCTTCCGCAGATCTGACTCCTGCACCTGCTTCCGCTGCGCCGCCTGTGGACGGACCAGACAAGCCTCAGGCAACAACTCCCGGTGGCAGTGCTGCAAAGTCTGCATCCGGCACACCTGCGTCTGCCAGTGGATCAACCGAAGAAAAGACCGATTCCGACAAGGCCGATGCCGCGAAAAACGCGAAGGCCGAGTTCCTGGAATCACGTCGGAAAGCTGCATCGTCTGACGATGACCTTCTGTCAATCGCCATGGAAGAACAGCGAGAATCCCGCAAGCGCCGCGGGGAGCGAATGGCGGAGCGTCAGAAGAAGCAGATGCTGGTTCCATGCACATGCGGAACATGGCTGCGAGTTCACGAGGACATGGCCGGCAAAACCGTCCGATGTCGTCAGTGTAAACAGCCGATCGTGATCCCTGAGATCAAGAAGAAGGCGTCCGAGAAGAAGGAAGAGAAGGCTGCACCATCCCTTGATGTCACATGGATCAATGACGTTTGGTTCCATGTACTGGCTCCAACGTCGGTCGTTCTGAAGCCGGGCAGCCTCGTCGACAAGCACACGGAAGCTGACCTCGCACTGACAGCCGCGGGTCTGCACATCGTGGCATTCGCTGGCGCAGACAAGAAGAAGAAATCACTGCTCAGCTTTGGTTCGTCCGACAAGAAGACTGACCGCCAGACTCACCGTCAGCAGGTTCGCGATCAGGTCGCCTCCACGGGACAAATCAGCAACCTGCCGAACTGCGACCTCAAGATCATTGCGGCAGATGAACTGCGTGATCTTCGACTGGTCCAGCCTGTGGTTCGTGTTCATGAATCCATGTTCGCCGGCGTGCCGGTCTTCGGAGAAGGTCGGATTGCCGTTTACCTTCCGCTGTCTCCGGAAGATGGCCAGCAGGCATTTTGCTCATTCCCGCTGTCCGCATGGCGAAACTTCTCAGCGAAGGTGAAGCAGCTGTTTTCTGTGGAATTGCCAGGAGGCGACAACGGCATTCCGGAGACAGAAAAGCTGGATACGCTCAGCTGCTTTGTGAACCAGACGAAGGTCGAATCTGTTCGAAATCTTGTCTACTACCAGCAGGACCCTGCGTTCGAACTGGAGCTGTCAGGCTACCGCTGCAAAGCCTGTGGCGTCGCGATCAGCGAAGAAGGCCGCAAGAAGAACAAGCTTGGCGGCGCGAACGGAAAGGGCATTGCCAAAGCAAAATGTCCGAAGTGCAGTGGCAAAATGGGTGAAGAACCACTGTACAAGATTAAGAAAGTCGCCGCAGCGGACTCAGCATCAGAATCCTGACACGTTGGCGCGTCACTCCGTTCTGCACTTCAGGTCGCCAGCAACAAATTGTCCGGAAGTTGCCGTGGGCAGTAACGTCTGGCAGGTCCCAATTTTTGCCAATGAATGCTGGAATCGCCTGGATCGCTTGTTTTGCCGGTGACGTCCCTGTCCAATTCGCTCTGCGGACAACCTGCGAATGCGATGTATCCGAAGGAAATCGCGAGTGAGCGGCCCTGAGCCGAAATCCGTGCAGGCTCCCTTCGTGAAGGCTCACGAAGCCACAGCAGCACATCCTTGACGGCCCGGCACGCTGTGGAATTCGTCCAATGGCCCACCCTTTTGTTTACGAACAGGATCCAGAAGAATGGCGGTAAAGGTTTATTACGATGATGACGCAGATCTGAGCCACTTGAAGGGCAAGACGATCGCCATTATCGGTTATGGCAGCCAGGGACATGCTCAGGCACAAAACCTGCGAGACAGCGGCTGCAACGTGATCGTCGGACAGCGCCCAGGCGGCGCGAATTATGATCTGGCCATCAGCCATGGCTTCAAGCCGGTCTCTGCTGCAGAAGCGGCAGAGAAGGGCGACCTGATCAACATCCTTCTGCCAGACGAACTGCAGGGTGATGTTTACCGCAATGACATTCGCCCACACCTGAAGCCAGGCAATCTCCTGATGTGCTCCCACGGCTTCAACGTCCACTTTGGACAGGTTCAGCCTCCGAAGGGCGTTGACTGTGCTCTGGTTGCACCAAAGGGTCCAGGTCATCTGGTCCGCAGCGAATATGAAAAAGGCGGCGGAGTCCCAACTCTGATCGCTCTGACCGATGGCGCATCCGAGACTTCTCGTCAGCTGGCTCTCGCGTACGCGAAGGGCATCGGCGGAACTCGCGGTGGAGTCATCGAAACCACTTTCGCTGAAGAAACCGAAACGGACCTGTTCGGTGAGCAGGTTGTTCTGTGCGGCGGCGTCAGTGCTCTGGTGAAGGCCGCATTCGAAACCCTGGTCGAAGCCGGTTACCAGCCGGAAATGGCTTACTTCGAATGTATGCACGAGCTGAAGCTGATCGTCGACCTGTTCTATCAGGGCGGTCTGAACTACATGCGTTACAGCGTGTCCAACACGGCGGAATACGGTGACTACACACGTGGTCCGCGTATCGTAACGGAACAGACTAAGGCCGAGATGAAGAAGATCCTGTCGGAGATTCAGTCCGGACAGTTTGCTCGTGACTGGCTCCTGGAAAACCGCGCTGGCCAGGCATCCTTCCTGGCAACTCGCCGCCGTGAGCGAACTCACATGATCGAAAAGGTGGGCAAGCAGCTGCGAAAAATGATGAGCTGGATTGCCTCCAAGGAAGTCTAATTCGACTTCGCTCTGAACAGAGCAGCCAGTGAAGAATGCCAGCCCGGCGTTTCGAAGTTCGAAATGCCGGGCTGGTCTGTTTAACGATGTTCCAGTCGCGTCCCATCGAATCTCTTTGCAGTCCAATGACACACGACTTCATTGAAATCACGCCAGTCGCCGGACCGGTCAACGGCCGCATTCGCCCACCGGGTTCGAAGAGCATCACGAACCGCGCCATGATCCTTGCGGCGATGGCGAATGGTCCGGTGACGCTGACCGGCATGCTGGACAGCCAGGACACGCGCGTGATGGTGGAAAGCCTGCGAAGGCTTGGCTTTTCGGTCAGTCAGAATGTGAAGGAATGCCACTGCACCGTTTCCGGGCTGTCAGGAAACATCCCGGCTCAAGAGGCAGATCTCTGGCTGGAAAACAGCGGCACCAGCATTCGCTTCCTGACAGCACTGTGTGCTCTTGGCACAGGCAACTACCGGCTTGATGGCATTCAACGGATGCGGCAGAGGCCGATCGGCGATCTCGTGCGAGCCTTGCAGCCTCTGGGTGCCTCCATCGAATTCGAAAACGCCGGAAGCGATTGTCCGCCGATCCGAGTCCACGGAACGCGCGGCAGGATGAATGGTGGCCAGACCGCGATCGAAGGATCTATCAGCAGCCAGTTTCTCAGCAGCCTCCTGATGGCCGCACCGGCCTGCCCGAATCCGGTACGAGTCTCCGTCACGGGCGAACTCGTTTCCAAACCGTACGTCACGATGACGCTCGAAATGATGCGAGCCTTCGGTGCAGATGTTTCATGGCCGGACGACCTTTCTGAATTCAACATTCAGCCTCAGCCGTACCGAGCCGGCACGTATGACATCGAACCGGATGCTTCGGCGGCCAGCTACTTTTTCGGCGTTGCAGCTGTCACCGGCGGAACCATCACAGTCGCTGGGCTTAGCAGGATCGCGCTCCAGGGTGACGTTCAATTTGCTTCGGCCCTGGAACGGATGGGCTGTGATGTCACGTGGGGAACAGACTTCATCACAGTCTCCGGTCGCCCGCTTCATGGAGTCGATATCGACATGAATGCGATCAGTGACACAGCTCAGACTTTGTCCACGGTCGCGGTGTTTGCGGACAGTCCAACTCGCATTCGAAATGTCGGACACATGCGTCACAAGGAAACGGACAGAATCGCTGCAGTCGTGACTGAACTTCGCCGCGCCGGAATCAATGCCGAGGAACACGAAGATGGCCTGACCATTCATCCCGGAATTCCACAGCCATGTCAGATTCAGACTTATGATGATCACCGCATGGCGATGAGCTTTTCTCTGCTGGGGCTTCGAGTCCCCGGCATTCAGATACTCGACCCGAACTGCACTTCAAAAACATACCCCAACTACTTTGGCGACTTGCAGAGTCTTTGTTCCGGAGCACTGGCATGAACCGCCGAGAGGGTCGCAGAGGTTCCGGCCGACACAGCTCCGACGAACGCATCCGCGCATGGCAAACAGGACGCTCACAGCGCTCTGAACAGGGACCGAGGGGCTCGTCAGGCATCACACTGGTCGAGCCCCTGGAAAACGGTCGAGTTCTTGCGTGGGCCGTGCTACAGGAAGCCGAGACTGGCACGCGTTTCCTGCAGGACCTGTTTCTTGAGTTTGACCGACGGCATTCGCTGTCGTCCTCCGACCGTGCTCTTGCGGTGGACATTGCTTCCGGTGTCATGCGCCGACGCAGGACGCTGGACCGTATCATCGAATCGCGGCTGACTCGACCACGTTCTCAGACCGAACCGGAGTTGTGGCAGGTTCTGCGGATTGGAACTTACCAGCTTTTGCTTTCCCGAACCCCGCGCCATGCGGCAGTGGATTCCACGGTAGAACTGTGTCGATCGCTGGGGCGAGACCGCTGGACTGGCTTCGTCAACGGGATCCTCAGAAGTGTCGGGCGACTTCAGGTACTGAATGATGATGGCACTCCGGTCGCTGCCACGGGCCCCGCTCGCAATGCGCTGCCGACGCAGGATGGACAATGGATCCAGCTGAATGAAGAACTGTTTCCCGATCCTTCCGCGGAACGTGCGTCGTGGTTTGGTGATGTCTTTTCTCTTCCATCGTCGCTGGCTGGCCGATGGTCAGAACGCTTTGATGAAACTCAGCTGCTTCGGATTGGATTCCATTTTGCTCAGCCGCCAGTAACCTCGCTGCGTGTGAATCAGCTGCGGTCATGTCAGGAAGACGTTGTTACTCGGCTGCAGCAGGCGGGAGTCGAAGCGGCTTGCGGCTCGACCAGTGATTCTGTTCGCCTGCAGAGCGCGGCTCGCATTGAACAGCTGCCGGGGTTTCAGGAAGGTCACTGGAGCATCCAGGACGAATCGGCCATGTCTGCCGCGCGTCTGGTGGATCCAAAGCCTGGCGAAATAATCCTGGACATGTGCGCCGCGCCCGGTGGAAAGACGACTCATCTGGCAGAACTTTCCGGTGACGCGTCCACGATCATCGCGTGCGATGTGTCAGATGATCGACTCGAGCGTATTCGCCAGAACGCAGCTCGCCTTCAGCTGAAATCGATTCAGACTCTGCGAGTCCACAGAGACGGCGGAGGTTTCCCTGATCAGCTCTTTGACGCAGTTCTCGTTGACGTTCCGTGTTCAAACTCCGGCGTTCTGAATCGCCGTCCCGAAGCGCGCTGGCGCTTTGATGCGAATTCACTGGCGGAGCTGGTTCAGATTCAGACGAGGCTGCTGATCCTTGCCTGCGAACGAACAAGACCAGGCGGGCGAGTTGTGTACAGCACCTGCAGCCTTGAACCGGAGGAAAACGACGGCGTTGTCCGAAGTGTGCTCACAGCGTTCCCCGAGTTTGTTCTGGTTCAACAAACGCAGCACGTGCCAGGACACCCCGCTGATGGTGCTTATCAGGCACGGCTTGAACGCACAAGTGATCACACAGCGTTGAGGTGAAGGGATTTGTAGCGGAACAGTGCAAGCCGTCCGGTGGTTTCACCGCTCCAAACAGCTGTGGTGGAACCTGCCAGAATTCCCTTCATCAACGAATGTCATGGGATCTCTGGCAAG
>JAXMBV010000039.1:0-62294 GCA_046349695.1 Planctomycetaceae bacterium | reverse complement strand
CTGCATCAGTTGCTTCACCCTTGATGTCGCCGAGTTTCATGAATGCTGGCATTGTTCGTTTCTCCTGTTCAATTACCCGATGTGACTGAGCCCATGCAGCCACACATTGCAGCTGGCGTTTGACTCAAGTGATTGTCGATGCACTATTCTCTGCTGAGGCTTTTTGCAGTTGCGTGGTTTTTTGGAAGTTTTTCGTCTGGACCGAAATTCGTGGTTTCCGAACGAGATTCACAGCTGGGTCCTTGCGGCGTCCTGTTCACTGCGGGGACGCTAAACAGCGACAAACATTCGAAATTCACCCTCAAAGGTTCGGGAATTCAGCGAACCACGGCACCAACCTGCCCGTAAATAGTCTAGGATGATGAGGAGTTTTGTCACTCAAGCCATCGTCCCTTCGACCGTCAATCACAGGAGTCACAAGCCATGGGAATGCCTGCTGCACGAATTGGCGATATGCACGTTTGCCCAATGGTGACTCCTGGTGTGCCGCCGATTCCCCATGTCGGTGGCCCTGTCCTGCCGCCTGGCGGCGTCACGACTCTGATTGGCGGCGTGCCAGCTGCCCGAGTTGGAGATATGTGTGTCTGCGTCGGACCTCCGGACGTGATTGCACTCGGTTCCTTCACCGTGCTGATCAATGGAATGCCAGCGGCCAGAATGGGTGACATGACCGCGCATGGCGGTTCCATCGTCCTCGGATTGCCAACAGTCCTCATCGGGTAAGTTGCTCGCGGATCATCAGTGCAGGACGACCTGGCCAGCGTTGTCAAGTTTTTGAGTACCCTTGGCAGGGCCTGTCAAGTACTTTGCCAGGGTCTCGGGATCAGCGACAAATCGCTCATGATGCCAGTGCGAAAACTCACCCTTCCTGGAACCGGACTGCAGATCATTGACCATTCTTCGGTACTGTTCTGGTCCCATTTGACGGCCTCCGCCCTGAGCAACACCAGCTTTGCGAGAGGTCGACTCAAGCGTATTGTGGATCCTTCGGAAGATTTTGTCGGATCGTTGCACATCGCCGGGAAGTCTTCCGTTACGTGCCCCTGGTGACTTCATCAGGCCGTCGGCAGTCTTGCCGAACGGTCGCGATGTGCCGCCTCCGAATTTTCGATCAATCCGAATGGACTCGAAGTAATGGCGGCCATCGTCTCCTATCACACGTCGCAGATAGATGTCGCTGTCTTCCATAGCTCCGCGTCTCGGTGACAGTTTCTTTGCGCTATGCGAACCGCTCTTGATCTTTACGAACCCTTTCCCGGCGAGTTCCTGAAGGAGTGAATCCTCCGAGACCGGTCCTGGCCGCTTTCGCAGCGATCGCGGTTTCTTGATTGGAGGCAACCTCATTGCCTGAAGAAATCCGACTCTTGCTTTGGCAGGCAGAGTCTGAAGTGCCTTACTGACGGGGCCCGGAGGCAGTGGAGCCTCCGCAAGAAATCGCGAGATCTTCTGCTTCAGGCTGCGGAGTTCGCCAGGCAGTTCCGGGACCGGCACATCGTCAAGCAACCTGCTGATTCTCTGTAGTGTTGGCCGAATCCGTGCCACCAGTTCGGTATCTTTTGCGGCAAGTGTGATCGCCCTGCTCACTGCACGTTCGTATCGCGGTAGTTTGCCAATCTTCGCAAGATCACCGACAAAGGGAAGAATACTCACCGCGCTCATACCGGCCCCCAGCCAGTCCAGTCTTGCCAGGGAGATGATCATGCTGGCGCTGTCAGAGGTCGGTGTGGGGTCGAAAATGCCAACCAGGTCGAGTGCAAACTGAGTCAGGTCAAGCACGAGGCTGTTTCGCTCGATTCGGAGTTTTTCACCTTCCGATTGGTTCTGGTCTGCCATCGCTGTGAATCAGTCTTCGTGAACCTCAAAAATGCCCTCCTGGCGACTTCGTCAACTTAACCCACCGGGGTTGACTCTAACCCGGGACAAGAGCAGCGGTGACACCCTCGTTACGAAAACGACGAAAAACGGAAAATTCGGATGGGAAAACCAGCAACCAGAGTATCCTGCACCAGACAATGTTTCAGAAAAACAACGTTCTCTCCGAGCCTGCCGATATGGGTTGAGCCTTCCTGTCTGCGCCGTAATGACGGCGCTGTGGTCTCAGCTGTCTTGGCCGTGGCTGATTGATTCAGAAGGAAGGTTGTAGGCATCCTGCCATGGTCAAATACGTTCAGGAACATCGAAGAATTGGGATCTCAACATCCCTCGGCGACAACATCCTGCTGTTAACGCAGTTTGAAGGGGAAGAGCCGATCTGCGGATTGTTCAATTACCGCCTGAATCTTCTGTCCGAAAACGATTCGATCAATGCTCGCGAGATCATAGGCAAAGCAGTCCTGTTCTGGATTGAACAGCCGGATGGTCAGCCACGTTTCTTTCATGGCATGGTCAGCCGATTTGAATACATCGGAAAAGGCGACCGGCTCAGTCTCTACCGTGCTCAGGTTGTGCCCAGTCTGTGGTTCCTGTCGTTGAACTCGGACTGCCGGATCTTTCAGAAAATGACAGTGAAGGACATCATCTCCGAGGTTTTGAAGCGACGAGGAGTCACGGACTTTGATCTTTCCGGAATTCGCGGGTCGTATCCGGAGCTGGAGTACTGTGTTCAATACAACGAGTCAGACTTCGCCTTCGTTTCGCGTCTGATGGAAGGGGCCGGGATTCACTACTATTTTCAGCACAGTCCCGATGGCCATCGAATGATCCTTGGTGACAGCAATTCTTCCTTCAAGCCAGCGAAGGATGCAGAAGTTGGGTTTGCGGACAATCTGAGCGAACGCTCATTGAACAACAGTGTCTGGAAGTGGGAACACACGTATGAGTTTCGGCCGGGCAAGTGGGCTCATAAGGATTTCAATTTTCAGATCCCTCTGAATGACATGCTGGCAACGGCCAATTCGAAAGTGCGCTTGCCGAACAACTCTGCGATCGAGGTTTACGAATATCCGGGCGGCTTCGAAGTTCGAGACGATGGCGGATCTCTGGCGAAGGTGCGAATGGAAGCCGAAGAAGCCCACTTCGACATTGTTCAGGGGCAAAGTTACTGTCGCTCGTTCTCGCCCGGGCTGACCTTCAAGATGAAGGGGCATCATTCTGAGACCGAGTCAAATCGGGAGTATGTGATTACCGCCGTTCGCCATCGCATGGACGCGACGGGAGAATTCGTCACGGGTGGCACGTCCGTGATTGAAGGCTATGAGAACGAGTTTACCTGCGTTCCATCCAGCGTTGCCTACAGGCCTCTCCGCAAGACAAATCTTCCGCGAGTCTATGGCACTCAAACGGCCATGGTCGTTGGGCCGAAAGGGGAGGAAATCTATACGGATGAATTCGGCCGTGTGAAAGTGCAGTTCCACTGGGACCGTGAAGGCAAGTTTGATGAGAACAGCAGCTGCTGGCTTCGAGTCTCCCAGATCCACGCCGGCGCTGGCTGGGGGATGATGGACCTGCCTCGCATCGGAGAAGAAGTCATCGTCAGCTTCCTCGAAGGCGACCCCGACCGCCCCCTGATCGTTGGGCGAGTCTACAACGGAGTCAACAAGGTCCCGTTCAACCTGCCCGCGGAAAAAACACGCCGGGGGAATACGACCAAGACCTACAAAGGGGCTGGCCATAATGAAATGTCGATGGACGACACGCCTGGCAAAGAGCAATTGAGAATGAATGCTCAGTATGACATGAACAGCAATGTGAACCATGATCAGACTGAAACGGTCGGCAACGATAGAACTCGAACTGTTGGGAACAATGAAGGTGTCAGTGTTGGTGTTGATCGAACTGTCAAAGTCGGATCAAATCACAAAGAAAACGTGGGTGCGTCGCAGACCGTTGAAGTTGGAGCAAACCAGTCTGTGAAGATTGGCGGTTCGCAAACGTTGTCTGTAGGCGGCAGTCAGTCCAATACGATCGCCACGTCACAGTCCAATTCAATCGGTACGACAAAGAATGAAACCGTTGGCATGGCTTCCAATGAGATGGTCGGGATGTTCAAGACTGTCAATGTTGGCGTCGCTTTGAACACTCTTGTTGGAGCCTTGAGTGCCGAAGAGGTGGCTGGGACCAAGGTGATCATCGCTGGCGTAAGTCTTGCGATTCAGTGTGGAGCAAGTTCTCTGACAATGGATGCCGGGGGCAAGATCGTGCTGAAAGGGACAAATATCCTCATTGACTCCTCGGGGCCAACAAAGATCAACGGTGGACCGATCGATCTTAATTAGGCCTTCCGTAAGCCTTCAGGGAGTCTGGCATGATATTCC
Organism: Planctomycetaceae bacterium; assembly: GCA_046349695.1. Classification (GTDB taxonomy): domain Bacteria; phylum Planctomycetota; class Planctomycetia; order Planctomycetales; family Planctomycetaceae; genus SXXK01. Next base: position 58,041 of record JAXMBV010000039.1, on the reverse strand, counting down.
GAAACTACACGCCGTTTCCGCCCGTCCATTTCGACAGTCGCGATGAGAACCAGCGAGACTATGGGGTACTGGTCCTTCGAGGCACGTTCATGTTTCGAAACGGGCATCGGGCGCACCTGCTGGAATCTCAGGATCCGCTTGTCTGGAAGGATGAATACTTCGGAGACCCTCAGGAGACAGCACTGCGAGTTGAAGGAGTGCTTGCACCATTCAAGCCGGCAACGGATGTCCTGATCCATGCGAATGCAATGTCGCCCTCCGGCCGTGCGGAATCCACCTGGACAGTGGCAGCGAGTGTCGGTGATGTGACCAAGACGCTGGTAGTGACCGGCGAACGTCGATGGCAAAAGCGATTGGGAATGACCGGGTTGGGAGCCATTCAGCCAGCTCTGTCCGTACCTATCCGCTACGAACTGGCCTTTGGCGGAAGTTACGCCGACAGTTTCGGCGAAGTAAAGCGATGGCCCGACAATCCTGTTGGGCGTGGTTTTCCACCGAAAGATCGTGTCGAAGGTGCTCTGGTACCGCAAATCTTTGCAAGTGAGGCAGATGTTCATAAGCTAGCCGCTGGCTCGGAGATTGAATCTGCCGGCTTCGGACCGATCGCACCGCATTGGGCACCACGTTGTCATTGTGTTGGAACCTACAATGAGATGTGGCGAAGGACGCGATTTCCTGACCTCCCCTCTGACTTCCAGTTCTCCTATTTCAATACTGGTTCGAAGGGGCTTGTTTTCGATCCGTTCCTCAAAGGGGATGAGCGGATTGAACTGGTGAATCTCACTGATGAGCGAAGAACTGTCTTTGCTCTCCCCGGGTTTCAGCTGGCGACAATCCTGCGATTCGAAAGCGGGGAGATTCTTCCGGGACCTGTGATGCTGGACACTGTGAGTATTGACGCCGTTCAACAAGTTATGCATCTCACCTGGCGATCTGTGTATCCAGTGGATCCAGCGGTACGAGTGCTGGAAGTACGTGTCAAAGACACTTATGGTGTGTAAGTGTTTGAGTAAGGTGAACAACGATGGCTGATCAGGAAGGTACCGGAAAAAGCAATGGCTTTATGGTCATCAGCCAGAGCCCCGACGTTTGCAAGTCGCCGGCTGCGCCCATTCCCTATCCCTCAATCTTTGCCTTTCTCGGCCATGGTACGCTGACCAGTGGGAACACGAACTTTCAGAAATTTCAGGTCTTCAGTATGGGGTCGCGAGTCACCAAGTGCTTTGGTGACGAGCCGGGAGTCGGTTTGGGTGTAAAGTCTGGTGCTGTCGGCGGATGGTGTCGTCCGATTACTCCAGTACCAACAGTGATCTGTAATGGTCAAAAGCTGTGTCGGCACGAACATACGATGTTCGAAATGAACTGCCTGGGCCCGGAAGGTCCGGGGAATACGATTGGTAAGGTCTATTACCTCGGTGCGATGCTCTGCGGGCCTGTTACACCAGGTGGAAAACCAGGAAATCAGCAGAATCCACCGCTCAAGGCCGACAAGCCCGAAGAGCTGAGCGCACTTGACAAGATCAAGAACTCATTGAAGGTTGACAGCATTCAGGATGCTGTTGGATTAATGCAGCAGGCGTATTCGCTTAGCCAGGTCGATTGGTCGAATCCCGGAGCAGCTCTGGGTGCGCTGGCTGGTATGGCAGGCCGAGCCGGTCTTGGAGATTTGTCGAAAGTTCTGGGCGCAGGACAGAAGGCGGTAAGTACCGACTGGAGTGATCCGGTCAAAGCTCTGAAAGCGGCCGCCAGTATTGGCGGTGACATGTACAAAGTTGGCAAGTCCGTCGCCGAATTAATGAAGTCAGATGAACCTGCGGCAGAACAGCGACAGTCGAAACTTCCGCCCAAGCCGGACCTTCTGCAGCAATTGATGAACGGACGGGGCATAACGAATCCGGCATTTGGTGAAGGCCCGATGTGCAAGCCTGGAGATGCAATCGTTGTTGGGCTCGGCGGAACCGGATCTGGTTCTCCAGGTGTGCAGGATGCACACGTTGAGAAGCTGGTTCGAGATTACGACACCGATGATGCGAATAAGTACTTTCATGATGGTCCTGAGAACCTCTTTCCGATAGGCCCGATTTCATCGGAAATGCAGCAGTTGGAAGACGATGCCTACAATCATATTAAGGAGCGTCTCGCGGAACGTCCGGATATGCCGGTTGATATTTACGGACACAGCAGAGGTGGTTATGCGGCAATGCAACTGGCGGCACGTCTTGAGGCCGAAGGCATTCAGGTCCGGAACCTTGGTCTTTACGATCCGGTGGACATGGCCGTCGGGTATGGAGGACAGGAGTGTATTCCGGGAAATGTTCAAAACGCTTCTGTGATACGGACACGAGACGACGACAACGGTGGACCCGATCAGTCAAGAGAGTGGTTTCGCCGACCCGATGCCAATGTCTGTGATCCGAACTCCGGAACCAGATACTCATCGTATGACACGACAGCAAGTCACGCAGCATCGGGCGGTAACCCCGGCACCGCACCGTTCAACGACTCCGCCGGTGGATTCAGTGGCCTGGATGCGGAGCAGAACGAAGTGACGGAGTCACGCAAGACAGATGAGTTCATTCGCCAGAATGCTCAGAATGGAGGTGCCGTTATCAAGCCACGCGATGATTACGACACACACAGCCAGAATCCGGATCTTGTGCGGATGTCAAAGAATCCCAAGTCATAGTCTTTTGTTCGAAGTGACGGAATGAGTGAAATTGCAAAACTCAGCAGGCAGATCTGGCACGCGAAGTCTGTCACTTCGGAACCCGTCGTGCCTTCGTGGGACGTGCCGGATCTCAGGAACCTGCCACCCGAGACAAAAGCGGAAGTGGAGGCCAAAGTACGCCGTCCGCCAGGGGAATATTTGGACGACGCGATGCGTCGAGGAGTTCTGGAACTCCCACGGGCTGGCAAATTACCCATTGTGGGGGACGCGTTATCAAATGACGTGATTCGCTCTCAAATGGGCGGCCTTTCGGACAGCATTTCGAAGATCCCTCCGGGCACCCTGAGACCTTTGAGGCAGGAATCATTGCCCTCGCTGGAAGAGGTTAACCAGCTGGCACATGATCGAATTGCAGCGTTGCCGCCTGAGCAGGTTCAGAATGTTCTTGCCGCCGGTCTCCAGGGAATCGACGATGTTCCTTCGGCGAATGGCCTCAGAAATCGCGGATCTGAAGACTCCGCCTGCAGCGTCGGACACATTGCAGCTTGAGGAGGTGTTTCAGTCAGTCCAAACCCCGGAGGGTGATATTCAGGTTTTGGGTCGGACTCTGATTAACAACGAATGGTATCACTTTGGCACCAACAGTGGGACGAGTCCGCTGCAGCAGGCTTCCACCTGGATTGCTCCTTCGCGACTGATGGCATCATCAAATCCAGCCCAGCACAGGGATTTGCATGCCGGGCGCGTATTGAACGACGCGCAGAGTCTGTTTCAGGGGCAGCGCGGAAACCGTATATCAAAGGCGCTGGACTTGGCGGGAAACCGCACACGGTCGACATTCGGCACGCGGACAAAGACGGAATCAAGTCGGTGCTGGCTACTCTTGATACGATCACCGGCACGTTGAAGACAATTCAGTCTGTAACGAAAGGAATACAACAGGGGCTGGAGTTCCTCGGGATGATGGGATCGCTTGGCGATCTCGGGAAGTACATGTCGATCTTCAATCAGATGAAGCTACCCGGTACTCCCGGAGAATTGATTACCGCACTGATTACAGGCAAAGGCATCAACCCCAACAAGCCCCCTGCTCCGCCAACCGCTGATCAAACCGGCAGCGGAAAAAACGGGCTCCTCGTCACCCAAGGCAGCGCCGCCTGGCGGCGGCAATGAGGAGATGGCTTACTGGCAAAGGCAATCCGCGGCAAGAAGTAAGGCGATGATTGGCTCTACCGATGAGGCTGGTGGACAAGGCACGGCGTCCGTAGTCGATGGCGCTGTATTAAAAAAGACGCATGCCCAAAGGATGGCGGAGGCTCATAAGAAACTTGATCAATTCAAGGCCAGACACCTCACAGAAAAGCAGTACGATTCGCAAAGCAGAGATTCCAATGCAGGGACCGACCGGTCCCAAAGCCTATCAGCGCATCGACGCAGCCAAGCTCGCCGAACAGTTGGAATCGCGAATTAATGATCCATCACGAATCAGCTTAAGAATGGATCAAATCTGTGTGGGCCGGCGTCATTTCTTCATAATCTTGCATCTGATTATCCAGACATATATGCGGATTACGCCATAAATTTATGAAAACAGGAATGCTTCAATTGGTACTCTTCAGGTGACCCGGAAGCTGGAATCGATCTTCAAGCCCATTCGATGTGCGCCTTGACTCACGGGGTGAAAGAATATCAGATGCAGATTGGTTGACAATGTCAACCGCGTGGTCTGGCAATTCTCTGTTCCCCTATAATGATGATAATGACACGTTTGACTCTATTGCTGCGATCACACCTGGAAATACCCTGGAGCACTGGTATAAGCAAACCGGTTTATACGATGTACAGTCTGACGTGTCGTTGCTGAAATCGATCAATGGCGTCCATTTGGGAGACGAAGGGCCAAAGCGATATTGATCGCTTGAACCAGCTTTCGGCGGACGGTTACCGCACGTCACTACTGATCGATGCAGATTTGTTGGATTATCGCACGAAAGACCATGGTTGGTCCCCTGCGGCCAACCATTGGATTGTGCTTCCAAATGCCTCAAGTCCGATCACCCGATGAATGATGGGGTTGACGTCCGCTGAAAACAGTGTTTATACATGGGGAAGTGACAAGTGGGGGCATTGCCTCGCATATCATTCTTGACAGAATGTGGGGGTATGTTGCCGCACGTCCCAATAAGTGAGGCGCGAAAGAGGGGACATTCTGCTCCACGGACAGGTTGAGCAGCTTCGACGATGGTGGACACTAAGCAAGCAATCGAGAAGAGAACTCTGCCTTTGTTTGTAGAGGGTTGTAGAGGAATCAGTTTACGGATCGCTCACATGGTCATGCGTTTGTTCAGGCGGCCGAGAAGTTTGGTTGTGATAATTCGTTTGGCTCAATAATCACAATTTCAGCGAACTTTATCGGGAAGCGGCTATATGTGCCAAAGCCGATTTGGTGTAAGGCCAAAGCCGCAGATTGCCCGGATCATCCGGCGGCTGGCCTTGTTGTGAGCCCAAAGCTCTGCCCAGACGCATTTACGAAGGGAAAACGGCACCTGCCGGACGGGAGTGGGGTAATCTTCTTCTCGTGCTCAACGCAAAGACCGGCTTCGTTGACGAGACAGAGGGGTGATCGTTGAGGGTGTGTACTGCATCACGGCAAATACCTGTATTCGGACTACGATCTGTTATCGGTGACACCGCTCCACGGCGGGGCTCCCGCAGTAATGCGCAGGATGCCAATTGAGGCAAAGCACCTCCCTGGGAAAATACTACCTGGATCATACGAATCCGCTGATTATTGCAATTCAGACTTCGTTTTGCCACGCATGGGCGTGGACCTGATTCAACAGCAGACGACGGCTGATTTACTCAAGGAAGCAATGAGCTATCGATGTCATGTGTTTCGTCCGGAAGGCGAACCAGTTTGATTGAGAAGCAGCCGAGTTCAATATGGTAGCCCAAATGTCGGCATTATGGTGAACTAAGTTGTGGAAAGGTCATTTGGTCCTATTCTGACATGATTGTCCGTCCGGTGTACTGACTTTTCTTGGAGAGTCGAAAGGCTGCAGGCAAAGACAACGGCGGGTCGGGGATGAGTTTCTGACGTTGAAACTGAAGAATCCGCCGCTTGCTCAGATCATGCTGGATCTCGTCGACTTTGTTCGGATTGAGTTTCACAAAGATGTGGTGATGACAATGATCCACCGGACTCAGGCGGAGCAGTGGAAACTCTACGAAAAGACGGATGGGCCTAAGACAAAGCGAATCAGCCCGCACATGCACTGGAATGCTGTGGATCTTCGCGACAGGATCTATACGCCAAAGGAGAAGCAGAAGATCACGGCGTATCTGCAGAGCCATTACGACAGTTCAAATCGAATGGCAAAGCTCGGCAATGGCTCTCGGACCTGCTGGCTTCACAAGATCAAAGGTCAGGCGATGCACTTCCACATCCAGTATTCCGGGCCGCTGGTTTATGTCTTCAATGAAGGAATGACAGTCACTGGCGGGAAGTGATATGGTGGGGTCTACGGCGTTGTTGCCGCGTGTTCATGTTTATATATAGACAACTGGAAGAACCATGACGCTTCGCGATAATCTGTCAATTGCTTTGAGTGCTGTAAGCCACGTTCAGAAACTGATGATCGTGGGAGCCCAAAACAAGATCACCGATGTTTTTTCGAGCTTTGGGATGTCCTTGATCTGCGTGGCGGCGGGTCGTGCTGCAGGCAATATTGCGGTTCCCAAGGAACCAGGAGACGGCAACCTGGTTATGCCACTCATCATTCGGTCGACGGCAGCGAAGGCGACGGAGTTGGGATGTGGCAATTGTGGAGAGCAGGCAGCGATCGCATTTGAATTTCTCAAGTCCAAATCAGTTCGCCCGCTGGACTATATGGTTTTCAAGGAACCAGGTGACCACGCTTTTGTGGTGATTGGACGAACTGGCGAATCATCTGCAGATGATTACAAGTCCTGGGGTTCAGAGGCGGTTGATCTCTCGAGCCGTGAAGTGCTTCCATGGCTCGCATTGTTGCAACATGCCGGTCTCATCCGGAAATGCCGCCAGTAAGTGGGAATGATTTGGCATAATCACATAGTTGTTCAAATCATATCGCTCACCATCAAACTCTCTAAGGCTTGAAGCAGCGATTGCGGACAACTCCGCCCGTTGAAGAACAAAGGCTCCGTGGCAAAGGCGTTACTTTCCGCCGATGGTGTAGGTGATCGTGGCGGCGAAGCCGGAGAGGGATTTGTCGGACTCTTTGTAGTAAACAAAGACACCCAGGTCTGCTCCCGTGGGGAGAAATCCGACGAGGCCGATCTGGTTCAGTTTGTGGTTGATATCGCTGCTTGAGCTGACAACGCCTGCCGTCTTATGTCCTTCCGCTTTCGGCAACATACTTTCGTGCTGCATCGACTTGAGTTTGTCAACGATCTGCTTCTTGTGGTCGGGATGAAGCTTGTCGAGATCCACTTTCAGCACCGCGTCGATCGAGATGTCTGCTTTTTCTTTTTGCTGCTGAATGCCTTTGGCAGCGGACTGCGCCGCATCCTTTGCGGCACCGCCCGTTTTCTTTGCGGCCTTGCCCACCGCCTTCGTCACTTTGTTCACGCCGTTTCGCACGGTCGCGGGCACCTTGACTTCAGTGACCTTGAAGAAGACATCTTTTCCGGACGATGACTTCGCAGAGACTCCCAGTTCGGCACCCATTTGATTCTCCACTCGGAACGCTGACTCGGTCGGACCTTCAAACTCTTCGCTCAATCTCATCATGGCTGCTGAAATTTGAGCATATCAGTCTGGATGCGACTTCTCCATGATGGAGTTCTGAATTCCGATGACTCGATCGGGCTGCCAGTTTCCCGGCGGGCCTACCGTCGCTTGAGGTTTCTGGCTAGGTCCTCCTGAAATCGCTGGAGGGCAAAATAGTTTCCAATGGCGTGTGTACTGGAATCCCAGCCAGGACCGCCATGAGTGAAGGGTTTCTTCCCGATTCCCGGGATACTGAGCATCGTGACGAGGTCTCTGTCGTCCCGGTACAGGCTGAATTTGAAACCGTCTTCGTTGTTCGGTGGCCAGGACATTGTGGGCGATGCCAGGCCGAACAGCCGCACTTTGCCGATGACAGGTTTGGCCCAATGACGCGCCCGCTTCAGTACCCAGATTGCATTTGCGGAGATCAGGTTCCCCTGGCTATGACAAACGACAATTGTACGCTGACGTTTGTTCGCGTTATCGTAAAGACGATTATAAAGAGCGACGGAAGCACGGTTCAGGGACAAGACCGCTTCCCCGGCCAGTCGTTCTGCCTGTCTCAGAGGAGTGAATCGACCGGCGCTCAATCTAGCCAGCAGCAGCGACAGAGCCCCGGCGGGATTTTGAAACGCGGCAAGTCCAGCCAGAGCGTCTCCGGCGCGTCCCACTGGCAATAACTGGTCGTGAACACACTGAAGTGCATCGATGATGGCATTGGGGATGTTCTCGTTACCCGTGATGCCAGTTTGATTGTAAATCCCGACGACGTTTTGACCGGTGATCGTTGCCAGCTGAAGGGCTGCACGGCGATGGCTTTCCGGACTGTTGTTCATGCCGTTCACGAACAGGATTTCCGCGTTCGTGGCTGTTGGGAATTCTACGGTTGCGGATCTCAGGCAATACTCAGAAAAGATCGAATCAGATTCGGGTACCGGCGTGTACGTCGTGATGTCGCCGGCTCCGTTCGGCTTCTGATTGTCTTCAGCCATGTTTTTACCACCTGCTCAAAAGTTTTTCTTGCGGCCATTGCCGCGAAGCTGGGAAGCACTCTTCACGCAAAATCCGGGGTGCCAGGTTGTAGTGGGTCTCGCCAGAGTTCCCAACATCAATGAATGTCGTGGGATCTCCGGCTTCATTCGGCAGTTCGTTTGAAGAGAGCGTCCACATCGATCCATCCCCAGAGGTATCGAATACCGGCATCAGGCTGAAACTTGCTAGAGCCGACGCCGAGGAGTTTCACTGTTCCGGTGTGGGGATTGTAGGCTCGGGGTTGATAGCAGCAGCCATAACCATCCCCCTGGCCGGAATCCGCAGTTGTCCAGACGGGGCCATTGGGCGAAACCACAATTCCGACATGTCCGAACTCACCGCCGGATGTGGATGTCTTCCCGAGCACATAAACATCGCCGGGACGCGGAAGCTCGCCACGGTTATTCCATGGATGCCAGATACTGCCAACTTCGCCACGGAGTTTTTCGACCTCCAATGCGTAGTCCTTCCACTTCGTCATATTGCCTGTGGCTTTCAGCATGTCTGTTCCCACTTTGACACCCTGAACCACGTCAGCCGGCAGATCGCCGGCAACCTGCTTCAGGACTTCGCCTGGGAATTCGCCACAATTGGTCACCTTGGCACGTTTCGGCGGTTCTTTGCCTGGGTTGTTCTTGCGAAAGAGCGCATCGACCGCTGCGATCAGTGCCGCTGATGGTGGTCCATTGGGAAAGTTGGGCTTATCTGCGGGGTTGAATGTCAGTCCCAGTCCCTGAATGATTCCGAGGATTTCCCTTCGAAGCGCGGTTCGTCCGGCGATCTTCCATTCCACACGAGCTGTGGAGAATTCTTTGCTCAGTGTTGACCGGATTGCTCCGATTCCGGAAAGGCGAGCTGCATCCTGTTCCGAGGTTGGGCAGGCCTGCAGCTTGATTCCGTGACCGTCTCCGTAACGAGCCGTATCATCATTTGACAGATACAGCGCGCCCTGTGTTCGAGACCATTCGATCTGCCAGTAGTTGTTGAGCCGTGTGCGGAACCAGCCGGGGCCCGGGACAATCGTGGCTTCGCGCGAGAAATAGTTGATAACAAGCCTTGCGGTTGCCGTATTTCCATGACTGCCGAAGACGGTGAGATTCAACTGCATGAGGGTACTCCTTGCCACGATTATCGCCGGGAGCCTGTGTGCGGTTGCCTGAGAATTTCGAATTTGGAAGGAAACGGTCGCCGGCCACGGAATTCTGGCAACGGGGATCAAAGGTCGAACGAAAATGAAGGGGCATGACAGGCTGTGTCGTGAACGTGCCAGTGACAACCCTGCCTCCTTTTCTGTGTCGTTGGTCATCTGCCCCGGGGCTGTGCGCTGGTGGCAGGCCAAAGTGGCCATTCTGAGGATCGGGCGTTTCTTTGGACTTGAACCCGCAAATGGGTTGTTTTCGGTGAGCATTAAGGCCATTAGTATGGTGTCTGAAACATCCTCCTGAGGGTAGCGGGCGTGAGTCACAAGTTTGGAATCGCTTTGATAGCGAGATCATTTTTGAAATGTGCGGAGTGATGGCTGCCACATATCGAGTTCGTCGGGGAGATTCGCTTTCGCTGATTGCGAAGCGTCAGTACAAGGACGCCAGCCTCTGGCCCGAGATTGCTCGCGCGAATCAGTTGAAGGATCCCTACACAATTTTTGTTGGCCAGGAACTGGTCATTCCGAATCAATGTCGTAAGCCCAGTTTTCCGCCGATGTCATTGTCTGCGGAACCACAAATGAGCCTGCGTGACAAGTTCTCAGTGAATGGGCCTTTGGCGCCTAAGTCGTCATCTGCCTCTTCACCTCTGAAGAAAGAGTTTGTTGGGCCACCAGTTGGCAAGAAGGCGGCGCCTGCCCTGCCCGATCCTCCGGCAGCCCGGCCGGTGCTGATGCCTGCGTTCAAGTTTGAACTTGAGAACGTGATTCAACCGGTATCAGTTTCGATTGGACCGGTTTCCTATACCTTTCAGCTGAAGGGCGAGATCACGATTCAGAGTGAAAAGCCGCTTCAGAACTTCTCCATCGTCAACATGAAGCAGCTTGCTCTGGAGGCGAAGTCGGAGGCAGATGTGGTTGTTGGCGACGTGGGAAGCCGGATCGCCAACAGCACAGAATTCAAGTACGACCCGTCAACACAATCCATGGAGATCAGCACAAGCCTGAAGACGGAGTTGACGCTGAAAGGTGACGTCTGGGTCACTCAGAGTATTTCGCCGGTGCTGCCGAATGGGGTGAAGTACACGTACCAGCCGCGAGCCATCTCCGGGAAGATTCGAGGACTGAAGATCGAAGGGAACATTTCGCTGGAGATTACGGTGCGATTGAATCCTCAGCAGCCCAGTCCGCAGCCGGTGCCGGTTTCGGTATCGGGTTGGCAGAAGGTTGCCGCGGTCGGTCTGTTTGTTGCGGCCGGGGGAATCATCATCGCGACTCTGGCAGAAGACATCGTGACTCTTGGTGCCGGGGTTGCTGACGATCCTGCAAGTTTTGGGGCAGCAGCTGCGGCCTACTCGGCTGCTGCAGTGATGTGGACAGGTCCACTTCAGGATCGCGGGATCATCGTGAATCAATCAACACCAACGGAGTTGTAGGGACTTTCAATCTGTTGGAAGCGGGGGCCTGTCAAAAAACGGGAGGGCGAGGCGGCGAGGCTCCTGCCGAGCCGCTCACGTATTAACGGACCCGGTTTGAGAGCAGTTCGGGAGAACCTCCGCCTCCTCGCTGTTCCCGGGTAATGCAAAGGAATCTTTTATGTCCAGGGGAATTACCGAACGAATTCGACAGTGTGATGACGAGATCTTTGCGCAGGTGGCGAAAGATGAGCAAGTGTGGATTCTTGTCCGAGCGACAAATGTCAATTCACTGCGGTACATTGGCAAGACTGGATTCTTGCCCAAGCCGGTGGACTGCAAAGCAAAAACGGCGGACTTGGGTGGTGCGAAAGCAGGGCTGGTTGTATCGCCCCTGGTGGATGAGAAGGCGTTCTCTGGTTCGAAAGAGGACCATTCGTCAAGGTATTTCAAGGCCATAGAAGAGTGGGCGAAGTTTGTCGGTGGGAATCCGACGATCAATTCTCCGCTGCCGGCCGGGTATTCAATTCAGATGACGGCCGGACCGATGTTTGGATGTCTGATGCTGGATGGCAACTATCTGTATGGTGATTACGATCTCTATGACGTCATTGATCCGAACGATCCATTGGGTTCTGTGCGACTGATCAAACGTGTGCGTGACAAAGATGTGTCTTACAGCCCCAAATCGCTTCGGGTTCAGCGAGCACTCAACGCGAAGTTTCCTTCACGAATGGTGCAGCATGGGGATCAACTTTCGTGGGGCGAGCACACGGAAGATCTGATCTATGCGTATCCCCCGGAAGGGGCCTCATTCATTATTAACCTGTTTCAACGCGGAGCATCCAGTGCGGCAATCGAAGATTTCTATAGGCAGCTCTTTCCTGGGCGAGGATCACGGAAGAGCGTGAAACCCAGGCTTATTCAGGTCAAGTAGCAGACACTTCGAAGAGCCGCGGAAGTGTGGCCCATTTTGCGGGACAGTGTTGCGCGTTTTCAGGGGCTCTGGAAAATTTCAAAAAATCTGGCAACCGGAAGCAACGACGCAGCGAGAATAGTGCGCGATGACGGTGGACGTCGATTTGGCAAGATTCCTGTCCTCAGGGATCGGAACAGTCGCCGAATGCCGGTTGTCGCCCGGTCACCCGGGGATGGGCCTTCCTCAATGGGTGCGATTCGGTTCGCCCTCTCTGTTACTCCCGCAGCCCATCCTGTTCATCCGGATTCTTCACATCGATGTACTGTATCCAGCGTCTCAGTCTTTGTGATGAACGTGATCGTCGGCTTGTGCTCGATCACCAGAATGTGGCTACGATTGGGAGCGGTTCAGCCGTCAGCTTTCGACTGCACATGTCATTCGGCCTGCCCCTGGTGTGTCTCAAGCTCTGGATGGAGGAGGACACGTGTATTGCCAGGAACGTCACTGGAGACCCGGAACTTGTGTTGCTGAATGGCCAGCCATTGTTTGACATTGTACAGCTGGAAGACGGTGATTCTCTTCAGGTGGGAAGCGATCAGTTTCTGGTGTTGCTGGCTGGCAGGGAAGCACCAGATCCTTCGCCTGCAGCCCCGGTTGTTGCTGTTCCAGTCGTAACTCCTGTCGCTGAGCGAACCGACGCATTGCGGACATTCCGCACAGTGCCGCTCAATCGGTCGGTCAGCCGCCATGAACCGCGGGATGCACGATGGACACTGGAGGACTTTTTGGGGCGACTTCGTTCGCTGTCTTCAGTGATCCAGTTTGTGAACTTTCGACATGCGGGTGTCGAGGTGCCCAGGCGGCGCGAGATGAAGAGCGATCTTTTTGAGAAGATGCCGGCCGAAGTGACAGAAATCTATTCTCTTCACACGATCACGGACGCAGCTCTGGGAACCCACCTGGATGTTGCCCGCCAGCTCATTGGCCGCGATGCCTGTGTCTGGGCCGTTCCGGTGTCAGATGCTCAGACCAGTCTGGCTGATGCAAAGTTGTATTATGCCTGGCTTGCACGCCCCAGTGTGCTTGAGATGACCCTGCGACAGAGTCCTCGCGATTTTTGCGTCTCACTGATGAAGCCATTTCGTGCGTTCATTCTGCCGGAATGCAAGGGAATCAACACGTGGTGTATTTTGAGCGCCAGTTCATTGAAGCCGGAAGAACTGATTACTGGAAAATAGCATGGATGACGTCGCGCCAGACTCGAGTGTGGAGCCATTAGGCAGTGCTGAAGTTGTGCCTTTGCCGGAGGTTCCCGATGCCTGGTTCGAGGCCGCCGATTTGCATGATACCGGCTCATTCTTTGTGCGGCGGATACTGAAGACCGCCGGTGATTTCCTGACCCGCGTCGGCCGTCTGGGCGAAGAGGATGTCGCTTGTTTGCTCCGCGACATCGATTTCTCTGCATCATTGACAGTTGTACCACTTCCACAATCCGTTTTCGTTCGGGAGTCTCTGAGGAGTGGCTTCTGGTTAACGGACATCGGGTTGTCGGTTGAATCAGTTCGCAATCTTCCGGGCGTGCGACGCAGCAAGCTCTTTGCTCCAATGAGTATCGTTCCAGCGTTGAAATGCCGTTCCCGCACTGTTTGCAGCGCGTGGACACCAGACCGACTTTTCCCCGCTGTTCCCCCGCAGACGGCTCGCCAGTTGACGGCATCGTGCAGTCAGGGGGGAACTCAATATCTGGTTTTTCTGCATCAGGCAGTTCGTGAGATCTGAAGGCACGTCATTCAGGCCGGGGCGGGATAATCGTTGTTGCCGAAATGGATGGAACTCTGGCGAGTTCCGCTACACGTCTGGGCTCGCTGCGGACGGGATCGCAGTTTCGGTACGTGTTCCCTCGGGGGTCATTTGGCCGATTCGGTAAAAGCGGCCAGCATCGGCTGCAAGGCATGCTGATGCGATGTGGGCGGACGAATTGATTACATCCGGGTGGTCATGCAGACTTGTGCAGAAGAAATCATGGCAGGTCGATCCTCGGAGCCTGTGAGGCAGCACGCAGCCATTTCGTGAGTGGTAAACGCATGAGTCGACGACGGACTTGTCGGGAATCAAATCCATGTACTGGAGGATCATGGCGTCCGATGTAATCTCCGGTTCATTCAATAGTCTCCCGGCGAGAAATTCGGGGATCAAAAAAGCATGTTCCCTTCCATTCAGACAGCAGCGACCACGACACGTCGAACAGGCGTTGATTACTGTCGGAGACGCAGCCGTATCAGAGCGGAATGAGTACTCTCGGCTCAGGCAATCCGCTTTGTCCGGGTTCGCTGCAAGCTGTTCTGCCAGAGTGATTGCTTCCCGGAGTCCAGATTCAAATTGAAGCCTGCGGAGATCAGTGATTCGTTCTTCATCAGAATTGAGTGCTGGCACAACAATGACAAGTTTCGGTGCCAGTGGTCCAAGGACAGATTCAGCGATTGCCTCTGCTTCGCATGTGATCTGCGCACGGGCCTGCTCTTCCATCTTGCGAGCATTGCATTTTTGATCATGAAAATGCTGTCCCTGGCATGGAAGATCTGAGCAGACACCGTCCGTTTGCTCGGCAAAGGAGAGCAGTTGATTATGACAGTATTTGCAGACAGATCTGTTGGCCATACGGTATGCTCGCACACTCGTATAAAGTCACACCGGGAGTGCCTGAAGAATTTGCTGGACCGTATTCGGAAGACCGCTCATGTCATGAATGCAGACTTTGCACGTACATTGACAGAGCAGGTCAGCAGCGGTGGCCGAGACAAAATCAGGACATCCAAACTCCAGACATCCCCCGGGTTTCCGGGTAAATGCCCTTGCTGTTGCCTCTGATATTGATCGCAGGCCTGTCAGTGAGAGCCACGCAGAGGAACGGCTCAGTTCGACGGCTGTGTCATCGTTGAGATATGTAATCCCCGATAAGTCCAAAGCATCGGCAATACGGACGAGAACTTCAGCTGTCTTTGGGGAGAGGACTTGAAGTTTTGGAAGGTTGATCATGCTGTGACTTTGTGAGATTCGTTCCGGCGGGAATTCCATCCAGGCATCATCACTGATGGACTGCAGTGACTGAAAGTCATAATAGCCCAGGGGCCATGGAAACTGAGGTTCGCGAAAGCAAAGGCGGGCCAAACCTGCAGTGAGGTATTCAACGTTACGATGGTCCAGGCTGACAATCCCGGAGTAGCGTTCCAATTCCGCGACCGCCAGATCGGATAAAGCTGTCAGGCCATTCAGGTAGATAAAGGGACCTTCAGATGAGGCAAGTTCGCGAGCTGTATCTTCAGTCAGGACTCTCAGCCCCTGAAGGTGGATTGGGGCGCCTGAGCGCGCAAGAACTTTGGCGGTTTGTGCTGATAATGACTCCAGGCCACCGAGTCGAAAAATCCAATCAGCATCCACAGGAAGGCTCTCCGCAGCGGCGGGGCTCAGCGAGCGGAGTCCCCTCAAATCCACACTGCCGTCAACTGCAAGCTGAAGTGCCAGAGCAAGATAGCCCGGTGAATCTGCAGGAACGCGATAAGCACCCAGTGAGCGTAATCCACCACTGTGACTGAGCAAATGAGCCGCATGATCCGAAAGGAACCTGATTCCTCGTGCCGACCATGGAGCGGTTCTGGATGAGAGCGCTTCTGCGGCTCCGTCGCTGATCTCCTCGAGCCCGTTCAATTCGAGCGGTCCCGCATGTTGGCAGAGAGCCTCAGCTGCAGAACAGGAGAGCGTTTCCAGACTGTTGAGCAGAAGTGAGTTCTGAGCGTGGGTTGCGAGGGCTGTCGCTGCTGAAGTGGGAAGGTGGCGAAGCCCATCGAGCTGCAGTGAGCCAGCACACTTTGCGAGTCCAAAGGCGGCGTTGTCAGAGAGTTCTGTAAGCCCGTTGAGTGCCAGGGCTCCATGGTGCCTTCCCAGTGCCGCTGCACAATTCTCATCGAGAGACGTCAATCCATTGAGGGAAAGCAGCCACTCATCAGAACCAGCGATGATCCTGGCTGCCTCGGCGGAGACGATCTGGAATTTGTCTAAAGCGTCGAAATCTCCGCGGGAAACGATCTCCGTCGCGATGTCTGCGTCCAGAATCATGTCTCTTCCTCCTTGTTACTAACCAACATCCTTTGGATAAGCGGTCTGAAGATGCAGTCGTGCCGTTTTGCCGTTGCCGATGCGGCAGATTTTCACAAACAGTGATGTGGCCTTCAGGCCGCGTTCTAACTTGCCTGTCAGTTTTGTAAATCGTTCGACATTCATCACTGGTGGCGACAATGTCGCTACGAAGGTCGCTGCTGGCTTTCCGTTGCCTTCAATCTTCCCAAGAGCGATCTGCCCTTCGGAGGAATTCAGTGCGGCTGTCACGGCCTTGATCAAATCCAGACGTGTTGTGAATCGGGCGTCAACGTCCTTCTCATCAGAATCAATAAGGACAAATCCGTCGGCCGGGTCCATCAAGCGTGACTCTTCGATGGTGGCCGCCAGAATGATGGCTGTGGTTGGTCGGCCGTCTGAGGCAGAGGTTCGCATATCTCCATGCAGCGAAACCGTGTGGCCGGAGTCCTTTTCGCTGGGCTTTGGCCTGCGTCCTTCACTTTCATAAAGAAGAGTCTGCACTGCGCTCATCGTGTAATGGCGTTTCAGTGTCATTGGGAGGCTCCGGATTGTGAATGAAGTGGTTCGAGAAAAGTCACTACGGCGACATCATGAACGAAATTGCCGGATACGGCAGCAACGATTTGAGGCAGCTGCGGAGCAAGTGATGCTCTTCGGATCAGGTGTCGTGCCCCGTCGCAGAGAAACTGGTTACAAACGTCAGAACGGCTGGCGCGATCCAGAGTACAGCCATTCTGCGAATGGAAGAGACAGGATCCGGCGTAGTGTGCTTGCGGAATCCGGCTGACATAATGGTCGACTGCCTCCATCGCAGAGATTTCCGGAAAGGATTGACGGAGTCGTCGGATCCCATCAGCGCTGATGAACGCGTTGTTGATTGCTCCAAATTTGCAGCACCAGCCCCGACAAAGTCGACAAGTATCTTCGAGAGCACCGGAGAACTCAGCTGGTATCGTTTCCTCTTTGGTGGGTTCATTCGATTCGGGCTGCAGGCTGAGATTGTCCTGACAGCAATCACCTTCTGCGAAGACATGCTGCACCAGAAGACTCAGGTATTCATGGAACGCTGTCATAGCCACTTCATCCTGCGGCAACAGGACGGAATCGAGGTATGGAACCTTTGAAAGTCCTGTTTGCTCCAGGGCTGGATCTGAGTTCAGTCGCTGTTGAACCTGCCTGGCGATCTCCATGTCATGATCGAGCGCATGCTGGCGCAAATTGTTGACTGCGGTTGTAGAGCGGCACGTGATTCTGGAACAACACCCCGCGTGGCTTTCTGAAGGAGTCTTTAGTGAATTACCGCAAATGCGGCATCCTGGCTGGGGGAGCATTCGTCCTTCCTGCCTTCTGAGAGTCACTGCCCCGAAGGCATCAGGTGAATACCAAATTCATATTTGAGAGTATCTGTGCTGAATCGAACTCCAATTCCAGCGCCCCCCGCGGGATTTATGTAAAGAACTGCCTCGTCCGGAATAATAGTCGGAGAGTAACTGAACAGAGTTTCGATGCCGTCTTTTGCAATGGCCCCCGAGATACCAAGGCCCGGTTGAATGGATGGTGTATAGTTCATTCGAAACTGGTTCAGTGCCTGAATTAGCGAATTCTGCACGGGGGTTGGCATGGACTTGAAATCAACCAGTGGACGGTCGGAAGAGCCATCGCAGGTACTGCAGCAAAAGTCGAGAAGCGACTTTTTCGCTGAAGCCGAAAGGCAAAGTTCCGACAGGTTAAGCTTCAAGCGTGAATCGATCCCAAGGTTCAGAGAGTACTTGCTTGTGGCTTCTGGTGGCATTGGGTTTTACCTTTTTGATCTTATGTCATTTGGACCGGGCGCTCAAATCGGATCTACTCGGCAGAACGACGTTTCAGGCCTTTGCAGGCGGGCGACTCATTCGACGACACGTGTATTTCAAACGGTGCGTCAGAACATGACTCCGAGTCCCTGTTCGATATCCTCAAACCACGAACGATGGCTCCATGCGATCGTATCAATGACCGTGACGTAAAGTTCTTCAGGGGCACCAGTTGCCTTCTTGTAGTACTTTTGCATCGCCTTCTTCACAAGTGCTGAGATGATGCCCTTCACTGTGGCGTTTGGTTTCATACTGGATCGAAACAACGTCTCAATCCAGCCCATTGCGTCGCTGCCCTCAATTGCCGACATCAAACAAGCCTGCAAAAATGCTCGATGTTTGACATCGGAAAACCGTGTGGGATGAAGTGCCTGTCGGCGGAACAGGGACCAAATTTGCGACGCTTGTTCCGGTGTTACCACAATGTCCTGGGGGGATTTGATAAGTTCTTCGTAGATCTCTGAAGCAGATCTGATTGCCATCACTGGACTCCATCTACTTTCAAGCGATTTCTTCCTGGCAGCTGGCTATTCTTGTGGCACGATCCGAACACTTCGGGTCATTCCAGTGTGAAAACGAAATCTGATGCCGAATCAATTCCAGCCACAGCCTTCGAAATACTCAGTCCTTCGGCCATTCTTCCCAGAAATTCTGACGACATACGAGGCAGCAGGCTTCCCGTCAGGATTCGATCGACATTGCGTGCGCCGCTGTCGACTTCGGTGCAGCGACTGACGATGTGGTCGAGTACTGCGTCTGTCCAGGTGAACTCCGCATCGTAATGCTCACGCACGCGACGGGCGACCTTTCCAAGCTTCAGAGTGGCGATCTGACGCATGATGGTGTCGCTGAGAGGGAAGTAGGGGACAATCACAATTCGGCCAAGGAACGCCGGCTTGAATGACTTCAACAGTTCCGGATGCAGAGCTGCCGCCAGTGCTTCGTGGTCTGGCATTGTCTCCGGATCGGCACACAGCTTCATGATTGTGTCCGTTGCTGCATTGGACGTCATCAGGATCACTGTGTTCTTAAAGTCGATGTCTCGACCTTCTCCGTCCTTCATGTTGCCCTTGTCGAAGACCTGATAGAACACGTCCTGGACGCCGGGGTGAGCTTTTTCCATCTCATCCAGAAGCACGACGCTATATGGCTTTCGTCGAACCGCTTCAGTCAGGATACCGCCTTCACCGTATCCCACGTAGCCCGGAGGAGATCCCATGAGCAGAGAGACCTTATGCTCTTCTTTGAACTCGCTCATGTTGATCGTCGTCATGTTCTGTTCGCCGCCATAGAGCAGCTCCGCAAGTGTAATTGCGGTTTCGGTCTTTCCCACACCGCTGGGGCCGACCAGAAAGAAGACTCCAATCGGACGATCCGGGTCTGTCAGGTTTGCTCGTGAGGTGCGGATACGCTCCGCGATCTCAAGAAGTGCATGATCCTGGCCGACAACCCGCTTCTGCATTTCCTGATCAAGTTTGAGGATGGTGTTGATTTCATCACTGACCATGCGTCCGACCGGAATTCCGGTCCATGACGAGACAATTTCCGCAATCGCCTGGGAGTCCACACACGCCTGCATCAGCGGACTTTCACCCTGAGCGGCCTTGAGATCACTGTTAAGCCCTGCCAGTTCCTGAAGAAGTTTCGTTCGATCTTCATCAGTCAGTTTTGCGGGCGCTGCTGCAGTGCCGGAGGTTCCTGTTGTGGCGTCCGTTGTCGCATCTTCTGCAAGCTGCTTTCGAATCTTCCGGATTTTTCCAACAAGGTCCCGCTCAATTTCCCATTGCTTATTGAGCGTTTCCAGGCGCGCCATCGTTTCGCTTTTTCGCGCTTCGAGGGATGCAATCTCTTCTGCGTGATCTGCCCCAGTTGCAGTTTCACGCTGCAGCACTTCGATCGCTGTGGAAATCTGATCAATCGTTCGACGAGAATCCTCGATGGCCGGAGGAATTGTCGTATGCCCAATCGCAACCCGCGCACAGGCCGTATCGAGCAGACTGACTGACTTGTCCGGAAGCTGTCGGCCGGAGATGTACCTGCTGGACAGTCGGACGGAGTCTTCCACCGCCTCATTCAGAATTTCAATTCCATGATGGTTCTGCAGCGTGGCAACCAGTCCACGCATCATCGCGATGGCCTTCGGAATCTCCGGTTCTTCAACCTTCACAACCTGAAAGCGTCGAGCGAGAGCGGCGTCGCGTTCGAAGTACTTCTTGTATTCTGCCCAGGTCGTCGCGGCGATCGTTCGAAGTTCTCCGCGTGCGAGTGCCGGCTTGAGCAGATTGGCGGCATCGCCCTGCCCTGCCTGCCCGCCGGCGCCGATCAGTGTATGTGCTTCATCGATGAACAGAATGATGGGTGTAACGGACTTGTTGACTTCATCGATCACCCCTTTGAGTCGATTCTCAAACTCGCCCTTCACGCCTGCTCCGGCCTGCAGAAGGCTCAGGTCCAGCGTTCGCACGGCCACATTCTGGAGTGCGGGAGGAACATCACCATGTGCGATGCGCAGTGCGAATCCTTCCACGACAGCGGTCTTGCCGACGCCCGCTTCACCTGTGAGGATTGGATTGTTCTGGCGACGTCTGGTGAGAATATCAACGACCTGACGAATTTCTGCATCGCGTCCGAGTACTGGATCGATCTTGCCGGCTTTGGCCCTTGCCGTCAGGTCGACAGTGTATTGATCAAGGTTGGGTGTTTGTCCGCCGGGTTTGCCAGGAGCAGCGGCCCCTGGAGTCGATGCACTTCTTGACGGCCCATCCTGACTGGTTTCGTGGCTGTCTGCGATGATCCTGTCCATTTGTTTGATCACAGTGTCCGCTGAAATTTTTGAAAACTCAGCCGAAATCTGTTGCGCCGCCATGCTGAGCGAGCGGTCTGTAATCAACGCCAGCAGAAGATGTCCGGAACGAACCTGTCCCGCCCCAAGTTCAACGGACCCGAGGACCCAGGCTTCGCGTGTGAGATCGACAATATGCTGCGACAGGAGTGGCTGGCTGCTGTTTCCGGTCTTCAGTCGATCAATAGCCCGAGTCACATCCGCATTGAGTTTTGCCACATCAATCGATGCGAACTTGAGTATGCAGTGGAGGTCCGATCGCTGACTCTCCAGGAGCTTGGAGAGCCAGTGCTCAATCTCGACATTGTAGTTGGTCCGGGAAAGGCATAACCCTGCAGCGGCTTCCAGCGCGCGTGTGCAGGTTGTGTTCAGTTTTCCAACCAGTGACTTGAGGTTGAGCGTCGCCATAAAGTGTGTTTCTCCAAAACTGTCTGTTGAATAACAATAAGAGCAAAGTGACGAAGTTGCCCCTTCGTCACAAAGGTAATGAATCAGGATTGAGTGGTTGATGTTTGTGGGGCTGGCCGGTTCCAGGCGATCGGGCAGCTAGTTCTCGCTGTTCGAAAGCCCGGAATATCGAAAGACAGCATCCCCCGAATCTGCTGGTATGATGGACTTTCCGAGCCACGTCGTCCAGCCAAGGAGGGGGCGACCGTTGCTGTTCCCCGACAGCTGGCACTGTGGTACATCGGCCGCTTTCAGTACCAGCTGAATTTCGAAATCGAAATGAGGACCTGCGTACGTTCGAACAATTTCTTCAATCGTGCGAAGTGCTTCGCTGCCTGGCAGGTAACGAAGAAAAGTCTCGCGATCCAGTGGACCGAGGACAACGCGAAAGAGAGACTGCCGGTCCCATGCTCTTGAACCGCATACGGCATTCACGCCCAGCGAGAGGTTTCGGCCACGAGGTTCATTGCGGTCCGGAAACGAAGACTGCACATCTTCCGGCAGATACAGCCATCGTCCCTGGAATTGTTCGATGCGAACGGATGACTTCAGGAAGTTCTGAAGGATCTGACTGAGTCCCGTCGCTGATCGTCTCACATTGGCAAAGAAGCCACCGTAGAAAAGGAAGAACTCATCGCTGCAGGAGTGGCGTTCTTTCAGGGCGGGGGTGCCGAAGCCAGTGACCGAAAACAGTGCCGAGGTGAAGCGGTCTTCTCCGTCACGTCCGAGACTCTGCATTCGCAAATATTCTTCACAAATGCGGTGTTTTCGCCACGCGAGATAGAACAGCGTAATCGCGCGGTGGTTGAACAGATCGAAGAATTCACGAAGTGTATGATCCTTCGTCTTCTGGTGAGAGCGTTCGATGACAAGAGCCGTGTAATGGTCCGGCAGCGCGCCGTTTGGGCCAGTCAGGCCCATGAAGGGAACAGTAATCTCGATTGGAAACTCGGGTGTTTCCGGCTTCTCGCTTTCTGCTCGCTGCTGGCGGCGAGACTTTCCAGTCGACACAACGGAAACGTCGCCGGATGCAAAACTCAACGAGGCCTGGGCTCGAAACCGAACCGGTTCGAGCTTCGGAGATGCGGCCTCCCCAAGTTCCTGTGTGCGCAGTTTTGGAAGTTCTTTCGCAGCCTGTTCAAGCAGACGAACAGCCTGAAAGAAATCAAACTCATATCCGTGTGCCAGCAACTGGCTGATCAAATCAGCGGGCGGTGACCCGTTTGCGCCGACCATGTCCATGGCTTGAGTCCTCTCGAATTCCTGCGCGACGTCGTCGCGGAAAGTTTCGTGAATGAATTCAGTGTCGTGTACATCGAGAAGAACTGATTCAGCACTGATGAGAAAAGATACGCGCTGTCGCCGGCGAAATTCTCGTCTTCCAGCATCATTTGTATTTCTGTACCCCGAACAAAAACGGTCCCGAGGCGCTGTGTGCAGGGAACAGACCTTAATGCGCGGATGCCGGCAATCAGGTTCACTGTCTGAACCGAGTCCTTTGGATCATTCAGCCGCAAAATCTCCCTGAGCGCCTCAGCCCCGTCTGAGCCAGACAGAGAAAGATGATTCAATGACAACTGTGAAACCAGGGGCCACAGGTGTCCTCGTCCCATATGGTTGCGAAGAACAGGAGTCGGAGCCACCAGACATTCGGGAAGACTCACCGGCCCCGATGGGCCGGCAAATCCAAACTGCACCGGTATGGCTTCTCTGCGATGCGACAGCATTTCGGGAAGGCTGCGGTTAAAGCACGTCACATCCGTAAACAAAAACCCCCGGCCGGAGGTCCATGGAGTGAACTTGCGGTCGATCACAGAAATATACATTTCCGCTGCATTACGGAATTGGGCGGAATCACCGTCTGTCGGGCCCGGCCGACGAGTCGCGTACCAGTAGCCAGCGGCCTTCGGATCGAGGCTATGATCGACACCATAGAACGGCAGCAGCTCTCGGCTTTCGCCGGACTCATCATCAACGGCGACACGATCGACCGAATACACCTCCAGAGATCCCTCGGCTCGAGCATCGGGGATCAGCCGATACTCAGAAGTGCGCCGATTCAGCGGAATGGCATCGGAGGTTCTTGTGAACAGATTGACGATCGGCGTACACCCTGTCCGGATCGTGTCTTTCGACACACTGTCCTCAAGGTCTGTCTGGTGTTCTGAAAGGAGAATAGAAATCTCAAGTGCGTTCCCCAGCTTGCCAAGCACCGCGGGAGTAAGCCCGGAAATCTCGAAGAACAGGAACTTCTGCGGCAGGACAAGGTATTCGGTCAGCAGGGCATAACCAGGGAATGATCTGGGGCACGAGGGAAGCAGGTTTTCGCCTGGCTGAAATCCCACCGGCCTGATACACGATGCGGGAAGGACAGCAGCCGTCTTTGTGCGATCGCTGCCGACAATCACGACTTCGATCGCCTGCGTCAGAATCAGCTCCAGTAAGCGTCCCGCCTTTTCGAAGTTTGGGATGTTGAGGAAGAAGCGAATCGAATCCATCCCGTATTTCTCAAACGTCACTTTTGGATCGTACGTTGCGAGAGAAAATCGGAGGCAGGCGGAGGCACGAGCACTGCCGGGACTTGATGGCCCCGAGAATGGTCTGGGGATCAGTTGAGCTGAAGTCAGTTCCGCCGGAAACAGACGAATTGGATAACAAGTTCGAAATCGACAGGCGGTATCCTGCACTCGTTCTGATTCAAGCAGCGTGCCGGCAGGAACTTCATATCCCCCAAAAAGATCTTTCTGAGCTTTCGCCAGTGACATCCCGACAATGGCCATCGAGGGGATTGGTCGAAGCATCTGGGGGTAAAGGACGTTGAGCATCCCATCGACGATTTCCGGAAAGCTGTCGTCGAGCTTGAGTCGGGTGCGAGCATTCAAGTACGCAAATGCCTGAATCAGTCGCTCAACATGGGGGTCCGCAATTCCGGTCGTACCGAGACTGAGGCGTGCCGCAATCTTCGGAAACCTCTCCGCAAATTCGGCGCAGCTGTTCCGAAAGTAGTCGAGTTCCTTCTTATAAAGCACATCCAGTGAGTCTCTCATTCCGCACCGTCTCCCACATTGAACTGTCCGGTATTTGACTCAATGGCAGAGTGAAAATGCAGAGCGTGTCGCTGATGTTCGATCAATAACACCGCATCGATCCGAAATCGGAATGTTCGATCAACATGGAACTTCTCTTCGGTCATTTCGACTTTGACATCTGTCAAACGCGGCTCAAAGACTCGAATGGCTCGCTGGACTGCTACAAGCAGAGTGTCCGAATTGAACGCCAGATTCAGCCCGGCAGATGTAAAGTCCGGAAGTCCGTAATTCAACAGTGAATCATCGAGCGTTTCCATATCCGGCGGATAGGCCACACATCGGAACTTGGTGTTCAGGAGATCCTGCAGGTCTCGTTTGATCCCCTCTTTTATGATGCGAAGCTTACGTACCTCGTCCCACGGAAGATCGATACTCTCTTCCGGCTCGTCGTCGATCAGGCGATCAAGAAGTGAGACCTGAACGGAATAGACATCTTCGTCTGGCATTGCTACGTGCACAATTCGAATGAGAGGCGTTCAATCTCCATGACCGTGACAGGTTCTTCGCCCATCAGAAATTCACGCTGGCCCAGTCCGCGAACCGGACAGCCTTCATTCTGGATCCAGTCGGTCGTTCGCCCGATCTGGATCTTCGGATCTTCCGAACGGGAAGAACCAAAGTAGAGCGCCGGGATGTGTACCCTGCCCTGCAGACTTCCTCGAGTTTCAAGGGCTGCTGACCGCCAGAGCATGTCTGTGATATGCGAAACCGGTTCAAATGTCAGTGAGACAATCTGTGACGCTTCGATCCAGTAGTATGCCCCGGTTGCGGTAAAGACTTCGAAATTGGTTCCGAGCAGATCATCAAGGTCGCAGAATCCTTCGAAGGTGCGGCCGTTGACAGACCCTTTCAGGTCAGGCGCGGCTTCAAGTGCTTCGGCAATCAGGGAAGCTGCAGTTTCTGGATTTCCTTCGCGAAGAGCGATCAGCGCCTGTAGCCGCTTTTGCTGAGACGGTCCGGGAGTTTCAATGAACTCAGGGACTCGGCCCTGTTCAAAAACTTCCTTCCGTGTGATTTCTGAACGAATCAGATGCCTCATCAGAGAAATGCCTGGCATCGATTTGGGATCGGAAAGCAAGGCTGCCTCAAGCTGCTTGTCTGCTCGTTCAAGATCGCCGCTGAAACTAAGTAGTTCGGCCAGGATGCTTCGTCCGGAAATCTCCATCGGCTTTGCCTTCACGGCCGCCGTGGCAAGTTCAATCGCTTCGCGAAGGGACCCTGCCTGAAACAACTCGACTGCTGATTTCATCAAACCTTCTCCAGGAACCTCAAGTGCCCAGTTCCACGCGACTCGCAACGAACGAAATCGTTGAAGAGAGCTGGTCGAGCTGGTAGTGTGGCTGAAGTAACATTTTCATTTCAAACTCACCCGGTCTTCCCGGGACTTCCCGAATCTCAATCTGAGCATCTCGAAGCGGGAAGCGAGCCTTCATCTCCGCTGAGGCTCGGTCGTCCGGAGTCACGTATCCATGAATCCACGACACCAGTTCGTCTTCAGTTTCCCTGGCGGTTGCCTGAGAGCCGACACGGTCTCGTACTTTCACTTTCAGGTAATGAGCAATTCGGGAGCAACAGAGCACATACTGGAGCATTGCGGAAAGGCGAGCATTCGTGGTCGCCAGTTCATCGTTTGCATACCGCTCCGGCTCATTGACTGAGTTATTCGAATAGAATGCCGAAAATGGCGTTCCTTTACAGTGGTTCAGGGGAATGAATCCAAGCTCACACAGCTCCGCCTCGCGGTGTTCGGAAAACTGCACTTCAACAGAGCTTCGGTCGGCGGCTGCAAGGGCATCAGTGCTGAATGGATGAGTCGCCAGTCCACTGACCAGTCCTCCGCTTTCCACTCCTCGCTGAACACCTCGAATATCCGCGAACCACGATGTTGCTGCGAATGCGCGGCAAACCACCGCTGCGAACGCCCAGGCAGAAGATCCCCAAAGGAATTTCTCCCTGTCCGGTCCCTCGACCTGCTCACGAAAGCGAAATCCAAATCGCTTTCCTCCATCGTCGGCATACGGAGCACGCATCAGGATGCGAGGCAGAGTGAGTCCCAGAAATCGCGTATCAAGTTCACGTCTAAGACTTCGCCATCGCAGATATTTTTCTGTCCGAAAGATGTTCTCGACTTTGATGGGACCATCAAGCACAGAAAACGAATCCAGTCCCAGGAGTGACGGGGATGCTGATGCAATAAACGGAGCAAATGCCGCCGCGGCCACACCGCTCATCCGGGAAAGAAAGTCGATATCCGCTGGATGATTCGTAAACTCGAAATCAGAAACCAACAGGCCATAAGGAGTGCCCCCGGCTGTCCCAAATTCTTCTTCGTAGATCTTTCGAAACAGAAATGACTGATCGAATTCAATCGCGTTCTCAAGATCCTTCTGAATCTCTGACTTTCGAACGTTGAGTACTCTTATCTCGAACCGCGACTCAGTTTGTGAACTGTTGCTCTCACCGGACAGCGACCGCTTCGTTTCCCACAGATAGAAGAGTCCTCGCCAGGATGATTCCAGCTTCTGGAATGACGGGTGATGGAGGATCTCATTGACCTGACGACTCAGCAGTTCATCGATCCTGGCGATCACGCCGGAGATAGACTGACGCATTGAGCGAAGCTGGGTTGTGGTGGAAGGCAGCGTTCCGAAAAGCCAGCGAAGAACGCTGACAGGATCGGTGCAGTTCTGCAAAGTCACCGTCACCGAATCAGAGGTTGGCGCGCTTTCGGATGAAACTCCGGCTGCCATGAGCCGTTCTAAAAGGCTTTCGGTCACCTTCGGCTGCAAAGGTTCAGGAGCGAATTGCCGGGCGGGTTGCACGGTAGACCTTTAGTCGATGCGAAAGCCAGGTCGCGGACGAGCCGTAAAGGCTCGTCCGCTTCATTCCGGGTACAGAGATCACGCTTTCTTTGGCAGTTTTGCCACCATTCGCAGTGAAGTCGTCAGCTCTTCAAGCTGCAGCCACGGTCTCAGCAGAGCAACGGCGTTGTAAGATCCTGGAGCGCCAGGAATCTCCTCCACCGTAATGCGAGCTTCTGCCAGTGGATACCTGGCCTTCATTTCCGGAGACGGCTTTGGGTCTTCCAGAACATAGTCTGAAATCCATCGCTTCAGGAAATCTTCCATGTCCTGACGCTCCATGAAGGAACCGATCTTGTCGCGAGCAATACACTTCAGGAAGTGTGCGATTCGCGACGCCGCCATGATGTACGGCAGGCGCGCAGAGATCGCCGCGTTCGCCGTCGCATCCGGGTCGGTATAAACCTTGGGGCGCTGACAGGTCTGAGCACCGAAGAAGACCGAATAATCAGTGTTCTTATAGTGACAGAGCGACAGGAAGCCCTCTTTGCTCAGTTCTGCTTCGCGGCGGTCTGTAATCCCGATTTCGGTCGGACACTTTGAGTCGATGGAGCCGTCATCGCTGATGAAATTGTGGACCGGCAATCCTTCGACGCGACCGCCGTTCTCCATTCCTCGAATGGCTGTACACCAGTTCGTTTCAGCAAAGGCGCGTGTGAGATTTGTTCCCATCACGTAGGCGGCGTTCATCCAGCAGTACGAGTTATGGCCGGCTGGACCGCTGCTGCTGAATTCCTCGAAACCAAATTCTTCCACCGGCTTCGTGTTGGCACCGTATGGCAGTCGCGCCAGAACTCGCGGCATGACGAGCGTCACGTAGCGTGAGTCTTCCGAATCCCGGAAGGAATTCCACTTCGTGTATTTCTTTCCCATGAAGATCTTCTCGAGATCGCGTGGCTTGGACATGTCAGTCCAGCTTTCGAACCCGAAAAGATCCGGCGATGCCGCAGAGATGAATGGACAATGTGCGGCTGCACAAACCCCAGCCACCTTTTCCAGCAGGTCGATGTCTTCAGGGTGATTTGTGACTTCGTAATCACCCACCAGGGCACCAAACGGCTCACCGCCCGGCATACCAAATTCGTCCTCGTACAGCTTCTTGAAGAGCTGGCTCTGGTCGAATTCCACGGCCTTGTCGAGATCCTTGAAGAGTTCTCGCTTGGAGATGTTCAGCA
Organism: Planctomycetaceae bacterium; assembly: GCA_046349695.1. Lineage (GTDB taxonomy): Bacteria > Planctomycetota > Planctomycetia > Planctomycetales > Planctomycetaceae > SXXK01. Next base: position 29,715 of record JAXMBV010000039.1, on the reverse strand, counting down.
TGCGGAGCTTCAGCTGCTTGCTGGTCTCGGTATTCATCACCAAATGGTGAAGTCCGCGCCAAGAGCCCTCCAGTTTCTGGAACTGCTCGTTGTGCATGATCGCCGAGAGCTGCTCGGACATCTTCTGATCAATACCGGCAATGGCCTGTCGAATCGTCTTGGTGACGCTTTTGTCCCAGACGACCGTTCCGCGCATCGCCTGCTCGATCAGGTTTCCAATCATGTCCTTCGCCTCGTCCTTCTGGACAGCGCGAGGCATAGAGGACGTGATCTGGTCCAGCAGGCTGAATGATGACTCTGCTGATGCTGAAGAAGATTCAGATTGTCTTTCCGTATTCATTGTGCATCACCCCTATGTCGTGGAATTGTCGGACCCGTTGACGCCCATTTCAGTGGCGGCCTGCTGCACCTTTGCAGTGTCACTCAAGATCTTCTCAAGTTGAGCCTCCAGATCTTCGGACTGATCCATGGTGGTCAGGAGGTCTCGCAGTTTGTCTCTGGAGTCCTGCAATGTCTGGAGTGCCGGGACCTGCTTTACGATGCTCGCCGGATCAAACGAATCCATCGATGTGAAATTCAGTTTGACTGCCATTTCACTGCCATCATTCTTCAGCGTGTTGGCAACACGGATATTGAGTTCCGGGTTGATGCTGGTCATTACCTCATTGAAATTGTCCCGGTCAATCGGAACAAACTTCCGCTGACTGAGCGGCGAAAGCGGCTTCGTCGGGTTCCCCGAGAAATCACCCATCACTCCCATAACGAATGGAAGTTCCTTCTTAACACGAGCATCGCCAATTTCCACGTCGTACGTGATGTGCACTCGAGGCTTTCGAACTCTGTCCAGCTTATGCTGCAGCGAAGATTTGGCCATTTCACTTGCCTTTCCGGACTCCGGTCCAGTTTTGTAGAGATAACAAGCATCAGGGTTTGGGTTTACACACACAAGTTCACAGATTTTTCAGCAGCCGCCGTTTCAGCTGGCACTGTCAGGATTCTCAATCCCAACGTCACGATACAGTTGGCGCCGCACGTTCTCATCATCAATCAGGTCGCGATACAGTTCAAGTGGCGTCATCCTGCCTCGCCGGATGGCCTTTCGGATCTCGTGCGGCAGGATGCTCTGAGGTTCATGCTTTTCAAACCAGCGGGCTACCTCTTCGAGCTGACTGAGAGCAGATTCTCGGGTCATTTCTCCCTGGGGTGAAATCGACGCGGCACTCGCTGTATTCGATGATGGGGTTGCGGAAGCCGTAGCGGTTGCGGCGGGCTGAGCTGCAGGAGCAGCCTTGCTCAGTCGATCCCCGGCGAAGGTGTTGACAGTGGATTGAATCTCCGTCAATCCGTCGCGGAAGCGTGACAGATTCGGACGAAACTCTTCTTCCACCAGTCTGTCGATCGTTGACGAAAGCCGATCCAGAGCTTCCTCAGCCTTCTTCAGGTCGCCGACAAGTTCCGCATAGAAGCTGGGAGACGATTCCTGAATGGCTCGCATCAGCAGTTCTTCTGAAGCGGCTCCGCGTTCGATCTGTCGCTTTGCATCTTCAGGGTTCTTTTCCATCAGCTTCTGAATGCGTCTGGCCTGCTCGCACTGCCATGAAACAAACCGCCCGGAGCTGGTGTCTTCAGTGACCGGAATTCGCTGGAGCGGAAATGTGATGGCATCACCGTTCAGCCTTGCCAGAGGCCTTAGTGTCGTTTCAATGCCATCTTCATCCGGAGTTGGAAGAATCTCACCCCAGAATGTACTCAGAAGCTCGGACGTCAGGTTGAGTGCATCTGTGAACCCGAGACACCGTCAACTCTAAGAGACGCCTCAATCATGTAGGCCAATCTCAAGGTCCTTTGCGACGTACTCAAGATATTCAACACCCTGCTCCCACACTTCGGCCCAGAGTTCCGGAGCTGAGGCTTCCCGCTATCTCTGCGAGCATCACCGCGTTCATCGCGAACTTCTCGGTCCCAGGCTGCATTGCGAGTGTCCCGGATCCGTCTGTACTGATTATTCGGATCGTCGCTGCTTCGAAGGTCGTTTCCTGCACGAGACTGACCCTCAAAAGGCTGCAGAATGGCGGTCACATCTAGTTCTAGTGCCATTTAATGTCCTTCTCCGAACTCAAGTTTGTCTGGAAGAGTAACATTCAATCTGATTTTTCCAAACAACATCGGATGAAAATCAACGGAACGAGACGGGGGGCGACATACGGTCCCCTGGGTTTTCAGAGTTGGCGGGAGTTCAAACAGGATGTCCGGTTTGAGTTGAATTTTCGGAATGTCGAAGCATCTTCATGGAAAGCAGTTCGAGGGCTCGTGCGTGCAGCCGGCTGGCCCATGCTTTACCAATCTGCATTTTTTCTCCGGCATCTTTGATCGAGAGCCCCTCGAAGTAGACCCCATGAATCATGTTTCGCTCCGCTTCCGGCAGTTCTTTCAGGACCTGGTGAATTTCATTTCGCAAGTCGGTTCGTTCGAGATCCGATGCCACGTCTTCGGAAGTCCTGTCCGGAATCTCCAGTTCTGTTGTTCCCAGGTGAGTAAGTATGTAGGCGGTGCCCAGTGATCCTGCAGTGCGGGAAAACCAGACTGCGTCTTCGGTTGCCTCAGATGCTGTTTCCGACGTCTTCAGAACCTCGTTCGCGGCCGATTCGTACTTGCCACGGCTGAAGTCTGCCTTATTGAACCAGGACATTCGCGACAACCCGTCAAGGATTGCGCCGCGGACTCGATAGTACGCGTAGGTCGTGAACTGCACACCGCGAGATGAATCAAAGTCGCGTGCCGCTTCGGCCAGTCCAACCTGGCCGTACCCGATCAGATCATCCATGTCCATACTTGGAGGAAGTTGCTGGTGGAACTTCCACGCGATTGATCGGACAAGTCCCTGGCAGCTGTGGATCAGCTGTCGGACTTCATTGGGATCGTGTGTCATGGGGTGCCCGTCCTTCGAAGCCTGTCCCACAACTTCATCGCTCGTTCTCGCGATGCCACATCGTCATAAATTGTTCCGGTTACTGACTGACACATTTTTTGAAATGATGTGCCTGTCAAAGGCCGAAATGGGCTGAGTATTTCGGCCACCAGCGGCAACAGCACAATGTCCCGGTCAAAGCCGCAGTCGCCAATCTTGTCTGCGGTTTGTCGCAGACGGTCCATGATGGCCTGCCCCTCCGCGGACTGCATCCCAAGTTCTGATCCCCTCAGAATCTGCTCCAGCAAACTATCGCCGCACGCGTCTTCCGGTTCCGAAGAGTTGTTGTGGCCGGATCCGTTGGAGTCGCTCTGAAATCCTCTTTCTGCCATGAGAATTCCTGCACTCAGGGTCAAGTCTGTGCACTCCAACCGGCCTGCCGAATCTGGAAGTCAGATTCAAGCTGCCATTGGCTGCCGTAATTTGAACAGAGGTGTCTGAGGTGAATCAAATTTCACCGGCCCAGATGTACCTCCCTAGGGTAGCAAATGGTCCGCGAGTTTCCACGGACAGGCCGGGGGCAGCGAAAAATTGTTCATAACGTTGGGAGGCGCAACATCTTCTGAGCCAGATCCAGCGGCGAGAATTTGCTCCCCTGCCGTTTTGAAATTACTCAATTCACTCTGGCAAATCTCTGTTTTTTTTGGAGCGCTCAGAAGGCATGTACGCATTGATCACGACGACAAATGTTTCCAACAATTTTCAGGACGATTCACATGGCCAGAAATACCCGTGCTTCAGACTGGCAGTTTGCAGGCATCCTGTCGCTTGGGGCCAGCATCGGCCTTGCGGCGGGAGGGTGGGTATTTACCTTCAAGAGCATGACTGCGGCATGTCGGGAAGATTTCGTGATGCTCGGAGCCGGATTCGGTACAGCCGGGACAACGCTTGAGATTTCGCTGCCAAGTTTCCTTGAGGGCGATTTGAGCTGGTCTCCGATCAAGAGCGATGTTCCCTTCAGCGCCGAAGACCTGCATGGAGCTCCGGGAGTGATTGGAACGATTGGTGCCAGCGCGGGCCTTGGGTACAGCAGGCTTTATGCAACTGCCTTTGGCGGTGAAAGCCGTCGCTGCTCGAAGCCTCAAGCTTCCGTGAAGCCTCCCGGTCCACTCTTTCCGACGAGTTCCAAACCGTCCGGGACCGGCATTTTCAACAGTCCGTTTGGCGGGGTGCAGGGCTTCGTTGGCGCCTCCTCCGCTGGCAAAATTTCTCCGTTCGCCTCGCCGACCAGTCGCACAACAGCGATCACATTTCCTCAGATGTCTGTGCAGCCTGAGAAAGCCTGTCCCGGTGGAAGTGCCTGCCTGTTTCGCGATCAGCTCAATGATGGATACGGTGTGCTGGCTGACATTGAAACACAACGGGCGGCAGCGACGGCAGCGGACGGTTTGCTGCCAGCTGTCGGGAAGGCCGGGAAACGATTCAAGCCCGCGGTTAGCATCGGTGCAATGGGTGTCGTCGGAATGTGGTTCGGCATTGGAAACGTACTCACGAATGCAATGGCTGCCACTGGCTATGTGGCTGTCTCTGTGCTTTCCGGTGGACTTGTCCAGGCCGGCGAAGCGCTTATCTCGGGACGCGGTATCAACGTAATGCGGACGTTTGCTACCGGCTATGCCACTCAGCTGGCAAACATCACGTCTGAATCTCCCGAAATGTCAGACAGCCTGTACACGAAGCTGAAACATTGTCACTGGAAGTCCGACCTCATGACGTATGGGCAGCGTCATGTTGACGGTGGATCTCGAGCTCCCGTCTCAAGCATGCCCGAAATCGGATTTGCCGGCGAAGCGGCCATTCTGCAGGCAGTCGAGTCATTCGTTGGCACTCGTGGCGAAAATGCCTGGACCGCTGTGAAACAAAAGCACCGGCGTTCCTATGGTGAATCTTCCGCCGCGAGAAAGGCGATTTACGAACGAGCACTTTGGAAGCAGATCGATGAAGGCAGTCCAGTGGGCTTCAAATCCACCAGCGACTTCATGCCCTAGTTTGACCCTCGGAATTTCCATGAGCCTCTAGGGAACTCGAACACCCTGGACGGATCCATGGGCATCTGTGATGAACTTCACAAAGTTGTTGGCGGTACAGGTGGAGTCTTCAATCGCATCCGTTGGACCAGGATAGGGATTGTTGAAGATGATGTAGCCTTTGCCTCGGTCGTTGTATCCGGTGGCGACCACTGCGTGGTAGCCATTTCCGGTCCAGCGAGACACCCAAAGCGGCCGTTTCTTCAGCTCGGCGAGAAACGCTTCTGCTCCGTCGGTCAGGCCCACATCAAAGAAACCGGCGGGTTTCTTGAACAGAGTGCCAGACCATGACTGAAGACCCAGCGCGATGGCGCAGATTCGATAGTCGGTATCCAGCAGTCCATTGGCCAACGCGTCGTCAAAGCGGCTATTTCCATCAAGATCAGTTTTCAGTATTCCACGCAGTCGCCTGTCCATGTCGGATGCCATGGCTGTGGATTTCAGAATCATCTTGTAGCTCGCATACCAGCACTGCTGTTTTGTTTTCTGGCCAGCACCTGATGTGGAAATGGTATGCTTGAAACTGTCCATCACGATTCTCCGGGAAAAAACAGCTGACATGTGGTTCTGATATCTCAACGCAATCGGTGCGGGAATCGCACAAAATTTTCTGGCAGGCCGGAGCAGACTATCACAGAACGAGGAAAATGCTTTCATCTGACGAATTCCCGAGCTTGATTCATCCAGAACCGAGCCGAGACCGTTTCGGGAGCAACTGTGACAACGCACAGTCAGCGTCACCGCCCGTCTGAGAGTTCGGGGTGAGCGTTGACTTCTGATTTTTGCTGCGCGGTGTCGTCTCTCTTTTGGAGAAAACCCTGCCGTGATTGACGTGTCTGGTGTGACTCATCACTTTGGTGTTGGGCCGGTTCTCAGGGATGTCAGTTTTTCCGTTCCGACGGGACGGACGCTCGCGATTCTTGGCCCAAATGGGCGGGGCAAGACGACGCTGCTGAAGCTGATGGCGGGCTTGCTGTCGCCGGCGTTCGGTGAGATACGGATTGACGGAGTGCTGCGGCGTTCGTCGATTGAGGCGGAGCTGGCGATTCGCGCGAAGTCGTATTTCCTTCCGGCGGATGCCTGATTCCCGCCGACGATTACCGGGCGTGAGTACATTCTTGCGGTGGGCGAAACGTGGCGAGTTCCCGTAATGCGGCTCTTTGAGCATACCGATCAGCTGCTGGAACTGTTTCAGCTCAAGGACATTTCCAATTCTCTCATCAGCAGTTACTCCACTGGTCAGAAACGCAAACTTGCTCTTTGCGCGGCCTTGGTTTCCGAGGCGAATATTCTGCTGCTCGATGAGCCATTTTCTGGTGGACTTGATCCGGCGGGACTGACGGCGATACGACATATCCTTCGCCGATTGCCTCGACGGTCCGAGCGAACGGTGGTGCTGACAAGTCCCGTACCTGAGTTGATTGAACAGATTGCCGACGATGTTTTGATCCTGGACAAGGGCCAGATTCAGCGTCATGCAACAATCCCGGAAATCATCGCGTCCTGCGGTGCCTCATCCTTTGATGAAGCGCTTCGACAGTTGATCTTCCCGGAAACCGAAGATGCTCTGATGCGCTACTTCGAGCATGAGGTGAATCGATGACTCCCTGGCATCGAATGAGCTACCTGTCTCGCGAGTGGCTCGTTGCTTTCAGCATCGGCGTTCTTCTTTCTGACGTGCTGGCTGGTGTTCTGTGCTGGTCGTTCTCCAGCGTCCTGGTGGAATATCAGCTCAAGCGATTTGATCTGGCTGTGGGACTCTTTCCGGTTGTCCTGTCGATCGTCGCGGCTATGGCACTCGGCGTCTTTCGTGCAATGCGGTGTCCGTTAAGGGAAGTGTCCTATCAAGCATGGCTTGCTTCAAGCCCCTGGAACGGTCGCGACAGGACTCCGTTTGGCCCGTGTGCTCCGCATCTTTTCGATGGTCTGCCGCTTGGCGTGCTTGGAGCGATCAGCGTCGTGCATGTGCTGATCTTTGGGAACGCTGAACTGGCCGGAGCTCTGCAGTGGAGTCCCTGGAATGTCCGGCTGGCGATGCTGCTGGGCGTACTGCTGATGCCGACTATCGCGTTCCTGGCGGCATGGGTCTTAACGTTGACCCCCGCGCTGATTCACTGGCGTCAATGGGTTGGCAGTCTGCTGAGCTGGTGGCTGATTGTGAATTCCTATTGTGGTGTCTGGCTGGGGAAGGAGTGTTTTCTTGCCGCCATGATTGTCTCCGTCCCGATTCTCGCAGTGCTGTATCGGTTCCTGCTGCCGAAAACGCTAAGCGAGCTGCCTGGTCTGTCCATTCTGCGTCCCGATGTCAGCTCAGGAATGGTTGGAGCAGTGGATGACAGTCGGTCCACGCTGGCAAAGAAACTCTCCGCTGGGAATCGGTGTTTGAGTCCCAGCGGATATGTGCCGCTGATCGTCAGGTACGCTAAGGAAAATCGAGCATCGACAATCTCGAATCTGCTGCTGCTGGGCGCGTTCGCTGGTTTGTTCCCGTGGGAGAAGTCAGCGATCCCAACGCTGTGGATGATCCTGACGCTTGTCGCAGCTGCTCGTTTGATGATTCACATGGACAGACTGCAGAGCCCGTTGAGTCTGACCGCTCGCTGGGGTACGGGACGTTGGATCATTCCCAAGTATGACGTCGTGTTTCTGCCGTCCATCGTCATGTTCGGGGCCGGCGGAACTCTGCTGCAGCTATGTGCCTGGGGCCTTCTGCCGATACAGCTTGCGGCTCCGCTGGTGATCTCCATTCCCTGCCTGATCGGATTCCTGCCAGGCCGTCGATATGAGGAATGGTTGCTGACGGCTCCAGTGTCGTACGACGTTCGACAGGTCTCCGAGTGGAAGGGGTGAGAGTTTCTGGTTCCTGGTTCCTGGTTCTTGGTTTCGGCCTGGTTTGATGTGGCGTTGTGCCGCCCCGTTGGGGCTTTGTGTTTTATCTGATCGCACTCCTGGGGCGGTGCCCCAGGCTGATTTGTGGTTGCCCCGTTGGGGCGAAATCGCAAGGTGTTGGTGCTCGTTGCGGCAGGCTCGCAGGTTTGTTCTCTTGAAGCCAAAGTTGGATTGATGGATGAGGACCTGCCGTCCAAAGCCGATCCTCATTTTCCATCAGTCAACAACGAAGAACAAAGAACCCGGAACTACGAACGAAGAGCTGCCGCCCCGGTCTACTGCTTCTTGTCAGCATCCTTCTTGTCAGCGTCTTTCTTCTCGGCGTCTTTCTTCTCTTCCTTCTTTGGGGCTGACTTAGGCTGGATGTTGAACGGAGCGCTGACTCGTTTGCCGACGGGTGGCTTAATTTCGCGGACCCAGATGTTGCGGAACTTAACGGCGTCGCCGTGGAACTGCAGGGAGATTGGTCCGGTTTCGGCGTGTGGCTGGTAGTGTGGTGCTTCGGTGTAGCTGCTTGGGCCTTCGAGTTCGAAGTGGTTCAGCATGAGAACACCATTCTGAATCAGTGTCACGTAGCCGGGCTTCACGACATCGCCGTTGCTGCGAAACTTCGGAGCGTTGAAGATGATTTCATAGGTGTTCCATTCGCCCGGCTTTCGCATCGCGTTGGCCAGTGGAGGTGTCTGTTTGTAGATCGAACCCGCTTGTCCGTCGAAGTACGTTTTGTTTTCGAACGAATCGAGGATCTGGACTTCGTAGAGCCCCATCAGGTAACAGCCACTGTTGCCTCGGCCCTGCCCCTCACCGCGAATTTCGGTTGGAGCCGACCATTCCAGGTGAAGCTGGATGTCACCGAACTTCTGCTTCGAAGTGATCGCCGTCTCGCGAGGGATGGCAACACCGTCCTGAACGAGCCACTTGTCGCCGTTCTCCCACTGCTCCAGGCTCTTGCCGTCGAACAGAACAATGGCGTCCGAAGGCGGTGCATCGTTGGTTGCACCAGGCGTCACCAGCGGCGGTTCCTGCCATTCGATTCCGCTCTTCCATTCCTGACCAAGACAAGTGGACGTTGCCGCGACTGAAAGCACGAGACAGGCAAGACTTCGAAAACTCATATGTACACTCCGAACATGGTGGTTGGGAAAAGAGATCCGTAATTGCACGAGTGTTTTACGGCGAGAGAGTCAGGGATGCAATTTAGCGGAGCAGCGGCCGAAGTGTCGGTGCGAGTGGGGTTGCGGACGTTACGAAATGGTTAATGCTTATTGGAGAATGGAAAATGCAAATTGGGTTCGTCGTGGTTCGGCTTGCCGAGGGGCGGGGGGGGCGGAGATGCGTGCTGAACGGTGAGAACGAGGTCGCAGTGGCTGGGTCCCCGCCTGCGCGGGGATGACGGAGGTGACGCGGGCATGACGGAATGGGTTACGCTGCCTGGCAGTAGGATGGACGCCCTCGTCCGTCTGCGATTGCTTTTCTGGATGTTCTTTGTGTCCGGTGCAGTCATGCCAAGTGTTTTTCTTGAATGGCTGCAGCTTGGATTTGGATGCAAAAGGAGAAAGACGGCCGAGGGCGGCCATCCTACGTTGAGAGCATTGCATTGGGTTTGGTTTTGGGTTGTTTTCTGATGATGGCCTACCGATTGGCGGCGTTGTGGTCTATGCTTTCTGTGTGATGGGGCGGAGTGAAACTTGTAGTGCAAGTCGCCAAGCTTCCTTGCGTTGCGTTTGCTGCGTTCTGAGTTCTGGCGAAGTTTGCTTTTGAGTTTGAGATGAAAGGAACTCTGGCGAGTTCCACTACGGGGAGTCGGTTATGGCGGATTCTCGACGAAGCGTCATGCGGACTTTGGCAGGGCTGGCGGCGGGAAGTTCGCTCAGTGCTTTGATGACTCCCGTTGCAGCGGCGGCAGTCGCTGCGAATGCTCGGGCCAGGTCGGTGATCATGATCTTCAACTGCGGTGCGCCGAGTCATACGGATTTGTGGGACATGAAGCCGCAGGCTCCGGCGGAGATTCGCGGGGAGTTTTCACCGATCGCGACGAACGTCCCTGGCATTGAAATCTCAGAGCTGCTTCCGAAGCTGGCTCAGCGGATGGACAAACTGTCGATCGTTCGTTCGGTGCATCACAATCATGGCGGGCACAATTCCGGGATGCACTGGTCGACGGTCGGCAAGCCGTATCGTATCGACAGTACGTTGATCAATCCCGGTCGAGCAGACGTACCGTGCTTCGGAACCCTGTGCGGCTGGCTGGCTCAGCGTGACGGATATTCGGCCAACGTGCCGCCGTATGTGATTACTCCGTTTCCGCACTGTGACAGTTTCAAGTATCTGACACCGGGACAGTTCGGTGGTTGTCTTGGAAGTCGCTTCGATCCATTTGTGCTGAATTCAGATCCGGCGGCGAAGGGCTTCAAAGTTCCTGGCTTGCAGCTGGACCAGGCCATGAACTCCGAGCGACTTGCGAATCGTGCGTCATTGCTGACTCAGATGGAGCGAACCGGAACGCAGATTACCGCCGACATGATGGCCGACATTGATGCTCAACGGGCCAAGGCACTGGGTCTGATCAGTTCGGACAAGGCGAGCGAAGTGTTTGATCTGTCGAAGGAACCTGACGCCGTTCGAGATCGTTATGGGCGCCACAGCTGGGGACAATCCCACTTGCTGGCTCGACGATTGATCGAAGCGGGAAGTCGCTTTGTCACGACGGTGAACGGGCCGAGCATTACCTGGGATACTCACAAGGACAACTTCAACCAGATGAAGAACCGACTTGTGCCTCCGATGGAGCAGGCATATGTCGCGCTGCTGGATGATCTGTCGGAACGCGGCTTGCTGGATCAGACTCTTGTGATCTGGATGGGCGATTTTGGGCGGACACCAGTGATCAACAAAGATGCCGGGCGAGACCACCGGCCTCAGTGTTATTCCATGGTGCTGGGCGGCGGAGGAATCAAAGGCGGCCAGGTGATTGGAGCCTCCGATCGAACCGGCGCGTATCCGAGTGAGCACCCGGTGACTCCGGCTGATGTTCATGCGACCGTCTTCGCCGCGCTGGGCTATGATTCTCGGCATATCAACTATCATCTGACGGATGGACGGCCGTCGCCTGTCTGTGATGGGCAGGTGATTGCGGGGTTGCTGTGAGGGAGTGTAGAACGGCTGTCCTCAGCCGTTTGGGATGACGATGCGTTTGGTGTTGGACGCGCGGGGGAGCGATTGAGGACAATCGCTTTACAATGGGGGAGTCGCAGTTCGTCACTCGGAGAGTGACGGGTACGTTGGGTGGGAGCGATTGAGGACAATCGCTTTACAATGTGGGGGAGTCGCAGTTCGTCACTCGGAGAGTGACGGCTACTTTGTGGGATGACTTTCCGCGATTGGTGCGGTGGAACGGTCATGTGCTATACTTCCCGGGATGCGGCGAAGGACGCGGGGCGAAGTGGCTCGGCGGACCGGAGTGGCCACAGCGGGAAATGTGGAAAATGGCTGAAGATTTGGCGAAAAAGAAGGTCTGGATCGGCTTCGATCTGGGCGGCACCAAGATGATGGCGGTCGTGTTCGACGACAAGCTGAAAGTGCTCGCGAAGAAACGCCGCAAGACGCGTTCGAATGATGGGGACCAGGTGACTCTGGAGCGGCTGTCAGAAACGATCGTGATGGCCCTCGAGGAAGCTCAGCTGACACCCGACGCGATTGCCGGAATTGGAGCTGGTGTTCCCGGTCCGCTGGATCTGGCGAAGGGCGTCATTCTTGAAGCGCCGAATCTCGGGTGGAAGAACGTGGCACTTCAGGACTATCTGTCGAAGCGATTCAAGTGTCCCGCGGCGATCTGCAATGACGTCGATGCGGGTGTGTTTGGTGAATACACGTGCGGCGCTGGTCAGGGGTTTCGATCGGTGCTGGGAGTCTTCCCGGGCACAGGGATCGGTGGCGGGTTCGTGTATGAAGGCAAGATCTTCCGAGGCACCCGTTCGTCCTGTATGGAAGTTGGTTATCTGCAGATTGCAACGGAAGGCGCTGCGGCCGGAGTCGGGCCGGTGGGAACGCTCGAAGGTCTCGCGAGCCGACTTGCGATTTCCGCGGAAGCAGCGAAGGCCGTCTTTCGTGGTCAGGCTCCTCATCTGAAGGAGCTTGCCGGAACGGACATTTCTCGCATTCGCAGTTCAGCGCTGGCGAAGTCGATCGACATGGGTGACAAGGTCATTGAGCAGATCGTTCGCCGTGCGGCAGAACAGGTGGGGCGAGGCATTGGAAGTCTGATCAACATTCTTGCACCCGATGTGGTCGTGCTTGGCGGAGGTCTGGTCGAAGCCATGCCAAAGCTGTACCTCGATGGAGTTCAGGAGGGACTCAAACGCAATGTTCTTCCTTCACTTGCAGACTGTGCCAAGCTCAAGGTGAGTCAGCTTGGAGATCTTGCAGGGGCTGTTGGTGCTGCGGCCTGGGTTCGTCAGGAAGCGACTGAGCTGGCAAAAAAGAAATCCTGAGTCCCGGCGAACTGCCATCGCGGCAACGAATCCCTGACGCTTTCTCTGAACGACACATGTGAAATGAAGTACGGTTATGTCTGCGGGAAATGAAGTGAGCCGACCGGAGAACCCGGTTCGAGTGGAACCTGTGACGGAGCCAGTGCGCAGCGCGCAGGTGTTTCCGCTGGCCGTGATCGAACTGGGTACGTCGGCCATTCGAATGGCGATTGGTGAGAGTGACGGCAGTCCGTCGGTTCGCGTGCTGGAGCAGCTGGTTCGAGGCGTGAGTCTGGGAAAGGACACGTTCACCACCGGCGAGATTCAGAAAAAGACGCTGCAGGAGTGTATCCGAGTCCTTCGCAGTTACCGTCGAAAGCTGAAGGAATATCAGTGCTCCGATCCCAAGCATATTCGAGTCATCGCGACGAGCGCTGTTCGTGAGGCGACGAACCGGCTTGAGGTGCTGGACCGCATCTATATCGCAACGGGTTTTGCGGTCGAGCTGATTGACGATGCGGAGATTTCTCGAGTCACCTATCTGGGCGTGCGTCCTCTGTTGCAGGAAGACGCGGTCCTTTCAGACGCAACGACGGTTGTGGCGGAAGTTGGCGGCGGGAATACCGAGGTGCTGGTTCTGAAGGGCAAGGACATCGTCCATGCTCAGCCGTATCGCCTGGGATCGTTGCGACTTCAACAGCTCGTGTTGCAGTCTCAGGCGGTTCGCAGTCGAGCTGGTGCGATCATGATCGGCCAGATTGACCGCACCGTGGAGCCGCTGCTGGATGTGATTCCCAAGGGCCGATCTGTCGAACTCGTGGCGCTGGGCGGCGACATGCGTTTTGCTGCCAAGCTGCTGGGGATCGATCTTCAGAAGACCGGACTGACTCGCATCCCCGTGACCGAAATCGAAAAGCTGACGAACAAGCTGCTTTCGCTGACCGTCGACCGCATCATGCAGAAGTACCATATCGAGATGTCGCAGGCCGAGACGCTGGTTCCCGCGCTGCTCGCGAATCTGCGGCTTGCTCAGCTGCTGAATACTCAGCACGTGCTGATCACCGGCTTCAATCTTCGCGACGCACTGCTGCAGGGGATGTTGCGGACGAACGACTGGTCGGCAGACTTCTGTGAGCAGATCATTAATTCTGCGGTCGAGCTGGCGCGAAAATATCAGGTCGATCTGCCGCATGCGCGGCACGTGGCCGAGCTGGCTCGCAAGCTGTTTCGTGCGCTGCAGTCAGAACACCGCATGGATGTTCGCTGTGAGACGCTGTTATATACCGCCGCCCTGCTCTACGAGACCGGGTTGTTCGTCGGGCTATCCGGCTATCACAAGCATTCGTATTACCTGATCATGAACAGCGAACTGTTCGGATTGAACTCGCTGGACCATCAGCTGGTCGCTCAGATTGCCCGATATCATCGTCGAGCTGCCCCGAAGCCGACTCATGAGTTCTTCGCGCGGCTGGATCGGGACAGCCGAGTGATCGTGTCGCGTCTGGCGGGATTGCTGCGAGTTGCCGTTGCGCTGGACCACACGGGAACTCAGCGTATCCGTGATATTGACTGTTCGATCGAAAAGCAGCGACTGGTTCTGACCGTGACGAATCTTGCGGGCGATTTGTCGCTCGAACGCATGGAGCTGCGTCAGAAAACATCGTTGTTTGAAGACACATTTGGACTGGGAGTATTGCTGCGGGAAGCCCCTCGCTGACCTCAATGGTTGAAGCGGATCCAACTTCCTGTTGCCTCGGAAAGTGATTATGTCAGAGTCTTCTTCAGTGTTTACCAATCGAGAATTGAGCTGGCTGGAGTTTAACCAGCGAGTGCTTGACGAAGCGTGCGATCCGTCGGTTCCGCTGCTGGAACAGTTGCGGTTTCTGGCGATCACGGCGTCGAACCTGGATGAGTTCTTCATGGTTCGAGTCGGTAGTTTGCTGACGTCGATTCGATCGGGAGAGACGGAACCGGATGTGGCGGGTCTGTCGCCTCTGGAGCAGATCAACGCGATCAGTCTTCGTACGCAGAAGATGGTCGCGGATCAGTATCGGATCTATCTCGAGCAGATGGAGCCTCATCTGGCCGATGCCGGAATTCGCCGACGCCGGCCAGGACAGCTGACCGATCGGCAGATAGAGTTTCTGGAAAGTGTGTTTCAGGAGCAGCTGGAAGCGGTGCTGACTCCGATTGCCGTCCATGATCCCGCGCGGTTTCCGCTGTTGTTCGGTAAGACCGTAAATGTGGCAGTTCAGCTGAAGGGGAAGTCGGAAACGGAACCGCACCGCTTCGTCATCATTCCGTTTGGTCGTTATGACCTTCGATACATCACACTGCCGTCCAGCAGTTCCGGAAGTGCGAGCGGTTATGAGTTCATTCTGACGGAAGATGCCATTGCGGTGATGGCCGCACGCTTCTTTCCTGGCGAAGAGGTGGTTGGCACCGTTCCATTCCGAGTGACTCGCAACGCGGACGTGATGGTCAACGACGAAGACGGCGCGGATCTGCTGGCCGAAATGGAAGATGTGCTCGACGACCGCAAAGACAGCTTCTGTACTCGCCTGGAACTTTCCAACACGGTGACTCGGCCGCTGCTGGAATTTCTGAAGGTTCTGCTGCGAGTTGGGGAACGTGACATCTATCTGGTTCCTGGTCCGGTGGGACTCAGCGACCTTGTGCAGTTGTCGAACCTGAGTGGCTTTGATCAGCATCTCTATCCGAACTGGACTCCGTGCAGTTCGCCAAAGGTGGATCCCAGCGAGTCGATTTTCGATACGATGAAGACTCAGGATGTGCTGCTGTTTCATCCGTACGAGTCGTTTGATCCGGTGCTGCGACTTTTGTCAGAAGCTGCGGAAGATCGGGATGTTGTGGCGATCAAGCAGACGCTGTATCGAACCAGCCGCAACAGTCCGATCGTGAAGTCGCTGATGCGGGCCGCGGAGAACGGCAAGAACGTGACTGTGATCGTCGAGCTGAAAGCTCGCTTCGATGAAGCTCGCAACATCGAATGGGCGCGGCAGCTTGAGTACAGCGGTGTGCAGGTGATTTACGGTGTTCGCGGCCTGAAGACGCACGCGAAGGCCTGCATCGTCGTTCGCCGCGAGCCGCAGGGATTTCATCGCTACTGCCACTTCGGAACTGGAAACTACAACGAGATTACATCTCGCTTTTACACCGACCTCAGTCTCCTGACGTGCCATCGCGATCTGGGCAACGATGCGATTGCCTGGTTCAATGCGATCACTGGTGCGTCTCAAATTCAGTCGTTCGCGCAGATTGAATCGGCTCCGATCGGGCTGCGTGAGAAGATCCTGGAAATGATCCATGTTGAGACCGAACGTGCTCGGAATGGAGACAAGGGGCACATCATTGCCAAGCTGAATTCGCTGGCTGATCCGATCATGATTAAGGCTTTGTGCGAAGCGTCGAAGGCTGGTGTGGAGATTGATCTGAACATTCGCGGCATCTGCTGCCTGAGGCCTGGAGTGCCTGGCGAGAGCGAGAACATTCGTATCACCAGCATCATCGACCGCTTCCTTGAGCATGCTCGCATTTTGTACTTCCATCACGGCGGCGATGAGCGAGTCTTCATTTCCAGTGCTGACTGGATGCCTCGCAATCTGGATCGTCGAGTCGAACTGCTAGTGCCGATTCTGGATGAAGCCTGCAAGCGGCGGGCCATCAGTATTCTTCGAACATGTCTTCGCGACAACACGAAGGCTCGCGTGCTGAAGTCGGATGGATCGTTCGTACCGCCAACGGGTTCTCCCACCAAGCCTTCTCGCAGTCAGCTGGAATTTCAACGACGAGCCCGGGAAGCGGCGGAGAATGTTTCGGAGCGGAACCGAACGACGTTCGTGCCTGTGGAACCGAATCAGTAGGTATGGCGAGCGGCTGGGCGTCAGCCCACCGAGTCCCGTCCTTGCCTGGTCCATTCCGCCATTCCTGACAGGGCCAGAACGTTGCTGCCCTCGCGAAAAAAGGGTTCCTGATTTCGGACCTGGTCAGGTAATTTCGCGCGGGTGAAGGGACGCCTGGTTCGGCGGAGCGAACCGCGACTCTCAGCCGCCCGATAACGATCCCCAGACGATAAAAGGTTCGCTTCCATCCTGGATGGCTTCAGGAAGCACTTCGTCAGTTGGCCGGTGAGAGAAGTCCTTTTGGCAAAGGAAGTATCTCAGGAACGGTCGACGCTTCTTTGTCACATGGTCGCGGATCGTTCCGCAGAGCATTGGATAGAGGCGTTCCACCTCGTCAAGAATACTGTCGGCGGTGATCGGATCAGAGACTGTGATAACGATCTCTGATCCGACTTTTGCCAGATTCTGAAGGTGAAATGGAAGTTGGACGCGAACCTTGCTCATCGCAGCGTCTGAACTTCTACAGACAGAACCGCGGGCAGATCATGCACAATCGCCTGCCAGTGATCTCCACCATCGGGCGACACGTAGACCTGACCGCCGGTCGTGCCGAAATAGATTCCACAGTTGTCCAGAGTATCGCGGGACATCGCATCGCGAAGAATGTTGACGTAGCAATCCTGCTGAGGAAGTCCGTTGGTCAGAGCTTCCCAGTTGCCACCGCCCGTGCGGCTGCGATAGACACGAAGTTTGCCTTCCGGCGGATAGTGTTCCGAGTCACTCTTGATGGGAATGACGTACACCGTATTTGGATCGTGCGCATGGACTTCAATCGGGAAGCCAAAGTCGCTTGGCAGTCCTTCACCGATGTTCGTCCACAGCTCGCCGGCGTTGTCAGTCTTCATCACATTCCAGTGAAGCTGCATGTAGACGACATCGGGCTTTGACGGATGCATGGCCAGTCGATGGACGCAGTAGCCAATTTCAGCATTCGGGTCAGGGATGTACTGAGACTTCAGTCCCTTCGTGATGACCTTCCACGATTCTCCACCGTCATCCGAACGAAATGCGCCGGCGGCTGAGATCGCTCCGTACATGCGATTCGGATTATTCGGATCGATCAGAATGGTGTGCAGACCGAGGCCACCTGCTCCCGGAGCCCACTCGGCACTTCGCTGCTGCCGAAGCCCGGGCAGTTCCTTCCACGAGACGCCTCCGTCAGTCGACTTGAAGAGGGCCGCATCTTCGACACCCGCATAGACGATGTCGGGGTTTGTCGGATGAGGCTCCACGTGCCAGACGCGTTTGAATTCAAAAGGATGCGGAGTTCCGTCGTACCACTGGTGCTGGCCGGGATCGCCTTCGTAAACGAACTTGTTGCTGGCTCCTGGCGGCTGCCCCGTGAAATCAATCTTCACCTCACCGCCTGGCTGATACCATGTCTTGCCGCCGTCATCCGACCGCTGAATAATCTGCCCGAACCAGTCACTGCACTGTGATACGTAAATGCGGTTGGGGTCAGCGGGTGAGCCTTTCATGTGGTAGATTGACCAGCCGCCGAAGAACGGGCCGGCCACGTCCCACTTCTTCCGAGCTTCATCGGAGGTTAAGACGAATGCGCCCTTTTTTGTGCCTACCAGAACTCGTACACCAGCCATGACAAGGTCCGCCTTAAGTGGGATCTCAGATTTGAAATTTCAAAATTCAGATTTTGTCCGGCACAGTGACCGGACCAGCAGGCAACAGGACAAGTTATCGAAAACCTGATCGTTCAGGTCAAACCGCATTTGAAAAAAGTTCCTCAGGAAGCGCGAACCGCGACGCCGAAAAGAGTGTCGCGGTGATTGTTCATTCACCCATTTCACAGGTGCTTTATGAGACTCAAAATCAGCCTGATCACAGTTTGCGGCATCCGGTCTGCGGAGGACCGTGCCTCATTGCTGTCTTCGCCGCTCGCGCGCGAATGATGTCCGGACTGGCTGATTGAACAGATCCGCCCGGCATCATCGCCGGGCTTTTTTATGCGCCCGTTTCGCGTTCGAGTCGGCGAGTCGCTCTTCTGAACTCGCAATTCCCATGACTCCGTGCCTCGCTGCACTGCTGCAGCTGACAGGCTTTCTAATTCAGGTATTCTGGTTGCGGCTGCGCTGAATGGTTGCGGCCGCCCTGCGCGAAAGGACTTGTCATGTCCCGCATTCACAACTTACGCAATGTTGGTATCTCCGCTCACATCGACTCCGGCAAGACCACGCTGACCGAGCGGATGCTGTTCTACTGTGGTCGCATTCATCGCATGGGCGACGTGAAAGGTCGCGGCGCTGCGGCGACGATGGACTTCGATCCGATTGAAATTCAGCGTGGCATCACGATCTCGTCCGCGGTGACTCAGGTTCAGTGGAACGATCATCGCATCAACATCATCGATACTCCTGGCCACGTTGACTTCACGGTGGAAGTCGAACGAAGCCTGCGAGTACTCGATGGGGCCATTCTGGTCCTGTGTGCCGTCGGCGGTGTGCAGAGTCAGTCTTTGACCGTTGACCGACAGATGAAGCGTTACGGCGTGCCTCGGATTGCGTTCATCAACAAGATGGACCGAGCCGGTGCGGATCCGGAACGTGTGGTCAGGCAGATCGAGACTCGACTTCACACCATCGCAGTCCCCGTGCAGCTTCCGATCGGCGCCGGTGAATCCTTCGAAGGACTCATCGACCTGATTGATCTGCAGCAGGTTCAGTTCGAAGGTGCTTACGGTGAGACCGTGGTTCGGACTCCAATCCCGGAACATCTGACTTCAATGGTCCTCACCGCGAGACACGCGATGCTGGAACGGTTGTCCCAGTTTGATGATCAGTTGCTGGCTAGTCTGGTCAATGATCAGGTTCCCTCGGCGGAACAGATCCACAACGTGATCCGACGTGCGACACTCGCCCATCAGATCACGCCCGTTCTGTTCGGCAGTGCGTACCGCAACAAAGGAGTGCAGGAAGTTCTGACGGCCATCACACGGTATCTCCCCAGTCCTGTGGATCGCAAGGTCTGGGCGTACGATCTGCGTGCCGCGGCGGAGTCTTCCGGCGGACAGACTGGAGGGATCGAACGAACTCAGGAAGATGCTCGAGTGGAACTGACGCCTGAGACTCAGCGTCCGATGGTTTCCATGGCGTTCAAAACTGTCGTGGAGCCATTCGGGCAACTGACGTTTCTGCGAATCTACCAGGGTCGTGTTGTCCGAGGTCAGACGTATCGTCTTTCACAGACGGGGCGTTCGGTCCGATTCAGCCGACTCGTGCGGATTCATGCGTCCGAACGCGAAGATGTCGAAACCGCAGACGCAGGTGATCTCATCGGCGTTGTTGGCATCGACGCGGCGTCCGGTGCGACGATCTGCGGAGCCGGCATCGAATGTCAACTGGAGTCCATGCATGTTCCGGAGCCCGTGCTTCGACTGGCGATTGCGCCGGTCGATCGCAACGACGCCCCTAAACTGGCAAAGGCTCTGGAAGCATTCCGACGCGAGGACCCAACGTTCCGAGTCCTCACGGATCCGGCGACGGGTGAGACATTGATTGCCGGCATGGGACAGCTGCATCTGGACGTGTATGTCGAAAAGCTGCAGCGAGACTATCAGTGTGAATGTCTCACCGGAACACCGCGAGTCGCCTGTCGACAGCGTCCGACGAAGGCTGTGGAATTCGATTACATGTTTCGCAAGATGACCGGCGGCCCCGGCCAGTTTGGTCAAATTCGCGGAATCATGGAACCGCTTCCGGAGTCATCGGGGACGACCTTTGAGTTCATCGATGAGACTCGCGGCGGCTGTATTCCTCGTGAGTATATCCCGGCGATCCGGCTGGGATTTCAGGAGGAACTGAAGAAAGGTCCGCTGGGTGAATTCGATGTCGTTGGATTGCGAATTGTCCTTCGTGACGGTTCGTATCACGAACAGGATTCGTCTGATCTGGCCTTCCGGCTGTGTGCTCGTGAAGCCATGCGTAACGTCATTCTTCCTCGGGCCGCCATGGAACTCCTGGAGCCTGTGATGAACGTGGAGATTGAGATCCCGCAGCAGTTTCAGGGGGCGGTAAATGGCCAGCTGGGACGCAAGCGAGGTCTGATTACCAGCACGGATCAGCGTGGCGAAACGTGTCTGATTGAGGCGGTGGTACCGTTGAGCGAGATGTTCCATTTCGCCAGCGAACTTCGCAGCCTGACTCAGGGCCAGGGCCAGTTCACGATGGAGTTTTCCTGTTACCGCCGAGCCCGCAGCGGTCAGAGTGTTTCTGTTGGCTGACGGGATGGGACTTCCTTGTCGATGAGCCACTCGTTCTGCGACGCTGGGTAGTGCAGAAACCGTGGACCCACCAGGATAAACCAGGTGGCGGACGAGACTATCGCCGCCTCGGTTTTACCCCGGCGGACACAGGTTTCTGCACTACCACGGCTTCCACGGCGAAACGTTTAGAGTCGAGTGCTGCAGAAACTCCAGCGTCACAACCTAAGCGACTTTCTGCGAATCGAATCTGGGATGTTGCTGTTTGCCCATATTCGCTGTATTCTGCAGTGATATGAAAATCTGGTACCGCAAGTACAGAACAAGACTCCTCTCACCTCGCTGATGGTCACAGAGAATGAACAATTTGCTTTCTCGCATCACCATCGATCCCGCCGTTTGCCACGGTAAGCCGTGTATTCGCGGATTACGTTATCCGGTCGAGAATCTCCTGGAGTTGCTTAGTTCCGGAATGTCCATGGACGATGTGCTCCGGGAGTATGAAGACCTCGAACGAGAGGATCTGCTGGCAGCTCTGGCTTGGGCCGCTCGATTGGTGCAGTCTCGTCGACTGCAGTCGGTGAATCCGTGAAGTTCCTCGTGGATGCACAGCTTCCACGGCAGATGACTCAATGGTTCAGAAGCTGTGGCTACGATGCAATCCACACGCTTGATCTGCCTTTCGGCAATAGAACCACTGATGTAGAAGTCTGCCGAATTGCCGATGAGCAGCACCGAGTTGTTATCAGCAAGGATGCCGATTTCGTTGACTCCCATTTGTTGGCGGGAAAACCTTCAAAGCTTCTGTTAGTTTCGACCGGTAACCTTTCAAATGTTGCTCTGCAGACGCTTTTCTCGCCGCTGATTTCGGATTTGGTGCGAGAGTTCCGCGAACACTCATTCCTTGAATTGACAGCGACAGGAATCGTGCTTCGCGGATAACTCGTGGTGACGCATGATCGGCACAGAGCAGTGCAGAGGCATTGATGATCGAGTGGGATTTGCGAACAGATTCGATTCATGGTTGTCTGCTTGGGACGGCAGTTGGCGATGCTCTGGGATTGCCGTATGAAGGCCTGTCGCCGCGACGTGCCGGGCGAATGCTGGGACCGCCGGATCGATACCGTTTCTTCTTTGGGCGAGGCATGGTGTCTGATGACACTGACCATGCGATGATGACTGCAGTGGCGTTGCTTCAGTCACGAAAGCAAACGGACGCAGCTGATGGCGATGCCGGCGTGTCTCCGGATCGATTGGAACCCTTCGAAATCGGTCGCTTTGAAGCTGTTCTGGTGAAACAACTGAAGTGGTGGCTGGCTTCCATTCCAGCTGGGATTGGTCTTGCGACACTGCGGTCGATTTTGAAACTCTGGCTTGGCTGGTCACCGGCCAACAGTGGAGTCTTCTCCGCGGGAAATGGGCCGGCGATGAGAGCTCCGATTCTGGGTGCGGTCATCGATGACATCGACGAATTGAAGTCGTTTGTACGATGTTCGACTCGAATGACACACTCGGATCCGAAAGCAGAATACGGCGCGATTGTCGTTGCAATCGCGACTCATCTTGCCGTTCGTGTACCGCAGATCACCGGCCAACAATTCCTTGAAATCGTCCGGGAACATCTGCCGTCAGACGCTGCGGAACTGCTGACGCTGCTGGCACGATGTGTCGAGTCTGTGAGTTCGATGCAGTCCACTCAGGACTTTGCCAGGTCGCTCGGTCTGCAGAACGGAGTCACGGGCTACATGTACCATACGGTGCCAGTCTGTATCCACGCCTGGCTGTCGTTCTCCAATGACTTTGAATCGGCCATTCGCTGTGTCATCGAATGCGGTGGTGATGCCGACACAACCGCTGCAATTACCGGCGGCATAGTAGGAGCCGCAGTCGGCGCGAAGAAGATTCCTGCGGCTTTGGCGAAGGGACTGTTTGCGTGTACGCCGGGACCGGAGTTTGTCTCCGGCATGTTTGAGAGTCGGATCACTTTTCCAAACAGGGTGCTCGCCGACAACTGGTGCTTTCGGTTCCTGAGAAACGTGTTTCTGTTTCTCCCGATTGTACTCTTCCACGGCTTCCGGCGGACGTTGCCGCCGTATTGAGTTTTCAGTGTTCAGTGTTCAGTGTTCACGTATGATTCGCCTACCGGAACGCTGACGCCTCCTGCTCTCCGTGGCCGGTGGAGTTGCCCGAAAACAAATCTTATGGCGAGCGGCCGGTGTCAGCCAGCCGGCTTCTTTATGGAGCAGTTTTCAGGGGAAGCAGATGAAGTGCGTGCGACAAAGCTGAGACGCGCTGCACTGAGTTGACCATGCTGTCTCTTCAGCTTCCGACCGCTTCGCGTCACAGGCTTCACCTGTGCTACCCGGCTGTTGTGCGATTGCGATTATTTTCTGTCACACATTTTCTGTCGGCCAAACACAACGAAAAATCTCGACGACTTACTACCGGTGACGAATTGGGATTTCTGGCGAAATCCACTACGCGCGGATGAATCGCATACCGGAACGCTGACGCATCCCGCTCACCAGAATGGGTCAGAACGGTTGGCGTTTTCGAAATCAAACCAGCCAGCTACTTGCTGCCGGGGACGAGTGGCTGGATCCATGCTCGTTCGAATTCGCCCGCTTCGGAGGGGTTGGGGTGAAGACGCGATGATGTGACGACAGCTCGCACGTAGAGTTCCTCGCCCGTCAGTTCATACCTGGCCGAAGGACCGTCAACAGACTTCAGAACTTTTCCAATGTCATTGCTGTAGCGACGAGTCAGCGTGTCGGCTTTCGCAGGATCGTCAGAGGCCGGCGCAGAGTTTTCATCGAAGCCTTTGCAGGTTCCGATGAAGTCGATCCGATATGTCACGCCTTCTTCGACCGCCACCTGAACTTCAAAACGCCCGCCTTTGGATGCAACGCGTTCCAGACGGACACCCGATGAAGCATAGAATCTGCCGGCTTCCAAAGATTCGACCAGAGCATCAGGCTCGAGAGTTTCCGCGAGAACCACGACCCATCCTCGGCCAGGCTGAGCAGCCTTCCCCGGAGTTTTTTCGAAATAGTTGTGACCGTCATCAGTGCCCAGTCCGTACATGATCGGATAATTCAGCTTTGACAGACGGAATGTGTTGATGATGTCCCACATACGTTCCGTTGATGCATGAGTCTCATCACCGAAATTGTGGACTGACGGATGTCCGTTGTAGACTTCGAAGAAGTTCTCCGCCGCCACCTTCATCAGCTGTTCGGCCGTCACCGCGTAACCAAAGTTTGGATGGTTCAGGTGTACCAGAGTCTTGACGCCCGTTCGTTCGCGTCGTGAAATCGCCGCTTCCATGTTTCGCTGAATGACGTCCGTGATACTCTCCCCGCCCGTCGGTGGAAGCAGCTCCTTCGTGTTGGTCGCACACATGTGAACCGGGCGTTTTGTGAAGCTGTCAGTGATCTCTTCGCCCTGAATCAGGATGTATTCCTGAGGAACAGCGACCTTTGGATAGACTTCATCGAATGTCTTCAGACGCACTTCCAGTTCTTCGCCTTCGCCACGAGTCTCCACCCAGCCCTGCGGCCACGCGGCCTTGAGTGTCTCCAGGGCCTTCAGGCCACCCTTGCTCTTGGCGGCCTTGATCCAGCGCTCCTTGTTGTGAAGCGTGTTGTGATCCGTGAACACAAGAAACTGATAGCCGTGTTCCTTGTACCAGCGAGCCACCATTTCCGGATACTCATCCCCGTCGCTCCAGAGCGTATGAGTATGCATGTTGCCTTTGTACCAGTGGTTTTGGCCATCCGCCTTCAATTCAAAGTCCTGAGCGTTGATACGGCCGACCGATGCAATCAGAGTGAGGCAGAACACGAACAAGGTCGTGCGATACAAAAGGCGTGCAGGCATGGTGAAGCTCCGATTCGCCGAGTGCGGAATTGGGGTGGGAAGAAGTCGCGGGGGAACCCGGAAGCAGCGGTACTGCCTCCCGGAAGGTATCAAACTCAAAGGGCTCAGCGAAACGAATCACTGAGCCCCGTGAATGCCGACGCTATGGGCCGACCTGGTAGCACATCAGCTTATCCTGCTCACGCAGATACAGTTTGCCGTTTGCAACAACCGGGTGTGCCCAGCTCTCACGTTCCTGATAGTCGGGCTTAAGAGTTCCCTTCAGACGGTATTCGTCCGGGGTCGCTTCGATCAGAGCGAGGGTGCCATTCTGGTAGCGGAAGATCAGGTGCCCGTCCACAAACACAATGGCCGCTGAACCGCTCCCCGCGCCTCGAAGCTTGCCGCCCCAGACGATGTTGCCGCTCGCCATATCGACGCAGGTCGGGAAGCCTTCATTCTGCTGATGACCCGCATAGATATGGCCATTATGCAGAACCATCCCTCCGTGGTGATTGTTGAAGGTGGTTGCATCGAGGTAGTACTTTTCTTCCACTTCAATTTTGTTGCGGTTCTTCTTCAACTCAAGGAAGCAGGTGCCCTGCTTGTAGCTGGTTGATGCGAAGACGAAGTTGCCATCGATGATCGGGGTAGGAATATTCGCAACGCCGTTTGCAACTTTGGTATACGACCAGAGCTGCTCACCGTCCTTTGCTCGGATTCCGATCAGTCCGCGGCCTGTCAGCTGAACGTATTGAGGAATGCCGGCTGGTTCACACTTCACGATGGACGAATAGCCCGCACCCTCTTTTCCGCCGCCACCTTCGAACACACCCTTGCAGATCCAGACGTCTTTGCCGGTCTTCTTGTTCAGGCAAACAACAGTTGCCTCCGGACCCCCTGGTGTGCAGAGGACTCGATCACCGTCAACGAGCGGTGATTCTGAAAAGCCCCAGCCGGACATCATCTTTCCGCCCC
Source organism: Planctomycetaceae bacterium (assembly GCA_046349695.1). GTDB lineage: Bacteria > Planctomycetota > Planctomycetia > Planctomycetales > Planctomycetaceae > SXXK01. Next base: position 4,390 of record JAXMBV010000039.1, on the reverse strand, counting down.
ATTCACTGAATGCACGACGCCAGACAATCTTGCCGTCCTTTCGATTCAGGCAGGCGATGGCTCCGTCGGAAGAAATGACGTAAAGCCGATCACCGTCAATGGACGGCGTACAGCGAGCACCTTCGAAGTCATGGCGAGGATTCGCTTCCGTGACTTTCTGCTTCCACACAATCGAGCCATCTTCTGCACTGGCCGCGACAACGTGCTGAGCCCCTTCCATATTGCCGAGCGTATAGACCACACCGTCTGCTACAGCGACACTCGCGTAACCAGCGCCGAATCCGGACACAGTCCAGAGGTGCTTTGGAGGATTTGCGGCCCAGTCGTGAGACGCCAGTTTTTCGTCGGACTTTGCGTCACGGTTTGGGCCACGCCACTGGGGCCAGTCGGAGCCCTGAGCTACTGTGCTCAGGCAAACGAAACAACAAAGCAGACTTCGGACCAAAGCGACCATATTACACCTTCCTGGAACTCAATCCTTCGAGAATTCACGATGCACGAATGCAGCCGGAGAAACGGCCTCCGACGAATGTTCTTCAATTCAGACCTGCGTGGCAAATGACTTCAGAGATTGCAGTCCCATGGGAAACGGCGGGCCGAAAAAGGGGCACGTAGAGGATGGCCCACGCGTCTCTTTGGACTTCCTGCCTCGTACGAAGTCAGGACATCAGCCCTCGGCCGGAATATCTTCCGGTCGCAGAGTCGTCAGGATTTCGCGGCTTAACGGAGCAACTCCGACAATGCGGGAGGCGAGTTTCCGAATGGCCGATTCGAAGAGGTTTCGGGCAAGTCGTGCGTTGCCGAAATGGTGATCCTTGTTTTGCACCTCGCTGACAAATCGCTCCAAAAGAATGCGACGAGCCTCTGATGACAGCACGTAATCGTTCTTGCGGCAGAACCCTTCAAAGATCTGCACGAGTTCGTCGGCGTCATAGTCCGGAAAATGAATCGTGCGCTGAAACCGTGACGACAATCCGGGATTCGACTGCAGCATCTTCTCCATATCGTCCGGGTAGCCGGCGAGGATCACGACCAGTCGCTCCCTGTCGTCTTCCATGCGTTTGAGCAGCACCTGCACGGCCTCAGCACCATAGACATCCGTGTTATCGTCCAGGACAAGGCTGTACGCTTCGTCGATAAACAGGACTCCATCAAGCGCGGAATCCACCTGCTTGTTGACCAGCGGTCCCGTCTGTCCGGCAAACTGAGCAACAAGTCCCGAACGATCCGTCTCCACGGTATGTCCGCGTTTCACGACGCCCATCGCTCCGAGAGCTTTGCCGAAGATGCGTGCGACCGTCGTCTTTCCGGTTCCAGGGTTTCCCACAAAGACCGTGTGAAGACTGATCGGTGCCAGCGCGAGTCCGTGTTTCACACGCTCCAGCTGGATTTGAAGAAAATGCAGAAGCTCACGCACATCTTTCCGGACCGACTCGAGCCCAATCAGGCCATCCAGTTCCTGCAGAATTTCCTTCAGGTCCGGCTGGTCTTTGTTGGCGGTTGCCTGGCGACCCATCGGTCGAGTTCCCGGTATGTCCTCCAGCTTTCTGTCCGCATTTGACTTTCGGCGCTGCTCCTTAGGCTTCAATTCCTCCGAGGCCAGCAGGACACGATGTGCTGCCTGGCCTGACCTGGCTGTTGCCGGAGAAGCGTCCGGAATGTCGAAGTCGATTGGCTGTGACGATGAGTCGGTGCTGCGTTTCGGCCTTCGTTTGCCTTCGGCGAAAGTGACCTGAAGATCACGCTGAAGGCTCTGCAGTGCCATCCGTTCCGAATCGTTCACTTTGGCATCGGCCTTGGTCACGATCTCCGCGATGCGAATCAGCTGAGTCATCAGTTGACTCTGGCGTTCAATCAGCGGAGGGTACTTCACAAACGGCGCAAGCAGACTTCCCCATTGAAGAGAGTCGGCGAGTTCCGCGGCGCGGTGAACAGGATTCTGTGACTCCCTCAGATCGGAGAGATCGCCGCCGACATGTTTGATCACCTGGCGAACGACCGCCTGCTCTGTTTCGTCCCACTGCTTTTCATCTTCGGCGACAGCAAACAGGACCTTGATCACAAGGCCTCGATGCAGTGTCATCATCAGCTCGGAGAATTCATCGGCATCCTGGTCGAGCAGCTCCGGGCATTCGAACGCGCAGTCCCTCGCACCCTCCATGAAGAGTGATTCGCATGAACGAAGAGTCCGTGCCAGTTGTTTCCTAAGCTCGTTATCGAGGCCTGCGGTTGCTGCCCCATCATCCGAAGATACAAGCTTTTTGAACCAGTCTAACACCGCGCTGCCCAGTCCTTCGTAGTCGTGTTTGAACTCTGAGGATCATCCCCGGAGCCCTCAAGGCTACTCGGAACCGCCAGTTTGGCCAAGCGTGTCCTCAATCGCTTTTGCCCTCGTCGCATGTTCCTGAGCCATGCTAGTGTCGTTCAGTCCCGCGTAGGCCTTTTCGAGCAGTCGGTGCACCAGCGGGTTCTGCGGGCGAAGTTCGAGGGAAGCTGTGAGGTCGGCGACCGCTTCATTCCACTTTTGCTGTGCGACATAAATCTCGCCTCGAGTCGACAGCACGTCCGGATGGTCCGGAATCAGCTCAAGCGTCTGGTTGGCCAGTTGCAATGCCTTTGCGGCGTCATTCGGTCGGCCTCGGATGATGGCCGTTGCAAGGTTGTTGAGAATCTGCGGATTACGGCTGCGCGCCTGAGAATTCGCCAGCTCCAGCCAGTTCATGGCCTTATCGTAACGCTTCATCAGCAGAGCATGCATGCCGAGAAGATTCAACGCCTGGATACCAGCCTGATTGTCCATGCGCAGCTGTCGGATCATCGCATCCGCCGGCTCCACAACAGGACCTTCAGAAAGACTGAGGCGGGCGAGCCGATCAATTCCCTGCATTGTGCTGGAGGGGCAATCGATCGCACTCCGGAGCAGATTCAAAGGAACCTGAACGTCTTCGCCAAGCGTAAACGTAAATGGACTTTCCGGACTGGCGCCCGGTGAGAACCCGGTCATTTTGTCGAATTCCGCGATGCAAGCTCGACCGTACAGCAGCGAGAGTGCTGCGTCTTCCGGGATATCGGTCTTCTCTTTGGTCGGGGTGAATCCTGCCAGGATCTCCCGGGCTTCCGTGAATCGTTCCAGACTCAGGAGCGCTTCGACATGAACAGCCGCGATCGAAGCATCATCTGGCTTTTCCTGCAGCTTTGCCGACGTGAGTGACAGAATGGATTCAAGTTCCGCGACGGCCTGATCGCGCTTGTCTGACTTCAGAAGCAGCTGAGCACGTGACAGTCTTATAAGGGGGCGATCCTTGATCACCGGTTCAAGTGTCGCGGCGGCCTCTTCGTTACGGTCTGCCGCCATCAGCAGTTGACTGTATAGGACCCGGGATTCCACCGATTCGGGAGTCTTTTCCACCTCAGCCGACCAATGCCGGAGTGCACCTTCCAGTGAGTCGCCAGGAATTGTCCCGCCGATTGCCTTCAGTTGCACCACCATCTGAACGGCTCGAACATTGCCCGGTGCCATTTTCAGCGCTTCAATAACCACCGGCACGCTGACATCACGGTTCAGCATCGATTCTGACATTCGAACCTGGACACCATTCAGGTCATGATTGCTGAGCGCTGTCTTCAACAATTCTGAATCAGCACGCTGCTGGAGTCCTGAGACCAGAACTTCACGAGCCTTCTCCGGAGCATCCGCCAGCAGCCACGCATCCGCAAGACGAACTCGAACGCCATCATCGGCGCGGTTGGCTTCAAGCTTTGACTGCAGAGCATCGGCAGCTCTTTCGGCCACCGCCCTGATGTCTTCCTGAGGACGTCGCAGGATGACCTTCAGCTGAGCAACCTCAAGATTCAGGTCTGGCCGAATGCCTGCCGCCTCAGCCAAATGTCGTTCCGCAAGATTCCATTCGCGTCGATTCACGTAGACTCGGGCCAATAGTTGATGAGCATCTGTGTTACGAGGCTCCGCGTCCAGGACAAGCTTTAGCTGAGTTTCCATTTCCTCCGGCGACAGCCTCTGAATCGGCTTCTCGGAAACAGACTGCTTTACCAGCCACATGCGGGCCTCGGGATGACCTGGACGATTGTCAGGTGCCAGCTTAATGATCTCACGATACCCGTCCGCCAGTCGGCCCTGGCTGATATACATCTGCCCGAGGCGCATCGTGTATTGTGGATCAGATGGTCGCAGACTGACCAATGCCTTGAGACACGTTTCCTGCAAAGGAGCATTGTTCTCGCGACCAGCCGCATTGAACGCTTCTTCGTAACGCTGAATCACTGGGTCCATGGACGAATGTCGAACCCACCAGATTCCGCCAATGCCGCCCACAAGGACGATCAGGAACGGAACTGCGGCAAGCGACTTCGAGAATGAGCGAGAGAACAG
>JAXMBV010000038.1:0-62335 GCA_046349695.1 Planctomycetaceae bacterium | reverse complement strand
GTGAATCAACACAGCCGTTCCTTGTGGTAACGACCGTTGAAAGCAACGTCGACACCGCAATCGTGAAACTTCGAGCGCTCGCGGGTGATCTGATCCTGACTCGCGGCGATCAGGAAAAGCGAGAGACGGTCGAGTTTGAGCGACCACAGGCTCGGCCATTTGATCAGCGCTACTATTGTCCGGAAGGCCTGACTCAGAAAACGTTCCGCACTCTGACGCGCCAGATGGAACCAGTGGCCGTCGAGCAGTGGCTGAACCTTCCTCTGTCAGCACTTGGAGGGAAGTCAGCTCTGGAAGCTGCTGGTGATGCCTCTCTGCAGAAGAAACTCGCAGGAGCGCTGCTGGTGATGTTGTCCATCGCGGGACGGTTCGATCAGTCCCCGAACCTCGACGCGCTGCGAACTCGACTTGGCCTGCCGGGACGTCAGCCGCTGGAGATTTCCGAATCTGCAGTCGTTGCGGCAATGCCAGCTCTGTCTTACGAACGGCTTGTCCTGACAAAGCTGACGGACTCACAGCTGCAGGAACTGGCAAATCGCTGTTCTGTTCTGGGGCTGCGGGACATTGTCCGCAATGCTCTTGATGAGATCCTGAAGCGACCGGCCTGTCTGCAGGCCTTTGGTGCTCGCCGAGCCTACCTGATGCGAGCAGCGATTGCTCGCGTGGAAGAACAGCCGGACCTCGCGTATTCATGCCTCGAACAGGCACGTCAGTCAGTGGAACCAGGTCCTGAAGCCTTCAGGACTCAGCTGGAACTGGATGTGCGTGAATTGTCGTATCGACTGGATGATCCATCGGATCCGAAGCTGAAGACACTGCTGCACAAGTTCCGTGATCGTTACCTGCACAAGATCCCGGAGATCGAGCAGGTCATCATCGAACAGCTTGAATCTGCAGGCTGTCCTGAACTTGCTTCAGAACTGGAAGGCGGCCTCGCTCAAATTGGAACCTCAGCGTCCGGCGGGCTCTGGACACCAGGTGCCGAAGCCAATGCTCCGGCAGGAAAGCTGTGGTTGCCCGGACAGAGCTGATCATTTCGCCGACACCTGATGCGAAACATGCGAGAAGGCCAGGAACTCCTGGCCTTCTTTAATTGTGTCGCAGTACGATCCGGATCTTCAACCGATCGCGATTTGGGACAACACTGTGCTTTCACCGTACCTTGATAATGCGGCAACCAGTTTTCCGAAGCCCGGAGAAGTTTCGGACGCTGTCCTTCAGTGGCTGGGCACCGGCGCTGCGGCCGGGCGAGGCAGTCATTCCGGAAGTGGGCAGGCGGCAGAACTGCTCACTCAGTGTCGTTCCCGCCTGGCTCGACTTCTGGGAGTTCCGGATTATCGTCAGATCGTCTTCACTCAAAACTGCACCGACAGCCTGAACCAGGTGTTGCTTGGTCTGCTGAAACGCGGCGACAGAGTTCTTGTGTCAACGATGGACCATAACTCCGTCCTGCGGCCGCTGGAGTGGCTCAGAGAAACCGTCGGCGTTGAAATGGCGATGGCGGATTTCGATCCAGTCACGGGACTCATTCGAATCGACCAATTCGAAGCGGCCCTGAAGCAGCGGCCGACAAAGCTGGTCGTGCTGACACATGCTTCGAACGTCACAGGAAGAGTTCAGTCCCTTCCGGAACTGATTCAGCTCGCGCGCCAGCATGGTGCTTTGATCCTGCTGGATGCTGCTCAAACAGTGGGTCATGTACCGCTGCACTTTCAGTCACTGGAGATCGATTTCCTCGCTGCGGCTGGCCACAAAGGACTACTGGGGCCGCTCGGGACTGGCGTTCTGGCTGTGCGATCAGGCCTGGAGACTCAACTGCGTCCATTGAGATTTGGCGGAACAGGTTCAAGCAGTGAGTCACTTCGTCAGCCCGAAGAGATGCCCGCGAGATTTGAATCAGGGAACCTGAACCTGCCCGGTATCGCCGGACTCAGTGCTTCAGTTCAGTGGATTGAATCGCAGGGAATACTGAGACTGCATGATCAGATTGACCGAGCCGTGCAGTCGCTTCACGACGCCTGCCGAAAGCTGCCGGGCGTGACGGTGTATTCCTCTCAGGAAGCGAACGCCGGAATTCTGTCATTCAATATCGAAGGCCTTGACTGTCATGAAGTGGCCACGATCCTGGACCAGAGCTTTTCCATTCAGTGCCGCGCTGGTCTGCACTGTGCGCCGCTGGCTCATCAGTCACTGCAGACGCTGACTCGCGGAGGCACTGTTCGACTCAGTCCAGGCGTCTTCACGACAGACGAAGAGATTCAGTACGCGATCGACGCCATCGGCCAGATTGCAGCTTCCGCCGGATAATTATTGAACTCGAAGCAGGACGCTGTTGCCATCACGTCCCGGAGAAGCCCAGCTGGCGATGCGTTCGATTCTTCGACCGCGGGCATTGCCTGACTTCTGAGCTTCCTGAAGTTCTTCGGTCCACTTCGGCCCTTTGATCAGCAGCAGCGTCGAACCACTCTGACGAAGATCCGGGAACCATGGCAGAAGCTTATCCAGCGCGCCGACAGCACGAACAGTGATCCATGCAAATCGTCTTTGAGGCAGAAGATCCTGAACGCGGCTGGAGTGCACTGCGACCGGCAGTCCAAGCTGTTTCACAATCTCGATGAGTGCAGCCGCTTTCTTTCCGACTGACTCGCATAGCGACACGGCAAGATCAGGACGAAGAATGGCCAGCGGGATGCCAGGAACTCCGCCGCCCGATCCGACATCCAGAACGGTCGCGTTCTGTGGAATATGGTCCGCCAGTCGTACGGTATCGAGCAGATCTCGGATGACAAACAACTCGTTCGTCGTGTGGCGAGTCAGATTCAGACGTTCATTCCAGCTCCAGACAAGCTGGCAGTAGCGAGCCAGTGCCTCGCTTTTGTCAGCATCGATGATCATTCCATAATTTGCTGCAAGTGTGCGAATTTCCGCTGCTTGCTCCGACGGGCTGGTCATTCCACAGGATCCAGATGAAAGGACAATTCAGTTTGTTCGCGTGGTGAGTATCCACGATTTATGCAAGAAGACGTTCCATGGACTGGAGGATGTCAGCAGGTTCTGCCATTCGGCCGGCACCAACCTGACCGCAGCTCAGCCAGCCTTCGCCGGGGCCGACAAAGTGAACACCATCCTGTTTCAGCTGATCCACATTGCGCTGCACCGCCGGTTTGGCCCACATGTCACAGTTCATCGCAGGGGCAATCAACAGCGGTGCCGTGGAAACAAGCAATGTTGTGCTGAGCAGATCGTCGGCAAGACCGTGAGCAAGTCTGGCAATCGTCTGAGCCGTGGCAGGGGCAATGACTGCAATCTGTGCTCGACGCGCCAATCCGATGTGTTCGCCCTGAAAGTGTTCTTTGACGACAAACGCATCACTGTGAACAGGACGCCCTGTCAGTGCTTCAAACGTTGTCGCGCCGATGAACTGATGAGCCGATTCCGTCATGATCACGGAAACATGAGCCCCCAGCTGAACCAGTTTGCTGCACAGGTCGGCGGCTTTATAAGCAGCAATCCCGCCACAGACTCCCAGCAGGACTTCACGATTCTTCAGGTTGCCGGACATCTTAACGTTCTCGCGATCACGCCGGGGAACACACTCAAAGAAAAAGCCCCGAGCATCCGGAGTGGATCCTCAGGGCCTCTTGCCATTCAACTTAGTCGGCGACGACGTGAATCCGATTATAGGTCATCGATCCCCGGACCACCGTCGTCCGCCAGCAGCTTGTCGAGCTTGTCAACAAGGGCTGAGTCATCCTGAACCGATTTCACATTGCCTGACGTGTCGAGGTAAATTTTGTCCTGCATGATTTCAGCAACCACAATTTCCAGCAGGCTCTTGGTCTGCAGGTCGACAAGCGGTCGGGCTCCTCGGTTGAGAGCGACCATGCGTTTCTGAATCAGGGACGACAGTTTGAATCGGCCCCCAACTTTGCGGACGATGTCATCTTCACGAAAATCATCAAGCATTTCGAGCCTTCTCCTCCGCCTTCAGAATCTCACAGATCTCGCTGACCGCGGTTTCCAGCTGATCGTTCACAACCACATATCGATAACGGTGAGCCTGCTGCAGTTCTTTCTCCGCAGTGGCCAGCCGACGTTGAATCACTTCTTCGGATTCTGTCCCTCGAGCCCTCAGGCGGCGTTCAAATTCCGCTGACGACGGCGTTCGAAGGAAAATCGTAACAGTCTCCGGGTATTGCTGCACCACCTTCATGGCTCCCTGGACGTCAATTTCCAGGAATGCCCATCCGTCCAGCCCCCACGCTCGTTCCAGCTCGGACCAGAGGGTCCCGTAGAAAAAGCCTGAGGAAAAGACCTCCGCATGTTCAATGAACTCGTCTTTTGCCAGCCGGCGACGAAACTCATCTCCACTCAAAAACCAATAATCATCCCCGTCAACCTCACCCGGCCGAGGTGGTCGAGTCGTGGCGGAGACGGACTTCACCAGCTTCACTGGAGCGCATTCGACCAGCCGCCGAACGAGCGTCGTTTTGCCGCTTCCGCTCGGGCCGGAGAGAATCACAATCCTCTTTGCCGCTGATGAGGTCATTCGTTTTCACTATTCCACGTTCTGCAGGACTTCACGCATTCGTTCAATCGCTGCTTTCATTTCCACAACGCCCAGGGCGATGGTCACATGATTGGCTTTGGAGCCGATCGTGTTGATCTCCCGGAACATTTCCTGCCCGATGAACTCGAGCTTCCGTCCCTGAGATGTCTCGCCGTTCAGCAGTCGTCGAAACTGCTCCGTATGGCTTCGAAGCCGTGTGATTTCTTCGTTGATGTCGCAGCGATCTGCGAACAGGGCGACTTCACGAATCACATCGTTCTCGCTGATCGTGATCGAAGCGTCGTTGATCAGTCGGCGGACACGCTCCAGAATCTTGTCACGGTATTCCGTCACAACAATCGGCGCCAGTGTCGCGACCTTCGTCACCTCGGTCTCGATGACTTCACACTGTCGCTCCAGGTCCAGTCGCATCGACTCCCCTTCACGGCGACGGAAGTCTTCAAAATGATCCAGTGACTCCGACAAACTCTTTTCAAGGACTGGCCACAGCGAGTTCAGGATCTCGTCTGAAAACTCCGTTTCAACGACAACGCCTGGCAGAGTCAGCAGGTTCTCAATACGAATCGCTTCACTGCCTGACGACAGCGACCTCAGCTGATTTTCGTAACCGCGAAGAAGATCGCTGTCGATGCGATATTCGCTCTGACCCCCAGCAAATCGGACGCGAATCGACAGCTGAACCGATCCACGAGTGACTCGGGAACGAACCAGTTTTTCGATATCGGCTTCAAATCGAGCCACCGTATCAGGCATACGCACAGACAGCTTCAAGTAGCGGTTATTCACCGACTTGATTTCCGTACTGACATGGACACCACCGTCATCCGACGAAGAATGCCCAAAGCCCGTCATACTCAACAGCACAGAACAGCCTTCCTGCAAACACTCTGAAACAAGTGAAGCCCGCGGTTGCGATTGTGGAGCTTCGGAATACCAGAGGGCAAAGCCACCTTCATTCGACAGCTTTGCCCTGATTGATTTCACGGAACCGACTGGTCATATCAACCGGTCAGACCATGACAAGAAAGATGTTGAACTAAGGATTCCCCGGAGCGGCTGGTGCTGGTGCAGGAGCCGCTGGTGCCGGTGCTGGTTCACCAGCTGGAGCAGCAGGAGCGTCTGCCTTTGGCGCTTCCGCTTTTGGCTCTTCTGTCTTAGGAGCCTCTTCCTTTGGGGTCTCTTTTGGAGCATCGGCAGCAGGTGTTTCAGCCGGGGCGGCTTTCTCTTCCGCCGGCTTTTCGGGAGTTGCAGCTGCGTCGGCTGGCTTGGCGTCTGCAGGAGCATCCTTCTTGTCTTCAGCAGACTTTTCGCCTTCGGCCTTTGGAGCGTCTGCTTTCGGCGCTTCCGCGTCGGTCTTGGCTGGCTCAGCCGTCTTCTCGCCTTCCTTTTTGTCATCTGCCTTCTTGTCGTCGGACTTTGAATCGGCAGACGTCTTATCGCCGTCCTTTTTCTCTTCCTGCTTTGGAGCGTTCGGCGAATCAGTGAATTCAGTGGAGCTGGACTTTGCCGCTGCCGCCTGACTGCGCATCATCATGCCGATGCCGCCAGCAAGGAGAATCCAGATGACGGCAAGGACAATGGTGATCTTTGTGAACACGTCACCAGCGCGAGTACCGAAGGCACTCTGGCCACCCATTCCGCCCATGGCTCCTGCCAGCCCGCCACCGCGGCCGCGCTGAATCAGGACCAGCAAAATCAGGAACAGGCTGACAAACGCCAGGACAAACGTAAGCAAGTAGATCAGAAAGTTCATCGGACTGAAGACTCCAGGAGGACGCCGAATTGCCGACGTGCCAATGTGGTTTCAACTTCAACGCGAAAAGACGGATGTCAGTCCGTCTCTCCGGGAACCATGGTTCCCCATGGCACGAATTCTTGCGACTTACCGAATGAAAATCAGCCGCTGGTCGCCAGCTTGCGGGCGGCCTCAATGATCGGAACAAAGGTGGCGGCCTTCAAACTTGCGCCGCCCACCAATGCACCATCCACGTTCGGCTGTCCGAGCAGTGATTCGGCATTATCGGGCTTCACACTGCCTCCGTACAGGATTCGTACCTTTTCGGAAAACGCAGCATTATAGCGGCGGGCAAGCCACTTGCGAAGGTGTTCATGAGCAGATTCCGCCTGTTCCGGAGTCGCGGTAACGCCCGTTCCGATTGCCCAGACTGGTTCGTAGGCAATCACGATGCTGGCGGCGTCAGATTCAGAAATACCTGAATATCCCCCATCCATCTGTCGGTCCAGAACCGCTTCGGTCTGACCGGCCTGCCGCTCGCTCAGCAGCTCGCCAACGCACAAGACCGCTGTCAAACCCCCGGAAATCACGGCGCGGACCTTTCGGTTGATGGTTGAATCGGTTTCCCCCATCACATGACGACGCTCACTATGGCCCAGAATCACGTACTGGCAGCCACAGTCCTTCAGCATCTCCACAGCGATTTCGCCGGTAAATGCCCCCGGAGCCTCAAAATACGCGTCCTGAGCTCCCAGCCGAACCGCACTGCCAGCCAGCTTTTCTCCGACCGGAATCAGGTAAGGGTACGGAGGACACGCAAGAACCTCGACTCCGGCTTCTTCCTTCGCCGCTGCAGAAGCCAATTCGCCTGCCAGAGCGACTCCGGTCTGGCGAGTCGTATTCATTTTCCAGTTACCAGCAATCAGGTACCGACGCATAACAACACTTTACCTTGATGAAGTTGATCGCAGGGAGACTCAAAATGGAAAGCCCCAATCTACGGACTGGGGCTTCCTCGTTTCGCACAAATGGTGCAATTGCCTACTTGAGCGGTTCACTGCGGGGATATGAGCCAAGGATTTCCAGCCGATCCGGAGGCAGTGCTTCCAGATCTTTCAGAGTCTTCTTGATGCGAGGCTCAGAAATGTGTCCTTCGAAGTCGAGGAAGAACAGGTATCCGACTGCCGGTGATCGCAGCGGGAAGGATTCAATCCAGGTCAGATTGATCTTATTCCGGCGGAACGGTTCCAGCGCGTCTGACAGAGAACCTGGCTTGTGAGGAATCTGCAGCAGGATGGCCGTGCGATCCGATCCCGTTGGCTCAGCAACGCTGTCGCCGATCACCGCAAACCGAGTCACATTATTCTGATTGTCTTCAATACACTCAGCGACAACCGGAACATCGTACTGAATAGCTGCCTGGCGGCTTGCCACCGCGGCGACATTGGGTTTGTCGCGAGCCAGCTGAGCCGCTGTGGAAGTGCTGGTCACTTCGATCAGGCGTGCATGCGGCATGTTCTTGGACAACCAGTCACGGCACTGAGAAAGCGCCTGTGGCTTGCTGTAAATCTCCGTAATTTCACTGCGATCGCAGCGAGCCAGCAGGTTGTGGTGAACGTGCACCTGCACTTCGCCACAAATCCGGATGGGCAGGCGAGTGAACATGTCGAGCGTGTCAACAATTCGACCGTCAGTGCTGTTTTCAATCGGAACAAGCCCGAAATCCACATGCCCCCGGTTCACTTCTTCAAACACCGTCGCAATGGTGCTGACTGGAACCAGATCCGCGGACTCACCGAAACGCGAAATGGCGGCCTGATGAGTAAAGCTGAACGGTGGCCCGAGGTACGCAACTCGCGTATGCTTGATCCGCTGACGGCCAGCACTGAGCAGCGGCCGGAAGATGGTCTTCAGTTCGGCAGATGTCAGTGGCCCCTGATTGATTCGATCAATCATGCCCCAAACGGTCTGCTGGTCCAGGTCGCTGAACATCACCTTGGACGGCGCATGAACGCCCTTCATCTTCTCAAGGTACAGCGCAGCCCGACGATTCAGCAAAGCAACCAGCTGCTCATCCACATGAGTCAGCTCAATCTCAGGAGGAATCTGAGATGACAGGTCGGAAGGACGAGCCGAAAGCGGTCGAACCACCGGAGGAAGCGGTGCCTTCTTCGCAACAGGCTTCTTCTCGTCAACGACCGGTTTTGCTGCGGGACGTGGCTTCGGCGCAGGCTTCGCCGGTGCCTTTTTTGCGATCTTTTTCATGGGTGCTTTCGCAGATGTCTTCTTTGCCATCGGCCAACCCTGCTTCGCGTCAGGTTTTTTGGCGATTGCTCAGAAGTGCTGTCCGGCCCCCTTCAGTGCCCCACTCGGTCCAACGAGCGAAACTATGTGGTCCGGCAGCTTGAGAAACACTGAAGTTTCTCACAGTGGACCTGAACATCGCCTCAATTTTGAGTGGTGGCCTTGTACTGACGGCAAAATTGAGTGTCAAGCAGCCCGGAGCGTAAGTCCAAAAACCGTAGGAAGTTCACACGCCACTGACATTTCATTGTTCGAAAGCGACTCCAGGGCTCTGTGTTTCTGTCCAGCCAAACGCCGTCTCCTCTTCCATCGACGACAACCCGCTCTTTCACATCGCCATTGTGGCAGATGTTCTGGCCGCCGCCGAATTGCCAAAAAGGCACCACTCCACATCATCGCTCGGCGAACGACGACTGCCAAAAATGCGCAGACATGAATATTTCAAGTCTGATCTTGTGATGTAAGTCCTTGCAATGATTGCACTAATGGAATCATGAAAGAGATGGCATAAGACATGCTACTTGGGTCGGCTATCTCATTTCTGACCTGTTTTGTCATACGGGCTCAGAAACGATTCAGAAAACACAACGCTTCCGATCTGCGTTCTAGAAGCAATGTTGGAGCCCCCGGCGAGCAAGATCGGCCCGCGGGCTGCCCATCAAGGACTACTGTCATGGCTGTTTCCGGCGAAAAGATCATCGGCATTGACCTCGGCACCACAAACTCCGTGGTTTCCATCATGGAAGGCGGTGAGCCTCGAGTGATCGCAAACCAGGAAGGCAGCCGTACAACCCCCAGCGTAATCGCGTTCACAGCAAAGGGCGAAACGCTGGTGGGCGAGCCTGCCAAGCGTCAGGCGGTGACCAACCCACAGAACACGATCTATTCGATCAAGCGTTTCATGGGTCGACGCCATCGGGAAGTTGAAGCCGAAGAGAAGCTGGTTTCCTACAAGGTCGTTGGGGGCCAGGCAGACTACGTGAAGGTGAATGTTCACGGCAAGGAACACACGCCTCCGGAAATCTCCGCGCTGGTTCTTCGCAAGCTGAAGGAAGCTGCCGAAAACTATCTGGGACACAAAGTCAACAAGGCGGTGATCACGGTTCCTGCCTACTTCAATGATGCTCAGCGACAGGCGACCAAGGATGCCGGCCAGATTGCAGGTCTGGAAGTGGCACGTATCATCAATGAGCCAACTGCTGCGGCTCTGGCTTATGGTCTGGAAAAGAAGCGCGAAGAGAAGATCTGCGTCTTCGACCTTGGAGGCGGTACGTTCGACGTATCAATTCTGGAAGTCGAAAACGAACTCATCGAAGTGCTCAGCACCAACGGCGACACTCACCTGGGCGGTGACGACTTCGACGAAACTCTGATCGACTTCATCGCCGCGGAGTTTCAGAAGGAAAATGGCATCGACCTTCGCAAGGATCCGATGGCTCTGCAGCGCCTGCGAGAAGCTGCCGAGAAGGCCAAGAAGGAACTGTCGACTCAGCAGACGACCGACATCAATCTTCCGTTCATCACTGCGGATGCATCGGGACCGAAGCACCTTCAGCTCAGCATTTCCCGTTCAAAGTTCGAAGAGCTGGTCGAGCCACTGGTGGAACGCTGCCGTCAGCCGGTTCTGAATGCTCTGAAAGACGCAAAGCTGAAGCCTTCCGACATTCATGAAGTCGTTCTTGTCGGTGGTTCAACTCGTGTTCCCAAGGTTCAGCGCCTTGTGAAGGAGATGTTTGGCAAGGAACCACATCAGGGTGTGAATCCGGACGAAGTGGTCTCCCTCGGTGCCGCGATTCAGGGCGGTATCATCGCCGGAGACGTCAAGGACGTCGTCCTTCTGGACGTCACGCCGCTGTCGTTGGGTATTGAAACTGAAGGCGGCATCATGACGGTTCTGGTGGAACGCAACACGACGATTCCAACAACGAAGACTGAAACGTTTTCCACCGCGGCCGATAACCAGCCGGCGGTGACAGTGCGTGTCTTCCAGGGTGAACGCAAGATGGCATCGGACAACCGACTGCTGGACGAATTCACTCTGGACGGTCTTCCTCCGGCTCCGCGCGGCGTGCCGCAGATCGAAGTGAAGTTCGACATCGACGTCAACGGGATTCTGAGCGTATCTGCGAAGGATAAGGCGACCAGCAAACAGCACACCATCCAGATCAAGCAGTCCAGCGGACTGTCTCAGGACGAGATTGAGCGGATGCGAAAAGACGCAGAATCGCATGCGGAAGATGACCGAAAGCGACAGGATCTGGCAGCAGCAAAGAATCAGGCGTCATCGCTTGTGTACCAGACTGAGAAGACTCTGAAGGAGCATTCCGACAAGCTTGATGCCGGTTCGAAGTCTGCGATTGAATCGTCGATCGCAAAGGTCAAGTCGGTCGCTGACGGTTCTGACGCGGCTGCGATCAAGTCCGCATGTGACGAACTGATGCAGGCCTCCCACGCACTGGCGCAGCACATGTATGGTGACAAGTCAGGCGGTCAGGCTGGTCCGGACGCAGGAGCAAAATCCGGTGGCAGCGATGACAATGTGATCGATGCGGAATTTGAAAAGAAGTAGCCTCTGGCGGACCCACAGGCTCAAACAAACCGCGAAGCCCGGCCACCACAATGGCCGGGCTTTTTTGTTGCTGAGTCAGTCGCGGGCACCGGAGAGTTATTCGCACCGTATGGACATTTGGATGTCCTGACCTGCTGGCAACGGCACAGCGCAATCGTTGCAATAAGGAGGCCTTCGCACCTTCATGACAGGGAACTCTTCGTCTCCCCAACCGATGATGACGAGGCATGGAGAACAGACCGATGGCACCTTTCGAACCGGAATCCAGTGACGCTGTCGGCCGTGGTCCCGCAGGCTCAAAGAAATCACCCGCTCAACTACAGTCGTCAGACAAACCGCCGGGCAGCGAACCAGACCGGATTGGCCCGACGTCCTTTCAGGTCCTGTTCGTCGTTGGCTGTATCTTCCTGTTTTTCGTGGCAGTCGCAGGTGCGGCTGGCGGCGTCGCCTGGTACTTCGTCAAACAACATCAGGACGAACAGGCACGGATTGCGCAGCGTGAACTGGAGGCAGCAGAGAAGACACGCAAACTGATCGAATTGACGCAGCAGCAAGAGGCGATACGGCTCGCTCGAGAAGAGGAAGCTCAAAGAGAGGCAGAAGAAGCCCGGAAGAAGTTTCGAGAGGCAGAGGAACGGCGACGAAGTGAGATGGAAATCGCAGCCGCGAAACAAATTGTTCCTTTGACAAAACGAGACGTTGAGAACTCCCTCAACCAGATTCTCAATCAGCTTCCGGCAGGACGAATGAGACAACACGATGCTCCTCTGCGAGTGGCAGCGGATCTTCTTCTGTCAGAGTCGCCTGCAGATGATGGCGGTCTGCTTTCCTGGCGAGTCCACATGCTGCCTTCCATTGGCTACCAGAATCTTTACAGGAAGTTCCATCTGGATGAACCGTGGAACAGTCCTCACAACATGTCTCTTCTGCTGGAGATCCCGCGAGTCTTTGCAAACCCGCTGACGTCGACCGGATACACGTGTGTCGTGGCAAATCTGGTTCTGGATGGACCAATCGATGGGCGCACCAGGGCTGGCGATGTGACCGACGGACTGGACCACACAATCGTGCTTGTGTATCTCAAGCCGGAACTGGCGGTGCCATGGACGATGCCCGATCTGGAGCATTCCCATTATTCACTGACGCCAGAATCGCTTGCAGAAATCGATGGCCATCACTTTGTCGTAACGTCCACCGGCACGTTCGCATTCGAATCGATCGACAGTGGCAGATTCTCCGCACTGCTCAGCAAAGATGGGGGAGAGATCTTCGACTTTCAACAGGGCGGCTTTGCAGCAATGGGTCGACTTGTGGCAACGGTACCGTCAGGCCACCAGGGTCCCGCAGTACTTGAGACCGATGAACAGTTGAAGAAAATTTCCGGGGCGATGAAAACACTGATCGAAGATGAACATCGCGACGTCCGCGAATTTACCAGTTCGCAGCTGTCGTGGAGAGTTCATCTGTTGCCATACCTGGGGCTCAAGGATCTGTATGAGAAATTCAAACTGGACGAACCGTGGAACAGCCAGCACAACATCCCACTGATCTTTCAGATCCCTTCCGAATACCAAACAATATCCTCGGCAGGATGCACTCGATTTCGTCTTCTGCTTCCCTCAGTTGCATCCCGCGACGTGACTCATTTTCCGAAGAAGGGTGTCATCGGAGATGACCTGAATACAACTCTGGGTGTCTATCTTGCAGCCCCACATTTCGCCAGGCCATGGACGCAGCCGGAATTTCAGGTCGAAGAAAATCTGCCTGACACGATAACGTCGGAAACCGTGTGGCAAGCTCTGGGCTGGCCAAAATCAGCAGACCTTTCAGCCGCGACCTGGGGCGGCACTGTCGTCAGCCTGTCCCCTGAGATTCATCCGTTCAAACTTCGAGCCATGCTGTCGCTGTCTGGAAAGGAGTCCTTTGATGTTGCCGATGCCTTGAAGGAGCCCGCAGCAGACCTGAAGCTCATCGCCAGAATCCAGCCTGCCGAAGAAATCTCCGGCAAACTGGAGTTTCCAGCATTGCCGGAAGGAAGCACAAAATCTCCGATGGCCGGACAGTTGCTGCCGCTCGACTCTAAGCTGCGACAGCTCGGCATTGCCATCCATAACTACACGGACCGCAACACAACGACACCTTCCACACGCAAGCTCAAGGATGGTTCACCGTCCGGTCTCAGCTGGCGAGTCCACCTGCTGAAAGAGCTTGGTCATGAACCGCTCTATGAACAGTTCCATTTCGATGAACCCTGGGACAGCGAACACAACAAACAGCTGCTGAGTTCCATGCCCGAGGTCTTTCGGTCGTATCCCGAACAGACCGACAAGACCTGCTATCAGACACTTGGCGGCCAGCACGGACTGCTTGGAAAACCTGATCCGCTGTATCGAGCCCCGGATGGTCTGGTCCAGACGCTCCTGCTGGCTCGAGTTGCTCAAAGCAAGGAAGTCTTCTGGACTCAGCCGGATCCATCACCGGAACCGGAGACACTCGTGATGGCAGAGTACTGCGACGAATCCGGTGCAATGCAGGTCATCACCGGGACCGTTGAGCAGATGGTCCTGTCGAAACACATCCCGGATGAGATCTTTCGGGCGATTGTGACCTGTGATGGTGCTGAACTCATTGATATTCGTTCTGCAGGTCGCTGGTCGGCTCAGAGTCTGGGCGTCAACACCACATCTCCTATGCAGGCTCCGCGCTGGGATGCCGATCGGCTGAAAGAACTGATCCTTGCGATGCACTCATACCGCGACAATTATCAGGTAATGCCGCCGGGAGTGAAACAGGATCCCGGCCGGACGCCGCCCCTTCGAACCACTCAGCTGAGCTGGCGCGTTCATGTGCTGCCGTTCCTTGGATACGGTGTGCTCTATTCAAAGTTCCGGCTTGAGGAACCGTGGGACAGTCCCCACAACTCACAATTACTGTCCATGATGCCAGACTGCTTTCGCGATCTGGATGATTCGGTCGACACTCATACGACAAGCTTCATGACCTTCACTGGTGCGGGAACTCCGTGGCCCGCGCCTGGCCAATCCATTGGAACACGGATACCCGACGGGTCTTCGAATACCATCGCCCTGATGCAGTCCGACACGTCGGTCCCATGGACAAAGCCTGAAGATTATCCCGTTGACATGACGGGAGAAAACTGGCGCAAAGACCTCGCTCCTTTGCTCGGAGGAAATCCGCGATTTGTTGCTCTCATGGATGGCTCAGTGCAGAAACTTCAGCCCGACATTTCAGCCGACACACTGAAGGCACTGATTACGAGTGATCAGAAAGAGGTCATTCAGCCGAATGAAGCATTTGCAAGGTAGTTGTGGGCCGTTCCGGCGAAACACTGCCGACATGGCTGAGGCAAGCGTATCGAGGCCCCGCTTGTTTCTCGTCATTTGAGAACGTATCGTGCTGGCCCCGTGTCGGAACGATCAAGATCCTCAATGTTCCGATAACTCACGTCCCCTGAACAACCTCGTGTCGACCTGCCGCACGCCGGAAAGAGACTCTCATGCACACCAATGAGACTCTGTTTGCACGCCGCCTGCGACGGCATCAACAGGCCATCCGCAGTCGACGAGCCATGTTCGGAACGCTGTTCGGTCATTCCGCCGGACTGGCTCTGACAGGAGTGTCGCGTTCGCTGCTGGCCGGAAACGAAACACCTCCGCGTCAGCGCGGCAGAATCCGATCGTGCATTTTTGTTTTCTACTATGGCGGCCCAAGTCATCTCGACACATGGGACCCCAAACCTCTGGCCCCCAGCACTGTTCGCGGTGAGTTTCAGCCGATCTCAACATCGGTGCCTGGCATCCAAATCTCAGAACATCTTCCTCAGATGGCACGTGTCATGCATCACTGCGCGATTGTTCGCAGCATGCATCACACGAATCGACTTCATGATTCGGCATCGACCGAGACTTTCACCGGACGTCAGGGACCTCAGGGAGACCGGGAAGAATTCGCCGTCATTCCGCAGTTCTTTCCTTCCCATGGTGCGGTGGTTTCCCGGGAACAACCGGTGGCACGAGATGCGATCAGTCATGTCGCTCTGCCGTGGCTGATTCACAACGTCGTCACAACTCCGTGCCAGGGAGGTGGATTCCTGGGACAGCAGTTTGACCCGTTTGAAGTCAGTGCGGATCTCGCCACGATTCGATATCAGGTCGATGCTCTGCGTCAGCAGTCCGAATTGCCCGGCACCAGGATTCAGCAAAGAACATCACTGCTGAATTCACTTGATCAGGGTCCGGCCTATGAGCAGTCCATGGTGCGACTGCAGGAACACCGTTCCCGAGCGGTCGAGTTGCTGTCTTCCACTCAGTTGCAGAAGGCCGTCGAGCTTCAGGAGGAACCGCTTTCCATTCGTGAACGCTATGGAATGAAAGCACCGGACGTCTCGCCGGGACACAGCGCAGCGGCCGGTGCTGCGGGACGCGACTTGCGAGGTCAGAATCTGCTGCTGGCACGGCGACTTGTGGAAGCAGGAATTCCGTTCATCAACGTCAATGACTTCCGCCAGCAGGGACAGAACTGGGACTCGCACGCGGACAATTTCACTCAGCACTCCCGCTATCTGCTTCCTCAGGCCGATCGTGCTCTGGCCGCTTTGATTGAAGATCTTCATGAGCGAGGCCTGCTGGAATCGACGCTCGTCGTTGCCTGCGGTGAATTCGGCCGAACGCCCACGATTAACGGCTCGGCTGGCAGAGATCACTGGCCCGATTGCTATTCCATTCTCCTGGCAGGAGGCGGAATTCAGGGCGGTCAGGTTTACGGATCCAGTGATCGCATCGGTGCATTTCCGGAAACGAATCCGGTCACTCCGGCGGACCTTGCCGCCACCATCTTCGATCGGTTTGGAATTGATCCTTCCACCGACATCCACGACACAACCGGTCGCCCCTGGCGTCTTTCATCCGGCGCTCCAATTCCACTCGCATAGCAGAGTGTTGCAACCGTGAGGACGCGCTGAAGAGGGCGTGCTGAAACCCACAGGGCGAAGCGCTCGCTGAGCCGCTCCAGGAGTCCTCCCGAGAACCCGAATTGCCTGTTAGCTCTCCGCCATCGGTGCGTCTTCGTGCCTTCTGTGCTGCCAGACTCATCGCACTGACTCAGGGATATGCACGCGAACACCACTGGGACTTTGCCCGTGAATTTCGTACGCACCAGGGACATGCAACAACATCAAAAACAACCAACCAGGATGTGCTGTGTGGAGCACAACATCGTCACTGACTCCTGACTCAGAAAATTGCAAATGCGCGTTCAGAAATTCTACTGGTGAGGATGTCGCCATCCGCGTATTGTTCTTAGTCGAGTGTATCTCTGGAGGGACCCGGGCATGAAAATCCTTGTCGTCGATGATGATGAACTTGTTCGAACTGTCTGCGTGGGAATGTTGCGAGTTCTGAAGCATGAAGCAGAGAGCGTTTCCAGTGGTCCCGAGGCAATCTCCGTGTTGAAGTCCGGGTCTGCATTCGACCTTCTGATCATGGATGAGTCGATGCCGGATATGAATGGTTCGGAGACCATCAGAACCCTGAATACTCAGGGCATCCGCATTCCGTTTATCACGTGCACCGGACGGAACCACATAGACCTCTCCGAAGCAGACGAAGTCACGCAGCCTCCCATCGCTGTGCTTTCCAAGCCCTTCACTCTGCAAAGACTTCAGTCAGCGCTGGCTGCCGTCCCGTTCTAAATCGGAAGACAAACGCGCACGGTAAGCACTGGCCACGGAAACAGGCGACGACTCTACGATGCTCGCGAGCGCACGCCGGATGACTTCGGCACCGCTGTCACGGCCACCGCTTTTGGCGCGGGATTCACGAGCGGCTCAGCGTCCGTTCCCCTGCGAACATCCCGCATCCGAAAGAAATGCAGCTTTCGACTGATCATGATGGCTCCGATCCCGGCAGGAAGTGCGCGCCCTTCGGTCATTTCGGTCACCACCTGAGTCCAGCGCTGGCGAAGCAGAGGGTTGAGACCGGGAACGTTGACCAGTTTCTCTGCGGCCACCACAGAGTTTTCCGCTGACGTGAGTCGCCCAAGCACAAACTCAACGAACATGGTCGAACCAGGAAACGTGTCGACCTCGTCCTGAAACACGACAGGGGATTCCTGAAGTGCTGGAAAGGGAATCAGCACGAGCGAAGCAAACGGTTCCGTTTGAGTCGCCCGGGCGATCGTGTCGGCAGGCGCCTTTGTTCCGGAAAGCTCCACCAGCTTGGACCAGCTCAGTGGGTAATGACTTTCGCCAAGTACCTTTTGGCTTTCCAGAGTCTTCACAAGCAACTGGGAGACAATCTTCTCTGGTCTTGGGAAACGAGCATCACGAAGAACCAGATCGGACTGCTTGTCAGACCCCACGGCCGTCAACTCGACCGACGTAAATCGTCGCTGGAGATCAAAGTGGGTTCGCCATGTTTCAACAAATG
This sequence comes from Planctomycetaceae bacterium, assembly GCA_046349695.1. GTDB lineage: Bacteria > Planctomycetota > Planctomycetia > Planctomycetales > Planctomycetaceae > SXXK01. The sequence continues at coordinate 44,711 of JAXMBV010000038.1, read as the reverse complement.
TCTGTTGCCATGGTTTGCACAACCTCTTTGATAAGGCCGACAGCCGAACTTCCGGCTGGCTTTCCGAACAGGCCTGATGTACGAATCTTCGCATCAGAGATTCACTGGCCAGACATTGTTCCAGATCGGAACGAAAAGCCATCAAGCCCTCGGGAAGCTGTCCGGCAACCAAAGCCACCGAATCCGAAAACTCGGTCAGCTGAAGAGCCAGAGGAACGTAAGGATCATCGGGTTCCGTACGAGCATCCTGAAGCAGATCAGTCAGCAGCGCTGGGTAACTTTCTCCGCCGCGAGCCTGACGGGATTGCAGAGCTTTCAGCAGGGCTCGGCAAAGGACCACTTCCAGTCGGGAGTATCGCTCGTCATGCAGTCCCGGCAGCATTTTCTTCTTCACGGCCACTGAGGCGTGAGCAAATCCGGATGGCAAAACAAAAGCAGCGTCGGACCATCGCTCTTCTGCAGCTTTCTGAAGCGATCGATCCAGAGCACGAACAAGCTCAGCCACGGGGCGAACGGGATTTGCGGCGTTGAATCCGGCATCTGACCGCTTCACAACTCGCTGCACAAGAGCCGGATCACGCACCAGTGCCTCACGCTGCGATTCAAGGATCACAGGACTTTCCGGATCGTCGGCAATGGCGACCAGAACTTTTCCTTTGGACGGAGATCGGAGGAGAGCGGCACGAGCCCAGTCAGGGGAAACGCCTGCGAGTTTTGAAAGAAGCTGTTTCCAGGTCAGAGACGAGAGATTTCCGTCTGCAGACTTTTGCGCGTGCTCTTCCAGAATGCGAACAATCGACTCGGAAATTTCGCCGAGCGGATCGGGTAAATTTGCCTTTTTGGCCATTTCTGAACATCCCTGCCAGTCACTCCCTGGGGCTTCCCTGAACCGAATTGTTGCAGGCTCGCTGGAAAAATGCAAAACGCCTTTCCGAGAACGCAAAAAGCGATCGCTCCGCTGCCAACCCAGAAGCAGAGTCGATCGCTCAAACAGCGCAGCTGATGGCCGTCAAACTACGCCGACGTCGCGGATATTTCCAAGAATGCTGCTAAGCCGTTCCATGACTATGGAATCACTTCACCGCCAGCTCTGGTGAGCAGGTGTTTCATCAGCTGCACGTCAATCGAGCTGGAAATGAACCGGACTGAACCATCACCCATCGCCACGTGCCAGCCTTCGGGAACAAACCCGAGGGACGGAAGCTTTTCGGACTTGAGGTCGATCGTCAGATCTTCGGGCTTCGTCCATGGAATGTCCTGCTTCGATTCCAGCAGGGCAATTGTGTTGGACGTTCCATCCGTGATTTCAGCAAGTCGAACTCCGTCCTGATCGTTTGGTTCTGCAATCAGTCCCTCCCCGAACGGCATGAAGATGCAGGACATCGTACTATCCGGTGACTCTGACGGGTGGCGAAACGTCGCAGGCATCTTCGCAAGCACCGCCTTGTTGGCTTCAGAATCCCACGGTTCATCTTTGCGATACTGCTCATACAGCTGAGTCTGTTCGATGAAAGGCAGTATCTCAACACGCCAGCTCCGAGCCACACCGGATTTTTCATCGATGACGACAGACGGTGGAAACTTTCCATAGACGGATTCGTAATTATGAAGTGCCAGCATGATCTGCTTCATATTGTTGGCCTGCAAAGTTCTCTGTGCGGCCATTCGGGCCCTGATCACGGCAGGCACAAGAGTTTCCGTAATCAGCTTCTCTGACATGCCTCGCTCTGCTGTCAGCTTCAAAGTCATGCTTGTTCCATTCCGTTCGAACTGCTGCGAACTCAGAAGTGTGGACAGGACGTCCATGACTTTCCTGTCCGAAGAATCTTCCGGCAGCTGGGCCTGAGCATTCGCCAGCATTCCATTGAGCAGTGCCAGTCCGCCATTCAGGCTGCTTTCCAGTGTCTTCGCACTTTTTTCATCCGGAGATTCGGTTTGAAGGGCCACGGAAAAATCGTCTTTCAAATTGATTCCCAGCGTATAGGAAGTCGCTTGCAGCCAGATCGGCGACAACAACGCGGTCGAAGGATTCTGAGGCACGTCCTGCATCAGTTGCTTCAGTTTTGTGGCATCGACAGCCAGCGCGATGGTTCCCCGGTTGGCGGCTTTCCATGCGACAGACTGAGTCAGAATTGAGTGTGAGACATCGCCAGCCTTCAGCATCCTTCGAACCGTCGGACTGTGGCCGAAGATCACGGAAGATTCACCGAGTTTCACACACGCCATCGGGCCTGCGACTTCGACGGGGGCATTGTCCCATTCGTCAGCCTGAAAAGTTCTCCCACTTTTCAGTCCTTCCATCGCCGCATCTCGGGTTGCTGAATCTGAAAACTCCAGCTTGATCGCGACGGGATCCGGCGTCTCTCGATCGACAGAACAAATTACCAGAGTGACCTGCCGGCACTTCCTCATCAGTTCGGCAAACTTCAGCTCCGCCGGCTCTGCGGGCGGGAAGCTCCCTTCCTTCGACTCCTGCACAGACTTCCGAGCCAGGTCGTACAAAGGCACCAGATCGGCCACCTGAACCGTTGCAACAACAAACGCATCCTCTGGCACATGGCTGACACTCTTGACAGAGTTCACTGCGACAAGTGTCTCACCAGGCCCCAATCCAGCCGGCGCCGTCCGGCGAGCCGGCGCGTTCTGAGCAACCGACTCAGGTGGCCTCAACCCTGCGACGCAGGCGGTAACGGCAAGCACTGCCAGCAACGAAGCGGTTCGCACACCCCGCGACGTGTGTCCGGAAAACAGTTTCAAATCTCGAAGCATCTCAATTCTCCTCAGAAACGTTCTGCGGGTTGGCAGAAAAGCGTGAGCCGGCCAGCTCACCTGTTCCCTGGTACTCGTAAGAGCAAGTTCCCCGATCGAACACAGATAGATTCGCGAGCCTCCAACAACCTGAGCGGCGAGTGCATCGGCGGCCAGTTCCTGTTCCAGTCGAAGCTGCTGAACCAGCCAGTGCACGAGCGGGTGATAGAAATGAAGGATCAGGCCCATCTGAGCGATCAGCGATGTGACAAAATCTCCGCGAGTGACATGCGCGATCTCATGAGCCAGCACGCTGCGAAGCTGCTCCTGAGTCCACGTGCGCCACTGGGCGGACAACAGGATCACCGGCCTGCGCCATCCGACGGTCGCCGCGGTGGCAATCTGATTGGACTCTCGAATCTCAATGTGAGCCGGGCATCGCATCTCGGCCGCCAGAAGATCCATCGTTTCACTCAGCCCCGCATCGCGCTGAAGACGACTGGCCTGGATCAAACATCGAACGCCCCAGAGTCCACCAGCCAGACGCAGCATGCCGAGGACAATGCCTCCCCCAAGCAGCCAGAGAAACCAGTGATCGCGCACCGACTGCCAGACGCTCACTGAAGCCTTCGTTTCGGAGCGTGGTGACGGAACCGGGTCAGGATCATTCATCGTGCGAATCCCATCAATCCCGGCCGCAAGATACTCACGCAGCCCAAACGCGGGAGGCGTGATCGTCTTCAGGTCGACTTTCGGCGAAGCGTTTCCAGCGGATGACTCGACAGCTATCACCGGCGTCTCGACAACCGTCTCCTGCTCGCTGGTGTCCAGCCAGCTTGGCAGAGGAAGAAACGCTGCAACAGTGAGCACACTAATGCCCAGCAGCGTGTGCGAAAGGATCACCGTGGCATTCCTGCGCAGGTGTCGAAACACAGGCACAGTCAACAGTCCGACAAGAGCCACAAGGCTGACCTGCAGAAGTCCGCAGATCAGAAGATTGTTCGATGGGATCATGGAATTCTCCGGATGGAACGCGGTGGAGCAGAACCTCGCTCAGACCATCTTTTGTCAGGACTTCTTCTTCACGGAATCCAGAATTTCCTGAAGCCTCGCCTGCTCCGCCGGAGTCAGCTTCTTCTGCTCAAACAGCCGCATCAGCAACTGCATACGAGAACCCGCGAAGACCTTCTGAACAAGATCTCCCAGCAGACTTCCCGAGACTTCTTCATATGTGCGGGCAGGCTGGAATCGAAACGGCCGTTCCTCGTTCGTCTGCTTCAGAAACCCCTTCTCCATCAGGATTCGGACCAGCGTCGCCACAGTCGTGTACGCCAGATCCCGCCCCTGTTCCGCCAGAACATCACGCACCTCGGCCGCCGTTGATTCACCGCGGTCCCAGAAAACATGCATCACTTCCAGCTCACGTTCCGTTAGTTCTTTTGCCTTTGGACGAGCCATTTCGAATCCTCCCGATCCCCTGAGACCAGCTGCGATCACGTTTGTCTGACGTTCTCTCAATTTTTGTTTGGTTTTTTAGATTTGGTTTTATAGTAATCGAGGGATATGGCCTGTCAATTGAGCTTTCTGTGGAAATCATGCTGTGCTTGTGCCGCTCGGCAAGCGGCACCTACTGTAGGTGCTTTCTGCCGGAAAGCACTTTCGCCGCCAGGCGAACCTCGTTCTTGCATGCACGCAATACCAATGCCACGCAGCTCAAGCAGACACAGCACGCGATGACGGGTTTCCACGTCCACCTGCTATCACTCGCCACATCGTCACGGCGCAGGTGCCGCTCGGCAAGCGGCACCTACTGTAGGTGCTATGCAAATCGCTGGGCTGCGCCAGTTCTGCCGGAAAGCACTTTCGCCGCCAGGCGAACCTCGTTCTTGCATGCACGCAATACCAATGCCACGCAGCTCAAGCAGACACAGCACGCGATGACGGGTTTCCACGTCCACCTGCTATCACTCGCCACATCGTCAGGGCGCTGGTGCCGCTCGGCAAGCGGCACCTGCTGTAGGTGCTTTCTGCCGGAAAGCACTTTCGCCGTCAGGCGAACCTTGTTCTTGTATGCACGCAATACCAATGCCACGCGGCTCAAGCAGACACGGCACGCGATGACGGGTTTCCACGTCCACTCCCGCAATCACCTGCATCCTCGCCACATCGTCAGGGCGCTGGAGGCCTTTTAATTATGCCGCTCGGCAAGCGGCACCTGCTGTAGGTGCTTTCTGCCGGAAAGCACTTTCGCCGTCAGGCGAACCTCGTTCTTGCATGCACGCAATACCAATGCCACGCGCGCCCATGGAACAAACGGGGCGAGTTGGCGTTCCACGTCGACCTGCGTCCAAAATAGCAACTCGTTCGGGCGCTGGTCGCGGCAAGCCGCGAAGTGCCGCTCGGCAAGCGGCAGCTACTCGAAGGAGAGTAATCGTTCGATGAAATCGTCGTCGAGACCGGCCTGGCGGCGGGCGTCCGTCTGAAAGAGTTCTCCGCGCGCCTTGGATGGACGGATGGGCCAGTGCAATGCTTCCGTCCACGCATCCCAGTCGGTCTGATCCGGTCGCTTCCAGTTTCGCAACCACACAAAACCAAACTCGACATGATGGATTTCGTCCTTGTGGATCGCCCTCATAATGGCCGCGCTGCGAAGGTCGCCTGCAGATCGAAAGTACTGCTCGAACTCCACCGTGTGATCCAAATTAGCGCCCTCGAAGACCAGTGGCAGTCCCGCCACGTACTCCAGCGTTGTTTGGTAATCACACGCTTTTTGCCAGATCCATGAGTTCACCGGCAGGTCGCCGAATTTCAGTCCCAATTCCTGACAGCGCTGAGCATGCATGCGAGTATGCCGCTGCTCATCGAACATGATCCTCGCCATCCCCAGCCGAAACTCAGTCGGTGCTTCAGGAAACGCGAGCAGCACCATGGCCATGACCTCCAGGGCCTGAAGTTCATGATTGGCCATGATATGGTGAGCCACCGCTCGCCGCGCAGGATCTTTCAGTGATTCCGCCTTGGGCATGGCAGGAGCGGTCCGGCGTGCAGCAAACTGCAGATTGGCAGGTCGCGATGGAACGGCGACGCGCAGTGGTTCGCCGGGTTTCTCGTCGGACAGAGGTTCGGTGATTCGCTGAACTTTGGCATCGAGCGTTTCCGAAAACAGCACTTGTTCGGCAAACGCTCGCAGTTCCATAACTCACACCTCAGGCGACACCGTTCACAAATTCAATCACGACTTCTGACTCAGCAGCCAGACGAACAGGCCCTTGGCCAGATGCATACGATTCTCGGCCTGTGCAAACACGATGCTCTGAGGACTGTCCATGACACCATCGGTCACTTCAAGGCCGCGCTTGGCCGGAAGGTCATGCATGAAGTACGCAGACTTTGGAGCACGTGCCATCAGCTGCTCGTTCACCTGAAACCCGGCGAACGCTGCCTTTCTGCGCTCGGCATCATCTTCCTGTCCCATGCTGGCCCACACATCGGTGTAAACGAAGTCCGCGGAGGCAACGGCTTTCACAGGATCCGGTGACACAGAAACCTGATGATTGGGGAATCGCTCGTTCAGCAGAGTCATGAACTCAGAGGAAAACTCAAAGCCCTTCGGAGCAGCGAGCGTCATCTTCATGCCGGTCATCGCCGTCGCAAATGCAAGCGACATCGAAACGTTGTTGCCGTCGCCGACAAACACGAGGTGCAGGCCCTTCAGGTCTCCTCGAACTTCCTGAATCGTCAGCAGATCCGTCAGAGCCTGGCAGGGATGGCGTTCATCCGAAAGACCATTGATCACCGGGCACGAAGAGTACCGGGCGACATCTTCGATCAGCTTCTGCGAAAACGTTCGCATCGTGATGATGTCGCTGAAGGAACTGAGCACTCTGGCAACATCAGGAAGGCTCTCGCGTCCGTTCAGGCCTGCTTCAGCCGTTGTCAGAAAGATGCCGGACCCGCCAAGATGGATCATCGCCGCTTCAAAACTGTTCCGTGTTCTGAGCGATGGCTTTTCAAACAGCTGCGCCAGAACGTACCCGGGAAACAGCTGCGGGCGTTCCCCTTTCTTCATCCCGGATTTCAGTTCACGTGCTTTTGCCAGGACGGCATGCAGTTCATCCGGAGTCAGATCAAGCAGAGACGTAAGATGCTTCATGGCCAGGAACCATAAATGAAAAAAGACTGAGCAGCCCCTCCCGGGAGCAGCTCAGCCAGCAAAACCGGAAAGGGAAATTCTGACACGTTTTTTCCCGTGAGTTAAGTCCAGGGGCGATTTTTCACACATCCTTCAGAACTTTCCCGCGCCCATGTTTCCGCTCAGCACGATCGCGGAAACATTTTCGGCCTGGAAAACTACTTTCCCGGTGGTTGAAAGGCGCTGGTCGCTGCTACTGGCCGGGTTGGTCGGCTGTTGTACCCGGACACCTGTTGCAGCGAGGCAACATGCTTGCAAGGTCGATGTAACGGGATTCGGAAACGGCCTGTGAACCTGTATTTCTGAAGACTCATGGCAAGCATTGACCTTCCCGTCTCGCATGTTGAACACACAAGATCCTTCCCACACGTTTGCGAGACAACGATGACTCACGACTCCCGCACTGGTGCGACTGTAACGATGAAGCCGGATCCGCTGGCAGAGACGATTGTACCGGGGCAGACGCACACAGAAACGACGGGCAAAAGTCATGCTGGGAGCAGTGGCACGCGGGTAAGTCTGAAAGGAACTGAACCTACGGACCCGAAAACAGTTGTTCAGCGAGGGGGAAATCGGGATACTGACCACCGGGCTTCATCTCGGGGAATTCAGCGGGAAAAAGTCGTGTCAGAAGATCCGCAAAACCAAAAGTCAGCCGGAAACCGTGTTCAGCAGATCGGTGACTTCGAACTGCGCAAGAAGCTGGGAAAAGGCGGTATGGGCGAGGTCTTTCTGGCTCGCCAGATCAGCCTTGACCGCATGGTTGCGCTGAAAACACTGTCAAAGGAACTGGCCAGAAAGCCCGACTTCGTTGCGCGCTTCGAACGCGAAGCCAAAGCAATGGCCAAGGTCGATCACCCCAACGTGGTGAAGATCTACGCGGTCGATTCCTACAAGGGAATCCACTTTGCCGCCATCGAATATATTGACGGCCAGAGCATCCAGAAGTGGCTGGACCAGCTCGGAAAATTCTCAGTCGCTGATTCGGTGTTCGTTGCCATCGTCTGTGCCGAAGCGCTGAAGCATGCCCATTCTGAGAACATGGTGCATCGCGACATTAAGCCCGACAATATTCTGGTCACGAAAAAAGGCGTCATCAAAGTGGCCGACTTCGGACTCGCCAAGGCGATGGACGAAGACGTGTCGATGACTCAGAGCGGCACCGGTCTCGGGACTCCTCTTTACATGGCTCCCGAACAGGCTCGCAACGCCAAGCATGTCGACCATCGCGTTGATATCTACGCTCTTGGCGCGATGCTGTATCACCTTCTGACCGGGAAACTTCCGTTCGGCGGCAACACGGCCCTCGAACTGATCATGGCGAAGGAAAAAGGAACCTACCCGCCGGCTCGCAGCCTGCGACCAGACGTTCCGGAACGGCTCGACCTGATCATCGACAAGATGATGGCGAAAGATCCGAACCATCGATACAAGAGCTGCGATGAAGTCGTGCGAGACCTGATGGCTCTCAGCCTTCACGGAGAATCGCTCAGCTTTATCCAGGGTGCCGAAGTCACGGGCGTTGGCCGAAGCGGCGGCAACTCTGTCACCGGCAGCACTCAGCAGATTCGCAAACCGGTTGCGACGACTCAGGCCTTCGCCGGCGCAGGTGACACTGCGACGGGAACGACTCGCATCTGGTATGTTCAGTTTGAAGATGCCAAGGGCAAGACCGTCGTTGAGAAACATTCGACCGGCCGAATTTTAAAGATGCTGGCCAGCGGTCAGCTCACCGCGAAAGCTCGTGCGAAAGCCTCTGCGGACGGTTCCTATTATCCGCTCGCTCAGTTCCCTGAGTTTGCGAAGGCCGTGGAAGACAGTCTCGCCAAGCGAACTGCAGCGATTCGCAAAGAAGACATGAAGAGTCTTTACACGAAGGTTGAGAAAGAACAGAAGATGTTCTATCTCAAACGAAAGATCAAAGACTTCTTCCGCAACATTATGGGCATGGCGTCACTGCTGCTGCTTTTGGCAGCGATGGCCGTCGTTGGATGGCTGGTCTGGCAGTACGGAGCGACTTTGCCTCGCCTGATCGCGGAGAAACTGGGCTTTGGTGATGCCGCACAAACGGCCCCTGCAAATCCTGACAGCCAGGGTTCCGGTTTTATTCCTGACGACATCACAAAGCAGCGAACCGGCAACGAACCTGCCGGCAATGCGACTCCTGCCCCGATGTAGAAGTCGCAGCTGAAGTCGTTCGAGTGAAAGCTGGGATTCGGCCGAGGCACAGTACGGTGCGGTGAGATTCCCTCAGCCGCGCCCAATCCTACCGGCTCGCGCTTTTCGTCATTTGTGGCGCGAGCTGGCTGATCAGACTGCGGAAGAGATCAACGTCCGCCGGAAACATGTCGGAGGACTCGGCAAAGCCAGGATACTGTTCCAGCGCTGCTCGTGCTTCATCGCGTCGGCCAAGCCCCGCCAGCGCGGCAACTCGATAGGTATGCCCGGCCAGTGAAAGCTGCTTCTGAGGTACGGCCTTCAGAACATCAATGGCCGCTGCAGGATTGTCTTCCGCCAGCAGAACGCGGGCCTGAACTTCACGGTAAGCAGCTTCGTCCGGATACGTCTGGATCACGGAAGAAATCAGCTCTCTCGCTTCCGGCAGATGTTTCTTCTCAACCGCCAGCAGCCAGGCCACTCGACTCTGAATTCGGCTGGGGTCAACAGTGAACGGCAGGACCGACTGCAGAGTATTCTCCGCCAGTGCATGCTGACGACCATAGATCAGAAGGTCTGCATAGAAGGCTCGAAGTTCCGGACGCTGAGGATGCCGGACGATCAGATCGTAGACACCTTTCATCGCGTCCGGCAAAACCTTGTCACGATCGGCGGACGCCTGAACAAGCGAGAGCCATGACGCCGCGCGAGTCACGACCTGAGATTCGGAAGGCTGAGCCTTCAGAACATGCAGCGCTTCCTGAGGCTGGTCATTGCGCACGTAAGTCCGAATCAGCTCCGGCTCAAAGGCAGGATTCTGCTGAGTCAGTTTCAGAGCAAACTTCGCAGCAGCGTCTTTCAGAATCGGAACGGTGTCCTTCCGATGAACTCGCAGTTCCTGCGTAATAGCCATTTCCGCAGAGACGATCGCCAGTTGAATCGCCTGATCGCTTGTCATTCCCTTTGGCGGGTCGCTGGCCAGCTTTTCAATTTCTTCCACTGCGGAGGAGGAGTTCTTTCCGGCCAGTGCCAGACGAATCAGCGCGGCCCGAATTTCCGGGTTCAGCGGTTGCTCGGCCACCAGAGCGCGAAGTCTTCCTTCCACTTCCTTTGAGAACTCACCACTGACTCTGGAAATCGCAGACGAGATTTCTTTGCGTGAAGGAAACTGCAGTGACGCCTGATCGAGCACAGAAAGAGCAGCCAGGATCTGGCCCTCTGCAAACAACCGGTCGGCCCGCAGCAGGGAACGCTGCACAGGATCCGGGATCATCGGATTTTCTTCACGCAGCAGTTCATCCAGCTGCTCCCAGCGACGAAGAGTCGGGCGCTGCTGGAGATTTCTTCGAATCATCAGATCAGCGAGGTAAGGAGCAACGCCCGGGAGATCCGTCAGTTCCTGGTAGGTCGCAATGGCCATATCCAGCTGTCCGGCCTTCACAAAGGCGGCCGCCATTCCAAGTTTGCCCGGCAGTGACTGAGGCTGCGTCTCCACGACCGCGCGAAATGTCTCCAGGGCCGGACCAAGATCACCCGATCGTGTGCGGCAGATCGCAAGACTCAGCTGAGCCCGCGGACCGATTTCCGAATCGCCGCGACTAAAGGCAATCGCCTGTTCGAGAGACTTAATCGCCTCGGGCCACTTCTCCTCTTCCATCAGGATTCGGCCCAGACTGTAACTGTATTCATCCCGCGGAAGAGCGCCGGAGGGAATGCTGTCGAGAACGCGGCGAGCCTTTGCGGTTTCGCCGGCGGAGATGAGGTAGTCAATCAGAGCTTCATGCTGCTGAAATGCATGGCCATTCTTCTGGATGCCGGCCTCAAGCGTCGCGATCGCTGCATTTCGCTGTCCGGCTTTCCAGCAGACTGCTGCATGAGAAAGTCGGACGCTGGCGTTCGACGGCTCCGTCTGCACAAGCTTCTCGAAATGCTGCATCGCCTGTTTCAGCTGAGCTTCAGTGCTCGCGCGCTGCTCGTTCCGGCGGGATTCTTCCGGGGCATCCTGCCAGGACGGAAGACTTCTCACAAGCAGCGAGTTGAGTGATTCATCCGTCGGAGCCTGTTCCATAGCGATCCAGAGATCACTCATCGCTTCTTCGCGCTGACCTTTTTCCAGATAGTATTCTGCTCGCAGGCGTCGAGCTTCCGCGGAATCGCATTCCTTTATCATTCGTGCCAGCAGAGTTTCCGGCTGGAATTCATCCGGCGTTTCTTCATCTGCCAGACGCGCCAGTTCGACATAGGCACCGGGCAGCTTCTTCGTGCACTGAAGCGAGCGTCGCAGTCCGTGGATTGTGGCCTCACGGTCTCTTGCCGCGTTCGCAGCCAGACTGCTGAGATACCAGACTTCGGCATTGTCGGCCTGAGTCGTCTGAAGTACCTTCAGATGAGCATCAGCATCAGACATCAGGTTCAGCGACACAGCAACTCGCGCCTGTCGCAGTCGAAGATCATCGCTGGTCATCCCTTTGCGGAGAAGATCTTCGTTGAGCCGAAAAGCCTGGTGGAGAGCTTTGGGAGTTCGGATCTTTTCACTCAGCAGCCACGATAGTCTTTCCTGTGCATCAAGGTCACCGGACTTCAGAGCAAGGTATTGAGTCAGGTGAAGCTGAGCGGAACGATAGTCTTCCTTTTCGAGCATCGCCATGGCTGTGCTGCGAAGGAAGTCGAGCGTTCGGGAAAACTGACGCGCGTGAAGTTTGCGAAATCCCAACCAGACACCAAAGAACAGGACCGACATGATGATCGCAGCGCGCAGATTCAGCACTCTGCGTTTCGATGCCGTCTTGACTGGTGATGTGGACATGGAGATTTCCTGGTGAGCACTGCTCATCCGGGACAAGAAACAGAAAGCTGAAAACGAACCTTGAAACTACGATTTCAAAACATCACGAATGACGGGAAGAGCCTGCTTCAGAAAGTCCTCTGACTGAGCCAGTTCGTCAGCCGACTCCCAGGAACGATCGACGGCATAGAGCTTGTACAAAGCCGGCCTAGCACGATACGACAGACGCGGATTGGACGGGGCATCCCAGAGTCCGTCTTCGCTCCATCCCCAGAAGACTCGGACCGTTTCCGACAGTGGCATCTCTTTCAGACGAAAGGCGGCTTTGTTGAATGTCACGGTCACATCGGTGGAATCCGTCAGGCCGGTCATTGTCGGGCCGGACACGATTTCATATCCAACGCCCTCGAAGCACGCTGTCGGCGGATGAACGCTCATCGGTCCGCCATTGCCGCACAGAATGGTCAGAGTTGTGGCCAGTCCCGATTCCGAATGGCGATAGGTCCGACGAATGTAACCAGCGATCTCGGCCAGGCGAAGTTCACGATCTTCAATCACTTCGTTGCTGGCCGTCCATGCTCCAATGACTTCCGGAATTCGTTTCAGCCGCTCACAGGCCGCCGCCAGAACCGCCGGGTTATTGATCCCGCGATTGATCAGAGCATCCACGCCGGCGCCGGTCAGCAGCAGCGCCGCGCCGCTGAAGCACATCGTGAAATCGCGCCGATTCATGGGGGTTCCGGACGACACTTCAAAACTCCGATGGATCCAGGGACGGGAATAACGCAGGTGGTCGGAAGGCTTTCAACCGTTTCTGTTTAACGCGACTGTTCAGGCATCACGGTAAACGTATTGGGAATGCGTGATGTCATAATGGACGGTCGTGCCTCCACGGCTTCGACGAACAAACAGTCAATCAGCCAGAGCTCCAGTGAAAGCAGCAGCATTGCCAATGGCATCATCAGCCAGCCGCTGAGATCGTGGAAAATCAGATCGGCCGTTTCCTGGCCAACTGAATGGTGAGCCACGGCCGTCGCGACGATTCGAAGGATGTTGCAGATCAGTGCAATAGGAATAGCGCTGAACAGGATCAGGATCTTTTCCCATCGAGTCCGCCGGCTCACGATCACGGCCGCGGCCGAGATTGCAATGAAGACCATCAGCATTCGAAGCCCGCTGCAGGCTTCTGCAACACCCAGGCGAGTTTCACCCATCAGAATTGTGTTGCCCTGGGCGATGGCCGGGATGCCAAAGGCCTGAATGAACCATGCAGACTCAGTCGCTCCCATCAGTTGAAGCGGAGCTGACAGCAGTTTCTCCAGCTGAAACGGAAGAGGCAGCATGAAGGTGAGAAAGAACACCGCTGGCCAGATGCCAGTGAAAAAGCGTCGTCCCCAGATCAGCAGTACCGTGCCGGCGACAAAGAGAATCAGGCCCACTCCATCGATGGCCTCGATGTAAAACCACGCGGCGACCAGATGGGAGACAACACCGAGACCGATCAGGACCAGTCCGATTTCACAGCATCGAGCATCGCCTCCCGGGATTCGGTCGCGACGATACCAGCCCAGCCAGAGAGCGATCAGCGGAATGACAAAGCCGTGCGAATACTGAGGTTCCGTTGACCAGCGTGAGATGCTGTTGGTCAGCAGTCCTCGAAAGACAAGCAGGCCCAGAACGGCAAACGCGATAGTGAATCCGAGACGGGTGAGCCAGTCCGGACATCGCCATTTCGCGGGTTCAGCGTTTGAGGCCATGGGTGTTCGCTTAGAAGAAGTCCACCGGAGTGGAGCGGCGTGATGTTGCCAAAAAGCTACACCATGGATGGAAGCCTGCAGGTTTTACTGCCTGCGAAATCAGACAGTTCGGGCAACGCCTGCTGGTCAGGACAACCGTTCCGAATGTGACGGCAGGCCGTTGTGATTCGAACAACTGTTACAGACTGCCTGCGAGGATCCGTGATGAGCAGTCGAGGCAGAATCGCGGGACGAGGAAAGTCACTGATGCGTGGCGGAACCTAGGTTTCCCTGTTCGAAAAGGGAAAGCCCTCCTTCAACCTGAGCATTGATCGCGAAAGCAAACTCCATGAAGCTGTCACAACTGTCTGCTCGTCTTTCTACTGCCGCCGCCCTTCTTGCCAGTGCGATGGCTCCGAGCTGGATGTTTGCCGAAGTCCATGCGCAGGAATGTGCCTGCCAGACACCGATGAGCCCGTATGCGGTTCCTGCACTTCCGCCTATTGCTCCAATGGGGCAGACCCCGTTCGTTCCCACAAGACCCGGCGTTCTTCCTGCACGACAGTTCGACACAGCAGTGTCACGACTACCTGCGGGCTGGCCGACTCAGTGGGGAGACCCTGTTCTCAACGTCCCCCGCAACGGCGTCGCTCAGAACAATCCTGTTCAAAATCCTGCCGGACAGGCTCAGAAGAATGAAGGACTGGTACGAGATCCATTCACAGGACAGATGGTGCCAACCAGCCTGCAGGCCCGCTGGGACAAGGTCGCCACAACAAGAAACTCGGCCGAGGCGAACACAACCGAGACTTCCGTGCTGACAAAAGAAGAGACGAAGTCCACCATCGCAGGAACGAAGGAAGAGACGAGTTCGCAGAAGGTGGCAAAGAACGAAGCCAGGGAATCCGATTCGTCCGACAAGGCGGATAAGTCTGCGTCCGGATCGTCTTCGAAGAAAGCCCGAACCAGCGGAGGTGGAGGTGCTCCAGGCGGTGCCTTTGGCAGTGGCATGGGCGGCATGGGAGGTGGCGCCGGTGGCGGCATGGGCGGCGGAATGGCAGGCGGAGGCAACGGTGGCGGTGGCGGCGGCAATGGCACCACAGGAATCAACTGGAATCCTCAAACAGGCGGAACCGGCACAGCCGGCGGCGGCGGTGGCAACAACACGGAGAAAACGGCCGGCGGTGTGCTGAACCAAAAGGCCAACACCGAAACGAACACGACGACCGGCGGTGGAACGACTGGCGGTGGAACGACTGGCGGTGGAACGACTGGCGGTGGAACAACTGGCGGTGGAACGACTGGTGGTGGCTCCAATGACGGCGGTGGCTCCAATAACGGCGGTGGCTCCAATGACGGCGGTGGATCACATGACGGTGGCGGCTCCAATGACGGCGGTGGATCACATGACGGTGGCGGCTCCAATGACGGTGGCGGCTCCAATGACGGCGGTGGCTCCAATGACGGCGGTGGCTCCAATGACGGCGGTGGCTCCAATGACGGCGGTGGCTCCAATGACGGCGGTGGCTCCAATGACGGCGGTGGATCACATGGTGGCGGCTGCTTAGTCGATGTGAATCCGCCAACTCCTTCGGTTCCCCCGTGTGATCATGGCCATAACGGTCATCACGGTGGTGGCTCCGGAAACTCAAACGGTAACGGCGGCAACTGCAATGTGCCTCCGGGAACCGGCGGCACAGATCCAGGTTCTCCGGTTGTTCCTGAACCAGGAACAGCGCTGCTGCTTGGCATTGGTGGAGCGATTGCGGGCGTTCGTTATCTGCGACGTCGAACGGTTGCGGAACCCGTTGCCACTTAGAACCAGGAACGATCTGGCGTGCTTCCTGGTTGTTGCTGCACCGGATGACGCCGGGACTGAAATCGGCATTAACCGCCGCGTCAGGAACAGGGCCAATTCAAGCTTCACTGGAAACCGGCAAAGTCTGCCGAAGCGGCATTCCAATTTCTTTCGCAGTCACTGGCTCACATTGACCGCGTGTCACAGCGCGCCGTACCGTCCCGGGTCAAACGAATCGGGCGACATGGAAGGCTGTCAGAGGATATCAAAATGTGTGGAATCGTTGGCTACGTCGGATATCGCTCTGTCCCCGAACTGCTTCTCGAAGGACTTCATCGACTTGAGTATCGCGGTTACGACAGCGCTGGCATCGCGGTGCTCGGCGATCGTGACATCGAGATTCGCAAGAAGGCCGGGCGAGTCAATCATCTGGCGGAACTGATCCGAACCAAGCCAGTGACGGGCCGAGTCGGCATCGGACATACTCGCTGGGCAACTCACGGGGCAACAACCGACCAGAACTCCCATCCGCATGTTGGCGGAAACGGCGACGTGGTCATTGTCCACAACGGCGTGATCGAAAACTACGACGTGCTTCGCAAACAGCTGACTCAGCTTGGCTATGTCTTTCGCTCGCAGACAGACACCGAAGTGGCCGCTCATTTGCTTTCGCATCACCTCGAAGAACAGATTCGTCTTGGCGGCGAGCCTGGCGATGTGGAAACCTGCCTCAAGGCCGTCTACGCCACTCTCGATCGGCTGAAGGGAACGTATGGCCTTGGGATCCTGTTCCGCGAATGTCCGGACACCCTGATCGCAGCACGCTGCGGAAGTCCGCTGGTGGTTGGCGTGGGCAAGGATGAGTACTTTCTGGCAAGCGATGCCAGTCCGCTGGTGGGTTACACGAAAGACGTTGTCTATCTGTCCGATCACGAGATCGCCGTACTTCAGCCGGACAATCTGCGGATCGAACATCGAAGCCACGGCAGTGTGTCACCAAGCGTTCAGACTCTGGAGCAGGTTGCTTCAGACACGGAACTTGGCCAGTACGAACACTACATGCTGAAGGAAATCTACGAACAGCCACAGACCATCGAGAATGCTCTTCGAGGCCGACTGGACGGCGAAGAAGCAACCGCAGTGATCGGGGGCCTGAACCTCACTGCGAAGGAACTCCGTCGCATTGACCGAATCGTCCTGACAGCCTGTGGCACCAGCTGGCATTCAGGCCTCGTGGGCGAATATGTTCTCGAAGAGTTTGCTCGCATGCCCACGGAAGTGGAGTACGCGAGCGAACTGCGTTACCGCAATCCTCCGATCACTGATCGAACTCTGGTCTTCGCCATCACTCAAAGCGGAGAGACGGCGGATACTCTTGCTGCAATGCGGGAGTGCAAGCGCAAAGGTCATCCAACGCTGGCGATCTGTAACGTCGTGGGATCCACGATTGCTCGAGAAGCCGACGGCGGAATCTATCTCCACGCCGGCCCTGAAATCGGCGTCGCGTCCACGAAGGCATTCACGTCTCAGGTCACTGTGCTGACTCTGCTCGCACTTTATCTTGGTCGTATGCGGCACATGTCGTATCCGGCCGGCAAGCGTATCATCGGGCAGCTCCGGGACATGCCGGAAAAGATCAGCAAGGCTCTGGAATGTCACGATCAGGTCAAAGAAGTCGCGGAGCGATATCATCACTTCAACAACTTCCTGTACCTTGGGCGACTCTATAATTTCCCGGTGGCCCTTGAGGGTGCACTCAAGCTGAAGGAAATCAGCTACATCCATGCCGAAGGTTATCCGGCAGCGGAAATGAAGCACGGGCCGATTGCTCTGGTGGATCAGCAAACTCCGAGCGTCTTTATTGTGCCTCGCGGCGGCATCTATCCAAAAGTCGTCAGCAATATGGAAGAGATTCGCGCCCGTCGTGGTCCGATCATCGCGATTGCCTGCGAAGGTGACACTGATATTGCGCGGATCGCTGACGACGTGATCTACGTGCCCGATGTCGAGGAATACCTGCAGCCACTGGTCTGCGCGATTCCGCTGCAACTGCTGGCCTATCACATTGCTCTGCACCGAGGCTGTAATGTTGACCGGCCGCGAAACCTGGCAAAGAGCGTGACGGTGGAATAGCTGTCTCGACGCCGGATTCCAGTTTTGGAAATCGAATCGTGAGCTGGAACCGCCGGTCTGATCCTGTGTCGTGCTTCCTGAGATCACCAGTCTTTTGGTGACCGACCGCTTTCAACTTTTCCGGAAAGCTGTGTCATGGAACATATCGTCACGTCGATCGACCCGGACATTTTCACAGTCACCGGTGTCTTCACACCGGCCGAGTGTCAGGCACTGATTGCTCGAGCGGAAGCAGCCGGATTTGTCGCAGCATCAGTTCGCACGTCGAACGGGCGTCAGATGATGACGCATCTCCGGAACAATGATCGCATCGAACTCAACGCCCCGGACCTGGCCGAGCAGCTTTGGATTCGCATTGTTCCCTTCCTGCCCACTCTTGATGGCCATGCACCGACCGGTGTTGACAGTCAGCTCAGGTTCTATCGCTACACCACTCTGCAGCAGTTCAAACGTCACAAAGACGGAGTCGTGACGAATGAACGCGGTGAATCCAGCCGGCTGTCGTACCTTGTCTATCTCAACGACGACTGCGAAGGTGGAGAAACCGCGTTTCGTGAGTATCGCGACGGGAACGGCACACCGGAGAAGATCGAACACGTAATTTCACCGGCCACCGGCACTGCCCTGCTGTTTCGACATGAACGCTGGCACGAAGGATGCCCCGTGACGGCCGGAGTCAAATATGTCCTTCGTACTGATGTGTTCTACTCGAATGATCAAGGTCATCAGTAGCAGGATCAGCAGCCAGCGTGGATTCCTGCCGGGCGGTCAGCGATCTTCGGATGGGTCAATGTTCGAGAAGTGATCCCAATTTATTCTGAATGCGACAGAGCGTGGACCAATCCGCTTCGGACATTCTCGTGCTCGAAGGTCAGTCCGATCGCAGAACGAACCACACTGGTGACACGGCGATTCCCATTGGCTCGACGACCGCCGGACGACGCAGGAAAACTGTCTGGAACACGCGGTCCCCGAGTCTCCGAGTCGTCACTGAAAACAGGCGGCGGGCTGTTAGTCAGCTCCGCCAGAGTGGAATAGTACTCTCGCCGCGTGGCTGTATGAGCAGCAGCAACATTCATCAGCTCTGGCGGGTTGGACATCTCAGCGACGAAGCTGAGCGTCTTCACGATATCATCCACATGGACAAGATTGAGCCAGTCATCCGGTGGCGCGGCAATGGGAACCTTATTCTGTAGCTCATCGAGTCGCCGCAGCAAACGACCGGGGCCATAGATTCCCGCCAGTCGCAGAATGCTGGACGTTGTCCTGGTCCTCGCGGAATATTCTCGCAGGACGTCCTCAGACTTCAGACAGGCGATCCCGCTTTCGCTGGCCGGTGTCGCAGGTGTCTCTTCCGTGACGATATCACCCTGAGCATCGCCGTACACACCAGTGCTCGACGTCATGAGAACTCGCCCACCGTCCTGAAATGACAGGTGCTGCAGCAGCTGTCGATATCCTTCAACCCAAACCGCATCGCGCGTCTGGCCAGCGGAACGATCAAACCCAACCGACCAGAGGAGCACATTGACAGATGGAAGCACGGGCCAGTTCGCTCGCTGGCCAAGATCGGCGACCAGCGGCTCAATGCCCAGCCCACGAAGCTGTTCCGCTCTGGAATGACTGCGAGTGATCGCGCAGACCGAATGGCCTGACTGCTTCCAAAACAGAGCAGCACGCATCCCCACGTAACCACATCCGGCAATCAGGATGTTCATAATGATGAGTTTCGCAATGACCGCTATGGAAGAGGCAGACTGGGATCGCCGAACAGCATGAACTTCATCCCCTGGAAGAAGATGCTGGGCGGATACCACCCGTCATCCGGTTTGAGTTCGGCAAGTTTCTCTTTGCGATGATAGTGGGCAATCGCATCGTTCCAGCTGTCGCCAAGATGCTGTCCAGGCGACTGGCCGACGGATTTCAGGAACCCTTCCACCAGCGTCAGTCCGCAGGGCTGGCTACCTGTGTTACATCCGATGTACGCCACCGCACCGTGTTCGTTGCGTTTGAGGATCTGTTCGCCAAGCCCGGTGGGATTGAATCGGCCGGTTTGAATTGGGGAAGGGGCCGGAGGAGGACCACTGAACTGTTCACCGGCATCAGTGCCGATATGCTCAACGCCATCCACGTCCACGTAAGCACCATACGGCGCCAGCGGAGCAAAGTAGGCAGTGCTGCATCCGGCGGAAACCACAACAGGCAGATGTTCCAGATTGGTGATCTGATCCAGATCGCTCACGGAAAAGCACTGTTCCCATGCATCCGCCTGACCATGTCCGGCATGAACAATCAGGCTGCATCCACGGTCAAACAGTCCTCGAGTTGCTTCCGGTGACGGGGGTGTCTTCGTGGGAATCTGATTCCCGGCATAGTAATGCCGGTCAATCGCCCATCGAGCCTCCAGAGATTCGGCCCACTTGTTCATCAGGCTTCGAGTATCAACCCATCCGCCAACAGCGATGAAACCGGCTCTTCTGACCGACACATCTGCCATGGCTCGCTTTTCGTATGTGATGCTCTTCTGAGCAACGATGGCCACTTCCTCAGGAGTCTCCACGGGCCATCGCCCGACAGCGATCTCGGGCAGATAGTCGACCTGATCAAAGTTGATCGCTTCAGACTTATTCTTCTCACCGCGCACTTCGCCAAAGTAACCTGCGTGAAAGCCTTCTTTCGCCGCGTTCCAGTCTTCGAACGTGCGATCCTTTTTCAGGAGATCACTGTAATACAGGTCGGATGGATAGAACGCATAGTCGAACGCCGCCGGAGTCACTCGGTCCAGCACCATGTAGCGGACCGGAAGGACACTCACATCGCCAACGAGCAGAACATATCCAAAGCCGCGCTGCATAAATGCCGTGAAGAGCCAGCGTTTGAGTTTCTCCGGATCGTCAGCGCCCACTCCCTTCTCAAGGATCTGCTCCAGTTCAACAAGTTCCGTCGGACGAACCGTGTTCTTGAACTCAATGAAGGGCTCAAGTGATGGATGGAACTTTTTCGGAGCCACAACGAGCAGGCGTTCGCTCTTCTTCGACGTCTTCGGCACCTCCTGACAGGTACCATTTTCGCTGATCAACAGCAGGAGCGGGATCACAGCGAAGAATCGCATCAATCGACTTCCGGACATGTGTGTTTCTCCTTCTTCGTTCCGTGCGATGAAACGCAGACAGTGTCGGAAGCGCAACCTTCGCAGATCAGCCTTCCGCCAGACGATGCACGGCCGCCCATTCGTCAGCGGTGACCGGTTGAATGGACAGCCGGCTTCCCTTTTTCATGACCATCATGTCTCTGCAAACCGGATCACTGCTGATCATTTCGCGAGTCACCGGCGCCCTGAAGATCTGAGTCAGCTTGATGTCGACCATGTACCAGATCGGATTGTCTTCCGTGGCACTTTCATCGAAGTACTTGTGCCCGGCTTCTCTGGCGAAGTGATCCGGATACCCTGCTTTGACGACTTCCGCCGTTCCTGCAATACACATCGGATCGGCGTTGCTGTGATAAAAAAAGACGCCGTCGCCAACCTTGATGTCATCTCGCAGCATGTTGCGAGCCTGGTAGTTTCGAACGCCTTCCCACGATGTCCGTTTGCCTTTGGCGTTCGACAAATCGTGAATGGAGAACACATCCGGCTCTGACTTGAACAGCCAGTACCGTCGCGACTCAGATGCAGCGTTCTTCTTCATAAACCCGGTGACGATGAAAAAGAGAATCAAACTGTAGTGGAACTCGCCAGAGTTCCTGTCGCCGTGTCATCGCATTGGAACTCGCCAGAGTTCCCGTCGCCGTATCATCGTAGTGGGACTCGCCAGAGTTCCTTTGATCAACGAATATCGCGGGATCTCTGGCGAATGTCGCAGGATCTCTGGCGAGATCCACTACAGGTTCTTAAAAGAGTGCGCGATCCCTTTAGAGCCTTACTCTGTTTCTGGCGCGCACGGTGTGTGCATGTTTGCGGCAAGCGAACAACGTGAGCGATGACTTGGCAACGAGCCGGTAGGCTCCTTTGGGTCAAGGGCTTTCAGCCCTTGTTAAGCCTTCTTGCGGACAACAACCGTTGCTGTTTCAATCTTTGCTGGTGTCTTTGGCTTGTCGTTGCTGTCGGTTGGCAGAGCACCGATCTTGCGAACAACTTCCATGCTTGCTGCGTCTGCTGTTTTTCCAAACGCGGTGTACTGACGGTCAAGGTACGCGTGAGTTCCCAGGCAGATGAAGAACTGAGATCCGCCGGAGTTTGGATCATTCGTTCGTGCCATCGACAGAACACCGGCAACGTGCGGGGTCGAATTGAATTCGGCCTTGATCGTGTATCCCGGACCGCCGGTACCTGTGCCCAGAGGACATCCGCCCTGAATCATGAACCCGCTGATGACGCGATGGAACGTCACACCATTGTAGTAACCGATCTTTGTCAGACCGATCAGGTTGGCACAGTGCCCCGGGGCAACGTCCGGAAGCAGGTCGAGCGTGATCTTGCCATGGTTTGTATTCAGCTCAATCTGATAGTCATTGGCATCAAAATCGAGGTCTTTAATTGCCGCTGTGACTTCGGGCTGACGATTCTTGGTCATTGAGTTTCTCGGAATATTCTGCAGTAAAGAGACTCGAACGCACCCTGCGCTCGCTTTCAAACGGAAGCGCGAAGTTTCATGAATTCAGTCCATAACGCAAGCGACCCGAATTCCGCCCAAAGGCTGCTCCGAATACTGAGTGATTCGCTCGGGAATTCGTTCTGAACCATGGCGGCAAGCCTCCGCCTGGCCGGTGGTATTTCCAGGGGACACATGGTTAACTGTGCTGACAGGCGCAGCTTTGATTCATCTTTTCGGCGTACCCCAACTGGACAGGCCAATGCGACTTACTTCGTTCTTCGCTGCTGTACTTCTGATCGGTTCCGTTTCGGCTGCAGATCTTGAATCAAGTCTTCGCCCCCTGATCGATTCACACCAGGGCGATGTTGCCATCGTCATTCGACACCTGGACACAGGCGAGCAGTTCGTCTGGCGAGAAACTGTGGTGCAGCCTACGGCCAGTCTGATCAAGCTGCCCGTGATGGTGACGGCATACCGTCAGGCGGACGCGGGAAAGCTCGACCTGACTCGCATGGTGACTCTGAAGGAAGAAGACAAAGTGCCCGGCTCAGGAATTCTGACGGGACATTTTTCTTCCGGCCTGACATTGTCCTTGCGTGATGCCATTCGACTCATGATTCGATACTCCGATAACACTGCGACCAATCTGGTGGTGGATCAGATCGGACTGCCATCCACAGCGGAAGACATGACGGCACTCGGTTATCCGGAAACTCGACTTCACGCAAAAGTTTATCGAGGCGACACGTCGATCGCGCCGGAACGAAGTCGTCAGTACGGACTTGGCAGCACAACAGCGATCGACATTGTGAACCTTCTCAGCAGCATTCACAAAGAAACGGTCGCGAAGCCTGAATCCTGCAAAGCGATGATCGAACACCTGCTGGCGTGTGAAGATCGAGGAATGCTGGCGAAGGAGCTTCCTGCCACAACCAAACTGGCTCACAAGACCGGAGCGGTTGGAAACAGTCGCTGCGATGCCGGAATTCTGATGACTCCCAAAGGCCCGATTGCCATCTGCGTTCTGACGACCAACAACAAGGACCAGCGCTGGGACGACGACAATGCGGCTCATGTGCTGATGGGAAAAATCGGACGGATCGCCTTGGAGCACTTCAATCCGGCCTGGGATGCGCCTTCACCTGGAGCCGACCTGAACCTCAAAGTGGGCGCATTTGGCGAACAGGTGGAATACCTTCAGCGAACGCTGAACGCTCGCCTGCAGCCTTCACCCGGCCTGGGTGTTGACGGTGACTTTGGCCCTGCCACCGAAGCGGCCGTAAAGTTGTTTCAGGAACGAAATTCTTTGGCGGTTGATGGCATTGTGAACTCAGAATTCTGGAAAGTGTTGGGGCCGGTTGTTGAAGAAACCGAAGTCCCGGCACCGGACGTTGCGAATGCGGAAGTCCTGCCAAAACAGCCCGCCGATTCGCTCGAAGGTGCTCCGTTTGTCTCGTGCGATGCATGGACGATCGTCGATGCGGCCGACGGACGCGAGCTTGCGGGAAAAGACTCCGCGGTTCGCCGGGACTTTGCCAGTACCACCAAGATGATGACAGCCTGGCTGGTTGCAGAACTCGCCAGTCGCAAGCCCGAAGTCCTGAAGGAAACTCTGACGATGTCCGTTCGCGCGGATGAAACTCGCGGATCCACCGCGGATCTTCGCAGCGGCGAACAGGTCACAATCCACGACGCGCTGTATGGTCTGATGCTGCCGTCCGGAAACGACATGAGCGTCGCGCTGGCCGAGCATTTTGGAAACCGCGTGGCGCGGGATGAAGCGACCGCGACCGCAGCTGCTGCCTCTCAGGATCCGCTCGAGCAGTTCGTCGCCGTGATGAACGCAGAAGCGGCTTCGCTGGGCATGTCGGAGACTCATTATGTCAATCCTCACGGGATGACCGACAAGGATCATCTTTCTACGGCAATCGATCTCAGCCGACTCGCCCGAAGGATGCTCAACAACGAACTGCTGAGGAAAGTCACATCAACCAGGCAATTCGGAACCACAGTCACAGGTGCCGCTGGGTATCGACGCAACGTCCTGTGGAAGAACACGAACGAGCTTCTGGGAATTGAAGGATTCGACGGCATGAAAACCGGCACCACGGATCAGGCAGGTGCCTGTCTTGTTTCGACCGGCGAACGCAACGGTCGGCGACTGATCATTGTGGTACTTGGATCCGCAGCCTCAGAAGCGCGGTACACGGATTCACGGAATCTGTATCGATGGGCATGGAAAGAGCTGGTTGTGGTTAAGCCATGAAAGCGAACTCCGGGAATTCCCCTGTGCCTTGCTCCCCTCATTCACATGCTTCACATGACTCCCATTCACTTGGCGCCAATTTGATTGACGCCCATACATCGCGTCGCCGCGCACCAAAGAACTGCGTTCGCCGTTACTTCGCGTAAGTCACTTTCATGATCCCAAACACAATCGCGCCGACGATGACACCCAGAAAGATGTCACCAATCGTCGCAGCGCCGTTTTTGAAGTAGAAGACACCAACGGTTCCGATGATGGACCAGCAGGTCACGATGCCGGAAATCATCATCCGTTCCCGCTTCTGCTCTTCTGTCAGCGGAGTGGATTTGCTGACCAGCTTTGCTGCAGCTTCCTTTTTGGTCTTTTCGGGCTTTGCACCCTTTTGTGTTGCCTTGGGCGATTCTTCAGCAGCAGAGCTGCCGACCGCTTCTTCCCGCATCCCGGGGGCATAGTACTTTGCAATGGCCTGATTGATCGCGCGAGGTACTGCAAGGACCGGTCGCATCGGGAAGCCATACCGAATGCGGATCTCGTCTTCCAGATCCGGTGTCGGTTCGTCCACGCATGCCACCATCAGGTAACCACGATCTTCAAACAGCGGCAGGCAGGAGTGCTTCTTGACGACACGCCGAGGCAGTTTGTCCAGCACACTGTCTTCGGGCAGCATGTCTTCGAGGTCGATGTACGAAAGGCGCAGTTCCGCGGCAAGAGCACGAGTCGCATCCGGAGGCTCGACGAGCTTCATCTGAATGACGGCATCACGATGATTCAATCCGCGTGCTTCCGCAAAATGTTCGATCTCCGAAACCTGACCACGTTTGACCAGAGACCGTGCGACCAGATACTGCAGGACCGTCCGGGGTTCGTCTTCTTCGGAATGAGGCGTTTCCCGGCCGAGGCTTCGGTCATATTCGGCCTTGCCATCAGGGTCCGTCAGGCACAACATCGCCTTCGCCAGTTCATTCAGCAATTCCTGAGAACGAACCAGGTATTGACCCGTTGCGTACTTTCGAACGTGAGCATTCAGCTTTCGATAGTTGCCTCGAATCTTCTCAATATCATCCTCAAACTGCACCAGACGCAGGAGGGTATAGTGATCCGGAGGACGAACATCTGCGGGAATGCCAAGCCACTCTTTGTAAACATCGATTTCAGACACGAAGCATGCTCCGCTGTTGGTCAACAGTTCAGGTTTTCGGAAACGCGTGTTTAGCACGTCAGGAATGATACGGCAAGCAGCCGCCGGAATCTCTCAGCTCAGCGATCGAACAGCCGCCCGCGCACTTTCGATTTTCTCCATCGGAAGAGGAATATCGTCCGGCAGGTATCGAGCATGTTCGTAGGCTTCGGCCAGCGTCTCGACGGCCGTTTGTTTCTGCGGCGCGGCCGCTGCCAGTGAAGTCGCAGCGTCCCGATGATTCCACCAGTCTTCCACAGTCTGCCCGCCTTTGAGTGCCACCTGATGAAAGGCTCGCACGACATCGGTGCGGCTGTGAATCTGTTCGGGTGTCAGTGGAGGTCCCAGAGCCGCGAGCGCCGCGTCGGTACTACCAGCCGCTCGGTTCCGGACATAGCGCCCTGCAATCATCGCTGCTCCTGCAAGTCCCAGCAGTGCGGCCAGTAGAATGGCCGGTGTCGTATCAAAGTCCGCGCTGAGAGATGGCATCGACATTCCGGCAGGAGTACTTCGCGAACCGGAGTTTTGCGAAGGCTTCGTGGGCATCGCATCCGAGAGCCACTCGGAGGCAGATTTTCGGAGCTCGCTGATGGCTGACGGAGGCTCCGGAGTTTGCCGAGGCTGAGGCATGACGCGGCCTGGTCGATCGGGCCGGCGATTCGATTCGGTATCCTTCGCCAGCTTTTCGAGATCGTCTGAGAAGTTGTCGAGCATCTTCAGAAGCCGATCGGCCGGAACGTCCTTCAGATTGATGCCATCTCCGCTCGACGGCGCTTGCCCGTTCTGCGCGCTGGAGGCGGGCAGATCTTCCTTTCGACTTTGCTCTTTGGCATTCTCCCAGATCTTTTTCAACGTATCCTTCAGCCCCCGTCGATTGACCTCTTCCGCGATGTTAATGGGCGGCTTCTGTGGTTCCGAAGGATTTGTTGGGTTTACCGGGTTCGCTGGATTTGCACTCGGAGGAGTTTGGGCTGACTGGTTTCGCGGAGGATTCTGATTGGGATTCTGCCCGCTCGGATTGTTCATTTGCCCCTGAGGATTTCGCGTTTGCCCGGGAGCAGGCTGATTCGGGCTGATCGACGGATTTGGCACCGGATCCTGCATGTTGGGCTGTGATTGAATCTTCTTCATCTGCTGACGAATAAAGTCTTCAATCGACTGTTGATCCGGAGTCTGTTCGTCAGGCAGACTTGTCGGTGGTGTTCCTGGATCGTTCTGCGGATTCCTCTCCGATCCAGGTCCAGCCCCGCGAATTCGATCTCGCGCATCGTTCGGACGCTGCGAATTATTCTGCCCCGGAACCGGCTGCGATCCACGCGGATTCAGAAGAGGATTTGGCGAACCAGTTTCAGGCGAATTGCGATCCAGCATTTGTTCCGCCTGCCGGCGAAGTGCTTCGTTCTGAAGGAGCTGCTGCAGATTCTCAATCGCCTGCTGCGACTGCTGCGCGCGGTCAGACTGAGAATCACCTTGAGGATCCATGCCCGGAACGGAGTCCAGCGGATTCAGAGGCGGTCCAGAAGAATTGCCACGAGGGGATGGTGATGGCTGATTCCCCGCTGGCGGGTTAGCGCCGGGAATTTCTGAAGGCTGCTGACGAGGAACGGGGTTTGGTCGCGACGATTCCCGGCGTCGTAACGGCTGCTTTGGGCCAGGCGGCGTTCCGACAGAAGGGTTCGATTGAGGATCAGCGGGATTCTGTAACCCCGACGGCGGTGTGTTCCTCGGCGATCCGGAATTGGGATCGGGACCGGGATTCGCATTTGGATTTGAATTGGAATTCGACTCAGACGACCCCGCTGGAGGAACGTCCTGGTCGTTTGCCGATCGCGACAACTGTTCCAGAAAGTCTTCAAGCGCTTTCAGGGAACTGATGGGAACCTTCGGGACATTGGGCCGCGCGTCTGGTTCCGGGTTTTGCGGCTCGCTGCTGTTACTGTCCTGTCTGTTTCCTGAGTCTGGAACTTCAGGATCGCCCGCATCGTTGTTCTGCGGTTGATTGGGCCTGTTCGATTCAGCATCCCCGTCACGAGGCTGAGGCTGTTTCCCTGAGGAGTTGTCGCTGTTGTTGGCACGGTCATCGGCTGGCTTGCGACGGGCTTCACCATTACGGCCTGGTGGCTTTGCACCATCGCTGCTCTTTTCCTCAGTGCCGTTACCTGTCGATGAATCACCATTCTTCTCTGCCTCAGGCTGCGACGGAACAGCTGACCCAGGAGGAACAGGAAGCGGAGGTTCGTTTGTGCCCTTCTCAGCCGGAGGCAACAGGCCGTCTCTTTGGAACTGCTCCAGCAGCTTGCGCATCCGCTGCTGCGTCTCAGGGTTGCTCAGCGACTTTTGAAGTTTGTCAGCAGGCATATTCCCGAGGCTCGGGGGAATCATGCCTGGCGGCAACTGATCCTTCAGCTTCTGCAGTGCCTCACCAAGCCGCCCCAGTTGCGCCGGATCCAGACCTGATTCCTCGGAGTTCTTTGGCTCAGCCTGTGAGGGTTCTGTTGACGGCTGTGATGGTGCGTCGGACTGTTTCTGCTGCTGATCAAGGAATGCGCGGAGCTGCCTCAGAAGTTCCTGCTGAGCTTTCGTGCCGGGAACATTCCTGTCTGGAAATGGCAATGGTCGCTGAGACTGATCCTGGGCCGCCGCGGATGCGGATTCTGCTGTCATCAGGCATCCAACCAGCAGCAAGATTTTCATTCCACGCATTGCTGACTCCTGAACCTGAATCTCTGCAGTTGTTTGTTCCGAAAGGACTTGTTCCACCTACAACAACTAACGCGGAAGCCCTTCATTGAGCGGCTGAAGATCTGCCGGAATGAAGAAACCATCCTTACGAATCAGTTCGCCGTCGAACCAGATTTCTCCGCCACCGTAATCTGCTCGCTGGATCAAAACGAGGTCCCAGTGGACACGGCTTCTGTTGCCATTGTCCGCCTCGTCGTAGGCATTTCCCGGAGTAAAGTGGAAGGAACCTCCGATTTTTTCGTCAAACAGTGTATCCAGCATCGGATGCAGAATGCGATTGTTGGTCCCGAACGACCATTCACCGATGTAGCGAGCCCCTTCGTCGGAATCCAGAATCTGATTCAGGCGTTCGGGAGCGTTGCGACACGTGGCGTGAACGATCTTCCCGTCCTTCAGTTCAAAGCGAATGCCGTCAAACACTGTGCCCTGATACCGCGACGACGTATTGAACTGAATCGTTCCGTTGACGCTGTCCTTCACCGGAGCCGTAAAGATTTCACCGTCCGGAATATTGCATTCCCCGGAACACGGGACCACGGGAATCGACTTGATCGAAAATCGAAGATCCGTACCCGGTGCGGTAATGTGAACCTGATCCGCCGCTTCCATACGAGCCTTCAGAGGCTGAAGGTCCTTCGCCATCTTCGCGTAATCAGCCGTGCAAACATCAAAGTAGAAGTCCTCGAACTGTTCACAGCTCTTACTGGCGGCCTGAGCCATCGACGGCGTCGGGTAACGCAGGACGACCCATCGAGTTTTGGGGACTCGAATCTGAATATGCACCGGCTGCCACCAGTGCTTCTGGTACAGATCCATTTTCTCGCCCGGCACATCAGCGAACTCATTGGAGTTTGCTGAACCGCGAATGCCAATGTAGGCGTCCATTTCCGACATGACAGCCGCTTCAAACTTCCCGGCAAGCCCCATGCTCGCATCAGTCGCTGTCCGGTAAAGGCTTCGCAGAACAGCATTGTTCTTGACGGAAACCACCGGAATGGCCCCAAGAGCGGAAGCCTCTTCAACAAGGCGACAGATCAGGTTGGGTTCGGGAAGGTCGAACGCTTCAATCAGTACTTTCTGTCCCGCTTTCAGGCGGCAGCTGTGATGAATCAGTACTTTGGCCAGGCGGTCAATACGCGGGTCCTGCATTCCTGCACTTTCAGACGTTGGTCTTGGTTGAAATCATCCGTTCGCTGGTCCGGGCGACGATTGTCCGCCTGGCCGCACGCTGAGCATCTTCGGCTTCAGCGTCAAAAGTATCTCATTTTCAGCAATTTGCCGCTACAGACAGCGGATCTTTCGAACGGCACGAATTCCCAAATCGGCTACCTTCACAGGAATTCTGAACAGGTCTATGCTTACGCTTACAGGGCGAGCACGTTTCTGAGAAATCTCGGCGACAGCGGTCACCGCACGGTCACAAACACAAGAATTGCTGCAACTTCGCAGCGTGGAACACTCCTATGTCACTTCTTCGACATCTGAAGACCGCGTTCGGGTTCACTTCCGGACAGAATTCGACCTCCGACGCAGGAACAGTCGCCTCGTCCCAGCACCTGATGCCCCGCCGCACGATGCTCGCCGCAGGTTCTGTGCTCATCGCAGTTCTTGGAATCGCGCTCTACCAGGCCGCGGTTGCGTCAGATCGCGATGCGGGAAGTGTTGTTTACGAAGTCAAATCGACGTACTCGCACATCCGAATTCGGCGGAATGGCAATGTGCTGACACTGGTGTTCGTTCGTGATTCCGGTGAGGAGGCTTTTGAAAGCCAGGTCAATCTGAAAGCGCCTCATGTGCTGAAGTTCAACTATCTTCAGCATATGTTTGCCAGTTACCTCGTTCAGCCCGAACAGAAGAATGTGATGATCGTGGGACTGGGCGGTGGATCGATGGTTCACTTCCTGCAGAAATACGATCCCGAAGTTGCCATCGAAGCAGTAGAAATTGACCCGATCGTTGTGCAGCTGGCCGAGAAGTACTTCAAGGTGAAGCAGAATGAGAAAGTGAAGCTGATCGTTGCAGATGCGTTTGAGCACCTGAAGACCACGACAAGCAAATACGACACGATCTACATGGACGCGTTTCTCAAGCCGTCTGCCGACACGGATGAAACCGGCGTCCCGCTCAAACTGCGAACGATTGAGTTTTACAAGCAGATGCAGGGACTGCTGACGGAGAATGGATCGGTTGTTTACAACATCAATCCCCATGACCAGATGGAAGCCGACATCGCAACGATCAGGGAAGCGTTTCCTCAGACATACGTCTTCAATCTTCCCAACCGAGGTGGCGTCGTTGTTGTTGGTTCCATGCAGAAGACGCGTGTCGCGAACCCTGAACTGATCAGCGCCGGCAAGTCCATCGACACTCGCTTCAAAGCCGGCTTCTCATTCCAGGACATCGCTCGTCGAGTTCGCAAGAACTAGCAGCCTGTAGCAATCACAGGCCACCTGCACGTTTTGTCATCCTATGTGTTGAGGATCGTGCGAGTTCCCCAGGAGGCAAGTAGCCTCTCAGTGGCCTCGTTCACTCGGGGCATTGGTTCCGTGTGTCGAATTCGGTCGACAGGGACAGATGATGCCCCCCACCTTGCGCCTCCAATTGCCCCGACGAGGACTGGGCAGAAGTTCCACCGTCCTGCGAATTCATAGGCGGCATCCAGTGCTTTCCGCAGAGTTTGGTGTCGATCAAGGAAATAGATTGCAGCGGCAAGGACGTGAGGCGTATATCCACCTCGGTCAAGCTGTGCTTCCGGGATAACCGCGAGCGCGTCTTTCGTCGCCGGGTCCCGATTTCCTTTTGCCGCATCCAGCGCCTGCGACCATGTACTGCCCAAAATCAGGTGACGGCAAAGAACCACTACGGCGGCTGACACATCTCCAGCAATTGAGTCGAAATGAGTCAGTGATGCCTCCTGAAACGCGGCCCCCGCCAGTGACTCCACCGGAATCGCACTGCACATCGCAAGTGCCACCGCACGATGAGCCGGATTGCAGCCACCGGTCAACTGATTCCGGTCCAGATGGACCGCCTTCACCGCATCATCGACCGCCTGCCCCTTCTGCACACGAGCAAACACTCGATCCGCAACGGGGCCGGTGTCAAAGGAACCTTCACGATACCACGCCATATAGCGATCCATCACATCATCGCGATGGAATCCGTTGTGGTCAGCCAGACTCTCAGCGAGCCTCATCCCCATCCGAACAGGCCCGCCATGAAAATCGCCCGCCGCCAGCCCGGCAAGCACCCCGCGAATCCGATCTGTCTGGTCGTCTGTCTTGAGTTTCACAGAGAATTCCCCTTCCATTTCCATCGACCGTAGCAGCAGGCAGCTACTCGATATCTACTGACCAGCAGAAACTCCGGCTCCTGCAGAAGCGGCGTCCCGTCAAACGGGCAGCAGTTGTTGGCTATTCTTCGAAGTGTTGCCCCGAGCAAGTACATCGCCAGATCAGCCGCAAATATCTGGATCGAATCAAGTTTTCCTGAATTGAATATTGCCACCGCTGGCCTTTTCTATGAGTCGCTGCAGGTGCTCGCAACCGAGGATCGCCAGCGTTCTTAAACGCACCAGACAGGCACGCATGGACCGACGACATTGACGGCCAACGCCATCATTAGCCACTGGAGCGTCTGCCGCCGTGGCAGTACGCGAGTATAGCTTAGTTCATTTCTACAGGAACCAACAAAGGCTGTTTGAGCACGAGTGCACCATTCTGCCGACTTGACCTCGACGTCAGAGCGATCTCCCGCTCAGCGAGTTTATCGTCCGTCCAGTCACCCTCAAACTCCCACACGACAGATCCACTTTCGAATCGCCGACAAACGGAATTCACTCGGTCCGGATAAAATTCCCCGTTTGTCGCGTCCCGCTTGCCAATTTCAATTCGGACATCCGGAAGCTCTTTGGCGCTTTCGGGGCTGCCATCCGGTACATCCAGGCGGATCTGGAGTTTGTCCGGTAGTTTTCGATACCAGAGATCCGCGTTCGGCAGTTCTCTGGATGCAGGATGATGTAGGAACTTGTCGGGACCGTTGTGTTCCGCGATTTCGGACCATTTGAAGACATGGTCGGGCCTCGTGCGGGTCATGCGACACACGGCGTTGACTCGAACATGCGATCGTGGCCAGTCCTGCAGCCGGACTTTCCAGGCAGGCGCTCCAATCAGCAGGCCGCTGGAATCACGGAGCAGTCGTTCTTCGGACCGATGAAACTGCTGTCCCGGCGCAGAGTCCGCCTCAAACCAGAACTCGACTTCTTCCGGTGTTTTGACGGGCAGAGAACTGTCGTCACCAGTCAACATGAGATCTATTTCCAGAGAGCTGTCCGCGCCGTTTCGTTTTGCCGTTGAGATGGCAGAAAGCTGAGTGGGCGTCTGCCGATCTTCAGTGCTCGCACTCCGAAATTCTGAGGACGCAATGGACGGAGAGCGAATGAAAAGGAATTCGTTATTGGGCCAGTCGACCTGAAGCCTTTGTGTGTCCCCTGCACTAAACTCCAGTGGAATGTTGTCCTTTGTTTTGAGGTCTTTATACACCAGCTGGTATGAGATCCCCACAGGCAGTTCTTCGTCCTCATATTGAAAATGATTTCTGTCCTTAAGCGCTTCAATATGGATAGGTTCCAACGGAGGGTTCTCAAGTTTAAGTACTGGAGGCCTGCGGAAATCATTGAGTGCCTGAATGATCCCGTTTCGATCCGTGGCACTCTTGACGGTACACCATTGCCTTAGGCCCTCTTGACCGAACAACTGAGTGATCGCTTCCGTATCGGCAGCATTGATGTCAAACATAATGACTAGAATTTGGATTTTGCCGTTTGAATCCTTCAACAAGTGGATCAATTCGCTGGTGTTCTCGGGGTCGGTGGCTGCGCCGTCGGTGATGGCCACTACCATGCCAGGCTTGTATTGCAGATCTTGAGTAATGCCTCTGCACAGCGAGTAGAGCAAGGGGGTTGCTCCGAATGGTTGGGACTTGTCAAGTCGCTTCAGAACATCGTCAAACGCCTTTTGGCCATCGCCATTAAGAAGTGTGAGCGAAACCAGTTGCTGTGAGTCCTTCTGAGGGTCATCTGGGGTTTCATTAGACTCATTCGGGAACTGAAACGCCTGGAAGTGAGGTGCAAATTTCGGATTGAGCGCCGTGATTCCGCGTCGATGTCCAAACACCCTGAGGCTACCGGGGCAAAAAGCATCCTGCAGTGAAATCAGCTTACTCATGGCGGCTAAAGCTTCTTTCGCACGAGTGACTCCGGAATTCCCCAGGTTCTCTTTCATACTGCCCGACCAGTCGAACACGAAGGCAATAGGACTGGTGTCGGCTGTTTGCAAATGAACGGCTCCGTATGGACTCGGCATCCTGCGAACCACTTCCGAAAAGACCTCTTCGTAAGAAGTGATCTCACGGCCGCCAAATTGATACACCTTTGGCTGCCCTTCCACCATGCCCTTGTCATCAAGTTTGATTCGCTCGGAACCACTGTGTTTGCCCGTATCATTCCATTCGACCTCGTGCAGGCCGGTGGAAAGTGGACCAAACTGCAAAACATCCCCCCGTTCCCCGGTCTGTGTCGCGTTGTCGACTGTTGCGATGAATCTTCCGGCGATGTCACCGCGTAAGATGAAAGTAATATAGAACGGCTGCGGTTTCCCTGTTGATCTTACTGTCGCTCCTTGCGACAGAACCGCCGGAGGGTCGCGGTGGTCAGGAGGGGGCTGATCCAGCGCCGACTGGCGGCTCTCCTGCCCTTTATTATTTGTTCGATAAGCCTCCCATTGGCTGGCCAAATACAAAGTCAGGAAAGACCATGCCAGCAACACCGGTATGGATGAAAGTCCGAAGAATATGAATGGTTGCTTCCTGGCAAGTCGATGGATGCTTGCAAATATGGGATTTGCAGACCCCGGCGGACAACCTATCCTCGGCAGCAGTCGAATCAAAAACACTGTAAGCCAAGAGCAGCTGCAAAACAAAAGGAACAGGATTCCCAGCCACCAGCTAGAAATAATGCGGCCGTAATTGCGGGGAGGCTCGAGACCTAAACGATCCATGATCAAATTACTGTAGAACGCTAATTCAACCATGATGAGAACTGCGATTATCAGATGCCATCTCCGCAACGTGGCCGTTAGCCAGGGCCAGCGCTGTGAAAACGAGGTGTTGGCTGCGGCGGTGACTTTCTCGCCTCTTTGCCAGCGCCCCAGATCGTCAGAGACGTCCTTTGCTGAGGGATACCTTTTCGCAGGATCCTTCTGGAGACACTTCCGGCAAATCGCTTCCAGGTCTTTGGGGATGCGAGGGTCCGAAGCAGAAAGAGAAGCGGGCTCTTCATCCATCACCTGTCGCATGGTCTCCACTGCAGTCGGCGCCTGAAACGGCGGACGACCGCTGAGGAGGCAGTAAAGAACAGATCCCAGTGAATACACATCCGACAACGGACCTATCTCACTGATTCGGCCCGCTGCCTGTTCCGGCGGCATGTAGCTGGGGGTTCCAAGTACGACGCCAGTTTGTGTCAGTCCGCTGTCGGAGTCGGTGCGTTTTGCCAGCCCAAAGTCCGTGACTTTTGGTTCACCAGTCTGATCCAGAAGAATATTGGCAGGCTTGAGGTCTCGGTGCACCACATTGCGACTATGCGCATAGGCGATGGATTCAGCAATCTTGCGAGTCAGCTCGGCGGCTTCCTTTGGCGGCAACGGACCGCGTTTGATGCGCTGCGAAAGACTCTCACCATCGACGAATCCCATCGAGAAGTAGTGCTGTCCCTCATGCAGGCCGATCTCAAAGATCGGCACGATACCAGGATGATCCAGATGTGCTGCAGCTTCTGCTTCCAGACGAAATCGCTTTACATCGTCTTCAGAAGCCAGCTGTCCCGCCAGCATCATCTTGAGTGCCACAATGCGATTCAGGTTCACCTGGCGAGCTTTGTAGACAACTCCCATACCGCCACGGGCGATTTCTTCGATCAATTCATAATCGCCAAAGTACCGCACAAAGTGATTTGTCGCCGGACCAGTCCCGGGTACCGTCGAATCAATGGTTGCATGTGGGTCTGCAAGCTGGTTCGGAGCCGGCGATCCGGCCTCGAACGTCGACCGGTCACTAATGTGAGTCGCATCCAGATCCCCCGAACCGTCCGGATCCGATCGCGGCGAATCCGACTCCCGCTGAGTTTCTGAATCATCCTTACGCTGTTGCTCCTGGGGAGTGTCGTCCGGCACTGATTGTTCCTCGGTTCTGCGACAGCGGTGAGGTTGGCGGCGAGTGGTTGATTGCCAACAGGATTATGGGGTTCAACGTTGAAGGTTGCCAGCGTTCCTGCAACCAGGCTGTGTGGTACACTCTGAGCAGGCCACCTTGTTGAACGTTCTTTAAGGACTGGTATTCAGGCCTGCGATTCCAAAGAACTCACCTGCTGTTATGCTCCAAGTGCCAGTTGCAACAGCCGCAAGGAACGAATGAACCGCATATAGCCCAGAATGACACAGATGAGCAACAAGAAGGGCATTGAAAACAAAAAGATGCCGGCCAGCTCATTCTGGCGGCCAACGACTGGAAGCCATCGGGAAGCTGTTGCGACTACAACCCAGCAGACCACGGATCCGGCACCATAGTACAGTGAACTCCCTGCGGTCGAGGCAATGTCTGGCCGGCCACGCCACATCGCAGCTTTTCTGATCCACAGCACTTGAAGCACCATCCCCAAGAAGCTCACGGCTCCGGTCGAAGTTGACAGCCACTGAGGTATTCGAATGAAATAGTCGAGACCCGTTGCAATGATGGCAACCGCATAACACGCAAGAGCCAGTAATGCCATCCCTGTGGCCCTGGATTCTCTCGGTAATGCCAGCACAAGCGATTGCCCCACGGCAGTCAAAACCTCAACCACCAGCACGATGATCGAACCGTATAGAAGCAGCCAAAAGTAGATAGTGGCGAAACCCGGGACCTTGGACACGAGCATCGGCGCCGAAAACAGGAGAATTATGTAAGCGGCTAACACCACATGAGTTGCCAGCAAAAGTCCTATGCCAATGCGCACGAGCTTGAGTTCTTTGGAGTTTGTTGCCACCACAATTCCTCTCAATTCTGTTTCAGCAGTCAACGCTGTGAAGGATTTTCAAATGAGTTTTGATGTTCAGCCTGCCTTCCCGGCCGATTCGACTTCCGTTCTCCGCCTAGATCTATTCTTCATCCAGCCCCAGGCGCTGTGCCATTAACCGATCTTCAGCTGCTTCTGCGGGTCTCCCCAATTCATCCAGCAAGCCCGCTCGAACTGAGTAGGCCTCAGCCAGTCCCGGCTGCAGTTTAATCACCTCGCTGACCGCAGACAGCCCTTCGGAAAATGCCTTCACGGCCTGTTTTTCTTTGGCCAGCTTCAGCAGGATCGCTGGTTCTCTCGACACAGCAACAGCCCTGGCGAGGACATCACATGATTCCTGGTGTCGTTCAAGTTCGGACAGCGTGCTCCCGAGCAGTAACAGCACGTGCCAGTCACGATGTTCTGTCAGTTTTGCTGCCTTTTCAGCATCCTCCAGTGCTTCCGGATATTTCAGCAAGGAATAGTATGCCAGACCTCTGGCAAAACGGGCTGCCCCGTTGTCCGGCTGTTGCTGTATGGTCTTGTCCATCACTTCGATAGTACCGAAAGGGCTTCGCACGATGTCAGTGGAAGACGGAATTCGAGGAATCAATCGGGTCATTGACTGCAGGTGTAATGCGGCAGAGATCACCGCCGGGAATACGGACGCCGTGCAGATCAGCAAGACCATCAACACGGCGACGATCACGACATGCTGTCTTGCCCATCGGGAGCACTTTTCAAGCCAACCGGGAGGCCTTGCCAGAATCGGCTGATCGTTCAAAAACCGATCAAGATCCTCAGCGAGGGCTTTGGCAGAGGCGTATCGCTGCGACGGAAGCTTCTCAAGACACTTCAGGCAAATGGTCTCGAGATCCGTATCGATCATCGGGTCCAGAATCCGCGGCGGGACAGGCTCCTGTTCCTGCACCAGCCGAAGTGTTTCTGTCGAGTTTGACGACTGGAATGGAGGTCGTCCTGTCAACAGGCAGTACAACATGGCCCCCAGAGAATACACGTCTGAAAGTGGGCCGATGTCTTCCGTTCGTCCGGCAGCCTGTTCCGGCGGCATATAGCTGGGCGTACCCATCGCGACACCGGACTGAGTCAGACCGCTGTCATCATCCAGCCGACGAGCCAGTCCAAAATCGGACACGCGGGGTTCACCATGTGCGTCCAGCAGAACATTCGCGGGTTTGAGGTCTCTGTGAATCACTCCTTTCGCATGAGCATAATCCACAGCTTCTGCAATCTTGCGAGTCAGCAGAGCGGCCTCGGCGGGTGGCATTGAGCCATGACGAACTCGCGTCGACAGACTCATTCCATCCATGTAGGCCATTGAAAAGAAATACTGGCCTTCGTGTTCTCCAATCTCGAAGATTGGAACGATTCCGGGGTGATCCAGAGTTGCAGCGGCTTCCGCTTCCGTATGAAAGCGGCGAATCTGTTCACTGGAGGCCAGTTGTCCAGACAGAATCATTTTCAATGCCACAATGCGATTCAGAGTGACCTGTCTCGCTTTGTAGACAACTCCCATCCCACCTCGGGCAATTTCTTCAAGAAGCTCGTAGTCACCAAAGTATCGAATAGTGTTCGATAAACTGGGCGCATGGGAATTTGGGACGGTCGAATCTAAAGTTTGAAATGGGTCCGGACGGTCAACGACGTCTGATTTTCCAGAGCCTGTCGTCAGCCGATCGATCCCCGTCTCAGGAATATACGTGGGCAGGTCAGGGTCAGAATTGGGACTTCGTGTTTCATTTCGTGGCGTTGGATCATTCATGACGTTTCCCTGACTCTGAACTTTCCTGTCTGAGCAGTCGCTTCCATCAACAATGAACCGCGAATTGCGTTCAATCGCCAGAGCCGGGACCTGAAGACCATTTGATAATGGCACACTCCAAAGTTACTTCACCCTTGACTCAGCGTTTCTGGCTCTTCTCTCCGCTGCACTGGCTTCTCGACGAGCACTCTGCGCTTCGCGTGACGCTGAGTCTGCGGCCGATTTGGCACTGCTGGCTTCTTGTTCTGCCTGAGACACTGCTGTCTGCAACTGACTCAGTTTTGTGGTCATATCAGCCATGGACTTCGTCAGCGAACCAATACGATCGATTTCCGTAGCCTGTTTCTCATGCTGAAGCATCTGTTCCAGCACACGATCTGCCTGTGTCTTCAGAGCAGTGATCTCGGTGAGCCTTGAATCACCCGTCGATTTCAGATCGGTCAACTGCTGAATCGCATCAGAAACAGTCTTCAGATTCTCGATCACCCTGGTGGCCGTCTTCTCATCGTACGCAGCCCGGAAGTCGCTCCATTGCTTCTGCACATCATCGGAGGCGCTTTTCACATCGGCAGCCTGAGAGGCGAGTGTCGCCTGCAACGCCTGAAACTGGGTTTTGAGTTCTTCGTTACTCGCTCTCAATGCGGACACATCCGATTGAAGTCGCACAACCTCTTCCCCGGGTCCGCATCCGATGATCAACAGAAAACTCATGGAAGCAATGCTGATTCGATTCATACGGGCCTTACATTTCATCTAAACGATGGAACTGTGGTTTTGAGACAACGTGCTACGCATCTGAGGAAGCGGTCGCG
Source organism: Planctomycetaceae bacterium (assembly GCA_046349695.1). Classification (GTDB taxonomy): domain Bacteria; phylum Planctomycetota; class Planctomycetia; order Planctomycetales; family Planctomycetaceae; genus SXXK01. The sequence continues at coordinate 5,698 of JAXMBV010000038.1, read as the reverse complement.
TCACAATTTCCCCTGAGGAAGTTCGAGGGCTGCCTTGACACGAGCAGGGATTGTAACATCGTCCCCGGCTGAGGTCTTGAGTTTCTGAAAGGCATCATGGAGTAGAGCGTGATGCTCCGGATTTGAAGGTTCGGCCAGCATCAGGTTTGCTCGATGGACAGTTGCGGCAAACCAGTTCTCTGAGGCTTCAAACTGCTTCGCCTGCTCTTCATGCCAGCGAGGCTTTGGGGCTGCAAAGCCCTTGCGGAAGGCGAGTTCACAGTCCTGGAACGGGCGCCCACGGAGATCTTCCAGTTGCACGTCCTTGCCGTCAGGAATGGCGATCAGACCGTCCACTGACGGATTGGACGAGTACGCCCAGCGTATCCTGAACAGTTCACTCGAAGCCAATGCTTTTCCTGATTCTATCGTCCAGCCAAGCTGCACGCCCTTCACATCGAACGATGTGATAAAACGACCGTCCTGGCTGAAGGCCACTGCAAGAATGTTGTCCTGATGGCCCGTGAACTTCTGTCGTTCCTGACCGGATGTCAGGTCGTATATCACAATCGACCGATCAGTCCCAACACCGGCCAGCAGCGTTTCATCGGGACTGACGATCAGTTGTTGAATTTGATCCTGAGAGGTTGGGATCTTCAGCCGTTCAGTGCCATCCAGGACATTCCAAAGTCGAATCGTCTTGTCAGCGGCTGAGGAAATGAGCGTATGTTCGTTCTGGACTACGACGCACACGACAGCGTCCGTGTGCCCCTTCAGAACATTCAACACTTCACCGGACTGTGCATTCCAGAGTCGGAGACTGTGATCTTTGCTTCCGGACGCCAGCCGATCCTTGTCAGCAAACCAGACCAGCGAAGAGACTTCGTCCGCATGGCCTGTCAGCACCTTTTGGACTTTGCCCGACTCCACATCCCAAATGCGAATGGTCTTGTCACGACTTCCGGATGCGATCTGCAGACTATCTGAACTGAATGCGACCGTCGTAATCGCATCGCTATGTCCACGAAATTCATGATATTCGTTAAAATTCAGCATATCCCACACTCTGAAGGAATTCCATCGTTCACAAAACACGGCCAAGTGTTCTCCGTTGGGGCCGAAGACAGGAAGACTAACAAACTGCGGAGCGTGCTTGACTTTCTGCACGGCTCCGCTCGTGGCCGCATCCCATGACCTCAAGGTGCCGTCGCGAGCAGCGTACATTGCGCGCGTGCCGTCTGGGCTGAAGAAAACGCGAGTTCCTTGCAAACGACTCATCTCTCTGGAGATGAGTTCTTCGCCAGTTGCGGCGTCCCAAAGGGTCATGTGGGAATGATCTGCAGACAGGATACGCGTGCCGTCGGGACTGAAACAAAACACGGTATTCCCGGAGTCTTCAAGAAACTCTTGCCTTCTGATTTCTTCGCCCGTCACGACGTCCCAGAGGGTCATGTGGGAATAATCTGCAGACAAAATGAACTTTCCGTCGGGGCTAAAGCACGCAGCTTTGCCGCCAGATTGGAGTGACTTGAGTTTTTCACCTGTCGCTGCATCCCATAGATTGATGCACCCTGATGACGTCAACATACGCTTGCCATCCGGACTGAAACATATGTCGCCTAAACTACCCTCAACTTTGAAGGCCTTAAGTTCTTGACCTGACACCGCATCCCAGAGTTTGAGCGCACTGTCTCCTGATTCTGAAGAACCAGACAGAATACGCGTTCCGTCAGGGCTGAAACACACGCCCGAGACAGCCCCCTCATGCCCCTCAAGCGTCTTGATCTCATCACCCGTTTCTGCATTCCACAGTTTGATCGTGTGGTCATAGGACCCAGAGAGTATGTACTTGCCATCAAGGCTAAAGCACGCGCTGGTTATCCGGCTCTCATGTCCTTTGAGTGTCTTGAGCTTTTCACCAGTCTCCGTATTCCACAGCTGGATCGTGTGTTCATGGGATCCCGGTAAGAAATCTATCAACGAGTGCCCACCAACACATGATAGTATGATTGTCCCATCGGGACTCAGGCAAACAATCTCTTTTCCAAACTTGTTTATTGAGGCCAGAGCAGTTGCTGGCCGATGACCCATTTCTGTTGACTCGAGTTGCTTTCCCGGGGCCACATCCCAGAGTTTTATAGTATTATCATAGGATCCCGACAGAACACGCGTCCCATCTGGGCTGAAGCATACGGCAGTCACTTTACTCAAATGACCTGCGAGCGACACAACTTCTTCACCAGTCCGCAAATCCCACAGTTTGAGCCGATCGTCACGGGAACCATACAGGATTCGAGTGCCGTCGGGGCTCAAACTCACGGCCGTCGTTCTACCCCAGTGCCCAGTGAGCGACGTAAGTTCTATACCGGACTCCAGTTTCCACAGTTTGATGCATCCATCATCGCAGGCGGACATCATTAGCACGCCATCGGGACTGAAACAAACGTCCGTTACGGCGCCCTCATGCCCTTTGAGTGTCTTGAGTTCTTCGCCTGTCGTCGAAACCCAAAGTTTGAGCGTCTTGTCAAGGGACCCAGAAAGTATGTACTTACCGTCATGGCTGAAGCAAGCGCTGGTTACGGCGTCCTTATGACCACGGAGTATCTTCAGTACCACGCCAGATTCAGTAGACCAGAGTTTGATTGTGGCGTCCTGTGAACTTGACAGAATCATGTCTCCATTGGGACTGAATGACGCGCTTGTCACTTCTTCTTTGTGAGCATTGATCGATCTTATTGCTTCCCCTGTGGCCGCGTTCCAGAGCTTGATGACGCCGTCTGCCGATCCTGACGATATGCGTGTGCCATCGGGACTGAAACAAACGCAGGTTATGCTGCTCTCATGTCCAGTAAATGTCTTGAGCTCTTTACCTGTTGCAGCGTCCCATAATTTGATAGTCTTATCTTCAGATCCCGATACCCACCCCCGGATCGGGTTAGCAGCAGATCCAGATACGATGCGAGTTCCATCGGGGCTGAAGCAGACGCTGGATACTCCTCCCTCATGGCCTTGAATGCTCACCGCAGAGCCCTCGAACTCTTTCGCGGTGCACCACCATTCAAAATTGCGATAGCGTCGGGGGATGCTTTGCAAAATCTGGTTGGCTTTCTGAATACGGCCGACATTCCAACGGGCGATGGCCAGAAAATAGTCTGAACGAACTTTGGTTGCCTCCGCTTTCTCCTTAGCAACTCTGGCGTCAGTTGCGGACTTCTGGGCCTTGCGTTCGGCGTTCCTTGCGTTTGCGGCTTCTGCTTCCGCCCGGATTCCGAACGCAACGGAGACGATTGAACCGATCAGGATGGCAATCACCGTGGCGGTACTCAACCCGGCAATTATCGGATTCCTCCGGACCCAGCGGATGACTCGTTCGGTGGTGGACACGGCTCGAGCTGTGATGGGTTCTCCTCGCTGCCAGCGACCGAGGTCTTCGGCCAGTTCCCTGGCACCCTGATAACGCTTCGCCGGATCCTTCTGCAGGCACTTGTGACAGATGGTTTCAAGGTCTCGCGGGATCCCGGAGTTCAGTGACACAACCGACACCGGTTCCTGATCCATCACCTGCCGCATCGTCTCTGCAGGCGTGGCAGCCTGGAATGGAGGACGACCCGTCAGCAGACAGTAGAGCATGGCTCCCAGGGAATACACGTCTGCCAGAACGCCAACTTCACTCGTTCTGCCAGCAGCCTGTTCCGGCGGCATGTAGCTGGGAGTTCCCATGACGGAACCGGTCTTGGTCAGGCCACTGTCGGATTCCATCCGCCGTGCGAGTCCAAAGTCGGTGACTCGGGGTTCACCCACGGAATCCAGCAGTACGTTCGCAGGCTTCAGGTCGCGATGGATGACACCCTTCTCATGAGCATACGCGATGGCCTCGGCGATCTTGCGAGTCAGATCCGCAGCGAGCTTTGGTTCCAGCGGCCCGTCTTTGACTCGCTGCGACAGACTTTGTCCGTCGATAAACCCCATGGAAAAATAATGCTGACCATCATGCTGACCAATTTCAAAGATCGGCACGATGCCGGGGTGATCAAGGTTCGCCGCAGCTTCCGCTTCGGCTCGAAATCGTTGAATGTCCGTCTCCGTGGCCAGATGACCGGACAGAATCATCTTGAGGGCCACGGTTCGATTTAGATTCACCTGGCGAGCTCTATAGACGACTCCCATGCCGCCCCGGGCAATTTCATCGATCAGTTCATAATCACCAAAATATCGCACAAAGCGATTGGCCGAATTGCCTGTCCCGGGAACGGTCGAGTCGAGTGTGGCATGTGGATCCATGGGCTTCATGGAATCCGGAACCGCCGTTTCAAAGGGCGACCGCGGAGGAATCAGCGTTGCTCCCAGTTCCGTGGAGCCTGAGGATAAAGGCTGCGACGAATTGGGGGTCCGCTGAGTTGCTGAATCGTCTTTCGGCTGGTGCACTCTGGTGTTCTCGTCCGTCACGGAACATTCCTCGGCTTGCGATAGCGGTGTGGTCGAAGGACAGTTGTGATTGGCTGGAGCACCATTGGTCTGCCCGCCGGAAGGTTGTAGAAATGATTTGACCGACTTTCACTGAGTCCTCGGAATCAACTCAAGGAGTTCGCTTCGCTTTGCTTCCAGAGACTTCCGGCGATCGTTCTGCTCTGCATCAGGAAGCCGGGAAAGCAATTCTGCCTTAAGAAGTTCGTCGACCTGACGAAGAGCCTCAGCATAGTTTTCACGAATCGTTTGTTGTTGAATCGACTGCCATTTCGTTTCCACCTGTGCAACTCGAGTTGCCGTTTCTGCCTGCTCCTGCTTTGCAAGAATTGCGACAAGCGTCATTTCGGCGACGGCGGTTTGTTCTGAAGCCTTGTGGGCTTGCTTATTGGCAGCTTCCGCTGCAGCAGCCGCGATAAGTGCTTGCTTCTCTGCAGCCTCTACATCAAGTTTTGCCGCGATTGCCTCCTGCTTAGCCTTATCAGCCTCACGTTGCGCCTCAGCAAGCATAGTCCGAGCTTCCTGCGCCTCCCTCTGTCGTAAATTCTTCACTTCTGTTGCCGCCTCGGCCGCTTCTGTTGCCGCCTGCGCCATCTCCTCCAAGACTTCATATCTACGATTCAGGACGATCAATTTCACAGCGAGGAACATAACGCAGGAACACGCAACCACCGTCCCTGTGATCATTGCGGCCAGCGTTTTGTTTCGTTTTGCCCACCGGAAAACTCGTTCCGTCGTTGACACCGCCCGAGCCGTGATAGGTTCTCCTCGCTGCCAGCGACCAAGGTCTTCGGCCAGTTCCTTTGCACTCTGATAACGCTTCGCCGCATCCTTCTGCAGGCACTTGTGACAGATGGTTTCAAGGTCTCGCGGGATCCCGGAGTTCAGGGACACAACCGACACCGGTTCCTGATCCATCACCTGCCGCATCGTCTCTGCAGGCGTGGCGGCCTGAAAGGGAGGACGTCCGGTGAGCAGACAGTAGAGCAGGGCTCCCAGGGAATACACGTCTGCCAGAACTCCAACTTCACTCGTTCTGCCAGCAGCCTGTTCCGGCGGCATGTAGCTGGGAGTTCCCATGACAGAACCGGTCTTCGTCAGGCCACTGTCGGATTCCATCCGCCGTGCCAGCCCAAAGTCGGTGACTCGGGGTTCACCCACGGAATCCAGCAGTACGTTCGCAGGCTTCAGGTCGCGATGGATGACACCCTTCTCATGAGCATACGCAATGGCTTCGGCGATCTTGCGAGTCAGA
>JAXMBV010000037.1:0-69070 GCA_046349695.1 Planctomycetaceae bacterium | reverse complement strand
GACCATGTGTTCGGCACCCAGGTCCGCAATCAGCTTCTGAGGAGAATCAATCGCCAGAATGCGGCCTCGATCAAAGATCGCCACTCGGTCACACAGTCGTTCCGCTTCGTCCATGTAATGAGTCGTCAGCAGAACCGTTCCGCCAGCTTCACGAAACTCCGTGATGATTCGCCAGAGATCGCGACGCGACTGGGGATCCAGGCCGGTTGTCGGTTCGTCCAGAAACAACAGCTTCGGATTGCCGACCAGAGCTGTCGCCACGGCAACTCGCTGCTTCTGTCCGCCGGAAAGCGATTTGATCCTGGCGTGAGTTTTCTCCTGAAGCGAAACTTTCGCGATCGCGTCCACAGGATCCAGGCCATCGTGATAGAAACTGCGAAACAGAGTCAGCGTTTCCAGCACTGTCAGCTTTTCGGACAGCCGAGTTTCCTGGAGAGAAATGCCGATCTGTTCACGGATCTCTTCCGGATGCGTCTTCCAGCTGCGTCCCAGAATCAACGCTTCGCCACTGGTTGCCTGCAGCAGTCCTTCGCAGATTTCAATGGTCGTCGTCTTGCCCGCTCCGTTCGGGCCGAGGACACCAAAGCATGTTCCCTGATCGACGACCAGGTCAATTCCCCGCACAGCTTCGACAGGCGGATTCCCCGGCCATGTCTTTGTCAGCTGACGGCATTCAATCGCATATGCCATGAAGTACGTCTTCAAATTCGAAGGAAGATCTTCTGACGGTACAACCACAGAAGAAACAGCCAGAACAACAGGAATGAAGCGGATGGCAGGACGATCGGAGCATACCACTCGGGGTCAAGAGCCTTCGGGCCGAAGACCGTTTCAATGAACCCGGACAAGTGCACCGCGACCAGACGACTGCGAGTCCATCCACCAATCAACTGTCCCATCATATACGTCAGGATCGAGTTCGTCCCGACGACAACCAGCGGAAATGCAAGAAGTCTCAGAGGCGCGATATCGAACACCAGATAGAAAAGTGCGAGCATTCCGATCACGTAACCGCCACTGAATAAGACCCAGGACGGAGTCCAGATGCGTTTCACGACCGGGCAAATGGTCATGTGAGCACCAATGCCGAGGCCGAAGCAGATGGCGGCCAGCAATACCAGCAGCCCGAGTTTCTTCGCAGAACTGAGCGAGTTGCTCATCAGCCACTGACCGCAAATGATGCCCAGCAGCGTTGTGCCGATTGACGGAACAAAGTTCAGGGTTGTGTAACCGCCGGAATTGAAGGCGTACGGTTCCGGGTTGCTGAACAATACTCGTCGAATCCATGACGGCCCTTTCTTCTGTGGCGGCTCGCTCGATTCAGGCTCGGCCGCCGGCGGCAGCGGAGTTGTCGCTTCTGGTGCGGCCTGCTTGTTGTCGCCCGCGGCTTGCGGCTGCTGCGTTTCTGTTGCCTCCCCTTTGGCGGGTTCATCAATCACTGGCGCAGGGGCCTTGCTCTGAGGCTGCTCATCGGTCGTGGCTGCTTCGGGAGCGACAATTACCGCTGACCTGGCTGTCTCGCTGCCTTTTGCTGGCTCATCACCTTTGCCTGGTTCATTGGCTGTCCCGGGGCCAGTTGCCGGTGGCTCCTGCAGCGAAACCGGTAGCCAGCGGGAAGAACGCGGCAGCGAGGCTTTCGGTGCGGCGTTTTCTTCCGGAGTTTCCTCCGAGGCTTCCTTTGGCGGCACAGTACGGAACATCGGAAGAAGCTTCTGGTCAATGCGAAACGCGATGTTGCCGTTCTTCGACCATGCGGCCCAAGGGCCATTGAAGATCTCGTGATCATCCGGCTTTGTGTTCTCATCAGGTATCTTCACGCCAACAGCCGCATAGTCGTAATCGGCGGGAGGTGGGTTCATCTTGAACCACGTCCAGTGTGTCGCCAGCAGAACTGCCAGCGCGGCGAACTGAATGGAACGCTTTTGATTCAGCAGCAGCCATGCAAAGAAATATCCAAGTCCGATCTGACACAGCACATTCGGAAAGACCCAGACCGTGCGAGTTGCTGAGCCGGTTGACAGAAACACTCCGAGGAGCACAAGAATGATGGACCGACACAATGCATGAAACGCGCGGGATAACCAGCCGTGTCCCTGCTGTTCTCGACGTGCATACGAAAACGGCATGGAGACACCGACCATGAACATGAAGGCTGGCTGAATCAAATCCCAGAATGAAACCTTCACATAGTCAAATGCGCTGATCCAGACTGGGTGATCAAAGTGGAACGAAAGAGCCTTCCACCATTCATGGTTGTGAACCTGCCAGACCGGCAACCCGGAATCCAGTTTCGCAAACGCGCTGATTCCAAAACCTGATGCCGCCAGCATCATCATGATGAAGCCGCGGTAGGCATCGAGCGACACCAGTCTCGCTGGTGGTTTTGGTGTCTTTGACTTCCCTGACCGGCCTGCTGGCGGATTTGTTTTTGGTGGTTCGGCTGCAGGAGCGGGGCTGATCGGCGGCTGTTTCTGAATCGCGTAAGTCTCAGCGGAGCTCGTCTTCTGTGGTGATGATGAGCCAGCGCCGGGTGTTGCCGCTGGCTTTGGCGAACTGGCAGGTGTCGATCCTGGTGAAGGCGTTCCAGTAGGTGCCGGTGAGGATGGCCTGGGAGGAATCGGTTTGCCAGCCATTCGAGCTTCCTCCATGTTCACGATTCTCGCCACGACGGCCAGGCGGTCATGTTTTGTTCGCATCGGAGCACCACTTTCACGGGGTATGCACAGGCGGGATATCGTACCAGTGAGGAGGGAGGAATTGTCCAGCATTGGGTGGTGAAGTGGAATCGTGTCAGCGTTTTCCTGTTTCGAGCCGTTTCTTCCAGCGAACGACTTCTTTTTCCAGCAGTTCCTTTGGCCTGGTCGTGAAGTAGTCATAACCAACGCGGTTTTTCTCGGCCATTTCACTGTAGGTGGAATAGATGACTCCGTCTTCAGCTCCGGCAAAGATCGGTTTGCCCGTCTCAAAATCGTAGAAGCGAGCCCAGTAGATCTCGGTTGATGAGGGATCCGGCACATAGCCCGTTTTGCCATCAGCGTTCTTTGTCTTTCGCAAGCCGACGATTCGATGAGTCTCTAGCCAGGCAACAGCGGGCTCGATCATGGCTCGGGTCTGTTCATCCGGCGGGCCTCGACGCATCAGGAACTTCAGCATCGACGTACTCTCGCCACCGCTCAATGAAACAGGCTCCTTCTTCCTGGCGCTGACCGGCGCAAGGCTGAGAGGATCATGCTGAGCACACCAGACCGCTGGAACACCCTTGATCCGAATCTGCATGCGGCTCAGACAGTTCAGTGCCTGCTGAAAGGAGTCACACGCTCGCTGGCGAGTTTCTGAGTCCGTGAATTCAAACGGACCTTCACCTTCGGCCACATCGAGCATGATCTCCATGGCATGCAGCATGGCATCATCGTTCAGAGTAATTGCTTCATGGTAGCCGGATTCGATCGGATAATTCTGGGGCCATCCGCCGTTCGGAAATTGAGCATCGAACAGCCACTGAAGTCCTTTCGCCGCGGCCTGCTTCGCGGATTCGTTTCCAGTGTGCTTGTAGACTCTGGCCAGAAACCGGATCTGTTCGGTCGTGCTGCGGTTGTCCAGCGTACCGCAGTAGTGCCAGCCATCGCCGTTCTGCGATGTCCAGTGTGTCCCCGCGGAGCGAGGGCCTTTGGAATAGTCGATGGATTTAGACCAGCCACCGGTCGGCGTCTGGAAACTCAGGACCGTTGTAGTCAGTCGCGTCGCTTCTTCCGTCAGGTACCAGCTTGTGGGAGTGTCCTTGTCCGGCTCAAACTCCTTGCTGTTCGACGGGGCGGCTGTCGCTTTGGCTTTGCCTGCGGAACGACATTCGTCCGCGAGGATCATGCGTTCGTTGCTCGCATGCTGCCTAGATCGTTCCATATAGTCACGCCATTGCTGGCGATCAGGCTCCGGAAGACGATCGATCCGGTCCGTTGTCAGCATCTCAAACTTTGAATCGTCGATCCTTCCAGACGATTCCGAGGATGCTGATTTCGCCGCGGCCGGAAATGTGATCGGCAGAGTCAGAATCAGGAACAGGATGCTCATAAGGCGTCACTCCCAGCAGAGAATTGGCTGACGCTGAATAATACCGCGGAGCAATTCGCGTGTCTCGCCGCCCCGAAATGACACTGAGTAGAACGGCTATCTTCAGCCGTTTGCGACTACCACGCCCTTTAGTGCGACTTCAGTTTGCAGGTGCGGAGGAGGCGATTGAGGACAATCGCTCTACATCTTGTCGCCCAACATCGAGATCCACGGCAGCACCTCGCAGGATCCTCACGGAATTCGCTCTGTTGTCGACCGGGACGAAACGCGATAGCCTTCACGGTTGCAGCGACTGTCGACCTGACGAACAGTGGACAGGCGTTCGACTGGGCTCACACGCAATATCACCAAAGACAGAGCTTCAGAAGTCTCTGATGGAATGACTGGGCATACGATGACCGAAAAAGTGACGATCATTGGTTCCGGACCTGCCGGATGGACGGCCGCCATCTACACGGCTCGAGCAGAGCTGAATCCGATTGTGTACGAGGGGGCGTTCACAGAGGAGAATCGCCAGAAAGGCACTCTTCCACTGGGTCAGTTGTCACTCACGACAGAAGTGGAAAACTTCCCTGGCTTTCCGTTTGGCGACATGACTGCCTATCTTGATTCCTCGATTGCCAAAGACAAACGCCAGTACATGGCGCCTCATGGCAAGCATGGCGTCAGCGGTCCTGAGCTGATGGAGTTGATGCGTCAGCAGGCGACCAACTTTGGAACTCGCATCGTCACGGACGACATTGTCAGCGTCGATCTATCGCAGCGCCCCTTCAAGCTGAAGACTTTGAGCGGCGAAGAGTTCACTTCGCACGCAATTATCGTCGCCACCGGCGCGCGAGCCAACTACCTGGGATTGCCGTCCGAAGATGCGTTCAAAAACCGCGGCGTGTCTGCCTGTGCGGTGTGTGACGGTGCTCTTCCTCGATTTCGAAACAAGCCGGTTGTCGTTGTCGGTGGCGGCGACAGCGCGATGGAAGAAGCGAACTTCCTGACGAAGTTTGCTTCCGTGGTGTACATTGTGCATCGTCGTGATTCGTTCCGAGCCAGCCGCATTATGGCGGAACGAGCCTTGAACAATCACAAGATTCAGGTGAAGTGGAATTCCACCATCGACGAAGTGATCGGCGACGACAAAAACGGGGTCACCGGCGTACGGATTCGCAGTACGGTCGATCCTTCCCAGTCAGAAACGCTGGAGGCGACTGGTTACTTCGCGGCGATCGGACATACGCCCAATACCGATTTCCTCAACGGCCAGCTGAAGACCAATGAGAAAGGCTACATCGTGTGGCCGGTTTCTCATCGCACCAACACCAGTGTGGAAGGTGTTTTCGCGGCCGGTGACGTAGCTGATGACTACTTCCGGCAGGCCATTACGGCAGCCGGGTCTGGTTGCATGGCGGCTCTGGACGCAGAACGCTGGCTGTCGGCTCAGGGAATCGAATAGTTCTGCTATGACTGAGCTTTCGCATTTTGCCAAAGACGGCTCCAGCCACATGGTGGACGTTGGGGGAAAACCCGTGACACACCGAATGGCTCGGGCAGAAGGCTGTGTGTTAATGCAGCCGGCAACTTTGCGGTTATTGCAAGAGAAAGAGCTCGCCAAGGGCGATGTTCTGGAGGTTGCACGCCTGGCCGGGATAATGGCCACAAAACGCACATCGGATCTGATTCCGCTGTGCCATGTGCTCCCCTTAGAACACGTCAGTGTGCAGTTTTCGTTTCCGTCGGAAAACTGTGTTCGAACCGAGGTGCGGGTAGAAGCGACGGCAAAAACGGGTGTAGAAATGGAGGCTCTGACAGCCGTATCTGTGATTTGCCTGACCATTTACGACATGTGCAAAGCAGTCGACCGAGCCATGGAAATTGGTCAGGTTCGACTGCTGGAAAAGTCTGGTGGTCGTTCAGGTCACTTTGTCAGAGAATAATCCTGCGGACTCGTTTGTCCCGGTGCTGTGCGGTCAGGAATCGGGCATCACGGCATCCATGATCAAGTGAAGTGATATGTCGGCAACAGCCTCACAGCGTGACCTTCTGAAGCAGCAGATTCAGGAACTGCTGTCTTCCGACCTGCGCGCCGTGCAGAAGCTCCTTTCACAACAGTTCAGCAATCCGAACATGTTCGTGCAGGATGTGGCTCAGCATGTTAGTCGCTTTCAGGGCAAACAGATTCGTCCGATTCTGACCCTGCTGAGCGCGAAGGCGTGCGGAGCCAACTCGGCTCAGATGACGAATGTGATACGGCTCGCAGCGGTTGTCGAAATGATTCACTCGGCGACGCTCGTTCACGATGACGTGATTGATGACGCGGACCTGCGACGCCATGTCTCGACCGTTCATCGTCGATGGAACACGGAGACCAGCGTTCTGTTTGGTGATTACCTCTTTTCCAAAGCGTTTCATCTCGCCGCAACAACGGGTGACGCAGAAGCATGCCGCCTGATTGGTCGAGCAACCAATCGCACGTGCGAAGGTGAGTTGAATCAGATTGCCGCACGTCTTGAACAGTCAAAGCTGGAAAGCGATTACTTCCGGGTCATTCATGGAAAAACCGCACAGTTGTTTGCCGTCAGCTGCCGCCTGGGAGCTCGCTGTGCTGGTGCTTCCGACGACGTTCAAAATCGACTCAGCCTTTTCGGATGTCGGCTTGGACTGGCCTTCCAGATTGCCGATGACATTCTGGATCTGACGGAGACAGCAGAGCAGACCGGGAAGGATTCCGCGAACGACCTGGCAAATCATCGACTCACGCTGCCCATCCTGAGAGCTCTGAAAGAAGCGTCTGCAGAAGATGCAGTGCAGCTTCGGGAACTGATGGACTCCAGTCTTCCGGACGATCGGCAAAGGCTGAAAGAACTGCCCGCACTGCGACACGGAATCCTGTCCGCAAAATCAACGGCGGAAGAACTCGCCGGCCGCGCTCAAAAATCGCTCAGCGGCCTGCCTCAGTCGCAGTGCCGTCGAGTCCTCGAACAGCTCGCACTGTTCTCCGTCGGTCGCTCACAGTAGCTCGCGTCTCCGACGCGAGACCCCAAATGAGGCTCTAGTAGCGGAACGGCGCAAGCCGTCCGGTGACTTCACGAAGCAAACGTACCCGAGAGCTCGCGATTCTCGAGCGAAGTTCAAACCGTCGAAACCGTAGTGGAACTCGCCAGAGTTCCCATCAGCAACGGAAATGGTAGGATCTCTGGCGAGATCCACTACAGCTTGCCGTGCCAACACTCCGCGCAGCAAAAAGGGCTGCCTGTGCAGGCAGCCCGACGATTGAGCGAATTCTCGCTGGATTAGCCGACGAACGTCTTTCGCTTCAGTGAAGCGAGTCGTGACTTGGTGCGAGAGGCTGTGTTCTTGTGGATCAGCTTCTTTGAAGCGGCCTGGTCCAAAGCCTTGGTGACCAGAGCAAACTGTTTGTCAGCCGCTTCCTGTGTTGGCTTTTCGCCGAGCAGCGTGCGGAAACGCTTGATGGTGGTTCGCAAGGTGCTTCGCTGCTGGCGGTTGCGCTCACGGCGGGCATTGGCTTTGCGAAGAGACTTTTCGGCTGATGCTGAATTTGGCATAGGAACAACGAGATCAGGAGAGTTCAGAAATCCTTGTCGGAACACCCGTTCCGAAAATCGAGCGGGGAAAGGTAACGGACCGCCCCGGAAATTTCCAGCGTGATCGTCAAATTGCGGCGATCCTCCCGACAAAATTCAGGCCAGAATGCAGCAATATCCCGAAAATTCGACCATTCCCAATCACGAAAGCTCGCGTCTTCGCACATTTTGGTCGGGAAGTCGCCGATGATTCGCAATAGGGAGGGCCAGGTTCCTGTCGAGCCGTGGTTGGGGTTGAAGTGGCTCGGCGGGAGTCTCGCCCACCGAGGCCCTCGCAAAATTGCGTCTGGTGGTCATCTCCGCAAATCAGTTCGTACGCGTGCTATGGCTTCCTGTGTTCCCGAAGACATTGGCGGGGAATCTTTGTACCATGAATGTGGTTTCACCGGTAACCTGAAATTGCGCCGGAGACCGAGTCTGGAGTCGTTCGACGACACTCGGACTTCCTGGCGATCGCGGAGCATTCAACGATGGCAAATGCCGTTCAGACTTTCTGGCCCCGAACTCCCGGCGTGTCGGTTCTTTCAGCAATGCTGATCGGACTCATCTGCATCGGATTGCCTTTTGGTTTTGCCCAGCAGCTTGGTCGCCCCGCTGCACCAACGCCCACTCCGGCCGGAGCGGAGAGGGCTCCATTGAAACCGCTACCGGAGCTGCTTCAAAAAGAGTTCAAAGGAGCAACACCGCTGAATCCAGAAGGTACCGTCGCACTTGATGCTGCGAACAAGCGAGTTGTGCTTCGGACGGAAGTGGCATGCCCGGATTGTGTTCTGGAAATGGTGCTGGTTCCGGAAGGCAATCGAGAACACGAGACCATTCTTCGCATCCGCTCAAAGGCCTTTGTGATTCACGGTGCTCTGCTGGCACTGGGAATGGAGCCAGGCAAAACGGCGCAGTTCACTCCGGAGTTTGTGCCACCGACAGGTCCGGTGATCGACATTGAAGCTCGATGGCTGGACGCTGATGGCAAACTCCAGAAGGCCAGGATTCAGGACTGGGTTCGCGGCAACACACATCGCTACCACACCGCGTCACTGACCGGCCCGCCGCCTGGGCTGCAAATGCCCTACAAGGAACTTCGATGGGACAGGTTCAACAATGAGATCCTGTGGTACGGACCTATGAGTGAAGAAGACCGCGACGACCTTTTGACGAAGTGGAAGAATGAGGATTATCAGAAGGCGATTCGAAAGTTCTACGCGGATGGACAGTCTCAGCCAATGAAAGCAGATTTCGTTTTCGCTGGCAGCACCATGTTCAAGGATGAAGAAACAGGCAAAGAACTCTATCAGGCTGAAGGTGGCCATTTGATTTGTACGTCCAACTTTGGCGACGCCATGATTGATATCCGCGAAGAAAGTTCTGCTTCTGATGGCTCTCAGACGTACGAAGGCTGGAAGGAAAAAATTCCCCCGCAGGGAACTCCCGTGATCCTCATCCTGACTCCTCAGAAATCCGACGATTCCAAAGCGACGAAGGACTCCCGGGAGAACGTCAAAGAAAGCAAGCCTGCTGCTGAAAACTGAAACCGGAAGGCGAGGTTCTTTGGGGCAAGAATCTTTCAGCGAATTTTCAGCCCTTGTCAGCAAGCCATCGGGCACAAAAGGGACGAGAGCATGAACAGCGAAGTCAATGCACTGCAGCGTCGAAGGTTCCTGGTAAACGGCGGTGCCGGATTCGCCGGACTTGCTGCCAGTGTGCTGCTTCATGAATCGCAAGTGCGAGCCAGTGATCCTGCCTCTTCACGGCTGGCTTCATCCTTACCGGGATTTCCCGCAACAGCCAAGAGTGTCATTTTTCTGTTCATGGAGGGTGGTCCCAGCCACATCGATCTGTTCGACCCGAAGCCGCTGCTGAATCAGCTCGCCGGACAACCGCTGCCGGAGAGCTTCGGCGATGTGATTACCGCGATGGGTGAATCTCGTTCGCCTCTTTTGGCCTGCAAGCGTCGATGGCAGCAGCATGGCGAATGCGGCACATGGGTTTCCGACTGGCTGCCTCAGACGGCTCGCTGCGTTGATGACATGGCCGTCATTCGCAGCTGCTGGGCAGACGGCATCAATCATTCTTCCGGCGTCTGTCAGATGAATACATGCTCGCTGCTTGGCGGGCGACCATCGCTTGGGGCATGGGTTTCCTACGGGCTGGGCACCGAGAATCAGAATCTGCCCGCCTTCATCGTCATGCAGGACACGAAGACGTCCGTTGTCAACGGTCCTCGCAACTGGAGTGCAGGGTTCATGCCGGCGATGTACCAGGGCGTGAGACTGCAGGAGACATCCAGTCCGATCCCGAATTTGAATCCTCCGGAAGGGACCAGTCTTGCTCGTCAGCAGAACAAGCTGAAGATGCTCAGTTCCTTCAACGGACATTTTGCCCAGGAACATCCGGAACAGTCTGAACTGGAAGCTCGGATAGCCTCCTACGAACTGGCCTTCCGCATGCAGGCACATGCTCCGGAAGCCGTCGCGATTGAATCGGAAACAGCGGCGACTCAAAGCCTGTACGGACTTGATCACAAGGAGACGGCGACGTTCGGCCGCATGTGCCTGATGGCTCGCCGGCTTGTCGAACGCGGTGTTCGCTTTGTGCAGCTGTATCACGGAGCAGGCAGCAAATGGGATGCTCATTCCGGAATTGAAGCCAATCACTCGGGACTCTGTCAGGCCAGTGATCAGCCGGTTGCGGCACTGTTGCAGGACCTGAAGCAGCGAGGCCTGCTCGACGAAACACTCGTGATCTGGGGCGGTGAGTTTGGTCGCACTCCGATGTCAGAAAAGGGCAATGGTCGAGACCACAATCCGACCGGCTTTACGATGTGGATGGCCGGAGGCGGTGTTCGAGGAGGTCAGACCATCGGAGGGACCGACGAACTGGGACTGCGAGCTGTTCAGGATCGCCTTCATGTGCACGACCTGCACGCGTCGATCCTTCATCTCATGGGCATCAATCATCGCGAGCTGACATGGATGTACAAGGGCCGGCCGGAACGCCCGACGATCAATGAAGGTGACTTCTTCAAAAAGCTGGTCACAGGCTGACGCCGGAGAATCCGTTATGTGCCTTGGCGTTCCCGGACAGGTCATCGAATGGCTCGATCACGATCCGATCTTCGGCCGCGCTGTGATTGAATTCGACGGCATCCGCAAAGAAGTCGAAATGGCCTGCGTCCCCGAAGCCGCCCCCGGCGACTACGTCATCGTCCACGCCGGCATCGCGATCTGCCGACTCAACATCGAAGAAGCCGAACGCACGCTCGCTGAATTCCGCAATCTCCCCGGCCAAAACCCAATCCCGTAGCGGAACTCGCCAGAGTTCCTTCCTTCACCCGGCCTGTAGTGGAACTCACCAGAGTTCCTTCTTTCACCCGGTCTGTAGTGGAACTCACCAGAGTTCCTCATCCCGTGTCTGGCCTTCGATTTTGTGGTTCCGACAAAAAATGGATGACAGAAAATAATCGCAGCGAGCGGCGAAGTGAGTGGTAGCAGGCAGAAGAATGGAGACAGGAGAATGGTCGCAGAATCAGTGCGCGTTGTTCCTGCGTTCATTCTCTTGCCCTCATTCTCCTGCCTATGCGTTTCTTGGCCTTGTCTGGACTTCAGATAGTTTGTGTTCCGACAGAAAATGGGTGACAGAAATAGTCGCAGCGAACGTGCGTGAACGCTGAGGCACCTTTCTCTTCTTTCGTTTCTTTCGGCCCCAATCACGCGGTTGTAACTACCTCAGCCAGTAGTGGAACTCACCAGAGTTCCTTTTTCTCCACCCCGTCCTTGCTGCCATCACTGCGGCGGCAGTTCCTCAAGAACCAGATCATCAAACCAGACCGTGCCTTTGGTTTCCCAGTTGCTGATCACTCGGCAACCGGCAACGAGGGAAGTTTGATCGTCGGCAGTCGTCCATTCCACGCTAACCTGCTTCCAGCCAGTGGACTCGGAAATGACCTCACTGGTGACCAGAAGGGAATGGAATTCATCAATACTGCGTAGAAACACGAGAGACGCTTCCGGCTTTTTCGGTTCAGTGTTTGCCGGCACCCGAGGAGCCGTGCCATTCGCTCCAACCTTCGGCTTGGCGGGAGGCTCAAAGGCAGCTTTGATCCACCCGGTCAGGCGATAGCGAGTACTAGGCTTAACAGTGACCGTCTGCTCACAGTAACTGTTGTAATAACCGTTAGCCTCAGACACGTCGCTCCCGAATGCGGTTCTTCGCTGGAGACTTGCAGGTACCGGATGAACCACGCCAGGAATGCACGCTGGTGAGCTTCTCAAAGCCGCCTTCCTGGCGAAACGACTCAAGCGTTGCAGAACTGGCGACTGCATCGGGCCCATCGAGGACCGTCAGCATTTCCCGAATGGCATTGTGAACTTCAGTGGAGAATTGGTAGCTCGGAAACGTGACATGCTGTAATGCCTGCTTTCGATATTCCTGAGCCTGTTCGCTGTGCCCCAGTTGATGATGACACAAGGCAAGGAACGCGAGATCTAACGGGGATGTCTGTTGGTTCTCGGACTCCTGCGGTGTTCTGGTGACTGATTGCTGCAAAGATGCAATAGCTTCCTCAAAGCGTCCAAGACGATACTGCACGACACCAAGTGTGTTAAAGTAGTGGGCTCTCGGATACTTCTCGCAGACGTCCTTCATTCGCCGCAACTGCACTTCTGTGACCGCTGACTTCTCGCCTGTCGGAGTTTGTTCTGCTGCGGTCCGGAATTCGTTGTTCCACTCGTATGCAAGTTCCGCAGTCAATCGCGGGAATTGATTTCCGCGCGGAAGTTTGATGGCATCCACGACGGCAACGGGAAATGAAATTCCGGCAGTGGAAGGAGACTCCTGCAGGTTCTCCAGAACCTGCTGAAATTCGTCATACCTCCATCCGTCGTTCGACTCAAATTTCAGCAACTGGGCCCGATGGAAACTGGCGGCATACCAGTTACTGGCTTTCTCAAAGGCCTCGGCCTGTTCCTCATGCCACCGAGGTTTCGGTGCTGCAAAGGCTTTGCGGAAGGCAAGTTCTCGTTCTTTGAACGGACGTCCTTTCAGGTCTTCCAGTTGCACGTCTTTGCCATCGGGAATGGCGATCAGGCTGTCGACTGAAGGGTTGGAAGAATACGCCCAGCGTACCCTGAACAGTTCGCTCGATGTCAGTGTTTTCCCTGATTCTATGGTCCAGGCAAGCTGGGCGCCTTTCACATCGAAAGAAGTGATGGAACGACTGTCCTGACTGAACGACACTGTGAGCACGTTGTCCTGATGGCCCGTGAACTTCTGTCGCTCCTGGCCGGATTTCAGGTCGTAGATCACAATCGAGCGATCAGCCCGGACACTGGCCAACAGGGTTTCATCGGGGCTGACGATCAGTTGTTGAATTTGATCCTGAGAGGTTGGGATCTTCAGCCGCTCAGTGCCGTCAAGGACATTCCAGACTCGAATCGTCTGATCGGCGGCGGCTGAAATGAGAGCTTCTTCATTCAGGACTGTGATGCAAACGACACCGTCCGTATGTCCCTTCAGAACACTCAATACTTCACTGGACTGTGAATTCCAGAGTCGGACACTGTGATCTTTACTTCCAGACGCCAGGCGAACCTTGTCAGCAAACCAGGCCAGCGAAGTGACTTCGTCCGCATGGCCTGTCATCACCTTCTGGACTTTGCCCGAATCCACATCCCAAATGCGAATCGTCTTGTCACGACTTCCAGATGCGATCTGCAATCCATCGGGGCTGAATGCTGTGGTCGTAACGGCATCGTCATGGCCGCGATACTCTTGAACCTCACTGCCAATCACGCTATTCCAGACCGTAAAGGAATCGTGCTTGTCACGACAAACGGACAAACGCTCGCCACTTGGACTGAACGTGACGTTTCGTACAAACCCCTCTTGTTCCCGCAGCACCATGAGTTGCTCCCCGGTCGCGGCGTCCCATTGCCTGGCCGTATTGTCGTCCGAGAACGACAGGATATGTGTTCCGTCCGGGCTGAAGCACACGCTGGTTACAGCACCTTCATGCCCCTTGAGCGTCTTGATCTCTTCACCTGTCACGGCATTCCACATTCTGACCGTACTGTCATAGGACCCTGAGAGACATCTTGTGCCGTCCGGACTGAAACACACGCATGTGACTGCTTGCTCATGGCCCCTGAGCGTACTCAGTTCTTCACCGGTTGACACGTCCCAAAGCTTGACGGTCTTGTCCGAGGATCCCGACAGGATGCGAGTACCGTCAGGACTAAAAACAACCTCTATGAAACTGTCCGTATGCCCCTTTAGCGTCTTTAGTTCCTCGCCCGTTATGGCGTCTGATAGTCTAATCGAATTATCGGCCGATACGATGCGAGTGCCATCAGGGCTTAAGCTCATGCATGTTACAGTGGATCCATGACTCTGCAGTGTATGCAATTCAAGTCCGGTTAGAGCATCCCAGATTTTGAGTTCCATGTTCCAGGGACCCGACAGAATACGCGTTCCATCCGGGCTAAAGCACACTCTGGTTACTGCACCTTCATGCCCCTTCAGCGTCTTGAGTTCTTCTCCGGTCGCAGCGTCCCATAATCTTAAAGTGCGATCATCCGAACCTGACAGAATTCGTTTGCCGTCCGGGCTCAATGAAACGATGTTCACATTGCTCGTATGTCCGTTCAGCGTCTTCAGTTCTTCGCCCGAAACGGAGTCCCACAGCTTAACAGTGTTGTCAAACGATCCAGAAACAACTTTGGAACCGTCAGGCGTAAAAACCGCATGAGCGACTCTTTCCGTGTGTCCCTTGAGTGTCTTTAGTTCCTCGCCTGTTGATGCGTCCCAAAGCCTGATTCTGCCATCATCATGTCCAGTGAGAATCAGCTTTCCATCAAAACGGTAAGACATACAACTCACATGCGGTTCATAGCCGCGCAGTGTCTTCCTCGCTTCACCTGTCATAGCACTCCAAATCCTGATTGTCTTGTCGTCGGATCCTGAAAGGATACGAGTCCCATCAGCACTGAAGCAAACACTCGTTACAGCAGACTCATGCCCTGTGGCTGTCTGTAACTCTTCGCTGGTGCTAGCGTCCCACAGCGTGATCGTGCCGTCATAAGATCCCGACAGAATACGACTTCCATCGGGACTGAAACAGATGCTGGAGACGCCACCTGAGCGTTGCTTGAATGGCTGGAATTCCTCACCGGTCTCAGCATCGTAGAGCCTCATACTCCCATCGCCGAGTATTGCGAGGATACGAGTTCCATCGGAGTTGTAACATACATTGTCGACGCCGACTTCCTGATCCCCCATCGCTCGGATTTGCATTCCTGCCGCGGCATCCCATACTCTGATCGTGTTGTCCTGTGATGCCGAAACAATTCGAGTGCCATCGGGGCTGAAGCACACGCGGTACACACGACTCTCATGTCCCTTCAGCGTCTTGAGCTCTTCTCCGGTCGCTGCATCCCATAGTTTGAGGGTGTTGTCCCAGGACCCCGACAGAATTCGCGTGCCATCGGAACTGAACGATACGCTGGACACAACGTTCTCATGCCCCTTGAGCGTCGTGAGTTCCTCTCCGGTCGCGGCATCCCAGAGTTTGAGGGTCTCGTCCCAGGACCCCGACAGAATTCGCGTGCCATCGGGGCTGAAGCACACACTCGTCACACGAGATTCATGCCCCTTCAGCGTCTTGAGTTCTTCGCCAGTCGCGGCATCCCAGAGTCTGAGGGTCTTGTCTTCGGATCCGGACACTATACGGGCCCCATCAGGGCTGAAACACGCACTGGATACAATGCCGTCATGCCCCGTGAGAGTCTTGAGTTCTTCTCCCGTCGCGGCATCCCAGAGTTTGAGGTACTTGTCCCAGGATCCCGACAGAATGCGAGTGCCATCGGGGCTGAAGCATACGCTCGTCACAGTATCTTCATGCCCCTTGAGCGTCTTGAGTTCGTCTCCTGTAGCGGCGTCCCAGAGTCTGATGGTTTTGTCTTCGGATCCGGACACTATACGGGCCCCATCAGGGCTGAAACACGCGCTGGATACAATGCCGTCATGCCCGGCGAGCGTTTGGAGTAAATTACCCGTTGCGGTATCCCAGAGTTTGATGGTGTTGTCCAACCAGGATCCCGACACGATGCGAGTGCCATCGGGACTGAAGGACACGCTCGATACATCACCTTCATGCCCCTTCAGCGTCTTGAGGACTTTTCCGGTCGCCGCATCCCAGAGTCTGATTGTTTTGTCTTCGGATCCGGACACTATGCGGACCCCATCAGGGCTGAAACACGCGCTGAATACAATGCCTTCATGCCCGGCGAGCGTCTGGAGTAAATTCCCTGTTGCGGTATCCCAGAGTTTGATAGTCTTATCATCCGATGCAGACAAGCAACGAGTACCGTTAGGGCAGAAGCTTACGGCACGCACCATAGCCTCATGGCCTTTGAATGTCATGAGTTCTACACCACTGGCCATATCCCAGAGCTTGACCGTATCGTCATTCGCTCCTGACAGAATACGAGTCCCATCTGGACTGAAACATACACTTTCCACCGAGGACCTATGGCCATCGAGGGTCTTTTGAGGTTCTCCTGAAATAGTGTCCCACAGTATGAGACTTTTCCCGGAAGCCGACAGAATGTGAGTACCATCGGGGCTGAAACATGCGGTTGCCCGCCGTTTATGATTGTCGATTGTCACGGCGGAGCCTTCAAACTCCCTTTCAATGAACCACCATTCGAAATTGCGATAACGACGAGGAATGCTTTGAAGGACCTCATTGGCCTCCTGAATGCGACCGGCGTCCCAGCGGGCAATTGCAAGTAAATAGTCGGAGCGGATTTTCGTCTTCTCCGCCTTCTCTTTGGCGATTCGGGCTTCTTCCGCGGATTGCTTTGCCTGACGCTCTGACGCCTGAGCCAGTTCGGCAGATTTTTGTGCGGCGACTTTTTGCTGTTCTGCGTCCTTGGCCGATGCGGTGGCATCATCTGCAGACTTCCGGGCTTTGTTCTCAGACTCGTTTGCCAGCTTTGCGAGCCGTTTTGCTTCGCGTTCGGCGGTCCTTGCGTTCTCCGCTTCTTCCTCCGCCCGGATTCCGAACGCAACGGAGACAATTGAACCGATCAGGATGGCCATCACCGTGGCGGTACTCAACCCGCAATAATCGGATTCCTCCTGACCCATCGGGTGACACGTTCTGTTGTGGACACCGCCCGAGCCGTGATGGGCTCTCCTCGCTGCCAGCGACCAAGGTCTTCGGCCAGTTCCCTGGCACTCTGATAACGCTTCGCCGGATCCTTCTGCAGGCACTTGTGACAGATGGTTTCAAGGTCTCGCGGGATCCCGGAATTCAGTGACACAACCGACACCGGTTCCTGATCCATCACCTGCCGCATCGTCTCTGCAGGCGTGGCGGCCTGAAAGGGAGGACGTCCGGTGAGCAGACAGTAGAGCAGGGCTCCCAGGGAATACACGTCTGCCAGAACTCCAACTTCACTCGTTCTGCCAGCAGCCTGTTCCGGCGGCATGTAGCTGGGAGTTCCCATGACAGAACCGGTCTTCGTCAGGCCACTGTCGGATTCCATCCGCCGTGCCAGCCCAAAGTCGGTGACTCGGGGTTCACCCACGGAATCCAGCAGTACGTTCGCAGGCTTCAGGTCGCGATGGATGACACCCTTCTCATGAGCATACGCAATGGCTTCGGCGATCTTGCGAGTCAGATCCGCAGCGAGCTTTGGTTCCAGCGGCCCGTCCTTGACTCTTTGCGACAGACTTTGTCCGTCGATGTAGCCCATGGAAAAATAATGCTGACCATCATGCTGACCAATTTCAAAGATCGGCACGATCCCGGGATGATCCAGGTTCGCCGCTGCTTCGGCTTCGGCTCGAAAGCGTTGAATGTCCGTCTCCGTGGCCAGATGACCTGACAGAATCATCTTGAGGGCCACGGTTCGATTCAGATTTACCTGGCGAGCTTTATAGACGACCCCCATGCCGCCACGGGCAATTTCTTCGATCAGTTCATAATCGCCAAAGTAACGAACAAAGCGGTTCGCTGAATTGCCTGTTCCGGGAACGGTTGAATCAAGGGTCGCATGAGGATCTGCGGGCTTGATGGAATCCGGAGCGACCGTTTCAAAGGGCGATCGAGGAGCAACAAACGTGGCTTCCAGTTCGGTGGAGCCGGAATTCGATCGAACAGCAGCATCCGGGCGAGTGGCCGCATGACTGTCCGACGCTGCGGTGCGTCCTTGCGGGGAAATGATCTCATCGACTGCCAGCACATAACGGGCTCCGGATGTTCTGGCTCGTGGCGGTTCCGTCGCGGCCAGCACTGCCTGCAGGTTTTCCCGCCAGCCGACATTCATCCGCTCCAGTTTCTGGCGTTGTTCTTTCTGCAGAAACACGGCCTTCAGAATAAACGGGTGCCGCGATGCTGCTCTTGGATCGGGACAGTCGCAGTCAGGTTCGACCAGCCCGATGAGGACTCCGCCGTCCACAGGAATTTCGAACGGTTCCTGCCTGTCAGGAGCCTGCAAAATCGGCGTCAGCAACCGCACAAAGGCCGACAGTTTCTCCAGCAATGCACTATCACAGGCCCAGCCCGCTCCGGTTTCGAACCAGCGATGGAACAACAGCGCTATCGTTTGAGTGTCACCGTTCAAGGGATACGTCCTTTGTGTGTCTCTTCGATGGATCGACGCGAAAGGGGTTCGCTCGTCTGCCGACCTTAAGGAGTCGACAGCATACCGGAATGATCCAGACTCGCCCAGTTTTCCCGTTCACTTGAGGCCGGTCCTGTGCCACGGCGTGCGAAGGTCAGGGACAGGGAGGCTATCCATCGGCATTGTCGCCGTGGAGACGCTCTCTTTCGGACCGTGCTTCCAGCTTCTTCTTCATCATCCGGTAGTCGGCCGGAGCGTGGATTCCCCAGAGCAAAGCCATCATAAAGCCGAACAGTGAGACAAACCACGAGGTTAGCCATACCACCAGGACTCGTCCGTCAGGATCCACATAATAGGGGGCCGCTGCCGTGACGATTCCATAGGATGAGCAGATGAGGATGAGGAATGAGGTGAGAGGCTTCCAGTCATTTTCCAGCATGAGCTGACAATGCTCGACCGTGAAATGCTGATCCCTGTTCGTTCCGGTCAGGATCTTGTCTCTAATGGCGTTCAGTTCTTTGCTGAGATTTAACATCAGCGTCGTGAGGCCCCAAAGTGACATCACAATGGGCAGAAACATGTTCGTTGAATCCATGGAGACCGCTTCTTTCCATGATCAATTTCACTCAGAACGTGAACCGACTTCTCAGAATTTGGTCCAAATGGAGAGTCAAGATATTCAGATGGCTGAATGTGCAGGTTCTCGAACCGTACAGGCTTCGCTATTGCGGTGAGGGTTCAGGCAGCTCTTCGACCACGAGGTCGTCGAACCATACATTGCCCGTAACCGATCCATGATTCTCCGCACGGCATCCGGCCATCACCGATGTTTGATCCTCATCCGTCGTCCATTCCACGGACAGTTGAGTCCATCCGACGGTCGTGGAGATGCCGTCGCTTGCCGCCTTTTGCTGCACAGAATCCTTCAAATTGCAAAAGACCACTAATGATGCTTTCGGGGCAACGACTGCCGGACTGGATCCAGACTGTTGTCCCACAGAGCCTTCAGAACCTGCTTCCGTTGTTGCCGGTACGTCGAACTGTGTGCGAACCCATCCAGTGAGGCGGTAACGCGTGTTCGGCTTGGTTGCGATTGTCTGAAGACAGGTGCTATCCCAGTAACTCGGTTGAATGCAATACTTGCCGGAATGAGGTTCCTGATCCGAAAGGAGCCAGTCTTGCGACTGACCGCGCCAAAGGTGGCGACCAAGATTCTCAAACGTCCCCTCCTGGCGAAATGAATCAAGCGTTGCGATGCTGGAGACCGCATCCCCGCCGTCAATGGTCTGTACCATTTCAGAGAGACTTTCCTGCACTTGCCTGTTCATCACAAAAGACGTCAACACACTATTCTGGATCGCCTTTTGCCGATATTCCTCGGCGGCTTCCTTATGCCCCAACTGATGATGGCAGAGGGCAAGAAACGCGAGGTCAACGGGTGATGATTCCGGATTGTCTTCTTGTTTTTGCGTGAGAGCCAAAGACTGTTCCAGGGAAGCGATGGCATTCTCAAAATGTCCCAGACGATACTGAACGACCCCAAGCGTATTGAAGTAATAGGCCTTCGGGTACTTCGCACAGATGTCCAGCATCTTCCGTAACTGGGCTTCTGAGACGGACGCAGCGCCATCGACGGGCTGTTGTTTCACTAACGCCCAGATTTCATTATTCAGAGCCTCGGCTGATTCCTCGGTAAGCTGTGGTAACTCACTGCCTCGCTGCAGTTTCATCGCATCCAATAAGGGCAGAGGCAATGCATCAGAATTCTCTCCAGCGGTATCCCTCAATTTTTGCACGTCGGTGTGGAAGTCATCAAAACGCCATCCATCTTTGGGGTTAATTTTCAATAACTGAGACCGATGGTAGCTTGCTGCGTACCAGTTGCCCGCTCTCTCAAAGTCCACGGCTTGTGCTTCATGCCACTGAGGTCTTGGAGATGCCAAAGACCTGGCGACATGCTTTGTCTTATCACTCGGACTGATGTCAGAAATCTGCATTTCGTTATCCCGGATAACAACATGCCAACGTCCAGATTTTGATACCAGGTGCGAACCACTGAAGAAACCCTCCTGAGACACGGCTGGCATCGTCGAAAGCAGATTTGCCGGCCGGTTGCTCTCTGTCGAAAGAACCCACTCTGCCCATCGCTCATTCCTGCTCGAGGCGAAAAGCGAGCGTTCATCGTCGGAGAAAAATGCGTAGTCGACTTTCCAGGGGGCCAACAGAAATCGGCTCTCACCAGATCCGGCCTTCAGGCGAATCAACCCACCACTCTTTGCGACCGCAATCGAAGAATCCGGCAGGAGCACTGCCGAAGCAGTCCATGATTCACCAAGCGAGTGCCGAAAGACATCCCGCCCGGTTGACAGATCCCATAGTACAAGCTGCCCACGTTTGGACATGCTCAACAGTCGGGTGTTCCGTGCAGCAAACCTAAGTTGCGAAATATTACGCTCTTCAACTCCCGGGTCTTTGAATTCCTGTAGCACAGTGAGTGATTTTGCATCCCACACGACGATCTTTCCGCTACCGTCGCCCGAGGCAAGTAGTCGTCCATCGTCACTGACGGCGAGAGAAGTGATACCATTGTTATGCGATTTGGCAGAACTTCTTCTTTGCTCCCATCGTACTGGTTCCCCGATGTAAATCTGGAAATTGGTCGCGAGCGCGATGGACTTGTTGTCAGGCAGGAACTGGACCACTCTTGCTTCGGGCGAATCAAAGTCACCATCTTGCTTCAGGCCTTTCACGGTTTGAGCCAGATTGCCTGACATAGTATCCCAGATTTTCACGGTTCCATCGCTCATGACGCAGGCGACAGAATGTCCGTCGGGCGACACGGCGATTGAGTCCCGAATTTCACCGTTGTCGCAAAGCCGAAATTTCCGCCGTCCGGCTTCAAGGTCCCAAACTTCTACCGTACCGGCTGGAACATTATTGATTCTCAATCCCGCCCCGCCTGAAACGACGGCAATTCTTTGATCGCTGGAAAGCAATAGTGAATCGATGTCCCGGAAATCCGGCTTTAACTCTTGTTTGCTGCCTGCCGCCTCACCGCTATTGCAGTCCCATGCCGCGATTAAGCCTGAACTTGAAATCCCCCAAACAGATTTCCCGTCGGAAGAACTCGCCGCAACAAGCCTGCAGTCGTCGTTAAGGTTTCGGACTCCACTGTCAAGCGAAGTTAAGTCCCACATGCGGACACGACCATCCTCATGGCCGGTGATCAATCGCCGCCCAAGCGGGCAAATCGCAAATGTCGTGATGGTGGCACCCTGCCTCTGCGACTGCTGTTCAGCCTTTCCCGTTTCTATGTTCCACACAACAATTCGTCGATTGTTCTCGACAGCAGCAATTCTGACGCCGTCTTTGAAGTACTGAAAGCGGCGGAGTCCTTCGACTGTAGAAATTGTCTTCACGATATCGCCAGTCGAGATCGTGGCGATATTGATTGACGAAGTTCCCGATATAGGATTGTTGAAGGTCATCAAATGCTGACCATCCGGGCTGACAGCAAAGTGCTCTTCATCAAAGAAGAATCCGCCTCTCGCACGTTCTGCCAGAACTCTTCTGAGATCATTTGGTGAACTTGCCTGAAAGAACCCGCGTGGCGATGCTATCAAGATCTGTCCGGAGCTGTTGAGATAATGAGCTCTTAGGACCGGAGACTCAAAAGGGTCGATCGACCAGACTCGTGTTCCATCCTCGGCGGAAAACACGCACACAGCGTGCTTTGGATTATAGCCCGAAGAGGTCACATCCTGACCGGAGCAAGTGAGAACATGTTTCCCGTCACTCGAGAACTCCAGCGTGTTCGGCGAGTCCATGTCAAAAATTTGTGTCACGATCTGTCCTGTTGACAGTTCGATAATTAGCACTTTCGGAAGTTCTTTCATCTCCGATTCTGAAATCAAACCGAAGAGCCGAGGTGCTCCGACGGCGACATATCGATTGTCCGGTGAGAAAGCAGCTGGCCCGACGCTATACCAGTGATTCGGGAGCGAAAAACTATGCACCCTTTCCAGAGTTTCAGCGTTGGTGATCACGATTCCTGTCCCGCTGCCCGACAGGATCCATTGTCCATCATGACTGAATTTTACGACGGCAACAGATCCGTCATGCAGGCAAACATCAAACTCACCACCCATCAGTCGACCATTGGAGAGGCTCCATTCAAGGTTGCGCGATTCGACGGGGATCGACTGGAGATAGCGAGCGGCTTCGAGTGGGCGTTCGTTCTCAAGTTCCAGCGTTGCGAGTGTGAAGTTCGACTCATTCAATGCCACTTCAGTCGCTTTGCGAGCGGCCACTGCCGATTCAGCTTCAGACTTTGCCTGAAACGCGAAGATCAGAGACGTCGCCGTCCCAGCGATCACACTCATGACGGCGACTACTGAAGCTGCCGAAACTAACCGATTCCTCCTGACCCAGCGGATGACTCGTTCTGTGGTGGACACCGCCCGAGCCGTGATGGGCTCTCCTCGCTGCCAGCGACCGAGGTCTTCGGCCAGTTCCTTTGCACTCTGATAACGCTTCGCCGGATCCTTCTGCAGGCACTTGTGACAGATGGTTTCAAGGTCTCGTGGGATCCCGGAGTTCAGGGACACAACCGACACCGGTTCCTGATCCATCACCTGCCGCATCGTCTCGGCAGGTGTGGCGGCCTGAAAGGGGGGACGGCCGGTGAGCAGGCAATAAAGCAGGGCTCCCAGGGAATACACGTCTGCCAGAACACCGACTTCACTCGTTCTGCCAGCAGCCTGTTCCGGCGGCATGTAGCTGGGAGTTCCCATGACAGAACCGGTCTTGGTCAGCCCGCTGTCGGACTGCATCCGCCGAGCCAGTCCAAAGTCGGTGACCCTGGGTTCACCCACGGAATCCAGCAGTACGTTCGCAGGCTTGAGGTCGCGATGGATGACGCCCTTCTCATGAGCATACGCAATGGCTTCGGCGATCTTGCGAGTCAGCTCCGCAGCGAGCTTTGGTTCCAGCGGCCCGTCCTTGACTCTTTGCGACAGACTTTGTCCGTCGATGTAGCCCATGGAAAAATAATGCTGACCATCATGCTGACCAATTTCAAAGATCGGCACGATCCCGGGATGATCCAGGTTCGCCGCTGCTTCGGCTTCGGCTCGAAAGCGCTGAATGTCCGTCTCCGTGGCCAGATGACCTGACAGAATCATCTTGAGGGCGACGGTTCGATTCAGATTCACCTGGCGAGCTTTATAGACGACCCCCATGCCGCCACGGGCAATTTCTTCGATCAGTTCATAATCGCCAAAGTAACGAACAAAGCGGTTCGCTGAATTGCCTGTTCCGGGAACGGTTGAATCAAGGGTGGCATGAGGATCTGCGGGCTTGATGGAATCCGGAGCGACCGTTTCAAAGGGCGATCGAGGAGCAACAAAAGTGGCTTCCAGTTCGGTGTAGCCGGAATTCGATCGAACAGCAGCATCCGGGCGAGTGGCCGCATGACTGTCTGACGCTGCGGTGCGTCCCTGCGGGGAAATGATCTGATCGACTGCCAGCACATAACGGGCTCCGGATGTTCTGGCTCGTGGCGGTTCCGTCGCGGCCAGCACTGCCCGCAGGTTTTCCCGCCAGCCGACATTCATTCGCTCCAGTTTCTGGCGTTGTTCTTTCTGCAGAAACACGGCCTTCAGAATAAACGGGTGCCGCGATGCTGCTCGTGGATCGGGACAGTCGCAGTCAGGTTCGACCAGCCCGATGAGGACTCCGCCGTCCACAGGAATTTCGAACGGTTCCTGCCTGTCGGGAGCCTGCAAAATCGGCGTCAGCAACCGCACAAAGGCCGGCAGTTTCTCCAGCAATGCACTGTCACAGGCCCAGCCCGCTCCTGTTTCGAACCAGCGATGGAACAACAGCGCTATCGTTTGCAGGTCTCTGGTCAACGGTGTCTTCCTCAGTCACGATAGGAATGAAACTGTTACGGGAATCCGGTAGTAATTGATCGTTGTTCTTTGCCGGAGCATAAAGCCTGAACGGGAAACAGAACAAGGCTCACATCGACCAGGAGCAATGCTGTCACTTTCCGGGTGAACTTGTTAGTGACGCAAGAAGAACTGAGAGACCGCGGCGACCCCAGTGATCAGGGAAACAACCCACGCGAGTCCCTCGCTGAAGATTGCGTACTGCGGTGCCAGGATTGCCCGCAGTTTTTCGGCTGCCCAAAGTGGAATCATCAGCAGAAGGATGGCTGGGTACAGGAACAAGAGACTCATTGCTCCTAACAGAATGAACGGGGACATGTTCCAAAGTAGGAAGCCGTTCACCATTCGATATCGAGGCCTTGATCGCGGCATGAACATCGGCAGGAAACGGGGAGTTTGTCGCAGGCTGTCCACGGCATTATGAAAGGCACTCCACGACATTCTTGCCGTAATCGTCACCCAGACGGCGTTGCTGACAAACGCCATCACCAGTGTTGTGATTGTGAATACGACCATAATTCCATTCAGCGAAGTCGGAGAGATCCCGTTTGCTAAACTTGATTCTCCGAAACAGTAGATGCAGCCTACTTGAGCAATCGCGAGCAATGCGGCGGTGTTACGGAGTTTGTTCAGGTCAAAGATCCAAGCGAATACGACTACCAGAAAGCCTGAAATGCCAAGCCCGATGTGCCAGCTATCAGGGTTACCTGAGGCTAAGGACGCTTGATAGAAAACACTCAATGAGCAAAGCAAAATCATGACCATTGTAACACAAAGGTAGTTCAGAAGGAGTCGGCAGATCGTCAACAGATACGCAGGAATACAAGGCAGTATTGCCAGCAAGCGATGCTCGGCCTTCCCAATCGCCTCCAGTCCGACCATTCTGCCCGTGGTCAACAGCGGGCCGGCAATGAGTGGAGCAATGGCCAGAACACTTGTTCCGTCAGAACCAGCCAAACGTTTTGTTCGAGATTGCCCGAATGCTACCAGGCCGATCAGGACCCCCATCAAAACAGCACAGAGCATAATGGTGATGATGAGTGCCGTCTCCGCGGGGTGGCGACTACACCAGCGACGTACTCGTTCGACGATTGAGTGACGACGGGAACGGATTGGCTCATTGCGAAGAAAACGCTGTAGTTCGTTCGACAGTCCACTCGCAGACTCAATTCGATCCTTTGCTGCCTTCTCGAGGCACTTCATACAGATCACTTCGAGATCTGCGGGAACATCAGAATTCAAGGTCTGCACGGGCGCAGGAGGGCATTCGATTACCTGGCGAATTGTGTCGTAGGAGCTGGCGGCAAGGAATGGAGGGCGTCCTGTCAGAAGGCAATAGAGTAACGCTCCTAGTGAATAGACGTCCGATTGTGGTCCGACTTCGGGTGTTCTCCCGGCCGCCTGTTCGGGAGACATGTAGCCCGGAGTTCCAAGAATGTCTCCGGTCTTGGTCAGGCCACTGTCGGATTCCATCCGCCGTGCCAGTCCAAAGTCAGTGACTCGGGGTTCACCGACGGAATCCAGCAGCACGTTTGCAGGCTTCAGGTCTCGATGGATGACACCCTTCTCATGAGCATACGCGATGGCTTCGGCGATCTTGCGAGTCAGCTCCGCAGCGAGCTTTGGTTCCAGCGGGCCGTCTTTGACTCTTTGCGACAGACTTTGTCCGTCGATAAACCCCATGGAAAAATAATGCTGACCATCATGCTGACCAATTTCAAAGATCGGCACGATGCCGGGGTGATCAAGATTCGCCGCCGCTTCCGCTTCGGCTCGAAAGCGTTGAATGTCCGTTTCCGTGGCCAGATGACCGGACAGAATCATCTTGAGGGCCACGGTTCGATTCAGATTCACCTGGCGAGCTTTATAGACGACCCCCATGCCGCCACGGGCAATTTCTTCGATCAGTTCATAATCGCCAAAGTAACGAACAAAGCGGTTCGCTGAATTGCCTGTTCCGGGAACGGTTGAATCAAGGGTGGCATGAGGATCTGCGGGCTTGATGGAATCCGGAGCGACCGTTTCAAAGGGCGATCGAGGAGCAACGAAAGTGGCTTCCAGTTCGGTGGAGCCGGAGCCGGGTTGAGGGGGAGAAGGATTTCGTGGCGTCACCTGCTGGTCTTCCGAACGCGGTTCGGGGGAGGTGTCTTCTGGCACGGCACATTCCTTGTTCTGTCTACAGCGTATCGAAAGGCAGTCAGGTGGCATCTTGAGTCACGAATTATGGTGTTCGTTCGTGGGGATCGCCAGTGTTCTCTTCGGTCAGGACATGGCTGACGAATTCACAAGTCAGGACCATTGGGAGCCGGAGGTCCGCACCGACTAACGTAGAAGATCGCGGTTGGTTCCTTCTTTCACCCGGCCTGTAGTGGAACTCGCCAGAGTTCCTTTCTGCCCGATCTGTAGTAGAACTCGCCAGAGTTCCTCATCCCGTGTCTGGCCTTCGATTTTGTGGTTCCGACAAAAAATGTGTGACGGAAAATCATCGCAGCGAACGGCGTGCTGGGTGGTGGGAGTCAGAAGAATGCAGGCAGAATCAGTGCTTGCGTTGTTCCAGCGTTCATTCTGCATTCATACTCTTCTCCCCATTCTCCTGGCTATGCGATTCTTTCGGCCCGACTCATCTGACTGCAATCCGATCAGCGACCAAAATGGTTCAGGTCCGTAGTGTCTCAAGGTCGTCTTGAATCATGGAGTCATTGTGTGAAGTGACATGCCTCGTTGACACCATGGAAGGTGACCGGTAGCCTGCCAATCGCCTTCCCTGTTACTCGCCTTTCTTCAGTTCGGGCACCTGCCTGAAGGAAGAGGTCACTCATGTCGATCCGATCGTTTGCCTGCCTGTTCCTGTTCGCGTCCTGCGTCACGGTGAATGCTCAGGAATTTACGGCTGCTCAGCTTGAAGCATTCGAAAAGGAAGTCGTTCCGCTCCTCGAGGCGAACTGTCTGAAGTGTCATGCCGGCAAGGAACCAAAAGGCGGGCTGGACCTGACGACTCGGGAAGGCATCCTGAAGGGCGGGGAATCAGGTCCGTCGGTTGATCTGCAGAACCCGGCGGCCAGTCTGCTGATTCAGGCGATCAACTATGATGGGCTCGAAATGCCGCCGACCGGCCGTATGGCTCCGAAGCAGATTGACGCGATCTCGGAATGGGTGAAGCAGGGCGTTGCCTGGCCGGCTGATCTGAAGGCTCTCCACTTCGAAGCCCCCAAAGCGGCACCGACCGTCAATGACGAAACAAAGAAGCACTGGTCCTTTCAACCCGTTCGTAAGCCCGAAGTTCCAAAGGTTCAGGGTGACTGGGTTCACAACGAAATTGATGCTTTCATTCTTCATCAGCTGCAGTCAAAAGAACTCACGCCGAATCCAAAGGCGGATGCGAAAGAACTCGTTCGCCGAGCCAGCTATGACCTGATCGGGCTGCCTCCTGATCCTGCGGTCGTGGAAAAGTTCGCAGCCAATCCGACTCCGGAAGCATGGGCTCAGCTGATCGACGATCTTCTGGCATCGCCTCATTACGGCGAACAGTGGGGACGCCACTGGCTGGACCTGGTGCGGTACGCAGAAACGAACAGCTACGAACGTGACGGAGCCAAGCCGTTCGTCTGGCGCTACCGGGATTATGTGATCCAGTCGTTCAACAATGATACGCCGTACGATCGCTTCATCACGGAACAGCTGGCCGGAGATGAACTTCCTGAGACAACACCGGATTCGATTGTCGCAACGGGCTACTATCGTCTGGGACGCTGGGATGACGAACCCGCCGATCCGGAACTTGCGTACTACGACGACCTCGACGACATCGTGACAACCACCGGTCAGACGATGCTCGGTCTGACCGTGAACTGTGGTCGATGTCATGACCACAAGATCGATCCGCTGCCGCAAAAAGACTACTACAAGATGCTGGCTTTCTTTCGAGGAGTCCGGCGCTATGGAGATCGGTCTGACGAATCGGTTCGCAACAACTCAGTGACGGAAATCGATCGTCCGGAACACAGTGGTCTTCACCAGGCCGTGATGGCTCAGTATGAACGCGAAGTGGCGAGCGTTGAAGCGGATCTGAAGAAGATTGAAGACAAGGCCAAACCATCGTTCGTCGGTGTGGAGAACGATGAATTCCAGTATGAGATGAACCGTGTTCCAATCATCGAAAAGCGACAGGGAACGGTTCTGACGGACAAAGAAGTCGAACGTTACAAGCGACTGACTCAGCGCCGAAAGCAGCTGCAGGAGAATCGACCGACCGGTCTGGCTCAGGCATTGTGTGTCAAAGAAGATGTTGCCGAAATGAAGCCAACCTATGTGCTTCTGCGAGGCAATCCGCTGTCAAAAGGTGACGAAGTTCAGCCTGGTTTTCCGGAAGTCCTTTCTCCACCGGAACCTCACATTGCCAACCCCGACAATGGCAAAACCAGCGGACGCCGGCTGGCTTTGGCGAACTGGCTGACCAGTTCAGGCAATCCGCTGACGTCGCGAGTCATGGTGAATCGCCTCTGGCAGTACCATTTCGGACGCGGCATCGTTCGTAGTTCAAGCGACTTTGGATTCCAGGGAACTCGCCCGACACATCCGGAACTTCTCGACTGGCTCGCTGCCACGTTCATCGAAAAAGGCTGGTCCATGAAGCAGATGCATCGTCTGATCATGACCTCTGCGGCGTATCAGATGAGTTCTCGCAATCGCACAGATGCGTACGCTGTCGACCCGGTGAACGACAACTTCTGGCGCTATGACATGCGAAGACTGTCGGCCGAAGAAGTGCGAGATTCCATCCTGTGGGCAAACGGAACTCTGAATCAGACGAAGATGTATGGTCCATCCATCTACACGAAAATCCCTGATGAAGTGAAGGCCGGACAGTCTCGACCAGGAGCTGGCTGGGGCGACTCGTCTCCGGAAGATCAGGCTCGCCGAAGCATCTACATCCACATCAAGCGATCACTGCTCGACCCGATCCTCGAAAGCTTCGACGTCGCCGATACGGACCAGACATGTCCGGTTCGTTTTGTGACGACTCAGCCCACCCAGGCGCTGGGGCTGCTGAACAGTACCTTCATGCAGGAAGAATCGCAGAAGTTCGCGGACATGATCGTCGAAGCTCATCCGGATTCGCTGGAAGCTCAGGT
The DNA here is from genome assembly GCA_046349695.1 of Planctomycetaceae bacterium. Classification (GTDB taxonomy): domain Bacteria; phylum Planctomycetota; class Planctomycetia; order Planctomycetales; family Planctomycetaceae; genus SXXK01. The sequence goes on along the minus strand of JAXMBV010000037.1, from coordinate 39,698 downwards.
CCGCATGGCTCTGCAGCGAGTCATGCAGCGTGAACCTTCAAAGGAAGAGATTGATCGTGGTCTGCAGCTGATTGCGAACCTGCAGAAAGAAGACAAACTCGACCTTGCTCAGGCACGCAAGTATTTCTGTCTCGTCGCGCTCAACGTGAACGAATTCCTTTATCTCGACTGATCTGAACGGGCACCTATGATCATTGACTGCCGCAGTGCGTTTCGAAATCCGGTCTGTCTTTTTCTGGGAATCATGCTGGCTGGATGGATCCACTGCCCCGGCGTTTTGGGCCAGCAGACGGATTCTGATGCCGCGAAGCCCGCTGTGGATTTTGATCGGTACTTCGCCAAAGGCGCGCTCCGGCTTGAGCTGTATCAGACTGGTGATTCCAAAACCTGCACGATCTCACTGCATGAGATGTTTGAAGAGCCGTACTGGGCTGACAACAAGAACAATTTGATTCCGCCGTTTCCGTACGGCAAGACTCGGGGAATGTTCTACGACGTCGAATCGGGAGAACTGATCTGTGTGCGTCAGTTTGATTCCATGTTCTCCGAATACGTGACCACGGGCCCGGCGCGCGATGGTGTCAGTCGCGTGTTCGAGATTACCGTGCGATGCCCGATGCCTCTGAAGCCGGTCCGTTTCGTTTTGGAGAATCGTAACTCGTCTTATGAGTTTATTCCGGTGTTTGAGCGAATTGTGGATCCGAAAGATCTCCATATTCGCCGCGAATCAGCGGACCTGAAAGATGGAATCGTTGAGGTTCAGATCAACGGCGATCCTCAGCAGAAAGTCGACATCGTCTATCTGTCCGAAGGCTACACGGCAGCAGAAGAAGGAGACTTCCGCGAAGACGTTCATCGCATCTCCGAATACATGTTTACTCAGCGTCCCTTCGAAGAACTGAAGGATCGCTTCAACGTGCGAGGAGTCTTCCGAGCCTCGCCGGAATCCGGAACCGACGAACCTGCTCAGCACCGATACCGGTCCACGAATCTGAATGCGACCTTCAACACGTTTGATCTCGACCGTTATCTTCTGGTCGAAGACAACCACGCAATGCATCGCATGGCCGCACAAGTGCCCTATGACACAATCATCGTGCTGGTGAATTCCAAACGCTACGGCGGAGGTGGTATCGGGCTCGACTACTGCGCCGGTACTGCCGACCATCAGCACAGCGCACTGACGCTGCTGCATGAGTTTGGACATTCGTTTGCCTATCTGGCCGATGAGTACATTGGCAATGTGGTTTACAACGACATGTACCCGGAAGGCATTGAACCCGTTGAGCCGAACATCACTCGCGAAACGCACCATGATCGCATCAAGTGGAAGAAGTTCCTGACGCCGGACGTGGAATTGCCAACACCGCTGCTGGGTGCTGCAGAAGCGAAGAAGAAACAGATCGTCGGAGCCTTCGAAGGTGGCGGCTATGTCAGCAAAGGCATCTTTCGGCCCGAGCAGGACTGCTGGATGGGCAAGCTCGATCAGGAAGAAGGCTACTGTGCCGTCTGTGCCGATGCCGTTCGCCGCATGATCTTCGCGCATGCTCCGGATGCTCGATAACCGGTGTAAGCCCCAGTCCCGCATGCATTGGCCGCTTCGTTTTCGCAGAGAATTCTCTCCAGTCAGGCAGCTCTGATGAACGTGTCTCACCTGGTTCGCTCGGCGCGTGTCGTTGTGATGATTTTCTTCGGGCTGAACCTCCCCGCCTATGCGCAGGAAAGCAAAGCTGACAACACAGCCGGCGCAGTGATCCCGGAAGATCTGATGACCGTCGCCGAAGCGAGCGATTACACGGCGACAAGTACTTCAGCGGAAGTAAGTCGTTTCCTTGCGACGTGTGATTCCCGTGCCGAGCATGTGACTCAGTTCGAGTTTGGACGCACATCGCTCGACCAGCCCATGATGGCCGCCGTCTTCGCGTCATCGGCTGTCACCGGCCCGCCAAAAGATGAGCGGCTTGTCGTCCTGTTGCTTGGCAACATTCACAGTGGCGAATGCGACGGCAAAGAAGCTTTGCTGATGCTGGCTCGCGAACTGACGCTGGATGCTCACCATCCGCTGCTGCAGAAACTGGTGATCATCATCGCTCCAAATTACAACGCCGATGGAAACGACAACATGTCCCCCGACAATCGGCCGGGGCAGATTGGTCCGATTCAGGGCATGGGCAAGCGAGAAACTGCTCAGGGCTTCGATCTGAATCGTGACTTCATGAAGCTGGAAACTCCTGAAGGCCGAGCACTCGTGAGACTGATCAACCAGTGGAATCCGCACGTCTTCATCGACTGTCACACGACGAATGGATCGATTCATCGATACCCGCTGACCTACGACATTCCTCATGGCCCCGCAGTATCCGCTTCGCTACGCAGTTATCTTCGTGAAAAGATGATGCCAGAGGTTACTGGCACGATGAAGGCAGCAGGCTACGACACGTTCTACTACGGCAACTTCAACGAGGACTATTCACGCTGGGAATCCTTCGGTTTCGAGCCTCGTTACAGCACGGAATACCTGGGCCTGCGGGGTCGAATCGGAATTCTGTCAGAATCGTACAGCTACACGGACTACAAGACTCGCATCGTTGTCACGAGAGAGTTTGTTCTGCGATGTTTGAACTACGTCGTGGATCACTCCGGTGAAATTTCGCCACTGCTGAAGTCGGTTGAATCTGAAATGGCATCGCAGGCCGCATCGAAGGATTCTGAGCTTCCTCTGAATGCGACACTTGCGCCGTTTGAAGGCAAACGGACAGTGCTTGGTCGTCTGCCAAATTCTGACGAGCCGAAGGACTATGACGTCGAATTCTGGGGGAACTATCTTCCCGCGAACAAAACGGCCATTCCGAACGCCTATGTGATTCCCGCGTCGGAAACCACGGTAGTCGACAATCTGCGAGCCCACGGGATTCGGCTTGAGCAGCTGGCGAAAACAGTCCGTGCTAATGCTACTGTCCGAACAGTGCGGTCCATTCAAAAAAGCGTTCGTTCGTTTCAGAAGCACAACATGGTGACAGTCACAACGGACCATCGTGAAGAGATGAGAGAACTTGCAGAAGGCTCTTATGTTGTCTCCACAGCGCAGCCGCTCGGCCGGCTTGCGATATGGCTTCTGGAACCGGAATCCGTGGACGGCCTCGTCACATGGAACTTCTTCGACGCTTCGTTGAAAGAAGGAACGGACTTCCCGATCGTGTCGCTGAAAGATGTTTCGGCGCTGTCATTGAGTGCCGTTGAAGCCAAAGGGCAGTGACGCAGTGTGCCGGTGACGTGTCTGGGACTCGCGGAAACCCTGTGGCAGCGACCTTGTAATCTCTATCGACGACGTTTGGCGGATTCTTTGCAACCGTTTACTCGACCGCGTGACCCAAAGCCTTTAGTGCTTCTTTACGAGTCGGATACGGAGTCCAGTAGAAATCGGTCTTGGGATTTTCCAGCAGCATCAGGGTTCGCAGCAGGTCCATCATGTTGTCGGAAAGATGGCAAAGGACCGCTTCGCCTTTGTTGCCGCGAGCTTTCTTAGCCAGTCGAATGAGGATGCCGACGAAGGTGGAGCCGAAGTAGTCGAGCCCCGAAAAATCGACCATCAGGTGCTTTGCTCCGGGCTCGCTGAGCCGACGGTAGGCTTCGTTGTATGCGTTTCGAATGTCGTTATCCCGGAATTCGAGGAATGGCCCATGAGGAACCAGGACGAGGATGTCGCCGACCTGTTCGAATTCAAAGACCTTCTTATCCTGACTCATGAGCAAACGAACCCGAAATCAATGAACGTCGAAATGTGAACACCTGAGAACCCCACCCCGGGATTCGACCGCGGAATTCTGGCTCAAGATCGCTGAATTCCAAACGATTGCCCCATCAGAACCCCGAAAATCCATGAAATTTCGAACCGCGGTGTTTTCGCGTGAAAGCTCTGCCTTTCTGGACAGGACGACTGTCGAGTCTATAGTCGGCGTACCCGCGATCGATCTGCAAAGGATGGCGGTGGTTAATTCGCTGGAAAAAACGCGGTTTGCACCTGGGAGTTTGCCGCACGGGTCCGGGAAAGACATTGCGGAGGTCTCGCGATGTGCCAAAGGCGACTCCTTGTCTGAATGTTCCGTATGAAGCTTTTTCGGGGAAAACATCCCGTGTTGTCGGCCTTTCTGACCGTTCTGTTCTGCGTTGCAGCCGGAGCGCTGGGGTTGCTGTTGCTGAGCCTGACGGCGTCAGCTCCTGGCAATCTTGGCGTGCGAAACGGTCGTTTGGCCCCCTGTCCGTCTTCGCCAAACTGCGTTTCGACTCAGGCCGAAGATCGAGAACACTGGATCGCTCCCATCAGCGTGACCTTTCAGGATCCTCCTGTGATCGAGCTGCTGGCGGAACTGGTGCGGGAGATGCCGCGAACAAAGATCGTCGAACAGTCGGACGTTTATCTTCGAGCAGAATTCCGCAGTCGCATCTTTCGATTCTGCGATGACGTTGAGTTCTACTACGAGAAGGATTCAGGAAGAGTCCACTTCCGCTCGGCATCACGCGTTGGTCATTCCGACCTTGGCGTGAACCGAACTCGTATGGAACAGATTCGCGAACTCTTCCTGTCCCGTGTGCCGTCAAAGCCGTCGTCGCCGGTTTCGAGCATGGCTCCAACACGAGAACCGGCAACTGTGCCTGCTCGGTGACAGACACCGGAGGGCTCGCGCCCTTCCGCTATTTTGTTTTGATAGCTTCAGGCGGCTTCAGATTCGGACGTGACGCTTCCCGACGGTGATTCCTCAAATCCTGAATCACCTTCGTTTGCAGAATGCGTGACCGCAAAGTCGTCGTCCGGATTCTTGTCGGTCGCAAACATCGAATCATATTCGGCGCAGAGATTCCCTGCGGTAGACAGGCGGTCAAATTCACTTTCATCAAAGCCTGCCGACGATGTGGCCATGACACCAAATCCTCCGCCGAGAAACATCACACCAAGGAGCACCACAAATCCGACGATCAGCAGCGACATGTCGCCACCAAACTTGCGAATCTGAAACATACCGAGAGCAACGGAAAGGATCATGCCGATCCCTGTGGCAGAGATCATCGCTCCAATCGAAAACCGCATCGGACGCATCGCACGGACTTTTCCGCAAGACGGTTCCGGGTTCTGACTGGGCGCCATCGTGACTTCTCCCGAATTGGCAGGCAGCTCCGATTCTGGAGCAACATTCAGAGCAACAGTCGTGGTGGAACTTGTTGAGGTCTTCAGTGACGTGTTCATAGTGGGGTCCCTTCCATTGGAGCCAGCGTTCTTCAGAAATTCGCGGAATCTTGTGACCGTCTTACATCAACTGACGGTGCTCCGCGAATGGCATGGGCTTAATCCATGACTCTTATGCTGGCTCCCCCATCATGTGTGGCGGGATACTCACAAAACGCTTCGCTTATCCCGGTGGATCAGGCGGAGTGATGCTTTTTTGATACACTCGCCGTAAACCGCTTTCGGAAAACAACTTGCGCTCTGAGCGTGGTCTAAGTCACCATGACGGCATCAGCAGGAAACGAGATGCGAGGCTTCTGCCGAGCCGTTCCTGGAGTTGCGGCGAAATTGCGCAAGAGAAAGGGACGGGACGCTGTCTCCGCACGCACCCGAGTACCGTGACCGCAGGGCTGCTTCCTCTCGGACCTGACCCGGTTAGGCTGGACCCGCCGCGATTGGAGACAGCGTCTCGTCCCCGTTTTCGCACCGAACCTTCCGTCGTCGACGTTCGAATCCCAGATTTTTTACGCCTGACGAGGGGGAGGGATTATTTCCAGACGGCAGTCAATTCGCAAGTGGCGAACTCCGTGATTGCCGAATTTGCTCAATTCCGATCGTTTGATTTCAATGCCAGGAGGCGATAGACACATCTTCGAACGTCCAATTCACTCATTCCCGCTGACCCCGACACACGCCGTGCATCCACGGTGTCCGATTGCGCATTCGGAGCGAATTCAATGCGGATTACTCGAATCCTCTGTCTGTTTCTGTCATGCCTTCCTGGGCTATCAAGTTCCGCAGTTGCTCAAAATGCAGTGGAAACGATCCTGGGCAACGGTCAGGAGGGAAAGGCTCCGGTCAGTGGCGACGCGAAGTCCGTGGCCATTTCACAGCCCTTCGGAGTTTCCACCGGACCGGACCACGCGCTTTATGTCTGCGAAGTCGGATCGCACACAGTTCGACGTGTCGATCTGTCGACCGGCCAGACCTCCGTTGTTGCTGGTTCCGGGCGAAAAGGATATTCGGGCGATGGCCAGGCGGCGGTACAGGCCGAGCTCAATGAACCCTATGAAGTGCGTTTCGATTCACATGGCAACATGCTGTTTGTGGAGATGCAGAACCACCTGGTGAGAAAGGTGGATGTAAAGACGGGAGTGGCTTCAACCGTTGCAGGAAACGGCAAGCCCGGAGACTCCGGGGACAACGGTCCAGCAACCTCCGCTCAGCTCAATCAGCCTCATTCAATCGTGCTGGATGCGCACGACAACATTTACATCTGTGACATTCGCAACCACCGGATTCGAAAAGTCGATGCTCAGACTGGCCTGATCACAACATTTGCCGGAACGGGTCGTGCTGGAAAAACACCGGATGGCTCACCCGTTGCGGGCACTCCGCTGAACGGACCACGGGCCCTCGAGTTCGATGGAAAGCACACGATGTTCCTCGCACTGCGTGAAGGCAATGCACTCTTCCGCTTTGAACTTCAGGATGGACACCTGAAGCATCTGGCAGGAACCGGCAAGAGTGGTTACAGCGGTGACGGAGGACCTGCGAAGCTGGCTCAGCTTGCTGGTCCCAAAGGCGTTGCACTCGCGGCAAACGGTGACCTGTACTTCGCCGACACGGAAAGTCATACCATTCGAGTCTATCGGCCCGCGAAGGATACGATCGAAACGGTCATCGGTAACGGTCAGCCTGGAGACGGTCCGGATGGCCCGCCGCTCCAGTGTCGCCTGAATCGGCCGCATGGTGTCTTCGTTTCAGCCGATGGCTGGCTGTATGTGGGTGACAGTAACAATCACCGCGTTCGACGCCTGAAGATTGCTCAATAGCGAACTGCGTCCAGCGCTTGCCTCATGTGCTGCGACGCACGAACTGCTGCTGAGCCTTCAAAAATGCTTCAACCAGCTGCCCGGGCGCCGGAGGCTGGTGGACCAGGAGCGAAAGCCGATCCGAAACCATCGTCAGCGTTGCACCCAGTCCTTTGATGATGACGGAACACCAGGTGGCGTGTCGGTCATAATCCAGGGTGATTCCCGTCGGCGATGACGCTTCGATCTGGTCGATGATCTCAGCGATGTCCAGTGGTTCATTCGGAAGAAACTCCACCGTATCAAAGAACCCGCTGAAGGTTTGTGCGACGCCCTGATCGTTCAGCCGGTCGGGTTCCGGAAACTCGGACAGCTGCCATCGCCACTCGACTTCCGTCACATCGTCGCTCGCCAGCGTCGCCAGAATTCGATACTCGAACCAGGGCGTCTGAATCGTTCCGACGCCTGCATCCGGATCGGAGACCGCCAGGTCCACTCGGCGAAACCCCAGTCGCTGACGGAACTCCGCAAACCGCTGATCCAGATCGCCCGAAATGTCCTCGGCCGCGATACGAGCCACAAACGCAGCCGTGTGATCATTGTGCTCCGCCGGCACCTGATGCGAGCGCTTAAACCCCTTCAAGTCACGGACGCGAGTACGACGCGTCCGGACGAGTGTGATCTGTTGAAGAGTGGATCGTTGCAGCGAACTCATTGTGTGACGGTAAAACGAAGTCGATCGTCGATGGCTGATGGAGCTGGAAACGCGACAAGGCCGCACGACCGGGATTCTGCTGGAAACCGTGATATGACGCAAACCGCCTCAGCCCTGAGAAACTAACCGGACAACGGTATGAGGAATCTTGTAGTGGAACTCGCCAGAGTTCCCATCAGCAACGAACTTTTTGGGCACTCTGGCGAGTTCCGCTACAAGGCCCGTCAGAGCGATTTTCCCCAGATCCCACCTACGCCGCACGGCGCTGGGTCGATGGAAGGGAGCCGGACACTGGTGAACAGATCACCTTGTCAGTCGTATTTTGTCGTGCGATCGCCATGCGTGCCTCGTTGACGCAGCAGGCGAGCAGGAGTGTTGTTCCTGGAAAGTGAAGAGGGCCGCCGGTCCAGGAAAAAACAACGTAGGCGATGATCGCAAGAGTGTGTGCAAAGCTCTCTCGCTGCCGAAAGACCATGCTGATCGGCATCCAGAGGAGCAGCCCGGTAATCAGAGTAATGATCACCGCTGACGGAATGCCGGTCTCAAATGCCACCTGGACGATGTTGTTGTGAGCATGATTGATGTCCAGGACGGCGAGAATCTTACGAGGTTCTCCAGGGCCAACACCAAGCCACGGAGAATGCCAGATATTGTCGAAGGAAATCTGCCAGATGACCGACCGCGGTGCTCGTGGAACGAATCCCACGATACGCATGCGAACGAGCAGGTTGTAGACAAACGGAGTGTTCAACAGCTGATCGAACATGGCAGTGCCTGCCACCATGGCGATAATCAGAAACGCAGCCAGCTTCTTTTGATTGAACAGCACATACAGAATCAGAATGATCAGCATGGCGCCGATCCCGTTTCGAGACATCATGGTAAAGACCGCCACCAGATTCAATCCCAGCAGCATCGAGTACAGCAGCTTGCGGAGTCCCTGAGATTCATAGATGCGCGACAGGACCAGGCCAAGAGTCATGTTGATCTGTGCGGGCATCAGATTCGTCGCACCGGAAGGATTGGAAATCGACCAGGCCTCAAGCGAATCGAGCTGCTGCGCCTGATAGAGAATCCATCCCGTCAGCAGCATGTTGGTCATCAGCATCGTCTGCTGACAGAAGGAACTGAGGTCCCTCGAGGCAAACGCCAGCGATATCAGCGCGAGATAACTGCTGAGAATATGAATCGTGCTCGTGAACTCGGCCGTGTTTGCTTCCGAGGACACCAGTGCGATGATGGACAGGACGGAGGCGCTGACGAGGAAGATCACGTACATCGTTGCACCGCGACTCAGCATTCCATACAGCGCAAACAGCACACAGCCGACCGCCCCACCGACCAGAGCCATCTGGTGGTTCACAGCGGATGCCATTCCGGTAGCAAACAATGTTGCTACAAATGCTGCAATCGTGGTCGACATAGGAACAACGACTCGTGACAACGTAAAGGAGACTGACAGTGGAACTATGCCGCTGCCGATGGCTCCTGACCTCCGGAAAATGACTCAGGGAAAACACTCGCCGACGCCGAGGGTTCTCGTGCGACCGCTACCGGCCGACGCGTCAACCCGGGAAGAGATGGAAGATCGAACGTTGGAAGCATGACAAACCCATGCCGCCGATAGATCAGCGCCACGATCATGACATTCCACAGGCATCGCCCAAGCAGGTAACCAATGGCAGCCCCATCTGCGTCCAGAGCACGGCTTAGCACATAGTTCATTAACAGCTGAATTGGAATCCATGTGAACAGAGCACGACTGTAGGTCCGTTCCATGTCCATCGTCTGCATGACTGGAATGGTCGGTCCTGTCAGACAGTCAACGATCGCCGCAAGCAGCAACGCCGGAAGCAGTCCGATTACCAGTGTGTATCGCGCGTCAAAGAAGTAAAGCAGCACGGGCCGTCCGAACCAGATGGCCATACTGACCACCAGAGCGGTCAGGAATGTTGCAACGGCAGAACGACGCCCCAGCAGTCGAGCACCTTCAAGATTCCCTTCACTGTGGAGACGAGCAAACTGGGGGACAAGGCTGAGATTCAGGATACCAAGGGGAATTGCCGGCAATGCCGTAATCATCATGGCCAGAGAGAAATGAGCTGTGTCCGCAAAGCCACATCCCGCCGCGACAACCAGCGGCATGCATTTCTGACAGAGAATTGTTCCGATGGCCACCCAGACAAAGGGCATTCCTTCAGAGAGCCGATCCGGAATGGTCGTGCTTTGTGGTTTGCTGGCATGGAGAGCTGCCGAATAGGCCAGCTGGAGCGGGCCTCTCCGGAGCGAAAACAGCCAGATCCCCAGCGTCATCACGGCGTGAACAATCGTCGCAGTCCAGGCTGTCATTGGCTGCGAACGCCAAAGCAGCAAACCCATCAGCGCCGAACTGAACAGGGGAAACAACACCTGTTCCGGCATGACGGCCTTGCGAGTGCCGATTAACGGGATTGCAATCCACTGTCGAAGATAGGTGACGGTGAGTGGCACCAGCATGACAATGGCCAGTACCGCAGTCAGTCCCAAATGCGGACGGTCCAGCACGACCGTCAGCAGAAGTGCCGTCAGCAGTCCGGCGGGTATCAACAACCCGGTGATAACTGCTGTGCAGCGATGGCTGAGCGCGATTTCTGGTCCGACATGATCAAGATCGGGCCGAACTGACAGATTGCGAACGAGGACACGATCTGTTCCCAGCGGAGCCAGCGTTGCCAGCAGCATCGCCAGAGCAAGAGCCGCGTTGTAGATCCCAAATTCATAGGGGCCAAGAACTCGGGTGGTCAGCACAGTCGAACCGAACATCAGGCCAATACCGACCACCCGCACCAGCAATGTGCTGAGTGCGTCGCGGCGAATGGCGGTTCCGATCCTCTCGCTTTCCATAGCATCCTGCTGCGAGTCAAAGGGCATGGCCCCTTGAAGCAATGAGCCTCCTGGCTCGTTTGTTGTGACTCCTTCACCCGGAACTTCGGAGTTTCGCAGAAGGTCGAAAGTGCAGCAATACCAGACAAAAATCGAGCAAATTCGGCGGTTTCAGCCGAAATCAGGTTATCCTTCCCGGATCGAGACTCCCTCCTGCAGGCTCAGACCGTTCCGTCCCGGCCGGCACCGAATACCCGAGAAATTTCATGCGAACTGTCTCTGTGCGATCTCTGGTGATTCTCTGGGCGGCCCTGAATTGTCTGCCAGTCCATGCGGACGACCAGGCAGGTTATGACCGTCTGGTGGTACCGTTCTTCAGGACATACTGTGCAGAGTGTCATACCGGGGAGAAGCCGGAAGCGGACTTCGGGACTGACGCTGTTCGATTGCCAGCGTCCCTTTCTGACCTTGCGACACGAAAGAAGTGGGCTGAAGTTGTCAACGTTCTGAACTCTCATCAGATGCCTCCGGACAAGTCAGCTCAACCAAAGCCCGATGAGGTTGCTGCGGTCGTTGACTGGATCACAGCTCAGGCGGTTGAAGCAGAACTGGTCCAGCGAGAGCGCACGGTGGTCCTTCGACGTCTCAACCGTAATGAGTATCGAAATACGATTCGAGACCTCACCAGCGTGGATTTTGATACCTCTGGCTTCCCTGAAGATGCGGCTGCAGGTGGCTTTGACAACAACGGCAGTGCGCTGACGATGTCGCCCCTGCAGATTGAACTCTATCTGAATGCCGCACAGCAAATTCTGGATCGTGCGTTTGTGTCCGGTGAACGTCCTCAGTCCATTCGCTGGCACTTTGATCCTCGTGTTGGGCCCGCCGATCGAGTTCGACAGCGTCTGGATGAACGAAACAATCCGCTCGTAAACGGCAACAACAACCAGGAGGAAGGCGACTGGGTGGTGGTCCATCACAATTCGTGGGACAAGAGCGTTGGCGTTCGCGATTTTCGTGTGCCGGTCACCGGGACCTATGTCATTCGCATTCGCGCGGCGGGCAGACGGCCTGGTCGCGAGGCTGTTGTGAATTCGGCGGCAGCGTTCCTCAAGCATCGACAGGACGAACAGGATGCTCAGAATCCCAAAGGTCGCAAGTACACACAGGACCAGTACGATCGCGACCTGGAGCACTTTCAAACGGATCGCATGTACGACTACGGTCCTCCGCGAGCCAGGCTGATTCTGCAGCTGGGTTCACAGCCTCGAACGATTGCGGAATTCGATGTGGAGGAATCTCCGGAAAAGCCGGGCGTGTACGAGTTCCCAGTGAGGTTCACAACAGAAACGGCAGGAGTGCACCTTGAAAACGTGTATGCCATCCCAAAGGTCCTTGAGAACTTCTGGATGCAGGGCAACGACAAGTTTGCCCGGCCGGAATTGTTCATCGACTGGATTGAGATCGAAGGCCCGGTCTTTGATGCGTGGCCTCCGACGTCACACTCGTCCATTCTTGGCAATCGCACCGGCAGTGGCGGTGACGAACAGAAGGATGCAAAGGAAATCCTGAATCGATTCATGCGGCGAGCGTGGCGCCGGCCTGTGTCGGAATCGGAACTGACCGTCGCAATGCAGCAGTTTGAGTCGGCTCGGGAGACCCATGAGTTCATTGACGCGATCAAGTTTCCGCTGATATCAATTCTGACCTCGCCCAACTTTCTTTACCTCGTGGAGCCAGCGTCGGATGTGGCTGGTGAGAAGCTGAATGACCATGAGCTGGCCTCTCGACTCAGTTATCTCCTTTGGTCTTCGATGCCGGATGAGGAACTGTCTCGAGCTGCGGATCAGGGGCAGCTTGGAGATCCACAGATTCGTATTCGCGAGGTCGACAGAATGCTGCAGGATAAGAAAGCTGAGGCATTCGTCAGAAATTTTTCCGGGCAGTGGCTTGGCTTGAGACTTGTTGGAACGAATCCTCCGGCTGAAGACCTGTATCCTCAGTACGATCGCCACCTTGAAACGTCGATGGTGGGAGAATCCGAGGCGTTCTTCCGCGAGTTTCTGATGAACGACCTCGATGCCAGAGGATTGATTCGTTCAGACTTCGTCACCGTAAATGAGCGACTTGCGCGCTTCTACGGGATTTCCGGTGTTCGAGGCGATCAGTTCCGAAAGGTTGAAGTTCCTGACAGCGTGCATCGAGGTGGCATTGTGACTCAGGCTTCAATCCTGACGCTCACGTCAAACGGAACACGGACCTCACCGGTGAAACGCGGCACATGGATTCTGAAGACGCTCCTTGGGACAGATCCAGGGCTTCCCGTGGCTAACGCCGGCGAGATCGCGCCGAAAGTCCCCGGCATCGACAAAGCGACCGTTCGACAGCGTCTGGAAATTCACCGCGAACTTCCTCAGTGCGCGCGGTGCCATAACAAAATTGATCCCCTGGGTTTTGCTCTTGAAAACTTCAATGCCGCGGGCGAATGGCGAGATCAGGAAGGATTCGGTTACAAAGGTCGGGTGCAGCGAGACGACCCGGTGATCAACGCTTCGTCTCGAATGCCGGATGGCGCGGAGATTAACGGCGTCGAAGGCCTGCAGTCGGCAATGCTTGCTCAGGAAGATCTGTTCCTGCGTTCGCTTGCTTCGAAGCTGCTGACGTACGCACTTGGTCGGGAACCCGGTCTCGCTGACCAGCCATTGATCCAGCAGTCTGTCCGGAAAATGAAAGCGGAAGGCTACACGATTCGCTCACTGATCCACCAAATTGTCGCAAGCGAAGCGTTCGGAACACATTAGTCCTCTTTGCAAAACCGGTTGCATCCGCAGCCCATCGGGAATTTACCATGCTGAAGAGAAATTCCATCCAGCGTCGCACCGTTCTTCGTGCTGCCGGCGTGGCTCTGTCGCTGCCGCTCCTTGATGCGATGTTGCCGCAGGCCAGTGCAGCGCCGTCCCGGTTCAAGCCATGGGCGAAGTCAGAGGTTGTGCAACCGCGAATGTTGTGCTGCTACGTGCCGAATGGAGTCAACATTCTGGATTGGGTTCCCGCTGACGCAGGACCAAACTACACGCTGTCACCAACGCTGCAGGAGCTCAAGGACTTTCGTCAGGACTTTACAGTGCTGTCCGGACTCGGACATCCTGCTTCCGAAGGCGGTCACAGCGGCGCTGACACCTGGCTGACGGCGGCAAATCTGAAGGCCAGACCTGGCGCTGATTACACGAATACACTTTCCGTTGACCAGTTTGTCGCGGAGAAACACGGCGCTGAAACTCGCTATGCGTCACTTCAACTGGGAGATCAGTCGGGAACGGGCGGTGCCGGTCACAGTCATACGCTTTCCTTTGATCTGAATGGGACACCCCTTCCTGCCGAAAATTCTCCCCGGCGTCTTTTTGAACGGCTCTTCGTTCCCGAAACGGATTCCGATCGACAGGCGGCTCATCAGCGATACGCGGAGCGGCGGTCCATTCTTGATCAGCTGGCCCGCGAAGCTCAGCAGCTGCATCAAAAGCTCGGGACATCTGACCGGCGCAAACTGGATGAATACCTGACGAGTGTTCGGCAGACCGAAAAGCAGGTGGAGCGACTGCAGGCATGGCTTGACCGGCCAAAACCAAAGGTCGAAGAGAAGGATCTCCAGCTTGGAAACCAGCCAGGCAACGCTCACGATCGTCCTATGTGGCTGGATGTCATGCTGGAACTCACGTACCTCGCGTTCATCACGGATACGACTCGAGTCATCACGTTTGAGTGGTCGAGGGAAGCAGGCGGTTACGGTGGCGGCGGCGAGAACCATCATGAACTTTCGCACCACGGTGGGGATCCACAAATGCTTCAGAAGCTCGCCGTCATCGATCGATTTCATCTGTCACGGCTGGCTCACTTGCTGAACCTGTTGAAGCAGACACCGGAGGGCGACGGAACGATGCTGGACCGAACCATGATCCTTTACGGCAGCGGAATGAACTCCGGGAAAGGTGGTGAACATTCGCCAAAGAACCTTCCCACACTTGTCGCTGGCGGGCACAAACTGGGACTGAAGCATGGCCAGCACCTCGCGTTTGATTCGGACAGCCATCCGCCACTGTCCAACCTTCTGCTCACGCTTGCTCAGAAGATGGGGCTGGAAAAATCCAGCTTTGCGGATGCCACCGGCACTCTGACCGGGCTCACTTAGCAAATGCGAAACGCCCCGTCGATCTTTCGACCGAAGGGGCGTTTGCGTTGGATCACGCTGAGTCGTCAGGATGTCCTGTGAAGTCTTAGCTCTTCCGATGCTGGTTTCCTGACTGCACCTGGACGACAGGCTGAGCACGCTCGCCGCTGCAGATCACGACCAGCAGGTTGCTGATCAGCTGCTCGCGCTGTTCGTTGCTCATGTGAAGTTCGGCGTTTCCCAGTCGATGAACGGCGTCCTTCACAATTTCCACAGCACCTTCCACGATGGTCTTTCGAGCATCGATGAGGGCCATGGCCTGCTGACGCATCAGCATCGCCTGAGCAATCTCGGGAGCATAGGTCAGGTCATTCAGTCGAACGTTCAGGACTTTGACACCAGCCGAGTTCACAGCTTCCTGCATCTCCACGATGAACGCGTTATTGACTGCATCGTTCTCCAGTTTCAGGCACGGCTCGCTGTGGTCAGGAGATTCGTACGGAAACTGAGCACTCACTCGCTTGATCACAGCACTCGCCTGGTCTTCGATGAACTTGCGATAGTCTTCGACTTCCAATGCCGCTTTGTACGAATTCTCGACGCGATACACGACGATCGCGCTGATCTGGATCGGGTTACCATTTCGTTCCAGCACCGTGGTAACGGCGATATCGTGAGTCATGTCGCGAGTTGGAATTCGGTGCAGGGCACGACCAACCGGATGGATCCAGCAGATCCCCTGTTTCCTCAGAGTCGTGACGTACTTACCAAATCGCAGAACGACGATCTCCTCACGCGGATTCACAATGATGAAGCCGAACAGCAGCACAAAACCGAACGTCATCACGGTGACGATCACAACCAGCAGTAACTCCAGTGAACCCTGGTTCTGTCGCATTTCGTTTTCGTCAATTTTTGTCATCGTCTTGTCTTTCCTTCGAAGCGAATCGCTTCACAAAACCGTGGTTCGATTTGACGAACCATTCCCGTTCCCGACGATCCCCGCGCGAGATCTGAGTCAGGAACAGTCTGAATTTTCTGTTCTCTGCCGATGAAAACGCGGTGTTTGAGTTTTGGATGAAACGATTCGGCCGGAATTCAAAGGACTGCAGGAAGCCAGCGCAGCTAAACGTCTGTTCCGGAGCAACTGAAATTCCCGCGAATGCCAGAACGTCGCTCGTCTTTCGCAAAACGGCCACAGCGGAGTGGCGACAGGCCATTGCGTCGGTACCATTTGCGCCCCTGAACGCCTGAACCATCCGATCCGGGCAGCTTTGGTTCATTTCCGGCGTTGTGTCGCAAGTCAGGTTTCTGCCACCTGACGGTTTAGAAATTCATTTGTGGTTGGAGAAATCGTCGTGGGTGAATCTGTCGTCCTGGCATACAGCGGTGGTCTTGATACATCGGTTCTTGTGGGGTGGCTGCAGGACGAAGGCTACGATGTTCACTGTCTGTATGTGGACCTTGGGCAGCCCTGCGAAGACCGTGCGGCCATCATGAAGAAGGCCCGCGATATCGGTGCGAAGTCAGCGGAGATTGTGGACGTCCGCGAAGAACTGTGTCGGGACTTTGCGTTTCCGGTACTTCAGTGGCAGGCTCGCTACGAGAACATCTACCTGATGGGAACCAGCATTGCTCGCCCGCTGATCGCCAAGGCCTGTCTGCAGCGGGCTCGTGAAGTCGGTGCCGTCGCATTCGCACACGGAGCGACAGGTAAAGGAAATGACCAGTGTCGATTTCAGCTCGCGGCGGAAGCTCTTGAGCCTTCTGTACGCATCATCGCCCCCTGGCGCATGGCTCGATTCCGCGATACGTTTCCCGGCCGAACCGAAATGCTGGCGTACTGCGAAAAGAAGAACATCCCCGTCAAGGCCACTGTGAAGAAGCCATATTCCTCCGACGAGAACTGTCTGCACATCAGCTACGAAGCCGGTGACCTGGAAGACCCGACGGTGGATGGTCAGTCCATCATTGAATTCGGAATGACCGTCGCACCTCAGCAGGCGCCTGACAAAGAGGAAGTGGTGACGATCCACTTCGAAAGCGGCGTCCCTGTTGCGGTGAACGGAAAACTGATGACGGCCGCAAAGCTGGTGGAAGAACTGAACGAGATTGGTGGCCGCAACGGCTGTGGCCGAATCGACATCGTCGAAAACCGCTTCGTCGGGATGAAGAGTCGAGGTGTCTACGAAGCTCCTGGCATGACACTGCTGTACGCGGCTCATCAGGGCCTCGAGCAGATGACTCTGGACCGTGACCTGACTCACCTGCGTGATTCACTGTCCCCGCAGGTGGCGGAAATGGTGTACTACGGTTTCTGGTACTGTGCCAAGATGGATGCTCTGATGGCCTTCATCCGCGAAACTCAGAAGCCCGTCTCCGGCGAAGTTCAGCTGACACTTTATAAAGGCAACGTCCGAGTCAGCAGTCGCAAGTCTCCGAACAGCCTGTACAAGGCGGACATCGCCAGCATGGAAAAGGGCGGTTCGTACGATCAGACCGACGCGGAGGGCTTCCTGCGAATCATGGGACTTCCCGTTCGAGTTCAGGGCTCCGTTCGACCTCGTTCCTACTAACTGCCTGCTGAAAAACACAAATCGAGAGGGCGAAGGCTCGACAGGAGCCTCGCCCTCTTTTTTTGCGCATTTGAAACCGCGAATGAACGCGAATTGACGCGAATAGAGCAATGGGGCGGTGCAGCATTTTTCTGCCCTCACATTGTTTCGGCTCCGTTCTGGATCACTTGGCGAGCGGAGTGTGTCACACGCTCCGGTCAAGATCACTGCTCAGGAGCAATGTTAGGCAAGAGATTTGGGGCAGAAGAATAATCGCAAGGGCATTGTGGAAGTTTGCCGTTCTACATCTATTCTCTTGCCACCATTCATTTGCCATCTACAGAGGATAAGCCTGAAGAAACGCGGCGGATTCGCTGATGACCTGTTCGGTGGCATCTTCAAAAACGTAGTGTCCCGCGTCTGCAATACGAGTGACCGATGCGTTTGGGAAGCGAGCGAGGAATCCGTTCAGGAATTCCTGCGGCGTGAAGCACCAGTCCTTCATTCCCCAGATCAGCTTGATCGGGTGGCTGCTGAAGGACGGCAGAGACTCATCGACTTCCGTGAGCGTCCCGTAACTGCGGTGTGAGGACGTCAGAGGAATGTCCTGCACAAATTCGTGAACGGCAATTCGATTGGTCCATGAATCATATGGTGCTATGAAACCGGCTCGCGCGGCAGGCGAAAGAGGTTTTTCCACAGCCATCGACAGAGCGGCACGGGCAAAGAGATTGAATCCCTGGTCTCCCAGCATCCCCAGCAGCGGAATGCGGCAGAGCGAGATTCGGAACGGGATTGCCTGGCTGCGAAATGCTCCTGTGTTCATCAGCACGAAGCGTCGAAACCGTTCCTTCATCCGGCCAGCGCACCCCATCCCAATCGCGCCACCCCAGTCATGGCCAAAGAGAGTGATGTCCTTCAGTCCGAGAAGTTCAACAAGCGACTGCAGGCGCTGGATGTGTCCGTTGAGTGTGTAGACGTTTCTGTCTTGCGGTTTCTCAGAGAACCCACATCCCAGATGATCAATCGCGATGACTCGATACTGTCCGCGAAACGCGGAGACCAGTCGTCGCCACGCAAAGCTCCACGTGGGATTTCCGTGGACCATCAGCAGAACCGGGCCGGCTCCTTCATCCACGTAATGTTGTACGCCGGCAGGAGTCTGGAACCAGTGGGAAGTAAACGGATAATCGTCGGCAAATCCACGACGATCCCGAGCTCGTCCTGCCAGTGTCTCGGGGACCTGATCAGCAGTCAGAAGACGAGGAGCAACAGCAGTCGAACCGAAAGTCACCAGTCGTACTTTTCTAGATCAAGCGTCCGTCCCGGGAACCGTCAGCACAGATGACACAGGTCGTTTCGGGAGCGTCCATAAACAAAAAAAGGCCGCCCTGTCAGCGGCCTTTGGTCAGCATCAGGGTTCACGTCTGGGGGCAAATTTGATTTTGCTGATGTAACGGACAGGAATACCGTTCTGACCCAGTCGTCCGGAACACGCCCCAATGGCGTTGATGATGTTCCGGTAATGAAGTGCATAATCGGGATCGATTTCCACTTCCTGCTTTTCCTGCTGATCAGGACCGATTGCCTGAAGAGCAGTGATTGCCCGGAACACTTCAGAGTTGAGTCGGGCGAATGCCTGATCACCGCTTCCGAGGTTTGTTCCGTTGAAATACAAAGCCTGCAAATCTCCGTTTCCATCTGCCTCCATGCGAACCTTGAACGGAGGAAGTTCCGCTTCCGTGCTGGCCGCTGCCGAAGGCGCGCCGAGGGGCATTGAAATATCAAAGTCCCCTTCCGGCTCAATGACCTTGAGCGTACACATGAAGAAAATCATCAGCTGGAATACGACATCGATCATCGGTGTCATGTCCAGCTGAATTTTGCTGCCGCCGACTCGATTTCTGATCTTCATGAATCTTGCCTGTGGGTGAAGCTCCGCGGACTGAAAAGGTCACACAGACCAGTTCAGGGAACAACAGCCTGAGTCGCTTTCAAAGCAAATCGCTGAAACTCAATGTCCTTTTCCTGACACATCTGGATCAATTCCTGAATCAACCCGGACTGGATGTCAGCATCCGCTCGAATCTCCACTGTCACGTCTTCAAGCTTCGTCCCAATTGTTTTGTAGAACTGGGATTCCTGTTTCAGACGGGGTCGAACCTGTTCCAGCGTGATTCGTTCATCGCCGAAAAAGATGTACGGTGTCTTGTCAGTGATGGACTTGTTGTTATCGCGAATGAATCCAAAGTTCAGCACGAACGCGTCCTTACGCTGAACAGCCGGAGGTTTCGCCAGCGAATCGCGAGGCAGGAAGACTCGTTCATCCGCTTCATCCTGGTCAAACTTATTGATGACCATGAAGAATGTGATCAGCTGAAACACGATATCGATCATGGGTGTCATGTCGAGATCGGGTGGCGCCACATTGGCTGGCTTGAATTTCATACGTCTGCTCGATGAGAGTCGCACTGAAACAAAAGTGAATCACAACGCAAGATGTGATTCAGCCGGATCGAATTCCGATTATTTCTGCTGCTTGCCAATAGCTGCAAATCGGCCCATCAAGCCTTCGCTCACCATACCGATTTCCAGGACCAGTCGCTGAATTCTGTTCTTGAGGATCCCGTGGAATACCATCGCGGGAATGGCAAGAATCAGGCCGATGAACGTTGTTACGAGAGCGGTGGAAATCCCGTCGGCAAGTTCCGAAGGCTTTGGCGATGTTGCTGACTGAGCAATAATGTCGAAGCTGCTGATCATCCCCTGCACGGTTCCCATCAGTCCCATCATCGGAGCGATCGTACCGATCAGAGCAACGTAGCTCAGTCGATGTTCCAGAGCCATGTTCTCGTCTTCCCCAATTTCCTGCATCCCTTCAACGGCTTCTTCATAGCCGCGACTGAGTCGCGCCATGCCCGCAGCAAGAACTCGTGCGACGAAGGAATCATCACCACGAGCAAACTCGTAGGCGCCCTGGAAGTCTTTTGCGTTGAGCTTCTGTTCAAACTCTTCGACGAAAGCGGTTGGCAGAAGAACGTCTCGGCGAATCTGCAATACGTTCATCATGATGAGTGCAACCAGTACGAAGGACGTCAAAAGGAACGCAGGGCCCCAGAACCAACCGCAAGCCCGAGCCGTGTAGGCGAGGAAGCTTCGACTCTCAACATTCGCGGGAGCCGCGGCCGGGGTTGCAGCACCGCCTTCGGCTGCCGCTGGTGTGGCTTCTGCCGCCGGAGTCGCCTGGTCCGTCGCTGGAGCAGCAGCTTCCTGTGCCTGAGCAACACCCTGCAGCTGCAGTGCCGGCCATGTCACCAGCAGAGCTGCCGACAGAACGACAAAAAGTACCGAACGACGACCGTTGAAAGGAAACATGGAGCCAGTTCCGCGATTCATGTTGAGGAGTCTCCGAAGTGACCTCATCGTGAGTAATGTGAGACGCTGCCAGTTGTACGTGGTGCAAAGGGCAGCATGAGTTCAGAAAGGAAGTGCCGGAAATTTAGTGATTCTGTAACGCTTCGTCACCCTGTAGCCTGAACGGATTTTCCCGAAACACCAATCATTTTGTTCCACCTTGTTTTGCCCAGGTGCTGTTCGGGTACTTTTCCACCAGCTTGGCCTGCGCATTGTCGGCACGATCCTGACGACCGGCAGGACCCCAAAGGGCTGCCAGATGGTACAGAGCTTCCGCATGGGCCGCAGGTTCCGACGAATACAGGATGTCCACCCGAAGATACGCCATGAGTGCGTCTTTGGGCTGACCTTTTTCCCGAAGACAGTCCCCTTTCAGGACCCAGGCTTCAGCAAGCGTCTCCGTTTCTGATTCTGTGGCCCTGGCAATAACCTCATCCAGAGTCTTGATCGCTTCATCAGACTGTCCCTGTGACTTCTGGCACATCGCTTTCCCCAGCATTCCGTCGTACAGGGCACCGGAAGAGGCTGCGTCACCGCTGCTGTCCGAAATTACCTGCTCAAAAGCCGTCAGGGCTCCGGCAGCATCCTTCGCGGCCAGTCGCAGTTTGCCCAACTGCACGCCGGCCTGAAGTTTGAACCCCTTTACAGGAGCCGACTGGACTTCATTCAGCAGCTGCTCAGCGGCGGAAGCGTTTGCGGTATCCAGTGACAGCAAATGCGCTTCCAGAAGTGTGGCTTCGAGGTAGCGGAAGTTCGACTTGTTCTCAGCTCGAAAGGCCGCAATGGCCTTCTTCGCCTCATCGAACTTTGCTGGATTGGCAAGTGCCGACTTTACCAGAGAGCGTGCAATCAGAAACTTTAGTTCCACGACCAGACGCTTGTCGTCGCCGTCATATTCGGTCTGAACCTGTTTGTATTTTTCCAGAGCAATGTCCAGGGCCCCGCTTCGCTCGTTGGACTGCGCCTGATTCAACAGAGATGGCTCACCGTCGAATCGCACGGCCTGAATGTCGGAGACCGGGATCTCCTGAACCTGGCCATTGGACAGCTTCACTTTCACAGAGGCCGTCGTCATGTCCTCAAGCGTCCCCTTGAAGACAACTCGATCGCTTCGTCGAGTCACTTGATCGGCCGCCTGGAGACTGTCAGCGCTGAATGCCGCAGCCACGAAGGCCACAACTCCAGCACCGGTGACCAGAATCCGCTTCACCGCAATCCATGGTTGCATGCGAGATGTCAGCATTATCGATTCCCTCGAACAGAATGTCCGTTTGAGCTGGACGTATTGAGTGTGTTTGTTGCGTGCGTGATCAATTGGTTCATGACGGCCGTTGAAGAGAATGAATCTCCTTCAGCGGAATTGTTTTATTCGGTCTTTGGAGGCTTCGCTTCCGGCGGCCTGGGTTTTCGGATCACCGGACGTTCTGCACCTCCCGCTTCCCCGGCACCCGGAGGCCGAGCCGATTCCGGAGCTTTCGGAGCGGGACGGGGCGATGCTGCAGGGTTGGTACCGTCCGCCGGTTTTGGCTTCGGTCGAGGTGCCGCAGGAGCGCCGGCTGCGGGATTCGCTCCGGATGGACCCGATGTTGGAGCCGATGTTGCAGGACGCGAAGGTCGATCGCCCGGTGCTGCGGCGGGACGGCTGCCGGTTCGTGGCGGCTTTGGAGCTGCGATGCCAGCGAACGCCGAAAAATCCGGTGTTTCAGGCGGTGCCACCGCATCAAAGGAGATCCCATCCGGAATCACCGGGCCGGACGATGCCACAGGAACATCAATCTTCGGCGCCTTGGATGGTGTGCCGGGGACTCGCACCCGTTGTCGAGGCTTCCGCATTGCAAAGAAAAGACCACCCGCGATCGCAACACAAGTCACGATCCCGACGATCGGCAACAGCATGCCGCCTGACTCTTTCTTTGGTTGCTCCTTCGGAGCCGTCGCGACCTGTTCCGGAGCTTTCGTCTCTTCGGTCGTCGTCTTTCCTGGCGTGTCTTCTGTTTCCGAAGGCTTTTCAACGACTGCTCGTGACAACGGAGCCGCGGCCTGCCCCAGATCAGCCTGGATGTCCTGATACAGCCGATCAAACCGAGCAAACGTGACATCATCGATATCGCGGAAGACCTGCACCATGCTGCTGATTTCCGCCAGAGCAGATCGCAGCTGGGCTTTTCCTTCTTCTTCCTGCTTCGTCACCCTCGCCACTCGACGGCGTGTGTTGCCCAGCTCATAGCGAGCATCGAAAAACAATTTGCGAATCTCGGGGGACGGATCCTTCAGTGTTAATTGCTGAAGTCGTTTCGACAACGTTCCCCAGCCCCAGACATTCGTGGGTTTACCTGTGGCATCTCGTATTCCCAGAATGGCCTGGTTGAGCCGTTCCGGTTCTGAATTCTCACCCCAGTCCGCAAGTATCGCCGCAGCTTCGAACTGTGTGTCCATCATCATGACGTTTTGGGCAAGGATTTCTTCCGTCAGTTTCAGTGCCTCGTCAAAACTCTTCTGCTGTCTGCGGCAGCGTGCGAGTCGCAATGAGACGGCATTCCTGTTCTCCGGACTGGCGAGCCCGCCTGTCAGGATTTCACTGTAAGCGTCTCCGGCTTTTCCAAAGTAACCGGCGGCAGCGTTCGCATCACCCTTCACGCCCTGGCCGAGACCGTAATAGGTTTCACCAATCCAGAGCAGTGAGTTGTAGTCCGTCTTATTGCGAGATTCGTAGACCTTCTGCAGAAACTGTTCGAACGACGTTCGGACGGCAGTGAGTCGGTCGGTCTGTCCGGAATTGCTCAGCCGCTGCAGTTCCTCCTGCAGTTCCATCCCGAGCTGAGTGTAGGAGGCCAGCAGATTCTCCCCGCCGATCTTTTCCAGACGATTCATCGCCTGAAGAGCCTGATCGATCTGAGAGGTTCCGACATACGCTCGCAACAGATGCCGATACGTCGCACTCGCAAATCGCCGCCCCTTGACGCCATCGTCCGGACGCTTCGATTCGTCTTCGACCTCCAGTGCCTTCAGCACCGAATAATCTCCATGGCCGGTCAGTCGTTCGATCGCCTGAGCAAACTCGCCATCACCGTTCATGATCTCTGCCAGCGAAACTTCGGCTCCGAGCAGTTCGTCATTCGGAGGTGCATTCTCACCAAGCTTCTTGCGGAGAATGTCAATCCCCTGACTCAGCAGCAGCTTTGCTTCCGCCTTCCATTTCTGCATGTCGGGTGATGATGCAAGCGACGTATCACCTTCAATCGATGCGATGGCCGCCTTTTGTGTCCAGGCACCCCAGTAACACTGGCCGGCGCTGATTCGGGCTGAACCATACTGAGGATCGCTTTCGGGCACCTCAAGGTACCACTTCACTGCTTCAAGGGGCTGGGAAAGAGTCCGATAGGCAGCGCCCAACCGCATCCGAGCTTCGCCAGCGCGGCTTGACTGCGGATACAGGGTCAAAATCTGCTGACAGATGTCTCGCAGCAGGCGAGTTTCGAAGTCTCTGTTTTCTACAGGAGCAGCGTTCCATGCAGCGACGGCAGAAACCATCGCGACTTCGGTCGCGTTCAGCGCAGTCTCCGGGTCGGCTTTCTGGTCATGAGTAAAGCAGTAGGTCGCCAGAACGATCGAGTCCAGAGGATTTCCCTGACGCATCAGGATGAAGCTCAGAAGATATCGAGCTTGTGCGACCGCCTTCGGGTTACTTTCCGCATCCGCCAGCGCAAGAGACAGTTCGAGCAGTCTTCCGCAGTTTTCCAGATGCCCGTTCAGTGCCGCTTTCTTCTCGCTGCGTTCTGATTCATTTGCCGCGCGGGACAGATCTTCAGTGAGCTCCTGAATCTGAGCAATTAGCCCTCGCGCTCTTTCAAATGCCGTTTCAAAGTCGCGGGGTTCCCGATCTTTTTCACCAAGGACCACTTTGAGTCGTCGGGCCATCGCCAGCGCCGGATCACGGAACGCGCCGGGGTACTTAGCCACCTGTTCGGCATGATTCAAAGCCGATTCCAGAAGACGGTTCTTTTCCTCAGCAGGCAGCTCCCGGCCCTCAGCCAGTTTGTCTTCCGCGATCGCCTGTTCCCACAGAATGCCGAGCCCGTAAGTGGACGTCGATGCCTGACGGTTTGCCTGGAGCCATGTCGTCGCTTCCTGAATCACGAGGGCATAGTCGTGCTTCTGAGGATCGTTCAGACAGATGAGTCGGTAATGCTGTGCGATGCCCTGCAGCATCCTGGCATTTCCATCTTCCGACCGGTTTCCGAGCAGGTCCTGATAAATGCCCAGGGCACGCGTAATGTCGTCCTGTTCCTGAAAACACTTGCCCATCATCAGACGGGCATGCTGACCGATCACATTGGTTCGGCGCTTTGTGTGGATGTCCTCGAACAGTGCCGAAGCCTGGATCAGAGTCTGCTTGCGTTCTTCGCTCCCGCGATCAAACGTCTGGCCGCGTTCATACGTGCACCGCGCCAGATTGAACCAGGCTCGAAGGTATTTGGATTCCGCTTCCTTGCGCTTCACGAACTCCTCTTCGTCCTTCGCCTCGTCGATGAACTTGGGGAAGGTGTCGTACTGAGCCTTGTACTGATCGTGGGCTGCCTGAAAAATCACTTTCGCCTGATCGATCAGATTGCGGGCTTCGTTCTGAAGTGACGCCTTCTGAGCAGCATCGTCCATGTCCGTAGTTTGCCAGGTCAGCGACTTGGCCCGATCGAACAGTAGTTCTCCCAGCACACTATTGGCCTGAGCCGCCAGTGGATGCTGAGCATGCTCACTGAGGAACTTCTTGAGGGCCACTTCGGCTTCGCCCAGATACTTGACTCGCTGTTCGGGATCTCGAGACGTCGCCCCCCAAAGCTGGTACGTCATCCCTCGCTCAAGATCCAGGACATCCTTGACCTCTGGCGAAAGGTCGGTCCGAGATACCAGGCCGTCGAGGTATTCGATGGCGGTGTCGTAATATCCCCGGTCGCGCAGCCCCTGAGCAAATTCCAGCACAGGCTCCTCGGCGCGAGCTGGCGAAATGGAGCACACGGCCAGAGAAACGCTGAGGAACACAGTCAAACGGCGCAGGACGGAGCTGAGTGCGTGAATCAGCCCGTTATCAAATCCATCCATGTCAGATCCTCAGGGAGGTTTCTGCTGATTGCATTTGAGCGGCCATCGAGGCCAAACGGCTACGAGACCACTAAACGACAGATGTTCATGAGCATAAGGGGTGAAATTGCGAAGGGCAACGATTTCGACGATTTCTGTTGACTCACTGTGTCGAATTCATGTCGTTCGTTACAGTTTGGACGGGTGTTGGACAATTTTCTGGCCTGGCAACGGACGAATGCTGAGGAAGAATCCTGACAGACCGGCTCCTGACCGCCGACTGTTGGTGTCCCTGCTGCAAAGGATGGAGTGGTGACTGACAATATTAAGATGTCCGAAACAGATCGCGATCTGCCGAAGCACGTCAAGAACGGCTTCATGCGATATCGCGACTTTCAGCCGCTGACTCAGGGTGGTGAAGCGATTCTGCGCACGTGCGTCGACGAAAACCTGGGCCGCACGGTCGTGATGAAGACGCTGCAGCCGCAGTTCCAGAACCTCGAAACGTACCAGAAGCGATTTCTTCGCGAGGCTCGCGTTACTGCCCAGATTCCCCATCCATGCACCATCCCCGTCTATGAACTGAGCCGCGACTCCGAAGGAAATGCTTACTTCACGATGAAGAAGCTGCGCGGTCGTGACCTGAGCGATATCCTGGACAAAATCGCTGAAGGGCATCAGGAGACGATCGAAAAATATCCACTGGACAGTCTCATCAATGTCCTGGTCCACTGTGCTCAGTGTCTCGCGTTTGCTCATAACCAGGGCGTCGTTCATCGGGACATGAAGCCGGCGAACATCATGATCGGCGATTACGGCGAGATCATGGTTCTGGACTGGGGACTGGCCAAAGTCTGGGACATGGCGGACGACGATGAAGTCGACAAGCTCATTCGCAGCGGCCAGCAGACGATTTCGGGCCGACTGACCGGACGAGGAGACGTTCAGGGTACTCCGTTTTATATGTCTCCCGAACAGGCCGTTGAGACTGGCGATGTCGATGAGCGGACCGACATCTACAACATGGGCATCGTGCTGTTCGAAGTTTTGACAAATCAAAGCTACATGTCCGGCAAGAGCTTCAAGGAGATCAAACGCAAGCTGCTGGAAGATCCGTTACGGTCCCCCGTGTCTGTGGCTCCGAAGAATCGCATTCCGCCGGAACTCAATGCGATCTGTGTGAAAGCTCTGCAGCGAACACCGGCTGAGCGGTATCAGAAGATGTCCGAGATGGAGAACGACCTTCGCAATTATCTGCTGGGCAAGGCTGTGTCGGTGTACGAAGAACCCTGGTATCGGCGAATCCTGAAATGGCGCGAACGCAAAATCTTCAGTCTTGCGTCGCTCCTCTGGATGCTCGCCGGAGCCACCGTCACACTCCTCGCCCAACTGATCGCGCATTTCCTGAGCTGAGTGGAAAGCAAAGCTAAGTCGAATCGCCCTTGCTGGCTCCCCGCCTCCGCGGGGATAACGACAATGCTTCTCGTTACTCTTCACCTGCCGCTGCAAACTGAAAATTGAAACTCGCTTCCGAACACTGAAAACTGAAAACCGAAAACCCCCAATGCGCTCCATCCTTACCGCAGTGTCTCTGAGTTTGATCCTCATCATGACTTCTGGCCTGGCTGAGGCTCAGAGGATGATCGTGCCTGGCGACAATCTGGTCGTTAATGGTGTGCCACCGATCACGGCCGAGATCGCCGATCAGGTCAGAAAGTACACGGAGTCGCGCGCGGCGAGTTTCGCGGACTGGCATCCGACCAAACGGGAAATGCTGATCTCAACTCGTTTTGGAAACACGCCGCAGTTGCACGAAGTTCGAACGCCCGGCGGGGCTCGACGACAGCTGACTTTCTTTGAAGAACCAGTGCAGTCGGCCACATGGGAACCGGGCAAGGGCGATTACTTTGTCTTTAGCCGTGACACAGGTGGCAATGAATTTGGTCAGTTGTACCGCTTTGATGTTGGTACCGGCGATGTCACTCTCCTGACCGATGGCGGACGATCGCAGAACGGTGGGATTGTATGGAATCGGGCAAAGACGCAGTTCGTCTACGCGACAACTCGGCGTAACGGAGCAGACCGGGATCTGTGGCTCATGGATCCGAAGAAGCCGGAAGCCTCACATGCTCTGGTGGAACTCAGCGGTGGCGGATGGTCAGCACAGGACTGGTCACCTGATGATTCCACGATTGTGGCTCGTCAGTATCTTTCGATCAATCAGTCCGTTCTCTGGATGATCGATGTGGCTCAGGGAACCATGAAGGAGCTGACCGATCCGAAAGAGCAAACCGCATGGGCCGGTGCAGAATACAGTCCTGACGGAACGTCGCTGTATCTCACTTCCGATCAGGGCAGCGAGTTTCAGCGGCTCGGTCGTATGGACCTGAAGACACGAGCGATCACCTGGCTGACCTCGGAGATTTCGTGGGACGTGGACAGCTTCGATGTTTCGCCTGACGGCAAGCACGTGGTGTTCGTCACGAACGAAGCCGGGGTTTCTCGGGCGTTTCTGCTGTCGACGACAACCGACAAGTATGAGCAGATACAAGGGCTGCCGAATGGGGTGATTGGCGGAGCCGTGTGGCATTCCAATTCGACTGACATCGCCTTCTCAGTCAACTCGGCTCGTTCGACGTCGGATGTTTATTCCTGCAGCATCGCCACAGGTGCTGTGGAGCGATGGACCGAGAGCGAGCTGGGCGGACTGGTGCCGGATCAGCTGGTGGACCTAGAGCTGGTTCGCTGGAAGAGTTTTGATGGACTTGAGATCACCGGCTTTTTGTATCGGGCGTCGGCAAAGTTTGGTGGTCGTCGTCCGGTGATCATCAATATTCATGGAGGACCGGAAGGACAGTCTCGCCCGGTGTTTCAGGGGCGAAACAATTACTTCCTGAATGAACTGGGAGTCTCGATTCTGTATCCGAACGTGCGAGGATCGTCGGGATACGGCAAGACGTTTGTCGCGATGGACAATGGATTCAAACGCGAAGATTCCGTGAAGGATATTGGTGCCCTGCTGGACTGGATTGCGACTCAGCCCGATCTTGATGCAGACCGAATTATGGTCACCGGAGGCAGCTACGGAGGATTCATGACGCTGGCCTGTGCGACGCGGTACAACGATCGTCTGCGATGTGCGCTGGACGTCGTCGGGATTTCGCACTTCGGCACGTTTCTGAAAAATACCGAATCGTATCGCCGTGATCTGCGTCGAGTGGAATACGGGGATGAGCGTGATCCGAAGATGTCCTCGTTCTTTGAAGAAATCTCTCCTCTCAACAATGCCGGCAAGATTCAGAAGCCGCTGTTCGTCGTTCAGGGCGGTAACGACCCTCGAGTCCCTCTGTCAGAAGCGGAGCAGATTGTGGCCCGAGTTAAACAGAACGGCAGCCCCGTCTGGTACCTGATGGCCAAAGACGAAGGTCATGGATTTCGAAAGAAGAACAACAGCGATTTCCAGTTCTTCGCAACGATTGAGTTCGTTCGGAAGTTCTTGCTGCCGTAAAAGGATGGCCCCCTCGATCGTCGTCCTCCATGCTCCGATCGATTGGACGGGTTTGTTGCAACATAGCCGAACCTGACGAACCATCAAACGGCTATCGCGGACGTGTAGACCAGGGAATGCGGTCAACGACTGAGGACAGTCGTTCTACACTGTTTTCAACCACCCAACTTTTGTCCGCCGCCGCTGACGGATCCTCTTTGCGTCCTCTTTCGTTTCTTTCGGCCGACGTGTGGTCTGTGCCATGCGGTCAACGACTGAGGACAGTCGTTCTACACTATTTTCAACCACCCATCTTTTGTCCGACGATGTCGCTGACGCATTCTCCTTTCGTCCTCTTTCGTTTCTTTCGGCCGACGTGTGGTCTGCGACATGCGGTCAACGACTGAGGACAGTCGTTCTACACTGTTTTTGTCCGCCCCCGACGCGACTGGATTCGACGGGCGGAACGCCGGTTTTGGGGCGGACTGGACAGAAGGCAATTCGGGAAGTCTGGGAAAAAACTGCCTGAATAATGCCCTGTGCGTTTGACGGTGGAAATCTGCACATCGCAGAATACGTCCGATTATCCCACCTAAGCTGAAGCGGATCTGGATTCAGAGCCGCTTCGGAAATTCGACGGAGCGCTGCAGTTCGGCGAATCACGTGCCGAGCTGTCGTTGATCATTGTCTTTTTCGCTTATCATATTCGAACGTTTTCGTTCGGCCGTCTTTCAGCCTTGTGCACTGCTCAGAAAGGTTCTCCATGCGCCGCTCCCGATGGTCTCGCCGCGGACGATTGTCAGCGTTTTCCGTTTGCCGAAGCAGCGAGTCGCTTGAGATCAGAAACCTGCTGTCTGCAACGATGTCGACCGGATCGAGTCACCGTGATGTTGCTCCGCCGGATGTTCCGGTTCTTGATCATGTTCCGAATGAGCTGCTGGTTCAGTTTTCGCCGGGCACCTCGGCACAGATGGCAACCGCGGTGACCGAATCGTTCGGCCTGTCCGTTCGATCAACAATCTACACGGCCGCGATGCGGGCGTCGGGACAGGGCCTGATGCTTCGCGTAGGAACTCCTGATGGCGCGGATCTGAATCAGGCGATTCAGCGTCTGGAACTGAATCCGAAAGTGCAGTTTGCAGAGCTGAACTACCTCTATCAGCCGTCGTACGTGAGCAACGATCAATACTATACCGACGGAACACTCTGGGGGATGTACAGCTCCGACAATCCGGCTGCCGGACCGGCAGGGACGACGAACCAGTATGGCATTGGTGCCGAACAGGCATGGCGGGACGGGTTCATTGGATCGTCAAGTGTTGTGATTGGCGTGATCGATACCGGGGTGCAGATCAGTCATCCTGATCTGGCGGACAACATCTGGATCAACCCCTACGAGACGGCTGGTGACGGCATTGACAACGATGGCAACGGGTACATCGATGACGTCAACGGCTGGGACTTCTATAACAACGACAACTCTGTTTATGACAGTACTGCGGACGATCATGGTACGCACGTTTCCGGGACGATTGCCGGGGCTGGCAATAACACGATTGGTGTCGCAGGCGTCAACTGGCGTGCATCAATTATCCCGCTGAAGTTTTTGGGAGCGGGAGGTGGTACTACGGCGGATGCGGTCCTCGCTGTGGATTACCTGACCGACATGAAGACTCGACACGGCATGAATATTGTCGCGTCCAATAACTCGTGGGGTGGTGGCGGCTATTCTCAGGCACTGCACGACGCACTGATTCGGCACGCCAGAGCGGACATTCTTTTTGTGGCCGCGGCAGGAAACTCCACGTCGAACAATGATGTGACGGCCAACTATCCGTCCAATTACAACACGACCGTCGGAACATCTTCAGAAACGGCCGCCTCGTTCGACGGCGTTATTGCTGTGGCGTCAATTACCAGTTCCGGCGGTATCTCGTCGTTTTCAAGTTATGGCGCCACAACGGTCGACATCGGTGCGCCTGGCAGTTCGATCATGTCGAGCGTTCCATTCAGCAGCTACGCACTGTTTGACGGAACATCCATGGCAACACCTCATGTGACGGGTGCTGTCGGACTGTTTGCTTCCGTTCAGTCCGGAACCCCAAGCGCTCTTGCGATCAAGAATGCGATCCTGAACACTGCTGTGGCAACGCCGTCATTGAATGGAAAAGTCGCTACGGGCAGTCGCCTGAATGTTTACAACGCAATCCGCAGTTCCAACTTCGTGTATCTGGATCGTGAGCAATACGGTGCGACAGGGCTTGTAACGGTCACTGTCAGCCATGCAGGCGCCAATGTCAATGCTGGATCTGCTGAAACGGTGACCGTGTCAATGTCCAGCCAGACCGAATCCGGCGTGACGATTACTCTGACGGAAACCGGAGTCAACACGGGAATCTTTAGTGGGACGATTCAGCTTGCACCTGGCGCTGCGACGTCTGATGCGCTGCTGCAGGTTTCCGTGCCGGACCTGATCACTGCGACCTATACGACGCTGGGTCTGACGGACACTGCGATTGTCGACGGCACGCCGCCAGTCATTTCGAATATCACTGCAACGCCACTGTCCACATCAGCAACAATCACCTGGAACACAGATAAGCTTGCGACATCTGAAGTGATTTATGGCACCAGCCCGCTCTCACTAACGTCGACTGCAAGCACGGCTGGCGTCCATTTGAGCCATTCTGTGACGTTGACGGGACTGTCACCGAACACGCCATATTTCTATCGAGTTGTCACAACGGACGAATCCGGCAACCAGGCGGTGTCTTCGATCCAGGCTTTTGCGACACTGTCGCTTCCTCAGATTCTTCTCGTTGACGACGATCAGGGCGACGTTCTTGAGCAGTACTTCATGAATGCTCTGAACGCAAACTCGCTGGCCTACGACGTGTGGGACGCGTTTGCACTGGGAACAACTCCGGATGCCGCAGACCTCGCACCTTATGGAATGGTGATCTGGAATACAGGCTTTGATTACTTTAGCGCAACGGCCGGGATCACTCCTGTTGAAGAAACGGCGATCAGTGGTTACCTGGATGGCGGCGGACGAATCTTCATTTCCGGCGAAGACGTTCTGTATAACGGGGTGTCGACGGTCTTTCAGCAGAACTATCTGAAAGTCTCCAGTTACTCGAATGATATCCTGACGTCAGGTCATGTTCAGGTGGGTGTCACTGGTCATCCGATTGGCGATAATCTGCTTCTGCAGATCTCGATCCCGCCGGAGTTTGGGATCCTGTTCGTTGACGCTGTGGCACCGATGCCAGGTGCTGAAGGGTTTTTGAAGCATGGCATCACGGGTGTCGATCCATTTTCAGCGGTGAGTTACCATGGCGATTATGCAGCGGGTGGTTTCGGAATGGTATTCTCCACCGTTCCCTTTGAATCGCTCAGTACAGTAAATCCCGCTCCGGATAACAGCACTGAAGTGATGCGTCGCATTGTGGAGTTCCTGCTGGGGCCACTTCCGGGGACAGTGGACATTGAGCGGCCAGCCTACAATCCCAATGATCAGGTGCTGCTGACCGTGAAAGACGCATCGGCGAATCTGGACGATCTGACTTCAGAAACGGTTGATGTCAATGTCTACAGTATTACGGAACTGACTCCGATCACTGTCACTTTGGTGGAGACAGGACCGGCAACGGGCGTGTTCGAAGCTTACGTTCAGTTGTCTCCGGGCCCTGCAGTCGCGAATGACGGAATCCTGCAGGTTGTCCATGATGACTTCATCATAGCCGATTATGCGGGTGGAGCGAGCATCGACTTTGCTCGAGTGGATGCCATTGCCCCGACCGCATCCAACATTGTTGCTGCTGCATACCCAACACGAGCGACCATTACATGGGACACTGATGAAGATGCCTTCGAAGTGATTCTGGTCGGCACGAGCCCGGTTGATCTCTCTATGCAGTACTTTGGGGCGGGCTTTTCACAGTCTCACCTGATGACGATCAGCGGACTGACTCCGAACACCGAGTACTTCTATCAGATCGTTTCATTCGACGTGGCCGGGAATTTCTCCCTTTCCCCTATCGACTCGTTCATTACAACCCCGGCCCAGCCGATTCTTGTGATCGATGATGATGGTGGTGCTTCTCTGGAACAGTATTTCATCAATGCGCTGGCCGCGAATACATTTACAAGCGACTCGTGGGATCTCCAGGCTTCTGCAAGTTCACCGCTTGTAGAGGATTTGATGCATTATCGGATGGTCGTGTGGAACGCAGGAGACGGCGGATTGTCGCCGGAAGAACAGACTGCCATCCAGCAGTACCTGAATGCGGGCGGCCGAATCTACATTTCCGGCCAGGATGTTCTTCTGAACGGCGTCGATCCGACATTCCGTCAGAACTACCTCAAGGTGGCCTCATGGCAGGATGACGTTCAGACTGCGGCACACAACGAAGTGGGGGTCACAGGCAACCCGATCAGTAACGGCATGTCGATCCCGGTCGCACCGACAGCGCTGGTGCCGAGCCTTTGGATCGACGCTGTGACTCCAGGGCCGGGAGCGACCGGATTCCTTCGACATGGTGTCACTTCTGCTTCATCATCCTTCTCTTCCGTGAGCTACCGGGGCAATTACGCCAGCGGTGGGTTTGGCGTTGTGTTTTCCACTGTGCCGTTCGAAGCCATGAGCACAACAGCGTCATCGCCGAATAATCAGGCCGCGTTCATGTTCCGTGTTGTCGATTTCCTGATTGGACCGCTGCCGGCGATTGTGGTGTCCACACCGTCTGCAACGACGACCGCCGAATCCGGAACACAGGTGACATTCACTGTGGTTCTTAACAGTCAGCCCACTGCCTGGGTCTACGTTCCGGTGGGAATTTCTGACCCGACGGAAGGTTCGACTTCAACGACTCTGGTCGCGTTTTCAACGGCCAACTGGTTCGTCCCACAGACCGTGACAATCTCAGGTGTGAACGATTTCGTCGATGATGGCGACATTGCCTACACCGTACTCATTGGTCCGTCTTCGTCTCCGGATGTTCTTTATAACGCCATCGATTCGGCAGACATTGGGCTCGTTAATACGGACGATGATACTGCGGGAATCACAGTCGGATCACCTTCAGGAACGACGACAACGGAGATCGGTGGTTCGATTACATTCACCGTTCGTCTGGATTCAGAACCGCTTGCTCCGGTCACTATCGCATTGGGCACAAGTGACAGCACGGAAGGTTCTCTCAGCGCAAGCTCACTGCGTTTTGATGCAACGAACTGGTTTATCAACCAGGTGGTCACCGTGACCGGAGTTGACGATCTGGTTCACGATGGCGACATCGCTTACACAATCACGATTGGACCGTCTGCATCTTCTGATCCGCTTTACAACGGGATCAATCCTGCTGACATTGTTCTGGTGAACATCGACAATGACCCGGCCGATTCGAAGTTCTACGTTGTGAATGATTCCACAATCGACCGGACCTATGAATATGATCCTTCAGGGAACCCGGTCGAGAACTATGCGATTAACTCCACGAACACATCTCCTCGCGGGATTGCTACCACCGCAGCCGGGACTCGATACTGGGTTCTGGACGCAAACCGCAAGGTTTATGTCTATGACAACAGCGGCGCCCTGCTTGGCTCCTGGACGCTGGGCACGGTGACGTCGACAGCGCTGGTTGAGGGGATTGCGACCAACGGGACTCATATTTGGGTGGTCGATCGTACGGGGCGTCGCGTGTACTACTACGCGAACGCAGCGTCACGGTTATCCGGGACTCAGACCGCGACCAACAGCTTTGCTCTGAATGCTGCCAATACAAACCCGAAAGACCTGGTGTTTGGTTCGCAGAGTGGCCAGAACATGCTTTGGGTCGTGGACGACGGCACTGCGTCTGACCGTGTGTATCGATACATTCTGACGGCGGCCGGAATTTCTACGGTCAACACCGCGTGGAGCATCAGCCCGGAAAACTCCAGCCCGACCGGCATCACGCTCGATCCAGGAAATGGGTCGATGGATATCTGGATTGTTGACAGCGGCAAGGACCGTGTTTATCGCTATCCGAACGGGCGAACATCCGTGATTCCTCTGATGTCTGATTCCTTTGCTTTGTTGAGCGGCAATGCGAATGCTCAGGGGATTGCCGACCCACCACCATCCGGCGAGTCTTCGGTTTCATCCGAAGAATGGAGCGACTCGTGGATGGTCAATTCTTATGACCCAATCCCAACCGTCAGTCGCCGGCTGCAGATGTTTTCCGCGAACGAACAGAAGTTCGACAGTCTTTCTGTTCGTAATCGGATTACCGCACTGCCTGGCAACGGGTCTCCATCGTCTCTGAGTCTTTCGAAGTCCGCCGCAAAGGCCGCTCGAAAGGAAATCAGCCGTCTCAGCACAGTAAGGGAATCAGTGATCCAGCCGATCAGCCCGACTGGTTCCGAATCATCACTGCTTGAGACAATGGATGCACTGTTTGCAAACCTGACTGCTCATGGTGACCTGCTGAACTAATGCAGTTTCAACACTGCAGAGGACAGGCCGGGGCAGCGCCGGTTTCAGTTCCTGTTCGAAACACAGCCTCCGAGGTCAGCTTCGGAGGCTGTTTTTTTTTACTGCCGATGCACCCACTGGATCACAAACGCGTCCTGGAAATCCGTGGAGACAGGATCGTTTCGGAACTCCAGTTTCCGCCCGAAGACGTAACCAAATTCAATGGCCCCCAGCGAT
Organism: Planctomycetaceae bacterium; assembly: GCA_046349695.1. Classification (GTDB taxonomy): domain Bacteria; phylum Planctomycetota; class Planctomycetia; order Planctomycetales; family Planctomycetaceae; genus SXXK01. The sequence continues at coordinate 3,692 of JAXMBV010000037.1, read as the reverse complement.
TTGTCATGGGCCTTTTCGAATCCGACGAGCAGACGAAAATCCCGGTAGGTCATGACTTTGTTGGTTTCGTCAGGAAACTCAATGTCCCACGTACCTCCGCCAAGCTCTCCGGAAATGTAGCCTCTTGCCACCGGACTCAGAGCGTATTCGATGCGGGGACGAGGAAAGATCAGATCCATCCGAAGACCGGGCACATCGAGGTTGTAGAGAGACACGCCAAAGACTGGCAGCAGTGGATAGTCATCGCGGTCGAGATAATCCAGTCCGAAGACGATGTCAGTCGAACTGTCCACGTGGATCATGCCTACCGCATGGCTTGGAAGTCGAATGCCATCCCTTGCGCTGTCTTCAAAGTCACTGTACGCTCCGATACTGGTGGAGAGATCGTAACTGAAGCGATCTGACAGTGAATCTCTGGTTTGAAATCCAATCCCAAAGTCATAAACCCTCGAAGGCAACGGCGACGTATACGGGCCGCCAAGCCAGTGAATGTTGATCATGCCACCGAAGCCTGTTTGCTTTCCCCGTGGCTCATAGGTGCTTGTCATCATACTGAACCAGCCGAAGTCCTGGCCTCCTCCCGGAATCCACGACCAGACCGATGTGTCCGAGCGGTAGTTTTCGTAAGGTTCTTCTGCCATTCGCAGCAGATTCCAGCCTTCATTCCCATCCTTCAGATCCTTCAGGCTCTCCGTCTGGCCTCCGGATCCATTGTTTGGAGGAATGACCTGCGGCGTCACAACAGGCGCAGCTTCCGGCTCAACAGAATTTGAATAGGGTGTCTGGACTGATGTCGCCCCATCGCCTGGAACAGACTCCGGCGGAACAGGGGGAATTGGCGGCACGTCAGACGTGGGACTGCTCTCCTGGGTTTCACTGGAATACGCTGCAGGTCGCACAAAGCCGTTGAACAGGCTTTGTGGTTGAGTCGTCTGGAAGAACGCCGGGCTCGCGTCGCCATCGTGATCGTTCCCGGTATCCACAATGTCTTCGGTGATGAGCCGTGAGGATGGCTCAAGTGCGAAGCAGGGTTCTTCACATGCCGCAAACGCCAGCAACGTACTAACCGAAGCGACAGCACTCAGCGATCCTCGCAGGCCAGTCCTCACTGCATAACGGATGAGACTTTGCATATGGAATGCCCAGAAGATCATGCTGCAGGAACCGGGAAGTCACTACTCCGCGCGAAGTTCGCTCATTCTTGGTTTTTCCTGGAACGAAGGCAGCGCGAACAGTGATGGAATGTTGCCGCATTCGGGACCGTGAACTCCCCAATTACGTTCGTTCGTCTGCAATCTGCCGTTTTGAATCGTTGACCATCACCGCGATCGGCAATTCCTGCCGATGGTTGGCAGAGCAAATGTTCATTCCATCGCGGCCAGGCAAGTTCCGGAGCTTCCCTGCGACTCCCAACGTTCGTGAACTGCCGATTCCGTCAAGCCATCAGATGCAACCGCTCGCCCCGATCGGTAGACTCCCTGTCCGAATTTTGGGTTTCCTGAGGAACGAAAAGGTAGTGTTGAGATGTCCGTTGCCACGTCTTCGCGGATCAGTACTGAATGTCCATCATGGCAGGAATTGGCCGAACAGGTTTTGGAGGGGCGAGCCGTTACTCGTGATGACGCACTTCGGATTTTGAAGTCCAGCGATGAAGATCTGCTTGCCATTCTGGATGCGGCCTATCGAGTTCGCCATCACTACTTCGGCAAGTCAGTTCAGCTGTACTACCTGAAGAACGCCAAGAGCGGACTGTGTCCGGAAGACTGCAATTACTGTTCACAGTCGAAGATTTCAGACGCCCCGATTGAACGTTACGCGATGCTGAACGCGGAACGCCTTCTGGAAGGTGCTCGCAAGGCCGCCGAAAGCCGTGCACGAACGTACTGCATCGTTGCCAGCGGTCGCGGACCTTCAGACCGCGAAGTCGATCACGTGGCTGGTGTTGTTCGACAGATCAAGGAGAAATACGGACTGCACATTTGCTGCTGCCTTGGACTTCTTGAACCCGATCAGGCGCTGCGTTTGAAAGCGGCCGGCGTGGATCGAGTCAATCACAACCTGAACACGAGCGAACGGTACCATCCCGAAATCTGCACAACTCATACGTTCCGTGACCGCCTGGAAACGCTCAGCATCTGCCGTGATGCAGGCCTTGAACTGTGTGCGGGGATGATCGTCGGTATGGGTGAAGTTCATGACGACGTTGTTGACGTCGCGATGAAGCTTGCGGAACTGAATGTCGAATCAATCCCGGTCAACTTCCTTCATGCAATTGATGGAACGCCGCTTCAGTCACAGCATCAGCTGGATCCTCGATTCTGCCTCAAGGTCCTGGCGATGTTTCGCATGACCAATCCAAAGGCCGAGCTGCGAGTCGCCGGGGGGCGTGAAGTGAATCTCCGGTCGATGCAGGCTATGGCTCTGTATCCGGCGAATTCAATGTTCGTCAGCGACTACCTGACGACGCCGGGCCAGAAAGCGGAAGAGGACTTCCGGATGATCGCCGATCTTGGTTTCCAGATTACGGCGGGAGATTACGAATCGTCCAAACTGCTGGAACTCTGGAAAGTTCCGCATGAGAAGACATGTGCCGCTGAGACTCCGAACGCCGGTTGCTGTGGCTAGGTTGGCTCAGGCTGTCATTACTATTTCAGGTTGACCTTGATTTCTGTTTCGGACACTACCGGCCAGCGGCCGTCCTGCAGTGCAGTGGCGGCAAGACGCAAAGTCCATGGCCCGGCAAGTTCCGGGGCATTTTCAAATTCAATCTGAAGGACTCCGTGATGCTGGTCAGCAGGAATGATGATCGCTGCGGACTTCATTCTGCCGCGCATCTCTTCGGGGACTTTGAGTTCGACAGTGACTGGCAGTGGAAGCCGGGCCGTTCGGGAGATTGTGACGGGAACCTGAATGGTCCCTCCGGTCTGTGATTCAAACTCCCGCACATCCGCGCCCAGCTTCATGAGCGCGCCCTCCATGATCATTGTGATGCGAGCATCGCCGGGCCTGGTGAGATAATGCGGTGTTCCTTTCGAGTCGGGAACAACTGCGATGCCGTGGACGACCATGCGACGAGTGATGTCCGTTGCCAGCCATTCAGGCATGAAGCATGGATAGTATGCCGTGGCCTCGCCTGCAGGAACGATGGTTGTTTCTCCGCGAATGCCCTGCCGATTTCTTGCCTGCTGCGCTGACATCATCAGAGTCACTTCGCCTTGAAAACCCTCTTTGCGAACAACCTGCAGTTCCGCAAGATACGTCGATCCTCGCGGCACATCTCGCTGTCGTTCTCTGTCGACGACCAGAACTTCGATCGGCGGCACCATGGTGATGGCAAGCACTGCGCGATCGATCTGCAGATCCAAAGGCGATGTCGCGGAAAGGACTCCCGCCATGGAAGCATTTGCCGTTCGAGTGATGACCTGCTCACCAATTTTGGCGCTGCCCTTCACTTGAATGGAAGATGCGACAACGGCGGTGTCGGCCGGACATGTCAGAGGAACTTTCAATGCGGTCTGATCCGGGGCGATGACGAGCTTTTCCGGGATGGTAACTCCGGCTGGCAAGCCCTGTATTGCAATGGGGATTTCTCCCGACAGACCACCCAGACGGGAAACCTGAATATTCAGGTCCGCCGTACCTCCAGGCGGAAGCAGGATCTGCTGCGGAATGCTCAATGAAAAATCAGGCTG
>JAXMBV010000036.1:0-69794 GCA_046349695.1 Planctomycetaceae bacterium | reverse complement strand
TGCCAGCATTCATGAAACTCGGCGACATCAAGGGTGAAGCAACTGACCAGGATCACAAGGACTGGATTCTGATCGAATCCATGAGCTCACCAATTTTCCGCTCAGTGCCAGAAGGCGCAAAGGACCAGCAGCGAACCAAGGGCGACACGACTCTGGGCGACATCGTTGTCAGCCGACAGCTGGACAAGTCTTCCACAAAGCTGCAGGAAGCCTGTGCAAACGGAACCTTCTTCAAGGAAGTTGAAATTCACTTCTGCACAACCGTCAAGAACAAGCAGGAACCCTACCTGAAGTACAAGCTGAGCGATGTGATCGTCAGCAGCTACAGCATTCATGCCAATGCCTCTGGCAGCCCGCTGCCATCGGAGCAGGTCACCATGGGCTACACGAAGGTCGAATGGACCTACATCGTTGTTGACCCTGCCACTGGCGACAAGAAGGGTCAGGTACCGGCGAAGTACGAGCCAGCGTCTGGCCGCAGCTAAGATCTGCTGACGCTGCCAGCCCTGTCTGGAAATTGAAAACGCTGACATTTCCTTCACGAGATTCTCGGAGGGAAATTCAGCGTTTTTTGTTTCACAGCAGATGGCGACGTCGGCTCGCTTTGAAAATTCAACCTGAAAACTTCAAAAAACTGACAACCGCCAAAACGTTCCCCAAGAGAATAGTACCAGACAGTGGCTTGCAACAGTGCAAGCCTGAGCAAGTCACGTAAAGAAATCCGATTCACAAGGGAGTTACCAATGCCAGCATTCATGAAACTCGGCGACATCAAGGGTGAAGCAACTGATGCAGATCACAAGGACTGGATTCTGATCGAATCCATGAGCTCACCAATTTTCCGCTCAGTGCCAGAAGGCGCAAAGGACCAGCAGCGAACCAAGGGCGACACGACTCTGGGAGACATCGTTGTCAGCCGACAGCTCGACAAGTCTTCCACAAAGCTGCAGGAAGCCTGTGCAAACGGAACCTTCTTCAAGGAAGTTGAAATCCATTTCTGCACAACTGTCAAGAACAAGCAGGAACCATACCTGACGTACAAGCTGAGCGACGTGATTGTCAGCAGCTACAGTGTCCATGCCAATGCTTCCGGCAGCCCGCTGCCATCGGAGCAGGTCACCATGGGCTACACGAAGGTCGAATGGACCTACATCGTTGTCGATCCGAAGACAGGCGACAAAAAGGGTCAGGTACCGGCAAAGTACGAGCCCGCCTCTGGTCGCAGCTAAACCTGCTGACACGAGGGCACCGCCAGAACATCGCCAAACGCTGACATTTCCTTCACGAGGATCTCGGAGGGAAATTCAGCGTTTTTTCTTTGCGTAAAAGCACGTGGCATCGGCTCGCTTTGAGATTTCTGCCCAAAAACGGCAAAAAACTGGCAACCGTCACTTCGTTCCGCAAGACAATGATCTCAGATACGGGCTCACAACCGCTTGAGCCACGAAGATTCATAGAAAAACTCGTCACTCAAAGGAGTTACTAATGCCAGCATTCATGAAACTCGGCGACATCAAGGGTGAAGCAACCGACCAGGATCACAAGGACTGGATTCTGATTGAATCGATGGGAGCACCAATCTTCCGATCGGTGCCAGAGGGTGCCAAGGACCAGCAGCGAACTAAAGGTGACACAACCCTGGGCGATGTGGTTGTTGTCCGCCAGCTGGATAAGTCCTCCACGAAGCTGCAGGAAGCGTGTGCGAACGGGACGTTTTTCAAAGAGGTTGAAATCCACTTCTGCACAACAGTCAAGAACAAGCAGGAACCCTACCTGACTTACAAACTGAGCAACGTGATCATCAGCAGCTTCAGCATGCATGCAAATGCATCGGGCAGTCCGCTTCCGTCAGAAGAAGTCACAATGGGGTACACAAAGGCCGAATGGACCTACATCGTCGTTGACCCGAAGACAGGCGACAAAAAGGGTCAGGTACCGGCAAAATACGAACCAGCTTCAGGTCGAAGCTAAGCGTCCTGCATCCACAAAAAGCCAACGCTGCAGTCACAGGAAAGGGCATTCAACCGTCCTTTCCGGCGAGTGCAGCGTTTTCATGTTCCAGATGAACTTTCCACTGTCAGCCACGGAGCTGTGCGATGCCTACCTTCAGTCAGGAAAATCGGCCCATCGCGGTTGAAACCGCATTGGGTAAAGACAAGCTTGTTCTGATGGCCTTTAACGGCGAAGAACGGCTGTCCGGGCTGTTCAGCTTTACGTTAAGGATGCTCTCCGAGACCGGCGGCATCAAGGCCAAGGATATTGTCGGCACTCCCGTCAGCTTCCATGTTCGCCACGCCGACGAGTCAGAACGCTGGTTCAATGGTATTGTGAATTCGTTCGCATACGCAGGCAAGGGCGATCGTGCTCACATGTATCAGGCGCATGTTGTTCCAAAGTTCTGGCTGCTCACCCGCGGTTCCGACTGTCGAGTTCATGAATCAGAAGAAAAGCAGGACGTGAAGCAAATCGTCAGCGCCCTGCTGACTGACCTCGGGATTACCGACTTTCAGTGGAAGCTCAAGCGCACGCTGGTCAAACGCACGTACTGTGTTCAGTACCGCGAAACGCATTTTGACTTTGTCAGTCGCCTGCTGGAAGAAGAGGGTATTTACTATTACTTCCTCCACGAGAAGAGCAAACACACTATCGTCTTCTCCGATCATGCCGATGGCGCATACGACGTAAAGGACAAAGACGTGCAGCTTGCGGCCAACATGGCCATTTCGGAGTTGCCCGACAACTTGTCTGAGTGGTCGCACGAATACGATTTCACCTCAGGGAAATTTGCTCTTTCCGACTACAACTTTGAAACACCGTCTACTTCACTCCTGGCTCAGAAATCCAGCGTGGTGTCGCTCAGGGGCAACACAAGCCTTGAGTTCTACGACTTTCCCGGTGACTACCTCAAAAAGGGTGATGGCGACGCGCTCACAACACTGCGCATTGAAGAAGAAGAATGCTCTCATGAACATGCGACCGGCAGCAGCGAATGTCGCTCGTTTTCCCCAGGTGGTCGCTTTGAACTGAAAAAACATCACGATGCGGCGGAGCAGGGTGGGAAATGGGTGCTGACGACGGTCGAGCATCATGCCAACGTTGGGGGGAACTACTTTTCCGGTGGTTCTCATTCGGATCAGATTTATTCCAATCGATTCCGTGTCATCCCAGCCAAGACGGTCTTTCGCCCACCTCGTCAGAGAGGCAAACCAAGGGTCATGGGACTGCATTCCGCCATCGTGACAGGTCCCAGTGGCGAAGAGATCTACACCGACAAATATGGCCGAGTGAAAGTTCAGTTCCCATGGGACCGCAAGGGCAAAAAAGACGAGAAGACCAGCATGTGGGTTCGAGTTTCAACGCCCTGGGCCGGGAAGCAGTGGGGCATGATCCACATCCCTCGCATCGGTCAGGAAGTCCTTGTGAGCTTTCTGGAAGGTGATCCGGATCGTCCCGTGATTACAGGGATGTTGTACAACGCCGAAAATATGCCGCCGTACACATTGCCCGACAACGCAACGCAGTCCGGCATCAAATCGAGAAGTTCGAAGGATGGCAGCTCAGAGAACTTCAATGAGATCCGCTTCGAAGACAAAAAGGACAACGAAGAGTTCTACGTTCATGCAGAAAAGGACTTTAACTGCGTGATCGAAAACAATGAAACTCGCAAGGTCGGCTACGAAGATAAAGATAAAGGGGATCAGGAAATTGACATCTATAACGATCAGAAAGTCAAAATCGGTGTGGGTTCCAAAGGTGGAGGCCAGACCGTGGAGATTTTCAAGGACCGCAACGTGACCCTCAAGACAGGAAATGACTCACTCATCATCGAGCAGGGGAACATGTCGGTCGTGATGAAGATGGGCAATTCCGAGCGAACTCTGGACATGGGGAACGAAACGACGACATTGAAAATGGGCAACCAGGACACCCAGATCAAAATGGGGAACCAGACAACAAAACTGAGTCTTGGAAAAAGCAGCACAGAAGCGATGCAGGGGATAGAACTCAAGGTCGGTGCCAACAGCATCAAGATTGATCAGAGCGGAATCACGCTTGAGGGCATCATGGTCAAGGTCACCGGAAAAGCGATGGCCGAAGTCGCAGCCCCCATGACGACAGTTAAGGGCGATGGGATGCTGACCGTCAAAGGCGGAATCACCATGATCAACTGATGCTCAGAATTAGGTGCGAACTCTGAGCGGCAATGTCTGTCGCTGACTGCGTGGCATTTTTGCGGGCGTTCCGGTTATCATTGGCAGCCGCGTTCAGCAAGATCACGAAAAATCGCTCCGATTGCTGCTGAACGGCATCCGGTCGCTTCCGCATCCAGCAGACAAGCTTGGAGTTTTCAAGATGAGATGGTTCCTGAGAGTCCAGACAGGGCGAGAGTTTCGCGACATTGCCGTCTTGTCTGCTGGTCAGGAGATCGTGGTCGGCAGAACTCCGACTGCTGACCTGACGTTTCCTGATGATGACTTGATGTCGGGACGCCATATTCGGCTGAGTGTGCATGGAACCGAACTACAGTTCGAAGACCTGCAGAGCACTAATGGATCGTTTCTCAACGCGGAACCGGTCACCAGAGGCACCATAAAGCCGGGCGACAAGCTACTGTGTGGCAATACCACGTTGTCTGTCGAGCTTGATGGCGGCACTGCTGCAGCGCCACCACAGGTTGCCAGCACTGTTGTTCGCAAAGAAGTTACTTCTGAAACGAAGCACCAGCACAGTGCGAAGCCGGACAAAGCAGAAGAAATTCCAGCCGATTGCCTGCGATCGGAGGGTTTTGTCGTTCCTGGAGCGGCCGAGATCATCGCGCAGTTTCAGCTCGGCAAAGTCATAACTCTCAGACCCCACGAAACTGAAACCTGTGAAGCCTTTGCCCAGAGATGCCTGAAAGAAGGGGCCGACAACGACGCACTTGAGTTTCTTTCGAGGGCTCTCCCGAAGCGACTTGGGATCTGGTGGGCTATTGGTTGCATTGAAGCGGCCGATGCAGCCAGGGATTCAAAGGATCCCGATCTCATCGCTCAGGTAACTGACTGGGTCAAGGCGCCGTCTGAACCGTTGCGTCGAAAGATCATGGAGTTAGCACAGTCCACAGAAATGAACACAGCCGCGGCATGGGCGGGAGTTGCGGTCTTCTGGTCACACGGCAGCATGGCTCCCCCGAATGCCCCAGCGGTGCCACCTGGACCGGAACTCCCGGGTAAAGCAATCAGCGGTTCGGTGATCCTCGCATCGGTCATCAAGTCGCCGGAAAAGGCGCCGGCACGTCGTGCCGCCTTTGTGGAACTGGCACAGTCAATCGCAGCCGGAAAACGACTCTGGTCCTGAAGTGCATTTTCTGGAACATGCCGATTAGTACCAGACGACTCAGGAAATCGCGGACGATTCGATGTCCTCACACCAAATCGTCCTATTCCTGCTCAGGTTCAAAACCACCTTCAGATTCAACTTCGCTGTCTGCGGGTTCGTCAGCATCACCGCTGAGATCCAGTTTCGCAAAACCAGACTTCGGCTCCACTGAATCCGCCGGTACTTCTTCGAAGTGAATAGACGGAATCTCGTCAACAGCAGATTCCTCGTCAGTGTCTGAGTCGGAAGACTGTTCTGCCCCCGGGGCTGCTTCGGCTGGCTTCTGACGCCGAAACTTCGGAAGAGAGGAGACAAATCCGTTTGCCACTGAGCGAATGCCTCGATTCTTCTCCTCGGGTGAGACTTCTGCGCTGGCCGATCGCACCCCCTCTTCGTTCTCTTCAACACTGGACTCTGCTGCAGCGCTATCAGCCTGGGGATCCTCGAACCCGGTCGCTCCCTCATCGAAAGCAACGCCCGACTCTGCTTCTTCCTCACTGGACTGAGGTTCGCCAACGCTCACCGAACTGTTGAATTGGTCATCCTGAGGGATGGCTGAATCGCCCATCGCCATCTGACCACCCGCCATCCGCAGGTCCTTGTAATCCAGCAATGAACCCTTTTCGTAATGGAAGTTCTTCAAAGCAATCGCGTACTCGGCACGTGCTCGGAAGAACTGAACTTCGGCAAGCACCATACGGCGATATCCGTCGAGGATTCGATCCTCAAGGACGTTCTTTCCCTCTTCCACCTGAGCCTGAATCGACTCGTGGTATTTTCTCGCCGCCAGATACTGATCCAGGCTCGTTTCCATCGCCGCGTAGGTTCGTTCAACATCGGTGAATGCACCGGACAGGTTGCTCAGAATTTCTCGCTGCTGTTCTTTCTGGATCATTCTCTCCCGAGCAAGATTCAATTCTGCATGAGAGACCGCCGCGTGAGCCTTCCGGTAACCAAGCGGAACTGTCAACTCGACACCCACAGCCCATTCCTGCTGGTCTCCAGTCATCAGGTTTCCGACGGAAGACACTGGCGCTCCCACGCCGTTGTGCTGGTTACCATCGGCGATCAGGTCGTTGCCGAAGCCGCGGAATCGATATCGTCCAACAGCATCGAGCCGTGGGTTGAGAAAATTCCGAGCTGCGACCAGCTCAAGTTCTCGTTTCTTAACTGCGTTGTTCTGTTTCTGAAGCTCCGGACGCTGGGTCAGCGCTTCCTGAATGGCTGATTCCCAGTCAAATTTCACTTCCGCCGTCGTTGGATCTTCCGTCGGGCGCAGGACACTTTGTTCTGATACTGGCAAACCAATTAGTAACCGCAGGCGACGTTCGGCTCCAAGGACCCCGCCACCAGACTGCAGCGTGCCACCAGTCGATCCGTTTCGCACCTGCGTTCCTGTCAGCAGTCGACCAAAGAGAGCGTCATCTGCTTCCGTCTTCAGCTGGTACATTTGCTGCTGCAGCAGAACAAACTCAACTTCATCAGTCTGCCCCCCCTTTTTCTTCTCCTCAAAGCGAGCCTTCACTCCCTCAAATGCATTCTTGCGTGCGTCGTATTCGCGATAGGCCAGGTAGAGGTCCCAGTAGGCATTTTCGACGTTGCTGATGTAGTCTCGCAGCGCCGTCTGGAATTCAGCATCCGTGATATCGCTGTTGACCTTGGCAATCAGCACGCCGTTGTAAACGCCAGGTGTTGACCCTGGACCGGCAATTCGGTTGAACTCCAAACCGCCTCCCTGAAGCAGCGGCTGGCGCAATTCCCCTTCAAGCCACGAGTCCCACGCACTGTAGAATGTATTCGCAGGGGCATTATTACTGTCATAGTTTGAAACACCACGGAGAGCCATCAACGAGCCTGTGGCAGTTCGCTTTGAAAGCTCGAGTGTGTAGTCGTTGTAATCCTGATTGAATGCTCTGGTACCGCCGGCGAAAAAGCTGTTGTTATAAAGACGGTCGTTTTGATTGAAATTCGCCCGCGCAGCAAGTTGAGCATCAAAGGCGCTCAGAGCAGCCTCGGCCCCAAACCTTGGATCTGTTTGCTGCAACTGGCGAGACACAGAAGTCGCTACCGTATCCGGGGATCTCAGAATCGTTCCACCAATATCGCGCAGCACTTTTGAATAAGATAGCCCCGTGTAGAGGGCGGATGACAAAGTCATGTCCTGATAGCTGATCTTATCAGGTTCACGAAGCGCCATGGCCGAGACCGGCTTCGTTGTACCAAAGAGGTCGCCTGGGACGGGCGGCGACGGGTTATCCACCTGCTTCATAATGGAATCGACTTCGCACGTGTCGTTTCCAATTGTTTTCTCGACGACTCGGTGATTCGTGTTTGCGCAGCCAGCCAGCAGCGCGGTGCAAAACACACCAATCGTTCGGCGGCGAAATGCCTGCCTGTTGCCCGCAAGACTCTGAAACAACCTGGCGACGGCAGTGTAGAGCATCCGGTCTGTCATTTTGGACAATCCATTTCGCGACAACTTACCGAGTCAGCAGGCATCATCCGTGAACCTGCATTCCACAAAAGGTCAATACTGACCCTGTGAGAATCGGTACCCCCAAGGGTAGATCGGCAGAATGCTATACTGATTACACCAAATCCCCGCTTCAAACCGGTTGGTTATCATGTTGCTCATGCTGAGGCCGACTTAAGGCACTCTCACGGAGGCGTTTCGGCAGAATCTGCGGATCTACGCATCGTTTCCACGATCTGGAAACAACACGCGTTTTGTCAGGCAAACAACAGACCTTGTCTGGTAGCCGTCCTCAGACCGGCGAGAACTGCAGCAGAATACCAGGCGACAAAACCCAAACAGACGACGCGTTCCCGGTAGGCCGTCCGGCCCCTTGTTGAAGAGCCAGTGAATCGGATAGTCTTCCGTTCCCGTGGTTCCGATCAACATTGGTCGATGGTCCGTGCCTGAACGGAACCTGCCGTCTTGTTGTCGAGTCATCGCTCTCGTTGTTGGCTTGCCTCAGGGATGAGCACATCGTGGCCTGCGGAAACTGAGTCACACTAACCACCTCGTACAGAGTTAGCGGTCCTGATCGCCAACCGGAAGCTCTGAGTCATGCCCTATCACTACGACCTCTCTGCCATGCTCGCGTCAGCGGTCAGTCGGGCCGGCTCGGCAAACACTCCGTTTGCGCTACTGCGTGAGTTTGCGAGTGAAATTCAGACGACCTTCTCAACAGAGATCATTTACATCGCAGAAGTTTCGCCTGAGGGTGTTCGACAGATTTGTTTTGCAGCGCCACAATCACGTCGCCAGGCCGTGCTGGATGAAGTCTCGGAGTTCGTTGCAGAGATTTTGGGTCAGAATCGTCGTGCCGCAGGTTCTGGATCCAGTTCTCTCAAAACTTTTTTGGCAGAGGTGCTGCCTGGAGTGCAGCTTCTGATCCTGATTGACCGGCCCTCTGGAACAGAGGATTTCCAGGAGTGCGTTGAAGTTGCTGCCGACCTCTACCGTCGCGGACTCCTGTCGGTACTCAGAAAGAACTCGGCGGGGCACCAGCTTCTGTCACAGGTCCTCACGTCACTTCAGTTGGCAAGCACTCCGGCCGAGGCTCTGAATATTCTGGCAACGGACGGACCGTCGATTCTCAATTGTCAGCGTATCGCCGTCTGTGGTCGGGGCTCTGCGGCAAAATGGAAACTCCTTGCGGCCACATCGGTCGCACAGCCAAATGACAGATCAGCTGCGGCATTGCAACTTGCGGAGACGGTCGCTCAGTTTGAATCTCGTGCCTGCGCTGACAATGAATCGGCTCCGGCAGCGGCCCGGAACGCAATCAGTCAGTCATCCGAACTGGAATCGGATGTCATCGTCCGCGTCCTGCCGCTGACCATGAACGGCCAGTGGCAGAACAGCGAATATGCATTCGTTGGCGAATGGAACAGGACGCAGTTGCCGGATCAGAATCTCGTCACACTGCTCGCGCTCGCGGCATCGACTGTCCTCGATACGATCGAGCAGCGCAACGCGACATTGTGGACGCGTTTTCGCAGGCAACTGTCGCGAAAATCTCGCATCCGCAATTCTCTTCTGGTGGGCGCTATCGTACTTGTCATTCTCGCTCTGCTGGTGCCTGTTGACTTCACGATTGAAGCACGCGGAGAACTGGAACCATCCATCCGTCAGTATGTCTGGGCCTCCGAAAATGGAATCGTGAGTGAGATACATCCCAACGATGGCGACCAGCTGGATGCCGGTGCCCTGATTTTGAAGCTTCGCAATGATGAACTCGCTGTGCAGCTGGAATCTCTGCAGGGCGAGATTGCAACATCGCGAACTCGGCTTGCCGCAATTGAATCTCTTCGAATTGGTCGCGAAACATCACGCGATCCGCTCCTCACCACTGAGCACTCTGAACTCACTGCCAGAGTCGAAGCACTGGAACGGCAGCTGATCTTTTTGAAGACTCGTCTCTCGAATCTGCAGGTTAGAAGTCCGATTCGCGGCAAACTCTTTGGCAGCGGTCTCAGGGAGAGGTTTCTGGGACGTCCCGTCGTTCGAGGCCAGTATTTTTGTGAGATCGCCGAACTGGACTCCAACTGGGAACTGCGGCTTCGGGTCAGCGAGGCAGATATCGATCATTTGATGACATCCGCACAGACCAGCGACGGACATCCGATGGTCACCTATGCTCTCGCAACCCGTCCGGGAGAATATGTCACGGTCCCCGTATCGTCGATTGGAAGAACCACTGAGCTTGACTCCAACGGCACCCTGTTCACGGAAGTTATTGCGGGGCTTCCACAGGCTCCGTCAGGTACGGAACGACCGGGGACTGGTGTAACGGGGAGAATTCACTGTGGGAAACGGTCACTCGGATACGTCTGTTTCCGACACGTCTCTGAATATCTCACTCAGAAGCTGTTCCTGTAACTGCGGCTCATTGACACTGGAGAAACTGGCATATGAGAATCAGCCTTCTGATGCACCGAGTTGCTGTCACCATAGTATTGGTGTCGTGCAACATTGGCATCGCCCAGCAGGAAACGCGAAGCCAGAAAATTGATGTGAAAACACCTTTCCTCGCGATCAAAGATCAGGCGCAGATTCCAGCTCTCGAAAGGGGACACCTGATACGATTGGCAGTGTCGGCAGGCACAATGGTGACGGCTGGTCAGGAGCTGGGATCTCTCGACGACCAGGAAGCAAAGCTGGCACATGAAGCCGCAATACTGGATCTGAAAATTGCTGAAGCCAAATCCAGAGGAAGCCGTGCTGTGGAAACGGCTCAGGCTTCGCTGGATGAAGCCAGGTTCCTTCTGGCTCAGGCTATGGAAGAAGCTTCGATCGCTGCACGTTCAGCCCAGGATGATTCGGGCATCCAACTGGCAAGAAAAGAAGAAGAACTCGCCAACGGTACGCTTGAAAGGGACCGTTCCAGTCGGCAACTCTCACGCCTGAGTGTCTCAGAGGAAGAGTGGGAGAAGGTTCAGAACGATTTTGCGAAAAAACAGATCTCCACTCAACGTGCCATTGTTGAACATGACCTTGCGGGCATGCGAGCAAAAAGCAAGGCAGCACTCGTGTCACAACAACAGGCTGCGGTGTCTCGCCTTGAGAATCAGCTGGCCGAAGAAAAGACGCTCCGCGAACTCGAGAAACTGGAGCTTCAAAGCCTTGAAAAGTTGGTCGAGCTTGCTGCCGCGAAACTGGAGAAACGGCGGCTCAAGGCACCGTTTGACGGAATCATCGTTGAGGAAAAGAAACATCTTGGCGAATGGTCAGAAGCAGGCGAAGCGGTCCTTCGAATCGTTGGACTGAAACAACTTCACGCGGAGGGTTTTGTCGACGCAGAAGAGGCTCACCTGCTGAAACCGGGACAAAAGGCCCCGCTCATTGCCGTAACTGGGGGCGAAACTCGCGAGGTCGTGGGAACACTGACTTTCATCAGCCCTGAAGTAGATTCCAACAGGCAGGTGCTTGTCCGCGCAGAGATCCCCAACACCGAGCTTAGGCTTCGTCCAGGATTGAGAGTCCAGCTCTGGATCGACACAAGCCCTGCGATCTCACAGTCGCAAACCAACAGATAGCAGAGAATTTCGGAGCCGCGATGAACACTGCGAAACAAGGCAGCACCAGCACTCCGCTCAGGTGGCGGCTGAGGTCTGACTTGCTGTACGTTCGCGACAGGGACAAAACAGATCACGACTGGATTATCAAGGATCCAATAAGACTCACATACTTCTTCGTGTCCACCGAGGGACTCGCTTTCCTGAAGCTCTGCAACGGTCAGCGGACCATAGAGGAGCTTTCCTGTCAGCTCGCCTTGGATTTTCCCGGAGCAGACTGTTCTCGCAGCACTCTGCTCAGGCTTCTGCAGATGGCCATTCATGCCGGCGTCATGGCAGCAACCGCGCCTGGCTACGGAAAGATCCTCGCTAACCAGAACATGAATTCCTCTTCACTCCCCGCCTGGCTCATGCTGCCGTTGCGGCTGAGTTTTCGCTGGAGGGGTATCGACCCGACCCCCGTTCTTAAGATCCTGCACCCACGGCTAAAATGGATCTTTAGTTCATTATCACTGATGATCATTGTCGCAGCGGCCGGTCTCACAACTCTGCTTCTGTCTGGAAAATGGCAGCAGCTTATTACTGAATTACCGGCAATCAGCAGTTTGCTGACATTCCAGAATGTAATCTATGTCACGCTGACCGCAACCCTTGTGAAGATACTGCACGAACTGGGACATGCGCTGGCCTGTTACCATTTTGGAGGAGAATGCCACGAACTGGGTGTACTTTGGGTTCTTGTATTTCCCATCCCCTATTGCGATGTGACCGACTCGTGGACAATGAGCACTCGCAGCCATCGCATGACAATCGCATTCGCCGGCATCTTTGTCGAAATGGCGGTCGCCGTTGTTTGTGGAATTCTCTGGATTTTCAGCAACCCGGGATTACTGCACAGCTACTTCCTGAATGTCATGCTGCTGTGTTCAATGAACACGCTGCTCGTCAACGGTAATCCACTGCTTCGTTACGACGGTTACTACGTGCTCTCCGACCTCATTGGAATTCCAAATCTGGCATCAGAGGGCCGCCAGTCTGCCGGCAGGATGTTTCGATGGCTGGCCCTGGGGTCAACTCCACCAGTGTCTTTCCGCAGCCCGGCTGCTGACTCCGCGCTGGCAATTTGGGGGATAGCGTGCGGAACGTATCGTCTCAGCGTCACACTGGCACTTGTTGTGTTCATTTATGTTGCACTAAAGCCGTGGGGACTGCAGTTCTTTGCTGCTCTGCCTGCCATATCACTGATCTGGGGCATCGTCTCTATGTTTCGCACCGAAGTTAAGTCCGCGTACAATGCGGCCATGTCACATCGCAAAGTCAGCCTGCGGCTGATTCTCATAGCCACAATTATGGGTTTTCTGTGCCTGACACCAATCTCTCTTCCGGTCAAAGCGCCCTGTGTGATCACTCCCGGGAACTCAACACCAGTCTTTGTGACTGTGAGTGGTTCTATTGTCAACGCCATTTCGAGTGGTGAAAGAGTCAAAGCCGGCGACCTGATTGCAAGACTCAGAAATGACGAACTGGCGTTTCAGATCGAGGAACTGGAGGGTGAAATCTCTTTGAAGAAGGTCCAGCTTTCGAACCTTGAGCTGCTTCGCCTGAGAGACTCCTCAGCGGCTGGAGCAATCACCGCAGCAGAACAGTCTATTGTCTCAGCCAGATCAAGACTTGAAACTTTGAAAGAGCTGTCGGCTGGCCTTGAGATTCGCAGTCCTCGGGATGGTATTGTCTGGATGCCCAGGAATCGTCCACCAGAGACTCAGGGCCCCGATTCACCACAGCAGTGGTCGCACTGTCCGCTGGACAAACGGAATCAGGGTGCATGGATAGAGCAGCAAACACTTCTCTGCTGGATCGGTTCAGAACAAGACGTCCGTGTTTCCGCGGTGGTCGAAGAAGCGTCTCTTGAGCTGCTGGAAAAAGGAACATCGGCCACAGTGCGACTGTTGTCGAGTCCCGACAATCCCATTCAGGGCCAGCTTGAGGATATCAGCGGAGAAAAAATTGAATCACTCGACCGCGAACTGCTGATTCACCGACTGATTCCCACGGCCCCAGGTAACGCCATGCAGCCGGCTGAAACAAGCTTTCGGGCGACCATCAAACTGCAGCCCCCGGCAGCACAACATGTGCTCTATTCAGCCGGGGCTGTTCGCCTTGATTCTCGCCCGCGATCACTCGTGGGCTGGGCATGGCGGTTTCTCAGCCATGCGTTTGCCTTCCGCACGTGACTACGGAATGATGAAGACCAGCCCTGTAATCACACCCGCCTCAGCAACCACACCCCGCCATGACCAAGGCGGCAGTGCAGCAGTCGAATCAAATTCGTTGCAGGTGGGACAGTCACCAAGAGATGGCACACATTCGCATGGAGGCTGAGCCGCCACTCGATAAGGAAGAATCACAGTATTGAACATGAAGAGTCCGGCTGAAGAAACTTCGGTCAGACATCCCCTGGAGATTCCACAACGCTCAAGATTCGGATCTTCAAAATACAGCGGGTTATTTCGAAATGGGTAGAGCATTCGATTCGGTCGCGAAACGGAATACCGCACCGGTGTGTAGTAATAGCTGGGTGAAGGGCCGCTTAAGTAGTCGATTCCGTGACCAGAGTCGGCTGGAAGTCGAATTGCCTTCGAAGAAGTTCCAATTGCCAGTTCACGGACTGACGGAAAAAGCGCCGCCAGAGACCGCTCTTCGCCGATGCCTGCCTCTCGCCCGGCAGACACATGCGCCGTATGGTGGACTCTTTTTTCGACCAGAGGTCGCAAGAGGTGAATACGGCTGTCGAGTTGACGAAGTTCGCTTAAGTAAGAGGGCTCGGCTTTTGCAACTTCGGACTTTGCATTCTCTGCATATTGCCTGTTCAACAAGATCCACGAACTATCCGCTTTCCCCAATTCCCCCAGTTCCTGAAGATAATCCTGCCCGGCATCCGCGACTTGTTCTGATTTGTCTGCGGCGGTGTCCAGCTGAGATTTCGTGGCGATTCCCCGCTTCGTGTCTTTCAGCAGCCCTTCAAGCTCATCCAGCACTTCACGTGAAACAACTGCAGACGGCTGAGCAGTGGCCTCCGGCGCATAATTGGTGATCGAAAGCACCGAAATATCAAAAGCGGAAAACTCCACGCCCGCAGTCGAAGGTTTGCCTTCGAGTTTCTGGCGAGTTTCTGGAACCAGCCAACTCACCGGAACCACTGCGCAGTCTTCACGAAAAGCCTCAGAAGTCTTCGGCTTTTGCCCCTCCGCACCACTCTTCTGAAGCAAGTCACCACCGAATGATGGAGCTGCAAGTGAAGAAAGACAAAGGATGAGAAGAGAGTTCTTTTTGAACATCACGAGGCATACCTCCCTGCAGACTTCTCGCTTCCAATTGTTGACAGAGTTCCGCTTATCCCAAATTGAACTGGGATGAGAACAAGACCCTCAGTCGCCAAATGCTTAATCAAAGCGTGGATCGGTCACACTGCAATCGAATCCAGAAAGGTTGTGACCAAACAGATACCCACCTCAGAGGTTTCGACAGTTACGATCGGTCAGGTTGCAGGGATTTCGCTGTTTGATTCGGACGGCAATTGCGTCCTGAGTGGACGCCCGGACCTTTCTACCGAGACTACCAAAACGGAAAAATCGAAAGAGTTTTACATCCCCATGGGTGATCAACGCGGTTATTCTCTCGTGCGGCTCTTTCTGTTGATCTACCCCCGCGATCCGAACCGATTTTGTTAGAGATTCCGTCCAGCACGATCTCTCCGCGTCGTCCAGGGATGCTGCCAACGGCCCAAGGAAAATGGACAAATGATCACAAAATTGATTTTCCAGTTCATTCGGCGAGTCTTCTCCCGCTTCTTTGCAAGACCTCAGTTGGCAACTCGACCTGTGCGCTTTATGCAGCTTGAAGACCGACGCGTCTTCAACGCTTCCGTCGCGGCGACCGGAATTGATCTTTCGGGTGCAGAAACACTGACGATCAAGAACGGCGGAAATGTGGACTTCGGTTCTGGCGCCGTGCAGGCGGTCAGCCTGGAACTCAGCGCTGGTACATGGACATCCGTGGATGCTGGTGTCGATCCATCCAAATATACGATCGCCGGCAACACATTGACCATGGATGCCACTCTGCTTCAGGATGGTGGCCCATTGCTGAATGGCTCCAATATTCTTGAGATTCGTGGATCAGATGCAGCGTCGGACCATCTCATCCTGAATCTTGACCAGCTTGACTTCATTCCCACTGGGGGAATTTCTTTCGTTGGCGGTGAAGGAGCCGGCGATAACGACTCGCTGGTGATCACGGGGTACACAATTTCCGATCCGGATGCGAATTCCCAGACGGCCGACGTAACGGTGAATCACACGGGAACTGAGACTGGGTCCGTCGTACTCAGCGGCATTGGTACTGTTGCGTTTGATGAGATCGAGCCGCTAACACTCAGTGGCACTGCCGCTGACCTTGTGATCAATCTTCCAAATGCCGCGGATGCAAATGTTGTCCTGAGCGATGATGGTGTCAATGCCTCCGTTTCAAGAATCGATGGAAGCAGCTTTGAGCTGACCGATTTTGCCAATCCGACGAACTCACTGACGATCAATGACGGTGGCAATGTAAAGACCATTTCCATTCAGGGTCTTGACCCAAATTTCAGTGCTGACCTGACACTTAACGATGATGCAGGTCTCAATAATACGGTCAACTTTGAGACAAACAATACCGACCTTGGCGACGGCAACCTGCTGGTTTCCGCCGACACGATCCACATCAATCGAGCAATTCTGACCAAGGGCGGATCGGTCACTTTCAACGCAGACACGCTGGTTGACAGCGACGCCAATGGCGACATAACAACCTCCGCTGCGGCAGATAGTGGCATCGCGAGTGGTTTCATTGATATCAACGTCTCCGGAGCTGGCACAGTTGACCTGAATGGCGATTTGATCACAGAAGGGGCAGACCATTCTGCAGGGAACGGCAGCAGCGGCGGGGCGGTCACCATTGATACCGCTAATGGAACCATCGCGGTGGCGCTGATTCGCACAGACGGCGGAGATGATACTTCCAACGGTTTCACTGGTGGAAATGCTGGCTCAATTGGTATCACGAGCGGCGGAGCGCAATCAACTACACTTCGTGCGTCGATCTTCGCAGTTGAGGGAACCGGAAACACGGATGGCGTTGGTGGAAATGTTCTGTTTGCAAGTGATGCCATCTTAAACGCGAATATCGCGGTCAACGCAGGCAATGGCAATGTCACTTTCACCGGTGCAGTCGATGCCGATGCCGCAGCCAATAATCGCACGCTCGCTGTCAATTCCACCGGGGCGACTCTCTTCAGTACGGCCGTCGGAGCAGCTCAGGCACTGGGCAGTCTGACCACAAATGCCGGCGGCACGGTCAGCCTGCAGAATGTCACCACATCCGGAATCCAGTCCTACGGCGAGAACGCCACACTCAACGGAACATACGCGACAACCAATGCCGCCTTCTCTGTCGGTGGTACCACGACACTCGCCGGTAACACCACGGTATCCACTGGTAACGCAGATGTCACATTCTCAAACACGATGAACGGGACCACAAGTGGCAACCAGAATTTGACCATCACAGCAGGCACGGGAAGTGTCGCATTTAACGGAGCGGTCGGCGGAACTACCCGACTCGGTGTCATCGACATCAACAGTGCCAACAACGTCACTGCTGTTGCAATCACGGCGGCCGCTCTCAATCAGGACGCTGGGTCCGGAACCACAACTCTCAACGGAGCGGTAAACACCAACACTGCAGCCGGGGTCACACTCACCGGAACAAACCTCGCCGTCAATCAGGCGATCACCACCACAGCAAACGGCATCGTAACGCTGAACCACACCGGCACCACCAACATCGCTGCCGCAGGGGACATCAACGCTGACGGAGCTGTCTCTATCACCGCCAACGGTGGTATCACCACTGCCGGGGACATCACCACATCAAACGATACGATTACACTCAATGCAAGCAACGCTGGAGCAAATCTGACGATCACCGGCGGCACCATGACATCAAACGGCGCGTTGATTTCGCTGCTTGCCGGGAACAACATCTCACTTGGCGGATCTGTCAATTCAGGTGCCGGGAATGTTCTCGTGCAAACACCGAACGGATCCATTACGGACGGGAACGGCGCAGCGACCAACATCAGTGGTACCAACGCAACGTTGACTGCAACTACAGGCAGCGTTGGAGCGACTTCGGCTGACGTATTCAAAGGCGTGTTTGACCCGGTTGAAGTTGCACTCACCGGAAATCTCACAGCGAACGCCGGGGGTGCGGTTGCTGTTGGCGGGACGATTGCCGGCACTCAGACGATCACTGCGCAGACGGCCTATTTTGAGGCGACAGACCTTAATGTATCGGGGAGCGCCTTTAATGTTAAGAACCTCGCGATCGTCTTAAGTGGCACTTTGACCATTGCTGATGGCGGACTGACCGTTGCCCCACCGATTTTGGGCGACGCTCCGGGCGATCTTCGGATTGAAGCAGCAAACGTCGAAGCGGTGACAGCAAACAATCCAGTTATCATAGGCACAGCCGGAAAGCGATTCGAAAGAGTACAGTATGAAGTGGCGACTGCCAATGACGAGATTGTGGATGTCTATTCCAATCAACTCGACGTCAACACAAATACGAGCATCCAGCTAAGGGTCTTTGGAAACACGCAGTTCACCGACCTCGACTGTGACTTGACCAGCCTTAACACGAACAACCGCACCGCCATCATTGACGCTCAGGCCGCCGCGATCACTCAGGGCAACGCCACAGGTGCCGTTGTGGGTACCACGACCAACGACAAAATTCTCTCGCAGAGTCTGTTGCTACTTGGTTCCGGCCCCTTCACTCTGAACCATCAGAATAACGACGTCACGACAATCGCCGGCAGCGTGGCCAATTCCGTGTCCTACCGTGACGCAAATGGTCTCGTCGTCGGGACGATCAGCTCGCTGTTCCCCGTTGCAGCGACGGTGGGACTTCAAACAACTGCAAACAACGGAAACATCACGCTGAATGTTGATGCTGGTGATCTGACAATTAACAACGTCGTCACGGCTCACGGAAGCGGCAACGTCACACTTTCCGCTGCAGGAAACGTCGCGATTGGGGCTCTTGTCAGCTCAACCTCCGGAAACATCGCGGTCACTGCTGACTCCGATGCCAGCACGGCCGGAGCAATCACTGACACACTCGCCGGCGAAACCGCAAACCTCAGCACAACAGGAACCGCAACTCTCAGTGCTGCAACCGGCATCGGAAGCGCCGATGACATTGACACCACCATCGGCTCGCTTGTCGCCACAAACACAACCTCCGGAAACATCAATATTCAGGAATCGAATGGCCTCACCATTGCCGGAACCGGAGTTCGCACTCTGGCCGGAAATGGAAACATCAGCATTGATGTGGACGCCGGAAATCTCATCGTCGATCCGGCGGCTCAGACCACGTCCAGTGCTCCCGCTGTCGCCGGGGCAAATCAGATTCAGGTCAACAGCACCGTCGGGATGGTGGTTGGACAGACCATTGTCATCTCTGACGCTGACTCCAATCAGGAAACATTCACGATCACCGCCATCGCAGGCAATCTTGTAACTCTCTCTGCAAACCTCGCCACCAACATGGCCACGAACGCGGATGTCGTCACCGGAGGAGTTCTCGCTCATGGCTCCGGAAACATCCTCCTCAATACAGACGCAGGTTCCGCTACTCTGAATGCGCCGGTCAGATCTACGACTGGAAACATCACCGTCTCCGCAGATGCCGTCAACCAGAACTCCTCTATCTCCACTGGAGGTGCCGGGGCCATCTCTGTCACTGCTGACACCACCGCCATCACGATGGCCGACAGGACCGTCTCGTCTGCGACAAACGGGATCATTACCTATACCGCTCTCACCAATGTCGCTCTCAGTCAGCTCAGCAACACCAGCGACATCAATGTAACCGCGACGAATGGAGCAATCTCAGACAACACCGCTCTTGAACTCTCAAACCTTGTCACACCAGCCGGACGTGCCACACTGACAGCGGCCACCGGTATCGGAAGCGCCGGTGGTGTGGCGGACATCGACACCACCATCGGATCGCTGGTTGCCACAAATACAACCTCCGGCAACATCAATATTCAGGAAACAAACGGTCTCACCATCACCGGCTCCGGAGTTCAGACGCAGAACGGAAATGGAAACATCAGCATTGATGTCGATGCCGGAAATCTCATCGTCGATCCGGCGGCTCAGACCACGTCCAGTGCTCCCGCTGTCGCCGGGGCAAATCAGATTCAGGTCAACAGCACCGTCGGGATGGCGGTCGGACAGACCATTGTCATCTCTGACGCTGACTCCAATCAGGAAACATTCACGATCACCGCCATCGCAGGCAATCTTGTAACTCTCTCTGCAAACCTCGCCACCAACATGGCCACGAACGCGGATGTCGTCACCGGAGGAGTTCTCGCTCATGGCTCCGGAAACATCCTCCTCAATACAGACGCAGGTTCCGCTACTCTGAATGCGCCGGTCAGATCTACGACTGGAAACATCACCGTCTCCGCAGATGCCGTCAACCAGAACTCCTCTATCTCCACTGGAGGTGCCGGGGCCATCTCTGTCACTGCTGACACCACCGCCATCACGATGGCCGACAGGACCGTCTCGTCTGCGACAAACGGGATCATTACCTATACCGCTCTCACCAATGTCGCTCTCAGTCAGCTCAGCAACACCAGCGACATCAATGTAACCGCGACGAATGGAGCAATCTCAGACAACACCGCTCTTGAACTCTCAAACCTTGTCACACCAGCCGGACGTGCCACACTGACAGCGGCCACCGGTATCGGAAGCGCCGGTGGTGTGGCGGACATCGACACCACCATCGGATCGCTGGTTGCCACAAATACAACCTCCGGCAACATCAATATTCAGGAAACAAACGGTCTCACCATCACCGGCTCCGGAGTTCAGACGCAGAACGGAAATGGAAACATCAGCATTGATGTCGATGCCGGAAATCTCATCGTCGATCCGGCGGCTCAGACCACGTCCAGTGCTCCCGCTGTCGCCGGGGCAAATCAGATTCAGGTCAACAGCACCGTCGGGATGGCGGTCGGACAGACCATTGTCATCTCTGACGCTGACTCCAATCAGGAAACATTCACGATCACCGCCATCGCAGGCAATCTTGTAACTCTCTCTGCAAACCTCGCCACCAACATGGCCACGAACGCGGATGTCGTCACCGGAGGAGTTCTCGCTCATGGCTCCGGAAACATCCTCCTCAATACAGACGCAGGTTCCGCTACTCTGAATGCGCCGGTCAGATCTACGACTGGAAACATCACCGTCTCCGCAGATGCCGTCAACCAGAACTCCTCTATCTCCACTGGAGGTGCCGGGGCCATCTCTGTCACTGCTGACACCACCGCCATCACGATGGCCGACAGGACCGTCTCGTCTGCGACAAACGGGATCATTACCTATACCGCTCTCACCAATGTCGCTCTCAGTCAGCTCAGCAACACCAGCGACATCAATGTAACCGCGACGAATGGAGCAATCTCAGACAACACCGCTCTTGAACTCTCAAACCTTGTCACACCAGCCGGACGTGCCACACTGACAGCGGCCACCGGTATCGGAAGCGCCGGTGGTGTGGCGGACATCGACACCACCATCGGATCGCTGGTTGCCACAAATACAACCTCCGGCAACATCAATATTCAGGAAACAAACGGTCTCACCATCACCGGCTCCGGAGTTCAGACGCAGAACGGAAATGGAAACATCAGCATTGATGTCGATGCCGGAAATCTCATCGTCGATCCGGCGGCTCAGACCACGTCCAGTGCTCCCGCTGTCGCCGGGGCAAATCAGATTCAGGTCAACAGCACCGTCGGGATGGCGGTCGGACAGACCATTGTCATCTCTGACGCTGACTCCAATCAGGAAACATTCACGATCACCGCCATCGCAGGCAATCTTGTAACTCTCTCTGCAAACCTCGCCACCAACATGGCCACGAACGCGGATGTCGTCACCGGAGGAGTTCTCGCTCATGGCTCCGGAAACATCCTCCTCAATACAGACGCAGGTTCCGCTACTCTGAATGCGCCGGTCAGATCTACGACTGGAAACATCACCGTCTCCGCAGATGCCGTCAACCAGAACTCCTCTATCTCCACTGGAGGTGCCGGGGCCATCTCTGTCACTGCTGACACCACCGCCATCACGATGGCCGACAGGACCGTCTCGTCTGCGACAAACGGGATCATTACCTATACCGCTCTCACCAATGTCGCTCTCAGTCAGCTCAGCAACACCAGCGACATCAATGTAACCGCGACGAATGGAGCAATCTCAGACAACACCGCTCTTGAACTCTCAAACCTTGTCACACCAGCCGGACGTGCCACACTGACAGCGGCCACCGGTATCGGAAGCGCCGGTGGTGTGGCGGACATCGACACCACCATCGGATCGCTGGTTGCCACAAATACAACCTCCGGCAACATCAATATTCAGGAAACAAACGGTCTCACCATCACCGGCTCCGGAGTTCAGACGCAGAACGGAAATGGAAACATCAGCATTGATGTCGATGCCGGAAATCTCATCGTCGATCCGGCGGCTCAGACCACGTCCAGTGCTCCCGCTGTCGCCGGGGCAAATCAGATTCAGGTCAACAGCACCGTCGGGATGGCGGTCGGACAGACCATTGTCATCTCTGACGCTGACTCCAATCAGGAAACATTCACGATCACCGCCATCGCAGGCAATCTTGTAACTCTCTCTGCAAACCTCGCCACCAACATGGCCACGAACGCGGATGTCGTCACCGGAGGAGTTCTCGCTCATGGCTCCGGAAACATCCTCCTCAATACAGACGCAGGTTCCGCTACTCTGAATGCGCCGGTCAGATCTACGACTGGAAACATCACCGTCTCCGCAGATGCCGTCAACCAGAACTCCTCTATCTCCACTGGAGGTGGAGCTCATGATTCGCTGGCAGCGATTGCCGCCCAAAACGCCACGACCATTACTCTGCAAAACTCACTCGGCTTCGAGCCAGGTCAGCAAGTAAGGATAGGCAATGCGATCGATTCAGATGTATTGACGATTGTCAGCATGGCGGGAAATACGCTGACGCTTTCGGGAGGTCTCTCAAATCTCAACGCCCAGGGGACCGAAGTTACGGTGGTAAGTGAGTTGTCTGTAATTCAGGTAACTGCCGACAACGGTGCGATCGTGATGAAGACGAACGCAAGCACTACCAGCAAAGGCTCTATCTCCTACACGACGACTTCTGCTACATCAGGCGACATTACTCTCGAGAAGCTCTCAACATCTGGCAAGTTGATACAAATCTCCGCTGCCAGAGATGTAGTGATTGGTAACGCAAGTAGTGGCACTTTGGAGGCCACAACCGGAACCACCACTGGTGTCGAGACAATCACCATCACCGCCGGCCGTAACATTCGCATTTCGTCAGGATCAAGTATCTCGACGGATGGCGATCCGACTCCAGGACAAAGCGAAAGCAGTAGTAACGATCACTTGACGCTGTTGGCCAAGGGAGAAGATGCGACAAATGCCCTGGGCACAGTGACGTTCGACGGAGTTGTTACAATCCGCACTGACGGCGGCGTCGCAACGACATTTGAGCGTCGGCCGGATCCGAATGGAGGGGCTGACCCGCGTGCGTTCTTCAATTATCCGGCTAATCCAATTGCTGCCGTTGTAACGACAAATAGCAGCAATACCTATACTGCCACCTTTGACATCGTGATTCGCACACCAGGTGAGGAGAACCTTCGTCTCGATATTGACTGGCGCGACATCAATGCCGATGGTGGCAGTGTCCGTGTTGAATCCATTACTGTTCAGCCGGGGATGCAGTCCGTTTCCCATGAGTATTCGTTTAATGACCTGAACGCCTTCATACAATCCGGCCAGAACTCATTCCTGGTCGACTTCAGTGTTTCGCACCACAATTCCATTCAGGTCCTTGGGGACACGATAGAGCAGGGTGCTTTTTCGACGGCTGTTGGAGTTGGTGCGGTCACGGGACTGGCATTCAATTCGGGGCTGCTTAGTTCGACAGATAACAGTTCCACAGGCACAGAAGGACCAATCACGGGAGCAACTGTTGTTAATCGAACGGCGGCCGTTCTGCTGGATCTGACGTTGTCGAACACCGACTTCTATTTTGAAGGCGGAACCGTCCGGGTTACGATTCCGACGCTTGCACTCGCACCGTTGCCTCGTCCGGAACCACCACAGCCTCCGACATACGCTCCACAAGTGGCTCCTACGATCGTCGCCCCGACCATATCGGCGCTGACTGTAAGTCAGCCGGAATCCGTGTTCGTCGAAGTTGTAGCAACGCCGTCTGTTGACATTTATCAGCTCAGATTCGCTGGATCTACCGAGCCGATCAAGAAATTCGAGAACATTCCTGATGGAGCAAACCTACTCCATCCGGAATTGCTTCGTCAGTGGATTCTGGACAACAAGCTCAATGAAGGAAGCACGCTTGAGCTTTGGCAGATTACAACCAAGGAAGATGCCGAGGGCAACAAGATCACAGTTGAACGGCCACTGCTTCAGTTTGACAACGACCCGGTCAATTCTCGGCCATTCCCTGCCAACGAGTCGGCTTTGCCGGAAGTGATTCCCGAGTTGAAACTGGTACCAATGGATCCAAACGAGGCCACAGGCGAACAGGCCCCAACAGACGGTTCATCTACAACAGCTCCGGATTCAAATCCAACATCCCAGATCGACCAGGATCAGACCCCGGCAATTCCAGCGGAAGGGCAGCTGACGCCGAATCGGTCTCCTGTCGAGGTCTCAGAAACCCCAGCCCTGGCGGATCCACAGAATTCGCTGGAACCTGAACAGCAGATCGTCGCATCCTCATTGATGCTGGGGATGATGGTCAGCCAGGCGATCAGGAAGGGCGATGGAAAATCGCACAGACGTGTAAGTAGCCGCCTCTCTTCGTTAGTTTCAAAATCCCTGAAAAACAACAGCGACAGCAAGTAATCGAACTTCGAACGGCGTTTCGAACCGGGCCGTAAGAAGATTCGATTCGATTGCAAAGTCCGGTGGGGATGGTCAATCTATGGCGGTGGGTGTCTTCAGGGAACCGCCCGGTGTGCGGACTAATCCAGACTCCACACAGACACTCTTTGATGTAGTCGAGCGAATCTCGAGGTTTTTCCAGTTGTCGTTTTAGTGCAAAGCCGGGCCAATGACTCAATCTGAAAACTCACGAGAGAATCCGAATTCACGTCCGCCAGTGACAGGAACAATGCTTCCAAATTCTGCTGGCAGTGCAGAGCGATTTCCTGTTTCAAATTCTGCCGCGGGCCGGCCGGAATCCACCGGCTCAAACACAGTTCAGGGAACGATGGCTGCACCGCCCATCGGAGCTTCTGGCCGAAATACAGCTTTTGCGACTCAGGCTCCGCCCCATCGTTCTGTAACAAAGACAATGGGGGTTGACACCGCCGCCGGTCGATCGATCTCTCAGATTCTTGGCACTGTTTCCAATCAACGCAAGGAGACATTACAGACCAACATTCCGCGAAGCCGCTCGCAGCCATCCGGAAAGCAACGTACCGTTGGCAAGAGCACATGGAACCTCAAGATCCACAAGAAACATGTCGCGGGACAAATCTCGGGAATTGCCAACCAGATTCAAGGTGGCGATCCGCAGGCCGGCGGATTGATGTCTGCTTTCCTCCAGGGTGCATCTTCACCGGAATATGAGATCAAAGGAGAACTGGGTGAAGGCAGCATGGGCGTGGTCTACCGAGCCACTCAAACATCCTTGAATCGCCCACTGGCCATCAAGACCCTGAAAGCGGACATTCAGGATCCGATTCACCATCAGGAGATGTTTGTTTCAGAAGCTGTTGTCACCGCCAACCTGGTGCATCCCAACATCGTGCCGATCCATGACCTTGGTCACACCGAAGACGGCAAGCTGTTCTATTCCATGAAGCAGGTCAACGGCACCAGCTGGGATAAACTCATCGCCACGAAATCGCAGGAAGAGAACCTTGAAATCCTGATGAAGGTCTGTGACGCAGTCGCTTATGCTCATTCACGTGGTGTGATCAATCGTGACTTGAAGCCGGAAAACGTCGTTGTTGGTGACTTCGGTGAAGTCATTGTGCTTGACTGGGGACTGGCCGTTACGACCGAGCGATTTGAAAAGCGGAACAGTGTGCTCATCGAGTATCAGGGAGGAGTCGGAACCCCTGTCTATATGGCTCCTGAACTTGCCAGCGAATACGTGGAAGAAGTTTGTCCTCAGAGTGACATCTATCTTCTTGGAGCCATTCTCTTCGAGATTCTGGAAGGGTTTCAGCCCCATTACCTGAAGTGGATCCAGCAGCTGTCGGATCCGGACCAGAAATTTGCTGCGGTATGCCAGGCGATCGTGAATAACGAAATCGAGGCCGATGTAAAGCACACAGGCGAGCTGATGCAAATTGCCCGTAAAGCCATGGCCACACACCCACGAGACCGTTACGCCAGTGTGGAGCAGTTTCAGGAGGCAATCCGCGAATACCGAATCACCGGCCGCGCTGAAGAACTGCTTGAAGTCGCCAAAGATCGCAAGAACGATGATTACGACGAATTTCAGCAGTCCGTCGCGCTGTTTAGTGATGCACTCATTCGTTGGCCGTCCAATCACCGTGCGATCAAAGGCGATCTGGCGGCCCGTGAAGCCTTTGCACGTCTTGCCTTGAAGAAAGGCGACTACGACCTGGGTCTCGAGGTGGTTGGCGGGCGCCGCGAACCTGAGCTGGCAAATCTGTCCGTGAAACTCAAAAAGGCGCGACGATTTCGAACGATCGTCAAATCAACCTGGTTCCTGCTGTTTGCTGCCTCAGTGGTTGCACTTGTTGCACTCCGGTACCTTCAAGGCAGCGCAGCGAAAGCAAAAGCTGAAGCGGCGCAAGCAGAAGAATTGAAGAAGAATGCTCTCGGTGAAGCAGAAGCAGCAAAAAAGACAGCCGACGAGGTAGTGCGTGTTGCAGAAGCCAGAGTACAGGGACTAACGGCAACGGCAGAGCGGGCTGAACAACTCGCAGCGGAGAAGGCCGAAGAGGCCACAGCAGCTGCGAACCGCGCCAAAGAAGCGGAGGATCGAGCCAGGGCCAAAGACCAGGAAATTATGGATAAGGACAAGGAACTCACAAAGAAGAATCAGGAACTTAATCTCAAAGTTGAAGAGTCCAGAAAGGCAATTGAAGCCGCCCGAAAGGCAAACAACGAGGTAACGGAGGCTCTCAAGGCAGTCGGCACTGCGCGAAACGAAGCCATACGGGCCGAGCTCACACGTCACGAATCATCTGTTAATGCAGCAATGGACCTGGAAGAATTTGGGAAGGTTGTCGAACGGGGCGAGAACGCCGTCAAGGAATTAGAGGCAAAGCTTGACCCCAATCTCGATGAGACGTTGACGAAGTTGATTAAGAGCCGGGTTTCTGTCATCAAAGAGAAGATCGCTATTGCGCAGACTAAAAAGAATGCTCAGGTGAACACGGAAAGCCCCACACTGGGTTCAACCATTTCAGATGATGGGACCACCTTGGCCTTGTTAGTCAACAGTTCTCCGAAGCGTACGGTGCAGATCTGGTCAACAGAATTACGTCGCAAGTTGCACACGGTCGAAGTATCCGGCAACGGCGGCGCATCAGTAACTGTCTCTCCCACGGGCTCGGTACTCATTGTCAATGGCACGAATGGCGCATGGATTGAGGGCTGGAAGAAGACAGATTCCGGCTATCAGCCACTGGACTTGCCATTTCGCCCGTCGTCGCCGATCAGTTTCTTTCGCTTTGCAAATGGGGACCATTATCTCTACGCATTCGAACGGAATGCTGTTTCAACGGTTCACATACTGGACATTCATGCTACAAAGTTGCTGTGCAGACGGGATCTCTACCCACGACTTAACAGCGATATCCCCCCCCAGTCTGTCGAAGTAGCTAATGACGGCAGCTACATCATCATTGTGCCACAGAAACGTGGTCCTGATCCCCGATGCCGGGTATTCTATTTTGACCAGGAAAGCCTGCAGATTGAAGTGGTCGATCGTGACGCCCCGGCCCTTGAGATTGAGGGGGAAAGCGGACAGACAATCCAAAAGGTGAAGCTAAGCCCTGATGGCAGTTATTTGTTGGCAGCGATTGAGGCCAGGGACGGTTCTGTTTCAATGACTGTACTTCCCAAAACAAAGGAAGCCAGTTCCACTGCGTTTCCATTCGAACCGGTCTCAACTGAGCAATCGTTCTTTCACTGCACGAAGAAGGATCTTCCGGTTGAGATTGCCATCTCACAGGATGGATCACGAATTGCAGCCGCAAACTCGATGACTCGAAACAACATTCAGATGTGGGATGTTCGCGACTACACAGTGACCAATTGCAGCACGAAAGGCCTTCGTGATTCAAAAGACGGCAAGCTGCTGTCGGGGATGGCAAACCGAGTTCGAACGATTGGCTTCCGGACGGCAGAGGAGATCGTCTGCGTACCTGAAGCGTCAAACCTGATCTGCTTCTGGAACCTTCAGGAGTACGAAGACTACATCAGCCTGCTTCGGCAGATTCAGGAGTCGTTCACAGAGCTAGCCACGACTGTGCCCTCCTCAGCGTCTCTTCAAAGCCGCTCAGAGGTTCGAATCAGCCAGCGAATCTCCCGCCTGACCAGGAACAATGGTTACGTCTTTGCAGTCCTGCCGTCTGATGAAGTCCCGAAACAGCCTGTAGAGAACAACCGACCTTATGAACTTCGGCAGACATCGGATGATTCACTCCGAAGAGTGTTCTCGGCGGACTTCAGTGAGGATGGCAGCCGGATCGTGATCGGGGCAAGCGACCTGGCGGCTCATGTATATAAGTCTGATACGGGGACTAAGAGTCTCAGCATGAGCGGTCGCGGGGACTGGCTGCTGGGGCTGAATGATCGAAACTATTTTGTCGAGGGCCATAATTCGGAAGTTAAGACCATTCGCTTTCTGCCACCCAATGGCGACCTGCTTCTCACAGCGGAAAACCTGGGCGTCATTTCCGTATGGGATGCCAAAGCCGATGAAGATGGCATTGGCCAGGAGAGATCACGACTGATTCCACAATATGCCACGAGCGACTTTGCGATTTCAGAAGACGGCCAATGGGTTCTGGCAGGTGGTGCAGCGGTCAACCCGGACAAGACCGCAAAAGGCCCTGAGAAGCTGCTCCACCAGGCGCTTCTGTGGAGCGTTAAGGACATCCGTGAGTCCATTGCACCGGCAGAGATTCGAACATTTGCCGGGCAGCACAAGGGTGCCGAAATTACGGCGGTGGCCATTTCTCCCGATTCAACACTGGCCCTGACCTGCGGACGACGAGGTCGCATTGTGCTCTGGAATCTGAACGATGGAAGCGTCGTTAGTAGTGCTGAAGGCACACATGATGGCGACGCAGTTTCCGGCGCGGCCTTCATTGATTTGACACACTTCGTCACGTCCGGGTTTGACGGCAGCATTTTGCTCTGGACCATCGATCAGAATCAGTTGAAACCCACGAAGATTCACCG
This sequence comes from Planctomycetaceae bacterium, assembly GCA_046349695.1. Taxonomy (GTDB): domain Bacteria; phylum Planctomycetota; class Planctomycetia; order Planctomycetales; family Planctomycetaceae; genus SXXK01. The sequence continues at coordinate 40,782 of JAXMBV010000036.1, read as the reverse complement.
AGGCAGTTTCATACTGCGAATGGAGCGGTCTCCCGACCGAAAGTTCATCGCGTTCCATGACATCACATTTGCTAACGCCGATGATCCGAACGCCAAATCGCAGTTGTCGATCCAGATCCTCGACGTCTCGAAGGCCGCTGAAGGGGCTGTTCCGTCTCCAACCACGATTCATCCGTTCTCTTTCAAGCGTGAAGAATCTCGCCGTGTCTCCCGATCAGGCTGCGCCTGGTTTCCGGACTCTTCGCGACTGTTGCTCACAATTGACGGAAACCTGCTGGTCTTCAGTGCGACCAACTGGGCCAAAGAATCGGCGTTCCGGCTTGACGAAGCTCAGAAGTCCGAAGATCCGGGTCTCGCCCGTTACTATCTGGATCGCCTTCCAGCCAGAGCGGCTGTGTCGCCGACACTCCAGGATGGTGAAATCCACATCGCAACACTCAGCGGGCGACAGGCTCACCTGTGGAATCTGGCAGATGGGAAGCACCTTGCGGAATTCCGAACCCATCATTCTCAGCGGCTCACTTCGTCATTTTCGTCCGACCGAAGGTTCGTGCTGACTGCCAGTGAAACGCTCCGAGTCTTTGATGCGGAAGAAACTTCGCCAACTCGCGGACGAACGATGTTCCGAATGGACCTCAATCACAATCACAACCATCCTCTGACAGGAGCACTGTTCAGCCCTGCTGCTGATGACTATCGATTCCTGAGTTTTGATGATTCGGGCGAGGTGCGACTGTGGTCGTGGACGCCTTCAAGTGGTCCACCAAAGGAACCACTGCTCGTGGTTCCGGCGAAGGACGAGCCTTTGCCGGAATGGGCTGGCGACGAAGGCATTCGAAAGCCCGCAACGATTGCCTGCTGGAGCCAGGATGCAAAAAGAATCGTCGCGTGCCGCCGCGGTCACATTGAATGCTGGGCAGTCAACGGGTCTGAGCTTGTGCCGATCGCCGTTACTCCTCCGCCAACAGTCTCTCTGGACACAACAGGCACGGATCAGACCAAGGCAGAGTGGCTGTTCAACGATGTCACCTTTTCCCGTACGAACCACATGATCTCGGCCGGCGGAATCGCACGTGTGAATGGTGTTGTGCTGCCTGGTGCGTGTGTCTGGCGAATTGAAGCGGATGGAACAGCATCGCTTGTTGCGACGTTGATCGACCGGGAAAACCGTCATCAGGTCAGTACCAGAAATGAAGTCCCCGGCGGAATTACTTCTCTCTGGCAGTTTGAGTCACGGCTTGTAACAGGGGGAAGCGAAGGGAACATTATCAAATGGAGTCTGCCGGACGTGGCGACAGAGAAAGAGGGGGTCGCTTCGTGGCTGATCGATGTGAAAGTTCCAAACGATGCTTCCGTTCCTGAGTCTCAGAGAATTGCAGGCCACACGACTCGAATCACGTCATTGAAAGCCGCACCAATCGAGCCGACACTTCAGCCGGTACCGAAAGCCATCCCGGCTCGCATCGTTTCATCTGATGATGCCGGACGCGTCATCGTTTGGCCAGGGTCAAATTTGGAGTAGAGTATTTCGATCTGTCGAACAGGCTGTCGGGTAACAGGGCATGTGATCCATCAGGCTCCGTGCCCCGTCGCCCCTTCTGGCAGTCACACGTGTTTGACGAAAGCCGACTCGACGGTTCGCGTGCTCAGGGGGCACGCCTGCCTGTGCCCTGGGAACAAGTCTCGCGTCTGCGCTCCGTCCTGCTGGCACAGTTCATCTCAGTCTTTTGCAAGTCGAGAACCGGCGGGTTCTGCTGCTTGCCAGAGTGATGGCACCAGATAACAGCACTGTGGCCCGGAAAGCCTGCAACTGCATCGTGCACGTCAAAGTTTGCCTAAATGGAATGAAAGGCAGAACCGTTTCCGGAATTGGCTGCAGGGCATACCGTCGAGCATTTCCTGGGGGGGAGGTAGTTGGGTTTTGCCGAAGAAATTGAGGACAACTTCTTCTCAGCATTTTCACGGAGGGAAGGCGATGGCCAGGATGGTTCATCTCTTCAACAAGAGACTTTGGGCAGCCACATTCGTCGTCGGATGCCTGGTTGGGATATCGAACAACGGTTATTGTCAGGACACAGGACCAGATAAAGGGGCTCCGAAGTGGGGCGAGTTTCTTCGCCGCTTCAACAAAGATCCGCTTCTAAAGCCGCCTTTTCACAATGAGGAAGCTGAGAAAGGCCCAAAGGGCCTGGCATCAAAACTCCGAGCAAGAGAGCTGGATATTCCGAATCGTAAGAAGGCGATCCGGTACCTGGCCAGCTTTGACTGTGCTCAGTTCCCTGAAGCAAAAGAGATGCTTCTGAAAGTGCTGGATCCCAAAGAAGAACGCTGGGAAGAAGTACGTTACGAAGCAGCAGTCGGCCTGCGAGACATGCTGGCACGAAATGCCTGCGGACCTTGCAAGGCCGATGACGGAAAGAAAGATAAGGTTGGTCGAGGTGGCGTGGAAGGCCCCTGCCATTGCACGACATGCTGCGATGCCAAGACGATGAACACGATTGCCCGAACGGCCTATGAGATGAAGGAGGATGGCTGCTGCTACGAGCCTTCACTTCGCGTTCGCCAAATGGCCGTAGAAGCTCTGAAAGTCTGCGGAGTGCCTTGCAACTACAAGCCGTACTATGCCGAAGAACCAGCTCCGTCACCAGTTGAAGAAATTGGCCCGATCACTCCTCCGGACACAAACCAGGATGGACCGTCGGCCCCCAAGACTCAGGACAAGCCATACGACTCAGCGAACCTCGCGATTCCTCAGAACGTTTCTGTTGAGCCAACCCCCATCAACCGTCTGACAGATGTCTGTATTGTTGGCCTGTCAGACGGCAAGGTTGTTCGAACGGAAAAGCAGTTCTCGACAACTTACCGTGGGCGCATTTATTACTTCTCGTCACAGGAAGCGATGGATCGTTTCACCGCGAATCCAGAACAGTTTGCTGTGGCCTTTGGCGGATGTGACCCAGTCGAGTTTGTCAGAAGCAAGAAGGTCGTAGAGGGACGTTATCTTTTGAAGCATGCCGACCGCTACTACATGTTCATCTCAAAGGACAACCAGAAGACGTTTGAAGGAAATCCTCAGGCGTTCCTTGGCAACACGAAGTCAGAGTCTGTCGCATCACGATAACGGTAGAGCCTTCCTTCAAAATGAGGGACTCGCTGCGGGTAGCCGCAGCGAGTCTTTTTCTTTTGGTGTCCGCTGAACGACACTGGGACCATAATAGTTGTTAGCATCAGCACATTCGGGAAACTGTCATTTCGAAACTCCCGGAGATCAGAAATCCCGGCAAATCGACCGGTCAATACTGCCGATCTCCCCTTTAGGGGCTTGCAACCGCAAACCTACCCTTATCTTAGGCCACTCACTGCCATTCCAGATTCCGGAGTCTCAGCATGCGTCTACTTTCCGCCCTAGCGATGTTGTTGGCATCGTCATTGGCCGCTTCGATTAGTGCGGCTCCGTTTGACGACTGCTCCTGTGCCCCTGCCCCGTCCTGCGCTGCTCCTATAGCAGCCTGTGATTCCTGTGGTTCAAATCCATGCAACTCATGCGGTTCGGGCTGCAGCCTGACAGGCCTGTGCGGCACATGCGGAGGACTGTCCAGTTGTGCCACTTGTGGTATCAATGCCTGCTGCTGGGACTGCACCTACGCAGAAGGGATTGATATTGAATCACTGACACCCGAGAGCCAGTCAAAGAAGCTTTATGAACTGTCTCAGGCAAAGATCATCTTCAAGGTTCCGGAAAGTGCCGGCGTGTGGCTGGGCGACCAGAGAATGACGTCTCTTGGAAACAAGCGTGAGTACGTTGTCCAGATTCTGGATCAGGCGAAGTCTTACAAGTACGAAGGCAAAGTCGATGTTGTAATCAATGGTCAGAAGTACTTCCGTCGAATTCCGATGAATGGAATTACTGCCGGTTCCATCATCACTGTCTCAGTGGAGGTTCCGGAAGTTGCTGAAGACGAGGTTCCGGCGATCAACCACAACGTCTCAATGTTTGATTCGAAAAAGGCGGCAGAATAGTCGGTCCACTCAACTCGCTCCTGCAACGCAAAGCGTCACATTCCTGTGACGCTTTTCTCTTTTCCAGATGGGCAGCCTCCACCCAAATATTCCGCACCTCAACACTTCGCATTTGCACTTCTGCAAACTTCTCATCCCATGGGGCGGATGATACCATCCCCGATCAGTGTTTTGTGGCTGTTGCTTCGAGCGTGAACCACGTACCGTTCATCTGTGCACAGTTGTGCGATGGAGTGGCGAGGCGAAGCAAATTCAACCCGACAGATTCGGAGCGTTACGGTGTCATCAGGGCGTGAAAAAACCTGGAGACCAGCAAAAACAGCCAATAGGGCAAAGTCACGAAAAGCTCGGATCATTGGAGTCAGCGCGCTGCTCGTGGCAATGCTTGCAGTGCTGGTACGATTGCTTTGGCCCGGTGAAGCAGTCCAAATCCAGTTTGTGACATTCAGTTCTTCAGACCCAATGTCAATCGCTGCGACCATCCCTCCAGTTTCGATGGATCTGTCGTTCCGCACAAATCAGTCCAGATTCGATGCATTGTTTGACGCTTTTCATGCCGCATCGCCGCGACGCGTCCAGGTCCCGATGAAGTGTCGCAGAAACAAGGATCTTGAGCTCCCAGCCCGCTCACCGCAGGATCAGGTAGTGGCCTATGTGTCCGTGAAGGCCCGAGCCCATTCGGTCGGTGCCATCACTGAACTGGAGTTTGCAGAAGACGTCGGCGGTAAGACGGAATGGAGAACTGCGAAGGCATTTTTCCAGGAATTCGCTGTCAATGCAGATGCGCAGCGTCCGGAAACTCTCACGCTGATACTTCTGGAGATGGAGAACCAGATTCCGTCTATCACAGGAACAAGCCTTGGATCCGACTGCCATGCCTTGCTGAAGCAACTCGTCGAAGAACTCGAGCGGGAAGACCTCGTCGTGGTCACCGCGTGCGCTGCCGGAGAAAGAAGCTGGGAACTCGTCGCGCAGAGTGACAAGACATCTGATCCTGAAAAGCCGGAAGGAACTGAAGCGCCGCAAGCCGAGTCGAAGATCGCGTCCATGTATTCAGGGACCGTTTTCGGCGATGTGGCCTGCCAGCTGCTCGCAGAAATGGACTCGCCGCCATTGCCTGATTTCCTGGATGAACTGAAGTCAAGGGTCAGGGAGACGGTCCAAAAGATCCATGGCGTGGATCAGGCGGTTACTGTACTGACCGCCGGCCCCGAGCCCCGGACAGGTCTGCTTGACCGAGTCAGTCGTCCGAACTGGCCACCCAAAGTTAGTCAGTCCGCACCGTCCGATGAAAAGACTGTTGCGAATTCAGATAAGGCGGAGAAGCCGCAGGGAGAGCAAACGTCAGAGCCTCTGCCTTCCGAGAGAATCGCTGCACTCTGGAAACGAATTGCTGACCTTCGGAGCTCAAGGCAGGTTGCGGCACCTGGCACTGCCCTGAAGCGGCTGCGATGTGAAGCCCTTGTCTTTCTTGCGGAACAGCTCCTCAGACACCAGCAGGAAACAGACTGCAAGCGTGCGATTGATCAGGCGGAGAGCCTTGTCAACGGACTTGCAGACGATCCGGCTGCGTATCAGTCCACAATCATTGGCGAAAGTGGCGCCTCGCTGCGTCAGTTTCTTAGAGTCGGTGCGGCAAAGGAAACTCTAACACCGGAAATTCGAAAGCAATGCGCTGACTTTCTGAAGGCCTCGTCGCCAGAAACAGAAAAACCGTCTCAAAAGCCAGTTGGCGTCGATCCCCCGGAGATGCTGACAACGTATGTGTTGCAGCAGTTGCGGGATTTGCAACCGGAGAATCGGGCGGACTTTTTCCAGCGAGTCCGTAGTTCTCTTCACGGGAGTCAGACGCTTCCGCTCACACTCGCAACCATTAATGCCGTCATGGCCAATCAGCAGTGGGCCGGTGATGCCGAAGGTCTGCCGACGCTGCTGGAGCTCCTTTCTATCCGTGATGAAATTCTGGCGGCAAGCCTCGGGCTTTTTCCCGAAACTGCAGGCAGGCCGCTTTCGAAATCCACATGGGAAAAAACGGTCGCGGGCAAAGAACAACTGGCAGCCATTGATCGGCTGTTTATTCAACTTGCTGCCGCAGAGAGCTGGCTGATCCTTGGCGAAGGTCAGTGGAAAAAGGCAAAGCCGATTGTGGCAGACCTACGCGAAGACTGGAAAGATCTACAGGCGCGCATTTCGCAGACTCAGTCGGACAGCGACAGCCAGCTTGCTCAACAGCAGGAATTGCCTTATCTGATCCAGTACTTTGCTCTGTCTCAGGAACGATCCTTCAAGCTGGATGAACTTCGAGGCCTTGAGCGGGACAAGAATGTTTCCACTCCGGACGAACTGCAGTCGGCCCTTTTCGAACTCACGTCCAGGGACTACCCGAATCAGGCTGTGGCAACTCGAAGCGTGAAGGTACTTCAGGAACAATTGCTGCAGGGTGACGGGGCTAAGGATCGATGGTTGATCAGCCAACGGCAATTGATTCCGCCTTCACTGGCGGGGGAAAATCGGCTGACGCCGGTTGAGGATGCGACATCCATTTCAACATCTGATCTGCCAGCGTCAGGCAACGGACTGTGGACTGGCTACTGGGCCGCTCGATACCTGGAGCAGCAACTGACTCTCGCTGCTCCCGCCGGGTCGCCGGTTGTGGAACGCATTTGGGAAAACTGGAATCGGCTGAAGCAGACCACATTCGATGAGGCTAAAGAGTCAACCGCTTCACAGAGAACAGCGAGGGTCGAACTGGCGTTGGCGCTAAAGGAAGGCTGGCAGTCGCTCCACGAGTATCAGAATGCGACAACTCCCGAAAGCAGCCTCATCACGACTCAGGATGCGATCTCACTTCTGAATCGCTTTTTCTCCCACCGGGAAACGTTCAACTGGGAAGTGGCATCCAGGCCCAGGGTCGATGGACTGCTGCGTTCACCACCAGCTCCGTTCAATGTGAACCGGAATCAGTTGTATTTGTCAGAAGATGGCAAAGGCACGATTGGGTTCTCTGTGGATTCAAAACAGGCTAAACCGCGAATCGAACTTCTTGCTCCGGCTGAATCCGGGCTGGAGGTCATCGAATCAGGCAATCCGGAAACCCCATCCGTCGACCTGATCCGCAGGCATTCAGACCCGCTGCTGACGGCCATAGACACACAATTGCTTTTCATCAACCCAAACAACATCGTTGTGGCTCGACAATCAGTCAAGGTCATGCCAAGCCCGGTGTCTGACTGGGAGCTTGCTGTAAGGAAATCGGGGCAGGAGATTCTGGTCGCAAACGGCGATCAATGGGAACTTCCTTTGCCGCCGCACCTTGGGAAAGAACCGCCCACAGACTTCAGCGTTCACCTAATCCGTACGAAGGGTGCCGTCCCAAAAGTCATGGTGCAGTTGAAAAGAATCACTGAAGACGGGCAGCTTCAGTCGGTCTGGCCGAACGCTGTGCCGTTTGATGTGCCCGCTGATGGGCAAATCAAAATCCCCCTGACACCTCCTCCGGTCGCCGGAGCAGCAGCACCAGCTGCCGAGGCTCCGGCACCTGGCGGAATTGACTTCTCACACGGCTGGGTTGTCTCTGTGAAAGCTGCAGAAACACCCGGTGAGGAGGTTAGCCAGGACGAGAAGATCATTACAGTGGTGCCTCGATGCAGTTCGGCAGAGTCCTTCCTTGAGATTCCGCTTGCGAACTACAATTCGACGGAACGAAAACTGAGTCTGCAGTTTCGTCGCCAGTCGCGCCTTCCTGCGATCTCTCCCCGCCTCATGCCAGTGAAGGTGCATTTTTCCCCGCAGTTGCTTGCGAACATGGCTTCTCCGCTGTCAGAAGATCAGCGACAGGATATTCAAAACGCGGACTCCCCGATGGAGTTTGAATTCCTTCAGCCGCTGCAGGGCGAAGCGACGTTCTTTGTCAGTGCCTGTGGTGACCCATTTGTCTGGGGCTGGAAACTTACGCCAAACGGGAATTGCAAGCCACTGTGGGAAGACGACGCGCCGGTTATCGTGGCCGAACTAAGTGATTTCGGAGTTCCGCCAAAGAACTCTCTGCCTGGCCTGACGATTTTCGATTCACAGGCGAATGGGAAACCTCTGCGCCCCCGAGTTCACATACTGGGGCGACCAGTCAACCAGAGCGCACTGATTGATTTCTTCGTGCAACAGCAATCTCCTTCCACTAACAGCCAGACACGCCTTGGAGCATCCCGTCGCATCAGCCGCTTCAAGGAACACGCAATCCAGGTGACTGGCGGAGAAGAAGGCCGCTGGAATGTTACGACCACGACTGAGCCATGGGATGCAACAGAACCATTGTCCCTGAAACCCGGCCGAATCCAAATCACGGCTGAACTGAAACACCTTGCGAAGTCCACCACAGATTCGATCGAACTGGCGGTTGACGCCACAGAGCCGGAGGTTGGAGAGATCAAAATCGCTTCCGGTTCCGCGACCGGGAACACAGAGATAAGGACTGTTCCTCCAGACATGCCTCTCATTGGAGAGATCACGGGGCTTCGTGATTCTGATTCAGGAATTGCAATGATCGAAGTCGGATGCAAACTGGAAGATTTGAAGCCGCTGACTGCATTTGTCGGGCGAGCGCCATCGGATCGAATGGCATCTGAAAAGTTCACGATTCCCCCGGAGGCATTCGTGGTTCCTGAGGGTCCTGGTCCGGCCAAACAGGAACTTATCGTTCGCGTGACAAACTATGCCGGTCTGCAGAAGAAAAGGAATGCGGCGTTTTTCGTCAAATCGGCGACGCCCGCGACGATGGAGAAAAAGGAACCGTTACCGTTCTACGTCACTTTCATCCTGGGAAGTGGCGTCGTTGGAGAATTCAAAGCCAGCGTCGACCGTGAAACAAAGACAGCAAAAGCGGGGGAAGTCCTGCAGTTTGGACCACTTTCTGCCGGCAGTCATGATGTCAAATGGGAAGACAAAGGCCAGACCAGCGGTTCCGAGCGAATAAAACTCGACGACAAAGGCACGATGATGGATAAGCCAAAAGTTTACCAGCTGCCGTGAAAAGACAATCCTGATACAGTCCGATCGCCCCGGAATGTCGTCAACCTGAACTGAGAGTGATCCAGATCTATGGGCAGTTTTTTCTACCGAATGCTCGACTGGTGCCGATGGCTGTTTGGTGTCGTGCCGAAGTCAGCGATTGGCTCCCCCAAATCCTACCTGTTCGTTCACTACATTTTCATCGCAGTGATCACACTGCTGCTGGCGATCTTCAGCGATTCCATTGTCAATTCTCTTCACTTTACACCACCTAAGTTTGAGATTCGGTGGATCAGTGACATTTGGTGCGGTGTTTTGTTTTTGCTGCTTTACGGCATTGTTCGCACTGTACTTTTTCTGATTGGGCTGCTGGGAATCGAAGAGGAATCGGATTTTCCGGATATCGAAGCAGACTGGAAAGAAATCCTGACAGCGCTGGAGAGAGAGCGGCTCTATATCGATGAACTCCCGTTGTTCCTTGTCAACGGGATGACGCCACAACAGGAAAGATCAGCATTCGAAACTTCGTCGGACAACGGAGCAGGAAGCGAATGGAAAGTTATTGCTCCTCCGCTGGACCGCAATTCGACGGTACTTCGGGCTTACGCTCGCGAAAATGGCATCTTTCTTTGTATGTCCGGAGTGGGAGTCACAACTTGCCAGCAGGGAAAGGTCGTTGCGGACAGCGATTCTTCAATCTCGCGAAGCGGAGCCTCGGAGAAACTGACGGGAACGATGAAGGCCGGGCAAATGCCGGAGAAACCCAGGCCACTCACCGGAACTGTGACAGGGATGCCCGCGCCTTCTGCGGCGCCTGTTCTGGCGATGACCCAGGGCGGATCAGCCCCGGCTCCGCGTTCCTTCATGGGAACGATGGTTCCCGGTGGTATGAAGAAAGCGATGCAGACATTTTCCGCCACCAATTTTAGTGGCCTCAAGGGTTACGGAAAGAAAAAGGTTCAGCCCGTCACCGATCTGGAAAGCCTCGTTGGTATACGGCGAGTACGATTCCTGTGTCAGTTGATTAACTTGGTTCGAAAGCCTTTCTGTGGCCTCAATGGGATGCTCCAGGCAATCCCGCTCTCGTGGGCCTCGGACCCGGATTATGCCAGAAAGCTGGCTCCGGCAGTCCGTGACGACCTCGTCGCTGTTCACAGTGTTCTGCACCTGCAGTTTCCTGTGATTGCCATGTTTACAGAACTGGATGACTTGTCAGGAATGCGGGAGTTCCTGTTGAGAACGGAGCGAATTTGCCCGGGTCTTAGAAAAACACGTGCTGGCTCCAGCTTTCCAAAAGGCGTGGAGATGACAGAATCGATGGCCCAGTGGATTACAGACTCTGGACTCCAGTGGTTTCGTCGCTGGGTTTACGCGGGGTTTGCAAACGATCTTGATCACCGCGAAAACCCTAAGATGTTCCAGATGGTCTGTGAACTTGGCCAGCGCCGAGATGGCATCATGGTTCTTCTGCGGGAATGCCTGTATGCCGGAATCAAGCCTGCCCTTCGGCTCCACGGAGTTTATTTTGCCGCGACCGGAAGACTCGCTACAGAACAGGGCTTCATTGAGGGAGTCGTGGACAAACTTCGGCAGGATCAAAATGAAGTGGCGTGGGCACCGCACTACGTTCGAAGTGTGCAGCGTTCCCGCTCATTTGCCATTCTTCTGTTTGTTGCCGCCAGCGCTGCGACGGTCGCGACGATTTTCATTCTTTACACAATGAAGAACAAGTAGCCTCTGCCGCAGACATCAATAAAGTGCAGAAGCAATCCGATATCCTGGAGTAGGTCATGGCACGAGGATGGAGAGGCGGAAGAGAAAGTCGCGGCCGGTCGGACTCCTCTGAAAGCCCTGCATGGAAACAATCGCGCCGGCGGGCAGCAAATGCCGACGGCAGTCTCCGATGGGGATTGATTGCCGTTGCCTCGCTGTTGCTGTTCATACTTGTTGGGCTGGCAATCTGGATCTTTGTCATACCAGACCGATTCGCCACAAGTTTCAATCTCGTTACCGTGCGAAATCCGGCCGGGGCTCTCGACGCCGTTCAGCTCCAGTGGCCAGGTCTTGTCAACCAGGAACCCGCCGTCCAGGATCTGACGGCAGACAACGCAGTGCTCAGAAATCTGAAAGTTCCTGCAGCGAGATCATCATTGTTTGACCGATGGTCCGAAGGACTCAACGCGGTTCGAGAAGAAACTCGTTACCGCGACAGTGATCACGAGATTCTGATTCTCTATCTTCAGACCGGTCTGGTCAGCAATTCTGCAAACAAAATCCAGGTTCTGAGCGGACGGGGAAGCCCGGATCTGGAAGCCGATGACACAGTCTCACTTGAGAATGTTAAGGAAGCCATCAGCAAGCTCGTTGAAGAACGCGAAAACGTCAGTGTTCTTCTTTTGCTTGATACTCCTCCACTGAGAGACTCTCTGCGGTACGGATCAACAGGCAACACGGGGATCACAGAATGCCTTAAGTGGCCGGAAGAAATCTCCGGGCTGGCGGTGATTGCAGCCTCCGGCGATCAGGAAATCAGCTGGCCAGGTTCGATCCACTTCAAGGGACAGACAGCTTTCGCACACTTTGTGAACGCTGCACTTTCAACCGACGCAGATGCCAACTCCGACCAACTGATTGACGTGAATGAGTTCTTTGGATACCTGCAGGCAGGAACACAGGAATGGGTAACAGCTTTTCGGGGCCCGGAGCTCCAGCATGTTACCAGGGACAGCACGAACACAAACTTTGTCGTCGTCAAAAGTCCCGGAACACCCCCGGAACAGAAGCTGCTGTCTGCGATCGACGATCCGGCATTGCGTCGAATTGAAGCCACATGGAAACACTGCCAGCAGATTAATGATCGCTGTGGCAGCCGCTTCGCTCCGATTCCTCTGCGCATCGCTGTCGATTATCTTCAGGCGGCCGAGGAGTCATTTCTGTCCGGCGATTTTGAAACGGCAAACTCATTGTGTCGGATCGCCGAAACAGTCTACCTCACTGCTGCCGACGCTGAACTGAAGACTCAGCCGGGGACCGACGTACAATCGCGATCCGACCTGTCCACTGACGGACAATTGCCAAAAATCTGGTTCAAGTCCACGCCCGCGTTTTCGAGAATCAGCAATTCCTGGACGGCCTCGTCGGAAGACGCATCCGGAGATACTGAGCCGACACCATTGCCTTCGTGGGAACAGATCATCCGGACAGAAGCTGATGCACGGACGACGGACAATGAAACACGAAAGAAATTTCTGGCGGACCAGCGAGCCAGGGCTGAACGGACAGCAGCACAAACATTCGGTGGTGTTCACATGCTTGAATCGCTGATGTCAAAAGCCGACACAGAAATCCTCGATGTGGAAGATTCGTTTTTTGCGGCACCCAATGTGGATTCCGGAGATCCAAAGTCCATCGAAACCATTCTGAACGTGATCACCGAAACGGCACGGGAACGCCGGTTGAGTGAAAGCCTTCTGGCGGATGTTCAGCCACTCATCCCTGGTCTGCTGGAATGGTGCAGCACGGCCGCCCACGTCGAGAAAGACTCTGACACAGCCTTGCTCCTCAGCGACAACTTTCAGCGGCGGGACGCAGGTTCGCTGTGGGACCGAATGCCTCCGAGGCAGCAAATTTCTGCAAAAGACGAGCCGGCAGTTCTGAATAAAGAACTTGCGAACGAAACGCTCCGAATTTTGCTTTGTTCCCGCGTACTGCAACAGTTGCTCTTTCAAACGCCAGTGCCCGACGCTCTGTCGCCCCTGCAGGAACATCATGGATCACTGGCAAAATGGCGAACACGTCTTGATGAATCGTATCGACAGACTCAGGCTCTCGGAAAATCGCTGGTCAGCAACGCCATCGGAGAGGACGGAAAGAAGGCCATTCCAGGGTCAAATCTGCGAGCACATTATCAGGCCACTCGTGGCTTGCTGAAACTGACGTTCGTCTCTGCCGAAGACCGTACCGCCATCCTGAGGATGGTGGCAAATACTGACATCGCGATGGCTCAGAATAAGACTCCGCTCGCGGAAGAGTCGCCGTTCCAGCCATGCTTCCTGGCCTCTGGAAACCAAAGTGCCGTTCGCTGGAAGGCCCAGATCCTGACCTTTTTGCCACAGGACAAGGTCCCTGTGAAAACCCTGGATGAACTCTTCGAGCGTGGTTATGAGATCAGCGATGTCTGGAAATCAGTCCGGCGAGAACTCATGACCCCACCTGACGATTCCACAAAAACTCAACAGCTTGGCAATGCTGAATTTCTCTGCCGAGTCCTGCCAGTCTATGACTGCATGACTCTGTGGGACAAGCGAAAAAACCTTCTCACGAAATCGCTGCTGGATCGATACCTGCATGACTATCGTGACCTACATGTGAAGCGACTGTTGACAGGCGGCTGGATCTCCGGAAAAAGCCCCGACTGGTACTTCAAGACGGCAGAGAAATGGGCTGGAGACGATCGCGCCTGCCAGGAGAGACTGAAGGCCCGCAGCACTGGCAAATGGTCAGCATCACTCAAGTCTCCTCTCGCCCCTTCCGTAGTCAAACTGACCGATGGCAAAACATGGTACGGACGGGGCGTCATTGAGTTTCCGGAACCAAAGTTGTTTCAGGGAAAGGCGACATTCTTAGTCACGCCGACAACTGCGGATCCGGTTCCTTCCGGTTTACATTTGATGGCGAATGGCACACCGCTGGATGAATTTTCTGCTCTCATCAGTATTGGGCAGGAGTCCATTCCAGTGCCCAACTTTAACTTCAAAGTCACTCAATCAGCCACGGAAGCCGAATTGTCACAGGCAGTGGACTATGGCGTCTCTCTATACTTCCGCGGGCGACATCAACAGCTTGGCGCGATACAAGTTGATCCGCGCGAAGGACGCTCCTGGGAAGTTGTTCGCAGAATCCCTCCTGAAAATGGGGCCGTGTATCTGGAAACAACCGACACCCGGCCAATCGCTTTTGTATTCGACTGGTCCGGCAGCATGAAAACTGTACGTGGGAATGCCGTCAACACCCGCGCTGCAGAAGCGCTGGAAGCGATGCGCAAGGTGATTTCACTGCAGGATCCATTTTGCCCCGGTAGTCTCAGAGTGTTTGGACACCGACTGGGACTAAGCAGCCCTAATCCGGATTTTGCTAAGCACTTTCAGGGCTTCAAGTTCCCGGACCAGTCTATTGAACCACCCGACGATCCTCAGAAAGATTCCCAGCAACTTGTTCCGCTCACGCGTCTGAATGACGACGGACAGAAGGCTTTTGATGACGTTTTGAAGCGACTTGAGAAGTCCCAGCCGTTCGGAGCAACGCCTCTGCTTTATTCGCTGTGCAGAGCCATCACACAGGACCTGCAGTACCAGCCTGGTGTCGTGGTGGCAATTACTGATGGTGCAGCCACCGATCTGGACAACATGGATGAACTGATCCAGTTGCTGAAAGGCTCAGGCGGCAGGATCAACGTCCTGGTCATCATGTTTGACATCAATGCCAACGAAGAAAAAGAGTCCATCACAAAGCTCTTCGCACGCGATGGGCTCAAACAGTGGTGCACAGTCAAAGATGCCAAAGACAATGATGGGATTATTCGGGCTCTTGATGAATTTCGGAAGCCGCCAGTGTTTCGTCTGGAGAACGCGCCGTTGGAACCCATCCAGATCACGGCGGAGAAGGAAAGGAATCGCTTTCAGTATATGGATGATCAAATCCCCGCTGGGAACTCGTACCAGCTGCTGTATCAGGACGTCAAAACAAAGGACAACATTCTTCTGGAATTCAAAGCAGGTGATACTCAGAAAATGCAGGTCGACTGGCGCAACAATGAGTTCCTGTTCATGCGCCCTCCAGCTGTTGCCTCAGCAGAATTTCGTGGGAGCAGTGGTGAAGACCGACTGACTCCATCCAGACTTTCCGCCATCTCCACAGCAAAACGAAACGGCGTTGACAGTTCGCTGGAAGTGGATTTGATGCTCACTGGCGATGACAGTTCCCTGCCAGTCAAAACGCCGGAGGAAGTCGAATTCTGGTTTGAAGCGGATTCTGCGCCGGGACAGCAGTTTCACCGGTCCGAAGAACGATTGCTTCAGGATTCCAACGGAATGCTGATCGGAACACCCGCGTGGAGAATTCGCCTCCAGGACTGGCCACGGTCCAATGTTCGAGTCAATGCCGTGTGTCGCATGACCCGCACCAGGCCCGACCATGTCTTCAAATGGTCCGAGATCGTGGAACACAACGGTCCCGACAAGCTCCTACATCATCCTGCATCCGGAGAACTGCCGAACGCAGATCTCTGGTATCGAAAACTGCCGGACAAACTTCAGATCCGCCTGGATGTACCGGATAGCAGCCCCGAAAGCGCCAAAGAGCTTCCGGATGTCCGAATTGAAATTGGCAAGCGGGATGCGACAAACCGGGAATTTTATCCGGACCGAGTGAATTCTGTTTGTCGGCGATTCGAAAGTGGATCTGTCGTGTGGGAGTTTGAGGGTGACTGGACGGACGATAAACTCGCTGAGCGGGAGATCGCTCTGACGTCGAGGACAACTCGGCAAAACGGTGCTCTCGTGCTCAAACAGCCATTGTCAATTCCAACGGAAATCATCAATCCCTGAACATCGCACGTTGCCTTTCAGTCCAGTCAGGGACTGTGACGGCGGACCAGGGTCAGGGATGTTTTGTGGACTTTGTTCTTCCGCAGTATGCGGAACATCCAGAGGGTTCTGATGGCATCTCATTCTATGTTCTGGGACGAAGGCCTCTTCCTTCGCCCGCATCATTTTCAGCGCCTTGAAGTTCAGTTCCAGCAGGCACTGCACCAGTCGGCATCATGGCTGACGCCGGCGTTCTATGGGCTTTATCAGCTGGAAGTGGATTCGGATGCTCTCGCTAACTGGCGTGTCTCGTTGAGCCGATGTCATATTCGGCTGCAGGATGGAACTCAGCTGAAGTTCCCGGAAGACTGTCATATCTCTCCGGAACCGATCCCGAAAACCATCTTTCGAACAGCCGAAACCAGGGTTAAGGTTTACCTTGGAATCTCAGAACTTCGACGCGGCATTTCCAACGTCGGCATTGAATCCGAAACTCCGCCGCGTCGGTACCTCCGCCATCGGGAAGAGGTTGAAGACGAAAATCGAGCTGGCAATCCTCAGGAGATAGAACTCCGGCGCGCCAATCCAAGATTGCTGATCGGCGATGAAGCCGCCAGGGGATTCGATGCGCTGCCCATCATGCAACTGAAACTGGGCACCACGGCGGAGGCTCCTCCGCAGGTAGACCCGGACTACATTCCTCCGATACTCTGTCAGGAAGCTTGGCCTTACGTCAGCTACTTTGTGCGATCGGTGTATGATCGGCTGTCAGCAACGGCCGATCAACTCGCCCGTCAGATGATCGATCGCGGAGTCTCGTTTGGCAGCGGGCACCGCGAGGACCTTGAGCGTATTCTTCATCTGCATGCACTCAATTCCGCGCTTGGCGGCATTGCTCCGCTTCCATTCCATCGCGGCATTCATCCATTCCTCGTCTACATGGAACTTTGCCGGGCCGCCGGTGAACTGGCCATCTTTCGGCGCAGCCGCAAGCTCAGTGAACTGCCTGTCTATAACCATGACAACATTGCGCTGTGTTTTCAGGAACTTCGCCGACTCCTTGATATCGAAATTGGGGCAGACGCTGATTATGTGCGCATCCCGTTCGCCTGGCAGGGACTTCAGATGTCGGTTCGACTGCAGCAGGAATGGCTCGAACCAAGCTGGGCCTTCTACATCGGCGTAGAATCGTTGCTCAGCAGTTCGAAAGTCGCGGAGATGCTCTCAGAGCGAAAGCTCCATATGAAAGCCGGCAGCTCTGATGAAGTGGACGACATTTTCCGCAGGGGCCGTCGGGGGTTGAACATTGTTGCCGCGACTGACACTCCTCGCGTATTTCCTCGCCAGAACTGGCACTATTTCCGAATCGAACGCAGCGAAGCCTGGGGCAATGTTGAACGCACACTGAACCTCGGGATTCGGTTCAATGAACGGCATGTGGAAAAGGAACAGAATTCCCCCAACGTCGCATTCGTCGACGATCGCGAAGGCGCTGGGACCGCAAGCATGGCGTTCTCACTGTTCGCTATCAAAACCACAGCCAACTAAGGCGAACGCAAGAGAGCGGAGCAAACGACTATGGCAAACTCTGTTGCCACACTGACGGAACCGTTTTTCCTCAAAGTGCTGACGCTGATCAATCACAACAAGTCACCCGACGATTCACAGCTGATGGATCTGCAGCGCCGACTAAAGCAGGACCTCCAGCTGATTGAACACCGAATCACCGTCGAAAATACCGGGCTTCCGTCAGCTGAGTGGCGAAACCTGAAAGCCATGCTCATCTACTGGGCTGATGAAGTGCTGACAAACCATATGCCAGCATGGGAAAACTATGCACTCGAGTATGACTACTTTGAGCAGAAGAATCGTGCATGGAAATTTTATGAGCAGGGAGAATCCGTTGTCGCGTCATCCAGTCCGATCATTGCCGAGCATTTTTACCTGGCG
Source organism: Planctomycetaceae bacterium (assembly GCA_046349695.1). Taxonomy (GTDB): domain Bacteria; phylum Planctomycetota; class Planctomycetia; order Planctomycetales; family Planctomycetaceae; genus SXXK01. The sequence continues at coordinate 23,224 of JAXMBV010000036.1, read as the reverse complement.
CTTGCACTTGGTTTCATAGGGGACATCCAGGACGGATTTCGTGAACTGGGTCGTGACCTTCCGGGTGGCAGGAATGACGCGACGGAGGCTCGAAGTGCATGGGCACGCCAGCTCGAACGGCAAATTCAGAACGACGCCATTGCGAAAGCCCCCGATGAACCACTGGAAGGCGACGCAGAACCGGTTCCAGGCGAAGGCCTCTACAAAGCCGGTCTCGCCACCTTTACAATCTGCATGCTGGTATTGATCATCAGTCTGTTTTGGTGGATGAAAAGCCAGCCTGACTCCGGCAAAGCTGACAGAAAAAGTAAATCCACTGCGAACGCAGCGAAAACAGATGGTTAACAGCCTGCCGGGTCGGAAGAACTGACGGAGACCTCTTGTCTGAACCAGCAACTCCCGCAATCGCGAGTCACAGAACTGACCTTCGCCAGTGGCACTCTGCTGTTGACGGGGCTCGCGATTGAGAAACTGCGGAACTGGTTTCCTCAGGTCTTCTGGGTGTTCGATCAGCGAGTCGGTGCGGTCCGCTGTGATGCGATTGAGTATGCTCGGGTTGTCGATGGGCTCCACAGTCGCGGTGTCACGTTTCATGACGCGATTGATCAGCCTCGAGAAGTGCGATGGAAGGCGGAACTGACCTGCCAGCTTCGGCCGGAACAAATTGCTGCCGTCGATGCATGGATGAGCGGCGGGCAGCGAGGCTGCATCGTGATGCCCACTGGCACGGGCAAGACCGAAGTGGCTCTGCGAATCATGCAACTGACAAAGACAGCAACTCTGGTCGTCGCTCCGGTTCGCGATCTGATGTACCAGTGGCATCGACGCATCCTGCGAAGTCTGAACTACGAGGCCGGCATCATCGGCGACAGTGTCTTCCAGGTCCGGCCGGTTTCCGTCACCACCTACGACAGCGCCTGTATTCACATGCCGACGCTCGGTGACCGCTTTGGCCTGATCGTCTTCGATGAATGCCATCACCTGCCTGGCCCCATTCGACGCGATGCCGCCGCCATGTGCGCTGCGAGGGCTCGCCTGGGGCTGACGGCAACTCCTGAACGTTCCGACGGTCGACATGCGGATCTTCGACAGCTGATCGGGCCAACCGTTTATGAACTTCCCATCAGTGCCGTTCGAGGAAAAACGCTGGCGGACTATGACATCGTTCGCATCCCAGTTCATCTCAGCGACGAAGAACAAAAGCGATACGATCTTCTGGCCGAAGAAGTCAGCACGTACATGTACGAACAGCGCCAGGAAGATTCCACATTCTCCTGGGAAGACCTCTGTTCCTCCAGCAGCGTCTCCGGAGAAGCTCGCCGGGCACTCAAGGCCTTCCATGCGAAGAAGGCGATTGAAGATCGAGCCGAAGAAAAACTGAAGACGCTGGAAGATCTCTTTCGCCTTCATTCGCGAGAACGCTGCATCGTCTTCGCGGGATCGAATGCGATGGCTCGCGATGTGTCGCTTCGATTCCTGATCCCCTGTTTGCTCAGCCACTGTGGCAAGAAAGAACGGCTCGACATCCTGGAAGGCTTTGCATCCGGCGACTATCCCGCCATCGTCGCCAACCAGGTTCTCGATGAAGGCGTTGATGTGCCGGCCGCCAAAGTTGCGATCGTCATCGGAGGTATGTCGTCTTCGCGTCAGGCTCGCCAGCGACTGGGCCGCATTCTTCGCCGCAGCGGCGATGAACGAGCCATCCTGTATGAAGTCGTCTGCGCGGGTACGAACGACGAAAAACGTTCTCGCCAGCGACGTCAGCATGAGACCTTCAAGGGCACTCGCCGAAAGCCGGGGCGATAACCGTGCTGACTCGAGAACACGCGATTGCCGAGTACGATTTTCCACGGCGACTGATCATCCCGGATCGGCTCAGCACGCGCCATCATGCGCAGTATCCAGCGCTGGCCGAACAGATGCTGGACATTTATCGCAAGGGCAGGGGACGTCGCCGCAAAGACCTTCATCGGGACGTGCATCGAGTCTTCGAGAATGAACCGGACTGCCCGCTGCGACGCATCGAAGCGTTTTGCAAACTGCTGGACGATCAGTCGACCTATGCCAGCTCAGCCCGCCGAAACGCTGCCAGTCTGCGACGTGACGTGTTTCGTCGAGCCGCTCAGTATCATCCGCTGGTTCTTCAGCGCGATACTCTCTTCGAACGTTCTGCCACTGATATCCAGATGATGATCGCCGAAGAGCTGGGTCGCGACTGGTATGAGATTCAGGAAGAGCTGTTTGCGGATGTCGTGGAATATCATCAACTGGAATCGTTCGAAGGGTACGAATCGCCCCGAGCACTTTTGTCGCGCTACAACGTGGCTCAGGTCCAGGCCGCGTTGTTCACGGCGACGTCGATGACCATTCTGATTCAGTCCGATTTCAAACGCATCCTTCGAGCCGCTCGTCTGGCCAGGCTCATGCATACGATCACGTGTCCAACGCCGGGGATGTATCGAGTCGATCTGACCGGCCCGGCATCAGTGCTCCGGGAAACTCGGCGCTACGGCGTCAACATGGCCAGGTTTCTTCCTGCTCTGATTTGCTGTCGCGACTGGACGATGGTCGTCACTGCAGAAACTCGATTTGCTCGCATGAAGTTTCAGCTGAAGCTCACATCGGAAGATGGCCTGCAGAGTCACCTTCCACCGGATTCCGAATTTGACTCATCGATCGAAGCGGAGTTCTACAGCAAGTGGGGCGAAGAACCCCGTGGCGGATGGAGTCTTCATCGCGAAGCCCAGATCCTGCATGCCGGCCAGAAGACATTCGTCCCCGACTTCGTGCTCCAGCATGAATCGGGGCGAAAAGTGCTCATGGAAATCGTCGGCTTCTGGACCCCCGAATACATCGAACATCGCCTTGAAACCCTCAAAGTCTTCCGTGACGCCCCCATCCTGCTCGCCATCCCCGAACTCACCGCCGACCAGTTCACCACCCTCGAAACCAACGCCAAAATCATCCGCTACAAGACCACATTGCTGGTCAAGCAGGTCTTTGAAGCCCTGCCGGAGGTCACGTGACGCCTGTTTCCCCATCGCCCTGGAGACACCCACGCGCACAGCTTCCAACCGCTGCGTCCGCCCATTTTTGACCAAACCGAGGTTCAACGTTCAAACCGCCCAAAATCTTTGTATCCTATCCCTCCGATGGGTGTCTCAAACCGCATCCTCCGCGCCCGTAGCTCAGCTGGATAGAGCAACCGCCTTCTAAGCGGTAGGTCAGTGGTTCGAATCCACTCGGGCGCAGTTTTTCTCTCGTGGTTGAGTACACTGGAAGCTTGTGTCAACCAATGCAGATCTGGTAGAGCGTCCCAACAGCTGTTCTAAAAATGGGACTCACTTTGCAGACATAACGAACGGTTCAAGAAAGCCAGTGACGATGTCGTTCGTCGCCTTGCTGGCACTCACGATGCGGTCGTTAGTGGAAGAGCTGGAACGTATGTTTCCGGGGTGACACTTCACGTCAGACCAGCAATTGATCGGGAACACCGACGAAGCGTTTGCAGTGTACCGAATTCGACATTTCTGATCCTCACCGTCACTTCAGTCAGCGTTCCTTGCCGCGCGGCATCATTCGGTCGGCCCCCGAACTGGTATCTCACCCAGTGGATCTGTGGAACGACGGATGCAATCCGGTTAGACTGAATGAATGCCTGATGTTACTCAGATTTTGAAGCAAGTTGATTCCGGAGATGCGAATGCTGCACGGAACTTGTTTCCGTTGGTTTATGAAGAACTGAGGCGACTGGCAGCCGCGCGAATGGCCAGCGAACTCCCAGGGCAAACGCTGCAGGCGACTGCCCTGGTCCATGATGCTTTTGTTCGACTGGTCGATGTGCAACAGGCACAGAAATTCCATTCGCGAGCCCATTTTTTTGCCGCAGCGGCTGAGGCCATGCGACGAATCCTGATTGAGTCCGCAAGAAGCAAAAAGCGGCAGAAACGCGGTGGCGGAGCTCAAAGAATCGATCTGGAGGCCGCAGTTTCCCTCTCAGATGACTCAAATTCTCGGAGTGATGAACTCCTTGCACTCGACACAGCGTTGTCCGAATTTGAGCAGGAGGTTCCTGAAAAGGCCCAGATCGTAAAGCTCAGATACTTTGCGGGAATGACACTCGAAGAAATCGCCGAAAACCTTGGAATTTCATTGGCGACTGTGAAGCGGCACTGGGTGTACGCACGAGCCTGGCTGTACGGAGCAGTTCGAGACGCAAAGACGGAACGTTCTTCGCTGGAAAATCAGTGAGCCGAATTTTGGGCAGAAGTCGCATTAGGAGATGATCAAATGTCGTTCGTCTGCCGCAGACCGGCAGTACTCACATATCCTAAGAATGCTCTCTGATCGGCTTTTGCACATATGCCACGGATTCTGAAGAACGTTGACACGATTCTCGCCGCCGCCGTCGAACTTCCGTCTGCCGAGGAGAGAGCCGCACTCATTTTTGCGGCGTGCGCAGGGGATGCGGAACTCCAGAAACATGTCGAAGCAATGGTTGCCAATTTCCTGGAAGCTGGCGACTTCCTCAACGACTCCGCACTTGTTGACGCTCCTACTCTGGTGCCTTCGGATTCGCTAACTTCGGTTGGGACGCAGATTGGTCCCTATTTGCTCCGATCCATCCTGGGTGAAGGAGGAATGGGTGTTGTTTTTCTTGCAGAGCAGGAAGAACCAATCCGACGAAATGTTGCCCTGAAGATCATCAAGCCGGGACTCACGACACACCATGATCTTGTTCGATTTGATATTGAGCGGCAGGCCCTGGCCCTGATGGACCATCCGCATATTGCGAGAATCCTTGATGGAGGGACGACCGAGACGGGCCAACCTTACTTCGTGATGGAATATATCGCTGGAATTCCCATCACCCGATTCTGTGAAAGACGAAATGCCTCCATTCGTGAACGACTAGGCTTGTTTGTGGACGTGTGCGAGGCACTTCAGCACGCTCATCAGAAGGGGGTTATTCACCGCGACTTAAAGCCCTCGAATATTCTGGTGGCAGAACAGGATGGTATTCCACTGGTCAAAGTGATTGATTTTGGAGTTGCCAAGTCCGTCGCCATGGTTGAGCAGACTCTGCTGACAAAACCGGGCCAGTTTCTTGGCACGCCACTCTACATGAGTCCGGAACAGGCATCGCACGGTGCCATCGACATTGATACACGGAGCGACGTGTATTCCCTGGGAGTTGTGCTCTACGAACTGCTCACCGAGACGACTCCGGTGACAAGAGAGTTCATGAACAATCACAGCTTCGAAGATGTTTGCCGAATCATCTGCGAAGACGAGCCGCAACGCCCCAGTCTTCGTTTAAAGACAAAAGACACAGTTCCCGGAACATCATCCAGTCTTTCCGAACACGAAACTCGAGACCTCGGCAACGAACTCCGGCGAGAGCTTGACTGGATCGTGATGAAGAGTCTTGAGAAGGATCGAAATCGACGGTACGACTCTGCCGGAGAACTGGCTGCAGATGTGCAACGGTATCTGCAGGACGAACCTGTTCAGGCATTACCGCCTTCACTTCTGTATTCGCTCAGAAAATTCGTCAGAAGGAATCGGCGTCAGCTGACCACTGTTGCTTCCATTTCAATACCGGTGCTCTGTCTTCTCTGTGTGCTTCTGTGGCAAGCTTCTGTGGCGGCAGCGCACAGAGCCGAATCGTCGCTTCTTGCCATGAAGGCTCTGGAGGAGTGTGATCGATGGCAACAGACGAAACACTGGTATGAAGCTCTCGCGTCTCTTGGACAGGCAGAAGCACTGCTGCGTTCGACGAATCTCGATGAGTCGCTGAATTCAGACATTCAGGCTCGAAAGAACGCCCTGAAAACTGTTCAGCGTTTTGATGAGATTCAATCCGAATCAGCAGCCACAAACCAGGCCGGATTTTCTTTCAGGGGTGGAAGAGAAGTGTACCGCAACGCTTTTCTTGCCTATGGAGTGGACCTCGAATCCAGTGCTCCAGAACTGATTTCTGCAAAGCTGCCGAAAGGGCCAATTCGAGATGAATTTGTGGCAGCCATCGATAGGTGGGCCATCTACGAGTGGGGCGTCACAGAAGAAGAAAAAGTGCGGTCGCGTCAGCTGCTGAATGTAGCCAACGTTGTGGATCCGGATCCGCAGCGTGTCCGGCTGAGAGACTTGCTGAAAACTCGTGACATGAAGAATCTTCGAGAGTTTCATGCAAGTCTCCAGCCTGATCGGATTCTCCATCCGTCAGAAATCGTTCTGCTCCGATGGTTGATCCTCGACCCGAACGTCTGGACCGTGTTGTCCGAGGCTCAACGAAGGAATCCTGCGGACTTCTGGCTGAATCTCGCACTGGCGCAGCATTATCTGAATTCGAATCCACCAGAGGTAAGTGAAGCAATTGGTTACTATCGAGCAGCGCTCGCTGTTCGTCCGGGCAATTCTGCTGTATTGACGAACCTCGGTAATGCACTCGCCAGGTCGGGTCGAGTTGAGGAGGCCATTTCATCGCACAAACAAGCGATCGAAATTCAGCCAGAGTTTGCGCTGGCGTACAGCAACCTGAGCCGCGCACAGGCGGACGCTGGACAGTTGGATGATGCGATGGCGTCCATCAAGACCGCAATCTCACTTCAACCAGATGAACCTGATTTTCACTACAATCTTGGCACACTCTATTATCACAAGGGGCAATTCGACGCTGCGGTCACTGCTCTTCGGGAATCTGTCCGATTAGCACCGACGGCCCGAGCCTACACGAATCTCGGGAATTCCCTGAAACACACCAGGATGATCGACGAAGCGGAGCAGGCCTTTCGTACGTCCATCAAGCTAAAGCCTAATGAATCTAATGCATGGAACGGGCTGGGCGGTCTGCTCTGTGATGAGCGTCAACACTACGATGAAGCGATCGCAGCATTTCAAAAGGCAATCGAACTGCAACCTGACGATGCCCTGTACTACGCAAACCTCGCTACCGCATGCGAACTGAAAGGTGACTTTCCCGGTGCCGCGGCCGCACTGCAACAAGCCGTCAGAATTCAGCCGAAGAATGCGCAGCTATTTGTTTCACTGGGCAATAACGTTTCAAAAGCAGGTGATGATGACGCAGCATTGACCGCTTATCGGAAGGCCGCAGAGATCGATCCAAAGGATCTTTCGGCTCACATGAATCTCTGTATCGAATTCATGAAACGCATGGACTGGGACTCAGCCATTTCCGAAGCACAGGCTGTGATACAACTTGACCCGAACGTCCCCGATGCGCATTGCAATCTCGGGCACGCTCTGCGCAACAAGGGATTGCTTGCTGAAGCTCTTGTGGAACTGCAGAAGGGACACGAACTCGGGTCAAGGAACCCCGACTGGACGTACCCATCTGCTGAATGGGTCGAATCCTGCAAACGTCAGATCGAGTCTCAAATGCCGAAATAGGCTCGCATCGAAGCGACGATGGCGACGTGTGTACTGACCACGGTGCGGCCCGGGCCATGCCTTTGACTATGAGTCCGCAAACGGTGCCACGTCCCGCGTTGGCTGCCCTGACTCCGGACCGCTGTGTTTCCAGAGAATTCTGAAGAATCCATGAGCCGTTTTCGGCGTGACGTCGCATTACGTTCGAAGTCGTGATGAATCCCCCCAGTTGAACTGAGAAGATGGAGTGACCAATGCTGTCCACAACAATTGCCAAGATTCAGAAGACCCTGCACTTCTGCCAGACCCGTCTGTGCCGTTCGTCACTTCGGCGATGTCGAGTCTCGGTTCCACAGCAACTTGAATCCCTTGAGGTTCGTTCTCTTCTGACCGCAGGCTGGTCCACTTCCATGCAGTCGGCTCTCGTGTCCGACATGGACGGAGATGCCGCGGGAAATCATGTTTTTACGGGAACTCTGCTTTATTCTGCAGATCCTGCAACCTTTGGCAGCATCACCTTGCCAGCCGTCACAAATCGAGAGATCTTTGTGGCGAAGCAAAACGCTGCCGGACAGTTCCTTTGGGCCGTGACAGCCGGTAATGCAACAGGAGACAACGACTGGAGCAACAACATCTCCCTTGATATCAATGGTGACGTTGTCATCACCGGGTCGTTTGACGGCACTGCGAAATTCGGTTCAACAACATTAACCAGTTTGGGAGGAACAGACGGATTTGTTGCAAAGCTCAATGGAAGCACGGGACAGTTCCTTTGGGCTCGATCCATTGGCGGTAGTCTCAACGACAGTGGCAACGGAATAGCCGTGGATGGTGATCGTAACGTCGTCGTGTCAGGGGTTCTGGACCAGGCGACAGGGTCAGGCAACAGCGATTTCTGGAATGGTCAGACTGTTTACGTCAGCAAGTTCGCCGCCGATGGATCTTCTGTGTGGACTCAATCAGCCAGCGGAACAATGTCCGGCTCTTTGCAGAGCCTTGCGATCGACTCCAGCGGCATGATCTACGCCGCCGGCAGGTTCCAGGGCACGCTCGAACTTCCAACGGGAACGCTCGTCAGCACCGCTTATCTCCCGAGCCCGTTTGGCAGCCCGGTTGCTGATGGACTACTGACCAAACTTGACACGGCTGGCAACTTTGTGTGGGCACGGTCACTGAGCGGAGACAGCAGCAATATTGTGACGGATGTTGCCATCGGCCCCGATCAACAGCTCTACATCTCCGGTAAGTTCGAAGGGACATCCGTTCTCGACGGGACCACCATCACCAGCACTGGTTACACCGACTTCTATGTCGCCAAAGCGAGCAGTTCGACCGGTGCGGTCAGTTGGGCACAGCGAATGGGAGGAACGGACAAGGAACTTTACGGCGGCGATCTGGCGTTTGACCTGCTGGGGAATGTGAAAATCGCAGGGACCTTTCGAGGAACCGCAAGCTTCGGCTCCCAGATCCTGACAACGGACGGTGGCGTTGAGAATGCATTTGTTGCAACGCTTACTTCGTCTGGCGCATTCATCGAAACTGACCGTGTTGTAACAGGTACCTTTTCCGCAGGCATCAATATTGTTGTGCCTCTCCGCGGGCTACACATCGACGCAGCGGGAAACACGTTTGTGGCGGGCTGGTTTGCAGGAGCTACGATCCAGACACCACAAAAGTCACTTACTGGCAACTACGGGGCGGGCTACATGATCATGCTGCCACCATCCGCCCCAACGAAGTTCTTCGTTGTCAATGATTCCTCATACGATCGCACGTTTCAGTATGCACCGAGTGGTGAGCTGACGATCGATAACTTCAGCCTGAATACCGGCAACACAGCCCCAAGGGGTGCTGCCAGCACTGCTGCGGGCACCAAGGTCTGGGTCGCCGATGCGAACCGTAACGTCTACGTGTACTCGGCCAGTGGCACGCGGCTCGGATCGTGGTCAGCCGCAAACCTTTCGTCGACAGCACAAGTCGAAGGAATCACGACGAACGGATCGGATGTGTGGATCCTCGACAACAAAACGGACAGAGTGTATCGATACAATTCTGCTGCCAATACTCTTGGTGGCTCGTTGAGTGCCTCGAGCAGTTTCAGCTTGAACAGCACCAATAGCAATGCCAAGGGACTTGTGACGGATGGAACGTCTATCTGGGTAATCAACGACAGCACAACAGATAAGATTTTCAAATACAGTCTGAGCGGAACTCTGCTGGGCAGTTGGACGATTGATGCAGCCAATTCATCTCCAACAGGCCTGACGATTGATCCATCCAATGTCAGCAACATCTGGACGGTCGACAGCGGGACCAGAAAGATCTACCAGTACAATGCTGCAGCGAGCCGGACTTCGGGAACCCAAACGGCTGCTGCGAGTTATCCGCTCGCAGCCGGAAATACGAATCCACAGGACATTGCTGACCCGCCGATTTCAATGGCTGCTGCTGAATCCGAACCGTTGATCAGTAATGAACAAACGAAAGTCGTCACGTCGCGTCGTAAAGACAATACCATGGAAGGGCAGGGGATTGCCCGAGCTGAATTGCGATTCCGACCTCTGACAGAATCAGCTTCAACGGGACGAAGTGTCGCACAACATGCCAGCAGGGAGGGCATTACACAGAAGCTGCCTGCGAGCAAATCACGCAAAGCTCCGGTTAGCCACGAATTGTCAGTGCATCAACCTGAGCTGGAATCCATTTCGTCAACACATCAACGGCCAGCACTGCCAATTCATGCTCAACTCGATGAACTCTTTGTTCAATGGGAATCGCCGTCCCTCACACTGTAAACTTCCGATGCTGACGGTGTCAGACGATGGTCTCCGATCGGGTTCGTACTGCGCATTGCGGTACGACACTGAGACCTGAAACCTGGGATGTCACGCACGATATGGAAAGCTGGACCGATCCGCCGCGCGGACATGTGACTTATGAGCACAGTGTGCGAGTGTTTTGTGTCGGACTCGTTCTTCTTGCTCAAGGTGTGCGAATGTTCGCTGAGTGACTTGCGAGGACCCGGGAAACGGTGGTTTCTACAGAGTTTTCAGCGAGGACCAGGGCTTTGGTATCACTGAGAACTCTTTCCTTTGCCCTGCAGGATCCCCCGGTTTGCATCCAGATGGCGCGCGCGTTGCATGGTTGAGAGAGGTCACGGTCGGGCGCGGCACAGATGGCCTCAACGTCCGAGTGATTGATGCTTTGGCACAGATGCAAAGTCCTTACGAAATTCGCGACATCTCGTTCGCATCTGTCGTGACTTCTCCTCTTCTCTGTTCCCGGAGTTTGGCTATGACGACATGCATTGGAGTCTGGATTGATCGACGACAAGCGATTGTTGTGAAGATCTCGGGCAGTGAAGAAACCTGCGTTCATGTGGAGTCGCACGTGGAAAGTCAGGAACGGCGAGCGGCGGATCGGACAGACGGTCCGTATGAGCCTGTCCAGGTCCCGGCCGATACGACTCGCAATCGCAAAGAGAGCGCGGAACTTGCGAAGTTTTACGATGAAGTGATCTCGCACTTCCGCAACGCCGACGCCGTCTACATCTGCGGACCCGGCGAAACTCGAACGCAACTGAAGCACCACATGGCGGAGCACACAGGCTTGACGAAAAATGTGCAGGTGGAACCGTCCGATCGCATGACCGAACCTCAATTGATCGCGAAAATCCGTCAGCACTTTCGGGACTAAGTGCCGGAGGGCGAGGGTTTAGTTCGGTGTTCTTGGTTCTTGGTTTATTGTTCCTGGTTGGTCGTTGGCTTTACGAATGACTAAAACCCTGGAACGAGTCACTGCGTTCGGTTGATGAGAGCCTGAATGGCAGGGATCGAACGTCGGTAGCTGACGATGCGAACGTCGAGACTGGCGGCACGGAAGGATTTCCATGCAGACTCCAGGCTATCGAGGATCCAGGAGTATTCGTTACCGAAGGCTCCTCCGCCAAGCAACGTCAAGTACACAGTTCGAATCCCAGTCGCAGCACCATTTAGAACGGCAGCATGGAAGGTTGCTTCGTACGCAGCTTCCAGGATCAGGCGGGCAAACGGTTCCCACGCGAAAACTTCATGCTGGCCGTAAGCGACGGGCAGGGCGGAACAATACGCCTGACTGACACAGTGGGTGGCCCCGTGAAGCGTGACTTGCGTTCGCCATTGAATCCCAATGCGAATCAGTCCTTTCAGCCGGTTCCGCTCGTCCTCCGCGATTTGTCCGAGATGACGTCCAATGAGTTCAAGACTTTTCGCGTCTGTCAGAACATAACCGTTTCGGTAATACCATGGTTTCGGACAAACGGCATTCAGTGCGTCTTCCAGTTCGTCAAGACAATTGATTTGGTTGTCGAATGTCTGGCCGATTCGCCCTCGAACAGGCACAAAGTAGTTTCTATAGATCGTTCCGGCTCCCGCGGCAATGGCACAGGCCGGGCCCTGAGTATTGTCGTGTTCATAGATGCCAACACCTTCCTCAGGCGTCACACTCGGGCCAGTCATTTCCAGCAGATTGAACTGCGAAGCCACCTGAAAAAGACATTCGGCATTCGCGGCGTCGAGGTGCAGATCACGGACATTTCCCACGACTTCCTGGATCGAGGATCGGCCTTCCAATCCAAGAACGGTCTGACTCCGCGCTGCGAGTTCGTTCAGAGAAAGGATCTCCAGCCTGCCGTATCGGAATCGTCGTCCGTTGCGGCGTGAGATGAGTTCTTCTCCCGAAACTTCAATGTCCTGTCGCACTTGTTCCGGCGAAACTTCCCGGAAACCCATCAGCTCTTCAAACCATGGCATGACTCCGACTCCTGCAACCACCTTGGTGTGTGTGTTTTAGAGTGTTGGAAGTAGAATGCGAGGGTTGTAACGCTCAGTTACTGGTCCTGGTTGGTGGTTCCTTGTTGAGACAGTTCTCTGAGGTGCAGACCGGTGAGTGCAGGACCTGAATTTCCAGAAGACATCCGACGCCCCCAGAAATCCTCATCCCCCATTCTCCAACCAAGAACCAAGAACCACTAACCAAGAACCAGGAACCGGACTTCCTCCCATGGATCAACGTCGCGATCGGATTGCCGGATTGCTCTTCGGGCTCGCGGCGGGAGACAAAATTGGCGGGCCGGTGAGAATGGCGCTGCGGGTGGCGGAGAGTCTTGTCGTCTGCGGTCAGTTGGATGTTCGCGATATTGGTCAGCGTTATTTGGAATGGTGGCGGAACGGTGCTTTCGATACTGGACCGACAACGGCGGCGGTGCTGGAGCATGTCAACCTCGGGCGAACCTTCCATGATGCGGCGATGATGGTCGACCGAGCCCTCGGCGGTATGACGGCTGGCTGCAACCCCGCTCACCGGAACGCACCTCTTGCTGCCTGCTCGTTTGTTTCTGATGCAGACCTTGGAGAAGCGGCAAAGTCGGAAGCGGAACTGACTCATCGACATCCATTGTCTGGTGACGTTGCTGCAGCTGTTACTGTTCTCTGCCGATCACTCATCAAGGGCGTCTCGTGGAACGATGCAGTGAGCTTCGCTCTCACAAATCGGTTGTCCGAAACCACACGAGCACTCGACGTGATGTCGTCGGTCTCGCTCTCTAACGACGGCTTTGCGCCGAATGTCCTTCGAGCCGCCGTCCATTTCGTGAACTCCTCCGAGTCCTTAGAATCGGCTCTCGATCGCTCTGTCGAATTTGCAGGACTCGCAAACTACTGTCCGGTCCTTGTCGGCAGCATCGCGGGGGCTCGCTGGGGCCGTGGCAAAATCAGTGATCATTCGATTCGCCACCACGCGAGCCTGATCGCTCAACTGCAGCAAACATCTGAATCACTTGCCGAAACGTGGAACGATCGATGATGAGCGAACGGCGAACATCGATCGTTCTCGTGAGCAATGTGCAGCATTCTCATTCTGCGATTTTTCGCCCCTGACGACGAAGGTTCTCAACGGCCAAAGCCAGCTTCGATGCCGAAGTTGTGCCTTTCTGCCACTCAAGCCAAAAGTCGATGGACGCACTGGAAGGCGCGACGCTCGGTGCATCGAGCCGAATGCGAGTTGGGAACATCACCGCGTCACCAATCAACAGCGCCTCACCGATATCCAGAATCGGCAGCAGCTCGGACACTCCCTTCATTGAATCCGGCAGCAGATTTCGGACAGCCGACTGATCGCGATCATTGCTCAGCCGCAGCGAAAGGAAGTTGTTGCACTGACTGAGAATCGTTGTGTTCAGATCCGAGGGACGCTGACTGACAACCAGCAAGGAAACGCCGTACTTGCGTCCCTCTTTTGCAATGCGTTCGAAGGTCTCCAGCGAACGCGACTGCCCCGCGTCAGCGTTGTCCGTTCGAGGCAGATACAGATGGGCTTCATCGCAGACGAGGCACATGGGACGGCGGTCCTGAGGCTCAAGCCAGAACTGGACGGTGTAGAGCAGTCTTGCGAGGGTGCTGGCGGCGACGGCCAGAAGATCCGCCGGCACTTCCGAAAAGTCCACGATCTTGATACCTCGCTGATCAGCCCCGGACGTCATCAGTCTTGTGACAAGCTGAGTCAGCCAGTCCGGAGAATCTGCAGACTCCGGCGTCTGAAACAGAAAGCCATTGCGTCGATCAGCGATGCGGTCTCGAAAGCGTTCCAGAACTTTCGTCAGAGTCCCATTCCAGGGACCTTTCTTTTCGGAACGAGCACCTTCGACCATTTCGTTGTTATCAAACTCCAGCCGGTCAATCAGTTCGTCCAGCGAATAGGGAATTGGGGAATCCAGCGTGAAGGTTTGCAGTGACTTCTTCAGCTTGTGTTTATCCCGCCATTCTGTTTTCAGATCAAAGATGTGCTTGGCGAACCGAGCCGCCTGGTTGTAAGCTGATTCCTGGCGGATATCAGCAACGACACTAAACATCTCATCGCGACTCAACAGCCAGTGCGGCAAAAAGAGCACATCGTCAGCGGGCGCGGCGAGGTCGCCTGGCCCGGCAATTCGAAGGCGAGTCGCGAAGCCGGTCTGTGGATCACTCAGCGGCTTGTATTCGCCGTGCAGGTCGAACAGGATGATGTTGGCTCCCTGCAGCTGACTCGCTCGTTCCAGCAGCAGCGCAACCGCCCAGCTCTTACCCGCCCCCGTGCTTCCAACGATCGCAGCGTGGCGTTGAAAGAACCGATTGCCGCTCGCACGAACTCGCGTCTGCTGAGACAGAGAATACGTCCCCAGCTCGAAGAGTTCATCTTTCTGGAATGTCGCCGTCACGGCATCCAGCAGCTGTCCCAGTTCCACGTTACTCAGAGCAAAGCACTGGCTCCCCAGAGTCGGAAAAGACTCCGCACCGCGTTTGAATCGAAATCGTCCCGCGTCGGCCGGACTGATCTGGCCAATAATCGTCATCCGAGCATTCGCAGAGGCCGCTGCAGGCTTGTCGGCAGACGAAGACTCCGCATCCACTGAACCGGAAACAGAATCAACCAGTGCGATCAGATGTGAACCACTGCGCTCATCCGGAATCGCGCAGAATCCTCCGACTGCAATGCTTCGAGCAGAATTGCCGTCGGCCAGTGACACCGCGACGAGCCCGGTACTGACAGACGTGACAACTCCGACAACATTCTGAAACTGCATGACTGCCCTCTCACGGTAGATATCACTTTCCGAGTGATGAAGTGCGACTCCTGCCACCGCTAAGCCGCAAGAACGCATAATTGCAGGAATTGCAGGAATCGCAATGCGTCACTCAGAGAGTGACGGCTACGATTTGGAACATGTGTTTACAATGAAAACATCACACCGTAGACATCACTCTCTGAGTGATGAACCGCGACTCCTCCCTCAGCCAGGCCACAAGATCGATTAATCGCAGCAATCGCAGGAATCGCAATGCGTCACTCGGAGAGTGACGGCTACGAAACAGGAAAGAAGTCATGACAACGATGATACGAACGGGCGTTCTCGCCATAGTGCTTTCTCTGCTGGTCGGCATCTCATTCGGAACCGTGGCGGCACAGGAACTGCCTCGCCGCTATTCGGCGCCGTACGCGGAGAAATCCGTGGTCGTCGATGGCAAGCTGGATGAGGACGTCTGGTCCTCAGCGCCGTGGACAGAAGACTTCCAGGACATCGAAGGTGATCGAAAGCCAAAGCCACCCCTGCAGACTCGGGCAAAGATGCTTTGGGACGACAAGCATCTGTACATAGCGGCAGAGCTGAAGGAGCCTCATCTTCAGGGAAGCCTGACGGTTCGTGATTCCGTCATCTTTCAGGACAACGACTTCGAAGTGTTCATTGATCCAGACAGCGACACACTGAACTACGGCGAATTTGAGATCAACACGCTGAACACAGGCTGGGACCTTCGGCTCACAAAGCCTTACAGCAAAGGCGGCGAAGCAGACGACGGGTGGACGATTGATGGAATTCAGACGGCCGTTCATCTGAATGGCACACTCAATGATCCCAGTGACGCAGACGATTCATGGACGATCGAGCTGGCCATTCCCTGGAAGGGACTCGCGGCGCTGGATGACACATCAACTCCAGTGCGAAAAGCCAGGCGAGTCGGAGCCGTATTTCAGGGATACGAGCCAGCGATTCCAGGAGACACGGAGATCATTTCCAAGAAACAAGTCGCTTCCCGAGCACCGACGCCGGGCGACGAATGGCGCATCAATTTTTCTCGCGTGGAATGGCAGCTTCATATCGTGAACGGCCGCTACGAAAAAGCTCCGAACACGAAAGAAAACAACTGGGTCTGGTCGCCTCAGGGAAAGATCGACATGCACGCACCGGAAACATGGGGCTACGTGAAGTTCATTGGCAAGCCGTAGAGGAGTCTATTGCGCGCCGCAATGAGGCCGCGCTCTTCAACCTCCACCAGCTTTTGCCAATTGAACATTGGCCATTACCAGGCCGATCACTCCGACGATCGCGTCGACGTTTCCAAGGATCGTGACGAGAAACGGAATCTTGATCTGCGAGAACCTGCTGATGATGTAGTACGGCTGGTAGAGTGGCAGCCAGACGAACATCAGCCCGCAGGATGTCGACTCCTCATACGCCGTTTCGCGAATCTTCCAGTGCCCAACAACACTGATCAGAGCGCCGATGATAATGGCCCCAAACGAGACGATTCTTCCGGCCTCCGGTGCTGAAAGTGCAAGCACGATCGAAACGACCCCGATCACCAGTCCGATCACAAAGAAGATCATCGGGCCCTTCAGAGTCATCTCATTGGTTGAAATCTCTACGTCCGACGATCGGGGTCTCTTTGGCGGGATTCCATACTGCTCAAACTCGTGCTCCTCAATTGCGGGAGACGAATAACTGGACATTGGCGTTGACCAGATGTCGTCAGGATCTTCTGCCTTCTTTCGTTTGGCTTTTCTGGCCCCACCAGATGCCGCGTTGTCCTCGGAGTCAGAAGTCGATGGCACGGTGCTCACGGTATCGCACGTCGGACAGCGAAGCTTCTTTCCGATTTTCTCTGCGCCGACGGTGAGCGCACGGTCGCAGCCCGTACATTTCATTCGAATCTTCGTTGACACCAGATGTCCTCGCACCGACCTGACACGAAAGTGTTTTCCAGCAATGTCAGGAAGTTACCAGCCCCAAAAAGACTTCGCAATCACTGATCGAAGTGACAAACGGACATGTCCTGTTGGCAATCTCAGCAAGTCGATAACGCCAACAGCCCTAAGTGTGCATGCCTGATCTCTGATACCTACCAGGAGCCAGGTGCCACGGCCATCACTTTGTCACACTGTCTTTTGAGATGGCCTCAACAGGCATCGTTCGGCGAATTCTGCCGGACACTTCCGGTACGGCTTGCGCAGGACGATCGACAGGACGATCTCGCCGGGACCGATACCAGGTATTGTCTGGCGCTGCTGAATCACAGTGCCGTCACATGCCGAATACCCTCGTGGCAGGTGGTCGGGTTTTCGCTGAAAAGGCAGATGGCTCCGATCCGCGGTCCAGTTGGCTTATTCACCTCGTTTGTCTTGTTGGTCATCGTCAGATGTTGCGTCATCGGCAACGAATCACGGCTTGGACCATCATGGTTGTGGCAGCCATACTGAACATCGGCTGCAGGACCGGTCAGACGCGCTACACTCACATCCCGCCGCGGGAAGAATTGCGGAGTTCATCACCCCCGGTCCAGTTCGAACACGGTGCGCCGAATCTGGCTCTGGACACGGCCCAGACGGTGATCGAAGTTCCGCAGCGAGTCCTCTATGGCGGTGAGCTGGCTGAACGCACTCCAGGTACGCAGACGTGTGAGGTGCTGACCGACTACATGCAGCAGAATGAACTGACCGACGTGCCGGTTCTTGTCAGAGAATACGATCCGATCGGAGAATGGAAGCGACTTTACGAAAACGATCAGATTCGTCCGTTCTGGAAGTACACAGCAGGCAGTCTCAGCATCGTTCAGTACAGCATCTTTCCCGACCGAGTTTTCCGGCGTGACGTTTACAACCCGTTCACGAATTCGCTGTCCGTGAACTCCGACTGTCTCACAAGTGCCCTGCGCGAAGCCGCGTATGCCAAAGATGTGCGATCACGCATAACTCCCGGCAGTTATGCGGCCTTCAACTCAGTCCCCGGGCTGTCGCTTTGGAAGTCAACCGTCGCTGTTAACGATGTGCTTGACTACGCAAGAACCTCGGAACAGTGGCCGATCGAATCTGATGTCTACCGTCGACAATATCCCTACATCGCCTGCGAAAGCATGACGCCCGCCACCTACTTCATGACCCCTGTGGCCGGATTTGCTGCAACGATGGGTGGCAGTGCCACGGGCTATTTTCTGGGACGTTCGGTTGAAGCCAAACGCCAGAGCGAACTGGAGCAGAAAACCGAAGAACCGGAACAGCAAAAGTCCATTCATTTCGCCGGCTACGTGAAACCTGTCGAGTCCGATTCCGTTTCGACGGTGTCTCCCGCAAGCCAGGAGTAGCCATTCCTTTCGTAGTCATCCGTTTCGTAGTCATCACTTTCCAAGTGATGAACTGCGACTCCCCACACGCCAGCCCTCGCCAAACCGAAACCGCAAGAATCGCAAAGCGTCACTCGGAGAGTGACGGCTACGTTCTTACCGAATCTCCCAGCCCTTGCGATATTCCTTGCTCAGGTACTTTTCCGCCGCGGGAGCATTCGCAATCTTGCCCGTGGCCGGATCGTATTCAATCGCGACGCCACTTCGATACGCAACATTGCCCAGCAGGATAATCTCCGTGAACGGTGCGGCGTAGGAGAACGGACTTCCCGTGCGTGAACCCGTCTTGCACGCTTCAATCCACTGACGATGGTGCCCCGGTGATTCAGGAAGCGAAGGAGCCGGCGCGACGTAGTCCTTGAATGTCTCTTCCGGCAGAAGCTTCGGAAACCCATCGTGCTGAATCGCGATTCGCCCCTTTTCGCCAATGAACAACGAACCGTTCATCGGCAGCTCGGCCGCGATGTCCGGCTTCGGCTTCGCTTCACCTTCGTACCAGACGAACGTAACTGGCCCGAGATCGCCGCGAGCACCAAATTCCATGCGAGTCTCCATCCAGGTCGGACCGCTGTAGTCGTTTGGTTCCGGGCCCGACGAACTGACTTTCACCTTGCCGCCAAGATTCAGTCCCCAAAAGGCCGGGTCCGCCAGATGGATGGCCATGTCGCCGATCGCACCGCAACCAAAGTCCCACCATCCTCGCCATTTGAAGGGGACATACGCCGGATGATACGCACGCTCCGCCGCGGGACCGAGCCAGAGATCCCAGCTGAGACTTCCTGGAACGGACGGCACATCGGTGGGCCGAGCCACTCCCTGCGGCCACCACTTGCCAGGTCGATCGGTGATCACGTGCACTTCCTTCACCTGACCAATTGCTCCGGCTCGAAGCAGTTCGACAAGACGCAGGTAGCCCGGATGTTCGTGGTTCTGCGTTCCCATCTGAGTCGCGACTTTTTTCTCCGCCGCAAGGTTTGCAATCAGTCGAGCTTCCTCGACCGTGTGCGTCAGAGGCTTCTCGCAATACACATGCAGACCCCGCCGCAAAGCACGCACCGTTGCCGGGGCATGATGATGATCCGGAGTCGCGATCACGACCGCTTCGAGATCTGTCTGCTCCAGCAGTTTGCGATAGTCCGCGTACGTCTTCGCGGAAGCATGACGAGCAGCCGCTGCACCGAGCCGATCTGCGTCGACATCGCACAGAGCGACGACGTTCTCTGAGGACACCGCATCCAGATTCGCCCCGCCTCGACCGCCAACCCCGATGACTCCCACATGCAGCTGCTCATTCGCGCCCAAAATCCGAGCATACGACTTTGCCGAAGCCGCCGACGCCACCGCCGCCGTTGAAACAGCAACAACAGACGAAGCCAAAAACTGACGACGAGTTCGCACACGGGCCATGAGTAACTCCGAAAGGCAGGAAGGACTGAGGAACCAACAGGGCAGGGGAAATGATCACGCGGTCGTTCAGAGATCGTAACAACCGCCCATCCCGTCGTCACATCAACACCTCCCCTCGCCCCGATTCGGGGAGAGGGGCCGGGGGTGAGGGGTTCCGGAGCGTTCACACGCCCCACTCGCCAAGATCCAGACCGGATGGTAAGCAGAGTGATTCCTGAACCGGGATGAGGCATGATTCCGGGGCACGACTGACAATGAACGCGTCGGCGTCTACATTGCGGTTCGTGTTGCCCTTCTTCATTTCGTACAGGCCGAACAAACCCCAATGCCCACAACAATTACCAGCTTTGAAGCCATTGATATTCGTTTTCCTACGTCCCAGCATCTGGATGGCTCGGATGCGATGAATCCGGATCCGGATTACTCGGCAGCCTACGTGGTGCTGAAGACGGACAGTTCGGAGTTCAGTGGATACGGGATGACGTTCACCATCGGCCGCGGCAATGAACTGTGCGTGGCGGCGATTCGGTCGCTGGCGGCTCTTCTGGTCGGGCAATCAGTTGAGTCGCTGATGAAGGAACCTGTGACGCTCTATCGGAAGATCACAGGAGACAGCCAGCTGCGATGGGTCGGGCCGGAGAAGGGCGTGATCCATCTGGCCGGAGCTGCGGTGATTAATGCCGTCTGGGACTTGTGGGCTCGTATCCAGAAAAAGCCGGTATGGAAGCTGATCTGCGACATGTCACCTGAACAGTTCGTGTCGGCAGTGGACTTCCGTTATCTGAGCGACGTACTGACGCCTGGTCAGGCTCGTGAACTGCTCGAACGCTTTTCCAGCACGAAACAGCAACGCGTCGAAGAACTGCTGGCCGTCGGTTATCCAAGTTACACGACGTCCGCCGGCTGGCTTGGCTATTCCGACGAAGCTCTGAAGCAAAAGTGTGCCGACCTGAAGGCTCGCGGCTGGAAGCATTTCAAAATCAAGGTCGGGCGAGATCTTCAGGATGACATTCGACGCTGCACGGTACTTCGCCGCGAAATGGGCGACGATGCGTACATGATGATCGATGCCAATCAGGTCTGGGACGTTCCTCAGGCGATCGAATGGATTCGTCAGCTTGCCCCGTTCAAACCGTGGTTCGTGGAAGAGCCAACCTCGCCCGACGATATCCTCGGGCATCGCGCGATTGCTCAGGCCATTGCACCGATACGAGTCGCGACGGGTGAGATGTGCCACAATCGAGTCATGTTCAAGCAATTCATGCAGTCGGGTGCTCTGCAGGTCTGTCAGCTGGATTGCTGCCGTCTGGGCGGCGTCAATGAAGTGCTAGCCGTGCTGCTTCTGGCCGCGAGGTTCAACATTCCCGTGTGTCCTCATGCTGGCGGCGTGGGGCTTTGCGAATACGTGCAGCACCCAAGCATCGTCGACTACGTCTGCGTCTCAGGGTCGATGGAAAATCGCGTCACGGAGTATTCCGACCATCTTCACGAACATGTTCACGATCCCGTCGTGATGAAGAACGGCCGCTACATGCCGCCGTTGGCTGCGGGTTACAGCGTGCAGTTCACGGATGCCGCGATTCAGGGTTATGCTGTGTAGCCATCACTTTCTAAGTGATGCACTGCGATTTCTCTGCGGATGATCGATTCCACAGAACGTGCCATGCAGGAGTCGCAGGGCGTCACTCGGAGAGTGACGGCCACATTCAATCGCAGGAGTCGCAGAGCGTCACTCAGAGAGTGACGGCTACATTCTACCGCGACTCCAGTTTCTTCCACGCATCGGGCAGGAACTTCAAAATATCCGAAGCAATCATGCCGCGTTCACTCAGCCTGTCTGCCGCTATGTCTCCGGCCAGGCCATGCACATGAACGGCGATCGCAGCTGCTTCAAAGGCAGGCATTCGCTGGCCGAGCAGGGAAGTGATGATGCCCGTGAGTACGTCGCCGGAACCTCCGGTTGCCATGCCAGAGTTTCCGGTGTTGTTGACGTAGCAGCGATGTCCATCGGTGACAACCGTCCCTGGTCCCTTCAGAACGACGATGACCCCGGATTGTCTCGCATAGGCCATCGCATGTTCCTCACGCTGACTTTCAATCTCAGCAATTGGCAACCCGGTCAGTCGTGAAAACTCACCTGGATGAGGAGTGATGACGCACTGGCAATGACCCTTCTCGGAAATCAGCCCATGTTCAGCCACGCCGTTTAGCGCATCCGCATCAAGGACGAGCGGACATGCAGCGTTCTGCAGGAGATCTCGAGTCAGCTGAACGGCGGCAGGGGACCGTCCAAGCCCAGGGCCGCAGCCGATGGCATCTTTTCCGTCGGCGATCTGCGTAAGCCGTCCAAGAGAAACTGGCAAGAGTCCCTCGGCCGGATCTTCGTCCATCCCGATCGTCATTAATGATGGTTCATAACCAGCGACGATCGGCTGAATGGACTTTGGGACAATCGCAGTGACCAGTCCGGACCCCGATCGCAGTGCAGCGACCGATGACAAGCTGATCGAGCCACTCATGCCGGGTGATCCGCCGATCAGAATGACTTTGCCGAAGGTGCCCTTGTGCCCGTCGGCTGGTCGAGGTGGAATTGACGGGAGCACGCCACTGGAGATCGCGGGAGTTTGTGTTCGAGTCTGCGTCATGACATCACTCTCTTTCAGAAGGTTCTGTCATGGAATTTTGAAGAATGGCGCAGTCGACTGCAATGAACCGTCGGTCGAAACTCGTGGAACATCCGGCTGATCAATGGGCATTTGAGCGGCTGAAGAGCCAATGGCAGGCGACCGTTCAGTTGCTTCGCCGGCGCAGATCGGCCTGCAGCGTGGTTACTCGATTTCGCAGTGTTTCCAATTCGGAAGCGAGTAGCTCCGATGTGCTGGTGCACGGTAACCCCAACAACTCTTCGAGCAACTGAACCTTGCCAATCAGTTCACCCACTTCACGTCCTTCCTCACGTCCTTCCTCACGGCCCTCTTCGCGTCCTCTTTTCAGCCCTGTGAGTTCGCCTTCTTCGCGTCCCTGAATCAGCAGACGATCGGCGAGCGAGCCCGGTTCGAATTGAGTGGGCAGGATGCTGGCCAGAGTCTGTTTGTACTGTTCGTGGTCGATGTTCTTGTTCACAGTCATGATGTAAACCTCAATCGCCTTGATCCATTCCTCGAACCTGGCAGCAGGCAACGCCCGGTGAGTCAATTCCAGAATCTCCCGGAGTTTTTCGAGGAGTTGCCGGCTGCGACCGTATTTTAGCAGCAGCAGAGTATTCCTCAAAAGGGATTCTCCCTGGATCTCTTCATCATCAAGGCGGCTCAAATCCAGAAGCGGCGGCTGAAAGTGAATCTGGTACTCGGCCAATGCGTCCGGGGTCGGAATCAGTTCCGTCAGGCTTCGCGCGGTCGACCAGGCTGTCTCTCCGTGGTACACCAACAACGGCACGATCGGACAAAGAGGCTCGCCGT
>JAXMBV010000035.1:0-70894 GCA_046349695.1 Planctomycetaceae bacterium | reverse complement strand
CGCGAGAATTCGCTGACCTTCGTAGTCTTTTTCACTGGCGACAGGCTGAATTTCCACTTCCCACAACATGATGAACACCGATCCGATGAGAGTTGCTGACAGGCCTCAATTCGCCCCACAACGCCGGCGAAAGGCCTCTTCAGCGGTTGTCAGGAGAATTGCGGCACGGAGTATTTCACGGTCCGAAGGGGAGTACAAGAATCGGGGCATCGGGTTTCCGGAATCGAGTCTGCCTCTCAAAAAAGGCTCGACTTTTGAACGGACAATCCTGGTTTCCTCGCACAGGAAGATTTCAATTGCCCAATTTCCAATTTGAAATCCAGGCCGCTGCTTCAAAACCAGAACGCGGCTGACCAAAATCAGTCCTCGCACGCTTCCCGGATCTGTTGCCTCGGAATCAGGTTACTCGATCGTGTTCCAGAACCGACACTGCCGTCTCCCGAGTTTTCTCCGTCGCACACAGCCTGCTGCTTCCTCGGTTCGAGTGATCCTGCTTTGCCTGACGACAGCCGGAATCAGCCTTGGCCTTTACGGCTGCGAGCGCCCCGCTGATCTTCCTTCAGTTCCTGCTCCAAATCAGGAAGCCACAGCTCAGCCTGGTGATGCAGCCGTAAAAAGTCAGGGACCCGGCGTGGTCCGGCTTCACAATGTTGCAGATCTCACCGACCTCAGGTTCAAACACCATGCGGCCGGACGTGAACGTTACTTCTTTCCCGCCATCATGGCCGGCGGAGCTGCGTTGAATGACTTTGACGGCGATGGTGACTCGGACTGCCTGCTGCTCGACAGCCAGTTACCAAACGTTGATCCCAGGCTGGTTGACCAGCATCCGCATTCCCTGTTCTTTCTGGACGCTGCCGGACGATTTGCAGAAGCGCCGCGTGAACACAGAATCGAGATGCCTCCGCAATCCTATGCGACCGGCTGCGCCGTGGGTGATGTGAACAATGATGGCATGAATGACATCTACATCACGGCATGGGGCCCGGACCAGTTGTTTCTGAATATCGGAGCACGATTTCGACGCATCGCCGAAGAATGCGGAATCGAAAATTCTCGCTGGGGAACTTCCGCTGCGTTCCTTGATTACGACCGCGACGGCTGGCTGGATTTGTATGTGGCGAACTACGTCGAATACGACCCGGGGCATGACTGCATCGACAGCAGTGGTCGGATCGATTTCTGCAACCCCGCAGTCTTCCCCCGCACAACCGATCGATTGTTTCGTAACATCAGCGATGATTCTCCGGGACAGGTAAGATTCAAAGATGTGACAGCGGAATCGGGAATCGCGGCGGTCAAAGGCGCGGGACTGGGAGTGCTGACGGCTGACTTCAACAATGATGGATGGATCGACATCTATGTGGCCAACGACGGTCATGCCAACGTTCTGTGGATCAACCAGAAAGACGGAACATTCAAAGACGAAGCCATTTTCCTGGGGGTCGCCTATGACGCCGCAGGTCAGGGCCAGGGAAGCATGGGGCTGGCGATTGGCGACGTGAATGGTGATCTGTCTGCTGATCTCCTCGTTACCAATCTTGATGGTGAATCCAACTCGCTTTATGTGAGTTCAGAAGGTGGCTTCAGAGATGAGTCCATGGCGCGCGGAATTTCGCGGCCGTCTTTCGGAAGAACGGGCTTCGGAACGGCACTCACGGATCTCGACAACGACGGCGACTCCGACATCATCGTTCTGAACGGGCGCGTTCGACGGTCTTCGGAACAGCCCGGTTCGAATGGTGCTGCTCCTTCGTTTTCCACTGAATATGCAGAGGCAGCCGATGTCCTGATCTGTGAAGGATCCGATTTTGTCACCGACGCGACCGATGGCAACATGCTTTCCAAAACGAAGTCTATCGGTCGAAGCCTGTGTCTCGCAGACATCAATCGTGATGGCCTGACCGATTGCCTTGTGACTTCACTGGACCAGCCTGCCATGCTGTTTCAAAACAGAACAAATCTCCCCGGACACTGGCTGAATGTCCGCGTCATCGAACCCGCACGAGGCGGCCGCGATGCGATCGGTGCCACGGTGACCCTGACGACGCAGAAGCAGACTCGTCGACTGTGGCTGCACGGAGGAGGCAGCTATCAGTGCTCGTCTGACTTCTCACTCCACTTTGGACTGGGCTCCGAAACAGAAATTCAGGAACTGCAGGTTCTCTGGCCCGATGGGACCACGGAGACTTTTCCGGCAACGTCCGCCGACCAGTCCATCGTGCTGAAGCATGGCGAAGGGAGTCTGAAGACGCAATGACGCCTGAAGACAATCCTGCTCGCACTGTTCCAGAGCACCGAACTCCTTTGCGACGGTTCTGGCCGGCAGCTCCGGCAGTGATCGCTGCCGGCTGCCTCGGATGGTGGTTCTGGCCCAGCACTCCCCCACTGAATGAACTGCCTCAGCCAAACACGACTCTTGTCAGTCCGGATGTTCGGGAGTTGATGACGACAACCCGACAGTCCGTTGTAGACTCACCGAATTCCGCGGATGCGTGGGGGCAACTGGGAATGGTGCTCCTGGCTTATGAATTCGACCGGGACTCAGTTCCCTGCTTCCAGAATGCCTCAGCCCTGGACCCGGAAGAATTTCGCTGGCACTACTGTCTCGGTCTTGCCCTCACGGCCATCAATCGCGACGCCGCCACGGAAGCATTCGAGAAAGCGCTTTCGGTCAGCCCAAAGGACCCATGGACACTCGCACGACTTGGCGAGCTGAAGCTTGCAGAGGGAAAGATCCCGGAAGCAAAAGCGTTTCTCACGAAGGCAGTGGCCGCTTCTTCGCGCCCGTCCGCGAGAACTCGACAGGCACTGGCTCGCACATTGCTGGCGAGCGGTGAGTTTGATTCGGCATTGGCCGAAGCCACAAAAGCCGTCGAGGCCGCACCTGACTCACGCATGGCGCTGGAGGTCCTGGCTCAGGCTCAACACCGGCTGAGTAACCCGGATGCATCAAAGACCCTGGCCAGGATGCAGACGCTTCCGGATCGACCGCTTCCCTGGGAAGATCCTCACGCTGGCTACGTGCTGGCTCAGCGACTGATGGCATCGAATGCCGAAGACCGAATGCTGCAGGCAATTCGGTCCGGAGACATTCGCGGGGCTATCGAATCCGGCGAACGAGCTCTTCAGAGTCAGCCGGAAAATCAGGCGGTCGCACTTCGCCTCTCAGAGCTTTATGCGGAAACAGGTCTTCAGGATCGAGCTGTCGCCATTCTGCAGGAGGAAATCAGACGACATCCTTCACAGGCAGAGCTGCATTTTCGACTCGGCGTGGTGACGACTCTTCAGGACAACTGGGCCCAGGCGGATCAGCATTTTCTTGAAGCCGCAAAGCTGGCTCCGGACTATGTCCTCGCATGGCACAACCATGGCCAGTGTCTGATGAAACTGGAAAAGTTCTCTGAGGCAGTCACCGCATTTGAAGAAGCCGTCCGACTGGCTCCGGAACAGAAGACCTCCCGCATTCACCTGACCAGGCTGCTGCTGAAAGAGAACCGGACGACCGAAGCAGAAAAACATCTGCGGATCCTGGAAGTTCAGGCTCCGGAAGATGCAGAGGTTGTGGAACTGCGTGGCACCTTCAGCAAGACCACGAACACAGAGTCCACGCCTTAGCTGCCTGCGTAAATTGAATTCCGTTTTGGAAGGCACAGGCTGGCCGACAAAAAAAGCCACGCGAAACGCGTGGCTTTCAAAACAATTCGAACGGACAGAATCATTACCTACAGGTTGAAGTCAACACCCGTCGCTCCATCCGCACCCACATCAAAATTGAGTTTGGTTGTGGAAGGATTGCTGTAATCGGCAGGTACCAGCTGTTTTGGACCTTCCGGCTTCTTGGTGCCGGCGGCTCCCATCTGGGCCGCTGCCAACTGTCCTTCGTCGATCCCCGCCTCCGGATTCAGTTCCATCCCGGCAACCTTAGGAGCCGCGCCGCCTTCAAACTTGGAAATGTAGACTTTGTTTTTGCCCGGCGCTGCGCCCTGAACCAGACGGTAGTTTCCTTCTGCATCCGTCTTCCCAAACCCAATGAAGGTGTCGTTCAGGAACGATACGTCTGCATCGGCCAGAGGCTTGCCACCCAACGTGATCTTGCCGGAAACCGGTACACCGCGACTGGGTTTCACAGAATCGCCGCAGCCAGCTGAAAGCACCAGCAATAGTCCAAACAGAATAGAAATTCTCATCGCCATCGCTCTTTGTGTCAGGAGTTTCCGAAGAAACGAAACCAACGCGGCCGGCGGACATCGAATGTCCGCCGGTCAACGTTACTCATGCAGACTCAGTCACAGGGACTAGAATTCACCCACGACGGCACCGTCATGAATGTAGGTCAGTCGCCAGAAGGTCAGAGCATCCAGGTTCTCGCTCAGGAACTTCACAGATCCGTCGCCGAGCACTACCTGAATACCACCTGTGTGACCGCTTCCGTAGCCCCAGGCATACTGGCGCTTCAGGGAGTCATTCTGATAGGCCGCGTTGATCTTGAAGTCCGGCACGTACGCGGCGATTGTTGTGGCATCCAGCACCGTTGAACTGCTGGAAGGCGTGTAAAGATGGCAGCAGGTGTGTGTGCCATTCAGTCCCCATGGACCAAATGACGCGCTGATCTTGTAGCGTCCACCACCCCATGCTTCACCGATCAGAATCACGTTCGTCGTGCCGTCGGTCAGGTCACGCAGCTTCGCTCCACCACTGTTACCGAACGCACCCTGTCGGATGTCGCCGCTGTAGGCAGTGTAAAGAGCACTGTAGTCCGTCATGCTTCCAGTGTTGAACGCGTAACTGGCTCGGCGAGCATTCTCACGGCTGTAGAAGTCTCCCTGAGTCGTTATGCCGGAGCTGCTGACTTCGTTGGCCTGCGGATGCGAAGGACACTGCAATGCTGGCAGTGCCATTGACGTGATGGCGACGTTTGGATTGAGGGCTGTCGATCCGGCGATTGGCATGCCGTACGGATTTGACAGGCTGAAGGTCTGATTGAAGTCACACTGAGCATAAGCGGCGGACTGCTCAATGTAGGGCAGCAGCATCACGAAGCCCGGAGTATTCTGGACACGATGAGTCGCGGTGTAGACCGCCGTACTGTTCAAGCGCCCGGAACCGTTCAGTGCCGCAGGAAACACGTTGTAGGTGTCGTGGTAGTTGTGGAGTGCCAGCCCCCACTGCTTCAGGTTGTTCTTGCACTGTGTTCGTCGGGCCGCTTCACGAGCCTGCTGTACCGCAGGGAGAAGTAGCGCTACCAGAATGGCGATGATTGCAATCACCACCAGAAGTTCGATCAACGTAAAACCTCGAATACTGCGCGGTTTCATGACACACACTCCAGAAGGGATGAGGAAAAAAGGGCTATGAGATCTGCGCAGGCCCAGATCAAGGCAAGAAGGGACGCCGAACGGCAAGTGCCACTGATGGACGCAAAAAGTATGCCTCTCACAAATGAGAGCGTCAATTCCAGCTGCGGGAATAATTCGCGAGGTCGCAGAAAAATCCAGCAAACCTGAAATTTGAGGTCGCTTCGCGGTCAAACACCGCTTTCAAAGATCTGGTTTCTTTCGATTTCCAAACTTCTTTTCTGCTGACGATGTGTGCTCCAACATTGAGCAGCAATGCAGTTTTTGAAGTCAGCTTTTCGCAAGTCGACGGAACTATTCACCATGCAGGTCGCTCAATGGAACGGGATCGCTGCCTGTTGAAGAACAGTCGTGTCAGCCCCGGCCTCGTTCCAGCGCGATGACATGGCCTTCTGTCAGTGGCTGGTAAGTCGCCGGGATCGAATCCCAGTAACGCTGCTCGATGTTCAACCCAAGATGGTCAAACATGGTGGCATTCAAATCGGCGGGACTCACCGGGTTGTCTCGCACCTGCCCAGCCTGATGGTCCGTCGACCCGTAAACCTGGCCGCCCGCAATACCGCCGCCGGCCGTCAGCACCGTAAATGCATGAGGCCAGTGATCTCGACCGGACTTTTCTGTCATGGCGTTCTGCGTGAACTGTCCAATCCTTGGTGTTCGGCCAAACTCACCTGTCGCAACGACCATCGTGCTGCCAAGCATTTCACGATCACCCAGATCCTCGATCAGTGCGGACATCGCCTGATCAAAGACAGGCAGCATCCGGTCGCGGAGAACCGGAAAAATATGGTTGTGCTGATCCCAGTGTGGCGACACCTTGTCGTTGAATGATGCGTCATGCCAGTTCACCACAATCAGGGGAACGCCGGTTTCCACAAGCCTCCGCGCAGCCAGCAGGCTTCGGCCAAAGACGGTGTTGCCATAACGCTGCTGACAGGCCGTCGACTCCTCTTCGAGTTTCACAGCACGAGACAAACGGCCATCCCGAAGTAACGCTACGGCAGTTTCCTGAAACCCTGCATAACGCTGGACCGGGTTCCCGGTGAGACTTCCCTCACCGGAACGCTCCAGCGCCATCAGCAGATGTCGCCGCTGCTGCAGTCTTCCAGAATCGGCGTTCGCGGGCAGAGTGAGTTCATCTGCATCAAACTGGCCTGTCTCCAGGCTCGCATTCAGCACGAAGGGATCGAACTGCAGACCCATTCGTCCTCCGGTCTGCCCCGCGATTCGAACGGGCTGTCCAAAAAACTGCGAGTGCCATGGAGTCACAATCGCTGGCGGAAGACCCTGGGGAGCGCTGCCAAACCGAGTCACCAAGGATGCCAGCGATGGCCAGTCTTCGGGCCGTGCCTGGTCGGTTGTGGGTGGCAGAGGATACGGTCGGCCGGAATAGATCTCGGAGCACGCTGGTCCATGAACCGGCATCCGATGATGCATCGAACGTATGAGACAGGCTCGATGCATTTGAGTTGCCAGTAACGGCAGATGTTCACAAATTTGGATCTCGGGTGCAGACGTTGGAATCGGACGAAACGCGCCGCGAATCTCCAGCGGAGCAGCGGGTTTCATATCCCAGAGATCAATCTGGCTTGGACCACCAAAAAGGAACACGAAGATCACGGATCCTCGTCGCCTGCTGGTCTCCGGTACATCATCCGTTGAGCCGCCAGCAGCACTGCCAGAAAGGCTCAGACCCGCTGTCAGGCTGAACACTCCAGGCAATCCGATCGGCACGCACGACAGCAGACGTCGTCGAGAAAGAGGTTGCCTGCCATGATCGAAATGTGAAAACATGCATTCTTCGCCGTTCGCAGGAACGACCACCAGTCGCCATCACGGCAAACTGAGGCAATTCGCTTGCATGTCCCATCAGAGGAGCGTATCGTCAGTATGCACTTCGTGCAGAACCTCTGCCAGCGAAGTCTGCAGCAAAACAAGTTGACCCTACAGATAAACCCAATAGGGAACCCGGTCTGATCCCGGCCGACTGTCACGCCGACCATGTCTCGGATCACATGACCCGGGCGTCGGGTGCCCACCTTTTTATTCTGACAATGGGCGTCAACAGCGTTTGCTCAGCACTTCCTGGGAGAGGTTTTTTCCTGCGCTGAATTCGGTAACCTTCCCTGCTGTCCGGGCCTGTTGGTCAGGACACCGACCTGCTTTCCCCCCGCTCCGCTCGCGCGGTACTTTTTTCTTCGAGTCTCATGAACGCTGAACTCTCTGCTTCCGTGATTGACTATCCGGCACGCGACATGACGATCACCGTCGGCGCGGGAATGACGTTTGGTGACATGTCGGCCATCCTGCTCAAAGAGAATCAGCAGCTTCCCATTGATGTTGCGGACGACCAGACCACAATCCAGACCATGGTCGATCAGGACATCGCCGGACCTCGACAGTTTGGTCACGGAACACTTCGGGATTATGTCATCGGGCTGACCGCTGTGGATGGACAGGGTCGAACGTTTCATTCCGGCGGACGAGTCGTAAAAAACGTCGCCGGCTATGATCTCTGCCGACTGCTCACCGGTGCCCGTGGACAACTTGGCAGAATCACAGAAGTCACCTTCAAGCTCCGGCCGCTTCCACCGGAAACCGGTCTGGTCGCCTGCGGGTTTCGCAGCCTGCGTGATATCGAATCAGCGCTTGACCGCCTTAACGTGTCGTCCACAACGCCTGTCATTCTGGACATCATCAGTCGCTACGCCTCGGAGTCTCTCCTGGCGGATTCAATGCCCGAACTGGCTGGCACCAGCCGCTGTGCGGATTCTGCTGGAATCCTGATCGTCGGCTTCGAAGGACCAAAGGCAGCGCTGGACTGGCAGACTTCCGCACTGCAGGACGAACTCCATGGAACGGCCGACTGGACTCAGCCTGCCAAACTTGCCAATGCGTCCGGCGTGTACTGCAGGACTCTGCAAAAAGCGTCTGCGCCTTCCGAATCAACAGCCTGGCAGGCTCGGCTGACGACACTAACATCTCGTGTCACATCTTCGATCAAAGTCCTGCACGACACGGGCTGCGACGTGTTCGGTCGTGCGGGAAACGGAGTGCTGTTTGTGCGACCTTCGTCCCATCGGATTGTCAGCGACCCGCCGAACGAGCAGAAGGGCTTCGAGACTCTTCAATCGCTGACGTCAGACGGGCTGGGGTTGGTCCAGGCACTGAAGGCAACGGCCGCAAGGAGCAATCTCTCTTCGGCCGCCGTTCAAAAATACACCGATCAGCTGCGCGCTCTGCTGGGTTCAGCAGCGAGCTAGCGTCTTACTTTGTTCCAATGTTTCAAAGGATGTTGCGGAGTGACTCCGTCTGACAACCATTCTCCGAGCACCCACGGTACAACTCCTGGTGCGTCGATTCCCTATGACCGATTCCTCGACTGCGTTCACTGCGGGCTCTGCACAGCAGCCTGCCCAACCTACGTCGAGACCGGGAACGAGAACGATGGTCCGCGCGGGCGTATCTATCTGATGCGCGCTGTTGTTGATGGCCGAACGGAGCTGACTCCAGCCATCCGACATCATCTGGATCTTTGCCTCGACTGTCGC
Organism: Planctomycetaceae bacterium; assembly: GCA_046349695.1. GTDB lineage: Bacteria > Planctomycetota > Planctomycetia > Planctomycetales > Planctomycetaceae > SXXK01. Next base: position 61,986 of record JAXMBV010000035.1, on the reverse strand, counting down.
AGCTGCGAAACGGCCTGTCCAAGCGGTGTTCAATACGGACGACTTCTGGAACCGTTCCGCGTTGACATGCAGAAGATGCCCGTGCCTCAGCCATCGGGTCCTGCCAAAACATCTGAAGACGACTGGTTCCAGCGCTGGGTGCTGTTTGGACTGTTTCCATACCGCGACCGAATGAAGTGGGCTCTGATGCCCGCCCGCTGGATGCAGAAACTGGGACTCGACCGGCTGGCTCAGAAATGTGGTCTGACAAAGCTTCTGCCAAAGAAACTGCAGCGGATGCAGGAGCAGCTGCCGCGTCTTCGAAAGGCCGAACCCGCGCTGCCGGAGTTTCTTCCGGCAAAGGGTGAACGCAGAGCACGCGTCGGACTGTTCCTGGGCTGTGTGGCGGATGCCATGTTCCGACATGTCCACTGGGCCACCGCGCGAGTGCTTCAGGAAAATGGCTGTGACGTTGTCATCCCTTCGGCTCAGGCGTGCTGCGGTGCCATCCACTATCACAACGGCGCCTCCGGTCCGGCGGTGGATCTGATGGAAACCAACGCCGGAGCATTCTCGGATTCGTCACTGGATGCCATCATCGTGAACGTCGCGGGCTGTGGCTCCATGCTGAAAGATTATGGACACATCGCCGAAGAACTCCATGGTCATCAGTCAGACAATCCGACAGTGAAACGCTCGGCAGACTTCTCTCACCGAGTCCGCGATGTGCAGGAGTTCCTGGCGGCCCTGGGACCCGTCAAACCCGAAGGCAGAATTGAAGCAGTCGTTGCCTATCAGGACGCCTGCCATCTGCAGCATGCTCAGAAGATTCGTCAGCAGCCGCGCGATCTGCTGAAGCTGATCCCCGGCATCTCGCTCCGAAACATCAATGAGCCGGAACTGTGCTGCGGCGCGGCGGGAAGCTACAACCTGACTCAGCCGGAAATGGCAGACCGCCTTGGACAGCGCAAGGTGAATGCACTCCTGGAAGTGTCACCGGATCTCATTGTGTCCGCCAACGCCGGATGCTCCCTGCAGATTCAGACTCACCTTCAGCGCAGGAACAGCAGCGTTCCTGTTCTTCATCCCATGGAACTGCTGGACCTGAGCTATCGCAAAGTGTCCCTGAAGGATTACCTCGCTGGTCGGTCGTAGTATTTGTACCGGCCGTCTGACACCGGCCACTCGCCGAAGCGCATGAAACGGCGGAGGGAATTTATCTGAGAACTAGTCCCATGGGGTTCTGACGCGGCGAAATCGCTGTTCGGTGCCTGGGCGCACGACGACAACGCGCGGGTTTGTCTGACCGGCAGCTCCCAGGATCCATGCGACAGCAAATCCGACGACAAAGCCACCGATATGCGCCCACCACGCCACACCTTCCGCCTCGGCAGTTCCTACCGCGAATGACCCCTGGACAAGCTGCATCAGGAACCACAGACCCAGGAAGAACGGCGCGGGAATAACCATTGTCTGAATCAGAAATCCCAGCGGCACAAGCGCAACGACGCTGGCATGCGGATACAGAAGCAGATACGCGCCCATGACGCCCGCAATCGCGCCGCTGGCGCCAATCGTGGGAACGGTCGAACCCGGGTCCGACAGATAATGCGTCAGGCTGGCGGCGATGCCACAAGCCAGGTAGAAGATCAGATATCCGACATGCCCAAGCCGGTCTTCGACGTTGTCTCCAAAGATGTACAGGAACCACATATTGCCCAGCAGGTGCATGACACTGCCGTGCAGAAACACACAGGTCAATGCTGTCATTAAAGCAGGAATCGGAGGCGCCGGAACTTCTGTTCGCGCTGTTTCTTCCCGCAGCCCAAACGGCGTCTGCACCAGCTCGTGATGTTCAATCACAATCGGAGTCTCCGGTTTGGAAACTCTGCTGGGAATGAATCCCCACTTCAGAGTAATGCCGCCGTCCGGATCGGAAACCTGCACCATGAAGGCCAGCAGGCAAAGCCCGATCAGCGTGTAGTTCACGACCGGTGTCGTTCGAGCCGGAATGTTGTCTTTTAGTGGCAGCACAATGAGGATCCCGTTTCAAAACCGTCCAGCAGATTCAGGCAGTGCACAACGTCATGCGATCCACGAAGGAATCACACGACCGCCAACATCAGTCAGCCGAAAGTCTCGCCCCTGAAAGCGATGAGTCAACTGCAGGTGATCAAGTCCGAACAGGTGCAGCATTGTTGCATGAAAGTCGTTGATGTGGACGGGATCGCGAGCAACGCCCCAGCCAATCTCATCGGACTCTCCATAAATCTGTCCGCCACGCACTCCGCCGCCAGCCATCCACAGAGTAAACGAATAGGGATGATGATCGCGTCCTGTGTTCGCGGCTCGACCTTTGCGGTTTTCCCCCAGCGGAGTTCGACCAAACTCCGCACCCCAGACAACGAGTGTGGAATCCAGCAAACCGCGCTGCTTCAGATCCTTCAGCAGTGCAGCAACAGGCTGGTCCACGACCCAGCAGTTGTACGGCAGGTCCTTGTCCATGTCGCTGTGCTGATCCCACGCTTCGTAAATGATGTTCACAAAGCGCACGCCGCGTTCCACGAGTCGTCTGGCCAGCAGGCAGTTCCTCGGAAATGTCTGATGCGCGTTCGCAACATTGCCCCGCCCTGCGGCTTTCGGATACTGAGGTCGATCGATTCCGTACGCGTCGAGGATCGTGCGTGATTCCCCCGAAAGATCCATCAGTTCCGGCGCGGCCGACTGCATGCGAAACGCCAGTTCAAAACTCTGGATCCGGCTGTTGATCTCCGGATCCTGCATCTGCTCGAACCGTTCCTGATTCAGTGCTTTCAGAGCATCGAGGCTTCGACGCTGAAGCTCCGGACTGACACCGTCCGGGTTCGACAGATTCAAAACAGGATCACCCTGATTTCGAAAGAGCACACCCGCGTAGTGTGAGGGAAGAAAGCCGCTTGACCACAATGAAGCGCCGCCACTGGAACCACGCCCGCTGGTCAGCACGACATAGCCTGGCAGGTTCTGAGATTCTGTTCCCAGTCCATAGGTCAGCCAGCTGCCCATCGTGGGAAGCCCGAAACTGGCCCGCCCACAGCTCAGCAGCAGTTGACCCGGATGATGATTGAACTGTTCCGAATGCAGCGACCGAATCATCAGAAGATCGTCAGCGCACGTTGCGAGGTTTGGCAGATAGTCGCTGAAGTCCATTCCGCATTCGCCATGCTTCTGCCACCTGCGGGACGACCCGAGCAGCACAGCACCCTCTTTCTGAATGAACGCGAACCGAACCTTTTGCAGCAGACTGTCCGGGAGCGGCTTGCCATCCAGTTCGTTCAGCTTCGGCTTCGGATCGAACAAATCCAGATGCGACGGAGCACCAGCCTGAAACAGAAAGATGCAGCTCTTCGCCTTCGGAGCAAAATGCGAAAGACGGCCCAGCCCGGAACTCGGCGATGAAGCGCCGTCTTCCGAACGGCACTGTTCCTGTTGAAGCAGGGAAAGAACGGCAGCGCATCCCAGTCCGCTGGCAGACGATGTCAGCCAGCTGCGGCGAGTCTGCTCGTGCAGTTCCGGAAGATTCATTCGGCGAACTCCCCACAAGTGCTGAAAGCCCCTGATCCGAAGGAGCCTTCCGAATGCACAGGGTGAAGAGGAACAGCCACCTCTGTCAAATGCACATCCGCCTCAATGGGTGCAGTCGCGGATTTCCGGCAGCTGGCACAGTCTCAATTCGGTGACTCTTCCGTCATGCCGGCCGGAACGACGTTGGAAGAATGCAGCGCTGGCACTTTCTGGATCGACAGATCATCCAGATGCACTTCCGACTGACCCGTCAGGCCAAAACTCAGACGAAACTGGCCGCTGCGAGCAATGGGGCGAGTCATTTCGAAGGGCGTCCATTCCGAATCCAGCTCGGTTCGCATGCTGCATTCCGGCCCCAGTTCAGAATCGAAGATCATCAGCGGGCGAGTCGACGCGGCACTGACAGCACGACCTCGACGCACTCGACCTCGCACGATAACAACGTCCCCGGCTTCCACGTCGACCGGCGGAGACGACACCACCAGCGGAGTTACATCATCGCGGCTGCCCGTTCTTGCTGAAGGATCCGAATGCCACGCCGCCAGTCGCAGCATCTTCCCTGTCCGCCCGTCGGAAATGATGTCGGCCGTCGCGGCGAAGATACTCTTGTCAGCAGCATCGCGACTCCAGCCAGCCTGCAGAATCGTTCGCCGGTCTTCGAAATTCCCTGACGGCAAAAGGTTCTCCGTCATTCGAAAACTCTGCTGGTCCAGATAATGCATCAGCCGCCAGTGTTCCGGAAGTGTCTGAAACGAAATCGTATGCGGCGATGCGGTCGGCGACGTCAGTTCGGCGATTGCGTCTTTCCAGCACAGCTGCTGAACCTGACGCAGATTGCGCATAGCGTCGCGAGCCAGCAGTGTGGATTCATGGTAGTCTTTGGTCTTCAATTCGAACTGAGCACGATCGAGCATCTGTCGGGCGGACGCCATCAGGGCATCGCTGCCTGGAGGAATCTCATGTTCCTCACGCAGTGTTTCAATCGTATTCAGAACTCGCAGGTACTTGAGTTCCGCCAGTTCGTTATGTTTCGAAGCAGAACGCTCGGCCATGCCATGGATCTTCTGTTCCAGCGTTCTGATGACTCCGGGATCTGACGTCACCACAATCGCAGCGGACTGATCGAAGTTTCGAATGCGCAGCGAAAGTCCCCCCGCGGTGACTTCGCGCGGCAGACTTCGAATTCCGCTGGAAGAAATCTGCCAGGCGGATGCGGTTTCCGAGGCAGCGACGATCAGGCTGACTTCTCGCTCAAACATCGGCCCTGGAACATACTGAGAGAAGGAGTCCCATGCAGTGCCCAGGATCAGTGTCGCGTTGTTCCCGCTGATCACCGCCGCATCATGTTCCCGCGGGCCCTCAAGTCCTGTGACGGTGACACCCGCTTCCGTTCCACTGAACGATGCCGCAAATGAAGCATTGCCCTTCCGGTTATTGTTCTTTGGCTTTGAAGCGTCTGTCTGCAGCGCGAGATATCCTTCTCTGCGGCCACGCGCCAGGAACGGTTCCAGAAGATCCACTTCCATACAGGCCAGTTCGATCGCCAGTGATGTCTCACGATCCGCCGGGTTGTCGATCTGCAGCTGTCGCGTCTTCCAGAATCCCAGGCCACGATATCCCGCTGACAGAGCCGCATAGACCTGATGATGAATCTGCTCAGGCTCGACGAATGGCAGCAGGCCGTTCTGGCGCCACTGCATCTGAGTAGCGGATGGTTCCACCTGGATCCATGTCCATGGAAACGACAGCTGTCCGGCCGCCTTCTGACGCTGCAGCAGCAGGTTTCTCAAAACACCAAAGCTCTCTTCACGTCCCACGACATGACGACCCATCCCAACGAGATCGATCTCGCGCGCGGCTGCACCTTCTGCCGCAGTCACATCTGCCATCTGAAGCCGCTGCAGCACTCGATCCGCGCTCCGCACTTCTCTCGACCATTGCAGCAGAATCGGGAATTCCGACGGTGGCACTCGAGTTCCTTCGTACCACGCGGAAACGTTCGGACATTGTCGCTCCAGTGGCGGCAGGGATGACAGCACCCTGCGAGGATCACCGGGATCGATATCCAGTCTGGGCGGAGTCGCAAGGACCGCAAGCCCGGACAGCCACAACTGACGTGCCCGATCGGTGGCCTGATAGTCAGGTACCCAGACCGCGTTGATCCCAAGCTGCTTCAGCGTTTCCACGTGCTCAGAATGATCCGGCAGCAGACGCAGAATGACCGCTCGTTTGTCGAGCATGACGGCACCCAGCTCGACATCCATCGCGACGAAATTTCGCTCCGGCTCGCGCGTGTCTTCCTTTCGACTGACCTGACGAATCGTCTCCTGAAGCGATGCCTGCGGAGAGATTGACGGTCCCCACTCAGCCCGTCCAATGTCGATCCAGTTTTCCCCGGGCGTGGCTTCCATCGTCATTGCAAGCCCGATGATCACAGCATCCCGCGACTGAATGTCGGACTGATTCAGCTCCGTTCGTGTTCGTCGCAGTAGTGTCTCCACTGCCTTCTTCGACACACTCACTTTCAACTGCTGATTGGTCTCTGCTTCAGTAATCGATTCACCGGGCAGCAACACCGTCAGAGGTTTGCCGGTTCGCGGGTCACGATGATGCGGCAGCAGAATCACCAGCGACAGCTGAGCACCTGTGGCTGTCGCATCCGTACTGACACGGGCGACAAAATCATTGTGCAGCATCGAGGCAGGAATCGCAGCTTCAATGCGAACCACTTCCGGTGCCCCCGGGTTCAGTATCCGAAATCGCTCAAAGGATTCCGAAGGTTCCGCAATCGTTTCACTGTTGACCTGGGTTGCTGACAAGGAAGAAACCGACTGCCAGCGAAGAGGCTGACTGGTGGTCTCGTCCGCCAGACCAACCGCCATGCACTGAGTCAGGCACAGCATCAACAGAAAGAGCGCTTTGATCCTTCCACCCGCCGCGCTGTAGTAGAACTCGCCAGAGTTCCTTCTAAGCACACCGTAGTGGAACTCGCCAGAGTTCCTTTTCAGCGCACGGTCGTCGAACTCGCCAGAGTTCCCGTCATCAACCAACGTTGCGGGATCTCTGGCGAGATCCACGACAGAATCCTTCACAGCGTTGTCCGCGGCGCAGCATCGCACTTCGAACCACGGGCTCGGGTTAGCAAAGACCTTCTGTTGCGAGCGATCACCCATTGACGTCCATGTCCGGATCACAAGTTGAAGAGGCTGGGCAGTTTATCACCACAAAGCGGATTTCACCGAGCCCAGAATTTCCGATTTTGACGATGTTTCATGCTCGCCACAAAAATGGAAAGCCTGTCAATTCGGGATATTCAGGCAGGCTGCGTTCTGACACCTTGAACAGCCATCGAACTTTAGAAAAAGCCTCAAGTCGTGTCTTCAATTTGCTTGTGACGGGCTGGGGTGCTGACAAGAATCATTTCAGTCTTTTCCTCCCTCCAGCTCCCGGCCTCAGGAACCGAGTCATGTCTGCTTCCCGAAGATTTAATGATACGGAAACTGAAGCTTTGCCGGCCGAAATGCTCGAACTGGGGCGGCTGATTCAGGGAATGAAGGGTTCCGAACAGGAAGCTCTCGCAACTGCGTTCAACCGCGTCGCGGACTCGATCCACCGACGACGACGCATTCTGAATCTGGTTCAGGAAGCCTTGTCACAGCTGCGTCTGGATGTGAAGTATCTCATGTTTGACCTCGAGACGACTCGGCGTGAGCGTGATCAGCTGCAGGCTCAGCTGGAAGAGGAAGACAAAGGATTCTGATCCTGCCACTCTCGATGCCTCCGTTGGGGTTCGATTTCTTCGATCGTCCCACTCTGATCGTCGCCCGAGAATTACTGGGATGCACCCTGCACTGGGACCAGGTTTCGGGCATTGTCGTCGAAACTGAGGCCTACGGTGCCAAAGATGACGACGCCTGCCATACCTCCTTCCGGCCATCAGCCCGACGGTTCTTTAAAACCCATCCCCCCGGCACTGCCTACGTCTACCTGAACTATGGCATCCACTGGATGCTGAACGTTCTGGCTCGTGACGGAATTGTGTTGTTTCGAGCCCTGGAGCCAGCGTGCGGCGTGGAATTAATGAAGCAGCGACGAGGGGTCGAGCGTCTGACGTCCCTGTGCTCGGGTCCAGGGAAACTCGGCCAGGCCCTCGGACTTGCTGTCGAGGACCATGGCAGTTCCCTGCTCATAAGCGATCGCTGTTTGACATCTCGAAAGCCGGAGTTTGATGCGACACGTGTCGTGACGGATCGCCGGATTGGCATCACGCGTGCGGCGGAACTTCCCTGGAGATTTCTGCTGGCTGACCATCCCCATGTGAGTGTGCCATTGAGGCCACCGCGCGATTCCTGAGTGAGCGCTGAAACCCGGTGCCACCAGAATAGGAAAGCCCGGCATTGCTGCCGGGCTTCATATGTTCGACAGGTTTCAGTGGGTCGTTTAGCCCTTCAGAAGTGCATCGGTCATCATGATTTCAGACATCACTTCATCAATCAAATGACCTTCGACATTCACTGGGACGCTTTCGGCTGTCTGTGTGACAACAACAGCCGCTTCTGGCTGTTCAACGGGAACGTCCACTGGCACCGTAACACTGCGAACAGGCACAGCCTGAGTGACTTCCTGAGTAAAGACGGAGAGCTGTGGATCCAGTGCAGCCACCAGCAACTGACCATCATCCTTCTTCACCGGGACGTCGTTTGCCGCGATGACAAACGCCTGAGCCAGACTCCAGTTGCTGGACTGTCCCAGAGCATTGAATCCTCGTACCCAGAACCGGTAAGTGCTGGCACGAAGAGCCTGGCCGTCTGGCAGCGTATACAGGGCTTCGGTCTGATTTGGGGTGAGCTGGAACGATGTGACATTCAGCACGACATTCTCACCGCGAACCATGTCTCGTACGAGAATCTCGTAGCGAATCGTGTTCTTGTCGTGAGTCCAGCTGAACGTTGGTGTCGTATCCGTAATCGTGTCCTTCGGTCCCGTGATCGTCGGAGTCAGTGGGTTAGGAACGTCGATTCGGAACGCGAACGGAGCACTCCATTCACTCGTTTCACCAGACGCGTTGTAAGCTCGAACGCGTGCCGTGTAGGCGTATTCACCAAGCCGCTGAGCCGTTGGAACGGTGAATGACTCGGTGGTGAGACCTGTCGCCGTAACAACCTTGGTCTTGCCAAGTGTCGTATTGTCGATCTGGATCTCGTAGTACGGAGCCTTCGTGGTCATCGTCCAGATGAACGTTGGATTTGGATTCTCAACGCTTCCCGCCGGATTGGCTTTTGGATCAGTGATCACAGGCACGACCGGAATGGCTTCGTCGATCGTGAAGGTGTACATCGCACTCCAGTCACCCACCTCACCGGCACTGTTGATGCCTCGAACCCAGAAGCGATAGTCGCCCTGAGTCAGATTGTTCAGAGGTGTGTAGCTTGTGGTTGTGATGTCATCACGTCGGATGATCTGATACTGGCCGGTGGTCATATTGTTCGCCCAGATTTCGTAGCGAACAGCACGAGCCGCAGCAGTCCAGGAGAACGTTGGATTGACCGTTGTGATCAGCTTCAGAGAACCAGCGGCTCCAACTGGTCCAGTGACCGTTGGAACTGACGGTGGCAGGATATCCACAGTAAACTTGCGCCCCGCGCTCCAGGCGCTGTACTCTCCGTTACCATTGGCCGCACGGATCCACGCGATGTAGTTACCCTGAGTAAAGACTGGTGGATCGTAGAAATTCTTGTCGTACGGCAGGTCAGAAACACGCAGGTACTGAGCCTTGCCTGTCGTGAGATTGTTGACCCAAAGTTCATAAGACGCTGCTGCTTCCACCAGATCCCAGGTGAATCGTGGATTCGAACTGCTGGTCAGAGCAGCAGGGGCAGTGAGCGTAGGCACTGCCGGAACTGGTGCATCAATGACGAATGACGCCGCTGAGCTCCATGCACTGGTTTCACCAACCGTGTTCACAGCCTGAACCCATGCACGGTAAGCACCGTCCGGAAGAGCACTGAAGTGAACATAGGTGGTGCCGGCATAGGCCGTTCGATAGATGACTCGTTCACCTGTGCTGACTTTGGTGACCCAAAGATTATAGGTTGATGCGTTGGCCGGAGCCGTCCATTCGAACGTCGGGAACGACAGTCCAATGTCACCCTGAGGCCGAATGATTGTGGGCGCCGTCGGCGTTGGAATATCGACCGTGAAGTTGACAACGTTGCTGTAGGCAGTGGTCGTTCCAGCCAATGTCACAGTTCGAACACTCGCCCGGAAATCGCCCTGCACGAACTGCTGGGCCGCTGTGTGAGTCAGCCCGGTCAGGCTTCGAGTATAATACGTTGACCAGACGCCTGTCGTGGCATTGCGGCGTTCGACGAGCAGCTCGTACGACGCGGCACCAGCAGCTGATGTCCACGCGAAATCCGGAACGGCATTGCTGAGCGTTCCAGTCGGCGACAGCATGGTTGGAATACCAGGCATCGGAGTATAGGAGCCGTCAACGAAGTACTGACCCACTGAGCCATACTCGTTGGTTGATGTGATTTCCAGATAATACCGACCACGGGAAGCAGTGTAGGTGATTGAACCACCAAGGCTGTTCGACGGATCGTCTTCGACAAGGAGGACTCCGTTGGAGTCATACAGGCGGATGATCGCATCCAGGTTGGAACCGGGGTTCAAATTCAGGCCTGGGTAGAAGTTATTGACATTCAGCCCTTCAAGGGTGAACGTGACCTGGCCGGCATCTGCATCGAAGTAGAAAAAATCGCTGTCGGAATTCGTCTCAAGGATTCCGCCAAACTTCACAACTCCGGTTTGTGACGCTGGCAGAACAGCGGCGGTCTGTCGAGTCGAAGGGTAGTCGTCTGTGCGATACACGACCGTCTGGTTCGCCGCTCTGGAAATCAGCGCCATGTCGTCCTGAAGCCCGCCAGCACCGAAACTGGGCCCGTTGTCCCAGGTATCTCGAAGGCCGGCGTATGGCGTGCCCATGATCGGTCCGAGACGGTTGTCCCCCGAACGATAGTCGTTGGTATTGACGTCGGTGCTCTGATGGTTCAAACCGAACGCGTGGCCGACTTCATGGGATCCCGCCACGGCAGCGTTTTTCGGCCATGGATCAATGGCTGTGAATACGAAAACGGAATTTGACGCACTGTTTGAAAATGAATTCAGGAATGCCAGACCGTAAGCACCCGTGTTGCTCCAGCCGCCGTCGCCACCAAAGACCACTCGAATCGATTCAAAATCGTTGATTGTCGCCGGCTCGACGGTGGTCACGTTGATTGACCACGGCGCATAGTCCTCGGACATTCGATACCAGATCTCTTCAATCCGGCGCAGTTCTTCGGCGTCAAAATTCAGTGGATCGTTGTCCACTGTGAAGGCCGGAGTTGTAAACGTGTTTCCGTTGTTCCAGTTGGAACTTTCGACATGGCCGTCGAAGTCCAGGTACAACGTGACTGGAGCACCCGGCAGACTATTCAACGCCGGAACCAGCAGCGACGGAACAATTCGCTGTTCCAACACGTCACCAGCTGCGCTTCGACGGAATGCCACTCGACGACGCTGCTTTTCAGCTGAGAAAACAGCCCGAAACACTTTCCAAACGCCTTTATCTGATCCCATCGTTCGGTCCCGACAAACTTCGCTGAAGAAAATCACACCGGGCAAATTACGATACCAGCTCTCAACCGCCAGCCAACAATTTCCACGACAACATCGCGAGATCCTGCAGACCTCCCTGCGCGCAACCGGAATGTCCGCAACAACACTCCCGGTTACTATCGGACGTCAAACCCACTAGAAAGCCAACAGAAGATTTCCAGATCCCCCGATTATGCAATCTGTTGACAGAATCTCGGCGATCCCTCCGGTAAGACGGGTGAGAGAATATGGGATGCTGTAAGCAAATGCTCCAATTTTTACGAAAAAACTTTCCAGAACACGTGCCCGCAAGCCTGCGAACCTGCCTCTCCGGACACCCCTCAATCACTCACTTTTTGCATCCTCTCAAACCCGCTCATTACTCATTCTCCTTACCATCGTTTTTACCCATTCGATAACTGGAAATGGGCAGAAACCCCGCCAAAATAAATGTACACATGAACAGATAAAGGGCCATTTCGAGTTGTTTTGAAATAATCACTCGGCCCAGCACATCGTTACTGTGCCGACAGAAGATCTCCGGGAGTTTTTCTTTGCCGTCAGACAGTGATCCCCTGGTCCCTGATGCCATCACTGATTTGTCACCGTCTCAACGCGAGATGGTCGAGAATTCGTGCATCCAGAACCAGGCGGTCATCAAGTCGTTCCTTCGTGGAATCCTGCGACGTGAAGAACTGGTGGAGGAAGCTTTTCAGAGGACTGTGCTGAAGGCCATTCAGGCAGTTGACTCTGTGGCACTGAAAAATGTTCGAGGATGGCTTTTTCGAATCGCACTGAATGAAGCGAGGCAGATTCTTCGTCAGTCACGACGCCAGGAAGTATGGGCGGGTGAGGTCCAGGAATCAGCCGCGATGTACAACAGAGAGGAACGTCCTGCGGAGCAGGGATTACTAAATTCCGAGGCTGCGGACACCGTTCGGAAAGCGATTCAGGATTTGTCTCCGGAGGCTCAGGAAGTCCTGGTCAAACGACTGTTCGAAGAAAAATCATTTGCGGATATCGCTGCCGAGCTGAATGCCCCATTGGGGTCGGTGCTCACATGGATGCGACGAGGACTGATGAAACTTCGTGAGGATTCCAGAATTCGCGAGCTCCTGTAAACGCTGGGAAAGACCTGTGAACAACCATCTGAAACACCATGCGGACGAGAACGATCTTTGGCGAGCCGTTCTGTATGTACTTGGTGAAGGCACCGCCGATGATCGAGCCCGCTTTGAAGATCAGCTCTGCTTCGATGAAGCACTCTGCGAAACTCTGGTGGAAGCAACCCGGCTGGTCGAACTCACAACGACCGGTCTCCGCACTTCAGCACTGAGTGGCCAGCCTGTCCGCTCTGCACAGGATCAGCAGGCCACACATCGCCGTCAGCTTCGGCCTGTCGCTGCCATCGCGGGAACAGCGGCCGCTGTCCTGTTCGCCATGAGCCTGGCAGGCAACGCGTCGTCGGATTCCATTTCTGATGCAGAACTGGTCACTCAGATGCTGCACAATACGGCCACCGAGGAAGACACCGATGTGGATTCTGCCTTGAACGACTGGTCGAGCGATATCGACACGCCGCAGTGGTTACTGACTGCCCTGGAACTTGAGGAGTCAGACGCCCCGGCGGACAAAACCCTTCCAGATGCAGACGACAGCAGTATCTGACAACAAGTCGAGGCTATCACGTGAATATTCCTTCGAACTCATCAGGACGCTTCCTGCAGATCATGACGCTGCTGTTTGCGCTGATGCTGTCCGCTGAATGCCTGGCACAGCAGACAACAGGGACCGGCACAGACACGGGTTCGAAGACCGAAGCACCATCAAAAGCAAAGGGTGAAGCGGCCCGAAAATCCACACGGGCGGAGTTGTCCGAACAGGATCAGCAGCTTGCCATGGAATTTGCCAGGGAACACCATCCGGAGTTGTTCCGACTGCTGGAGCAACTGCAAAAATCACGGCCCGCGGAGTTCTCACGAGGCATCCGCGACCTCCATCAGCAGACTCAGAACATCCTTCGCTCAAAAGAGAAGAACCCGCAACGGTACGAATCACAGCTGGCTGCGTGGAAACTCGATTCCCAGATCCGTGTCCTGACAGCGCGCTGGACTCGAACCAGGGATCAAGTGCTGGAAAAGCAGATCCGCGAGCTGCTGGCCCAGCGACAGGAACTGAAGAAAACTCAGCTTGAGGCAGATGAAAAACGGCTTCAGGACCAGCTGCGAAAAATCGAAGAACAGAAAGCCGCCATGGCAGCTCCGCTCGACGAACGCGTGAATGCCGAGTGGGAGCAGATGTCTCGCAAGGTCTCGGCGGCACGCAAGGCGACAACGGAACAAAACAAGGAATCTGGCAAGTCCCCATGAACACGACGCTGATCACAACTCAGCCGTCGTCTTCACTCCAGGATCACTGACTATGAAAAGACTTCTCTCCATGCCCCTGCATTCGCTCAGTTCAGCCATCGCCACAGCTATGCTTCTGGCGTGTTTCCTGAACAGTGTGTCGAATGCGGACGACGCTCCTGTGATGGCCTCGGTTGCACAGAGATTTGCAACAACGGAAACCGATGCTCCGGACTTCCAGAAGCACGTGGTTCCTCTGCTGGGCAAGCTGGGATGCAATGGTCGATCGTGCCACGGCTCGTTTCAGGGTCGAGGCGGCTTCAGGCTGTCTCTGTTCGGCTACGACTTTAAGACCGACCACGATGAACTCTACGGTCGACTGGATCCGGAGGTCCCTGCCGACAGCATGATCCTTCGCAAAGCCCTCATGCAGGATCAGCACGAAGGCGGCCAGCGCATGAAGGAAGGCAGCTGGGAACATCACCTGCTCCTTCGCTGGGTTCAGGCGGGTGCCGGCGGTCGCGTGGAAAATCCACCAACGCTGACTCGACTGGAAGTCACTCCTTCCGAAATCCAGTTCAGCGCCGAAGGACAAACTCAGCAGCTGAAAGCCGTTGCCATCTGGACCGACGGAACCCGCGAAGACGTTACGACTCTTTGCCGCTTCCAGACAAACGATGATCAGGTGGCCGACATCAATCAGGAAGGACTCGTCGTTGCCAATGCTCCAGGCGATACGCATGTCGTGGCCTCTTATGACAGCGCGGTTGTGCCGGTGCCTGTCATCCGTCCCGTGTCACCTCAGTTCGGCGAAAATTACCCCGTGGTTTCAACACCCACGAAGGTCGATGAACTGGTTGTTCAGAAACTTCGAAAGGTCGGCATCGTTCAGTCCGAAACCTGCACGGATGCGGAGTTCCTCCGTCGAGTCAGTCTGGATGTGACGGGGACTCTGCCAACGCCAAAGGAAGTGCGTGAGTTCCTGGCTGACACCACGCCGGACAAGCGTCGCCGCAAGATTGACGAACTGCTGGAACGACCGGGCTATGTTTCCTGGTGGACAACCAAGCTGTGCGACTTCACAGGCAACAGCGACGACAAACTGAACAATGTGACTCCGGTTCAGACCGAAGCATCAAAGCAGTGGTACGCGTGGATTCACAAACGCGTTCAGGAAAACATGCCCTACGACCAGATCGTCGAAGGCATCGTGCTGGCGGTTAGTCGAAACCCTGGTGAATCGTATCAGGACTACTGCACGAACGTTTCAAAGCTGTATCACAAAGGCGGACCTGGTGCTGCCGGTTATGCGGACCGACAGGGACTGGCTCACTTCTGGGCTCGTCAGAACTTCCAGACGTCCGAAGATCGAGTCATCGCGTTTGCTTACACGTTCCTGGGAACTCGTATCCAGTGCGCTCAGTGCCACAAGCATCCGTTTGACCAGTGGACTCAGGATGACTTCAAGCAGTTCGAAGGCTTCTTCAAGGGAACAGTCGGCCGCCAGAATGCTCGCCCCGACGCCAAGGAAGACTATGAAAAGATGGTCAAGGGCTTCGAAGGCACTGAAGGCCTGAAGGGCAACGACCTGCGCCGCATCCTGGCCGAACAGGCTCAGAAGGGTGCGACGATTCCTCTGGCTGAAGTTTACACCGTGAAGGCTCAGCCGGTTCGAAAGAATAACAAGAACAACAAGAACCCGGATCGTCGAGGCGGCAATGTGCCAGGAACAGCAAAGATCCTGGCCGGGCCTGTGATCGAACTGGCTCAGTACGAAGATGTGCGTCAGCCTCTGATGGACTGGCTGCGATCTCCGGACAATCCTCTGTTTGCAAAAGCCTTCGTGAACCGAGTCTGGGCGGCCTACTTCAACGTTGGAATCGTCCAGCCGTCTGATGACCTGAACCTGGCAAATCCGCCGGTGAATGCGGAACTGCTCGATTACCTCGCGAAGGGTTTCATCGAACATAAGTTCGACATGAAGTGGCTGCATCGCGAAATTCTGAACAGCCGAACGTATCAGCTGAGCTGGATTCCGAACTCGACGAATCGTCTGGATGAAAAGAACTTCAGCCGCGCGGTGCCTCGACGTCTGCCGGCCGAAGTCGCATACGACATCATGGTCCAGGCAACGCTGAACGACGAAAAGAATGCCGACTATGTAACTCAGATGGATAAGCGAGCACTCGCAATCCCTGGTTCCGGCCTTCGAGCACGCGGCCGAACACCAGCGGATTATGCTCTGACAGTCTTTGGTCGTTCGATCCGCGAAAGCAACTGCGACTGTGACCGCACGGAAGAACCAAGTCTGCTGCAGACGATCTACGTTCGAAATGACAGCCAGTTCCTTTCCCAGCTGGATGCTAACGACGGATGGCTGGCCGCAATGGCGAAGGTGAACAATCTGACGTTCACTCGTCGAAGCACGCCGGACGCCAATGATGCTCAGAAGGATCGACGCAACCAGGCAAAGGCCCGCTTCACTGCTCAGATCAAGAAACTCAAAGAGCGCATCGCGGAAGCCGAAAAGGCCGGCCGCGAAGCTCAGGTGACCGCGCTGAAGGAACAGCTGAAGAAGATCCGTGAACAGGCCGAGAAAGCTGGTACTCCGGAAGCGGAACTGGAATCAGCCGTCGCGGCCGCGGAAACATCTCCCGCCGCTCCCACGACTCCAGCATCCACGCTGAACACGGACGAAGTGATCAACGATGCTTACCTGCGAACTCTGTCTCGCTTCCCAACCGCCGATGAACTCCAGACGGCAAAGACTTACATCGCCGAATCACCAGATGCTGTTGAAGGAATTCGAGGAGTCCTGTGGGCTCTTTTGAATACTCGCGAGTTCATCGTCAACCACTAACAAGTTTCACGGAGTTTATGTGTCGAGAGAGCGGTACGGCGCAAGCCGTCCGGTGCCGAACCAACCGGAGGGCTCACGTCCTTCCGCTACTTTCCAGTTCATTCCTCACCCAGAGATGTGCACACACAGTCCTTCCCTTTGAACACAATTTGAAATTGTCTGAGGAGCAGTTCATGGCATTTTTCCGAACCTGTGATGGTGTTGGACGACGAGACGTTTTGAAGGCGGGTGTGATCGGAGCTGGTGGACTGTCCCTGGCAGGATATTCCCAGCTTCAGGCTGAGAGCGCAATCAATCCAAACGCCAAAGGCAAGGCGGCGATCTTCGTGAATCTGAACGGTGGTCCGTCGCATATGGACACGTTCGACCTGAAGCCCGATGCTCCTTCGGAATACCGCGGCGAATTCAATCCGATCCAGACGTGCCTGCCGGGCGTGATGATCTCCGAGCATCTGCCGAAGACGGCCACGTGCATGGACAAGTTCACGCTGCTTCGAGGTGTCACGCATGCCGTGGCGGCTCATGAGCTGGGAACGAAGTACGTCAACACGGGAAATCGTCCGCTGCCTTCTCTGGAGTTTCCGGGCTACGGTTCGGTGGTGACCAAAGAACGACCGGGCATCCCGGAACTTCCACCGTTTGTCGCCATCCCCAACAGCGCTCAGCGGCCAGGCTATCTGGGAGTGAAGTATGCTCCGATGAACACGACGTCGACGCCTGTGATCGGAACGCCGTACAAGGTGCGAGGCATCTCGATGTCCGGTGGTCTGACGATCGCCGACATCGAACGTCGTCGCAGTCTGCTGAACCAGCTGGACCGGACTTTCAGCGATGTCGAAAAAGACAGCCAGCTGCTGGACGGCATGGATGAGTTTGGTCAGCAGGCTCACACGGTCATTACGTCCACGAAGGCGCGCGAAGCGTTCGACATCAGCAAAGAGTCGCCCGAGTTTTCAAAGAACTTCGGTGGATCTGCACTGGGAGCAAGCTGTCTTCTGGCACTGCGACTGGTCGAATCCGGCGTGCGATTTGTCACCGTGACCAACGGCGGCTGGGATACTCATCGCGACAACTGGACCACACTGAAGACCCGCCAGCTGCCCGCTCTGGACGATGCACTGTTCGGCCTGTTCACCGGCCTGGCTGCTCGGGGACTTCTGGATTCGACAGTTGTCTACGTCACCGGTGAGTTTGGTCGTACGCCGAAGATTAATACCGAACGAGTCGGCCGCGACCACTATCCTCGCAACATGTTCATGATCCTTGGTGGCGGCGGAATCAAAGGCGGCCAGGTTCTGGGGGAAAGCGACGAAACCGCAAGCCTGCCGAAGCACGAAGGCTTTTCACCGGACGACGTCGCTGCCAGCTTCTATCACGCGCTGGGAATCAACCACACCTACGAATACCACACCCCCACCGGCCGCCCCGTCATGATCGTCCGCGACGGCCACGTGATTCCGGCCCTGTTCGCATAGTTCCCTGGCCCGCAACATGGCATCAATCGCCCCCCCTCTCAAACAAAGTTTGGGAGGGGTCGAGCGAGCGCCAGGAAGCTCGTGGGAGGGCTTCTCACTTCGGCGAGCGGAGTGTTTCAACGCTCCGGTACCACACCCGCCGTCATTCCCGCGCAGGCGGGAACCCAGCACCATGCCCGGCCCCGTCCGGCTTCACGCCGGTGGACCGCAGGTTTGACAACTACACCTCCGAGCCATCCCACCAAAATTGCGATTCAGGCCTGAAGGGCCGACACAACCCTGCCGGCGGCTTCGCGCCTTGGGCTGGCGGATTCGGCTTGGGTGAGTTTCACTTCCACGGCGTAGCACAGGGACAGCAACTTGGTCGTCACGCGAAGGCGCGGAGGCGCGAAGTGGTGGTGCGGCCCTGCGGGGAAGCGGACGACGAAATTGCACAAATGCAGCCTCATTGGCAGACTGCACATGAACGCGTGTGAGAGGCACTTGAATGGTCTGCCTCGCGAAGCGGCATCCAGACGTTACCCGCAATAAACCAACATCTTGAAGTTTCCGGCCCAAGGAGCCATCCGTTTGCCTAGCCTGGGCCACCGGCCCAGGATGAGATTCGCATCATGACCAAAGGCCTGAAGGGCCGACCATTTGCAACGCCCCCAAACGGCGGGTCCGTTGGACCTCGGTGTGCATGGGGAATCGCCGACCTGGGCCGGTGGCCCAGGCTAAGCAAATGTTTGGGCCTTTGGCCCGGAATGCAATTTGGCAAGAACGAACATCGGAGAAAATGAAAGGGTCGGGTTCCACGATTCCCGCCCTGCCCCAATCAGTGGCGGTAACCGCAGAACAGTGTTCCCACAATGCGATTTAGAACAGCAGGAACACTAATCGGCACTGATCGGCACTAATGTCCCTGGCGGACCTACGTATCGCTTCGATGCCCACCAGCTTCGGCGAACGAATTGTGATTCGCCTGCTGGACAAGAGTGCCCGACTCTGCACGGTGCAGGAATTGGGCATAGATTCACATGACGAATCGAATACCGGAGTGGTCAGCTTTCGGTGTTCAGTTTTCAGTGGATCGATGCTGGGGCACAGGGCACTGGAATAACCACGCTTTTCCACCGGCTTCCGACCGCTGCGCGGCACAGGCTGCACCTGTGCTACCCAAACGGCCAGGCCGTTGGACCTCGGTGTGCATCGGGAATCGCCGACCTGGCCCGATGGCCCAGGCTAGGCAAATGATTGGGCCTTTGGCCCGGAATGCTGATTGGTAAGAACGAACATCGGAGAAAGTCCAAGGGCCGGGTTCAAGACGACGCTGGTGACGGCGAAGACGTTTGCGACGTACACCGGGCGGTACATGGACAGTGCCAGTGGCTTCTACAACTACCGAGCCCGCAACTACGACGCTCACACAGGACGATTCACCAGCGAAGACCCGCTCCGCTTGGCCGCCGGTGATACCAACCTCAGCCGATATGTCGGAAACAACCCCGGATCCATGGTCGACCCGAGCGGAATGCAAGAAGGTACTGGAACTTCACGACCGCGACCGGACGAGGACTTGGTACCAGTTAATGCCGCTGGCCTACAAATCTCGGAAGAACAATTCCTGTCCGAGATTTCAGAGGAAAACTGGCAAAATCGTCATCCACATCATGTAGTGACGTTGCTTACTCGTTTTCGAGCAGAAATCCCTCCCGACGGAATGCAACCCATTGAATTCGATGAAACGGAAGAGTACTACACAATGAGATGGGTGTTAGGATCCCCGTCGCACCACTGCATGTACCAGTTCAAATGTACGATTGAAGATACAAGAACTCGGGAAGATTACTACGGAGCAGGCCCGCGGTTCAAAGCACAGGCAAATGCGAAGTGGCAAATATATGTGGAGGATGTTGACTATCTTATTAGCGAGGCTAAACGACTTCGTGAAAACCCTGACGAAATCCAGACCAGAATGCAACTCCAGATATTTGGAGACACAGTTAAGGGTTTCATGGAGCTTGGGATTGCTGCCCGATACGCTGGCCCATATACTGGAAGGCACCGACTAAAAACAGGAAACACAGGACGACAACAACGCTCAAGTGATCCAAAACCCACAAGAGCCGCAGTTGAGGCAGAAGCCGAAGATGTATTCTTGAACGAGGGTGGCGGCCAGATCCAAGGCCGGCCGGTGGCTGTCCAAGCCGAGCAACAACTGGCCCCAAACAGCGGTCCAGTGCGGACAAATGCACAACTTGTCCAAGATATTGCCACCCGTGCAGAGGCATGGGGAGCGAGGAAAGGATATTCTACGACGGGAAGGGTGGAGGGTACGCTAAAACACGGATACGCAGATAAATTGTTGGAGCGATACCAGCTCATGTTCGGAGATCGTGGCCTATCGACTGAAGTTCGGTATTATGGCGGTCGCCCTTGGACGCAGGGCGATCCTCTCAAGGGTTCGATACGCCTCGATGTCGTTGAGGGGCCAGTTGCAAGTCCGACAGCGGTGTTCGACTATAAATTCGGTAATGCAACATTAACCCCACCAAGAATCCTTCAAATTCGACGTGTAGGCGGCATCGGCCCAAGCGTTCCAGTCACGGGAGTAAAGCCATAATGACGGTCAAAATCAAGCCAATGACAAAATCGGAACTTCGTCAATACGTCGAAGCCTATCGTCCGTTTTTTGACAATTGGACTGCGGTACGTGGGGAAGGCTTTGTGAGGATTTCGGGTCCCGTCGCACAGCAAGTATGGTTTGAAAACCTCCGATCTGGTGCGTATCGGCCCGTTTCTGCGATATCCATTTTGGTTGCGAAGGGTGGAGCAATGCTGCATAGCTTTCTTGATATTCGCCATAGGGAAATACTACCCCGTGAACACGATTTGAAGTTTGAGCGGGTTTACAGAGCGATGAGCGAGCAATTTGTTCCTTCGATTATCTCTCCTTTGAACGCAATCGAAGTACGTCAGCTATGCGAGGAGAGAGCGACGGGGCGTATCAACGACGCACATTCTCTTTCTGCATTGAATGCGTATCTTGGTGATTATGATGCTGCAAGCAAGTGGATTGCCACGTTGAAGCGACTCACAAAGGATCGAACCGATCTCGAAGACTGGGAAGTAAGTTGCGTGCGTGCCGCAAACGCACTTGAGGAGGCTATCGCCAACGACAACGTGAAAGTCGCCCTTGATGAAATTCGAATGTCCGAAGAATCTCGCCTTTTGCAGCCATAACATGGAAACATGGGGCCGGAGACAGCGACGATGGCTCGGAGGAATCGGCGGGATGTGTTGATCGATGGGGAGATTCAGATTGCC
Organism: Planctomycetaceae bacterium; assembly: GCA_046349695.1. Taxonomy (GTDB): domain Bacteria; phylum Planctomycetota; class Planctomycetia; order Planctomycetales; family Planctomycetaceae; genus SXXK01. The sequence goes on along the minus strand of JAXMBV010000035.1, from coordinate 40,810 downwards.
CACTGCGTCAATCGCTGCTTGCGGCGGGCGATTCTTTGCGGGAAGGACAGCGTCTCAGGAAAGAACTACAACCATCGCCGCGAGATGATTCGGCAACGGTTGGAGTTTCTAGCGGGCATCATGGACATTGAGGTGCGGACGGCAACGACGTTCCAGTCTCGGATCGGAACAAGTTTGATACGGCGGTGGAGCATGGTGCTCAAGCCGGGTGACTGGCTCCCGTGGGTCTGGAAATGGAAATGTCAGGCGGTGCCAGCAAAGAAGACTGAACGACGAATCTCGAACAAGGGGGTTCCCGGCCTGAATCTGACAGAATACCTGCTCGACAGATTCGCACGGACAAGCGAGGTTCAACTCCTGCGGAGCTGGAGCCTTTGTTTGAGCGACTGGAGATTTCCGCGGAGCTATGGGTGGGTGGACTGCGTGAAGAGTTTCCGCAAGTGGTTGCGCTCTACGGTCGGCCGACCAAGCTCCATGACGACTCATGCGACAGCGAAAGGGCATGACCGAGCGATCAGCATTCGTTCATCCAGACGCGTGTTTGCGTAGCTGCTTTTGGTGTGCCAATGTCGACAGGTGGCTTGGCCACGGGAAATCCGAATGCTGAGTTCCCGCACACTCCCCAATCACTGCCGATGACCGTAGATCCGTGTTCCCACCTGTGATTCTCGGAACAGCGGGAACACAAATCGGCACTGAGCGACACTGACGTACCTGCCGGTCCTGCGCGTTGCTTCGGCGAACGAATTGTGATTCGCCTGCTGGAGAAGAGTGCCCGACTCTGCACGGTGCAGGAATTGGGCATAGATTCACATGACGAATCGCATACCGGGAAGCTGACGCATCCCGCTCGCCGTAGGGGAGTGTTCAGTTTTCAGTGAATCGATACTGGGACACAGTGCGCTGAAATAACCACGCTGTCTCACCGGCTTCCGACCGCTTCGCGTCACAGGCTGCACCTGTGCTACCCGGATGTTGCTCGATAGATGATGGCAGGAGAATGCGGGCAGAAGAATAAACGCAGAAAGGCAAGACTCCAGCATGCGCCTGCGACTATTCTCCTGCCACCATTCTTCTGCCCAGCACGACAGCGTGAGCTTTCAGCGTGAGACCGGAGCGTTGACACACTCCGCTCGCCGAGTGAGTTGGTTTGGAGCCGAAAGAATCGGAAGAAGGCGAAAAGCGGAATGCCCGTCGTGGCCACTGCCTGCGATTATTTTCTACCACCCATTTTTTGTCCGACATCCGTATACAACTTCGATCAGAGTTCAGGTGCGGGCAAAAAAATGGTTGGGCAGTTCTGTGCTTGATTCGCGTCCATTCGCGTCGATTCGCGGTTTCAAGTGCGTTTCACAATGACCAAACGCATACCGGGAAGCTGACGCATCCCGCTCGCCGGAGGGGAGTTTTCAGTTTTCAGTGAACCGATACTGGAGCACAGTGCGCAGGAATAACCACGCTGTCTCACCGGCTTCCGACCGCTTCGCGGCACAGGCTTCTCCTGTGCTACCCGGATGTTGCTCGATAGTCGATGGCAGGAGAATGCGGGCAGGAGAATAAACGCGGAAGGCAAGACTCCCGAATGCGCCTGCGACTATTCTCCTGCCCCCATTATTCTGCCCCGCACAACTTCGGGAGCTTTCAGCGTGAGACCGGAGCGTTGACACGCGCCGCTCGCCGGGCTGTGTTTGATGTTGCTCGATCCGCGTCGATTCGTGTGCATCCGCGGTTGCGAAATTGCCGTACTGGATTCCCGCCTGCGCGGGAATGACGAGTTGAGGTCGTTGGGGTCCGCTCGTTTGTTTTCAGCAGCGGGCTGCTGAGACGAAAGCGGCAGCGGGGCTGCAGCAGTCCAAGGGGGCTCTTCATGGCTGGTGGGAGCTATTAGCGTTCGGCAGTTTCTGCGGGTTGTTGACGGGAGGATCGGGGGTTGAACGATTGGGGTCTGCGAAAAGGTGGTGGATGGTTTTGAATCGAATTGAGTGATTCGCTTCGTCGCCTTTAGAGTTCGGTCGGCCGGGCCAAAGGCATGATTTGCTTAAGCATGCGCACCGGGCGCGACTGACACGGAGTGACAAAATGTTTCGATTGACTGTCTGCGGACTTCTCTTACTTCTGAGTTCAACAACCGGCTGTACGTCCAGCACGACTTCCAATACGGCGAGGACTGCGAAGGAGCAGATGCTGATCTCCAATGCGATTGATCAGTCGCTCGACAAAGTCGATTTTGCTCCGCTGTATGGCCAGAAGGTCTTCATCGAAGAAAAGTACCTGGACTGTGTCGACAAGGGTTATCTGCTCGGTTCGATTCGTCATCGCATTATGCGAGCCGGCGGGACGCTCGTGGCTGCGGCGGATGGAGCGGATGTCGTCATGGAACCTCGATCCGGCGGCGTCGGTACGGACACGAATGATGCGTTCATCGGGATGCCCGAGATTACTCTTCCGGGAATGCTCACGCTTCCAGAAATTCGTCTGACCGAACGAAAGACTCAGTACGCTTATTCCAAACTTGGCATGGTTGTTTACGACGCGAAGACCAAGGAAGTTCTGGGCGACGGCGGAGTCTCACTGGCTCAGTCGGATGACAACAACTGGTTTGTCTTTGGAATGGGTCCGTGGCAGAACGGAACGCTCAAATCGGACGTCGCCGTTGCTCGCCGCCTTCCTCACGGCATGAAGATCAACCGCATGCCGACTCAGGTGGCCTTCGCAGCTCCCGCCGGACATTCAGGCATTCGTTATGCGAGCGAAGCGGAAGTAAAACAGTAGGTGACGCTTGCCGAGCGGCACTTTGCGGCATCGCCGCAACCAGCGACCGGACGAGGTGCCACAGGATCGCGGGTGGACGGGGAAACTCTGCACCGCCATGCCTGAGCGTTTGTGGCGAGTGGCTTAGGCATCCAGTGCGTGCGAGACAGGGTTCGCCTGGCGGCGAAAGTCCTGCTCGGCAAGCAGGACCTACAGTAGGTGACGCTTGCCGAGCGGCACTTTGCGGCATCGCCGCAACCAGCGACCGGACGAGGTGCCACAGGATCGCTGGTGGACGGGGAAACTCTGCACCGCCATGTTTGAGCGTTTGTGGCGAGTGGCTTAGGCATCCAGTGAGTGCGCGAAAAGGTTCGCCTGGCGGCGAAAGTCCTGCTCGGCAAGAAACGCCGTTCGGCGAATGCGCAGATAATTTTTGATAAGTGCTTTCTGTGTTCGCAGTTGCTGCGTATTGTTCAGATGTGTTTTCTGGAACAAGGGTCTGAGCAAGGTGGCTCAAAGTGCGGCAGCGGCGTGGTGTTCGTTCCGGTAAGAATTCCGCGGCTCGGCGAACTGGACGACGAGCCGCTCGGCAACAGGTGATTGAACTGTTCAACTCACTGTTGCCACCGCAGTGGTTCGCGCGATGGTCGGTTTCTCCAGCTCAGCGATGGACACCCCAGAAGGTTGTCTGGGTGTCATTCCTTATGTTTTGGGTGTCCGGCGATGGCACCCGAGAGCGATTTCTGCGAGCCCGACAGATCGTCAGCCGCATTCATCCTCGCTGGAAGATTCCCGTCTCTCTGGGAGGCTTTCTGGAAGCACAGGAACGGGTTTGGGGGCAGATTCATCAGGAACTGATTGCCCGACTGCGGCCGGATCCCGAATGGCTCGATCAATGGCGCGTGTGTGGCAGGTTGATTCTGGCTGTCGATGGTTCCAAGTTCGAATGTCCAAGGACAGCGAGCAATGAAGCCACACTTTCCGGAGAAGCACTGAAGACACCTCAGCTTTTCCAGACCACCGTCCTGCATGTCGGAACAGGGCTTCCCTGGGATTTTGCTGTCGGCACAGGACTGGAAAGTGAACGACGGCAGTTTGACCGACTGCTGCAGTCGCTTCCAGAGGGGACGGTTGTGGTCGCCGATGCAGGATTTATCTCATACGCACTGTGTCGGTCACTGATGGGTTCCGGGCACTCGTTTGTGTTTCGCGTCGCCGGCAACATGCGGCTGGTCGAAGGGCTCAGCAGCAGTTGTACAGAAATTCCTCAGACCACGGGCTGTGATCTGACGTGCCTGTGGCCCAAGGAAGAATCAGAGGAGCAGCCTGTCTTGCTGCGTCGCATCACGATCGGCAATCAGTCCGGCTATCCGGTCGTTCTGGTGACGAATATCCTTGATCCCGGCACACTACCCGACAGCGAGGTGATGCAGATTTATCGGCACCGCTGGGAGCTGGAACTGTATTACCGGACGTTCAAGCAGACCTGGAAGTTTGCCACTCTTCGCAGTCGCACGCCCGAGACGGCGTACCATGAACAACGGTGGCGTTTTGTCGCCTGTTGGGCACTTCGTCGCCTGGCCGTCGGAATTCGCCTGAACGATGGTGGCGAGCCAAAGCAGGTGTCGCAGGCGCGCCTGAGGCGAATGATCCAGTTGCTGCTGGATGATGCCGATGCCGATCGAGATGCTCTCCCGTTTGACGAAGAACTCGCCCGGCAGAAACTCGATACTTACATCCGGACTCGTCCCAAAAGCCGGCGCCCGTGGCCCCGCAAAAGTCGCCACAAAGAACCAAAGCCTCCAAAATTACGACAGGCGTCCGCGAAGGAAATCCTTCAGGCTGTTCAACTTGGATTCTATTACACGAAACCCGGCTGAACGGCGTTGCTCGGCAAGCAGGACCTACGGTAGCTTGTAGACAATTTCTGAATCCTCCAGACTCCCTGCGCAGTCAGTCTTCAGCAGGCACATGGGAGAATCGGATGGCGGGGTTTGTCCGTCAGGAGCAGACATTTCAGAAGGCATGGAGGCCTTGAATCCGGCGGCGGACGACTTTGTTCCTCAGGTCGTCAGCCTGATTCTTCAGACAGCTCGCAGCGCCCGAGCCAGCGACATTCATTTGATCCCTCAGCCCTCCGTGCTGCTGATGCAGTGGCGCATTGATGGTGTTCTGCAGACCGTATCGGCCTTTGATCGAGAACTCGCAAATCGCATCGTCGCGCGGCTGAAGGTGATTTCCGGTCTGCTGACGTACCGCACTGATCTTCCTCAGGAAGGACGCGTGGCTCGGGAGTACAGTGAAGACGAAGTGCGAGTCACCACGTTCCCGTCGATGTATGGTGAGAAAGCGGCGATCCGGCTTTTTGCGGCCAGTGATCAGCTTCAGCGAATTTCTCAGCTGGGGCTTCAGAACGACGTCGAAGATCGACTGAGACGCGAGCTTCATGCCACGGCTGGCGTGATCCTGCTGACCGGTCCCTCGGGAAGTGGCAAGACGACGACGGCGTATGCCTGTCTGCGAGACATTCTGGAGGCCAGCGCGGGGACTCGATGTCTGATGACGCTGGAAGATCCGATTGAAGTGGCGATTGACGGAGTCACACAGTCACAGGTTCGGCCGACGGCGGGATTCGACCTGACAACGGGCGTTCGATCGCTGATGAGGCAAGATCCGGACGTCATTCTGGTCGGAGAAATCCGGGACCCGGCGACGGCGGAAGCGACATTCCAGGCAGCCTCACTGGGCATCTGGTCATCACGACATTTCACGCCGGCAGCTGCTGTGGAAGCCGTGGCCAGACTTCAGGAAATGCAGCTGGAGCCGTACCTGATCCGCAGTGCCCTGAAACTGGTCGTGTGCCAGCGGCTTTTGCGGCGGCGATGTCCGGCCTGTCAGTCCGCGAAAGGCGCGAGCGTTTCGCTTTCGGGAGGAATTGAGAAAACGACGAATTTGCCAGACAAGAACGGCCCGGTCGGGACTCCTTCCGCACCGTGCTCGACCTGCGGATCTTCGCGATACTTTGGGCGTCTGGTGCTTGCGGAATTGCTGGATCCTGACGTCCCGGAGATCGCTCGAGCACTTCTGAAACAAACAGACTCCAGAGACCTGGCGACGCTGGCGGAATCAACGGGAATGAAGACACTCCGTCATGTGGCTGCGGAAGCTGTTGCGGGTGGCCTGACAACTCCGGAAGAAGTCCTGCGAGTCCTTGGCAGCGGCATCAGTCTTCAGTCACTGTGAGCCATGAAAGGCTGACCTTGTGCGAAAGATTCGTCCAACATTAGATCCTGAATCGTGCACCTGCTGGCAACGGCAGCCAGTGTCCGGCGCGCTGGGTCTGCAGTTCCTGTTTTGGAGGTTTCCAACACGATGACTTTGCGTCTCGGAGATCTGCAGGAACTGGCGGACGAGATCCGTCATCTGGTCGAAGCGGGGTTGCCGCTGGAACAGACTCTTGCGGCCGCCGGTTCCGGGCGCGGCGAGCGACTGAAGGAAGTTGCCGGACTCGTTGAGCATCGATTGAAGCAGGGGGAATCGCTGCAGGAGATTCTGCAGGATCCGTCGCTCCGGCTGCCTCGCATTCTGACCGCGGCGGTTGGAGCGGGAGTTCAGACGGGCAATCTGGAACTCACCATTGAAATGATGGGCGACTATGCAGCGGATGTCATCAGTCTTCGGACTCGACTGGTGCAGTCAGCTGCGTATCCGATTCTGATTGTGGGCGTGGCATGCGGAATGATGATTCTGGTCATTCAGCATTTTCTGGAAGCCTATCGTGATTCGGCTTTGCAGATGCGACTGCCCCTTGATCCATTTCTTACGACGCTGCTGGAATGGAACTATCAGGCTCCGTGGTGGGTTCTGCTGATTCCTGTGTTGCTCGTTGTTTTCGTTTTCTTCTGGTTTGTCTCAGGGCGTGCGGGTGCGCTGTCGTTTCGCGGCCCGGAGCGATTGCTGCTGCTGATTCCTGGTGTCGGGTCACTTGTGCGAGATCTGCAGAATTACACACTGACTCGCATGCTGAGTCTGCTGACCGGACGCGGAATGACGTTCCCGGAAGCGCTGGTACTGTCAGGAAGTGTGTCGGGCAACAGGTCTCTGGAAAACGGCTGCCGGGAAATCGCCGCGCTGATTCAGAAAGGCACGCTGCCGGACAGCAACGACGCGTCCATGGTACAGGCCTCGGGAAAGCTTCCTTCGCTGCTGCGAGCCGGTTTGAAGCAGGTCAGTCAGGATGAAAGCCGGATGAAGCATCGGTTCGAAGCAATCGCCGACTTTTATCGTCAGCGATTCGACCGCAACATGATCTGGGCCAGACTTATCATGCCCATTGCCATGTTCATTGTCGTCGCCGGCACCTGTGCCCTTGGATACTCACTGCTGGTCTTCTGGCCCGTCACAGAGCTGTATGAGAAGCTCAGCGAACTGGGGGTCAACTGATGGCAACGTATCGCTACAAAGCCACTCTTCCCACCGGTGTTCTGGTGTATGGCGTTTTTGACGCCGACAGTCAGTCGGCACTGGAAGCTTATCTGCAGACTCGCGGGCTGAAACTTCTGGAAGCAAATGAGCTTTCCGTCGATGCGAATGTGATGCGAACGGCAGAAGTGCCGCGGCTCACGCAGCTTCGCGTTGGCGATCGCATTCGGGAAGCACTGCTGACGGGAATGCCCATTCATCAGGCCGTGCGTGCCATTGCAGAAGAGCCGCTGGAACATCCACTGCTGATGCTGATGCCATGGGCGGTTGGATTTTCTCTTTATGTCAGCCTGATTCTTGTGGTGCTCCGGCTGCTGATCCCGGCCGTTCCGAATTCTCTTGTCGCACTGGCGCTTGGAATCACGGTCGGTCTGTTTGTGCTGGCTCGCGGCATGACGTGGATGCTGGATCGACGCCCCAGAAAAATTCTGCTGAACATTGCCGATCAGATGGAACGCGGTGACGTCCGCCTGGAAGAATATCCTCAGATCCTTCCCGGCGAACTCCAGGCCATTCAGCGATCAACGCTGCCATCGGACGTGCGAGCCATCACGATTGCCGAGCTGGTACCGCAGGTTGCCGGAATGCGACTGGTTCGACATCAGATCGCATCCAGACTGCTGGCGCCACTGCTGATTTCCGGGCTGTTGTTCTCCGGACTTTATGTCTTTGGTCTGATCGTACTGCCAAACTTCCGTCAGATTTTCGAAGGCTTTGGTATCGAGCTGCCGTGGATGACCGCTCAGCTGATGAACTTCGGCTGGCTGCTGCAGCTTATGGGAGTTGCGGGGTTCTTTGCCTTTTTCGGCGCTGTCGCCCTGGTGCTTTTGGCCATTTATTTGTTTGTGACACGCGACAGCTTTCAATCGCATGTGCAGGGCATACCGTTCCTGGGCACAGCAGTGCGATGGGCCATGCAGGCTCGCATCGCTCGTGTTCTGTCGGTACTGATTCGAAACCACGCGGACGTTCAGAGAGCAATCATCATTGCCACGGCATCCAGCGGGGTCTCCGAAGTGGAGCAAGCCGGGATCAAGCTCAGCGAAGCTCTCAAAAATCCAGACGACAAATGGAACCCTGGCCGTACTCTGGCCGGTCTGCCGCTGTCGCTGACAATTCGCCTGACCGACAGTCGCTGCACGGAAGAGACACGACAGGAAACGGCGCAGGTATTTTCCGGCGTTGCAGCAGCTCTGGAAGCCGCCTGTTCAGGACAGGGTGCCTTTATTGGGCTCTTCATCGAGATGTTTGTCATCTCGTTCAGCGGAATGCTCCTTGGGCTGATCGTGATCAGTCTGTTTATGCCCCTGATCAAGCTTCTGAACGACCTGTCGATCATCACGGGGTGGTGGCTATGAGTTACGTGCAGAGATGGCTGTTCCTGACTCATAAAGCGGAGCCGCTGCGGCAGACATCGCTGCTGATGCTGCTGGCCGGGTCTCTGGGACATGGCGATTCCCTGCTGCAGGGACTGAAGGCCTGCGAAAGTGAGAGCGACGGGGAATGGGCTGGCAAGGTGGCTCAGCTTCGAACGCTGCTGGAAGTCGGGCATCCGCTGTCCAATGCGGTCTCGATGGTCGGTGATCTGCTTCCCAATCAGACCATCACAGCCATTCGCATCGGTGAAAAAACAGGTTGTCTTCCGGCCGTACTGCTCGATGAGGCACGAAGGATTTCTGGCGATATTCCGAAGGATCAGAGTACGGGAATTACCCTGGAAACACTGCTGTTCTGGGGTTTGATGCTCAGCAGCGTTGTGATGTCCATCGTCACGTTCCTGATGGTGTTTATTGTGCCCAAGATGAAGGAGATCTTCATTGGCTTCGGCACGGAGCTTCCCGGGCCCATGGTACTGCTGATTGAGGTTTCGGACCTTCTGATCAGTAAGGCCTACGTGTTCCTGATGCCTCTGGGAGCAGCGACGATCTATGGTCTGTGGCTCTTTTATCGACGAACGCGGCATCGGCTGATTCACGGCTTCTACCGGCTGGAGCGATACTTCCCGAGACTCTGGGTGCCTGGCCTGCTGCGGATGATGAGTCTGAGTGTGGCCACGAATCAGCCTGTCTCCCTTTCTCTGGACGCGATGATGCAGGATATGCCCGACGGACCCGTGGCAGAGAAGTTCAGTCAGCTGCGTCATCGAGTTCATCAGGGTGACGACCCTGTGGTCGCGATGGGAGAAACGGGGCTGCTGAGACAGCGAGAAATGCTGTTTCTTCATTCGGCTCTGCGATCTCACCATCTGGACTGGGCACTGCGGCATCTGGCACTGGAGATGGATCGTCGAAGGAGCCTGTGGCGAACGTATCTGCCGGAGGTTCTGGGGCCGATCTTTGTATTGATGATGGGACTGGTCGTTCTCTTTGTGTGCGTCGCGTTCTTCACTCCTCTGGTCAAACTGATTAATGATCTGGCATAGCCAGTTGCGTGTTTCTTCGATTCACCGGTTCTTTGGTTCTTCCATGTAAGTCACTCTGACATGCCGAGACACAACCATCATTCAGCGACACAACAACCGCAGCGCCGTGGCGTGCTGATGACGGAAGCGATTGTTGCTGCCATCCTGACCAGCGTGCTGCTGGCCATGATTGTTCCTTCGCTGGGAGCCATTCGGAAGCAGCGGCAGCTTCAGCGATTTGAAGCTCTGGCACTGATTGAAATCAACAACCAGGCGGAAGCGCCAGGAGTATCGGTGGACCGCTCGCTCTCCAGCTGGTTCCGGGCTCGATACCCGGATGCTCGCCTGTCCGCGGAGCCTCTGACGTCGGAATCGAATCCTCTCGGCCTGCCCGGGATTCGGCTCACGATTGCCCGCGACGGTCAGATCGCCGGCTCAGAGCAGAAAGTCAGCCTGGTCGTCTGGTATCCGGCCGAAGGAGCACAGCCATGAGGATCCAGGATCGTTCACCGTTTCGCCGCCGTGCTGTGAGTCGCCGCTGTCATCGCAAAGGGTCGATGTTCCCTTCCATCATGATTTATATGACCGTCGCGACGGTCATGGCGGGACTGTGCGGATTCGCATTACACATGATGCTGCGATCCGACCGTGCCGATCGTCAGGCCATGCTGATGCTGGCGACACTGGAACGAGTTGACAGGCAGCTGCGTCAGGACAATCTCAACGGCACGGTGCAACCGGCTACCGCATCCGATGTGCGATTCTCGTCTGCGGACGCAATCGTGATTCACTGGAACGCTGACCGGGGAATTCTGGTTCGAACAGAATCGAAGCAGGATGAAGTTGTTCGCCGGGAGAAGTTCATCTTCCCCGCCGGCACGAACCTGCTGTTTCGAACAGAAGACCCGGACAAACTCATTCTGCAGATCGAAGACCCATCCGCGTTCGTGGCGTATCCAGCGTCCGGCAGCGGCGGATCGCGGCAGGACAAACCGATGCCGGAGGTTCCGGTCGGAGCCGGAAAACGACCGCCGGTTGAGATTCATCTGCGAACAAGAGCGGCTTCGGCACTTGTGACGAAAGGAGGGATGTCGTGAGAAACTCCGCAGATCAAACGTCAACGACGTCACAGCCGCCTGTGAATTCCCTGGCGCAGTCGAAAAGGCGGCGCTCTGGTTTTTGTTCTCGCGGCCATGCTGATTGTGTCGACGATCTGGGTCAGCTGGACACGGCGAGCCCTCGCGGACAGACGACAGCTTCGCGAGCAGATTCTTCAGCAGCAGACCGAACGTCTGGTTCAGGCCGGACTGCTGATCGCGCGGCAGAATCTTCAGCAGGATGCCTCGTGGACGGGAACCAGTCTGGTTGTCCCGGCCGGCGTGATTCATCAGACAAATTCCGGTGAGCTGACCATCTCCGTTCAGAGCGGGCAGTTCACCGTGACAGCACGATATCCATCGCAGGAAGAAATTCCCTACAAGGTGACTCGAACAGGAACAGTAACACCATGAAATATTTCGCATTGCCGTTTTCCCTGTCCGTTGTGCGGCGTGCCGTGCGACGCGGCTTTACGCTCATTGAACTTCTGGTGGTGATTGCCATCATCGCCATTCTGGTCGCGCTGCTTCTTCCCGCTGTCCAGCAGGCCAGAGAAGCCGCTCGCCGAACTCAGTGCAAGAACAACCTGGTTCAGATCGGCATCGCGCTGCACAACTATGATATGAGCTTCGAGATGCTGCCGCCCGGCGTGGTCAATCTCACTGGTCCCATTCGCAATATCGAAGAGGGTTACCATATGAGCTGGGTGCCCCAGATGCTGCCGATGTTCGAACAGACCTCGCTGTTTCAGATGACGAACTTCAACGAGAGCGCTTACGCTGCTGTCAATTCCGCTGTTCGGGGAACAATTCTTTCGACGCTGCTTTGCCCGTCTGACAGCGAACGAACGATGGCTGCCGCCGGTGGCATGGTGGTTGCTTCAAACAACTACGCCGGATGTTATGGCGGCGAAGATGTCCCGATCGACATGAATAACTCCGGACTGCTCTTCCTGAACAGCAGCATCGGCTACCGGCAGATTCGGGACGGAGCCTCCAATACTCTGGCGGTCGGTGAGAAGATCATCGTCAAAGGAACCAGCGAACTCGGCTGGATCTCCGGAACTCGCTCGACGCTTCGCAACACCGGAGTTCCGATCAACCATGGCTGGGATCGAGGCGGTCCGGCAGCACGAGGTGTCGGCGGCCCGCGACCACCTCTGCCAGCTCCTTCGGACACTGCCACAAGCGGCTTCAGCAGCTACCACACGGGCGGGAGCCAGGCTCTGATGGCCGACGGCTCTGTCCGTTTCCTGAGCGAAAACATCGACGCCAAAATCTACTCTTTCCTCGGCCAGCGCGAAGATATGCAGGTCATTGGAGAATTCTAGGATGCGATCGCTGACATCACGCACACGACGAATCAGAGGCTTCACACTGATCGAGTTGCTGGTGGTGATGGCCATCATCGCCTTTCTTAAGCGGACTTTGCTGCCATCTATTCAGAAGGCAAGAGAGTCCGCAAGGCGAACCTACCGTTGAATAATCTGGCTCAGCTCGGTATTGTCGACTCATACGAGAATAGCCACGATTTCTGCCACCTGGTGTTGTGAACATGACCGGACCATCTGCAATCTGGAAGAAGGATACCACATGAGCTGGGTCGCTCAGATCCTTCCGATGATGGATCAGGTCGGCGTCTATCAAAGAATCCGTTTTGATGAGAGTGCCTACTCCGCTTCGAATTCTGTGCCTCGTTCCTGCATTCTGAGTTCGATGTTGTGCCCAACCGATACCACAAAGACACTAACCTCAGGAAACGGACTCACGCAGGTCGCTGTCACCAATTATGCAGCGTGCTTTGGTGGTGAAGACGTTCCGATCGACAGTCAGAATTCCGGATTACTCTTCCTGAACAGCAGCATCACCTTCGCTGAGATCCGGGATGGCGCTTCCAACACAATACTCGCCGGTGAAAGGGCCATTGTGGCGGGAACGTCCGAACTGGGCTGGCTCTCCGGAACGCGGTCAACACTTCGAAACACGGGTGTCCAGTTGAACAAAGGATGGGATCAGCCCACAGCGACCGGTGGCACTGCTGGAATTCAGGCGCCTTCTGATACCGCAACGAGTGGCTTCAGCAGTCCTCACCGTGATTTGTGTACTTTTTTGCTGGCCGACGGTGCGGCACGAGTGTTCAGCCGGTCAATTAGCCCAAGTATCTATTCCCTTCTGGTCAGCGAGATGACATGCAGTTCACGGGAGATTTCAAATGACGTCGCTGACATCACGCACACGACGAATCAAAGGCTTCACGCTGATCGAAACGCTGTTTGTGATCGCAATCGTTGCCGTCTCCTGATTTCGCTGCTGTTGCCTGCAGTACAGCAGGCGGCGAAAGCCAGCGCGACGCAGCCAGTGCCAGAATAACATGCGACAGATCGGACTGGCTCTGATCAACTACAACCGGCAGTGCACAGTTCGTCCGGAAGCATTCATTTGACCAGCCCGCTGTTGTCCGACCAAAACCCCGATGGAGCAGGATGGATCGCTCAGATTCTTCCACAACTTGGAGAAGAAGGCATCTGGCGGCAGGTCAATTTTGATGCTCCTTATCAATCATTTGCCACGCCGGAAGATCTGGCTCAGTACGACCTGGACATGAAAGCCTGGCAGGCGGCTCAGGACGGCACGGAACCACCAGCGGATCCAGCCGCTGCCTCGTCGTCAGAATCTCCGGAAGAAGATGCAGCTCAGCCGGAAGTTCCTGCAGGCAACCCGATGGGGGAACTCATGGAAATGTCCACCGTTCCTTTTGTACCAACCCTGAAAACGTTTGCTCAGGGCGATCCAGTTCCGGTGCTGGCAACCGGAACCGGCTTCCCGTGCTGCCTGTGCTTCACTGTCCTTCGTTCTGGGGCACGACGCGGACTTATTCCAACTACTCGGGCTGCCATAACAGTACGGAGATCCCGGTTTCCGCAGATGCGGACGGTCTGCTGTATCTCAATAGTTCAGAAAGCCTGGAATCTGTTCCTGATGGTGTGTCCTGTACGGTTGTCGTGGGTGAAGTGGCTCAGCTTCCGATCGAAAGCCGCTGGTTCCTTGGGGACAGGACCACACTTCGCAATGCTGACGCTGCCAAAGTTTCGACCAGTCCAACCCCACCGCTGCGACAAGTCTTTCTTCGCCCACCTCAACAGAAGAGGAAGCCGTAAAGCTCAAAGACGAACAGAGAAAGAAGGTTGGTACGTTCGGCAGCATGCACGCCACCGTGAATTTCCTGTTTGCCGATGGAAGCGTCCGCCCTGTCCACCGCCACATTTCCCTTCCCGTGCTCCGATCACTCGTGCGACGCAACGATGGAGCTGCCAGCGAATTCTGAATCAGGGAGTTCAACCAAACAGTCATTTCATCGCAAACGCCACGATTCATGGTATTTCGACCACATTCATGCAATTGGTGGTTACAACGCGACGTTTCTGGTGCACTTATCCAATTCCGGAAGACTTCTTTGGCGCTTTCAGGAATCCTGCTATGACGGAAATCAGTCTCGCAGAAGCACAATCAAAACTCGGAGAGCTCATTGCCAGCCTCAAGCCCGGCGAAGAACTCACGATTACAGTTGACGAATCTACGGCAGCAACCATCGGACACAAACGACGACGACAATTCGGGCTCGGTAAAGACAAGCTCACCATTGTCAGCGACGATGACGAGCACCTGGAGGATTTTCAGGAATACATGCCGTGAGATTTCTCTCTCGACACCCATTCAACTGGATGCGTATGCGATCCAGAGAATTGCAGTCCTGCTTTGTGCGGACTCTGGCGATATCGCCGTTCAGGTGTACTGAACAAAAAATGCACCTCCGTCGGGCGTGCTTGACGGAGGTGTATTTTTGAACGATGGCGGAGAGCCGATCGAGAAGTGCTTTTCTGTGGTCAGTAACCGGTACCGGCGACTTCAGGTCTTGCCGGGCTTGAGGTCAGGACATAGTCATTGCCCTGGTTCTTCCCGGTGCGTTGTTGTACGACTTGTCGCAGGCCTGAGCAACGTCGTTCAGTTCATTGTTCACCGCATGCGACAGTGACGCGAGGCCAACGATCGATCCCAGAACCAGAATGGTTCCGACAATCACGATCTCCGATGAAATGATCATTCCACACTCCATCGGCAAACAGCTTCTTCAACAACTGACGCATGACCGGCTCCCAAGTCTGATGTGGCGTTTGGCAACTTTACCACATAAACAGCAATCAGCGCAGAATCGCTGCGAGTTGCGATGGAATCACACTCTCGATTCGGCTGCCATTGCGCCTTTGGCTTTGCTGCCGATGTTGCGGGTTGTGCGGGGTGGCCAATTGCCCCATCCGCAGTCGGGGCAATAAGTTAGCGGAACGGGCGCGAGCCGTCCGGTATCTTCGCTACCCCCGAGGGCTTAAGTTCTTCCGCTACTTGATGATGATCTCAAGGCTTTGATCTGAACGGATGGGGAACGAAGGAACTCTGGCGAGTTCCGCTACAATTTGTCCGGTAGCTCGGTCTTGCTCTTCCGGCCCGGGATCTCTCGGACATATCGAGCCACGCCATATCCGGGCAGCATGTCCTTCAGCCGCTCGTGAATGTCCAGGCCTAGTTCTTCCGGCACTTCAAAATGAGACGATCCGGAAACTCGGTCCAGCTGGTGCAGGTAATACGGAATCACGCCCAGCTGCATCAGCCGTCGACTCAGCTGCTCCTGAGCTTCCACCGTGTCATTGATTCCCTTCAGCAGCACCGCCTGATTCAGCACGGGAAACCCGGCACGGCCAAGTCGCTTCACCGCGTCAGCACAATCGCCCGTCAGTTCATTCGCGTGGTTCGAATGGATCACAAACACCGGCTGACCCGAAGACTCTGCAGCAGTCGAATCAGAGCCTCCGTGACTCGCGACGGCAGAACAGCCGCGTATGAATCCAGCTTCGCCCAGATGAGCAATCTCGTCCAGCTGACGGCACAGTGTTTCCAGTCGGCCGTCATTCAGCATCAGCGGATCACCACCGCTCAGAATGACTTCGTGAATCGAAGTGTCTTCCGCAATCATCGCCAGCGGCGCGGACCATTCTTCCAGACGTCGAGGCTCATCGACGTAAGGATAGTCGCGCCGAAAACAATAACGGCAGTGAACGGCACAAGCCCCGGTCGTGATCAGCAGAACTCGACCGGCATATTTCTGAATCAGCCCCGGACCGCGGCGAGCCTGCAGGTCTCCGACAGCGTCCGATACAAAACCCGCAACGTCGCGATCTTCGTCCCCAAACGGCAGGACCTGTCGAAGCAGCGGATCCGCCGGGTCGCCATGCTCCATCCGGTTGACGAAGCTCTCAGGCACCAGCAGCGGAAAGCGGCGCAGAGTGGCCTCCGTTGCAAATCCCTGAAACTGCTCGGCCGACAATCCCAGACGCTCAAGCAAGGTGTCCACCGAACGAATGGCCGACGCAAGATCGCGCTGCCAGTGTCCTGCAGATTCCTGAACAGACTCCGGCATGTGGTTCAACGGACGGCCTCAACCTGGGATGACGAAACGAACGATCGCTCGGCCAACCCACTTCGCGTCTCAGAAGTGCCGGCTTCAGGTCAAACCTGTCAGCACGCCATCGCGGCAGAAGTCCGGGTTGCCAAACGTTTCCAGATTGTGGCCGAACCCATGAGCCAATGCCAGCAGAAGCCGGTTGTGGGGCACCTTTGGGAACTGAAGCGAGCGGCCCATTTTGAAGTTCAAACCGCCGCCAACCATCAGGAACGGAATATTGTCGAGCGTATGCGAGTTGCCCTGCCCCAGTTCGTTGCCCCAGACAATCAGAGTATTGTCCAGCAGGCTGCCTTCGCCGCCCGGCTCCGGAGTTTCCGCCAGCCGTCGCACCAGATAGGCCAGCTGCTCACAGTACCACGTGTTGATCTTCGTCAGCTTCTCATGAGCCTCCTTGTTTTCATTGGGCTCATGTGACAGCTCATGATGACCTTCTTCAATGCCCAGCCATCGCATCTTCGGCTGACCGACGGAGTTCGTGATCTGGAAGGTGGCCACTCGCGAGAAGTCGTTCTGGAAGCTGTTGACCAGCAGATCCATCTGCATCTTCGTGATCTGCGGAATGTTGTCATTCTCTTCGCGAACACCGGGCTCAAGTTCCGGCACCACGTGACCGGATTCCATGTCCTTCGCCGCCTTCAGCTGTTCTTCCATCGAACGAACAAACGTCGTGTGTTCGTCCAGCAGATGACGTTCCTGTGCCGAGATGACTCGGCTGATCTTCTGCAGATCGCCCTGAACGGAATCCAGAACGCTGGTCAGCACTTCGCGGTCTTTGACCTGACCATACAACTTGCGGAACATCTGATACGGATCGTCGATCGGAGCAATGGGCTTGTTGGCTCCCGTGTAACTCATGCGAGTCCACGTGTCGGCTCGATCGGGGACCATCACACCAAATTCGAGTGAACCAAAGCGTGTGCGAGTTTCTTCTTTGGCCTGCAGGAACGTGGCAATCTCCTGATCGATGGAGTTCCCGCTGGCCCAGCCGGCTGGTGTGTCTGATCCGCCCTGAATGTTTCCAGGGAACAGCTCAATCCCGGTCAGCAGGCAACCCATGCCGCGCATGTGGTTGTCGCCGTCACCACGAACTTTGTCGCACACACCTTTCAGAACCATCAGCTGCTTCTGGAAGTCCTTCAGCGGTTCCATGATCCGCTTCAGAGTAAAGTTCTCCCCTTCTTCTTCCGGCCAGAAATCCCAGGGCACGGTTCCGTTCGGGCTGAACATGACGACCAGTCGCTGCTTGCGAGCACCGATCGCGGGCGCGGATGCGAAGGCCTGCAGGTTCGACACAAACGGCAGTGCGGCGGCACCAAGTCCCAGTCGCTTCAGAAAGTCGCGGCGAGTTTTCATGGAAGAAACTTGCTGATAGTTAAGGCAGGTGATCGATGGCGGGATGTGGACCGGTGGGGTCGCCGGAGGGGCTGTTCAGCCCTTGATTATGGCTGTGTTTTCGAACCTTCTGCAACGACAGGTTGAGAATTCGTCGCCCATCCCCGCATTGCGGAACGAACGGCAATCTCCACCATCATCTGTTTCATGTGGAAATTCTGCTGTTCGAACTGTTCGGAAAGCTCTCCAATCGTCTCCGGTCCGTAGGCCAGAATCGGCTGCTGGACCATGTGATGGAACAACTGACGGACGAACGATCGGTGAGTTTCTTCGCTGCGAGCCAGGAATGTAGCCAGTTCCCGAGCCCCCGCGAATCGCACCAGTTCCCCGTTACGCTGCAGATACTGTCCCGTCGCATCGACCGGTTTGCTCTTCTCCTGATCTCGATATCGTCCAACCGCATCGAAATTCTCAAGAGCATAGCCGAGCTGGTTAATCATGTTGTGACAGTTTGCACAAACCTCAGGACTGGTCTGAACCGTCACACGTTCCCGAGTCGTCAGATCCGGCTGAAGTTCC
The DNA here is from genome assembly GCA_046349695.1 of Planctomycetaceae bacterium. Taxonomy (GTDB): domain Bacteria; phylum Planctomycetota; class Planctomycetia; order Planctomycetales; family Planctomycetaceae; genus SXXK01. Next base: position 22,653 of record JAXMBV010000035.1, on the reverse strand, counting down.
GGTGCCGTCGGCGCGACGGCAATCGGCGGCGGCTTGATGCCTCGACCCAGCACGCCTCGCGACAGAAACACACCGCGGTGAATCGGTGAACTCGTGTGAGTATACGCGAAGCCGCTCAGCAGGAACGGATGCGAGACAACACCCGATCGCTTCTCCGGCTCGAACTTCACTTCCTGAAACTCTGCGTTCTCCGGCAGCCCCGCACCATAGAACCTCGCGAGGCGACCGTTCATAAAGATGGAATCGGTCAACAGCAGTCGTCGGAAGTCACAGTTCTCCGCATCCACGGACTGCTCCATCAGCAGCTCGAGCGACTGGCGAAGGTCGGCGGCGATCTGAGGCGTGAACTCGGGAAAGTCATGAGCATCCTTGGTCACATCCTGAAGACGCTCCAGGTTCATCCAGCTGCGAAGAAATTCCAGCAGCCGATTGCGAGCCCGATAATCGCCCACCAGTCGCCAGGCCTGATCACGCAGCTGCTTCTCCGTGGCCAGCTGTCCGTTCTTCGCCGCTTCCAGCAGAGTCTTGTCTGGACCTGCATTCAACAGCGCGAAGGAAAGTCGTGCGGCGCGATCGAACTGATCATCCGCGCCGGTCACTTCGCGGTACAAAAACCGAGGCGACTTGAGGGCCAGGAGGACGACACGACGCAGCCCGTCTTCGTCACTCTTCGATGCGGCAAATGGTGCATCAAGATAGGCCGCGCGAGTTTCTTCGTCGAGCGGACGCCGAAAGGCTCGTTCCACGAAGTCCGCGGCAAACTGGCGAATCTTCTCCGAGCGATTGTCTTTATCCTTAATGCCGGCAAGGTCACGCACAGACTCAACAACTTTGTCAGCCACTTCAATCGCCGCCGCGGTCGTCGCTTCATCCCATTCTTTCGAGACACTCGTGCCTCGCTCGTAACCGGAACTTCGATCGTCCGGCGGGAAAGGTGTTTCAACGATCAGGATCTCCGGAGAAAAATCCGGAATCAAATGGGCCGTCGGGATCACCTCTTCCACACTGTTCGGCGTCTTCCAGGACAACTGAACGGAAGACGTTGGCTCCTTGAATTTGAACCAGTCCAGCTTGATCGGATAGATGCGCCCAGCCAGCAGAAAACGAGTGGCACGGAATTCTGTGTTCGGACCCGATCGAACCCAGGCGTCAATCAGCGGAGTCTCGCGGTCATTCACATACAGACGCATTCCGTTTTCCGTGCGAACGATGAATTCATAAAGACCTGTCTCGCGAGGAATCAATGAGCCATTCCAGGCGATTGAAAACTCATCGTCCGGAATCTTTTCTCCGTCCGGGCTGTAGGCTCCAAAGTTCGCTGACACAAACGGGTCGATGCGGTCATAGATGCGGCGATCGCGACGCGTGTTGCGGCTGGCGAAGTATTCCGCCTTCAAGCCTCGATCATTCTTCGGAGCCTGAAACCAGCGGAAGCTGGTGGCCAGATCCGCGATACTGTTTCGATACTGCGAGACCGTCAGTCGCGACAGTTCAACCTTGGGCGGGTTCAGCCGAGCCTGCGCTTCGGGCGAATAGAACGCCTGCTGCATCCATTCGGCAACCGCTCGCGCTTCATCGCCCACGCATTCTTCCGGTGCTCCCTCCGGCATCGTACGGTCAATCACTTCGGCCAGCTCGGACACCGGCTTGTCACCAAAGATGGGTGCCGGAACGTCAGGCGTTCCTTTGCCGTTTTCGCCGTGACATGAAATGCACTTCGCCTCGTAGATCGCCTTGCCCCGATCCAATGCCGTCTGAGCGGCCTGCGAATCGGAAAGTGCTGACGACACAAAGAGGAAGACGCTACCAAAACAAAGCACGGCAGCAAGACGCATACTGAAAACTCCCCCACCGGGTTCACCCCGGTGGATACAGGCTTCTGCACTACTTTGAAAAGGATGAAACCCTTCAGATTGGCACCTGAGCCGAAACACGACGAATTTTCACTATAGGCTCACGTTTCTGAAATCAGCAATTCCCTCCTGCCCTTCCCCAGGGTGGATTATCAGGACTGAGCAGACCGTGCTGTTCCTGAGACGCCGGATTGTAGCGGAAGGGCGCAAGCCCTCCGGTGAGTCTGCGTCAGGAATCCACCGGACGGCTCGCGCCGTTCCGCCACAAAATCGTTAACAGTGCTGCGCGGCGGGCGTCACCAAACCATCGCTTGCGAAATTCTGCCGGTTCCGTAGCCTGCACGCATGCACGCGACTGAATTCCTTGCTTCCAAAAACGCCCCGGCTCCGGCATCCGTCATTGTGATGTACGGCCCGGAACGCCATTTTCGCGGCGAGATTCTGAAGCGGATTCCCGGGGCCAGCGGCGACGACGCGGAACTCTGCATGACTCGCCTGGCCGGGGACGATGCGGATCTGAAGACCGTCATGACCGACCTGAAAACGGTCTCCATGTTCGGCGATCAGCGCATCGTTTTGATCGAAGACGCGGACGATTTCATTTCGACAAACCGAGCGGCTCTGGAAAAGTACGTCGCGTCACCGTCACGAGGATCGGTGCTGATTCTGGACACCAAGTCGTGGCCAAAGAACACGAAACTGTTCAAGCTCGTCGACCAGCACGGACTCAGCATCGAATGCGGCGAGCTGTCTGGTGCGAATCTGCAGAAGTGGCTTCAGAAACTGGCGAAGGAGGAATTCGACAAGAGCCTCGATCGTGAATCCGCCGCGCTGATCATCGCTCTCGCTGGCGATGGCCTGACAATGCTTCAGCAGGAAGTGGCCAAGCTGGCCTCACTGGTCGGTGACGCCCCGGAGATTACTCGGGAAGATGTCGTCAAAGTCGTCGGAGGCTGGCGAACGGAAACCACCTGGGCGATGCTCGACGCCGTCCGCGACGGCCATCCCGGCCGCGCGCTGGAGAATCTTGCGAAGCTGCTGAAGGAAGGCGAAAGTCCTCAGAAGGTTCTGGGAGGCGTCGTCTTTGTCTTCCGCAAGTTCGCCGACGCCACCGAACGAGCACGCCTGGGAACTCCCCTGCGCGAAGCTCTGTCATCCGCCGGAGTCTTCCCTGCCGCCGTCAGCCAGGGCGAAGCCTATCTGCGACGCATCGGCTTTGAACGCGCGAGCCGCATTCTTCAGCTGCTGGTCGAAGCCGACAACGAAATGAAAGGCGGCAGCCGCACCGACCCCGCCATCCTCCTCGAACGCCTCTTCATCCGCCTCGCCGGCGAACCCGTTCTGGTTTAGTCGCTCCCCACCCACGCGAAGCGAAGGGAGGGGCTTGTAGGATGGCCGCCCTCGGCCGTCTGCGATTCACTTCGCGTCGATCATCAAGTTCGCGCCGATGATTTTGGGGTCTGACAAAAAATGTGCGACAAAAAATAATCGCAGTAGCTGCACCAACAGCAACGTAAGCCACCATCGAATAGCACAGGTGCAGCCTGTGCCGCGCAGCGGCCGGAAGCCGATGGGGGGCGTGGTTATCCCAGTGCGCTGTGCCCCAGCATCGATTCACTGAAAACTGAAAACTGAGAAGCTCACGCCCTTCAGGCGTGCTACCCAATCAACCCCGTAATGGGAAGACGGACGAGGGCGTCCATCCTACGATTTGCCGAGCCAGTTTGTGACACGGGCTTTTTGGTCGTCGGTGGGTTTTTCGATGAAGCGAAGTTGCCAGCGCTGGGGAGTTTCGGGGGTGAGCGTGACTTCCAGTGTGCGAAGTTCGCCGCGGCGGGAGATCAGGACTTTGACTTTCGCGCCAACACCCAGCTGGTTCAGCTGGTCTCGCCATGTCTTCGCGTTCGCCCGGTACTGGTTGAAGGCGAGAATCTCATCATCCACATTGAAGCCGGCCTTATGCGCGGCTGAGTCGTTTGTGACGCCCGAAACAATTAATGAACCGGTCGTTTCATTCGTCTGAATCCCAAGGGAAATCGGACCCTTCTTCGGAGCATCCGCCTTCGCTTCTTCCGACTTCGATGACTCTTCGGGAAACTGCAGTCCATACCATGCCAGTGCCTGCTGGTAATTCAGCTCGTTCATCGAATCCACATGCTCGGCAATCCACCCGTTCATATCCGTGCCAGCCACTTCGCTTACGACAGCAGCGAACTCGGCGTCCGAGTATCCCTTTGGACCGGCATGACGCTGGTACAGCAGTCGCATGGCATCGTCCAGACTCTTCGCGCCGGAAGTCAGTTCGCGGATCTTTGCGTCCAGCAGAAATCCGACGACGCATCCTTTGATGTAGTAACTGATGCGAGTATTCGCGCTGTTCTCATCGGGTCGATAAAACTTGATCCATGCGTCGAGACTTGATTCGGACAAGGACTGCACATTTCTTCCCGGTGTCCCCTGCAGCCGTTCGATGTTCTTTGAAAAACGTCGAAGGTACGTATTGCGGTCAATCAACCAGGCTCGAACCAGCATCAGGTCTTCGTAGTAGCTGGTGATTCCTTCCGCGACCCACAGAGTACGCACGTTGTTCTCGAATTCGTAGTTGTACGGCGACAGCGCTGCCGGTCGAACACGTCGAACGTTCCAGGTGTGGAAGAATTCATGACTGACAAGACTCAGCCAGTCTTCGTACTTGTCCTTATCGCGGAAGTTCCAGCGGCTGGTCATGATGAGTGTCGAGTTGTCATGTTCCAGCCCGCCACTCGCTTCCGCAATCACGTTCAGAAAACTGTAGCGTGAATAGGGAACAGTGCCCCAGAACTGATGCTGCTGCGCCACAATGCGCTGAACATCCGCGGCAGCTTTGGCGGTGTCCCAGAGACTGCTGTCGCCCAGCGACGCGAGTACATGACCGGCTCCACCAACGGCAAAATCCTGAATGACGGGATTGCCGCACAGCACAGGGGCATCCACCAGTTCATCAAACGTCGATGCCAGATACGTATGTGCCTTGCCTTCCACGGCAGGCATCGATGTCACACTGCGGTTCCAGTGCGACGGCAGCTGAAACTGAACCTGATGAGGAGTTGCGGGAGCACCGGCGACGGTCAGGAACGTGGCGGCTCCGCAGAGGATCGCCATATCATCGTCGACCCAGTTCGTTCGAACCGACATCTCCCGGCAGTAGACTCGCCAGTGAACCCTCACGTCCTTGCCCGGAACGCATTTGACCAGCCAGTGGTTCTTATTGGACTTGGAAATACTGACGGGCACTTCGGTGCTGGAATCGACCGTGACATGGTCCACATGCCGGGAGTACTCGCGAATGATGTACGACCCCGGCGTCCATGTGGCCATCATCAGATCGACCGTATCCGTCGCCGGCGCGGGAATCGTCATCGTCACGCTGACATAATGAGCAGCGCGGTCGTCAAAACTGACGGTGTATTCCAGCGGCCGAGGCTGTTGAGCCTGGCAGGCGGAATTCAGAAACAGCACGGCAAAGAGAACGGCGGTGAAGGAGTGTCGCATGATCTGGAAAAATCCGGCAGTCAGACGGAGTCTCTTGGAACCTGAAAACAATCGGCGGGGCAGACACTCTACCCGTCGGAATCAAAGCATTCCATGAGTATTTCGTAGGATGGCCGCCCTCGGCCGTCTTCCGTTTGCGAACTGCTGCCGAGTTCCGCTTACTTGAAATAGGTTTGATCTCAGGCAAACGGACTTGAAGAGCCATGAAAAGTGATTCGCAGACGGCCGAGGGCGGCCATCCTACTTGCACGACTCCGCAGCCTTGGACCTACTCCTCCGGCGTCTTCACGCCATAGAACAGCAGGTTTGCGATCTTCCAGTCGCCGTTTTGCTTGATCAGCGTGAAGTGGTCGTAGCCGTACTGAACTCGAGGACCAGCGGTGAGCTTCCAGTAGACAACCGCGCGGGCCATCTCAGCTTCGAAGGTGATCGTCGTCTTCACGGGGACTTCCACAGCCTTGAACATTGCCATCTTGTGATAAGTGGCCTGAGTCGTCACGAAGGGATTTTTCATCTGGGTGTAGAGTTCCCCCGTGCGAGTCACTTCCTGAATGACAGCGTCGTCCGCAAAGCAGTTTCCGTAGTCTTTCATTCGCTGATCGGACCATGACTTGAAATAGTTCTTAATCAGCTTTTCGACGGTAGGCTTCTCCGGATTTTCCTCCTGCGCGTTCTTCGGCGAAGATGTTTCTGCGGCGGGCTCATCGGATGACGCGGCAACCAGAGTAATCGGCGAGGACACTGCTGAGACGGCTGGCTCTGCATTCACCTTCTGCCACGAGGTCAAATAGTCGACGACAAACTGATGCACATAGGCGGCATCGACAACTTTGTCACCGATCCTTGAACCGAGCGGCGGCACATGGCAAAACGCCACGGTCGCCAGCTTCTTTTTTCGCTTCAGCACTTCCAGCGAATACAGCGTCTCTTCGCAAAGGTACTGTCCTGCGTTCTCGGACTTCCGCATGGAGTAACCCTTCTCCTTCAATGCGGCAATGATCTTGTCGGCTGGAAACGCGGACGTGTATTCCGTTGGACCATCACCGGCGATCAGTGGCTGAGACGGCAGGTTGCCGGCGTTGTCTGGAATTCCTCCTCGCTCGTTGCGAGCCCGTGTCTCAATGGCAAACGCACCGGGTGCTCCCTGGCCGAAGGAGAACACAGCCACGGGTTTCAGGGAATCGATCTGCGAATCAATCTGCTTGATCGGTTCGCCCCAGACAACGGGAAGCTGCACCGCCACGATCCGGTGACCGTTCCATTCCGTGTCATTCAAAGTTTTGATGGCTTCCCACGACGGATTCGGCGGACGCTTTTCTCCGAACGGCTCAAATCCGGTGAGCAGAATCACAGGAGGATCGCTGGCTCGCAGCTCCGCGCTGGACAGCAACCCCCCGATGAACAACACAGCAGCCAGTCCTCGCGACACAGTTCGAACAACTCGACAGAACATCGAACAACTCCAGCAGCAACAGAGCATTTTCATCATCAACAAATAGCGGAAGGGCGCGAGCCCTCCGGTGACAGTTCAGCGGAATCTCAAGCCCCGGCCTTTGATTCACCGGACGGCTCGCGCCGTGCCGCTACATGAACAGACAGTTTTCGTACGAAACCTTATTCTTCAAACATTTCACGGAAACGTCGATCCATTTCTTCCTTCGAAACATCCTCAATGTGCGTCGCGATTGTCCAGATGTGGCCCCATGGATCCGTCAGAGTTCCGCTGCGATCACCATAGAACTGATCACACAGCGGCCGAAGTTCCGTGGCTCCCGCTTCGATCGCGCGATCAAAGACTTCATCAACGTTCTCCACATACAACAGAATCGTCACGGTTGTGCCGTTGCGACTTTGAGGACCCAGGAAGTCCATTTCCGGGTGTTCGTCGGCCAGCATCACGCGAGACGTTCCGATGCTGATTTCCGCATGACCGACTCGGCCGTCCGAACCGACCAGTTTCATGATTTCTTTGGCGTCGAACACTTTGGCATAGAACGCCATCGCCTCCTGAGCACCTCGAACCAGAAGGTACGGAGTCACAGAATGGTAACCTTCGGGAATCGCCTTCACGGGACCGGACATTAGAATTCTCTCCGATGTTCTGACGAAGTACGTTGTACGATCAACTGCCCGTCCGGGCAAAATGGCTGATACAGCAGGTCAGCGGGATGAGCATGGCTCGTGCCTGCAGGCTGGAGTTTGCATGATTTCCATTCAACAGATTCAGTTCACCTATCCCGACGGACCGTTCTCTCTGGAGATCCCGCAACTTGCCGTCGGGACAGCGGAGTCTGTTGCGATTGTGGGGCCGAGTGGTTCCGGGAAGACGACGCTGCTGAACATCGTCGCGGGTATTCTGACAGTCCGGCAGGGAACCGTCCAGGTAGGAAGCACCACGGTCACTCAGCTGAATGATGCGGCCCGTCGTTTGTTTCGACTTCAAAACATCGGGCTCGTCTTCCAGGACTTCCAGCTGCTGGACTATCTGGACGTTCGAAACAACGTCCTGCTGCCCTGTCGAATTCATCCGCAAGTGCGACTCACGACCGCCATTCGCCAGCGCGCGGATGAGCTGCTGACGGCGGTCGGGCTGATGCCTCTGGCCAATCGCTCCGTCACACGACTGTCGCAGGGTGAACGTCAGCGAGTCGCTCTGTGTCGGGCACTTTTGTTGTCTCCGCAGGTGGTTCTGGCGGACGAGCCGACGGGTAACCTTGATCCCGTGAATGCTCAGAAGATCGTTGAGCTGCTGTTGTCGGAAGCCAAACGATCGAATGCCACTCTGATGATGGTGACTCACGATCACACATTGCTCAGTCGATTTGATCGCGTCATTCCCTTCGAGCAATTTCTTCGCCGTACGGTTCCGGCCACGGAGACGGCGCGATGAGACATGCGTTCTTCCTGGCTGTTCATTCGCTGTGGTGGAATCGAGGACGATCGCTCACGATCATTCTGAGCCTCGCCATCACCATCTGGCTGCCCGTGACCGTTCGTCTTGCGCTGCGGCAGTTTCAGGAAGAGATCTCCGCGCGAGCCGCATCGACGCCGCTGATTGTGGGTGCTCGAGGAAGCAGAATCGATCTTGTGCTGCATGCGTTGTATTTCGAATCGGTGCCGCCAGCCGAAGTGTCCATGAAAGATCTCGAACAGACTTCGGAGACGGGTCTCGCGATCGGAATTCCCCTTCACATTCGCTATCGCAGCCAGTCAGCTCCGGGACTGGACGGCGCTCCGATTGTTGGCACGTCGCTCGAATACTTTGAGTTTCGGGGCTTGCGACCGGCGGACGGTGCCCTACCCGCTTTGCTCGGCGAATGCGTTGTGGGTTCGGAGTATGCAAGGCTGGCAGGCCTCAAGGTCGGTGACTCCGTCCTGTCGGCTCCTCGAAACGCGCTGAATCTTGCTGGTGATTATCCGCTGAAGATGCTGATCACCGGCATCCTCGCGCCGACTCAGTCACCCGACGACAAAGCCATCTTTACCGATGTCCAGACTGCATGGGTCATTGACGGAATTGGACATGGCCACCAGGAAGTTTCGAAGAACACGGATCCGGCCTTGCTGCTTCAGCGTGACGATGAAAACGGCAACCGGAAAGATCCAAACACGATCACGGCCAATGCCGGCGTACTGCCCTTCACGGAGATCACCGAGGCCAATCGCGACTCGTTTCACTTTCACGGTGAGCCTTCCGATTTTCCTCTGACCGCCATCATTGTTGTGCCGGAAACGGAGAAGGCACGCATCCAGATTCTGGGTCGATTCCAGAGTTCCGACTCGGATGCTCAATGCATCAAGCCACCCGATGTGATCGACGAACTGATGAGCATGGTCTTTCGGATTGAGCAGCTTGTCTGGGCCTGTTCCGTTGCCGCACTGATCGTCACGCTTCTGCTGCTGGGACTGGTGCTGAACCTGTCGCTGCGGTTGCGAGCGACGGAGATGCTGACAATGTTTCGACTGGGCTGCAGTCGAGGCACGATCGTGTTGCTTCAGACCGCGGAGATTCTTCTTCTGCTGACCTGCGCGTCCCTTCTGGCACTCAGCGGCAGCTGGCTGACGGTAACGCTTGGATCAGATGCCATTCGCTCCCTGCTGTATTAGACTCTCCATTCGAAACTTCCCCAGCAACTGAACACTGAAAACTGAAGACTGAAAACTGCCATGGCCAAAGCTCACGGAAAAAAGTTCGTCGACATCGTCGACATGGCTCGCAAGCAGGTCCAGGAATGCACGATCGAAGACATGATTCGGCGTCGTGAGTCTGGTGACAAGTTCCTGCTGGTCGATGTTCGCGAAGAAAGTGAGTATGCCGCGGGAAGAATTCCGGGAGCCATTCACATCGGCAAAGGCGTCATCGAGCGTGACATTGAAGAGAAAGTTCCGGACCCGGCGACACCGCTCGTTCTGTACTGCGGCGGCGGCTATCGCTCTGCCCTTGCCGCACTGAACCTAAAGCTGATGGGCTACACCAACGTCATTTCCATGGACGGCGGCTTCCGCGGCTGGAATGATCGAGGACTGGAAGTGGACCGCAGCGCGAAGAGCTGATTTACGGGATTTTCCGCCGAGAGTGTACCGGTAGAATCCGAATCACACAGGAAGTACCGGGAAGCTGACGCATCATACTCGCCGGATTATTTGCCCGGTCATTTTGCCCGAGCAATGCACCAAATGACCGGATGGAAATTACCTGGATTCTCTGTTCCACGTGACTCATCAGCCCTCGCGGTTCTTCATCGGGAATTCTGAGTGGCTTCGTGCAGACGATGATTTGAAGCTCTTGCGTTGCAGGCGACGTTTGGCGAACAATGCGGCACGGATTGGGTTCATGACCGGAATGACTTCAGGGATGGGAACGTTGCACATGTCAGTGTCTCAGCGGGCTTTGGCTTTTCTTCTGACCTTCACGGTGTTTGCGGCAACGAGCATCGCTCAGCAGGCCGCGGATCCTCGAGTCGGCAAGAAGATCATGATCACAAAGCATGCGGCGGAACTGAAGACGCCTCAGTCAACCGTCTGGAAAGCCTATCTTGGCGAAGTCTTCACGGTGACTTTGACCAATGGCGAATGGCTGTGGATCAATGAAAAAGGCGGATGGCTCTGGGAAAAGGAAACTGTTCCGTTCGACACGGCCATCGATGAACTTTCGAAGCGAGTCGTAACCGCTGGAACGGCGGAGAACTATCAGCTTCGAGGCGTCGCCTTCCTGGCTCATCAGCAGTACGACAAGGCGATCAAGGACTTTTCCGAATGCCTTCGCCAGTCGCCTCGCAACGTCGGTGCATTGAACAATCGAGGCCAGGCGCTGTATCTGCAGGGAAACTATGACGCGGCTATCCGCGATTTCACCGCCGCAACCGCACTGGAGCCGAAGAATTTTCTGGTGCTTAACAACCGTGCTCTGGCCTACATCGAACAGGAACAGTACCCACTGGCTCTGACTGATCTGCAGGCCGCCCTGAAACTTGTTCCCGACTATCCGGAAGCGCTGAACAATCGAGGCATCGTGCATCAGAAGATGAATCAGTCTGACGATGCCATTCGTGACTTCACGGCCGCTTTGAAGATTGATCCAAAGTATGTGGATGCTCTTGGCAATCGAGCGTATTCGTACCGCCAGAAAAAGGAATACGCGAAAGCCATCGCGGACCTTGAAGCGGCCATGAAGATCAGCCCGACCACCTTCGAAGCGACAAATGACCTGGCCTGGCTGCTGGCAACGTGCCCTGACGACAGCATTCGCAATCCCGCTCGGGCTCTGGAACTTTCCAAACTCGCCTGCGGGATCACCGAGTACAAACAGTGGAACACGCTGGATACCTACGCCGCGGCTCTGGCAGAAAATGGTCAGTACGACGAAGCAAAGAAATGGGTGGCCACCGCCAAAGAGATGGCTCCGGAGAAAGAAAAAGCCCGCATCGAAGGGCATATGACGCTGCTGGGGGAACAGAAGCCGATTCGTGAGTAGCGCGCGGTTGGGGCAGGAGCGCGGGGCGGGATTAGGATTAAGGTTAAGATTAAGATCAGGATCAGAGTCGGGCGCATGACACTGCGAACCGGGTGAGTGGATCGTGTGTCGTTGGCAGGAGTCGGCTTCTGTGGACCATCGAGGTTGATCGGTCCCGCCGGCAAACACTCTTTGCTCTGCTCCACGCATGCGTCCGGAACGAACACGAGCATCGTCCGAAAAATCCGCCATCGCGCGCGCTCGGATGATTCTGAAAGCAGATCTCCACTGGCTGCACGGCTTTCCGGCTGGCAGCGAGGATGGAGTTGTTCTGTGGCAGCCGTGGTGCATCGCGGGACGCGGATTTCCGGATATCGTTCGAGTAGACTCGTCGCTCGTGGCCCGCGCGATGAAGAAACTTGCCTGGTGCCAGCGAGCATTCTCGAACGACGCACTGGGTGTGTCGGAACTGACGGGCGTTGATCCGTCATGGTACGATCGTGCGGAGCAGACTCTGACGCGACTGGCCAGCGCTGTTCATCTGCCGTCGTGCATTGGTTCGTCGCTGCGGCTTCGATCATCGTCGCAGCTCGACACGTCGGAGCGGATTGAACCTCCTGAACGTCTGCTTCCGTTTGATCCAGGCGAGGACTCGGATTCCGCACCATCGAGTTTCCGTACGATCTGGGAAGTCGCCGGTCCGGATGAACGATTGCTTCTGACAGCCATTGCCTGGACAGATGAAACGTGTCCGCTTCGACAATCCCGTCTGACCTTCGCCTGCAACAACCTCTCATGGCTGCGACGATTGCGGACCGTAGGACATAACGAGGTTCTGCAGCTGATCAGGATGATCGAAGACGATGGCTGGACACTGTGGTCGTGGCTCCCTCGGGCACTCGAGGTCGAAGGCTGTTACGAAGTTCCGACAAGGGAGCTCGAACGATATGCCGACCGACTGAAGAACTGGCTTGGCTCTCGCAATGCACCGCTGCCCGACTCGCCACGAACGTCGCTGGCGAGTCAACTGGTGTTCGCCATCCGCCGACTGTTCGAATGCCGAGCGTCTCACCGCCGGAAGGTTCTGGAACTGATTCCTTTGCTTCTGCGTTCCGGAGTAGTCCATCTGAATCGCCAGCCGTGGCAAACTCTGCAGTGCGAGATTCTGCCGATCATTGTCACCATTCAGCAGCAGGCTCGACACTGGAACTCCAAAGAAGAGAAAGCCTGGTGCGAACTGGCCCAGCAGGAACTCAGCAGGCTCGACCGTTCCTGCCTGAGCGAACTTCCCTTCGATGACATCTTTGCAAACCTGATCACACTGGCTGAATACGCAAGGCCGGAACTGCTGCGAAGCGTTCGAGCCGTGCTGCAGGCTCTGGATGATGCTCACGATGTACGAAACAGCGAGGGGTTTGATCCCGCCTGCTTCTTCTTTCAGGTGTTGCTGCTGCGCGAAAGTGCGATGCGGCTGCAATTCAATGGCAACAGTCGTGAGTATTGCCGGTACCTCCATACGGTTGCGGATCATTTGAAGCAGAACGCGGCGGAGCCCCGTCTGTTTCAACTGTGGCACAATCAGATTCGTCGCCTCGCGAATTCGCAGTTCAACCAGTGGCGGCACTATGGGATGATCCCGAACATAGAACTTCGCGGAAACCGCTGGAAAGAGTATCTGCAGCTGACTGTTCGAGCTTCCGCGAGTGATTCTGCATTCGATGAGGATCAGGCATTTGTCCTTGCAACGCTGCTGCGAGTCTTCTCAGACCCTGAGGAAGCGTATTCTCAGTTCGAACAGCTCCGGCGACTGAATCTGATCGACCATTGTACGGAATCGACGATCGATGCGGCGATGGAACTGCATTCCAGAACGTTTCCGCTGGCCAGTCTCGTCAAATCGCTGTCGCAGCTGGATCAGCATCGTCGCGGCTATTCCGGTTGTGTTCGGATTCTGCACGCGCAGTTGTCTGTTCAGGGATGGTCGGACCTGATTCCTCGAATGCTGTGTCGCGGCACGGTTGATCCGCTCCGACGACTGCTGGATTTGCGACGACAACTTCGCCCTGGTCTTCGCCTGACGATGAACCCGGCAACGCGACTCGAAAATCCCGAAGTCCCCGCATGGGCAAACGGTCTGCCTGATGCTTTGCTGCCGACGGTGGCTCTGTTTGCTGCCATCGCACCGAATGCAGAACGCGTTGTCGCAAGGCTGATTCATCAGGCCTGTCCTCCGGCCTCGCGCATTGTTCGTGAGATCGCTGCGCTGAAAGAGCGTTTGTCGTCGCATGCAAAACCGGAGCATCTGATGCTCAGACTGCAGAACCTTGAAAGGCGACTGAGTGAACCAACGGCTCTGACAGAAGCAACAGCGCTTCGACTGAATGAGAAGATCCAGCAGCGTCTGGAGCGATACGTTCTGGAAGACTTCGGCAGTCAATTCCGACAGGTCCTGCTTTCTGATGCAGAACGCTGCACCGGGCTGCCGGACATCGGTCGCTTCCTGACCAATCGGCGCTACGCCGAACTCATCAAGGGTCTGATGCTGCTTGAAGATCCCTTTCGCTCGATGGGTTTTCGTCTGCTGCGACTGCAATGGAATGGTGAATCGTGGGATCGAGTTTGCGAACCGGAAAACCTGAGATTTCTGGAACAGCTGAAGAGCCGTGGTCTCAGGACAGATCCATGGCTGAACTCGGCGACGCTGTTGACAACCGAGTACCAGGGAAAGACCGTCCGGATTGGATTCGAAACAGATGTCGCTGAGATTCTGCTGATGGGGCACTACTTTGACACGTGCCTCAGTCCGGACGGCTTCAACTTCTTTTCTGCCGTTTCAAACGCGGTCGATGTCAATAAGCGGATCCTGTTTGCTCGTGATCATCATGGCAAAGTCATCGGACGCTGCCTGCTCACGCTGGGCGATTCCGGATTTCTTATGACCTATCATCCGTATTGCCATGAGAGTGAGTTTCCGATGAGCCAGTATGTGGCCGACATCGCGACTCGCCTCGCTGCCGATATGGGAACTATCGTCGCACAGCATGATACGGTTTCGAGCCTGGTGGCACCGCGCTGGTATGACGACCACGCTCAGGATCTTGGCAATTCGATCACCAGCGAGAATGCGCCGCTGCTGCTGGCACTGAAGACAGCGGAAGAATCGAAGATCGTTGATGTCCTTCAGCAGTGCTTTGCTCCTTTCGGACTGACGTGCACGTCACTGGCGATCGTGATCCGACTGCCAGCATTTCAGGAACGACCGGAACTGATCCGGCCACTCATTCCGTTTGTACGACAGTTAGAGCAACAGCTGTCACCAGAGATTCTGCTTCAGGCCGCCAGACTGGCCCACCGCTGTGGTGCCCGCGAATTTGCCGCGGAGATTCTGCACAAGTACGCGAAAGACTACCTGATCGCGGAAGCTCGACGCTGCGGCGGACTGATCGGCGATCACCTGGAACTGGTCTCGACATTGACCGCCTACGATCCTTCCTGTGCCCTTCGGATTCTGCGGGCCACACGAACGCGAGATGTGCGAGCGGACGACGAAGAGACAAACGTGACTCGCCTGCAGGCCCTCAGCACTGCTCATGCCGCGCTGGGACGTCACGAACGGGCCAGAGTTCTGCGTCAGAAAACGGGAAACCACGGCACGGTTTAGCGCATTCGAGCTGACAGTTTTGACCGCGGCATGCTCAGCGTTTTGAGCCGCTGGAGAAGCGGCCTCCGGCTTCGATCATGGGCATGATCTTGTCCAGGCGGCGCTGCCGAGTCTCGGGTTTCTTTGCCTCTGAGATGTATTCTGCGTATTCGCGGCGACAGGACTTGCTCATCGTTTCGAAGATCCGGCGAGCCTTCGCGTTCCTTTTGAGAGCAGCCTCCAGTTCAGAAGGAATCTCCAGGGGTTTGTCGCGATCCGGCTTGATCTCCGTTCCCGCTTCGGCCAGAGCAATGGCTTCTTTGACGTAGCTCAGTATCAGCCGGCGATCAATCTCCGCTGCCGACTGAAAGCGCCACTGCCTCTGAGCCTTCGTGCGACCTTCCTGAGCATTCACCAGGCGTTGCTTCGGATCCTTCAACAATGCTCCCTGAAAGAACCACAGCCCAAAGTAGGCTTTGAACCCTGTGATTCCCACGACGTTTTTCCCGTCGAGACAATAGACCGGTGTCCCCCACTTGATGGTTTCTTCAAGGCCGGTGGAAAGCAGAATCTCTCGAAGCTGCCCCAGCTCTTCATTCCATGCAGGAGCATTCGCCAGAAAGTCTTCCGCAGAAATCGCTTTTCGCATTGGCTACTTTCTGGTGAACGGTAAGTCCCCGCGACGCGCATTTCCCGCGACACACATCAATTGCTGTTCGAACGGCTCTTGAAGTACCAGGTTATACCCGCGACAAGAATGCCGATGCCCAGGGCGCCCCAGGCGACCGGATCACCTTCCATAAGACCGTTGATGAGGCTGCTGAGTCCGCGACGTGCCAGCATTGTGATGGGGTCCATGCTGTTTGTTCCAGGTTAGAAAGTGCTCAAACCATTTTTCGCCGGCATCTGAAGTCAGTCGACGCCACGCACAAGGGCGAGATATTAAGTGCCCCACACGAACAGACACAAGAGAAGTTAGCTCAAGCCGTAGGATGGCCGTAGAATCGTCGTAGAATCGTCGTGGGATGGCCGCCCTCGGCCGTCTGCGTTTCACTCTTGGTTACGTAGCACGCCTAAAGGGCGTGTGCTTCTCGGTGTTCAGTTTTCAGTGTTCAGTTTTCAGTGAATCGATGCTGGGGCACAGCGCACTGGGATAACCACGCCCCCCATCGGCTTCCGACCGCTGCGCGGCACAGGCTGCACCTGTGCTACCCGATGGTGGTGGGCTTATGATTGCCGTTGGTACAGCTACTGCGATTATCTTCTGTCGCACATCTTTTGTCAGACCAAAATCATCGGCGCGAACTTGAAGAGCCATGCGAAGTGAATCGCTGACGGCCGAGGGCGGCCATTCTACGGCTTGTCCAAAAAGCTGATGGAGTCGAGGTTCATGAGTCCGCCGGCTTGCTGGGGATGGGTGAAGCGGACGAAGATGTCGTGGCGTCCGGTTGATTCGGGGAGGTCCAGAATTCGATCGTAGAACTGTTCCCACTGGCCATTCACTTCGATCTCAGTCGATGCCAGAACGGGGCCATCCGCAGCGTCCTGCCGAATCTCAATCGAACCTCCGGCACCGGCCGAAGCGATGCGGAGATGGACTCGTCGAACTCGGTCCATCGGCACGCCATTGAACCGGAGAACATGGCCGTGATTGATCGCTCCGATGAATTTGCCACCGGAAGCGTTACCGGATCCCAGCACCTGCGGCCCAATAATCTCGTCGGCATTCTCCGCTTCGGTCGTTCGCTGACGCAGGAACATCGTGACAGACGTGCTCAAAGAAGGCACCGCTCCGGCGCCTCGATCGGAGTAACTGGCTTCCAGACGGTAATGACCAGGCTTGCCGGCCTCTTCGGCTGTTACAGGGATGTCGCCAACAAAGCCCGGGAAGACTCGCACCAGACCAGCGGGTTCCAGACTGTAGATCCAGGAAACCATCTCGCGAAGTTCATCGGTTGTGTGATGTGAATGCGGAATCATCGGAATCTTGCCCCAGACTCCCGTGCTGCCTTTCAGGACTCGCTGCACGGAGGCATCCAGTGCACCGTCGACCTTGCGATACTTGTTGGCAATCTCCAGCAGCTGAGGTCCGACGCGCTTCTGATCAACCGCATGACAATTGAAGCAATCGCTGTTCTTCATTCGTTTGAGCCCCGCTGGCACATTCACTTCCGCAGCCGTTGAACCGCTCGCGCCAGGTACCGGGCCTGTGGCGAACACCGCATTCACGCTGACTCGCCCTGGTCCTTCCGGATCGATCGGCTGAACGCCGTTCACGTCCATTTCATGATCGTCGTTCGTGCCGTCTTCGAAGTCCTTCAGAATGAGCTCGTAGCGAATCGGCTTCTGAGCATCAAAGAAGTCACCAGGCTCCGGCTTCACGAATTTCAGTTCCGGCCGGGCATTGCCGACAAGCACTGGCACGGATGCAGAACGACTGGCTCCTGAAGAATCCGTCACAACCAGCTCGGCGTTGTAGACGCCTGGATCTTTGACGGTGACAACGGCATCCTGAGTCGTCGCGACCGTCACAGGCTTCGCAGTTGGATCACTCGTCTTTGTCAGCTTCCATTCGAACGACAAAGTATCGCTGGCATCACGATCCGATGTTCCCTGACCGGACAGTTTCACTTCCAGCGGCTCGCGGCCGATGTTGTTCTCCGTCGACGCAGCAACCTGAGGCGGACGATTGCCGCGAACGTAGTCGATGCGAACCAGGCGAGCATCCGCATTGACGCCCCAGGTTTCTCCGTACTCCAGAACGTACAGCGCCCCATCCGGCCCGAACTGCATGTCCACGGGCCGCACGAACTTCTGCTGCGGCATGAACGGTTCGATCTTCGTCACGTTGAAGTTGTCGTCGAGATAGACCACCTTGATCCAGTGACGAGTCCATTCAAAGATGAACAGTGCGCGGTCCATCGAGGCGGGAAATTTGCCGTTCGAAGCGAGGGCTTCGGAATAATGATAAACCGGTCCAGCACAGGCGGATCGACCGCCACTGCCCAGCTCAGGAAACTCCGGGGAGTCACCATACGGATAGTAGAGCAGCGCGGACGTTGGCGGCGGAATGTGCTTCGCGCCGGTATTGTTGGGAGATTCGTTGACGGGATCTTCGACGTTGAACTTTGCTCCCACGTTGCCCGTCGCATAGTCAACATCGGCATAAGGCTGATTGTTGGCGATAAAGTAGGGCCAGCCGAAGTTGCCAGCCTTCTTCGCCTGATTGATCTCATCGTAACCTCGAGGTCCGCGAGGACCGTCACCGCCAGCGTCCGGTCCGACTTCGCCCCAGTACACGATGCCTGTTTCGGAATCGACCGTCATGCGCCAGGGATTGCGGCAACCCATGCAGTAGATTTCCGGACGACCAACGGAGCCATCTGCCGGAAACAGGTTGCCTTCCGGAATCTCATAGGTTCCATCCGGCATCGGACGAATCCTCAGGATCTTTCCGCTGTAACTGTTTGTGTTGGCGGCGGACTTTTGAGCATCCCAGGGCGAGCGATCGGGACGTTCGTCGATCGGAGCATAACCCTGCGAATCGCCGTGAGGATGCGTGTTGTCACCCGTCGCGATAAACAGTTCGCCGCGGGGACCAAAGCACATGGAGCCTGCATGATGGCAGCACTCCTTGCGCTGCTCTTCAAACTTCAGCAGTAGCTTTTCCGAGGAGAGATCCAGCTTGCCGTCGACCAGAGTGAATCGGCTGATATGCTGCCCCGGAAAGTTCGGCGGGGAATACTGCAGATAGATCCACTGAGTCTTTTCGAAGTTCGGATCCAGCGCGAAGCCGATGAGTCCGTTTTCCTGTTCGGTCGTGATCGTCACTTCGCCGACCAGCTCCGGCTCCGTCTTTCCCGGTCTGAGTGCTCGCAGCTTTCCTGCCAGTTCAATGAAGTACACCGTCCCGTCCGGAGCAACGCACAGCTCCATCGGCTGCACGAGTCCTCGCGAAAGTTCTGTCAGTTCAAAGCGGGACGGATCTGTCGGTTCCTGAAACGCAAAGAGCTCAGTCGACAGGGCAAGAAGGACAACGCACGCAGCGAAAGGTCGCAACATGAAACACCGGAGGAAGGAAGGCGGGAGGAACGTGGGCAGGAAGAACGGCGAGTAGCGTAGCAATGAAAAAACTCGCCAGCGAGTCTCCGGCGAGTTGGAATGGAAAAGTGAAAACGTAGTCAACCGGGTTGACCGTTAATAGATCGGTTCTGCGCGAAATGAAGTGCGCGTGTTCTGATAGTGATTATCCGATGAGAGCGAACTTGGCGAGGTGGAGTGCATAGAGTTTGGCGATAAAGTAGTCCTTGTCCTGGTACCCATATGCCATTCTCTGGAGAGCTCCGATCTTATTGTTGATGCCCTCGAGTGGTCCACTGGAGATTGGGTAGTCGTACCAGTTGAGGATTCCGCTGCGATGACCCTCCAGCGTGTTGGCCATGGTCATCAGCACTCTGATTCCGGACGCGCGGGCTCGACGACACCAGTCTGTCAGAAATCTGGCCGCGACCGCTTTGGTGGACTGCTTCCAGATCTGACCGAGATCTTCTTTGAGGTAGTAAGCGATCGCCAGGGACCGGTTCAAGTCCAGAGCCTCCTGCAGGCGGACACGTTCGTTCTTCGAGTCATCGAGGTTGTCTGGATGTTTCAGGAGCAGCCAGCGCATGCCCTTCAGAACATTGCGGTCCATCAGTTCCGCCTCGCGTTGCAGGTCGCGTCGCAGTTGAGTCAGCTTGTCATTCATCAGTTTCACAATATGAAATCGATCGAACACCTGCATGGCGTTCGGCAAATGCCTGATCACGGCTGCGTAATAGGCGCTCGACATGTCCGTGGCGACAGCCTTGATCTTTGCTCGGGACGCACGCAGGCTTTTCCAGAAGCGATTGAGTGCTTCCTGACCTTTGCCTTCGCCGACATACACAATCGCACCGGACTGCCAGTCGATCACGATTGTGAAGAATTTGTTCTTCTTACCAACGTAGATTTCGTCAATGGCAATGACTTCCAGATCACGCAGTCGAGGCTTAGCGAAAGTCTTCTGCAGGTACGCCTTGTCGATACCGCGAACCATCCCTTCCCCGACTCCGAGATAGCGAGCCACATCCCGAATCGTCATCATCTTCCGCAGGTCCACAACAATTCTGGCAAAGCTCTTGGTGTAATTGCACAGCGGGACCACGCCGGGAAGTATGGCGTTCAACACTCGCTGACAGATCCGGCATTCCAGCCGCGGCGTCCTGATGAACAACACTGTCCGATCCATGCCGATACGCGGTGCATGCACAAATCGATACACCTGTCCTCGACGTATTACGTCACGGTTCCCGCATTGAGGACATCGATAGCAGGACGCAGGAGCCGCCAGCCGCAAATGAAAAACACCATCTTTTCGCCAGCATTCCAACGACTCGTAGCCAGCAACCCCAATTGCCTTGTACAATTCCCGCGTGGTCATCTCGGTTCTCCTGATGAATCAGATTTAGACACTGCTCATCAGACCGAGGTGACCACTCCTCGTAAACAACCAACTGCTCTGAATTTACGCCGCGCACTTCATTTTGCGCAGAACCAATAGATCTAACGGTCGGAAGCTACCGGCGCTCTCTTTACTACTGACGAAAGCGTTCGAAAAAAAAACTGGTCGTCGGTTAACGATGTTTCGCTCTCCTCCTTTTTCGCATTATCGTCCTTCTTGACAATTGCCAACAATCGGTTTGGTTTTTCAACTTGGGAGGTCGGCGCTGAAACCGTAGAAAGGTGAGCTAGTTCTTCGCCAACCGCCATTTGATTTATTGAATCATCGCTAACAAGTGAAGCGTAAAATGCTAACACCTTGTGCGAAATATGAGTTTCATCAGCGAGCTCTGTGGCAAGTTCTCTGCTGTTGGCAACAAATTCCTTTGCACCAGGGAGGAACGTCCCCTTTTGGAACACGCCCTTTCTCACCAAATAAAGCCACTCGTCGTCGAGCGATCGTTCCAGCACAACGCGGAACCCCGGCAAGTACTCTTCTACTTGATCAGCTCTAACATAAGCGAACGGCAACGATTGGCCTTCTGCCATCTTTGGCCCACCCCAGATCGTAAATCGCGAAAGAGCATTTGAACCGAAAAACGAGTCGGCAAAGGATCCGCCACACAGGAAGACGTCTTCTTGCCCATCTAGCATAGCCCCCTGCTTCCGTTGGGCTTCGATCCGCTTCCACAAAGTTGAAACGCGTTCGCGGTCACGCGCCCAGATTGCCCATTCCGGTACGCTATCATGCATTTCGCAAAGCCCCCAATCGTTTGGGTATGTTGTACCTACATTTGTCAAATGGCCGGTTCCCGCCGCACTCCGTGCTGGAGCGCCAAAAGCTTTTTGGAACGCTTCATCTAGAATCTCGCGGACCTTTGGGCGTTCACCATCTGGAGCCAGAGAAAGTTGTAAGAATGCATCCTGACTTCCGTTGAACTCACCTTGTAGTCCCATTGTCTTCCACACTTCCCGACACTTCTCTTGATTAGAAACCGAAAGTTCATCAAACCGAACCCAACGACCAAAATGAGGACGCTGTATCTGATCTGTTGATGATTGAATGGCCCGTGCAGCGTATTGCCATTCGATGTGCGACGGCAAGCGAAAGGTCCGTGTCTCAATAGTGCTCTGCACTTCCGAGGATCGCTGTTTGTCGAATGCGAGTTGTAAGGCCACGCAAAAGTCAACGGCTTCCTCGAGTCCAATCAAAATGGCGGGCTCGTTTTCGCCCGACTCAACTATCTGCAAAAGCTCTTGGTTGGAAGAAAAGCGTTTGGCAGCGGTGACAATTCGAGAAACACCTGCCGGACCAAGAACGGTACGGAGCTGGCCAATTGTGACTTCTGTTTCCCCTATGTAGAAATCATGAACGGACACGGGTGGAACAGCTGAGGATGAACCAGGATTAACAGGTCGACCAGGAAAAAGGGACCCGTCCGGGCAATACCTCAACTTCAGTTGCAGTCCGGATATCTCCTTAAATTCTACGGTCATTTTGTTGCCAGCGTCATCTGCTAGAGTCTCGGTCTTCACTGCGACCGCTAAACTAAAGCAGCAAACGATAGTCATTGTTCGAAAATGAATGGAAAGGTGAAGACTCATATAGCTCTCGAATATGGGACTATCGGAAGTTGTCTGCACAAACACGCACTTGGGTCAACGGAATCGACCTTCAACAATCGCTTCAAACGGGTCGATTCGACTGGCCTTCCAGGCTGGTGGAACCGCGCCGCAGGCACAACAAAGCATAGCCCCGCTAGCTACGAGGAACAGGTCCGCTTTGTCGAGCGAAACGTAGACAACGGGTTTCCATCTTAACCAAGCCACATCACCTGGTGGATTCCAACCAAGGAACGCGCTGAGCCCGAGACCCAACAAAAGGCTCAACGCAGCCGCTATGGCACCGATTGCTGTGGCTCTGGCAAGAATGGAGACAAATATCCCTAAACGCGACATGCCCATAACGCGCAACACACCGATAGTGCCACGTTTTCGGTCTGTTGAATCGATCAGCACACTTATCACTGTCACGATCCCAAACAGAAACACGCCTGCCCCAACCACAACCACCAGCAGTTGGAGAGAATGGTCCTGACGATGAATTTCCGTTATTCGCCCGGTTTCAGACATAACAGCGAAGCCGCCCTCCGAGAGAG